>NZ_AP043782.1:4800000-6449430 GCF_055388355.1 Prosthecobacter fluviatilis
GCGATTTTGCCCTTCTCGATGCACTCCTGCAGCACCTGCTCCAGAATGGCGATGGCCTCGCGGTTTCCCTCGGCCAGCACCTCGCGCATGGGTTCGCTCATGTCAGAGACTTCGGCCGCCAGCTTGAGCACCAGGCAGGGGCATTTTCCCTTCGTTTCCAGCACGCGGCAGATGGTTCCCTCGCACATGCTGAGCAGCCTGCGCAGCGGGTCCGGCTCGGGCGTAGGGGAGAGCAGCATCTGCCTTTTGTAGGCATTGGCATCAGACACGTAGTGCTTCAGCAGTTCCACGCCAAACTGCTCCTTGGACTTGAAGTGGTGGTAAAACGAGCCCTTCGGCACCTTCACGGCCTCCAGGATCTCGTTCAGCCCGACCGAGTGAAAGCTCTTCTCGAGCATCAGCCCTTCGGCTGCGTCGAGAATGCGTTCTTTGGTCGTCCGGTCGCTCATGATATTGGAGTGATTAGACTGATTGGTCTAATTCGTCAAATGCTTTTTCAAACACCCGCTCCGCACTCACGGGTGCAGTTCTCGCGTGCAGTCATACGCATGCTGATGAATGGTTCATCACAGCTATGAATCTCGCCTCTCCACGCCTCGAAGTCAGCATCGGCACGCAGCGGCTGCGTTTGTACGATGGCATGAAGCTCGTGCGCGAATGGCCGTGCAGCACGTCGAAATTCGGCATCGGCTTCACCGAAGGCAGCAACAAGACGCCGCTGGGCCGCTTTGTGGTCAAAGAAAAGCACGGCCACGGCGCGGAGAGCGGCACCATCTTCAAGTCACGCCAGCCCGTCGGGCGCTGGGTGCCTGGGATGGACACAAAATCCGACTTCGTGCTCACCCGCATTCTTTGGCTGCATGGCACCGAGCCGCGCAATGCCAACACCTACCAGCGCTATGTCTACATCCACGGCACCAATGACGAAAACGCCATTGGCCGCCCCGCCAGCCACGGCTGCGTTCGCCTGCGCAACCAGGAGATGATCGAGCTCTTTGATCTCGTACCCGAAGGCACGGCCGTGTGGATTGAGGAGTGACTGCCGGGCCTTGGCGCGTCACTTGAGCAGCCCCAGTGACTTCAGAAACACATCCGTCTTCTGCATCGTGTCGTCAAAGAGCACCTGACTGCGCATGAGGTAGCCGTGGGCACCGCCTTCATTGATGTCGAGTTCGCAGCGGTTGCCCGCCTTCAGCATGGCTTCTTGGAAGGCCTTGGCGCCGGCAAAGGGTGTTACGGTGTCTCCTGTGCCGTGAAAGATGATGGTCGGCGGTACCCCGGCGCGCACCAGGTGCACGGGCGACAGCTCCTGCCAGCGCTCACCGATCTTCGCGTTTCCATACCCATCCTTGGACGTGTCGATCACGGGGAAGAGCAGCACCAGGGCATTCGGAATGGGCGAGACTTTGAGGTCGTCGCCATCCTCGTTAACGTTGTCAAAGAGGGCTGTGGCCGCCGCCAGATGACCACCTGCGGAGCCGCCGCTGACGATGATCTTCTGCGGATCAATGCCCATCTCCGCCGCATGGCTGCGGATGTAGCGCATCGCCGAGCGGGCGTCCTTCACGCAGTCAAAGACGCTCACGCCTGTTTTGGCGCTATGCAGCCGGTACTGCATGCTGACGCCTACCATGCCGTGCTTGGCGTAGTGCGCGGCAAAGGGGTACATGCGCGGCGGAGAGCCTCCTGTCCATCCGCCACCGTGAATGATGAGGAAGCAGGCGCGGCTGTCGCCCGGCTTGAAGCCCTCCGGCTCAAACACATGCAGCTTCAGCTCGGTGTCACCGGTCTTCTTGTAGGGCAGGATGCGCGTGGGCTTCAGCCCGGCGGCCATCTTGTCCACCGCGTCGGCGGCCTTTGGCTTGGCCGTCGGAGCCGGGGTTTGAGCATTCAGGGCGCAGGCAAAAAGAAGAAGCGTGAGGCAGAGACGGTTCATGGTGGAAAGACCGGGAACGCTGATGAAGGCGCAGCCATTTCATCGAAGCTGGCCCGGCTTTGACAGATCGGGGTCGCCATTCTGCTCACGCCAATTTCGCAGCTTGGCTCCCAGTTCATCACGCTTGGCCCGGTGGGCCGGATCGGCGCTGAGATCGTGCAGCTCATCAGGATCGGTCTGCAGATCAAAAAGCTGTTCGCGTCCCAGCTTGGTGTAGAGCACGAATTTCCAGCGTTCGTCGCAGATCATGCGCTGGGTGTCCGTGTAGGCTCCCGTGACAAACTCATGCACACGCTCGGTTTGGTGCTGCAGCACCGGCGCAAGACTCTTCGACTGCACAGTGGCAGGAACCGCGATCCCCGCGAGATCACAAAGCGTGGGAAAAAGATCGTTCAGATTCGCCAGCGCGGCGCTGCGCTCGTTTTTGGGCAGGCCGGGGCCGCAGACGATCAGCGGACTGCGGATGCTGTGCTCATATTCGTTCTGTTTGCCCAGCAGCCCATGGCTGCCGAGCGCAAGACCTTGATCGCTGGTGAAGATGATGATCGTGTTTTCTGGCTCTGGCAGCGCCGCCAGGATGCGGCCCAGCTGCGCGTCGAGATCCGTGATCATGGCATAGTAAAGTGCCAGCTCTGCACGCACCGCCTCAGGCGTGCGTGGGGTTGGCAGCAGCAGTTCATCGCGCCCGCTGATGTTGCCATGGTCAAAGGGGTGCTTCGCCGCAAAGTTGGCCGGAAGCGGCATTTTCGCGGCAGCGTAGCAATCTTTCATGCCTGCAGGCCACTGCCGTGGATCGTGGGGAAAGGCGAAGTTCACATGCAGAAACAGCGGCTTTCCTTTTGGGGCGGCATGGATCGCACGAATGGCCCCATCTGCGACGTGGCGGTTGTTGTCGGGCTGCAGGCCCACGCCTTTGTCCAGTTCAGCCTGGTTGTTTCCGTCCTTGAATGTCCAACCGCGATACCCCGTGAGCGGGCGGCCCCGGTCATCTACGTCCGGCTGTGTCACACCCTTGCCGCCGCCGCTGGAGTAAAGGCCGCTCGTGGTGGTGTAGCCGCGCTGCTGCGGATGTCCGTCATTATGCCATTTGCCAGTGTAGCAGGTGTGGTAGCCCGCTTTCTGCAAGGTGCCGCCCAGAGTGGCAAGCCGTGGATCGATCGCGCCGCCGGGGTATTTCGGCAGCGCCTTGAAGGCCGGGTTTCCGGTGAGGATCTGCGCCCGGCTCACATGGCAGATGGGGTAGCCAGCATACGCCCGCGAAAACGACGTGCCGCG
Source organism: Prosthecobacter fluviatilis (assembly GCF_055388355.1). NCBI lineage: Bacteria > Pseudomonadati > Verrucomicrobiota > Verrucomicrobiia > Verrucomicrobiales > Verrucomicrobiaceae > Prosthecobacter > Prosthecobacter fluviatilis. The sequence continues at coordinate 4,803,212 of NZ_AP043782.1, forward strand.
TGCGACGAGGCGGTCGAGATTCGGAGTCTCGATCAAGGCATTGCCCAATGCATGAATCGTGTCCGGCCTCTGGTCATCGGCCACGATGAGAAGAATGTCCGGCTCAGCATGCAGGCTGGTGCCGCAGAGGAGTGCAAAGAGCAGCGGGCGCATGCAGTGAATAACGCGCCAGATCCGGCCTCCCATCAGGCTTTCGTCCCTTTGTCGAGCGCCGCCAGAAACACCTCGCGCAGCCGTCGGAGAAAGGCCGCCGCGCTTTCATCCGGCGGGCTGGCCAGCGGTTCTCCCAGCGTGATGCGCATGCGGATCTTCTTGTCTGGCAGGTGCCACAGTGGCCAGCCTTTGCAAAGGTAGTCGCTGTTGGTTTCGATGAAGACCGGCCACACCGGCGCGCTCGACTGCGTGGCGATGATGCCCAGGCCGCCCTGGAGGGTGTTGATGCACTCCTCATTTTTCCTTGTGCGCGTTCCTTCCGGGAAAAACAGCAGCCGGTCTCCCTGGCGCAGGGCCTCGATGGAATGCTGCAGCATCTTGTGCGCAGGCTTGTTTGGGATGAAGCCCGCCAGCTTGGCACCGCCGCGCAGAAAGGGGTTGTGCATCAGGGTGTCCTTCAGGATGCAGCGCAGACCGTGGATTTTGGAAAGGATGAACACGGCGTCCCACAGCGCCGGGTGGTTCGGCGCGATGATCAGCCCGCCTTTCACGCCCCGCAGCGCCTCAAAGCCGATGTATTCGCACTCATAAACTCCGCATATCCAGAGAAAGGCGAGAAACATCCGGAAGGCCGCGCTCAGCAGCCACTGCCCCATGGCGCGGGATTTTTCCACCGGCAGCACTGGCACCAGCAAGGCTCCTGCCAGCACAAAGAGCAGGCCGCCCACCACCCAGAACACCATGCTCGTCAGCAGCACGGCGGCATGCCATGCCTGGATCAGCACACGGCAAATCATCGGCGCCGGTGCGCATCTTGGAGTTTGCTCTGGTGGGGAATCGTGAATAAGAGACTTCAGCATGACATCTTCAGCTGAGCTTGTTCAAGCGCTTTCCTCCCTGCCGCATGGTTCTGAATTCCGTTTTATCGACGAAATGGTTGAATTGACTCCTGGTGTGTCCGCCAGGGCGGTGTGGAGGCTCAAAGGGGGGGAGGAGTTTCTGAGGGGGCATTTTCCAGGGGCGCCGCTCATGCCGGGCGTGCTCATGATCGAGGCGCTGGCGCAGCTGGGCGGCATCCTCATACAGACCCGCCCGGGCGAGCCGCCGCTCAAAAATCTCCGCCTCACCGCCGTGCGGCAGATCAAAATTCTCGGCAGCATCACTCCCGGCCAGTCGCTTCACCTCAGCGGCTCGCTGCAGGGCGTGCTCGACACCTTGGGCCAGATCAGCGGTGAAATCCGGGATGATGCGGGAAACGTCATCCTCACCGGGGCGGTCACTCTCGCCGGAGAGCGCTGATCACTTCGGCAGGCGCAGCATGAAGCAGGCCCCGTCCTTGTGCGTGGCATCCAGGGTGATCGCCCCGCCCAGCGCCGCAGCCAGCCGCCGGCACAGCGCCAGGCCCAGCCCGACTCCTGGAGCCGAGTGCGCCGCCTGATCAGCACTTTTGTGAAAGGGGTGGAAAATCCGCCGCCGCTCGCTGCGGGAGATGCCCCCGCCGTGGTCGCGCACGCGCAGCATGGCAAACTTGCCGCCCGTGTCCGCCTCCACATGGATCACCGGCTCTGAGGAGCGCGGGGCGGCGTATTTGCAGGCGTTGTCCACCAGGTTGAACAGGATCTGCTCCACCGCCGCCGCGTCCACATGCAGCTCTGTTTTGCGGTCGGTTTCCGTCGCCTGCACACACACGGTCATGCCGCAGGCATCCGCACGCTGCTGCAGCCGTGGCAAAATGCGGTCCAGAAGTTCGCCGATCCTAATTTTCTCGGCCCTCGCCTTGGCGCTGCCGCGCTCCAGCCGGGCGTAGGAGAGCACGTTTTCGACCAGATGGCTCAGCCGGCTCGCCTCCCCGGTCAAGGTGTCGAGGTAGGTCTTGCGCTGCGCTTCATCGGTCACCATGCCATCCGCCAGCATTTCAGAATACAGGCGGAAGGTGGTCAGCGGCGTGCGCAGCTCGTGCGTCACGGCAGAGACGAAGTCGGCGCGTCGCTCGCTCAACGCCACCGTGCCAAACAGCACCAGCCCCACCGCCGCGGCGGCCAGCAGGCCGCAGGCGAGCGCGATCCCCAGTGATCTTCGCAGCGGCGTCCAGAATGGCAGCGGCGGTAGCTGGATGCTCCCCGGCACCAGCCGCACTGGCAGCGCGGCAAAGCGCAGCGGGTCGTCATCCGGGCGCGTGCCAGCGGTGGCGTTTGCCGCTGGCTCCAGCTTCGCATCGGGAAACAGATCGGTGATCTCTCGCAGCAGGGAGTCGCGCAGCGCGGGCCAGTCCAGCCACACGCCCTGCACCATGCGCACACCGTCCACGAAGGCCTCCCGGGTCAGCATGAGGTTGCTGCCGATCCACACACCTTGAAAAGGCCGCGAGCTGTTCACGGCGGAGGCGTTTTTGGGTGGCGGCTGAACAGCAACTGGAGCGGCTGGAGCCGCGGAGGACTCATTCCCCAAGGCTCGGGCCGCACCATCCGCTTTCGGCTCCAAAGGCATAGGCGCGGGAGCTGCCGCAGGGGCCAGATCTTGTGGCTGTCTTTGGGACGACATTTGCTTTTCATCCACAGCCTTTGCCGCAGCCCCTGTGGATGCTACGAGGCTGGACCCCTCGCTTTTGTCTGCCGGTTTCGCTGATTCTTTTTTCAAAGCCTTTGCCGGTGCTGGCTTGGGCTCGGCCCCACTTTCCTTGGAGTAGGCCAGCGCGTTGGATCCTTCCTTCAGCTTGATTTGCGGCTGCTGTTTGATCGCCTCCTCGGCCTGCAGGCTGACGGCCCGATTGCGCGAGTAGTTTTCCGTGCTGTTCAGCATCAACTGCTGGGACGCCACCTGGCCCTGCTGCGTATTCCAGGCCGGGTTGCGTGGAAGTTTGGCATCATTGGCTTCAGCCGCCTTGGAGTCATCAATGTCAAAGCGGGCCACGCAGGCCATCTCGGCAAGCAGCTGACGATTGAGGGCGGTTGCCGCCGCAGGAGCCATTGGTGCAGCACGTCCGTTGTTCCGGACCGAGGACTCGCGTTGTTGCGGCAGTGTGATCATCTGCACCGGCTTGGCGAGGAGTTCACGCAATCCACTCAAACGTTGTTCACTGCGAGTCAGGTCATCTGCATTGATGAACTGCGCCAGCGCCAGGGTGCGCTCGTTGTTTTGCGGCACCTGCGGGGACAAAACCTGGCCGCGCGTGTCCATCTGGAAATACAGCAGCACATGCTCCGGCACCTCGGCGAGCAGCGGGGATGGTACCAGCACCTCTCCCTTCGCCACATTGTCGTACGCTTTGTTGATCAGACCTTCCGGCGAATGAAACGGACGGAAATCATAGGGCGGCCGCGCATTTTCGCGGATCATGAGCGCACTCGCTTGGAAATCGAGCCGCCACAGCGCCAGCCGTACGCGTTCCTGCTGGTCGGCCTCCCTCGCCGCCGTTTCCCGCTCGCGCTCCAGAGCCAGCGTGTGCCAGCTCACCCACGCCATCGCCGCGAGCAGCAGCCCGAGGCAGGCGATGAAGGTGATCCAGATGTGGAGCGGTTTGCGCATGATTTTTTCAAGATGCGGAATTCATCATGGCCCAGACAAACCATGTGGCCAGGGAGAGCACAGAGCATGCAGTGACAATTCCCCCAAGGGGACAACAGGAGCTCATGCCCAGAACGAAAGCAATGAACTGGCTGAACAGCCACGGTCCAAACCAATCCAATAAAAAGAAGATCCATCCCCCAACCATGCTTCCGATGGCCGCTGCTGAGAAGATCCTCAGAGTGGTGGAACTGCCGTAGAAGTTGGAGTTCAAGTTCATGGGTTCAGGCAAGTTGATAACCTTTGCCTCGTATCGTGACGATCACACGCGGCGCTTCTGCATCATCTCGCAGTTTGTGGCGCAAATTTGCGATGTGCATGTCCACGGTGCGTGTTTCCGTCTGCTGGTTCTCGATGTGCCAGACACGCTGCAGAAGCTCCTCCCGTGAAACCGGCCTGCCGCGATTCAGCGCCAGGTAGCGCAGCACATCACGCTCGCGTTCGGACAGTTCGGCGCTCTCGCCATTCTCAAAACGGGCCACGCTCTGCCCGAAATCGATCGTCGCTGCGGTGAGCGTGAGCGTTTCACTCACAGGCTGGCGTTCGGGTGCACGGCGCAGCACCGCCTCCACACGGGCCAGCAGTTCGCGCACGCTGAACGGCTTCACCACGTAGTCATCCGCACCCAGCCGCAGGCCGCGAACGCGGTCATTCTCCTCGCCGCGGGCGGAGAGGATGATCACCGGTGTGCCGGGTCGTTCTCGGCGCAGGGCTTTCAGGATGTCAAAGCCGCTCGCATGCGGCAGCACCAGGTCCAGCAGCATGAGGTCGAAGGTCGAACTCAGGGCCAGCTTCATGCCCTTCTCACCATCGGTTGCCTCCAGGGTCGTATGACCGGCGAACTTGAGCGCATCCAGGACGCCGCGACGGATCGCGGCGTCGTCTTCAACAACAAGAATGGTGGACGGCATGGCGAAGTTTAAAGGTTCATTTCTCCCACGCGATGCCTTTTTTCTCCGCCTGGGACCGCAGAGCCTTGGTCATGGCGGTGTCAAGGGTGTCGGTTTTGGCGGACTCTTTGCGTTTCGTGGCCACGTAGTTCTCACGTTCCTTGTTCAGTGCCAGCACCTGCTTTTGGATTCCCTCACGTTCCGCCATTTTCTTTTCCAGGTAGGTTTTGCGCTCTTCGACGCTCATCTTCTTCATCTCTTCCGGCAGGTCGGCCTCCTTGATCTTCGTGATGTCGAAGTCCTTCTGCTTGCAGGCATCCACGAGATCCCAGCCGGTGTTGCAGTAGTTGGCGCTGGCCTTGCTGATGATGCGCTGGACCTGGGCGCCGGATTCAGCCTTGGCGGCGGCGTTGCTGTCCTGGGCGAGTTGCCGGGCCTTGGCCATCGGAGCTTCCTTTCCATAATTGATGTAGGTGCTGTTCAACTGTTCGTTGAGTTTCACAATCTCCTTGTCCTGCGGCGCCTCGATGTGAACGATGGCCTGGTTCTGGTCAATCACGAGGTATTTGCCGTCTGCGAGCAGCGCGCCCTGGTTCCAATGCTCGGCGATGCCCTGGGACTCGCTGCCGCAATGGATCGTGTTCACGATGATGCCCTTCGCGATGGCGTTCTGACAGCTTTTTTTGGAATCGATGGGCCCCTGGGTGAAAGGCTCGTTGCCGGCGATGAAGATCGCCTTGTACACTTTCGGATTCGCATCCCAGGCGAGGTCTTTCGTCGCCCGCTCAATCACCGCACCGCAGTACTCGTCGCCTCCGTTTGTCGTCAGGGCGAAGAGTTCTTCGGATACTTTGTCCAGATCTCGGGTGAGCGGTTGGATCTGGCGAATCCAGTTCTCTTCCGCCCGCAGCGAAGATTTGCCATATTCATACAGCGCCACCTGCACGACGGGAGTTTTGCCGTCCTGCTTCGCGGTGATGAATTCATTCACCAGCTTCCAAAGCTGGGTTTTCGCCTGCTCGATGAGGCCGCTCATGCTGCTGCTGGTGTCCAGCAGCACGGCAATCTGCACCACCGGTGTGTCTGCGGCAGCTGTTTCGACTTTTACGATCTCCGCCACGGGTGCGGGCGGCTGGGCGTCCTTGGCGATGGCGAGGCACACGGTCAAAGCCGTGGCGATGAGGATGGATGGCGTTTTCATGGGTGTGTTTGTGGGAATTTCAGCGGATGAGGACGAGCTGGCCGCGATGCTGCAGCAGCAGCTCGCCACGCAGGGCCAGCAGGCTCTGGCGGTTGTCGGCGGCGAGCTCATCGACAAGGCGGCCAAACTCAGTGCTGCCGATTTCGACGGTGCGGTCAGGGGCGCGTTCGGCCTTGGCGGCGCTGGCATCGGTCCAGCGGTTGCCTTTGTTAAAGAGGGCTCCGGCCTGGCATTGCTGCACGCTGGTGATCTCGATGGCCTGCATCTTGGCATCGAGAAAGCGATTGCGGACATTGAGCTGCTTGGATTCAGCGGCCTTCTTCAAATTGCCTTCCTGAGAGACGGAGCCCACACCACTGCGCATCTTCATCGCCCTGTCGCTATAGTTGTCGGCAGCCCTGCTGGCATTGGCGGGCGCGGCGGCGAGGGAGGTGCCTTCTTCCGCCAGGAAGGCGGTGTATTCGGTGAGAATGCCGAACTGCGTCGAAAGGCGCACGATTTCATTCACCAGTTCCGTCGTTCCGCCCGTGGCACCATCGGCGCCGAGGTCACGGATCGCCTCGCTGAGCACGGCGATCTTGTTGCTGGCCCACAGCCGGGCCACAAAGGCGTTGGCAGTGCTGGCCTTGTCGAGATTGAAGGTGAAATCGAATTTTCGTTCTCCCCCTGCGGCAGCGCCCGTGAGCTGGAAATGCAGCGGTGCCTCGCCACGGTAGGTGCCGGACAGGAGAATCTGCTCTCCCTCAAACACATCAGGCAGGGGGGAGGGGATGAGATCGCTCACCCGGCTCGGATCATCCACCCGCATGGTCGGCTTTGTGAGCAGCGGGCCGCGCAGGCGATCAAACACCCGGCTCACTTTGACCTCCACATCTTCCTTGGGCAGCACAAACTCCGCGCTGCCCCGGGTTTCACGGGCGATGCGGGAAAGCAGCGGTGTGTTCACATCCACCCCGACGCCAAAGGTAAACACACGGCGCTGGTGCGGATTCCCCCTGGCCACGGCCTCACGGATCGCCTTTTCCGAGGTCTGGCCGATGGTGGGCAGGCCGTCGGTCAGGAAGAGGACAATGGGCAGCATGCCTTCGAGCGGCTTTTGACGCAGCGCATCGACCACGGAGTCATGGATGTTCGTGCCGCCGCTCACCCGCAGCGCGCTGATGTAGTCGCGGGCCTGTCTGGTGGTTTCGGCGTTTTTGATCACCGGCTGCGCGGCAAACATCTCAACGGCCTCATTATAAACGATGAGGTTGAAGCCCTCGCCGTCGTTCAGGCCTTCGATCACCTGCAAGGCGGCGGCTTTGACCTGATCGAGCTTGGGGCCGGCCATGCTGCCGCTGCGGTCGATGACAAGGGTGACCTCCCGCAGGATGGGCTTCGCATCTGTTTTGGGCTTTGGCGGGGCGATCATCACCAGGAAATAGCCGCCGCCGATCTTGGGATCTGGATAGGCCAGCAGCGAGGCGGTCATTTCATCCTTGGTTTCACGCAGCAGCGACACCCGGAAAGCCCCCGGGTCCTTGGTCTCGCAAGAGAGGGTGGCGGTGTTGCCATCGGGCTGTTTGGCCGAGATCTCGTGGCTTGCAGAATAGAGCGAGGCGATGCGTGACGTGGATTTGACGCGCATGGAGAGCTTCCACGGCACCGCATATTCCACCGCCTCTGAGCGCGGCAGGACATAATCGAGTCTCGCGCCATCGGCTTCGAGAAGCTGCTCATAGGTCACACGGACTTTCTGTGTGCCATTGGCCGGGACGGGGAACACGCTCGATTTCACCACCGCGTTGCCCACGAACTCCAGCAGCGCAGGATCGCGTGTCTGTGCCACGATGGAGTCGTAGATGCGTCGTGCTTCCTCCCGAGGCAGCAGTTTGGCCGTGCCCTCGGAGCCGCCGCCCTCAAAGGTGAAGGCCTTCAGTACCGCTCCGGTGGGGACGGGGACGAGCAGTTCGGACTCCTGCGGGCGGCCCGTCGGGTTGTGCAGGGCGATGTCCAGGGTGGTCGTGGCGTGCTGGTCCGCGAGGTCGATGCGGGCCTCGACCTGGGTGACCTGAACCGGCTGGGCGAGAATCACCCTGGCACTGGGGGAGATCCATGCCGGAACGCCGGAAGTCTGCGCGAGCAGCGGGGAGGCGAGAAAAAGGGCGCACAGGGTCGTTTTCATGCCCCCAGGGTGGTTCAGGCGGCGTGCGGCGTCTGTAAACGCCCTGTAAAGGGGGGGGCGAACGGGCCCGGCCTCGGCTGTGCAAACTGGAACTCCCCCTTGCCAAGCGGGGAAGTCCCCCCATATTCGCGCCCCCTCTTATGGACATCTTCATTGGAATTCTCACTGTAGTGGAAGTCATCGTCTGCCTTCTGCTCATCCTCGTCGTGCTTATGCAGCGCCCCCGTCAGGAAGGCCTTGGCGCCTCCTTTGGAGACGCCGCCGCCAGCCAAGTCTGGGGTGCGCAGACCACGAATGTGCTGCAGAAGTTCACGGTCTATCTGGCCATCACGCTTTTTGCCATCACCATCCTCCTGGCGGTGCTCGTGAGCCGCCACCAGACCGGGACCAAGGCCCCATCCCTTTTTGGCGATGCCAAGCCTGAGGCTCCTGCTGCTGCAGCCGCTCCTACCGCTGAAGAGCAGGCGAAGGCCAAGCTTTTGGGGAAAATCCAGGAGGCTGTGAAGAAGGATGCGGAAAAGCCAGCTGAGCCTGCCAAGGCTGGTGAAGCTCCGAAGGCCGAAGCCAAGAAGGACGCTCCTGCGAAGACCGAGCCTGCCAAGGCTCCCGAAGCCCCCAAGGCTGCTGCTCCTGCAGCAGCACCGGCACCGGCACCGGCTCCGGCACCGGCTCCGGCAGCAGCGCCAGCTCCGGCTCCCGCAGCACAGCCGAAGTAAGCGACGGTTTGCATTGAATTTCCCACCAAGGGCACGACTCGCGTCGTGCCCTTTGTTTTTTCAGGCGGGGAATGCATGTGCATTTCTGATAGTGTGCCGTGCGAAAACGGGCTTCACATCGTGCGTTGGTTCTGGCTACCATCGGCCCAACCATGAAACGTTTCCTTTTCCTTCTCGCGCTTGCCACGTCCTGCGTCATCCAGCACACGTCCTTTGCGGCGGAGCCGCTGCGGGTGTTTATCCGGTCGGGGCCGAAGTCCCACGGGCCGGGGGCGCATGATCATCCTGCCTTTCTGCGGGATTGGGTGCCGCTCTTGAATGAGCGGGGGGCGAAAGCGACAGGAGGCGATGCCTTTCCCACCAAGGAGCAGCTGGATGCAACGGATGTACTGATTCTGCATCTGGACAGCGGTGGTGACATCAAGATCGGGCAGGAGCGGAAGGATCTGATGGAGTTCCTGCAGCGCGGGGGCGGCATTGTGACGATCCACGCGGCATCGGTTTCCAAGGACCATGACTGGTTCAAGGGGATCATCGGCGGGTCGTGGCACCATGGGCAGACGAAATGGCGGGAGGGGCCGATGCATTTGTACTTCACGGATCATGAGAATCCGATCACGAAAGATGTGTCGAATTTCGCAATGGATGATGAAATTTACTACGACATGGATGTATTGCCGGAGTGCCGGATTCTGGCCGGGGCCTATACCCCCAAGCCGTCCGGGGCGCGGAACGAAAAGGCCGCGAAGCGGGCCACGGAGATCACGAAGGGGGGCAAGGAGGTCAGCATCTATGACATCCAGCCGCAGGTCTGGACCTATGAGAAGGACAACTACCGGTCGTTTGTCAGCATCCCGGGCCATTATTATGCGAACTTCAGCCGGCCGAATTTCCGGGCGCTGCTGCTGAGGGGGATCGCGTGGGCGGGGAAGCGGGAGAATGTGGACGAACTGTGCAAGCCGGAGGAGCTGGGGGACAATCTGCGCTACGTGGAAGGCGGACCGACACGGCCGGAGAAGGCGGCGGAGAAGCTGGAGGTGCATCCGGAGTTTGACATCTCGCTGGTGGCTGCGGAGCCGCTGATCAACAAGGTGATGAATGTGGACTGGGACGAGAAGGGGCGGCTGTGGGTGTGCGAGACGCCGGAGTACCCGAACGGGCGGCGTGAGCTAAATGTGGAGAAGTGGAAGGACAGCGGCTCGTGGACGAAGAAGTATGACCGTGACCCGATCGACCGGATTTCAATTTTGTCTGACACGAATGGCGACGGCGTGATGGACAAGAAGCATGTGTTTGCGGACAAGCTGGAACTCGTCACGAGCTTCTGCTTCTACAAGAAGGGCGTTATTGCGTGTGCAGCGCCGGACATCTGGTATCTGGAAGACACGGACGGGGATGAAGTGGTGGACAAGCGGACGAAGCTTTACACGGGCTTGGGTACTGGGGACACGCATGCGGTGATCAACAACCTGCGCTGGGGGCTGGATGGATGGGTGTATGCCACGCATGGATACAGCTCCGGGCATGTGACCTCGCCGGACGGGAAGCAGGATTTTGGCACGGACGGCAGCGGGGTGGTGAGGTTCAAGCCGGACGGCAGCGCGTTTGAGCAGTATGCCTCACGCGGTGGGAATACGTGGGGACTGGACATCACGACGGACGGGCAGGTGTTTTTTACGCAGCCGACGAGCGGGAATCACTTCCTCCATGTGGTGCTGCCTGAGTATGTGCTGGCGAAGGGCAAGCTGCCCGGCGTGATGGGCACAAATGGCATGCTGCCGAAGGAGCCGACATATCCGCTGATGTCGTGGCCGGAGCAGGCGTATGTGCAGATCGACCAGGTGGGGAGCTACACGGCTGCGGCAGGCTGTGCGATCTATGAAGGCGGCGCCTGGCCAAAGAAGTGGAACTACAGTTACTTCACCACCGAGCCGACGCTGAACATTGTGAGCCACTTCTTTGTTGAGAAGGATGGGGTGACCTACAAGGCGCATCGTGAGGCGGGGCGTGAGAAGACTGAGTTCATTCGCAGCAAGGATTTGTGGTTCCGGCCGATTGAAAACCGAGTGGGGCCGGATGGCGCGCTGTATGTGGTGGATTTCTACAATCAGGCGGTGATTCACAACGACACGCGCGGCCCCGTCCACGGCCCGGCCAATGCGGCGGTGCGGCCTGACCGTGACCATTACTTTGGGCGCATCTGGAAGGTGCAGCACAAGCAGGCGACGAAGGCGGTGAAGCAGGGCAAGAACCCCAACGCCAGGATGGGCAGCGACGCGCTCAAAGCCTATGAGACCGCTGAAAAGGCGGTGAAAACTGATGCGGGACGCCAGCAGGTGCTGAAGGATTATGAGGCTGCCAAAGAGGACTGGAGCCGCTCGGCGTTGATCGCCGCCTGTGCTGATGAAGCTCAGCCAATGATTGAAGCTGCGCTGGTGCATGGAGCACCGGAAGCTTTCGTGGCGGCATTGCTTCCGCCGGCGCTGCCGACAGGAGCTGACAAACTGATCAGCGCCTGTGCCAATGCCGATGCCAAAGCGGACGGGCTTAAAGCCGTGATCCTGCAAGGCATCGCGCAGATGATGAGCGGCGGGCCTGCGCTCACGCCCGAGCTGACGGGCTCGCTGAAGAAGCTGCTGGAACAGCCAAGGCTGGCGGCGGCGGTGCTGCCACTGGTGGTGAAGTGGGACAAGGCGGGGGCGCTGGCGGCCGAGGTGAAGGCGCAGATTGCGAGTCTGACGGCGAAGCTGGAGGACAAGGGAGCAGCCATCGCGGAGCGCATCACGGCTGCGAAGTCGCTGATCGGAATCGGCGGCGATGCGAGTGTGCAGGTGGTGGGCGTGCTGTCCCGAGCAGACTCTCCCAATGCGCTGCAGGCTGCGATCATCACGGCCATGGATGAAAAGGGCAGTGTCACGGATCTGGTGGCGAACCTGAACGGGCTGAAGCCTGAGCTGCGCACGCAAGCCTTTGATGCGATTTTGAAGAGGCCCGAGGCTGCGCTGGCGCTGCTGAATGCGATTCAGGACGGGAAGATTGACCCGAAGGAGATTGGGCCGGGGAACATTGCGCGGCTGCGGACGCATCCAAACAAGGATGTGGCAAAGCGGGCGAATGCGATGATCGACAAGCTGAGCCCGAACGCGAAGGCGAAGAACGAGCTGATCGCGCAGCTGACACCGGAGGTGGAGAAGCCGGGGGATGCGGTGAAGGGCAAGGCGATGTTTACGGCCGCGTGTGCTGTGTGCCACAAGCTGGGAGATGTGGGGCTGCGCGATGTGGGGCCGCAGCTCACGGGCATGGGGGCGCATGGACCGGCGGAGCTGCTGGTGCACATTGTGGATCCGAACCGTGAGGTGGATCCGAGCTTCTGGGCCTGGAACATCACCACGAAGAAAGGAGAAACACTGGCGGGTGTGATCATCACGGAAAACCAGGCGAGCCTGACGCTGCGGAATCAGGGCGGTGATTTTGAGATCAAGAAGGCGGACATCGCCACGCGGGAAAACACGCGGCGGAGCCTGATGCCGGAAGGGCTGGAAGGACTGGGGGCGGAGAACATCCGGGACATCCTGGCCTTCATCTGCGGCGGGGAGCAGAAGTTCCGGGTGGTGGACCTGCGCACGGCTTACAATGCGGACAGCCGTGCCGGCATTTTCGCGAAGGAAGATGCGAAGGACCAGACGGTGACGCTGCACAAGTTTGGCAACGTGACGGTGCATGGGGTGCCGTTTTTCGTGATGGACCCGGAGAAGTCGCAGACAGGGGCGAGCCTGATCGCTCTCAAAGGTGGTGGCAAGGGAACTGCGGCTGACAACTTCCCCGAGAAGGTGGAGATCGCGACGAACACCACGGCCGCGAGCCTGCATTTCCTGGGCGGTGTGGCTGGCTGGGGCTGGCCGTTTGGCGGGGACAAGGCGCGCGGACAGCCGGCGATGACGGTGCATGTTGATTATGCCGACGGCGACAAGGAGAGCATCGTGCTGAAAAATGGGGAGCATTTCGCCGATTACATCGGCAAGGCAGAGGTGCCGCTGAGTGAAGATGCGGGTGACTTCACACGGCGCGGACAGCTGCGTTATTTTGCGATCAATCTGAAGAAGAAGGGGGCGCTGAAGAAGATCACGCTGGAGACGAGCGGGAGCATCGTGACGCCCTGCACGGTGGCGATCACCGCGAGCGCTGAGCCTGCGAATGTAGAGGCAGCGGCGAAGCCCAAAGCCACTGCGCAAGCGGGTGGTGCGGCAGAGGCGGGGCCGAAGGAAGGTGGCAAAGGGGACGGACCGCTGGTGGCTGCGACGCCGGTGCAGTGGGAGGCCGGTAAGACAAAGGTGCTGGTCATTGGCGGCGGGTCATCGCACAACTTCGCGAAGTTCTTTGGCGAGACGGACGTGGCGACGCTGAAGAGCGCCGGGTTTACCGTGCACTACACCGAGGACCGAGACCAGGCGGCCGCGGAGCTGGCGAATGCGGATGTGGCGGTGATCAGCGTGAACCGGAAGTTTTTCGACACGGCGGCGTATCGCAAAGCGCTGTTTGATTTTGCGGCGGCGGGCAAGGGGATCATCATGCTGCATCCTGGCACGTGGTATGGCTTTGGCGGATGGCCGGAGCTGAATGCGCAGATCGTGGGCGGTGGTGCGAGGGGGCATGACAAGATCCATCCTTTCGATGTGAAGGCGGTGAAGGCCGAGCACGCGATCCTGGCGGGAGTACCTGCGAGCTTCACGGTGGAGGACGAGCTGTATTATGTGAATGCGGAGCCGGACAAGATCCCGGCAGGGACGGCGAAGATCACCGTGCTGGCGGAGACGAGCCCGAGCGACAAGTACAAGGCGGCGCATCCGAGCGTGTGGATCACGGAGCATCCGAAGGCGAAGATTGTGGGGATCGCGCTGGGGCATGATGCGCGGGTGCATGACCTGAAGCCGTATCAGCAGATTTTGAGCAATGCGGTGAAGTGGGCGAGCGGGAAAAATTGATCCGCCATGTCACTTTGGAGGCGATTTTGCAAAATGCTCGCCTGGGCGGGGTATGCCTGCTCGATGGCGGTTTGCCTATCAGCCGTGTTCAGACCCGACCATGGCATTTGGGTCGGTTTTTATGCGCTGCATCTCATTGTGTTCATCCCATTTTTCGCGGCTGGCCGAGCCTTGTGTGAGATTAACGGAAGTAGCGTGGTCTGGCTTCAGGACTGGCAGAGGCTGCGAGTGCTGCTTCCCACCAGCCTGAAGCGATTGTTCACAGGAACCGCTTTGTTTGCCGTCATCGTTGTCGGTCGTGTCGTCTACCAAGACCTCATTTTGAAATTCCATGAGCCGGGCTTCCAAGGCCCGAAAAGCATGCCCTTGGAATGGAAGACTTGGATCACACCGGTCTCGCCGCGTGAGTTTGTGTCCTACGGTGCTGCATGGGCAGTGTTCTTCATGACCTCAGCCTGCCTTTTGACCATGCGCGAAAACTGGCGTGGTCCAGAAAGCCTGCGCAGACCTCCTGACGGGCTTTGACTGCCAATCGAAGCTGCACTGGCTTTTGACTGTTTTTTGAAAAGCCTGCCATATTGCCCGGCGAGCGGGAAGTGAGGGGCGCGATGGGCCGAATAGAGGTTTGTATCACCGCTACGCGGTTCAACCGGATTTTTTCCAGGGATTGGCTGGCGTGGTTCCGAGGGTTGGCTCCCACGGTTACCGTTATACCAGCGCTACGCGCTTCCCAGCCTGGTTTGCCGGGGCGTTGTTGGGGCAGCATCACTCCTGCGATTCATGGAACTGCTTGTTCCGTGTTTTGGTGAATTGGCCGGGGTGCGAGGGGCATGGGTGTTTGCGGCGCGCTCATGGACGGGCGGGCTGTCGCCACACCCATCCTACGGTGGCAGATGCTGCGCTCGGAATCTGTTTTTGAGAGCGCTGATCTATATACAAGGAGTGTCTGTCGTACTTCAGACCTTCAGGAAGATCTTCCTTTGATGCAGCCAGCGGGCGGTGGCGAGCATGATGAGGAAGGTCATGGCGGAGGGGATCCAGTCGTAAGGGGGCGGGGGAGTGGTGACGAGGCGCTCGCTGATGGTGCGGAAGAAGCCGAAGCCGGAGGCGAGGTAGAGGGCGATGGGATTGGAGCCGACCCAGAGAAAGGGGGCGAGGCCACGACTAAAGCCGAGGACATCGACGATGAAGTAGAAGGTGCCGAGGAGGATGGCGCTCCAGCCGGCGGCGACGAGGACGAAGCTGGAGGACCAGATTTTTTTGATGACGGGAAAGAAGGGGTGCCAGGACCAGCCGAGGGCGAGCAGGAGCGCGCCTGCGGCGATGAGGCCGACGGCCTTGCGGTAAGGGGCGGTGTCTGAGGTGAGCCATTTGCCAGTGAGCAAGCCGAGGAGGGCGGTGGCGATGGCGGGGAGGGTGCTGAGGATGCCTTCGGGATCGTGGTCGCCGTCGTATTTGCGGCCGGGGAGCCAGATGCTGTCGAGGTGGTTGGTGAGGTTCATGCCTTCGGCAAAGTTTCCTGCGCCGATATCGGGGACGGGAATGAAGCGCAGGAGGAGGAAGTAGCCGATGAGCAAGGTGGCGGCGGCCAGGGTGAGGCCGCGGGTCTTCAGAAACAGCGAGAGCAAACCGGCGGCGGCAGAGGCGATGCCGATGCGCTGGAGGACGCCGAGCCAGCGGATTTGATCCCAGCCGTTTTTCACGCCGCCGGAGAAAATGACGCCGAGGACCACGAGAATGGCGGCGCGTGCGAGCAGGTGGCGGATGGCCGCGCCACGGCCATCGCGCGCGAGACGGCGTGGCAGTGCGATGGAGAGGGAGACGCCGGCGAGAAAGAGGAAGAGGGGGAAGATGAGGTCGTAGAAGCGGAAGCCGTCCCACTTGACGTGGGTGAACTGGGTGGCCAGTTCAGCCACAGCCTGGTGTTGTGGAAAGGCGCGGTTCAACACCTGAGTGGCGACTGTTGAGAGCCCGAGAATCCAGCACATGTCGAAACCGCGCAGGGCATCCAGGGAGAGGAGACGTGCGGGGGTGGGGGGAGGGGTGGTGGATGCGGACATGGGTGTGAAAGGATGGCCAGAAAGGCTGGCAACAAACGGCACGAAAAAGGGCGATCCTGCGAGGATCGCCCTTCAAAGGTGATGATGAGATGGTGGCCGGTTACTTCACGATGCCGAGGAGCTCGACTTCGAAGATGAGGGGGACGCCGGGGCCGATTTCACCGCTGGGGCTGCCGCTTTCGCCATAGGCGAGGTCGGAAGGGATGAAGAGGCGCCATTTGGAGCCGACGGGCATGAGCTGGAGGGCTTCGGTCCAGCCTTTGATGACCTGCTGAAGGCCGAAGGAGGCAGGCATGCCGCGCTCGACGGAGCTGTCAAAGACGGTGCCGTTGACGAGGGTGCCGTGGTAGTGAACGCTGACGGTGTCTGTGATGGCGGGCTTGGGGCCGGTGCCTTCCTTCATGACTTCATACTGGAGGCCGCTCTTGGTGGTGGTGACGCCCTTGCGCTTGGTGTTTTCTGCGAGGAATTTGACGCCTTCCTCCTTGGCAGCTTCCATTTTTTTCTTCACGGCGGCCTGCTCGGCACGCTGTTCGGGGGTCATGTTGGCCTCAGCCTTGGCCTTCATGAAGATTTCAAAGGAGGCCATGGCGGCGGTCAGCTCTTCCTCGGTGTAGGCGGGTTTGTCAGAACCTGGCTGCACGGTGTGGGTGATGCCGGCGATGAGCTTTTCGACGTCGATCGGGATGCCTTCGCTGGCGAACTGCTGGCCGAGGCCGGTGCCCATGGAGTAGCTGGAGCTCTTCTTGGAGGTGAGGGCGTCTTTGACGCCTTCGGCGAATTCCTTGAGGTCGATCTTCTCCTGCTGACGCAAGATGGAGGCCCCGACATTTTTACCGATGAAGTAGCTGACTTTGTCCATGGGGAGTGCGGAGGAGGAGGGGGATTCGGCCTGCTGCTGTGCGGGCTTGACTTCCTGGGCTTGAACGAGGGATGCCGCAGCAAGTGCGGTGCAGAGCAGGGCGATGGTGGGTTTCATATTGGAGGGCCGGAGACTACCCAGTGGCCGGGGGTGGTCAACGACAGCCTTGGCGGACCGGGAAAAAGCCGTTTGACCCCGCCCCCCCGATGAAGCACTGTCGCCGCCCCTCTAACCAGAACCTATATGCCCGCGAAAATCTACACTGAAAAAGACGCCAGCCTTGCACCGCTCAAAGGCAAGACCTGCGCTGTGATCGGCTTTGGCTCCCAAGGCCACGCCCATGCCCTGAACCTCAAAGAGAGCGGCGTGAACGTGATCATCGGCCTCTACCCTGGCAGCAAGAGCCGCAAGGTGGCCGAAGAAAAGGGCCTGAAGGTCTATGACACTGCCGAAGCTGTGAAGAAGGCCGACGTGATCTTTGTCGCCGTTCCAGACACCAAAATCCCCGACGTCTTCAACAAGGACATCAAGCCAAACCTGGTGAAGGGCAAGACGCTGCTGTTCAGCCACGGCTTCGCCATCCACTTCAAGACGATCACCGTCCCTGCTGACGTGAACGTGATCATGGTGGCTCCGAAGGGCCCAGGCCACATCGTGCGCCGCCAGTACACCGAAGGCAAGGGCGTGCCAGCCCTGATCGCCATCTACCAGAACGCCGACAAGCAGGCGAAGAAGATCGCGCTGGCCTGGGCGCACGGCATCGGCGGCACCCGCGGCGGCGTGCTGGAAACGACCTTCAAGGAAGAAACCGAAACCGACCTCTTCGGCGAACAGACCGTTCTTTGCGGCGGTACCAGCGCGCTGGTGCAGGCTGGCTTTGAAGTGCTGGTGGAAGCCGGCTACTCCCCTGAGATGGCCTACTTCGAGTGCTTGCACGAGCTGAAGCTGATCGTGGACCTCATGAATGAGTCCGGCATCGCGGGCATGCGCTTCTCCATCTCCGAAACCGCCAAGTGGGGCGACGTGAAGGTGGGTCCGAAGATCATCGACAAGTCCGTGAAGAAGCGCATGAAGGAAGCGCTGAAGGACATCCAGACCGGCAAGTTTGCCAAGGAGTGGGTGCGCGAGACGAAGACGGGTTACAAGAAGTTCAACAAGCTGCTGAAGGATGGCGAGAAGCACCCGATCGAGAAGACCGGCGCACGCCTCCGCAGCCTGATGCCGTGGATCAAGAAGCGCGACATCAAGGGCCAGCAGGCCAGCTACTCGTAAGAGTGGTGAAGATGGTCGAGGCGGTGAAGCCGGCGAGACCGTCCGATAAAATCAAGAAGAGCGCGGATCGGAAACGGTCCGCGCTTTTTTTTGGGCGGGGCGCCGGGGCTGCGGAGCGCTTGATTGATTGCACCGCAGAGATTGGAAAAACGCAGAGGTCTGTGCGTGTGGAGTGCCGAGGTGACTCGGAGCTGCTGGATCGAGGAGGGGTTGCGGAACGGGCTGAAGCCCGAACTATGAACGGGGATGGCAGAAGTCGCAGGCGGGTTGGGCGAGCGGAGGGCTGGGAGTTTGCGGGGCGGCTGGATCGAGGACGAACTTGAAGAGCAAGGTGACTTAGTTAGCGCGGTCCTCCTGGGACTGAGTGGGAGAGGGGAAGAGGATGGCGATGGAGAAGGTGACGACGGTGCCGAACATGATGCGCCAGGGGAACTCGATGACGGGGACCCAGTCGGCGTGCTTCCAAGTGCTCTTTGGGTTGAAGAGTTTTAGCACATCGATGTCGAGGCCGCTGAGGTAGGCGACGGCGATGAAGCCGGCGAGCATGGCGAGGGTGTTGCCGAAGTCGCTGCCGCGTGAGCGGGTGAAGAGGCCGACCATGAAGACGCCGAGCAGGGAGCCGTAGGTGTAGCCGAAGATGCCGAGGATGATGGGGAGGATGCGCAGGGTGGGATTGTGCGTGGTGACCCAGGCGGTGCCGAGGGCGACGGAGATGAGCAGCGCGGCAAAGAGTACGGTGCCGAAGCGGAGGACGCGAACGCGGCCGGCATCGGTGGCGGGCTCGCCAAACCAGCGGAAGTGGAAGTCGCGCACGTAGCTGGTGGCGAGGGCATTCAAGGCGGTGCTGAGGGAGCCCATGGCGGTGGCGAGCACGCCTGCGAGCACGAGGCCGCGAATGCCGCCGGGCATGACGGTGAGGATGAAGTGGGGGAAGACTTTGTTGGCAGAGACGATACCGGATTCACTGCGAGGCAGGGTGGTGTCCGGGTGCTGCTGGTAGTACACCCAGAGGAGGATGCCGATGGCGAGGACAACGAGGGTGATGGGCACGTCTGCGAGGCCGGAGAGGATGGTGGCCATGGCGCTCTGCTTTTTGTTCTTGGCGGTGAGCATGCGCTGAACCATGTCCTGGTCGGTGCCATGGGTGGCGAGGGTGACGAAGGTGGAGCCGAGGAAGGCGGCCCAGACGGTGTATTCCTGCTCGAGGATGCCTTTGATGTTTTCCCAGAGGCCGACGCCCGGCTTGATGCCCCAGTCCCAGACGAGGAGGTCTTTTTCGCCCGTGAGCAGTTTGGTGGCGCCAGCCCAGCCGCCGGGGATGTGGCCGAGGAGGTAGATGAGGGAGAAGCTGAGGGCGCAGATGAGGACGATGATCTGGATGACGTCTGTCCAGATGACGGCGCGGATGCCGCCGATGGAGGTGTAGAGCGCGGTGGCGAGGGTGACGAAGATCAGCGCGCCGCCGGTGAGGAGAAACTCCTTGGTGGGTGAGAGTGTCTCGCCGGGGTACTGCAGGTGCCACACGAGCACGAGGAGCATGCTGGGCACCCAGAGGCGTGTGCCGCTGGCGAGGGTGCGTGTGACGAGGAAGACCGCGGAGGTGAGCCTGCGTGTGCGCGGCCCGAAGCGCTGGCCGAGGAACTCATAGATGCTGACGACATTGTGCCGGTAGTAGGCGGGAATGAACACGGCACTGACCACCACGCGTGCCAGCAGGTAGCCGACGATGAGCTGGATGTAGGTGAAATTTTTCAGCGCGTAGCCTTCGCCGGGCGCGCCGAAGAAGGTGCCTGCGCTGATCTCGGCCGCGAGGATGGAGGCGAGCACGGCCCACCATGCGATCTGGCGGTCTCCGAGGGTGAAGCCCTCGACGCTGCCGCTTTTGCTGCGCTGCGAGAGGCCGATGCCGATGATCAGGGCGAAGTAACCGAGGATGACGATGGCATCGAGAAGGTAGGGCATGGCGTGTGTGGCGCGAAGTGTCGCTGCAAAGCACCACACACGTCAAGAGAACAGCCGGGGCAGCGGAAACTAACCCTGGAGAGAAGGGGGGCTATTTGGAGACGACGTTGGTCTCAAGCTTTGGCAGGGCGCGTACGATGACGCGTTCCTGGACGGAAGTGCCGCGAGGCGAGACGATGGTGATTTCCTCATACACTTTGCCGATGTCCTTGTTGGTCAGAGGATGATGGATGAGCCTGCGTGTGGCGACGGTGGTGTCGCCGAGAGCTTTGACCGTGACGTTTCCTGTGGGGGTGGGGCTGGCCACACGTGCTGTCTCAATGGGGCGCGTGGTGCACTGGGAAAGAAGGAGTGCCGTGGAAAGACAGAGGGAGGTGAGGCAGAGGGTACGGAGGTGGTTTTTCATGGTGGGTTGGTCGTCTTTTGGCCAGCAAGCTGACAGAGCCGGTATTGGATGTGGTGAGCGGTGAGATGTTCAAAGTTTGGAAACTTCGCATTGAGCAAACTCAAATGTGAGAGTGTGGGCCGGCCGGATTTTAGTCTTGATTCGCTGTGCCCCATCCTCATCATCCCGCAAAGCTCATGCAAAAGATGCGCCTAACCCTGGTGATGTCAGCTGCCAGCCTGCTGCCGTGGGCAGGAGCGAGCGGCCAGACCGAGAAGGAGGGCATGACGCGTGAGAAGCAACGGCTGGTGGCGCTGCAGCAGCATTACCAAAGTGCTGCGGCGATGTCTGCCCAAGGGAGGCTGGCGGAGGCCGAGATGGAGCTGAGGGAGATCGTCTCGACCTGCCATGAGGTGTTTGGGAAAAACCATCCTGACACGCTGGTCAGCCGGAGTGATCTGGCAGCGACGCTGGCTGCGGAGGGGAAGTATGCGGAGGCTGAAAAGGAAAACCGCGCGGTGCTGGGCATCCGTGAAAAAGTGCTGGGCAAGGAGCACCCGGACACACTCGTCAGCCGTAACAACCTGGCGGCGACCCTGCAGGAGCAGGGAAGGCAGGCGGAGGCGGTGCGCGAATACCGAGCGGTGCTGGCCGTGCGGCAGCGTGTGCTGGGACCGGAGCACTCCGACACGCTGGACACACGCAACAACCTGGCCACCGCGCTCAATGAACAGGGCAGGCATGCGGAGGCTGAAAAGGAACACCGGGCCGTGCTGGCGCTGAGGGAAAAGCTGCTGGGTGTGAAACACCCGAAGACGCTGGCCAGCCGCAACAACCTTGCGGCGGTGCTGCAGGAGCAGGAGCGCTATGCGGAGGCCGAGCGTGAGCACCGCACGGTGCTGGCGCTGCGGGAAAAGGTGCTGGGTGCGGGGCATCCAGATGTTTTCATGAGCTGCTTTAACCTGGCGCTGTGCCTGGAGGCGCAGGCGAAGAACCGGGAGGCGCTGGGGCTGATGGAGCGTGCGCGTGAGGGGTTCAAGAAGAGCCTGGGGCAGGCACACCCGTACACGAAATCTGCGGAGGAGTGCCGGGTTCGCATCGCGGAGGAGATGAGAAAACAAAAGGATTCGTGATAGTTCATTCTGCCGCAAAAAACCTCGCGTGATGGATTGTACTCGTTAACATCCGCGCCGAATGTCAGCCGTCAGCTTTGTCAAAGAATTGCGTCATAACTGGAAAACCATCGGAGCGGTGGCGCCTTCCAGCGTGGCGCTGGCGGAACGGATGATGGAGGCAGCGGGCGTGTGGAAGGCCAGGCGCATTTTGGAACTCGGCCCTGGGACGGGTGCGTTTACCGGAGCCATCGCGGACTCGATGCCGCATGACGCGGAGTATCTGGGCATCGAGCTGATCGAGTCGTTTGTGCAGCAGCTGAAGCCGCGCTTTCCTACGATGAGGTTTGAGTGCGCGGGGGCGCAGGAGTTTGATTTTACGCAGGTGCTGCCACCGGGGGAGAAGTTTGACACGATCGTGAGCGGGCTGCCGTGGACGGCGTTTCCGCGCGGGCTGCAGGAGGCGATTCTGAACAATGTACTGCCGCACCTGGCGCCGGGCGGGTGCTTTGCCACGTTTGCGTACTGGGGCTTTCACAAGCTGCCGGGCGGGCGGCAGTTCCGGGCGCTGCTGCATGAGATGACGCACGGGGTGGAGACGAGCCGTGTCGTCTGGGGGAATGTGCCACCGGCGTTTGTGTATCTGGCGCGGAAGGGGTGAGGGCGAGGGCGAGGGCTATTCTGCCTACTCCTCCTGCTTCTTCTTTTTGCCTTTGCCCTTGCCCTGTTTCTTTGGGGCGGAGGTAGTCTGGGCTTCGTTTTTGGCGGGCATGGGGGCTTTGATGGCTTCGCGCCAGGCGAGCATTTTGGCGTGGAGTTCCTTGGTTTTTTCTGGCTGCGCGGCGGCGAGGTTTTTCTGCTCGCCGATGTCGGCTTTGAGATTGTAGAGCTCGAGGCGGCCGTCTTCGAAGAACTCCATGAGCTTCCAGTCGCCCTGCTCGATGAGGCCCACGGGGGTGGTGCGCCAGGTGTTTTCTCCGGCGCCGAGATAGCCGGGAAAGTGCTGGTAGATGGCGTCGCGCTTGAGGCTGGCGGAGGCGGAGCGGAAGAGGGGAACGAGGCTCTCGCCATCGAGGGGCTGGTTTTCGGGAAGCGGGGCTTTGCCGATCTCGGCGAAGGTGGGGTAGAGATCCACATGGATGGTGGGGACGTCGCTGGAGGAGCCGGGTGTGGTGACGCCGGGCCAGCGGACGATGAAGGGGACGCGGGTGCCGCCTTCATAGAGGCTGCCTTTGCCGCTGCGGAGGGGGGCGTTGTCGGTGATGTCGCCGCCTTTTTTGATGCCTTCGCGTGCGTAGCCGCCGACGCCGCCGTTGTCGCTGGCGAAAATGAGGACGGTGTTGTCTGCGAGTTTGAGTTCATCGAGGGTGGCCATGACGCGTCCGACGCTTTCGTCCACGCTGGCGATCATGGCTGCGTAAACCGGGTCGTGATGGCCGCCGACGGGGGCTTTGTCCTTGAAGCGGGCGATGAGATTTTGCTTGGCCTCATGGGGTGAATGGACGCCGAAGTGGGGGAGGTAGAGGAAGAAGGGGGCGTCCTTGTGGCGCTGGATGAAATCGACGGCTTTGTCGGTGAGGAAGTCGGCGAGGTATTCGCCTTTGGGGTATTCGACCGGTGGCTGGGTTTTGAAATCGAAGTGCTTGCCCATGGATACGATGGCTTCGTCAAAGCCGCGCTGTCCTGGATGGTAGGCGTCTTTTTCGCCGAGGTGCCATTTGCCAAACATGGCGGTGGCGTAGCCGGCTTTTTTCAGGGTCTGGGCGATGGTGACTTTTTCCAGCGGGAGCTGGGTGACGTTTTCCACCGGACGCAGGGGACGGCTCTCCCACTCGAAGCGGCCAATGCCGCCGACGGTGTACACGCCGGTGCGCGGGGCGTACTGACCGCTCATGAGGGCGGCGCGGGTGGGCTGGCAGTTTTGGCAGTGGTGATGGCTGGTGAGCTTCATGCCCTGCTGCGCGAGTTTGTCGATGTGCGGCGTCTCGTAGTATTTGGAGCCAAAGCACGCGACGTCGGTGTAGCCGAGGTCGTCCGCCAGGATGAAGACGATGTTGGGTGCGCGGTCGGCGGCGCGCAGGGAAAGGGTGAGGAGGAGCAGGCTGAGGAGGTGCTTCATGCGGACCCCCAGAACGACGGGGGGAGCGGTGAGATTGCACGATTTCAGCATCGACAGCCGTAAACGGAGCCGCTTTGATCGGGCGCATGTCCCGGCATTTCCTGATTCTTCCCTTTCTGAGCGTACTTAGCTTTGCCGCTGATGTGGGCATCAAGCCCGGTGTGCGTTCGCCGATCACCTTCCAAGTCTCGCCGCAGGTTTCGGACAATGCGCAGATCAAGATGCGGATGCATGCGATGGAGACGCCGCCGCCCTATGATGTGCGCATGGAGAAGTTCGACATCCTTGTGCCGAAGAAGTACAAGAAGGGAGATCCGCATGGGCTCTTCATCTGGGTGAGCCCGAGCAACGCGCCCGCGATCTCGCCGGAATGGGAGGCGGTGCTGGCGGAGAAGAAGCTGATCTTTGTGGGCGCGCACAACTCAGGCAACAACCGTGAGGTGTTTGCCCGCATGCGCCTGGCGGTGGATGCGAACGACAACATTCGTGAGCTTTTCGACATCGATGACCAGCGTGTGTATGTCTCCGGCTTCTCCGGCGGCGGGCGTGTGGCGAGCATGCTGGGTGTGACTTATGCAGACATGTTCACGGGCACGATTGCCTTCATGGGGACCAATTTCTACACGGACACCGTCACGCTCGACCAGGCGGAGGTCTTTGAGGCGCGCTACATTCCGCATGATGAGATCCTGGCGCTGGCCAAGACGGACTGCCGGTATGTGCTGGTGACGGGGGACAAGGACTTTAACCTGAAGAACACCCGGGCGGTGTTTGAAAACGGTTTCAAGAAGGAGGGCTTCAAGTCCGTGGAGATGATCAATGTGCCGGGGCAGGGGCATCAGCCGCCGAAGGCGGAGTGGCTGAAGAAGGCGATCGAGTTTCTGGATGCAGGGAAGGCGGTGAAGAAGTGATCAGCGCGGGTCGGTGACGCGGCCGAGGAAGAGGCAGGCTCCGCTTTCAGCGTGCTGGATGGCGAAGAGGAAGGGACGGTCGGCTTTGATCGCCAAAGGTTTTTTGCGAGGCTGGCCTGATCCTGTGAGCATCATCTCCGCTACTGTCGCGGCCGCTGCTTCCGTGCCTTTTTCATCGAGTGCGAGGAAGGTCTTGTGAAACACTTTGGAAATGGAGAGGTAGTCATCCGGACCCCTGGGAGACATGGCATCAAAGTCCGCGCTGCCCGCCGGGATGTCGAAGGCGGTGGTCATGCCCAGCTTTTGCAGCATCTCGCCGAGCTGTAGGCTGGGCGGAGCGATGTTGAATTTTGGCAGGTCCAGCAGGACATATTGCTCTTCCGCGTGTGCGCAGGCGAGCAGCAGCTCAGGCGTCAGCTTTAATTCGATGTTCGCAATGCCGTTGATGCTGTCGGGCACGATGAGGAGGAAATGCAGGCGACCTCCTGCGTAGGGCAGGGTGACCGCCTGGAAGCCGCGGCCATTGTAGTAGTGCAGGTGACTTCGTTGGGTCATGGTGGGCGTCAGCACTGTTTCTTTACCGCCATTCACATGAAATGGTTTTGGTTGGGTGTATCCTTGGTAGAATTCATTTTGCCAGGAGGCTTTGAAATAGAGCGCGTTTGTCAGCACAAGGCGTGTGTCCTTGGTCAGCGCATTCTTGGGGAGCAAATCGCGAATCCGGTCTCGTGTCTGCTTTGCCACCCAGTCGTTGATCTCCATCCGGGCTCCGGCCGGATCGCTGCTGAAATCCATGAACTTCAGCGGGGCGGCGAAATGCTTCTCTACGTCTGAGCGGAATGGTTGACGAAAGGCATGGCCTTTTTGTCCGAAGAGCTGGTTTGCCACACGCAGCGTTGTGACCTCGCTGGGGCCACCATATTTTTTGGCATCTGCCACGGCCTTCACGGAGGCCTCGCGCGCTTCGTCCAAAGCTCGTTTCAGCGCGGCGAAAGATTCCCCCATGGCTTGTTTGTCGTTGGGGAAGTGCAGCACGCGGGCCATTTCCTCCTGAGTGACGCCGCTGGCTCCGAGGTAAGTCATCGCGAGAGCGGACTGGATGGAGAAGGGGGAAAGGCAGAGGTTGCCCTGCTTCGGCATCTGGCGGTGGAGATCCAGGCCGAGGGTGTTGATGGCGTGTGCGGCCTGCTCGGGTGTGGCGGAGCGAAGCGATGAGGGGGACGCAGCCAATAGCAGAGCGAGGGCAGGAATTCTCATGGTCATGAGTGTGATCGTTTGTGAGCCATAGAGACAAACGAGACTGGATCGCGTTTGAAAATTCGCGGCTCATCTCGCGGAGCGAGATGGCTGCTTTGCTGACGCTGGGGCAGCATGCCTTGTGAAAAGGCATGGTGAGCAACCCTTGAGTAGGAGCCCAGTTGCGGCGCAACTGGGCTACTTTTAATCCCGGCGCTTCAACTGCGGGAAGAGGATGACGTCGCGGATGCTTTCGGCGCCGGTGAGCATCATGATGAGGCGGTCGATGCCGATGCCGATGCCGCCGGCGGGGGGCATGCCGTGTTCGAGGGCGAGGATGAACTCCTCGTCGATCTTCTGGGTCTCTTCGCCGGCCTGGTGCTCGAGGCGGTCGCGCTGGACGATGGGGTTGTTCAGCTCGGAGTAACCGGGGCTGATTTCCTGGCCGTTGATGACGAGCTCGTACACATCGACGATGGAGCCGTCCTCGGCGTTCTGCTTGGCGAGGGGAACGAGCTCCTTCGGGCAGTGGGTGACGTAGAGGGGATCGAACTGTTTGGCCTCGATGAGGCGCTCGAAGACGTGCTGGGTGACTTCGTAGTCTTCGAAGTTGGCTCCGATTTCGACGCCGAGCTCCTGGGCGCGGGCTTTGCGCTGCTCGGGGGTGTATTCATACCACTGAGGGTCGATGCCCTTGAGGAGGTCGGTGTAACGTGCGCGACGCCAGGGGCGGGTGAGGTCGATGGTCTTGGTGACGTTGCCTTCTTCGTCCTTGTGCTCGATCTTGAGGCCGCCGCAGAAGTTTTCGGCGAGGTGGCAGATCATGCCTTCGACGAGGTCGGCCATCTTTTCGAAGTCGGCGTAGGCCCAGTAGGCCTCGAGCATGGTGAACTCGGGGTTGTGACGGCGGCTGAGGCCTTCGTTGCGGAAGTTGCGGTTGAGCTCGAAAATCTGGGTGAAGCCGGCGACGAGGAGGCGCTTCAAGTAAAGCTCCGGCGCGATGCGCAGGAACATGGGCTGATTGAGCGCGTGGAAGAAGGTCTCGAAGGGCTTGGCAGCGGCGCCGCCGGGGACGTCCTGCATCATGGGGGTTTCGACTTCGAGGAAGCCGCGCTCCTGCAGGTAGCTGCGGATGGAGGCGACCATCTTGCTGCGGGTCACGAAGATCTCGCGGCTGCGGTCATTGGAGATGAGGTCGAGGTAGCGCTGGCGGTATTTGATCTCCTTGTCGGTGACGCCGTGCCACTTGTCGGGCAGGGGGCGCAGGGCCTTAGAGAGGGGGGTCAGTTTTTTGACGTGGATGGAGCGCTCGCCGCGTTTGGTGATGAAGCTGAGACCCTCGACGCCGACGAAGTCGCCGATGTCGATGAGCTGGTTGAACTGCACGTAGGCCTCGTCGCCCACGTCGCCCTTGCTGAGGTAGCACTGGATGCGGCCGGTGATGTCGCCGAGGTCAAAGAAGGTGGCCTTGCCCATCTCGCGGCGGGAGAGCACGCGGCCGGCGACGCGGACATCGAGGCCTTCGGTGAAGTCGGCCTTGAGAGCGCCGGGCTGGTGGGTGGTGTCGAAGCGTCCGCCAAAGGGATCGATGCCGGTCTTCACCAGTCCTTCCAGCTTTTCACGGCGGAATTGGAGGAGTTCGGACTCGGAATGTTCAGGGGCGGCAGGCGTCGGTTGCATGGTCGTACGGATAGTGGGGCCGTGTTCATAGCCCTTTCCGGGGAGTTTGCCACTGTAAATGCCGATGGGGCTTGGAGATTGCAAAAGCGCGTCTGATATGCCAAAAAATGAACCTAATGAAATTGCTGCATTCCATTTTTCTTTTTCTCTTCGTTTTCGCCTGCCTTGCCCAAGGTCAGCAGAAGGAATGGCCGGAGGTGGAGAAATTTGCGACCTCGATCGAGAACGTGCTGTGGGATCTGCGCGGCACGAATTCGCTCAGGCACCTGCGCTATGATGGTGAGAGCTTTTTCCCGGTGACGGGGAATGGAATGAATCAGAATCCATTCAGGGACCATGCCTTTGTGGATGTGGGTGTCTTCCAGCTCGCTTTCAGCGACACGCGGGCCGCGTGGTATTTTGTGAGTGATGACCTGAAGCTCGTGACGCCTGTGAACATCAGCGACATGATTGAGTTCAAAGCGGAAAGCGGGACGGCGATCAAGCCTGTGAAAAATTTTCCGCAGGACATCCAGAACATCGTCTGGGTGGGCCGAAACCAGGGGGCGGAGCTGAAGATGCGCTGGAATGGCAAGGAGCTGGAGGTGGGGGCGAAAAAGGATGCGTGGGTCGTGCAGAATGTGGATGCGGTGGTGGCAAACCGCCGGGTGCTGGAGGCGGGTGGCGAAGGCGGCGCGCTTTTCTGGCTGGCGGTTTCCGAGGATGGCTCAGAGGCCACGTGGCTGAAGGTGGAGGACATTTTCGGAGGTCATGTCCGGGCGAATCCTGGCAAGGCGGCCCAGACTGTCGCGACAACCGGACTCACTCCTCAGCAGAATGATCTGGCCAACCACGCCGAAGACCTGATGAATGCGGGAGACAAGGTGCGTGCCGCGACGCTGCTGCGCGAGCTGATGCGCAAAAATGCCGGCAAGCCTGAGGCGCTGAAAAAGCTGCAGGTCCGCTTCACGGCGCTGAAGTGAGATGAAGGGATAATGAATAGGGCGCGTTCAGGCTCGCTGTCGTAGATCTGGTGATGGGAGTTTCTATACAGCAGGCATGCTTCGGGGCTCCTTGCAGACGCTGCTGGTGGAAGCTGCGTGTGGCGGAGTGCTGGGTTTGCTTTCCGGATCTGTTGGCGGATAACCCAGGGCTTGCTCGTGCCTCGCTGCGCCCTGGGCTGAGTCCCCAGCCCTTTCAGGGCTTGAGATGAGTTCGAAAAAAAGATTGTTAAAGAGGAACTCAGTGGAAATGCGATGAGAAGGAAACTTCCGAAATTCGGTGAACGGGCCTTACTTCTGATCGTAAAATGGGAAGAGCTGCTTGATCTCGGTGGCGCTGGGGCGGCGGCCGTATTCGCAGACTTCGAAGGTCTCGGCGTACTTCACGGCTTTGCCTTTTTCTTCGCCGTAGAGCTTGATGAGGAGGTCGCGGAATTTGTCGGCTTCGCTGCTCTGACGGGCACCCCAGCGGCGTTTGAGCCAGGCGCGGCGAGCCACTTCATCGGTGGCGGGCGGGACGTCCTTTTCGACGTATTCGGCGGAGCCGCTGGCGCCGCCTTCGTAGGCCTGGGAGGTGAGCTCGTGGAGGCCGTCGAGCTTTTGGTCGAAGGAGTCATCCACACTGACGGCGATGTCCGGGGTGAAGGGGTAGGGCTTTTGGAAGCCGTCGCTGGAGTAGAGGAAGACAGGGTTCTTTTTCAGCGGCGGGATTTCCGGGCAGATGAAGGGGACGGTGACCATGAAGGCGGCGTCTTGAAGAAGGACGCCGACATAGCGGTGGTCAGGGTGGTAGTCCCAGGGGCGGTGGGCGATGACGATGTCGGCCTTCCACTCGCGGATGATGCGGGTGATGAGCTTGCGGTTTTCCAGCGAAGGGAGAAGCTCGCCATCGTGGATGTCGAGGACCTGGGAGGTGACGCCGAGTTTTTGGGCGCAGGCTTTGACCTCGGCTGCGCGGCGCAGGGCGAGGGGGCCACCGGCTTCCTTCCAGTGGCCGATGTCGCCATTGGTGACGGAGACGAGTTTCACATGATGGCCGAGGCGGGCCCACTTCACCGCCGTGCCTGCGGTCTTGTACTCGGCGTCATCGGGATGTGCGCCGAAAACGACGATGCGGAGCTTGCCGTCGTCCTTTTCCTCCGCGTGTAGGTGGAGTGTGGCGAGGCAGATGACGAGGGAGAGAAGAGAGCGAATCATGGCGGGAAGGGTACGGTGCCATGATGCAATCTCTCTCTTGTGCGGAGGTCAGTTGAAGATGAGTCTGAATGACGGCTGCGCCGGATTTCGGGCGCAGCCGATCCTGTGATCATACCCACGGATGCCAGCGGCAGGGGGGGACGGGACACGTTGCAGACGCTGCTGGAACCCGGCGTGATGCTAAGACGTGCTGGGTTTGCCAACCCGTAATGCCTGCCATACCCAGGGTCGCCTCGCTTAGGCTCGGCTGACCCTGGGCTGAATCCACAGCCCCTTCAGGGCTGGTGTGAATCAGGATGTTTGAGGCAAAAAGAGAACGAACCTGCTTTTCAGCAGAGCATGTTATTTTCAGCCTTCCTCGGCCTTCGGTTCCGGCAGCATGAAGCCGATGATGAAACTGAGAACGACGATGACCGTGGCGACGATGCCTGCGGCTTTGGCGACATGCATGGGGAGCATGGGGCCGGTGCCGGCGAGCATGGGGGCGACGAGATTGGTGGTGACGAAGGCCATGCTGGTGCCGATCATGCGGCCGCCGACGTTGGTGGCGAAGCTGCCGCCGGTGCCGCGCAGGTGCATGGGGAAGACCTTGGGGAGGTATTCGCCGAAGTAGCTGAACTGGGCGACGGTGAGCAGGCCGCAGATGCCGTAGGCCAAGAGGAAGGCAGTGCCGCCCTGCTCGAAGTAATAGAAGTAGGTGAGCGGCAGGATGATGAGGGCGGGGATTTGGAAGATCTTCAGCAAGGCGACGCGGCTGATGCCGACGATGAGGAGGATGGCGAGCGCGATCCGGCCCACGAGGCCGCCCATTTCCTGGTAGAACTGGACGGTGTCGGCCATCTTTTTGACTTCATCGTTGATGGGCTTTTGCTGGCCGAAGTTGGCCTTGATCTGAGCGACAAGCTCCTTACGGGCGGGGTCTGTGGCAGGGAGTGCATTGAGCTGCTTGTTGAGGTCTTCACCGGCCTTGCGCAGGGGTGCAAGGGCTTTGGACTGGGCTCTCAGCTCCGGCAGGCCGGGGGTGACGCGTGCCACGGTGACCTGAAGGGCACCGAAGGCGATGCCGTAGGCGCAGGCGGAGAGGGCGGCGGTCACGAGGGTGACACGGCGAAGCTCAGGTGCAAAGAGAGCGGCGAAGCTGGGGCGCTTGAGCGTGCCTGCGGCTTTCTTTTCCTTCCAGGCCTGGGATTCTGGCACGAAGGGCAGGAGCAGTGCGATGGGGATGGCGGGGAGGATGCCCGTCATGAGGAGGTAGCGCCAAGTGGAGGGGTCGTTTGATCCGAGGCCGGCGGGGAGGCCGATGTGAGGGAGATCGACGCCATGCTTGTTGATCCAGACGCTGACGAGGGTGACGAACACACCGCCGAGGGAGGCAAAGGCCTGGGTGATGCCCATCCATTTTTCCTTCTGCTTCCTGTCTGAGAAGACCTCCGCGAGCCAGGTGATGGCGGCCACGAACTCGACGCAGACGCCGATGAAGGTGGTGCTGCGGAAGAAGACGAACATGCCGAGCGAGGTGGAGTAGGCTGCGCAGAAGGGGGAGAACGAGTAGAGGAAGATGCTCAGGGCCATGATCTTCTTGCGGCCGAACTGATCGACCAGCCAGCCACCGAGCAGACCGAAGATGCCGCCGCAGAGGGCTGCGATCCAGAGGAGATTGCCCACCCAGCTGGTGACGATGGGATTGTTCATCGGGAGCTTGAGAAGTTCGGCGATGGCCGGCGCAGCCACGAGGGGCGTCATCAGCAGCTCATAGGTGTCGAACAAGAAGCCAATGCTGGCGATGATGATGATGAGCCAGTGAGTGAGGGTGATTTTGGGTGCGGGAGAGGACATGGCGGGGCGATGCTGTCAGGAGATGGGAGGCAAGTCAACGGACTGCGTGGGGGGAATTCATCATTTGGATGGTCATTGGGTCGAAGTCCTACAGATGTCGTATTTTTGGATCGACAAATCCGACACATGTCGTCAAACTCGCGAAATATGGCTAAAAAATCACTGCCTCCGCTTTCCGCCGCCGAGCAGGCGCTGATGGACATTCTCTGGAAAAAGCACCCGGCGAGCGTGCTGGAACTGCTGGAGGCGGTGAACCAAGGGCGAGGCGAGCCGGTGACGCGCAACACGCTGCAAACCCAGCTGACGCGGCTGGAGGCGAAGGGGTGGATCAGCCGTGATGACTCCAGCCGCAGCCACTCTTATGAACCAGCGGTGCCGGAGCAGCGCGGCCGCACGAGCGTGCTGGCGGATCTGAAGCAGCGGTTCTTTGGCGGGAGCAATCTGGCGCTGGTGCGCTGCCTGGTGGAAAGCGGTGAGATCTCCGAGGAGGAACTGGTGGAACTGCGAAAGCTGGTGCGTGGCAGCAGCGCGAAGAAAGGAGAGGAGTCATGAGTGCGGAGACGATCGCGTGTCTTAATTACGTGGTGCACAGCCTGGTGATAGGTGCTGCGGCGTGGCTGCTGGTGCGGTATGTGATCCGCGATGCGCTGCGGCGCTGCATTCTGGCGAATCTGGCGGTGTTGATGTGCTTGTATACGCCCTTTGACATCAGGGTGCAGGATCTGCTGCCGAAGAAGGAGGAAAGCGTGCCGGTGTGGACGCCGATCCGAGAGGGCTTTAAGGCGGACTGGCGAGTGAGCGTGGCACCGGCGAGTGCTCCAAAGACAAGCAGCGCGATCAAGACACGAGGCTGGGATGTGAATGATGGGGTGAGGGGGATGCGGTGGCTGGCGTGGATCGTCACTGCGGCTATGCTGCTGAGGCTGCTGGTGCAAAGTGTCGGGGTGCAGCGGTGGGTGTGGGGTTTGAGGAAGCCTTCCGATGTCGAGCATGAGAAGCTGCCTGCTGACCTGAATCCAGAGCGTGTGTGTGTCTTTGACCATGAAGGCTCGCCGTGTGTGGCGGGCTGGTTTTTTCCGGTGATCGCGGTTCCGGCCTCCGCGTTTGAGAAACTCACAACCCGGCAGTGGTGCTGGCTGCTGCGGCATGAGGGGGAGCATCTGCGGCTGCACGACACGGTGGCTGCGCTGCTGCAAAACATGGTTCGCGCATTCCTGTGGTGGAACCCGTTTGCGCATGCGCTGGTGGAGGAACATGCCCAGGCGCGCGAGGAGATGTGTGATGATGCTGCGGTGGGCGGCGAGCGTGAGCATACGGCCTATGCGGACTTCCTGCTGGAGTGTGCGGCGAGGCCGGGGCCGCAGCAGGCGTGCGTGATGCCGATCGCGTATTCGCGGCCAGCACGGCGGCTGAAGGCCAGACTGGTGGCGCTGATGGAGGCGCAGGGTGTGAGGAAGAAGGTGGGGGCACTGTTTGTGCTGGCGCTGGTGGCTTTTGCGATCATTGCGCCGGTGATTGCGGGCTCGTTTGGCATTGCAACCGCGGCGGCGCAGGAACCGGGGAATGCTGTGAAGGCCAAGGCGGATGATGGTCGAATGCACACACGGGCGTACAGGGTGGCACCGAACTTTTTGAGCCTAGGTGATCTGCAGTCGGATCCCTTTGCTGCAGGCAAGGGGGAAACAAAGGCGGTCTTTGGAAAATCGGCCCGTCAACTTTTGGAGGATCGGGGCGTTCCTTTTCCGGAAGGAGCCAGTGCCCTTTACAATCCGGTGACCTCACAACTGATCGTGCGGCATTACAAGCAGGCACTCGATCAAATTGAAGCCATCATCGACCGGCTTAGCAAGCGGACACCCCTGGTGTGCTTTCAGTGCAAACTGATTCAGGCAGACAGTTACTTTGGAACGCAGGGTGGCATTTTAAAGCCTGATGAAGCCAGGGAACTGTGGCGGCAGGTGTCGCAAAAAAAGGGCATCGAGCTGGCAACCCTGCCGGCTGTCACGACGAAGCTTGGGCAGGAGGCCATCAATGAAATTGTGAAGGAGGTGCTTCCCGAGAAGCAAACGGACGCGACTACCGGAAATGCTCTCAAACTCGTCGGACCGAGCCTCAAGCTGGCCGCCAATCTGGCGGGGGATGACAAAGCTCTGGTCGCAGCCAGAGTGGATCTGGGCGTCGACCCCGATGGGGTGCAACCGTGGCTGCCTCAAAAAGGGGACAAGCCGGTTTGGGACCGAGTGCAAATTTACACAGCGTCCGCACAGGGGGAGCTGGCGAGCGGTGAGACCCTCGTGGCGCATCTCGCAACCTCGAAAAAACACGTCACCGTGCTCATTACGGCTGAAGCGCTGAATCCGACCGGGCAGAAGGCGGTCAGTTTTGAATCGACCGCGACGATGCAGCCATCGAGCACAGGCATCGACGTGCCGGACAAAAGGGTGAACGAATGGGGTCAGCGCGTGTACCGGGTTCCCCCGAATTTTTCAAAAGACAAGCCGCCGATGGAGGTGCTCCAAGACGCAGGCATTCCATTTGAAAAGAACGCCTCAGCGGTGCTCAAGGATGGAAAACTCACGGTGCGTAACACCAAGCCCAAGCTGGATCTCATTGAGATCTGGATCATGCAACTCCACGAGGCTGCGGTGAAAAAGAGTGTTTTCGTCACTGTGCAGGCGGCAGAGATGAGGGGCGATTTTTTAAAGCTGATGGAAAACTGGCTGCCGCCCCAGCCCGATGCCCCAAAGCCAGCCGTGAACACGGACCCGACGCTATTGTCTTTAGGCGCGTCACGGCCGCCGGAAATTTTACCGATGTTTATCTTGGCGGGGATTTTCTCCCCGGATCAGTTTAAGACGGTGATGAAGAAGATCGCCGTTACCAATGCGAAGATCGAAAATTTGGTGCTGGATGGCCAATCGAAGAAGTACAAGATGCCGGCCGCGCTGGGTGGTGCCGATGTGAAGGTGGAAGCACAGATTGGCGGGGATGGGAACACGATGGAGCTCATCATTAACTATGATGAGAGCGGGACTGCAGAAAGAGGTGTCAGGCGTTTCTCCACCGGGGTGAGCATTTGGGACGGACAGACAGTCGTTCTGGCCGCCCAACCGAATGAAGGTGTGTCGCGCTTTCTGTTTATCACGGGAAATATGATCGCGAGACAGATCAAGGAAGAGGCGGGGAAAAAGTAAAATCAGGTTTTGCCGCAAACAGGGGGAGCCTTCATCATGCGGGACCATGATGCATGACCTCACCTCCGCCCCTGTCACTGATCCGACCAGCATTTACCGTTATCGCGACTGCCTGTACGGGGCGGACATGGTGACGGCGGCGTTGAGCGTGGATTTCTTCACATGGCTGTCTGCTAATCCATCTTCGCTGGCGGGGATCTGCGAGCACTTTGGTTTTAAGGAACGTCCGGCGGACACGATGATGACGCTGTTTGCGGCGAACGACTGGGTGAGGAATGTGGGCGGGGTGTTTCACACGACGGAGGTGGCGCGTGAGTTTATGTGCGCGGGGCCGGTGTGGGATGTGAGGCCTTATTTTGCCTCGCTGCATGACCGGCCGATTGCGCGCGACTTTTTGGAAGTGCTGAGGACAGACAAGCCGGCGGGGTGGAGCGGAGACAAGGCGGCGTTTGACTGGCACAAGGCGATGGAACAGGAGGACTTTGCGCGAAAATTTACGGCGGCGATGGACTGCCGAGGGGTGCTGCTCTCGCAGGCTTTGGCGAAGAAGCTGGATCTCACGGGGCGCAGCTGTGTGCTGGACATCGGCGCAGGATCGGGTGTGTATGCGTGTGCGATCACGGCGCAGCACAAGCATATGAGAGGGGTCGCGTTTGATCAGGCGCCGGTGGACCGAATCGCGAGCAAGCTGATCGAGGAGCGTGGCTGTGCGGAGCGTGTGAGCGTGGCGACGGGGAACATGGTTGAAGGCATGCCTGCAGGATGTGACGTGCATCTTTTTTCCAATGTGCTGCACGACTGGGGTGTGGCTGAGGTGGAGAAACTGCTGGCGGTTTCACATGCAGCGCTGCCTGCGGGCGGACTGCTGATCATTCATGATGCGTTCATCAATGCGGACAAAACAGGACCGCTGCATGTGGCGGAGTATTCATGCCTGCTGATGCATGCCACGCAGGGGAAATGCTACAGCACGGGCGAGTATGCGCAGCTGCTGGATAAAGCAGGATTTACGCCTGGCGAGTATCATGACACGATCATTGCGCGTGGATTCATGACTGCGATCCGGCGTTAAAAATTAAATTGTGCAAAGAAAGCGACTTGTCGTATCGTCTCTGAAATTGCTTATGAAATTCTTCACTCTGCTATCCATCCTTGCTCTCGCCGCTTCAGTGCGTGCTGAAACCACACTCACGATGACCGGTGTGCACAACTGCTGCGGCAGCTGCGCCAAGGGAATCACCAAAGCCGGCATGAGCGTCGGCAGCGATGTCACCGTGACCGTGCCTGACAAGGGAACCACCGTGACGATCGTCTCGAAGAAGAAGGGCGATGCGAAGAAGGCTGCGGAGGCGATCATTGCCGCAGGCTACTATGGCAAGATCGAAGGCGAGGAATCCGCGAACAAGCCAGCGGTGGCCGCGAAGCCTGAAGCGAAGATGACGAAGGCCACCGTGTCCGGCGTGCACCTCTGCTGCAAGAAGTGCGAGATCGCCGCTGCTGATGCGGTGAAGACCGTCGCGGGCATCACGAAGACCGACATCGTCGCGAAGGCGACTTCATTCACTGTCGAAGGCGAGTTCACCAAGTCTGAACTGGTGGCCGCCCTCAATGCCGCCGGCTTTGCCGGTGACATCAAATAACTACCGCAACCAACAACGAGCGGGGCCGGGGTTTGCGAAAGCGGCCCCGGCTTTCTTTTTGTGCCTTTAGCAGGCTGAGCGCAGAATGCGAACGAGCTCCTCGTGGCTGAGGGAAACCGGGTTTGCCTTCATGCTGCTGGCGGCCGAGGCTTTGCGGGCGATTTCATCGAGGTCGCTGTCTGCGATGCCCCACTGGCTGAGTTTGGGAATGTGGAGGCGGGTTGTGAGGCTGTGAAGATAGGGGATGGCATCGCCGCCGAGCATGGAGTCCACCTGGGTGAACCTGGAGCGGTCCTGCACGCGGCGGGAGTTGGCTTCCCACACGGGTGCGAGCAGCGCGGCGCAGACCGCGCCATGCGGGGCGTGAAACATGCCGCCAATGGGTGCGGCGAAACCGTGGACGGCGCCGAGGCCGGCATTGGCGAGTGCGATGCCGCTATTCAGAGCGCAGAGGGCCATGTCTTCACGGGCGTCGATGTCGCGGCCGTTTTCAAAGGCGCGCTCCAGAGAGTGCACGGCGCGCTGGATGCCATCGAGGCAGAGGGCGTCGGTCATGGGCTGGGCGCGGGAGCAGACGAAGGCTTCGAGGCATTGCGTCAATGCGTCCATGCCGCTGGCGGCGGTGACGGCGGGTGGGACATCGGCGGCGAGTTCGGGATCGATGAGCGCGATGCGCGGCAGCATGGAGATGTGGCGCAGGCTGGCTTTGACACGGTGCTCCGTGCTGGCGATGACGGCATTGCGCGTGGCCTCGGCGCCGGTGCCGGCGGTGGTGGGCACGGCGATGAAGGGCACTGGGGAGGCGTCGAGCGATCTGCCTTCGCCGATGACCTCGATGTAGCGCATCAGCCCGGCGGGCTGCGTGCTCATGGCAGAGATGGCCTTGCCGGCATCCACCACGCTGCCGCCGCCGATGGCGACGATGACGTCGGCACGCAGTTCCTTGGCGAGTGCGACGCCAGATTCGATGTCCTGAACGGTGGGCTCTCCGCTGACGGAGTGGATGCCCACGTGGGGAAAGCGGTCCGCCCACTGCTGCGGACGGCTGCCGGCGATGAGCAGTGTGCGCTGGCCGAAGCTGCGGCAGAGATCCGGCAGCTCGCGGAAGACGCCACGGCCGAAGATGATGCGCTGGGCGGTGGCGAATTCGAAACGGTTCATCGGCTCAGTGTCATGACGCACTCGAGGTGCTTGGTCTGCGGGAAGAGATCAAAGGGCTGAACGGTGCCGAGCTTGAAACCGGCCTCGGTGAAGAGGACGAGGTCGCGCATCTGGGTGGCGGGATTGCAGGAGATGTAAACGACGCCTTTGGGACCGAAGGCGAAGAGCTGCTGCAAAAACTCGGGGCTGCTGCCTGCACGTGGCGGGTCGATGATGACCACGGTGTCGGCTCCGGCATGCGGGACGTCTTTGAAAACGTGCTGGGCATCTGCGGCCATGAAGCGGCAGTTGGTCAGGCCGTTGATCTCGGCGTTGTGAGCGGCTTTTTTGACGGCGGTTTCGGAGATCTCCACGCCGATGACCTGCTCAAAGTCGCGCGCGGCGCTGATGGCAAAGAGGCCGCTGCCGCAGTAGGCGTCCACGAGATGCTTTGCGCCGGTGGCCTTGGCCTCGTCGATGGCATGGCGGACGAACTTGGGAAGGATGAAGGGATTGTTCTGGAAGAAGTCGCCTGCCTGGAACTCGAAGCGGACGCCGTCCACATCTTCGACGGCGATCTCGTCTGGGCGGGTGAGGACGCCGTTGCTGGCGGCTCGCATGAGGAGGGTGGCGCCGTTTTTGAATTCGGCGGAGCTTGCGCGGGCACGTGCGCGCACGGCGGCGAGCTGGTCATTCAGCTGCGGCATGGCGATGGGGCAGTGCTCCACATCGACCATGGCATTGCGGGTGCGTGCGCGCAGGAAG
Organism: Prosthecobacter fluviatilis; assembly: GCF_055388355.1. NCBI lineage: Bacteria > Pseudomonadati > Verrucomicrobiota > Verrucomicrobiia > Verrucomicrobiales > Verrucomicrobiaceae > Prosthecobacter > Prosthecobacter fluviatilis. Next base: position 4,841,233 of record NZ_AP043782.1, read on the forward strand.
CCGATGGCGCCGATGCCTCCCTCTTTGGGGCGGTGGAAATGGGGGGTGATCTTGGAGCGGTAGCCGTACTGAACGGGGGAGGGGATGACCGGGCAGACGGGATGCTCGATCCTGGCCATGTGGCGGAGGAGGTCGGCCACCTGGCGCTGCTTGGAGAGGAGCTGCTCCTCATAGGAGAGGTGCTGGTACTGGCAGCCGCCGCACTGGCCAAAGAGCGTGCACTGGGGTGCGACACGCTGCGGCGAGGGCTCGATGACGGAGACGAAGTCGGCCTCGCTGTAGTTTTTGTGATTGCGGAAGACACGGCACTTCACCAGCTCGCCCACGAGGGTGAAAGGCACGAAGACGACCCAGCCGTCCACGCGGGCGACTCCGGCGCCCTCGTTGGTGAGGCTCTCGATGCGGACATCCAGCTCCTGGTGGTAGGCGAAGGGGTGGGGATTGAATTTGCGCGGCGGTTGCATGCGTCGCGTCAGTTGTTTTTCACCGGGTCTTCCAGTGTCATGTAGGTGCGGCCGATGACGGAATCGTCGGCGGGATTGATGGTTTCAATCCGCAGTTCCTTGAGCGTGGTGGCGCCTTCCACCTTCTGAACTTTCGTGACCTGGTAGCGTTTCACGATTTTGCTGTTGCGGTCCCAGGCGGCCATTTTGGCGGCGCCGCCGCTGCCCTGATGGACCCAGAGGTCAACGGCATGGTAAGGGCCGTCTTTGCTCGGGTTGGTCACGCGGACGCGCCAGCACTTCTGGCCGCTGACGCGGTCGTCGCCCATGAGCTGAGGGCGGGGCCAGTAGAGGAAGCCGAGGGAGAGGTCCTCGTAGTTGAACTCCATGCCGCGCACCTTGTTGCCATGCTGACTGGTGGGCACGACGGAGGAGCCGCCCTGGCGCACCTGGTAAAGGGTGGCGGGAGAGGTGTTCATGTCGAGGTGGACGATCTCAGGCGGCGGATTTTTGAAGAGGAAGCGCATGACGCGGTCCTGCATGGTGAGCGTCATGGGTTCGACGCGGCCGGTGGCATCGTCGCGGAGCTGGCCATTCATTTTGTAGTTTTGCAGGGCGTAGCTGTTCTGCACGATGCGAATGATCTCCTCGGCTGTCTTGGGCTGGGCCTCTTCGGCACGCAGGACGGGGGCCAGCAGCAGCAGCGGTAGCAGGTAAAGGTGTTTCATAAGGGTGGGAGGTTGGTGACGACGCTTTGACATGCGCACGGCGTACTCTATTCAATGCGCCCAACCATCATGCCGCGCCAGCGCTTTCTCATAGCCGCCCTGGGCCTGCTCACGCTCTGGCGCTGGGCGCTGCTGCCGACGCTGGAACTCGCGCCGGACGAGGCGCTGGCGGTTTTTCGGGCCAAGCATGGCGAATGGCTGAGTTTTTCCGAGATCGGGCCGCTGGTGCCGTTGTTTGCCAGGCTGGGCATGGCTATTGGCGGTGCGGGGGAGTTTGGAGTGAGGTTTTTCGCGCCGCTGCTGGCGCTGGCGGCGGTTTTGCTGGTGTGGAAGCTGGCGAGAGAGCTGTTTGATGAGCAGATTGCGGGCTGGGCGGTGGTGATCGTGAATGTGCTGCCCGGTTTCAATCTAGCCGCGGTGACACTGACGCCGGCGACATGTGCCTGCGTGCTCGTGCCTGCGGCGGCACTGTGTGTGCGCCGTGTGCTGCGGCAGGCAGAGTGCCAGCGTGCATGGTGGTGGGCGACAGGCTGTGTGGCAGGGGTGGGGCTGGCGCAACCGCCGGCCTCGGCCATGATGGCGGCGGTGTGCTGCGTCTTTGCGCTGCCTGAGCCGCTGCGGCAGCACCTGCGGGGGCCTGGTTTCAGAAAGATCATGGCGGTGTGGACGACGGTGGTGCTGTGCTGGCTGGGCTGGCAGGGAGGGCATGGCTGGCCGAGCTTTGCCGCCTGGCAGTGGCTGCCGGAGTGGCGGCTGATTCCGAATGCAGTGCGCTGGATGGTGCTCGCCTCCCCGCTGCTGCTCGTGCTTTTTGTGCTGGCGGTACGTGCGGGGGTGGCCGGCGGCATGCTGCAATCCCACCGCAGCCTGCCGCTGGCAATGCTGCTGCCGCTGGCGGTGGCGGACTTTTTTTACGGCCCGAATGAGTGCTGGCCGGACACGGGCGGCGTGGTGTGGATGCTGTTTGGGGCGATGCTTCTCGCGCATCGCAGCACTGTTGCCCGTGCGGCGGTGATCGAGCAAAAGATCAGCCTGCGAACAGTCACTCTGATGTTTGCGGCGCTGCAGAGCGCCTTTCTGCTGCAAACGGACCTGCCGCGCACTCTGGGGCTGCGCTGGCCTTTTGCGCATAAAACCGGCCCGGTGACGGACTGGGCGAGGACATTGAGCGCGGACCCGTCCGGGAGTGTGCGTGGCTGGCGTGAGAGTGCCAAGGTGGTCTCTGCCGTGCTGGAGCAGGCAGGCGGGACGGGGAAGTGGTTTGTCATTGCGGATGGGTGGCCGCTGGTGGCCGAACTCGACCACTACCTGGGCCAGGCGGAAAAGGTGCAGTCTGCGCTGAGCGATCTGAGCTCCTTTGCAGGTCGCAGTGCGCTTTTTGTCACGGAAGAGCGAAGCGCGAAGGGGGTGCCTGAGCTGCTGAGAAAACGCTTCCAGCGCACGGAACTGCTGTCGGTTGTGCGGGTCATGCATGCCGGGAATGAGGTGCGCTGGCTCAAAATCTTCGCTTGCCACGATTATCGTCCGCCCGACTTTTGACGCCCTTTTCGCCCGCCCATGCCCTCGTCTCCCGCCATCTCCGTCGTCGTGCCCCTTTATAACGAGGAGGATAATGTCGTGGAGATGCAGCAGCAGATCGACAAGGCGCTGAGCGGGCATGATTATGAGCTGGTGCTGGTGGATGACGGCTCGAAGGACCAGACGCTGGCACGGGTGCAGCGTGGGGAGAGGGTGCGGGTGATTGTGTTTGAGAAAAACAGCGGGCAGAGCGCAGCGATGCACGCGGGCATTCACTCTGCGCTGGGGGATGTGATCGTGACTCTGGACGGCGACCTGCAGAACGACCCGGCGGACATTCCGGCGATGATCGCGAAGCTGGACGAGGCGCCGGGGTACGACCTCGTCTGCGGCTACCGGGCCAAGCGCAAGGACACGACGTTCAAAAGGCTGCAGAGCCGGATCGCCAACTTTGTGAGGTCGCGCTTTGTGGGAGACCATGTGAGGGACACGGGCTGCACATTGAAGGTCATGCGACGCGACTGCCGGGAGGCGCTGCTGCTTTTCAATGGGATGCACCGCTTCATCCCAGCCCTGATCCGGAACATGGGCTGGCGGGTGACGGAAATGCCGGTGAACCACCGTCCGCGCATCCATGGGGTGAGCAAGTATGGCTTTGGCAACCGCGCGCTGCGGGCGACGATGGACATGTTTGGCGTGCGCTGGTTGAACAGCCGGCGCACGCGCTATGTCATTCGTGAGGACCGGCGTGGCTGATGCGTTTCTGTTGTTGACGAGACAACCGCTTCGCAGCCATGCTGTGACACAGCACCAAGGATGAACCTACGCGAACAACTGCGACAACTGCTGCCCGAAATCCTGCCGCATGATCCTGCGGACTCGATCAAGGGCACCGAACTCATCCGCCTGGTGCGTCTGCGCCTGGGTGACGGCTACAGCGACGCGACGCTGCGCTACCATTTTTCCATTCTGAGCTACGACCCGACCTCACCCATCGCGAAGGTGGACCAGGGCCAGGGGTACTACCAGCGGCAGAAGAAAACGCTCTCCGGCAGCAACGGCGTGACGCGGCAGGGGCTGTTCGACAGTGAGCTGGGGGAGAGCGACCAGTGCTGGTCGCGCTACCTGAGGATGGTGGCGATCTATGAGAGGCTGTGCCTGCAGCGCTCGCGCTACCCTTTCCTGCTGAACCGCAACAGCAGCGGGACGCCGAGCATGGAGGGTGAGTGGGACATCCCTGATCTGGTGGTGGCTGACTGGGACCTGGACACGGGCAGTGATGATGCGCCGCGATTTGATGCGGCGATGCTGGACCTACGCCGCCACCTCGGAGGACCCGTAGTGGGTCTGGCCGGGGTGCAGCTCAAGCTCAGCGTGGCGCCGGACACCTTCAGCGCCGACTTTTTTCAGGCGCTGAGCGCCACACGCTGGACGCTGCAAAGCGAGATCGTGATCGCAGAAGGTCTGAATGACGAGGCGCTGGTGGATGCGCTGCGCAGCCTGGGGCATCAATTTGGTGTGGGGATCTGCAGCCTGGGCATCCCGCTGACGGTGCTGGATGACCTGCCCTCGGCCAAGGAACTGCGGGCGATGAACGCAGCGGAGTTTGAAGCGGTGCACAACCTGCTGCGCATCCAGAAGATCACGCTGCCGACCTCGCGGCAAACCATCGACTGGCCGGCGCTGAACACGCTGCGCAAGAAGCATGAGTCCGTGGCGGATCTGGTGAGGTGGCTCTCCGAGTGCCTGGCAAAGCGGCAGCCTGAGTGGGTGGGCGGTGTGGTGAGGTGAGAGCCAGACACGGCCATGCATCACGCCAAGGAAGAACTGCTTAACGTTCTCAAAGAGACGAGGGAGCTGATGGTGCTTCCAGAAAACGACTTTGTCTGGTCAGGATGGGATGGCATCGCAGAGGCGTTGGAAGAGTTTGATGCTTTGGTGGCAGATGTGGAATCAGGCCGCCGCTGCGATCTCATGAGGCTTTCCGTTTTATATGCCCCCACGGGTTCCATTCAAGAAGTCAGCATCAGCAGTGGCTGGGGGCGGGAATTCTGTGATGTGGCGGCACGATTTGATGCGGCTTTGGCAGCTTATCGGCAGGATGTCCAAATTGGAATGAGGTAATCGCTGTTTCTGCAGGGAGATTGCTGTGCAAATGAGGGAAATGATTTCATTTTCGAAGACGTTTCCTGAAGCTCCATGACCCGACGCGCCTTTCTCACCTCTGCAGCCGCCGCATTAGCAGCTGCGCTGCCTTCGTCGGCTGCTTTGCAGGGAAAGAAGATGGGCATCGTGATCCACTCGTACTGGAAGCGCTGGCAGGGGAAGTATTCGAACATCAAATACCCGCCGTTTGAGCATGCGCTGGATGTGCTGGATCATGTGCGTGATTTCGGCGTGGGGTCGCTGCAGACGCTGGTGGGCGGGTGGACGAGTGAGTTTGCGGGGAAGGTGCGCGCGACCTGTGAGTCGTACAGCATGAATCTGGAAGGGAGCATCACGCTGCCGAAGAATGAAAGCGATGTGGGGCGGTTTGAGCAGGAGGTGCGCACGGCCAAGGAGGCGGGGGCGGTGATTTTTCGCTCTGCGACTGGTGGCAGGCGCTATGAGCTGTTTTCCAGCCTGGAGGATTTCAAGCACTGGAAGGAGGGGGCGTTTAAGTCGATGCAGCTCGCGGAGCCGGTGGCCAAACGGCATAAGGTGAAGATTGGGATTGAGAATCACAAGGACTTCCATGCGGCAGAACTGGCGGAGATGCTGGGGCGGCTGAGCAGCCCGCACATGGGTGCGTGTGTGGATACGGGAAACAGCATCGCATTGCTGGAGGACCCGATGACGGTGGTGGAGACGCTGGCGCCGTTTGCGGTTACCACGCATATCAAGGACATGGCGGTGCAGGAGACGGCGACGGGCTTTCTGCTGGCCGAAGTGCCGCTGGGAGAGGGGATTCTGGATCTGCCGCGCATGTTTGCGCTGTTTGAGAAATACAACCCGCAGGTGAACTACCTCCTGGAGATGATCACGCGTGATCCGCTGGACATTCCGTGCCTGAAGCCAGCCTACTGGGCCACCTTTCCTGAGAAGCCCGGCACGGAGCTGGCGCGGACGCTGACGATGGTGCGAGAGCGCAAAGCGGAGAAGATGCCGAAGACGACGGGACTGAGCCTGGAAGCGGCGCTGGAGTTTGAGGAGACCAACATTGTGAAATGCCTGCGGCAGGCGGGGGAGAAGTATGGATTTACGCCTTCGCTGAAAGCGAAGGATGCGAAGAAGAAGGACGAGCATTGAGTGGCGGCTCAGGTCGCAGGCTGGGGGGGATGTCGAGAGCCTGTCGATGCTTCCACGCATTCTTCGACAAACCGCCCGGCTGCGAGGTGGCTCGTACGCCGTGGTGTTTGCCGTGCGCTGATGGACGGGCGGGCTGTCGCCACATCCATCCTACGAGCTGGCATGATGCGCCGTGCCGGAAGCGCTCTGCCTGGAAGCGTGGTCTTTGATATTTTTGCGTCTTCTTGCGGCCATTCCTCATCGCATCCAAGGTGAGCAGTCCGTGTCCGAACTTCTTCCAACTGCCGCCTCCACTCCCATTCACGACGCCAAGATGGCGTTGCAGAAGTATTTTGGCTTTCGTGAGTTTCTGGACGGCCAGGAAACAGTGATGGCGAGCATCCTGAGCGGGCGGGACACGATGGTGATCATGCCTACAGGGGGTGGCAAATCGCTGTGCTACCAGCTTCCGGCGATGGTGATGGACGGGGTGACGGTGGTGGTGAGTCCGCTGATCGCGCTGATGAAGGACCAGGTGGATGCGCTGGAGAGGCGTGGGATACCGGCGACGCTGATCAACAGCTCGCTTTCGCTGGGAGAGCAGCAGGAGCGGATCAATGCGCTGCGTCAGGGAGAGTACAAGCTGGTGTATGTGGCGCCGGAGAGGTTTCGAAGCCGTGCGTTTACGAATGCGCTGCGGCAGGTGCAGATCGGGCTGTTTGCAGTGGACGAGGCGCACTGCCTTTCGCAGTGGGGGCATGATTTCCGCCCTGACTACATGCGGCTGGGAGAGGCGCTGGCGCAGCTGGACCGGCCGCAGGTGGTAGCCTTGACTGCGACAGCGACGCCGGAGGTGCGGGGGGATATTTTGCAGACGCTGGCGCTGCGGGATCCGTTTGTGACGATCCGCGGATTTGAGCGGCCAAACCTGAGCCTGAACATCGCACATACGAAGTCGAACGCGGACAAGTATGAACGGCTGAGGAAGATCATCACGCAGTTCAAAACGGGGATTGTGTACTGCTCCACGCGCAAGCGTGTGGAGGAGGTGGGCGAGGAGCTGAGGTCATGGAAGCTGAAGGTGATCGAGTACCATGGCGGGCTGGATGACAAGGAGCGCGAGTCGAGGCAGACGAAGTTCATCACGAAGAAGGCGGATGTGGCCGTGGCGACGAATGCTTTTGGCATGGGCATCGACCGCTCTGATGTGCGGTTTGTGGTGCACTTTGATGTGCCGGGCAGCGTGGAGGCCTACTACCAGGAAGCAGGCCGTGCGGGGCGTGATGGCGAGCCTTCGCAGTGCGATCTGTTTTTTAATTTTGCCGACACGAAGACGCAGGAGTTTTTCATTGATGGCAACAATCCGAGCGTGGACATCATCCGCAGCGTGTACCAGGCGCTGCTGAACGCGGCGGACTCGAATCACGAGGTGCAGGCGTCGATTGATGAGATCACGGAGCGCGCTGGTGCGAAAAACAGCATGGCGATTGGCTCGGCGCTGAGCTACCTGGCCCGCAACGACTACATCGAGCGTTTTGACATTCCCGGCAAACGCATCCGTGGCACGCGGCTGCTGCAGCCGAATGTGCTGACGCGGGATCTGCAGTTTGACACGGAGGCCCTGCGCGAAAAGGACCGGCGCGACCGCTCGAAGCTCAAGGCCATGGTGGAGCTCTGCTACGACGACAAGGCCTGCCGGCAGGAGCAGATTTTGCGCTACTTTGGCGAGAGCGAGAGCACGCCCTGCGGGACCTGCGATGTGTGCCGTGCCGAGGGCGTGCAGCCTCCGCGCGAGGGCGGGGCGGACGAAGTCACGATGCTGAGGCAGGCGCTGAGCGGCATCGCGCGAATGTCCGTGAGGCTGCCGGATGGCACCTGGGAGGGGCGCTTTGGGAAAGGGCGGATCATCCAGATGCTGGTGGGCAGCAAGTCCAAGGAGATCGTGGACGCGGGGCATGACCAGCTCACGACGTATGGGCTGCTGAAGGATGTGGGCACGCATGCGCTGCACCCGCTGTTTGCTGAAATCGAGAAGCTCGGGCTCATCGAGACGAGCAGCGGAGAGTACCCGAAAGTCACGCTGACCTCACGCGGAGCGGAGGTGATGAAGAAGGGGCTGAATGTGAAGATGCGCTGGCCTTCGATGCAAGCACCGGTGACGAAGCCGAAGGGCAAGACGGCGATGAACGAGGAGCTGGCGGCACGCGAGCTGGGATTTGACGATGCGCTGTTTGAGAAGCTCAAGCACCACCGCACCGCCGTGGCGGAGGCCGAAGGAGTGCCGCCGTACATCATTTTCAGCAATCAGACGCTGGAGTTTATGACGCGGCTCAAGCCCAAGACGACCGAGGCGGGGCTGAAGATCCGCGGTGTGGGTGAGAAGAAGGCGAAGGAGTACCTGCCGGAATTCATCCAGATCATCAAGAAGCACGGCTGAGCCGGGACTCAATACCTCTGCGCCGGCCGCTTCAGGATGCGTGCTCTTTGAATGATGTCAGACGGATGCTCCGGGGTGCCGCGGTCCATGAAGTTTTCGATGCTCCAAGAGGCGTCGAGAATGGAGCGCACCTGGCTGCCGATGGTGGGTGCGGGGCTGAGATAGTCGTCGATGCCTGCGACGGCTTTGTACACGACGGACATTTCGACCACGAAGAGGTCGTCCAGGCGGTAGAACTCACTGCCGGTGAGCAGGCCGGAGCCGGTCTGGCCTGTAGGGGCGGCAGGTGAGGCGGGGCGCAGGGTTTTGTAGAGGCGTGCGCGGCTGACGGGAAATTCGAGGCTGTGCAAACGGCGCTCATAGTACTGAAGGCGGCCGTGCTCATCGCGTGGCAGCATGCTGCAGCCTGCGCTGGCGAGGAGGAGCCAAAGAAGCAGGAATGCGTGACGGCGGTTCATGGGACCAAGGTGCCGACAGCGCGCCGCGAATCAACCGCACTCTCACTCAGACTTTGCCGCAGTGCTGAAGTGTGTCGCTTCGACGGTGCCAGGGATGGCGGTGAGGAACCGGTGAAAACCGGTTCCGGCAGGGAGTCTGGAGGCAGCCTCTGAAAGCGCTTCATGGGCGGCCGCGGCATCGGGGTGCTGCAGGGTGGTGGTGGCAAGGGCGAGGACATCGCGCGCGGAGGGATGGGCCGATGAGGCGACGAGGAGCTGCTGTGCGCGATGTGCTGCGGGAACGTCATCCAACTGGACAGCGAGTGCGGCGATATGCCTCAGCGTGGGCTCATCGAGCTGGCCGACGGGAATGGACTGAAGGGTGTCGAGCGCCTGACGGGGCTGTGCTGCGGAGACCTGGCATGCGGCGAGCTGCCTCATGGCAGTGACATCGCCTGGAAAGCGTTTGAGAAAGCCCTGCCAAAGCATGGTGGAGGCGGCTTCTCCACGGAGGGCCATGTCGATCTGTGCGAGCATGCGCCAGCCTTCGCGGTCATCGGCCGAGGACTGGAGATGGGCGGTGAGGAAGGCGCGTGCGGCAGCCGGGGCATCGCCCTCTGCAAGGGCTTGCGCCAGCTGATGGGGGGGGAAGCGGTGCTGCAGGCTGGCGAGCACCGCGGCGAGCTCCCTGCCACGCCCGAGCTGAGCGACGAGTGCATGCAAGCGGGCCAGCACGTGGGTCTCGCCAAGGGCGGCGAGGCGGAAGAAAAACTCGCAGGCGATGCTGCTCTGATGGTTGAGATCGGCGATGCAGGCACCTTCTGCCAGCCAGTGGCGATAACCGGCGTCAACGGATGGTTTTGCAGCGAGGTCTTTCAGAGAGAGCTGATGGTCCGGCGAGGCGCGCAGCTGGCGCTCGATCCATGGCATCAGTTCGGCGGACTCTCCTGCGGCCCGTGTGGCAAGGAGAGCGCGCTGCATGAGGCGAGCGGGGATGGCGGCTCCGGCTTTCAAGGCACGGAGAGATTCGAGCGTGACACGGCTGGCCTCGGCATAACGGGAGCCTTCGAGCAGGAGGGAGATCTGAAGGTCGAGGGCGGCTTCGCGCTGAGCTGCATCCAGGCGTGAGGGAGTCTCGCTGAGCCAGTCCTTGACGACACGAAGGGCTGCGGCCGGGCGCCGGGCGGCGCGTGCCGCTTCGATGAGAGCGAGCGCATGCTGCCATGTGGCGGAAGGGAATGCGCAGACACGCTCATGGATTTCGATGGCCAGGGTGCGTTCGCCCGCTGCCGCGGCCTGAGAGGCGAGCAGTTCGAGCGCCTCGATCTTGTGGGGCTCTGAGATGCGATCGCCAGAAGCGGAGAGGAGAAGGCGGCTGTCCTCGATGAGCGGAGCATCTGCGCGGGTGAGCTCAACAAAGACAAGTGCGGTGTTGAGCGGGGATGGCGTGTTGAGAGGGCCCTCGCGTACGGTGAGCTGGCGCAGCCGCTGCTCGGGGGCCGCCTTCAGCCAGGCGTGAAGCGCTTCGACCTGATGGTCAGGAAGCAGTGCAAGCTGAAGCACCGCAGGCTGCTGGAGGTGAGCGGGGGCGCGGGCCAGGCTGGAGGCGATGGCTGTGCGTGTGTCTGCCAGCAGAGGATTGACCCCTGAGGGGGCCGGATCATCCGCATGCAGGCGCCAGCCCCAGGCGGCGGCGAGCAAAGCGTAGGCGGCAATGAGACTGAAAGCCTGACGGGGACTGAGACGCATGAGAACTGGGGAATGCGGGGGTGATCAGCGCATGGCCGCGTGTGCGGCAGGCGGCAGGGACTGGAGAGAGACGGTGGAACGGCAGGCGACTTCGAGGCGGACGAAGCCCTGTGAATCTGCATGTGCGGTGTAGGGGCGGCCATTTTCGAGGTAGGCGCACTGTCCGCGAGGCTCAAAACCACCCAGGACGATCTCCACGGGGCGGAGGTCACGCACCTGGAAGGTGGCGCGGCCCGGTGTCAGCTCAAAGAAGGAGACGGCGGTGCTGCACTCCGCGAGGTGAATGTGCTGAGCAGGCCTGTCTTTGGTGAGCACAAGCTCGGTGCGGGCGCGGCCCATGGTGTGGATGTAGAGCTGGCCCTGATGCACATTGTAGCCTGAAACCCCCTGGCAGCGCGCCATGTCTGGCAGGCCGGCGGTCACGGGCAGCCTCAGGGTGCGGCATTCGCCTTTGTTGAGGATGATCCAATGATCTGGCGCGGCCCGGAGAATGCGGGTGTGCTGTGCGTCGCGAACGCTGGCTGCATAAGCCGCCGCAGTCATGGCGTGCAGGGGCTGCTCTGAGCATGCGGCGAAGGTTTTTTCGAGCGAGGCAAGGCCTGCGGCGGTGCGCACATCCGCAAAGCTGCAGCGAATGGCGAGCGGTTCCAGGCGAGGGGGATTGCGGGAGCCGGAGGGGCTGGAGATGGGGTCAAAGCCAGAGTGCGCCGGGAGGCTCTCGACTTTCATGGTGCGGCAGTAGCGCAAAGCTTCCGGGGAGGGGGCTGCTTTGGCGGGCCAGAGCATGAGGCTGACCTCCTTGCCAAGGGGCAGCAGGCGGCGGTGGATGTAACTCATGGAGCCGGCGATTTCGCGCTCCATGTCATGGCGTGCGGAGCTGGCGCGCTCATTGAGCGTGCTGGAGATGGCGATGCCGGGGGTCCACTGGGAAGGGCGGGAAAAGGAGTTCGAAGCGGCCTGGACCTGAAGCATTTCAAACATGCTGCGGGCCACGTGCTCCAGCCGTTCTGCTTCGCCGGGCTTCTGACCGGGCAGCCAGGCGCGCAACTCGGCCTCGCAAACTGAAACGGTGATGGGCAGCAGGCTGCGGCCGATGATGCGGTCACGCATGACTTCGGCGCAGAGGGGAAAGCCGGGCAGTGTGGAAGGGGTGGAAAAGCCGGTGCTTTCGATGTGGCTGTAAAACACCTGGCGTCCGGTGCGGGTGGTGGTGTCCGGGACCGGAAGGCTGCGGTCTGTGCCAAGCCATTGGGTGAGGAATGCGGGAAGATCGAGCTGCGCAGTGGCGGCCTGGGCAGCCGGGTCCACCCAGGCTCCGCCCCAGCTGGAGAGGAAGGCCTGGTCAAAACGATGAGCTGTACCCATGGCATCCTGGCCATGGAGACCGAGAACGATGTGTGCGTCTGCAGGGGCTTCAAGATCGAGAAAGCCGAGCGTGTGTGAAGTGATCCTGGAGTTCACGCGCAGCAGGGCGGAGTCCATGGCAACGACGTTTGTTTTGACGAGGCGGGCCGCAGGGCGGGCGCTGCCGCCGAGGCCGAGATGCTGCATGGCAAGCTGGCGTGCTGTGTCGTCCGTCCAAGGCATGCCGGTGAGGAGCAGCGGGATCCTGCGGACACGCAGCGAAGGCAGCCAGGCGGCGAGCGTGCGTTGCTGATCGGGACTGAGCACCAGGCCGGAGTCGAGAATGACGGCGGCGAAATTGTGATCTGCGGGCAGAAAGGAGGCGCCGCTTGCCTGGCGAAAATCGAGCTCGCAGCCGAGCCATTCGAGCGACTGGCGCATGAGGCGAGAGGTGAGGGTGGATGCCACAGGCGGCGACTTTTCGCCGACGTGTTTTTCATCCCAGCCATGCAGCACGAGGACGCGGCGGGAGGCTTCCTCCCAAGGACCCAGGTTGACGCCGGTGAGCGCCGTGGTGGTGACGAAAGGAAGGACCCCGAAGCTGGTGAGGCGCTGAGCGGCTTCAAGGCAGGCGGCGCGGTCGTCTGCCGAGGCGTACTCTACAGCGAAGACACGCATGCCCTGCATCTGCACTGTGCGGATGAGGCGTGTGAGACGCTGAGCCTCTGCAAGAGGCGTCCAGTCTGCGGCGCCGTTTCTGCCTTCGCGGGTGTAAACGCCGAGGGCCAGAAACCCGCTGGCGAGGTGCACGGCCTCCACGCCGAGTGCGAGACGGAGGTCGAGCAGGAGGTGCTTGTCGGGATAGCGGAGGCGCAGGGTGGCGGCGAGCGAAAGGATGGCGCTGCGGGCTGCGGGAGTGGCTGCTTCAGAGCCGAGGCTGAGGACGAAGCCGTCGAAGCCTTTTTTTGCTGCGGGATCGGCAAGTGCTTCGACCACCCAGGAGACCCACTGGGGGGCTGCAGGATCGACAATGCGGGTTTGCTGGTCGGAGGCAGAGGGCTTTGAGGCCACCTGGCGCTCCAGGCACTTCATCGCGGCGTGAGATCCGTTGCGGAAGTGGGCCACATCCAGCAGTGCATAGTAATGATTCCCCAGGGCATGGCCGGGCTCCATGTCGAGCTCTGCCTGCGGGTTCAAAACGGAGAGGTCGAAGGCGGCGAGGGAACGAGGATCTGGGCGCTGAGACTGATCAACAAACAGGCTGCGATAAGCCGGCAGATCCATCGCCACGGCTGAGATGCTCGTCAGTCCCAAAAAGCCGAGAACGCGGAGTTTCGACAGCAGGCGATTCAAGGAGCGCGTGAACTGTGAAGTGAGTGATGCGGGGTGCATGACAAAGGCGTTGGGCTTTCAGAACTGCGAACGCCGTCATGATAGAGTTTCAATAATTAGAAGCAATGCGTGAGGCACTGGCTTACAAACAACTTACCCGCCTTACACAATCCAAAAATCAGTCGCCAAACAGAGCGTCGCGGGAATCATGACGAGCATCATGAACCGTTCTCCTATCCGCAGTTTTGCCGAGGGTATTTTGATCGACCAGCCGTGGGGGAAGCTCACCTGGCTGGCATCGAGGGAAATGGGCAACTCCACCACGATGACCCTTGGGCATGTGATCATCCCGGCGGACCAGACGAACCCGAGGCACCGCCACCCGAACTGCGATGAAATCCTGCACCTGCTCAAGGGCAGGCTGGAGCACAGCCTGGGGGATCAAAAGTTTGTGCTGAATGCGGGGGACACGATCTCGATTCCGGCGGGGCAGTGGCACAATGCGAGGGCGCTGGATGGCGTGGATGCGGAGATGATGATCTGCTTTTCTTCAGCAGATCGAGAGACGGAGTTTGAGGGGTGATACCATGAACCGTGGTAAATGGGCGCTATCTCGCTTCGGAGACCCGAAGGTTTGTGGAGGTGCGGACAGTGGGGATCGCAGAGTGTTGAGGGATCGTGACAACCCGTCTCCTCCAGAAGACCTGCGTGAGGCATCCTGCTTTTCCCGTGGAGCTGGGTGTAAAACAGACCCGTTTTCTACCAGGCATGCTATGACTCAGTCGGGGGCATCAAACAGGCCATAAGTTTTCATGTCCTTGGATGTATCACCTCCAATATTCCAGCGGCAGTATTTTGTGATCTGAAAACCACATGTGTCGAGAACGGCCCGGATACGACTGCCTCGAAAGGCACTGAAAGTCACCAGCGCATGCTGATTTCCATTTTTGATCACCACTTTGAGAGTGGGCAGAGGCCATTGGTAAAACCGCAGCTCGATGACTTGAGTCGGCGTGAATGCCAGTCTTGCTCCCACAGCCTGGATCTCAATCCTGCCGGGACTCCAATGAAGTTTACCAAGCGGCCAGCTGCTTCGGGTCTGTCTATTCGGCGTCCAAATCTCAGCCGAACCTCTCCAAGATGATGGGCATTCCAAGGGGGCCATGGTTGTTTCACCCCTTGGTCACCACTTCGTCGAGGTTGAGGACGAGATTGGCGACCATGGTCCAGGCGGCGAGTTCGGCGGGGTTGAGCTTTTCGTCGGGCTTGGATTCGCCGTAGGTGATGGCCTTTTTGGCTTCCTCGGGCTTGGCAGTGTAGGCGGCGAGTTCCTTTTGGAAGGACTGGAGGATGAGTTCGGCCTCCTGGGCGCTGGGGTAGCGGCCGGTGGCGGTACGGAAGAGGGCGGTGATGCGGGCGTCGGTGCCGGTGTTTGCCTGCATGACGTGCTGGGCGAAGTTGCGCGCGGCCTCGAAGAACTGGATGTCGTTCATGAGGGTGAGGGCCTGGAGCGGGGTGTTGCTGCGCTCGCGGCGCAGGCAGTAGCTCTCGCGGTTTGGGGCGTCGAAGGAGGTCATGTTGGGCGGCGGGGCGGTGCGCTTCCAGAAGGTGTAGAGGCTGCGGCGGTAGAGGGATTCGCCGTGGTCCTGGATGTAGTTGCGGGTGTTGCTGCCGCCGAAGCCGACGGGCTCCCAGATGTTTTCGGGCTGATAGGGTTTGACGCCTTTGCCGCCAATTTTGGGGCTGAGCAGACCAGAAACGAACAAGGCCTGGTCACGCACGGCTTCGGCATCGAGACGGAAGCGAGGGCCGCGGGCGAGGAGGCGGTTCTCCGGGTCCTTTTGCAGCGCGAGATCGGGGCACCGGGCATCCTGCTTGTATGTGTGGGAGGTGACGAGCAGGGTGACGAAGGCTTTCATGTCCCAGCCGTTTTCGCGGAAGGTGACGGCGAGCCAGTCGAGCAGTTCGGGATGGCTGGGGGGCTCTCCCTGGGAGCCGAAGTCGTTGCTGGTCTTGACAAGGCCGGTGCCGAAGAACTGCTGCCAGAGACGGTTTACCTGGACGCGAGCGGTGAGGGGATGCTGAGGGCTGACGAGCCATTTGGCGAGATCGAGCCGTGTGTAGTCGGCCTGTGCGGGGAGAGGTGGGAAAATGGCCGGAGTGCCACGGGTGACCTTGTCTTTCGGCTTGTCATACTGACCGCGATCCATGACGAAGCTCTCACGCTTTTCCGGCAGGTCTGCCATGATGAAGGTGGCGGGGATGACATCATCCAAGGTCTTTTTCTGTGACTCGAGAGCGAGCTTTTCGGCGCGTGCGCCTTCGACCAGACTGCGAGCCCCCTGATATTCATTTTCGAACCACCACTCCTTGAGCCGTGTGGCGTCTTTCTCAGACCACTCGGCAGGTTTTTTGCCGCGCACGAGTGTCTGCAGGTCGTTGGGGAGTTCGGCGACACGCTTGCCCTGGTTTTTTTCGATCCACTTGCTCCAGGACCACTGGGGGTCTTTGGCGGGATCGACGCGTGAGGTCATGGCGAGGCGGTCCCAGTAAACGGTGCCGCCGAACTGGGTGAAGGCGTAGCCGGTCACCTTGATGCCGGGCTTGAGGCCCAGGCGCTCTGCCGGCACTTCGAGCTTCACCCATTCGCCTGCTTTGGGAAGCTCACCCATCTGCACTTTTTCAGGGGTGCGAACCTGCCCGAAGGGGATGGCCCCCTCCTGGCCCCAGACAGCGCGGTGATTCCAGCCGGCGGTGTGGAACTGGAGCATGATGGCCTTGGGCGGATTGGCGGGGTCGATGTAGCACTGGACGCTGATCTTGCCGTTGGGCGGAATTTCATACTTGGCGCCATTGGCGAAGAAGTCCTGAGCGACACCGGTGGCGGTTCGTTTGAGAGCTGCATTGCCGCTGAAGACAGGGCCCTTGTCCTTGGTGATGAGCTGCGTGGGCTCACCTGAAAAATCGGCTTTCACGGGGAAGGCATCTTCAAACCAGACGAGTTCGCTGGTCTGAATTGGAGGAGCGGGAGTCTGAGTGGCGGGGTCGGTATAGTTGATAGTTTGGATGGCGGCGCGAATCTTCGTCTGAGCCGCGGCGATGTTTTGATCCAGCTCAGCGAGCTGCTTTTTCTGCTCGGCGGTGCTCAGACGCAGGATGGGTGGGGTGAGGAGGATGTTGCCATCCATGGCGGGATCTGCGGCGCTGTTGAAGAAGGCGTAGAGAGAATAAAACTCCTTTTGTGAGATGGGGTCGAACTTGTGGTCATGGCAGACGGCGCAGCCAGCAGTGAGGCCCATCCAGACGGCGACGGTGGAGTCCGCACGGTCCACAGCGTAGCGGAAGATGAACTCTTCATTGATGCTGCCGCCTTCGCTGGTGGTGACGTTGCAGCGGTTGAAGCCGGAGGCGATCTGCTGGTCCACGGTGGCGTTCGGGAGGAGGTCTCCGGCGAGCTGCCAGATGGTGAACTGGTCGTAGGGGAGGTTTTGGTTGAAAGCGCGCACGACCCAGTCGCGGTAGGGCCACATGCTGCGTTCGTTGTCGAGGTGCAGGCCATGGGTGTCTGCGTAACGGGCGGCATCGAGCCAGTAGCGGCCCATGTGCTCTCCGTAGCGTTCGGATTTGAGCAGGCGGGAGACAACCTTCTCATAGGCGTCAGGGGAGGTGTCTGCGAGAAAGGCGTCGATCTCCGCGGGCGTGGGTGGCAGGCCTGTGAGATCGAGGGTGACGCGGCGGATGAGTGTTTCCTTGTTTGCTTCGGGGGAAGGAGAAAGGCCTTCCTTGCTGAGCCGTGACTGGATGAATGCGTCGATGCCGTTTCGGACCGGGCCTTTGACCGATGGGGGGGCTGTTTTGACGGGGGCTTCGAAAGACCAGTGTTTCTTGTATTCGGCGCCCTCCTTGATCCAGCGCTGGAGAATTTCCGCCTGGGCTGGTGTGATGTGCTTGTTGGACTCGGGAGGAGGCATCACCTCGTTCTGATCCTTGGTGAGGATGCGCTGAATGATGGAGCTGGCCTCGGGGCTGCCGGGCTTGATGGGGAACACGCCATCGATGGCCTTGAAGGCGACTTCCGGGACATCGAGCCGGAGGTCGGCCTTGCGCTTCTTGGCGTCAAAGCCGTGGCAGGCAAAGCAGTTGTCACTGAGGATGGGCCGGATGTCGCGGTTGAAGTCGAGCTTCGTCGCCGCAGAGGCGGTAGCGGTCAGGAGGGAGGCTGCGATGAAGGCGCGGAGGAGCATGGTCTTGGAGTACGAAGCTCATCCCGCCAGGCTTTCCGTCTTCAGCGGCCAAAGAAATAGCAGGTGGCGTGGAAAAAAACGGGGGCGGCGAAGGCGAGGGAGTCCAGGCGGTCCATGAAACCGCCATGGCCTGCAATGGCGCCGCCCCAGTCCTTCACGCCGCGATCACGCTTGATGGCAGACATCACGAGTCCGCCGAAAAAGCCCATGGTCACGACCAGAGCGGCCATGGCTGCGGCCTGCAGCGGAGAGAACGGGGTGGCCCACCAAAGGGAGGCGCCGAGTGCGGTGGTGGTGAGGCCGCCGCCGATGAAGCCCTCCCAGGTTTTGCCGGGGCTCACGGTGGGAGCGATCTTGCGCCTGCCGCAGGTCTTGCCCCAGACGTACTGCATCACGTCGCTCATCTCGACGACGGTGATGAACCAGAAGAGCAGCTTGGCGCGCTGCTGGGGCCAGCTGGGCAGATCCATCCAGAGGATCGCAGGTGCGTAGCTGATGCAGTAAACACAGATCATGAGCCCCCACTGAATTTTGGAGGTGCGTTCGAGGAAGTTTTCACAGTCACCGGCCAGTGCCGAGCGCATGGGGACAAACAGGAAGGCATAGACCGGGATCAGGATAAGGAACATGAGGTACCAATTGGTCGCCAGAAAGCAGTAATGCAGCGGTGTGATGATGAAGAAGACCCAGAAGAGGGTGCGGTGGTCGGCGGGTCTGGTGGGGGTGAGGGTGATGAACTCACGCAATGCCATGAAGGAACTGAAGAAAAACATCAGGGCCGTGCCGACCGGCCCGACAGCGAGCGCCGCGGCAAAGACGGCCACCATGCCCCACCAAGCCCGGGTGCGCGCGTTCAGGTTTGCGACGGTGGTTTTGGCGGCCTCGGATGTCGCACGTTTAGCCAGAACCCAGCCGATGAGCGAAGCGACGACGAGCAATGCGAGAGTGCCGCCAAGAAGCCAGGACAGAGCCGGGTCAGAGAGGATTTTCATACCAGATGAGGGAGAGGAACGGTCGTTTCGCTTCTTTTGCAAACTGGATTAGGTCATCGCCGTTGTAGGCCACGGATCGTCCTCTTCACATTTTCCTGCTCCAACATGAAGCTCTGCATCATCGGTTTTCTCATTGCCCTGCTCCCGGCGCTGCCCGCTGCCGAACCGACCACGCGCATTTACAAAAAGGTGGGTGAACGTGAGCTCAAGCTCACCGTGGTCAATCCGCCGGACTGGAAGGCGACGGATCAGCGGCCGGCGATGGTTTTTTTCCACGGCGGCGGATGGGTGGGCGGCGGGCCGACTCAGTTCACGCAGCACAGCGAGTATCTGGCGACGCGTGGGATGGTGTGTGTGCAGGTGGAGTATCGTCTGATCAAGAAGGGGGACGCGGGGCCGCCGATTGACTGCGTGCATGATGCGAAGTCGGCGATGCGGTGGGTGCGCGGGCATGCGGAGGAGCTGGGCATTGATCCGAATCGGATCGGTGCCGGAGGTGGCAGCGCGGGCGGGCATCTTGCGGCGTTTGTGGGCATGGTGGAGGGGCTGGATGATCCGCAGGACGATGTGAAGATTTCGCCGAGGGCAAACGCGCTGGCCCTGTTCAATCCCGTTTTTGACAACGGGCCGGACCAGGGCTGGGGATACAGCCGGGTGGGGGAGCGCTACAAGGAGTACTCGCCGGCGCACAACATCAGCGCCGATGACCCTCCGGCGATCGTGTTTCTGGGCACGCAGGACAAGCTGATTCCGGTGGCGGTGGTGGAGCGTTTCAAGGCAAACATGGAAAAGGCAGGCGTGCGCTGTGAGGCGATCTTTTATGAGGGGCAGGGGCATGGTTTCTTCAATCCCGGCAAGGGTGGCAAGATGCAGTTTTACTACGAGACTTTGCTGGCCACGGACAAGTTCCTGGTCTCGCTGGGGTGGCTGAAAGGAGAGCCCACACTGGCCAAGCCTCCGGAGATGTGATTTTGACCGCCCTGGCATGAGTGTGAAACGGGAGGCCGCTGCATCCATGCGCGAGCAAAGTGCTTTCGTTGCAGGACCGTCATTGACAGGGGGGGGATTCCATCGCTAGACAGAGAACTCCAACCTGTATGAATCTGCCGAACAAACTCACCCTCTCACGCCTGATCCTGACGGCGGTGTTTGTGGTGTGTTTTTACATCCCGTGGTCGAACACGGTTTCGCTGGCGCTGATCATCTTCGGCATTGCCTCGGCCACAGACTATTTTGACGGGCAGATCGCGCGTGCGCGCGGGATCGTGACCAACTTCGGCAAGCTGTTTGATCCGCTGGCGGACAAGATCCTCATTGCCGCAGCTTTTGTGCTGCTGTCCTCGGACAAGGGCATTCCAGAAGCAGCGCGGATGCCTGCGTGGATCACGATTGTGATCCTGGCGCGTGAGTTTTTTGTGACCGGGATACGGCTGGTGGCGGCGGGGCAGGGGGCGGTGCTTTCCGCGGAAAAACTGGGGAAGCACAAGATGCTGTGGCAGATTTTGACGGTGATCTATTTCATGATGCGCCGCGCATCTGAGGAGCCGATCTTTGGCTTCACACACCCTGCGTTTACGGCGAATCTGGAAGTGGAGCGTGTGGTGGCTTCAGCCTTGGTCTATTTCACGACATTGCTGACGCTGGTCTCCGGATTTAGCTACTTTTGGAAGAATCGGCATTTGTTTGACGATGCCTAAAGCTTTCCCACCCAACCTGATGCTATGAACGCAGAACAACAGCTTGCCGCCCTCGGTCTCACACTTCCTCCAGCACCACCACGCGGGGGGGTGTACAAACCCGTCGTGATTGTCGGGAACATTGCCTATGTGTCCGGTCACGGGCCCTACCTGGGAGAGGGCGAGTACCTCATTGGCCGTGTGGGCATGGATCTCGATCTCGAAGCGGGCAAGGCGGCAGCAAAGCAGACAGGCCTGGCCTTGCTGGCCACCCTGAAAAGCGAGCTGGGCAGCCTGGACCGTGTGAAGCGCGTGGTGAAACTGCTCGGCATGGTCAACTGCACGGCGGACTTTGGTGATCATCCGAAGGTCATCAACGGCTGCAGCGAGCTTTTTGGCGAAATCTGGGGCGAGGAGTGCGGCATCGGGGCACGCAGCGCCGTGGGCATGGGCTCGCTGCCGGGGAACATCGCCGTTGAGATTGAGGGTATCTTTGAGCTGCACTGAGCCCCGGGAGACCAGCGCCTGCCGGCAGCCAGACTCAGAACCAGCATGATCCGAGGCCCAGACCGGTGCCCCAGCTAAAGGGCTGCCCAAAGCCGTAGCCACCGCCCCATGGACGGTTGGTCCTGCTGCAGATGGACGAAGGGCTGCGGCTGTAGTACGGGCTGCTGAAAATGCTGTTCGAGTAATAGGGGTGCAGCTGGTAGGAAGCAGGATAGCGAGCTGGGTAGCTGCCAGCGCCTGCATACCAAGGGCGGATGGAGTAGCTGCGCGTCCCTGTGTGAGCACCGCGGATCACATAGTAATAGTGGTCACGGTTGGAGCCAAGGGTGCTGGCTGCGAGATCTCCCAGCGGGCCACGGCCTATGGCGGGGTAGGGGGTGAAGGTGCCGCGATACGGGCCTGAGCTATTGTAGGCGCAGGGATACTGGCAGGCAGTGAGGGTCAGTGAAAGACCGGCGAGCAGAATCACCAGAGATTGAAGAAGCGGCTTTTTCATGGCGAAGGAGTGCAGGCTTGAATAGCGCACCAAATCCGTCCCACAGGCAACGCCTAAACCTCAGCGCCTCTCGGGTATAATTTCGCCCGGATGGAGTGGTTCTGAATTTTATGGACAAGCCGCCCTGAAAAACTTCAGCAAACTTAGAATTCCATGAGCTGGATGGGCATGCTGTCTCTCACCTTTTTGTCCGGAGGTGTGCTCATGAGCTTTTCAAACTGCGATGCCCATTCGCGAATGGCAAACTTTGCCTGGCCGGTGGGAGTCAGCTCATTGGGAAAGAAGAGGAGCACCGCCATTCGGGTCTCTTCCTTGTCAGCAAACTCGAAGACGGATTTGCCGGTCTTTGGCTCGGTCAAAACTCCTTGAATGGCGATGGCAGGGCGTGCCGATTTTCCGACGATACTGCCGACGGGAGTGAACGGCACCGGGATCGCCATGTCCAGCGCCTCCCGCACGACCAGTCCCGAGTAGGTATTTGGCTCCCACTCAATGATCGAGAGCTTCAATGTCATGGCGTCTTTGGAGGGCGCGTCGACAACGGTGTAGCGAGATTTTTTGTTCGACTTGAAAGCCTTGACGAATCTATCATGCGTATAGCGCACCAAGTCCTTCACCTTGGAATCACGCCGCTCCTTGCTGAACTCCATGAGCGCAAATTTTTGAGTCGAAGCCCGCAGCTCATCAGAAACCACGGGGGCGATGTAGATCGACTTCACCTTCTCGGCAGCCGCCAGAACTTTCTTGTCGGTACTCCACCAGTTGCCAAGAAAAGGGGAGCGTTTGCGGTCTTCCTTGAGTTCCTTGGCATGAGGCAGAAAAGCCGTGGGCTTGACGTCAACGGCCACCACCACGCTTTTGGCACTACGGCAGGAGATCATCATCCAGGGGATGAGCAGGAAAAGGGTGGCACGGGTCAGTATCATGGAACTGTAGGGGGATACGTTTGAGAGAGGCGAATGGCAAATCTTTCATGCTTTAGGCTCAACACAAACTTCCCCGCAGCATTTGCACCAGTCATGGGGGGGTGTTAGCTTTCCGGCCCAGTCATGCAGTGCGCCGGCAATTCCGCCGCGCTCCGCCTGATCTCTTCCTTCCAATTTTATGGCATGGCTTTCCTCTCTCGGTTCCTTCGGTGAAATCCTCCGGTTCATCATCCTCATTTTGGAGGTGGTCCTCGTGTTCAACCTCATGATTGTGGTGCATGAATGGGGCCACTTTCTTGCGGCGCGCTGGCGTGGTCTTAAGGTGGAAAAATTCTACATCTGGTTTGGCAAGCCGCTCTGGAAGAAGACGATCAATGGAGTCGAGTACGGGCTTGGCAGCATACCGGCGGGCGGCTTTGTGGCCCTGCCGCAAATGGCTCCTATGGGAGGACTCGAAGGGGAGACGAGCCAGGAGGTGCTGCCGCCGATCACGCCGCTGGACAAGGCCATCGTGGCTTTTGCAGGTCCGCTGTTCAGCTTCATGCTGGCATGTGTGTTTGCGGTGGCGGTCTGGAAAGTGGGCAAGCCGGAGAGTGAATCCCACGCCACATCTGTCGTGGGCTATGTCCTCAAAGACAGTCCGGCGTACAAAGCGGGCCTGCAGTCCGGAGACAAAATCCTCAGCGTTGATGGTGCGCCAGTGAAACGTTTTGAAGGGCTGGTGGACAGCGTGCGCTGGGGTGTGGTGGCGAGCGAAGGCGAGACGATTGCGATTGAAGTGGAACGTCCTGGAACGGGGGGGATGAAATTCAACGTGGATCCGAAGGCCTGGCCCAAGAGCGAGAAAAAGGAGGAGCCGGTCTCCTGGTGGCGCGCGATTTTCAAAAGGCCTGAGCTGCGTTCCATCGGCCTCGAAGGCCAGATGACGCCCATGGTGGCGGGAGTGGCCAAAAACAGCCCTGCAGATGAGGCGGGCATTCTGGCCAACGACATGGTGCTGAGCGTGGATGGCAAGACACTGCGCAGCATGGGGCAGCTGAGTGACTACATCAAAGCCAACCCTGGCAAGACGATTGTGCTGGGCGTCGAGCGTGCTGGCAAGGCCCTCCAGGTCTCCGTGCTGCCGCGGATTCCGGACAAAAACAATCTCAAGGAGGTCACGGAAGATCACCAGGAATACCCGATGGTCGGCATCACCTGGGATACGGAAGGGAGACGCGTCCCCCGGCACATCAGCCCCTGGGAGCAGATCAGCGATGCTGTGAGGCACATGGGCAATCTGGTTTCCAAGCTGCTGTCTCCCAAGTCTGACCTGAGCCCGGCGCACATGAGCGGCCCGGTCGGTGTGGGGCGCCTGTATTACAAGCTATTTGAGCACCCGGACGGCTGGCGCCTGGTGCTGTGGTTCAGCGTGGTCTTCAACATCAACCTGGCCATCCTGAACATGATGCCTTTCCCGGTGCTGGATGGCGGGCACATCACCATGGCGATCGCGGAGGCGATCCGCCGCAAGCCGCCGCAGGGGAGGATTCTTGAATACGTGCAAACCGCCTGCGCTCTGATGCTCTTCGGCTTCATCATCTTTGTCACCCTCAAGGACACCGGGGACATTTTTGGAGGCGGTGGCAAAGAGGGCAAGGTGCTGAAGATTGAGTGGCTTTCCAAAGAACAACGCGCCGCCGGGGGCGCGTGATTTCCGCCGCTTATGCGCGTCCTGATCCTCGTCGAGAACCTTCCTGTTCCCTTCGACCGGCGCGTCTGGCAGGAGGCCTGCGCGCTGCGTGATGCAGGGCATGAGGTGACTGTGGTGTGCCCGCAGATGCGAGGGTACACACAGCCGGAGGAGGTGCTGGAAGGCATCCAGATCTACCGGCACTGGATCAGCGGGGAAGCGGGATCACTGGGCGGCTTCATAGCTGAATACGTTTCGGCGCTTTGGGGGGAGCTCAGGTGTGCTCTCAAGGCCTGGAGACGTGGGGGCTTTGATGTTATTCACCTGTGCAATCCGCCTGATCTGCTGTTCCTGATCGCGCTGCCGTTCAAGCTGCTCGGCGGGGTGAAGGTCATTTTTGATGTGCATGACCTCTGGCCGGAGATGTTTGAGGCGAAGTTTGGCAGGCGTGGACTGATGTACTGGGCGGTGCGCATCGCGGAGCGGTGCACGCTGGCGCTGGCGGATGTGGTGATCGCCACCAACCAGAGTGTGCTGAGCGCGGTCAAGCGGCGTGGCAGGCTGCGCGATGAGCGCGCATTCGTGGTGCGTACGGCGCCGAGCCGCATGAACACCGCCGCGGAGCCGGATGAATCGTTGCGTGCCGGAAAAAAACACCTCGTTGGTTACATCGGAGTCATGGGCAGCGCAGATGGCGTGGACTATCTGGTGAAGGCCGCCGACCACATCGTCAAAAACCGTGGGCGCAGAGATGTGCAGTTTCTGCTCATGGGCTCCGGGCCTGAGCATGCCGAACTGGTCGCTTTGCGTGACCGGCTGGGTCTGCAGGACCACATCAGCATGCCAGGGAGGGTCAGTGACGAGCATCTGTGCCGCGCCTTGCGCACGATGGATCTTGGCGTCGCCTGCGACCCGATCAACGCCTACAATGACCACTGCACCATGAACAAGGTGCTGGAATACATGGCCTTCTCCAGGCCGATGGTGATGTTTGGAACCGTGGAGGGCCGCTATTCAGCCGGAGACAGCGCGGTGTATGTCATGGAAAACTCCGCGGAGCAGCTGGGGGATGCCATCCTGGAGCTGCTGGACGACGAGCCCCGCCGCCAAGCCTTGGGAGCTGCGGGGAATGCGCGACTGACACGCGAGCTGAACTGGGGACGAAGCGTGGAGGAGCTGCTGGCGGCCTATCAGAGCGCCTAAAGGCCTTTCTAGTGAATATTTTGCCCGGTGAAGCCTAGGGTCTTGCCAAAACGCCTCCGCGTTCTTAAATCTGGAGCATGCAACAGGCGAATGACCACGGGGGGGAAGCCGTTCATTTCGAACCCTTCATCCCGCCATCAACCGAAGAACTGGATGCGTTGATTCCCAGCTACAAGTTCGTCCAGTTTATCGAACGCGGGGGCATGGGCGCCGTTTACAAGGCGGTGCAGAAAAGCCTGAACCGCATAGTGGCGGTGAAACTGCTCCCCCTGGTGAACCGGAACAAGGAGAGCTTTGCGGAGCGCTTCAAGCGGGAGGCACATGCGCTTGCGCAGCTGAATCATCCGCACATCGTCGCTGTGCATGACTTTGGCGAGACAGCCGACGGCCAGATGTACTATGTGATGGAGTTCGTGGCCGGAATGGATCTGCAGCATCTGCTCAGGAGAGATCCGCCGGAGCCCAAGCAAATCCTCAAAATCATCACCCAGGTGTGTGAAGCGCTGCAGTTTGCCCATGAGCAGGGGATTGTGCATCGAGACATCAAGCCGGCGAACATCCTCGTCGATGAGCGAGGCAATGTGAAGGTGGCTGACTTTGGGCTGGCGAAGGTCGTGGGGCCGCAGTCTGTCGATTACACTGCCACAGGCATGACGATCGGGACGCCGGACTACATCGCGCCTGAAGCGCTGGATCAGACCAAGAACATCGATCACCGTGCCGACATCTACTCCCTGGGGGTGATGATTTACGAGCTTTTCACGGGGCATGTGCCCAAGGGAGTGTGGGAGCCGCCGTCGATTCGTTCTGGTGCGGACAAGGGCATCGACGCCGTGGTGAGCAAGGCGATGCAAAACAACCCCGAGAAGCGCTACCAGCATGTGCGGGACATGACCCAGGTGCTGGAAAAGCTTTTCAAGAACAGCGACAACTGGAAGAATTTCCGGCGTCCCTCCAGAAGTGATCTGGCCGGTACCGCAGGAGCGGCGGTGAGAATACCGACAGGTGCGGATACGATCCGGATGCCGCAGCGGGGGCAGCCGAAACGCCGGCTGGTCTGGGGAGCAGCCGCAGCGATGGTGCTGGCCGGAGCGGCTGGCATGGTGTGGCAGGGAGGCTGGCGCAATGACGGGCAGAGCCGTGAAACGACTGCAGGTTCATCGGGGGAACCAAGCCGTGAGGTCGCAAGTACGGTTGCACCTGAACAGATGAGGCTGGCGGAATGGGTTCTTGCACATGAAGGCTTTTTGAATGTGAAGACCGCATCCAGCCAAGAAGAGCTGATGGGAGGACGGTTTGACATTCAGAACGCGGTGGAAATACCGAGTGAGCCTTTCACCGTCTGGCGGGTGTCGCTGAGCACGGTGCCGATCAAGCTGGAAGAGGATTTGAAGGTGCTGACGCAGCTGGCGCTTGAGGCGGGGACGGTCACCAATCTCTGCCTGCGTGGAATGGAGGTTCCGGTTTCGGCGCTGGCCTATCTCACCTCCCTGCCGACCCTCAAGAACCTTGATTTATCCTCGACCTCTCTGGTGACAGACGACTCGATCCAACACCTGGTCGCGTGCAGGTCTCTGCGTGCGCTGCGGATCAGCAAGAACCGCCTGGCTGCAGGGGACACGATGATGGAAAAACTGGGTGTCATGCTGCCTCAGTGCAAGATCATAAGCTCCGATTAATTCTGCCCCCCATAAACTGACATGAGCAAGCCTGCTGACATCCCGATTGGAACTGCCGATGGAAAAACTGCGCGCCAGCATTCCAGGCCAGCTGCGGCAAGTCCGCAGAACAAAGGTGCGGCGGCGGTGAAGCAGTCTGCCGTCCCGGGCTTTCCCAGCCCGATGGCTGTGATGGCAAGCGGTGTCACCGCAGTTGCGACGGGGCATGTGGCGCCGGCAGCGGGGGGCAGAAGGAGAAAGGCGCGCTCATCCAAGCCGCGCCTGCTGTGGATTGGCGATGCCCTGGTGCCGACTGGTTTTGCCACGGTGACGCATGCGGTGCTAAATCATCTGCGACATGAGTGGGACGTCATTGTGTCAGGGGTGAACTACAACGGTGCGCCACATGAGCTGCCCTATGATGTCATGCCTGCCTGGCAGGGTGGCGACATGTGGGGAATCAACCGCTTCAAGCATCTGTGCACCGAGTTTGACCCTGCAGCAGTCATCATCAACAACGACTGGTGGAATGTGGCGGAGTTTGCCAAAGCCGCACCCGACGGAGTGTCCATCATCGGGTACATGCCGGTGGACGGCGGGAATCTCGACACGGCGGCAATGCTGGAACTGAACCGGCTGCATGCCGCCGTGTGGTACACGGATTTTGGCCATCGTGCCGCTGTGGCAGCTGGCTTCACGGGGCTGCGGCATGTGATACCGCATGGCATTGACACGAAGCTTTTTCAGCCCCTGGGCAAGCCCGAGGCGCGGCTGCAACTGGGGCTGAGTGTTCCTCCAGATGCTTTCATCGTCGGCAACATCAACCGCAACCAGCCGCGCAAACGGCTTGATCTTACGGTGCAAATTTTTGCGGCCTGGGTCAAGCAGCACGGCATTGCCGACGCCTATCTGCTGCTGCACTGCGCCCAAAAGGACACGGGATGGGATCTGCGCCGTGTGGCGAGCTACTACGGTGTCAGCGACCTTCTGATCCTCACAGGGGCTGAGGACATACGAGACCTGCAGGATGTGAGCAGTCTGAGCTGCATCTACAGCAGCCTCGATGTGCAAATGACCACAACTCTGGGCGAAGGCTGGGGGCTGACCACGATGGAGGGAATGGCCTGCGGCATTCCACAGATTGTGCCTGCGTCTTCCGCGCTGGGCGAGTGGGCGAGGCCGGCGGTCAAAATTCCATGTTCGCGCACGCTGATCCATCCCGAGATCAACACCGTGGGGAGCCTGGTGGACGAAGAGCCTTTCGTGGCTGCTTTGCAGTCGCTTTATCAAAGCAAGGATGAACGAGGCCGTCTTGCCCAAGAAGGGCTGGGCTATGTGCGAGGTGATGCCTTTCGGTGGGAAACTGTGGCGCGGCAGTTCCAGGCGCTGCTGGCTGCTGCCCCACGGCAGGCGAAACGGCGGAGGGATGCGTCTGAGAGCGCCTGCAGCAGCATGGCATGATGGCTGGCGAGCGTGGCCCCGGGTTGCAGCCGGGGCGCCCTTATGCAGAGGTCTGTTTTTTGCGGCATCTCCGCCAAGGAGCTGTCACGCATGCCGCAAACTGTGTTAGGCTGCCGCCGCATGAAAATCGCTTTCGTGGGAGCCTCTGGCTATGGCAATGTGGGGGATGACACCTATCCGCTGGTTTTTGCCCAGCAACTGCCGGAGCATGAGCTGGTCATCTACAATTCGGATCTTCCCAGGGCGTTGCCGGAAGATCTGGACATGCTCGTGATGGGCGGAGGCGGGATTTTGTACAACCATGGCAAGGAAGGTGATGCGGCAGGACTGTCCCCGCATTTTTGCTGCATGAGGTTTTACATGGACGAGGCCATCAGGCGCCGCATCCCATGGGGATTTCTCTCCTGCGGATTTCAGTTTCAGTTCAATGGTGAAGAAAATGATGCTGCCAGGCTGAAGCCGTGGGCTCCTTATCTCGGGCAGGCGCATTTTGTCACTTTGCGCTCGCGTCGCTGCGTGGGCATCGCGCAGGAGCTGTGCGGGCGTGAGGATGTGGTCTTTGCGCCAGATGCAGCCTATCTTTACCGGCCTGGAGCGGCGGCGTCTCAGGGGGATATGAGATCCATCACCCTGGTCCCTGCGGGGGCCGTCAATGCAAGGAACGCGCTGACAAACCACTACCTGCGGCAGTTTGCGGGCAGCGGCATGTCGATGACGTGGCTGGGAATGGGGGCCCCGGCGGACAATCATGCGTTGCTCGCTGAAGCGGCGGAGCGTTTTCCCCAGGCGCAGATCATCGCCTCACCCGGACCCCGGGCGGCGTATGAAACCATCGCTCGGTCACGGTTGGTCATCACCGGACGCTACCATGGCATGGTTTTCGCCCGCGCGTGCCGGGTGCCGTTTATCACTCCGGTGGATGCGCCCTACAAGATACGCATGGAGAACCTGGACGAAGACATCAGCGCCGCAGCCACGCACTTTGAAGTGCTGCGCCGCCATATCTCCGGATGATCACCAGCGGTGCAGGAACTCCGCGAGTTCGGCTGCATCCATCTGCGAGTACTCACGTCCGAGCGTGCTGGCCCGGCTCATGCCAAAGGCATAGTCCGTGGGCTGAGTCACATCGTGGTGGTTTGCGGGGTAAAACACCGCCACCGGTTTGTTTTCAAACCAGGCCGCCTGCTGCAGGCTGGACCAGCTGCCCACGTAGGCACGGCTCTTCTTGATGAGGTTCAGAGTGGCAGGGACGGATAGGCTGTCGAGCACGGTGATGTTGCCGCCCTCCAGAGAGCGGGCATCCTCCACAGAATGAATTGTTTTTCCCTTCATGCCGGGACGGAAATAACTGCGTGTGACCACGAAGACCCGGCAAGGAAGCGTGCGCAGGACCTGAGCTGCCTTTTCGATCAAATCTGGCGGCAGGGAGCGGTAGGACGCATTGCCCGCGAAGGGTTGAAACACAATGTGCCCTTCTGAAGCGACGTCATCCGGCGCGTCGAACACCGGGACATGGCCGTTGGCAGGGCCGCGTATCAGCTGGGCGTGATCCACTCCGGCAAAAGCACAGAGCGCGCGGTTGATGTCCACACCGCGCAGGCCTGCGTTGAA
The DNA here is from genome assembly GCF_055388355.1 of Prosthecobacter fluviatilis. NCBI lineage: Bacteria > Pseudomonadati > Verrucomicrobiota > Verrucomicrobiia > Verrucomicrobiales > Verrucomicrobiaceae > Prosthecobacter > Prosthecobacter fluviatilis. The sequence continues at coordinate 4,870,934 of NZ_AP043782.1, forward strand.
GAACTCCTCATATTTATGCGCGAGATCGTAGAGAATGAAATTTTTTGCGTTGCGATGGTGGCGGAAAATCTCGATCGAGTACGGATTGTGAGAGGCCAGGATCACGGGCATCGGCTGCGTGGTCTCGCTCAGCACGCGATAGGCGGCATTCTGGTAGCAGACACGGATCACATCGCCAAGACCGGCGGCAAAAAGGGCGGCAGACATTTGTGAAGCAATGGTGCGGGTGCTGACCTTGACAAGGCTCTTCTCACCCAACCAGCCATGAAGATACTCGCCTCGGTCGTTCTTCTTTCCTTGTCCGAACGAGCCGGCTGAGCCGCAGACGCTGATGACGGGCGAGAGGGCGATCGATTCCAAACCCGCAGGCACCAAGGGAATGTGGGCGGCCTCTTCAGCGGCTTGGGCATGCCGGAGGCACCGTTTCGGAAGTGAAGCTAAGGGGGATATCCCTGCGGAGGCGGAACACCTCTTCCGCGCTCCGCAGAGAACTGATCCAACCTAATTCAGATCAAAATTTCAAGCTGCCGCCGACGTAGAAGTTGCGGCCATAGGCGGGTATGATGCCGCTGCTGGTGACGAGGGAGTAGTAGTGCTTGTCGAAGACGTTGTTGAGGCCGGCCATGACGGAGAAGTTTTTACCGACGGGGACTTCGGCGGTGAGATCCCAGGTGGTGTAGGCGGGAATGTCAAAACGGCTGTCGGCGTTGTCGCTGCCATTGTGGCGTGCCATCAAGGTGCCGAGGAAGGCGATCTTCAGGCCGCTCTTGCGTTTGTAGATGGCACCGGTGCGGATGATGTAGGGGGGGGCATACTGCGGGGTGCCGCCGTTGTTCACACCACCGGAGAGACGGGCTTCAAGCAGGGAGATGTTGCCGTAGAGATTGAGGGCGCCGAGGCGCTCGCCGCGATGAGTGCCGTTGAGGGCGTCGAGTCCGCCGATGACATCAAACTGCGCGGCGCCTTCCCAGCCGTAGTTGATGCTGCGGCCGACGCTCTGGATGTTCAGGCCTGCGGTGCCGAGCTTGTCATCGAGATCCACAAGGAAGAAGGAGGTGTCATAGGAGAACCAGGGTTTGGGATTGCCGCGGAGGCCGAGTTCATAGCTCCAGCCCTGGGATGGGGCGACGTCACTGGCCGTGCCACCTGCGGCGGGGATGAGCGACTGGCCGAAGGTGGTGGCACGGTAGCTCTGGGAGATGTTGGCATAGACGGCGGTCTGGTTGCCGAGATCGTAGGAAAGGCCAAGGCCGAAGAGCGGCTGCTTGTCGAACTTGCTGGAATCCCGCTGCGTGGTGGTGACACCGATGTTTCTGACGGTGAGGTCCTGATTGATCATCTCCATGCGGAAGCCTGGCGTGATGGTGAGGCGGCCGAAGGTGAACTTGTTTTCGAGGAAGACGGAGCCGTAGATGACATCGCGGGAGGCGAGGGTGTTGACGGTGCCGATGTTGTCGGTGGGATAGGCTCCGGTGGAGTCCTTGCGCGGAGAGTGGCACATGTAGAACTGCATGCCCGCAGCGAGGGTGTGGTTGCCGCCCCAGAGTTCATAATCGTGGCGGATGCGGGGTTCGATGCCCCAGTTGTAGAACTGCTGCTGCTGGATGGCGGTGGTGGGGCCGGTGACGGTGCCAAAGCTGCCTGCCTGACGGTTGCTCCAGCGGTCATAGGCACCTGCCCAAGTTTTTACGCTGAGCTCGGTTTTGCTGGAAAACTTGTGCTGGAGCTCTGCGCTGGCGACGACACGAGTGAGACGGAAGCGGTCGGTGGGGCGCACGGTCTGATTGCGGTCGGCATTGTAGGCTGCTGCGGTCAGGCCGCCAGGCTCACCGTGGCGGTCAGAGCCGGCATCGAGGGAAAAAATCCAGCGCGTGTCGGTGGCCTGCTGGTAGATGAGCTTCAGGCGGCCGCCATCGACGTTGAAGTCGCTGTTGGCTTTGCGGAAGCCGGTGCCTGAGCGGTGGTTGAACCAGCCGTACCAGCTCCATTTGCCGGCGCTGCCTTCGATGGAGGTGAAGGTGGAATAGAGGTCATTGCTGCCGAAGATGTGCTTGGTCTGCATGCCAAAGAGGCGGTCTGTGCGTGGCATGGAGGAGACGTAGTTCATGGCGCCGGCCGGCTGCGGGCCGTAGAGCAGCGAGGCACCACCGCGGACGAAGTCGATGCGCTGGGTGGACTCCAGCGGCGGTGTCCAGTAGGACTCGGGGTAGCCCTGAGGGTCTGCGGCGATGGGGATGCCATCCTGCAGCATCATGAAGTACTGGGCACGGTCTGGAGAGCCGATTCCACGAAAGCCCAAGCTGACCAGCGGGGTGCTTTCTTCGGCTGTGATCAGGCCGGGCGTCATGGCAAAGGCCTGGCTGTAGTTGTTTGCCTGCACCTGAGGGAGTGCCTGGATATTCAGGGAGCTCGCCTTTTTGCCGGCGTAGATCTTGGTGCCTTCGACGGGAGGAAGGTAGGGGATGATGACCTGCGGCTCAGGCTCGGCTTCTGCGGTGATGGTGATCTCAGGGAGCTGCTCTGCGATTTGTCTGGCAGTCTGGGAACGGCTGTGAGAGGCCAGTGCAAGGAACAGGATGGCGGAAGCGGCGATGATCGGTCCGGGGGAAAGGCGGATGAGAGGAGCGAAAGTCGATGGCATGGGGATGTTGATACTGAGATTCCGTCGCAAGGGAGGGTGGGATACTGAGCGGAATCCATTAACGCTCAAGCTCTTTATGCGATAGAGTCTCAATTGCAATTTTATGAGACTTTCTTGTGCTCCAGCATCTGTGATGACGCTGCGGGGCAGGAGATCAGGTCTTCAGGAAGCGCCGCCAGGCCAGGGCAAAACCGGTCCAAACCAGGAGGATGGTGCTGATGGTGCAGAGTGCGGCAACGGTTTGGCCGAGGAGGCCGAAGAGCTCGCCGGTATGGAGGAAGCGGGCGTACATGCGAAGGCGGCGACCGAGGTTTTGCTGCTGCAGATCGTCCGGGCTGGGAAGCACTTTGCCCTGGGCCACGTCGAGGTTCAGCATGGTGCGCAGCTGCACCTGGCCGCGGCCGCCACGGTCCACCATGAGGGGGAAGGGAGCGCCGGGTTTCTGGGGCATGCGGAGACTGAGGCTGGCCCAGTCTGGGATTTGCTGACGGGCCTGAGCCAGGAGAGGTTGTAATCCGGCGAGGGAAGGGGAGGGAGCGGCAGGTCCGCCGCCCTCGCGTTTGCCGCCGGGCCCGCCTGCGGGGCGTTCGCGTGCTGGGGGTGGCTCACTGCCGGTGAGGGTGAAGAGCAGATTGCTCGCCCAGCCATAGGAAATGATGAGGCCAGTGAGGATGATGCAGAGCAGCGGGAGAGCGCTCCAGAAGCCGAAGACGTTGTGCCAGTTCCAGTTGCGAGCGCGGCCGCTGAGCTGAGGATTGAGAAGGATGACCGCCCGGACGTTGGCCCAGCGCCAGTGGCGGGGCCACCAGAGGTAGATGCCGGAGAGCAGCAGCAGGCTGAAGATCAAACAACCCGCGCCGGTGATGGCCTTGCCCGTTTCTTTTGGCAGGCCGGTGCCGGTGAGGAAGCGGTGCCAATCGGTGGCTGCGTGGAAGAAGTCATGCCAGGCGCGGTGGCCTTCGCCCAGAAACTCGCCGGTGTAAGGATTGGCGAAAAAGACGCCCTCCTTCCCAACGGAAAGTGTGACGGGCATGGCCGGGTCAGCCTTCCAAGTGATGCCGCTGGGATTCAAGCCGGGCTTGGTTTCGTGAACTTTGGCCAGCAGTGTTTCGATTTCGAGATGTGGGGCGCCTGCGGCAGGCGGGGTGACGCGCAGGTCTCGATTGGCCCAGTCGATAAGCTGGGCCTCGTAGGAAATGATGAGGCCGGTGACGGCCATGGAGAGGATGACCACACCGGCGACAAGGCCTGCGATGAGATGGCCCCAGAAAATGAGGCGATGAAAGGTTGGCTTCACGATTACATTTCCGCCCATTGGCGAAGCAGGTTGTGGTAAACGCCGGTGAGCTGAACGCCAGTCTGTTCGGCCACGGGGTTGTTTTTGAGATCGCGGCCGAGGCGCTGAATGGCGAGGTCGAGATCAAACAAAAGCGATCTCTGACCATTGTCACGGATCATGCTTTGCAGCCAGAAGAAGGAGCAGATGCGGGCCCCACGTGTCACCGGGGTGACGTGATGCAGGCTGGTGGAGGGATAGAGGACCATGTGGCCAGGGGGCAGCTTCACACGCTGCACGCCGTAGGTATCCTCGATGCAGAGCTCACCGCCGTCATACTCCTCCGGACCGGCGAAGAACAGCGTGGCGCTGAGGTCTGTGCGGATGCGGACGGGCATGGTGGGATGCTGGCGGATGGCATTGTCCACATGGGTGCCAAAGGACTGGCCGCCGGAGTAGCGGTTGAACAGCGGCGGGAAAATCCGCTGCGGCAGGGCGGCGGCGTGGAACAGGGGATTTTTTGACAGGGCGGTGAGGATCATCTCCCCGAGCTCGCGCGCGGCGGGACTGTCCTCGGGCAACTGCATGTTGTCCTTGGCCTTGGCGGATTGGTAGCCGGCGGTGCCTTTGCCGTCCACCCATTCGGTGGAGTCCAGGAGCTGGCGCGCCTGAGCGACCTGCTCAGGGGTGAGGACATCGGGAATTGCGATGAGCATGATGGGGAGGGGAAACAGGTTAGAATTTGATGCTGGCGGTCAGAGCTGCGGAACGGCCCGGACCGGGGACGAACTGGCCGCCGCCGACGCTGCCGACGTAGCGCTCGTCGGCGAGATTGTAGATGTTGAGGCGGAAGCTGACTTTCTCGGACAGCTTGTAGCTGAGCATGGCATCGAGCGTCCAGTAGGCGGGGGCGGTGCGGGAGCTTGCGGACGAGTCGCTGCTGGTGCGTTCGCCCATGTATTGAGCGCCGAAGCCGACCTGTGTTTTTTCCAGGACGTTGTAGGTCGTCCAGAGATTGAAGGTCTGGGGTGGGGCGTTTGAGAGGGACTGACCGACTGCTCCCACAGCGGTGGATGCCTTGGTCTCGCTTTCCATGATGGCGTAACCTGCGAAGACCTGCCAGTTTTTGGTGATGCTGCCGGTCATGCTGAATTCGATGCCCTGGACGAGCTGATTCCCGCCCAGAGTGGTGATGCCGGAGGCATCGGTGGTACGGGCGTTGGTTTTCTCAGAACGGAAGAGTGCGGCGGTGAGCGAGAGGCGCTCCTTGAGCACATCCCACTTGGTGCCGAGCTCGTAGGTGGCGGTTTGTTCGGGGTCCAAAGTGGATGTGGCGGCGGTGAGGCCCAATCCCGCGCCTGAAGCGCCGTCGATGGTGGGATTGAAGGAGGTGCCGTAGCCGAAGTAGATGCTGCCCTGCTTTACGGGCTTGTAGATCAGGGCGAGCTTGTAGCTGAAGAGGTCGTCAGCGTTGGCATAGCCGGGCGCGTTGCCGGGGAGGCTCACGGTGGCGTACATGTGGTCATAGCGGAGACCGCCGCTGAACTCCCAGTGCCTGCCGAGCTTCATGGTGTCGAACACGTAGGCGGAGCAGGTGTAGAGGTAAGCCTCTGTCGGGGCCGGAAGGCCGGGATATTTGCTGGTGATGTCCTGGGCGCTGGACGGGGGGGAGACGGAGCCGGGGGAGTTGACGACGCCAGGGTTGTAGAGATCTGAAACGGTGGAAATGCCTGCGACGTTCGCATTCTGCTGGTGCTCAAGATAAAACTCCATGCCAGTGACCAAAGCGTGCTTGATGGGGCCGGTCTCGAAGTCGGCGACGAAGTTGGTCTGGTTGCCGAACATCTCGGTGAACTGCTGACGGCGCTGGAGCTGGCGGTTCAGGACCGTGGTGTATTGATTGCCCGGGGCGACGCCAACGTCACGGAGGCGTGGTGCGGTGCTCACAGAGTCGCGGTGGCTGCGGGAGAAGCGGGTGACGTTGCGGATGCGGGTGTGCTCGGAGAAATCGTGCTCAAAGATGGCCGTGTAATGGTCGGTCTGGATCTTTTCATAGTCCACGCCGGGAATGCCGTAGAAGGTGTTGAAGCTGACGCCTGGGGGCGGCTGGTTCTGGTAGTTGGCGAGCCCGGCCCCGGAGCCGCTGAAGGTGCCGTTGTTGGGAATCCAAGGCAGGCCGTAGTCAGGGATGTTGCTTTCCTCCAGCCGCTGATAATTCAGCATGAAGCGGGTGTCGGTGCCAAGGCCTACGCCGAGCGAGGCGGCGATGCCGTAGCGCTCCATGGAGACTTCATCACGCCCGGGGGTGTCGGCGGTGTGGTACATGCTGTTGAGGCGGAAGGCCGTGTGCTCAGAAAGCTTCTGGTTCACGTCCACCGTGCCACGGTAGAGGTTGCTGGTGCCGGCGCTGACCGTGGAAAGAACGGAGTCCGTCAGGTTGGCCATCTTGCTGACGGTGTTGATGGAGCCGCCGGTGGAGCCGCGGCCAACGGTGGAGGACGAAGGCCCTTTGGTGATTTCGACCTGCTCTGTGTTGAAGGGGTCGCGGTTGTAGTTGGCGTAATCACGCACGCCGTCGAGATAAATGTCGCTGCGTGCGCTGAAGCCACGGATGGAGAGGTTGTCTCCGGAGACTGCACCGCCTTCACCTGCCTGCATGGAGATGCCGGGTGTGTTTTTGAGCACGTCACGCAGGCTGAAGGCGCCACGGTCTTCAATGACCGCCTTGGGGATGACGGTGATGGTCTGGGGGATGTCCCGCAGGGGCTCGGTGTATTTGGGGGATTGAAGGCGCTGCGGATTGTAAACCGAGCCCGTGGCTTCAATGAGGACCTCGGGCAACTCTGCGATTTCCTCTGCCTCAGGGGCTGGCTTGCTGGTGGCGGATTGGGCACTCAGGTTGCCTGCGGCACACACCAGGGTGGTGATGGAGAGGGCCTCGGAACCTGATTTGAGAACACGACTGGTGAGGGATGGAGCGAGGGTTTTCTGCATGAGCGGGCGTTCTGGAAAGGGTGTCTTTTTGCTAATGAGATTCGTTTTCATTAACTTGTTGCGATTAAGTCTCAGTTTCAAAGTCCGTCAACTCTGGAAACTAGAAACTTTTTGCTCAAAACATGCGCTCTTTTGCTTTCCACCCTGGCGGGGGTATTGAATGGGCCTTGGGGCGCCCTGTGGCACCGCCAAGGCCCATCCTCAGCAACCCAGCAACCGAGATTCAAAATTTGAGGGTGGCCGTCAGCGCTGCGTAGCGTGCCGGGCCTGGAATGACATGGCCAGTGCTGCTGCTAGTCTCGATGTAGCGCTCGTTGGCGACGTTGTAGATGTTCAGGCGCAGGCTGAAGGAGTTGCTGAAGCGGTAGCTGATCATCAGGTCGGTCGTCCAGTAGTCTGGAACAATGCGTGAGGGGTTTGCAGCATTGCCGATCACCTTGCCCATGTACTGGGTGCCACCGCCAATCTGGAGGGCGTCTGTCACGCTGTAAGTGGTCCAGAGATTGAAGGTGTAATCTGGTGCGTTGGGAAGCGACTGGCCGATTTCAGCGGCAATGGATGAGCTGTTCACCTTGCTCGCCATGTGGGAGCCGCCGGCAAAAATCTGCCATTTTCGGGTCAGCTGGCCGGCAATGCCGATCTCGACTCCATCCACAGTCTGATCACCTGCGGGGGTGGTGACGTTGGCACTGGTGGTGCGGACGTTGCGCTTTTCGGTGCGGAAGAGCGCTGCTGTGAGAGAGAGCCGCTCCTTGAGCAAATCCCATTTGGTGCCCAACTCATAGGTGGTGGCCTGTTCAGGGTTCAGGCCTGCGAATGTGTTGTTGCCCGTGCTGCCAGCGGCTCCGACATTGGTCAGTCCGAGTCCGCCGGGGTTTCCACCATCCGCCGTGGCATTGTAGGAGGTGCCATAGCCGAAGTAAAAGCTGCCATGGTCCACGGGCTTGTAAACGAGGGCACCCTTCCAGCTGAAGAGGTCGTCGTTGTTGGTGGGGCCCGGGTTGCTGCCTCCAAAAATGTCGTTGGCTCCGGTGTAGTAGATGCCGTGCTGCACGGCATGGAGATGGTCATAGCGGATGCCGGCGCTGACCTGCCAGTGCCTGCCAATTTTGACCGTGTCCATGGCATACACGGAGACCGTGGAAAGATGGGCTTCGGCGGAGGCGGGAAGGTCGGTGGGGCCGATGCCTGCGATGGTGTTGGTGCGGTTTGCCAGGGGGTTGCCGGGGCCGGGGACACCGTTGGCGTAAGTCGGCGAAATGGATGTGAGAGGAGCCACCTGGCCGGGGTTGTAGAGGTCAGTGACCGAGACGTCGCCGGCGCGCGAGGCGGTGAGCTGCTGTTCATAGGCGAATTCCAAGCCCATGACGAGTCCATGCTTGAGGCGACCAGTGTCAAAGTCAGCGGTGAGAAGAGTCTGGTTGCTGAAAACCGAGTTGGTGGATCTCCGGCGCTGTTCTTCGAGAACGAGGGTGCTGGTGTACTGGTTGGTGCCACCTGGCACGGTGTCCAGAAAACGCGGTGCCGTCTGGCGGGCGTCGTAGTGGTTGCGTGCCCAGCGGGTGGTGTTGCGCAGTTTGAGCGTGCTGGAAAAATCATGCTCAAAGATCGCGGTGATCATGTCGTTCTGGATCCTCTGGAAATCGTAGTTGCGGCGTCCGTAGTAATTGCTGTAGCTGACGGGAGCGGGCTGGTTGACGAAGCTCCCGAGGCCTGCGCCGGTGCCGGAGTAGCCTCCGCTGGCTACGGGGACCCAGGGGATGCCGAAGTCTGGCATGTTGTTCTCTTCCTGCCGCATGTAGTTCAGGGTGAAGCGGGTGTCTGTGCCGAGCCCGAAGGCGATCGAGGCACCGATGCCGTAGCGGCCCATGAACACGTTGTCGCGGCCGGCGACGTCATTGGAGTTCCACATGCCATTGAGGCGGAGGGCGGTGTGCTCGGAGAGCTTTTGATTGGAGTCCACTGTGCCGCGATAGAGATTGCTGGTGCCGATGGTGGCAGTGGTGGTGGTGGCATCCTGCAGGCCTGCCATTTTGGAGACCATGTTGATGTAGCCGCCGGTGGAGCCACGTCCCATGGTGGTGGAAGCCGGACCTTTGGCGATTTCGACCTGCTCCGTGTTCCATGGGTCACGGTTGTAGGTGCCAAGATCGCGAATGCCGTCGACAAACCAGTCGCTGCGAGAGCTGAAGCCGCGGATGGTGAGGTTGTCCCCGCCGCCTGTGCCGCTGACCCCTTCGCCTGCCTGCATGGAAATGCCAGGGGTGTTTTTGAGCACATCACGGAGAGTGAATGCGCCACGGTCATCGATCACCGTTTTGGGGATGATGGTGAGAGTCTGGGGAATGTTGCGTGCCGGTTCTGTGTATTTCGGAGACTGAAGCCGTTTGGGATTGTAGAGGCGGCCCTCAATGAGCATTTCCTCAAGTTCTGTGGGCGAGGCTGTGCCCGCCAAGGATGGCGGGGCGGGGGTGTCGGCCGTTTGCGCAGCCAGACTGCTGGCAGCACACATCAGGGTCGAAACAGAGAGGGCGTCGGTGCTGCGGAGCCGATGAAACGCTCCGAGGGATGGCTTTGTCATGGGGAGGGAGGATTGGGATGAGTCTTGATTTTTTTCCTTGGCGGGCGCGAGTAACCAAAAAGGGAAAGAAACCGTCAATGACTCCCCTCGGGAGATTGCCTGAATGGGCAAATATCACCCAGTCGCAGCCTGCTCTGCGCGCTTTTTGATCCGTTCCGCCGCAAGGCTCAACGACTCGAGCACCTCGATCAGGCGGTCCATTTTCTGAAGACCCAGATCCAGGGGGCCGCGCCGCCGAAGCTCGGCCGCAGCCAGCTCGAGCGACTCAAGTCCGGCCTGATAAAGGGCGGTGTCTCTGGCGAGAAGCGGTGAGCCTTGTTCTGGGTCGAGGACATCGAGCAAAAACTCCGCCATGAAGTGGGGCTGGTAAGCCAGGAGGAGATTGCAGCCGTAGCGAAAGAGCTCGTGCCGGATGGAGCGGAAGTCTGTGTGCACGGCCTGGGGCTCCCATTTGGCGGTGAGGTGCATGGCTTCATCCACCTTGTCGGTGGCCTGCATGATCCAGCCGTCAGCGCGGGAAATGTCCACGGGAGGGGTTTCGAGAAGCACTGCCACAGCATGGCAAAAGACATGGCGTGCTTTCAGGCCAATCTCGGCAGCCTGGAGGGTCAGATGCTCACCGGAATGGCACAAGGAGAGAACTTCCTCGGCTGTGGCGAGCGCCTGAAGGGGGAGCGGCGGGGAAATTTCCAGGAGCAGGGCGGCACGGTTGAGCAGCAGGGTGGGGAGAAGGGCTTTGTTGACGGGGAGCTGCGCTTTCTCGCTTTCCTCGATCACCTGCCGGCCATGATCCAGCGAACGCAGTGCTGCCTCCAGGCTTTCTGGCCGGGCTTGAGCCCGAAGCGCCAGGGAGCGGTTCATCCAGGCCAGCGCCAGCCTGCCGCGATACTGGGAGTCTTCCTCCAGCGGGAGTTTTTGGAGGTGAAGAATGGCTTCGTCGAAGCTTTGGATGGCGGCAGCGAGATCCGCCGGTTTACCGAGACGGGTGAGCACATCTCCGCGGTTCATCCAGCAGGCGGTCAGGAGCCAGCGGTAGAAGGAACTGGTCTCGTGCGGTAGCTCACGGCGGATGGCGAGTGCCTGATCGAAGCATTTGAGGGACTCAGGCAGGATTTCCGGGTTGTTGGCGGAAAGGAGGGCGATGCCGCGCTTCATCCAAACCTTGGCTTGGGCATTGCGCTCTTCAGGAGACGAATCATGGGGAAGGGAAGGCGGGGGCATGCAGAGGGGCTCCAAAAAGGGTGATCGGGACAAGCGAAGGGTGGGAATGAGCAAAAAATGATCAATGATGCGACTGAGTCGCAATTGCAAGTTGACATGCAGATCTTACGTTTCATCCTCCGAACCCGCCCCCCTTGTGCAATGACCTCGACGATGATAAATCCTCTGCCCACCATGGGCTACGAACGCACCCAACCGAGATCTGCTGCTGTTCCTTCCCCAGTGACGGCTCGTCACAAGGGCAGTCTGGTGCGGTTTGTCATCACGCTCTCATGGCTTGTTGGAATTACGGGAAGCTTTCTGACGGTTGGGGTCATCGGCATGTTTGCGGATGATCTGCCGCCGATTCATCTGAAGACGCTGGAGTCCGCTGAGGAGGAGGAGCTGCCGATGGATGAAATGTCCATGTCCGAGCTGATGGCGATGGGGGAAAGTGCTGAGGAGGCAACTGAGCCTGATCCTGTGACCCAGGTTGAGATTCCCCAAATCATCGAGACTCCGCCGCAAAACCTGGACCTGCCAGAGATCGCCGAAGCGATGACGGTCGAGGACATCTTTGCTGTTCCTACGGCGCCCAAGATCGAGGATGCTCTGCGTCCGGTGGACCCGGTGGTGAAGCAAGCCCCTGTGGCGCCCTCGCGCCCACGGCAGGGCCCGGTGGCCAAGAGCAAAGGCACAGGAGCCAGCTCAACGCAGGCCGGGACGGCAGGAGCCACCGGCACCGGGGCGGGCAGCGGAAAAGGGAGGCTGCCAAAGCCGCCCTATCCCGAATTTGCCAGAAGCGCAGGCATGCAGGGCACCGTGCGCCTGGCCGTCAGTTTTGGTCCTTCGGGCGCTGTGGAAAGCGTCAGTGTCATCAGCACCACAGGCTTCAGTGCGCTGGACGAGTCCACGGTGTCCTTTGTGCGTCGGAACTGGCACTGGCCGACAGGCGTGGCGCACCGGCATACTGTGCCGCTGACCTTCCGCCTGAACTGACGGTCCTTCCGCTTTTTTGTTTCGTCCGTTTTAATCCCCCTCCATGCCCATCCTAGCCAACGTCGTCGTCGATCTCTTTCACAAAGGCGGTCCCATCATGTACCCCATCGCAGTGGTCACGGTTGTGGCTGTCTGCATCTTTGTGGAGCGTGTGTTCTGGTGGCTGAGGTTCACCGCCAAGCGTTCCGTCAAGCAGCTGGATGAAGTCTATGAGAAGCTGGAGGCCGGAGATCTGGCCCAGGCGATTGCCCATTCGGCAAAATCCAGCGATCCGGTGGTGCGCATGATTCATCATGGGCTCAACCACCGTCATACCAGCATGCAGGGCGCTCTGGAAGTGGCGGCCGGGCAGGAACTGCGTGACGCAGGACGCTACCTGAGCGCGATGGACACCATCGTCACCCTCGCGCCGCTGCTCGGTTTGCTGGGCACTGTGACCGGGATCATGGGCAGCTTCACCAGCATCGGCGGCAGCGAACTTGCCGTGGAAAAGGTCACGGGCGGCATTGGCGAGGCGCTCATCGCCACCGCCGCCGGTCTCGGCATCGCGATTGGCACGCTGGTGCCCATGAACTACTTCCACGCACGCCTTGCCGCTCTGAAGTTTGATCTCGAAGCTGCGGCAAACAATGTGCTGATTCTCGCTGTGCAGCACGGATTTGACAAAACCACCCCGAAGGCCTGATCTACGTGAAACTGCATTCACCCTTGCCCGAGCGAAAGACGCGGCTGGAAATCATTCCGCTGATTGACGTGATGTTCTTCCTGCTGGCCTCCTTCATGATGGTCAGTCTCACCATGAGCAAGCAGCAGACGATCAAGGTCAACCTGCCGGTGGCCTCCTCCGCCCAGTCCGACTTCAAGCCGGACATGATCAATCTGGCGGTGAACGCCACCGGGGATGTGTTTTTCGACAAGGCGGCGATCACGCTGCCTGAGCTGGATCGCAAACTGGCCGAACGCTTCGGCAAGGACCCCGCCACGCCCGTTTACATCAGCGCGGATGTGAACACGCGGTATGCCGATCTGGTGAAAGTGCTGGATGCCGCCAAGCGGATCGGCTTCACCAAAGTGGCCTTCAATGTGAAACCTGCCAATTCGGCCAAGCCTGCACTCTGACCCATGAAGCGTCTGCTCACCACGCTGCTGGTCGTCATCTCGCTGGGACTCTGTGTCGTCTGCATCGTGCAGTGGCAGAGAGAGACGCGCCTGCGCGGCCATATTCTGGACCTCGTCAAACAGCTTGAAGCGGAGAACGCCGCCAAGGTGGAGGCTTTGCGCAAGGTGCGTGAGTATGAGAAGGAAATCGCCCGCCTGACGGAACTGCGGGCTGAGGTGGAGGCCCGGCTGGTGGAGGTGTCACGTGAGTACAAAGACCTTTCCGCCGACTCCGTGGCGCGCGGCATCACCATCGCCATTTACATGCGGGAGCTGATGCAGCTGCAGCACGGGCTTGAGGCCACGCAGATCGCTTTTGGCAAAGGGGCGGAGGCGATCAAGAGCCACAACAGCATGGTGACCTCCCAGAACACTGCGATGGAGAAGCAGAACGAGCTCCTGAAACAGCTGGTGGATGAGCGGAATGACGCCATCTCCAAGCTGAATGCGCGGACGCGGGAGTTCAACGAGCTGGTGGAGAAGTATAACAAGCTGGCGAAAGGGAAGTGAGTCTGCGGTGGCTGGCGGTTGTTTGCGATTGTTGGCAATGGTTAGACCGGATTTTCAGATGGAGATGCGCGGGGCGGGGGCTCCCCCCTGAGCTACTCGATCACATAGCTAAACAAATCTCCGTTCTGGAGGTGGAACCGCAAACGGATGGGGATGCCTGATGGAAGTGTGGTGGTGTTTCCCCACTGAACGGGGAGCTTGACGCCGTCCTGAGCTTTGAGCACGCAGGCTTCTTTTTCGTAGCCTTTGATTGTCTGCCCTGTGGCGTCCAACACCTCGACGCTGAGCTGTCCTTTGGTGAGGTCTGCGTTGACGAAAAGCTGCGTGCCCTGGGGGGTGAAGTCATGGGTTTCGATGGTGCCGTTTTTTTCTCCAGCCTGCAGTGAGGCAAGGCCATCTGTGCGCCAGATGGCGAGGGCGATGGACTGCTGCTTTTCGGGGGCCAGGCCGCCATGCGGGGTGGTGGATGCGGTGTAGTACATCCACATTTCGTCGCCGACAAAAACGGGGGCGTTGCAGAGGCCGAAGATGCTGCCGGCATCGTAGGCATGCGGGCCCAGCGGAATCACGGGAGTACGGTCTGAGCAGCGGTCCCAGTGGCGGCCATCACGGCTGGTGATGAGCTTGACATCAATGATGCCGGTGGCGGAGCGCTTGCGGCCATCGACCTCGTCATTGCCAAACAAGGCTGAGGGTGGCTCGACCCGCCGGAAATGGGTCACAAAACCCAGCCACTGACCTGCATAAGGAAAAGCGGAGAGATTGTAGTATTCTGAGTAGGTGCCGCCCTTGAGCTTTCGGGCTGCTTTGTTGTCCACCTCGTCGGCGACGACGACGGGATGTGGCTCTGACCAGTGCTGCATGTCTTTGCTGACGGAAAGGAACACGTGGCGAATGCCGATGACGCGGGGATCTCCCTGGCGTTTGTGAAAGGCGAGGTATTCGCCGGTCTGCGGATCCTGGGAGAGGGTGATGGTGTCGCAGCCGAGGAGGATGGGCTCGGGCTCGACGGTCCAATGCCAGCCATCGGCCGAGTAGGCGGAGTAATAGAGCCGATGATCTTTGTCGCGATACCAGTCCACGAGCTCAAACTTGTCTTTGAGCCGCTGCAGCTTTGCGTCGTCCACGCCGCGGCCTGCATTGCCCACGGCTTTGTATCGTTTCCTGGGATCTGTTTCGAATTTGTCCTCGATGATGCTGGGGCTGTGGAGGCGCAGGTCTGTTTCATTGGTGGCGCCAGCGACCTTCAGAACTGGCTTTTCCCAGTGGATGCCATCGGCGGAAGTGGCGTAGAGGACGCTGCCGGGGTCTGCATACCACATGCGGAAAGAGCCGGTTTTTTCATCGCGCAGGACGGTGCCGTAGATGTTTACGCGCTTGTCGAGAATGCCGTCTTTGGTCCGCACCTCCCAGGGCATTTCTGCGGTGAGGACGGGATGCTCCAGCTTTCTGGCCGGATGGACGACTCGCGTGACGCCTTGCTTGCTGCGGATCATGACGCTGTCCACAAAGAGCTGCTTCTCACCTTTTTTCAGCACAGGCGGAGGCGGGCGTTTCAAAGGGGCTTCTTGAGAGAGAGCCGGCGAGATGAGCATGCCAAGACCGAGCAGCAGCAGAAGACGGGGAGGAAGATGTGAGGGCATGAGCGCATGCGAACGGATTGGCAGGGGGGAAATTGCAGGTTTGTTCCGAGATGGGAGATGATGTGGGGGCGGCGGGTGGCAGTGCAGGCATCGCTACGCGATGCGTGGGTCAGGGCGGGTGGAATGGAACCTTGGCCTGGGGAGGTAAAGAGCTTGCCATTGGGGGCGGTCTGCGAAAGACTCGCGCCCGCATGAGCCAACCAGCCTCCACTGAAATCACCCGCCTTAGGGATCTTTCGCCTGAGCAACGCCGTTCCGGGCTGGCCGCATGGCTGGGCTGGATGTTTGACGGGCTCGACATGCATCTCTACACGCTCGTCGCGACGGCGTTTGTGGCGCAGCTCATGATGGTGCCGGAGAGCGATCCCTCGGTGGGGACGCATGGGTCCATCATTCAGGCTGCGTTTCTGGCGGGCTGGGCTGTCGGTGGTGCCTTCTTTGGCCGCATCGGCGATGTGCTGGGGCGCAGCCGTGCGCTGACGCTGACGATCCTGACGTATGCGTGCTTCACTGGGCTGTCGTATTTTGCGCAGACGTGGTGGCACCTCATGATCTTCCGTTTCCTGGCGGCGCTGGGGATCGGCGGGGAGTGGGCGGTGGGCGCGTCCCTGCTGTCTGAGACGTGGCCAAAGAAGTGGCGGCCGTGGATCGCGGCGACGCTGCAAAGCGCGGTGAACTGCGGCGTGCTGCTGGCGTGCTTTGCCGGTTACCTGCTGGCGGGGAAGGAGCCGCGCTACATTTTCCTGATCGGGATCCTGCCGGCGCTGATCACGCTGTGGATCCGCAAGGCGGTGCCTGAGACGGAGGAGTGGGTGCAGGCGCGTGAAGGGCAGCCGGTGCCGAAACTGGGAGATCTTTTCAGCCCGGCGGTGCGGGGCGTGACGTGGCGGGTGATGCTGATCTGCTCGGTGTCTCTGACGGCGCACTGGACCTTTCTTTTCTGGCAGCAGAAGCACGTGCTGAGCCTGGCGGAGATCGTGCCGCTGGACAAAGCGGGGAAGGATGCTGCGGTGGTGACGGCGCTGATGTGGATCATGTTTGGCTCGCTGATCGGGAATTTCATCAACGGCGGGCTGGCAAAGGTGTTTGGCTACCGGAACACGATCGTGGGGATGATGCTGGCGTATTTTGCGATCATGTATGTGTCGTTTTCGCAGGTGTGGAGCTGGGAGGCGACGAAGTGGCAGTTTGCGATCATCGGCGCCTGCCAGGGTGTGTTTGGGCTTTTCACGATGTGCCTGCCGCCGGTGTTTCCGGTGCTGCTGCGGACGACGGGCTCGGGCTTCTGCTATAACATCGGGCGCATTGTGGCTGCGGGTGGGACGGTGTTTTTTGGGATCTTTGTGAAGGTGGGGGATTTCAGGGCGGCGCTGCTGTATGCGGGGTTCCTGTTCATTCCGTCGGCAGCGGTGGCGTTTATGCTGCCTTCTGAGCCGAAGGAGGCGGATGGAGTGGCGAGTGCGGTGGATTGAGCGGTGCGCGCCTCAGTGGCTCGGGGTGTAGAACGGGAACTTCTTTGAGAAGCCTTCCACCGTGCATTCGCAGACGAGCCGCACTTCCTGCTCCGCCGCCATGCGTTGGACTGCAGCCTCGGTAAACAGGATGTTTTGCTTTTGCACGGCGGCCACTTTTTCGACGCGGAAGACGAAGTTGACCTCGGGGCCGTGGAGGTTGAGCTCGCTCATGGTCGGCACGGTGCCGAGCATGGCGGGACCGAAGTGAAGGACGACGCGGAAAGGCGGATTGGCGGCGAGCTGTGCTTCATACAGCCGTGCCACCGCCTGGCGTACCTGGATGGCGCTGTCCGCAGTGTCGTCCCAGTAGCAGAAAAAGCCGTCGCCGAGATATTTGGACATGTGGCCGCCGCATTCGTCGATGATCTGGCGGCAGTTTTTGAACCAGCTGCCAGTCATGCGCGGGAACTGAGCCCCCTGGAGGGTCTGTGAGAGCTGTGTGGAGCCGATGATGTCGGCGACCATGAGCCAGCACTGTGCCTGGCGGATGTGGATCATGGTGGAGGCCATGACCTGCTGGCCGGCGGGATGCATCGCGCTGAGGATTTCTGTGGCGAATTCCAGCTCGTTGCTGGCGATGCGGACGAGGTCTCCGTTGTGCAGGCGCACGGACTGGGAGATGCGGCGGCCATTGACGTAGGTGCCGTTCGCGCTGCCGAGATCGACCAGCCAGAACTCGCGCTCTCCCTGGGCCTGGATGATGGCATGGCGGCGAGAGACCTCACTGTCTGCCAGTGGCAGCGAATTGTCCGGAGAGCGGCCAATGGAGCAGGTGCCGTTCAGTTCATGGCGCTCCCCGTTGGGAAGACGCAGCCAGGACTGGAGGAGGGTGGTGCTCATGGTGATGAATAAACGTGAATACTGCCAAAGGATGTCCGCCAAGCCAAGAGTCGTTCTGAAGAATTATCGCGTGCATGGACCTTGCCTGGGAGATGAGTGCAGGGAAACATGAGCCATGAATGAAGAAGCAACGCTGACGCTGCATGCAGTGTTCAACTACGCCGAGGCCGGGCTGTGGTTCATCATAGCGCTGGTTCTTGCGGTGCGGCTGCGAATGAAGCGTCCCTGGCGCTGGCTGCTGCCCCTGGCTTTTGCATGTTTTGGCGTCTCTGATCTGATCGAAGTGCAGACCGGTGCCTGGTGGGAGCCTTTGTGGCTGTTCATGATGAAAGCTGCCTGCGTGCTGGTGTTTCTGCTGGCATGGGGCGCACATCGGCGGCAGGGGAAGCCCCATGGCTGAGTCTCCCTTCAAATTTTGCAGCGACTGCGGCAGCGACGGATGGGTCACGAGAAGTGACCGCGAGTTTGTCTGCTCTGCGTGTGGCTTCCGTCATTTCATCACGCCGATTCCGGCTGCCGTGGCGCTGCTGCTCGATGCAGAGGACCGGGTGCTGGTGATCCGCCGGGCGCATGAGCCCGGCCTTGGCCTGCTGGGGCTGCCGGGTGGCGTCATTGAACCTGGGGAAACTGGTGAGATGGCCGTGGCGCGTGAAACGCTGGAGGAAGTGGGAATTGATCTGCCTGCCAGCGCCTTCACGTACTACTGCGCGCTGAACAACCGGTATCCATTTCAGGGCTTTACCTGGCCGACGCTGGATCTGTGCTTTTACGCGCGGGTGCCGAATTTTGACAACGTGGTGATGCAGGCCTCGGAGGTGTCTGAATGCATGATCTGTGCGCTGGACGAAGTGCCGCTGGATGACTTTGCGTTTGATGCAAACGCGGAGGCCGTCAGGCAATGGCGGGTGGTGCGTCGAACCAGCGGTTGTGCTCCTTGATGAGATCGATGAGGCGTTCGACAGCCTCTTCTTCGGGGATGTTGAACTTCACGGCGGTCTTGCCGACGTAGAGGTTGATCTTGTCGGGAGCCCCGCCGACGTAGCCGAAATCGGCGTCGGCCATTTCTCCGGGGCCGTTGACGATGCAGCCCATGACGGCGATCCGGACGCCTTTGAGGTGGCCGGTGGCAGCGCGGATTTTCTGCGTGGTGGTCTGGAGATTGAAGAGGGTGCGACCACAGCTGGGGCAGGCGACGTAGTCGGTCTTGAAGATGCGGACGCCGGCAGCCTGGAGGATGTTGTAGCTGATGCGGAGGGACTGGCCGGGGGCGGGCTCGCCACTGACGATCACGGCGTCGCCGATGCCATCGCACAGCAAGGAGCCGATGTTGGTGGCGGCCACGAGGAGGTTTTGAGTGAAGTCATCGCTGCCGGATGGCAGGAAGGTGTCTTTGAGCAGGATGGGGTGGCGGGGCTGCAGCCTGGCGGCGAGCAGGCGGTAGGCGGAAATGACGGGGATGCTGAGGCCGTTTTTCACAGCCACGAGGCGAGGCTCAGCGCTGGCGTTGATATCGGTGACTGCGGAGTCGTCACGCGGGTCGATTTCGATGACACCGCTGTCTTCGACGACGACCTCGGGCTTGTAGTCGCCGAGCTTGTCGATCTTGTGGGCCACGGCGTCCCATTTCTGACGGGTGGTGAAGACGGGGACGGTTTCTCCGCCACCGGCTTTGACGCCATTGATGGTGACGGTGTGGGAGGCGCGGCGCTGGTAGTCGAAGGGATCGTAGCTGACGGGCGGGGCGTTTTCGATGCGCTCGTTTTTGGCAGGCAGGCCTTCGTTGTAGGGTTTGACGAGCTGCTGGGCGACGGGGATCTCAAAGATGGCGTCTTCTGTCAGCGAGACACGCACGGTGTCGCCGATGCCGTCTGCGAGGAGGGAGCCGATACCGATGGCGCTTTTGATGCGGCCGTCTTCGCCATCGCCAGCCTCGGTGACGCCGAGGTGGATGGGGTAGTTCCAGTCGCTGCCGAGCTGGTTGAGGTGGGCAACGAGCAGGCGGTAGGCCTCGATCATGACCTTCGGATTGCTGGCCTTCATCGAGAAGAGGAAATTGTGGTAACCCTGGGCGCGTGCGATACGGGCAAACTCCAGCGCACTCTCCACCATGCCAAGCGGGGTGTCCCCATGGCGGTTCATGATGCGGTCGCTGAGGGAGCCGTGATTGGTGCCGATGCGCATGGCGCGGCCAAGGCGGATGCACTCCTTGACGAGGGGGACGAACTGCTCCTCCATGTAGGCGACTTCGGCGGCGTATTCGTCGTCGGTGTATTCCTTGACGGCGAACTTCTTTTTGTCGGCGTAGTTGCCGGGATTGACGCGGACTTTTTCGACCCATTTGACGGCCTCCATGGCGGCGTCTGGCTTGAAGTGGATGTCGGCTACGAGGGGGACATCGCAGCCTGCGGCACGGATGCCGTCGCGGATGTGCTGCAAGTTTTCGGCGATGACGCGGGTCTGGGCGGTGACGCGGACGATCTGGCAGCCGGCTTCGGCCAGTCCGAGAGCTTCCTTTACACAGGCGGCGGCGTCGCGTGTGTCACTGGTGAGCATGCTCTGAACCACCACGGGGGCACCGCCACCGATCTGGACGTTTCCAACCAAAACAGGGCGTGTTTCGCGGCGTTGGTAATTGTAGAGGTCGGTGCAGTAGCGGAGCAGGGGGGAAGACATGGCGGGTGGTTAAAATGCCGGATTGCCGCCGCGAAGCAAACGGGAAGCCGCGCTGTGAAGAGTGGGGGGGCAAGTTTCTTACAGGGGCCTTGCTGAGGCCAAGGGGGGAGCTGGCATTTGATTCAATGTGGCAAATGTTGCTGTTATTGGGGATCATCGGCCGGTACTCAAGCTCCTTTCTTCCCTCTGCCGGGCCCTTCCCGGCTTTCTGCCAGAGGACTGGTGATTTTTGTGACCGAAACGGGCGGCATGATGCCAGCGGGGAGGGGCCGGGGGATTCAACTTTGATCTTTGAAGTTCGCAGCCGTTGGCGCATTGGTACCCCATGGAAAACCTCCGTCGTCTGCTTTTTGCCTTCTCTGTGTTCGTGCTGGCCGCGCTGATATTTGCGTGGTGGCGGCATGGCCGGGAGGGGGGCTATGGGGTGATCAATTTGCTGAAGGGGGAAAAGCCAGGCCCGGCAGCGCTGACCATGCCGAAAAAGCCGAAAATAGCGCCAGATGAGCTGCCATTGCTGAGCCGTCTGAACGATGAGTTTGCCAAGATTTCCGCAGTCGTGCTCCCCTCGGTGGTCAGTGTCACGACCAAGACGGTGCGGCCGGGGCCGATGAGCTGGCATCCGCTCTATGGATTGATCGGCCAGCGTGAGCAGATCGTGCCGGGTCTCGGTTCTGGGGTGATCGTCAGCAAGGAGGGGCACGTGGTCACGAACTACCACGTCATCGAAGGGGTGCAGGCGGCGGACATCCAGATCACCACCAACGACAATAAAAAATATCTGACGCTGATTCTCGGGTACAACAAAGAACGGGATATTGCCCTGCTGAAAATCGACAGTCCGCGGGTGGATTTTCCTGCGCTGAGCTTTGCCAATTCCGATGACGCCCGGGTGGGGCAGATCGTGCTTGCTGTGGGCAATCCCTTCGGCCTCAGCGGCACGGTGACCCAGGGCATCATCAGTGCGAGAGACCGCCATCTCAGCGACAGCCAGTACGACTACCTGCAAACGGACACGGTGATCAATCCGGGCAACTCTGGCGGTCCGCTGGTGAACATCCGCGGGGAGATCATTGGCATCAACGTCGCCATTTACCGGGGAGACGAGACTGTGAGCGCCTGGCAGGGGGTGGGACTGGCTGTGCCCTCCAATCAGGCCAAAACCGTGGTGGACGACATCCAGGCCAAGCTAAAGGAAAGCGAGAAGCAAACCGCCGGTGTGAGCAGTGCGACGGGCAAAGGCTACCTGGGGCTCGAAGTCAGCAGCGAGCCGGTGGAGATTGATCCGGTGTGGGGCACCTCGCGTCGCGGGGCGCTGGTGACGGACATCGGTGCCAATTCTCCTGCGGCGGAGGCGGGGTTGAGGCAGGGAGATGTGGTCACCAAGTTTCAGGGCATGGCCTTCCGCTCTCCGGCAGACCTGCTGCAGATCATCCGCACACAACCGCCTGGCAGCGAGGTGAAGCTCGAGGTCATCCGCAACAACAAGATGGGTGACATCATTGCCAGGCTGGGAGCCAGGCCTGATGCGACGCCGTAGCCTGGCAGCAAGGCCGCCTGTCATCGAGGTTTCAGCACCAGGCTCCGTCTGCTGCGGGTGGTCTGGATGTGCAGCTCGTTCTGGTCAAACTGCAGGCTGATGCAGCCGGCGCTCCAGGTGTCGAGCAGAGGAGTGTCCAGCTGCCTGGCGCGTTGAATGAGTGAGTCTGGAAGAGCTGTTTCGACGGCGCGTGAATCACTGCCGCAGAGGATGACCTGAGGCCGTGCCCTGAGCAGGAATTCGGCGCTGGTGGAGAGGTCCGCTTCATGCTGGCTGCGTATCAGCACATCGCAATGCAGGTCCTGCGGGCTGGAGCAGAGGGCTTTTTCGGCGTGCCAGCCGGTGTCGCTCAGCCATAGCACGCGCCAGGGGCCAAGATGTACCATCAGGACCATGGTGCGATCGTCGGCACGATCATTCTGCACCTGGAATGTCGGGTAAAGAACACGTGCGTCTACTTTGAAGCCGCGGGCATCTGACAAGGTGACTGTTTCATCGACATGCAGCTTTCGCAGGGGTGGTGGCAGGGGGCGCTCCAGCAGGTGACGCATTGCGGAGCGTGAGGAGTCATGCTTTCCGGGCTCCTGGGCGCTGCAATACAGCAACGGCGCATCAAAAGCCGTGCCGATCTGCGCGGCCGCACCGATGTGGTCGGCGTCGTTATGGCTCAGGAAGACGCCGGCGAGTGCATTCACACCACTGGCATGCAGGTAGGGCTGCAACACTCTGCGAAAGCTGGTCTCACTGCCGGTGTCAAACAACCAGTGGGCGCTGCCGATGCGCAGGTGATTGGCTGCGCCGCCCTGGGGCAGCTCCAGCATGTGCCAGACGGCAGGGGCGCGGGTGGCTGCGCTGCCTGGCTGGAGATGAAAATTTGCGCCAGGCAGGCCGGCGAACCATAGGGCGCTGGCGATCATCGCTTTCGCGAGCATCCAGCTGACGTTGTTCAAGATGACCTGGGCGCCGGTCAGATGCAAAGCTGCGGCGCAGAGGCTGATGCAGGTGGAACCCAGGCACATGGATGAGAGCGGCACGAGCACGCAGTTGGCGAGCACGGCGACAGGCGTGACAGATTGAAAATGCCCGAGGATGAACGGCAGGCTGCCGATCCATGCGGCAAAGGACACGCTCAATGTGGTGGCAAGCCAGAGCCTGCATCTGCTCCAGCTGCGCTGGGACCAGCTGGCGAGCTGAGGGGGGAGAAATGGATCGAGCCGGGTGAACGGCTGAAGTATTTTCAGAAGGGGGGCAGAGCCCAGGCTGCTGAGCCACAACACGCCGAAAGATAGCTGAAAACCCGGCATGAAAAGCTGATGAGAGTCGGTGGCCAGCAGCAGGAGGGCTGCGGCTCCCAGACTGTTTTGCAGGGATGACTCACGGTCCACCAGCACTGCGCTCATGTAAATGGCCACCATGAAAGCCGCCCGTGCCGCCGAGGGACGCCAGCCGGTGACAAACGCGTAGGCAAACACGATGAAAATCACAAGCCAGAGCGACAGCGCCCGTGGTGTGCCGACCTGGCGAAGCAGCATCAGCGCGATGAGCCCCAGAAGCCCAACATGCATGCCGCTTACGGCAAAAACATGAAGCGTGCCGCTGTTGCGAAAAGCATCTTCGATCTCATCGTCCGCCTCGGCGGAGACTCCCAGAGCCATGGCGCGCAGGACCGCGACTGTCTGGGGATCTTCTTCGAGATCTTTGGTGAGCTGTGTGCTGATCCAGTTTCTGCATTTTTCCGCCTGCTCCAAGAAAGCGCACCATCTGGCGGCGCCACCGCCGCCAAGGCGTTGCATGCGGGAAACGTCGAAACGGGCCACCCGGCCCATGCGAAGGGCGTACTGCTGTGCGTCGAAGGTGCCGGGGTTGGCAGCGGTGCGCGGAAGGTAGATGCTGCCGTGCAGCTCATAAACTCCAGCGCCTGGAAACGACAGGTCTTTGGGCAGCCGCACCAGCAGTGTTGCGGCCTGACCGGTCACCATTCCTGCCTGTGGGATTTCGATCTTTTCAGTGATGCAGAGAGCGTGGGTGCGCTCATCTGCCGAGGTGTCAAACTCCGGCAGCAGGCTCCCGCGGACCACGGCGGGCACCGGCTTGTCAGCCTGCTGCAGGGCAAGGCGCAGCGGGTGGCGGAAAGTTTCCTCAATGCGCACCGCATGGACAAAAGCAAAGACGAGGGACGTTGCCGGAACAAGCAGCCAGGCGCGACCGCTGACGAGAGCTGCGCCGAGCAGCAGCAAGATGGAGGGCAAAAACCAGGGAGCCTGCGCAGGGAGCCAGCCCGATTCAGCGCCGAGGATGCCTGCCACGGCGGCGAGCGCGAGGGCCATCAAAGGGTTTGCCCGTGTCCAGAGCTGGATCTTCACGGACATCTGGTTGGGGGGTCACGCCTGATCCGCACCGGAGGTGGCCGCCTTGTTTCTCTGCTCCATGAGCAGCTTGAACTGCATCTGTTCGAGTTCGCTGATGCGATGATGTGCATTCGCACTGTGTCGTGTGTTTGGGAAGTTGCCAATGACCTGCTCCAGCATGTCGCGGGCGGCTTCAAAATCATGCCGCTGAGTCAGATGGACATCGGCAATGCGGAACATGATGAAGGCCGCATCATCCACCGGCCAGTCCTTGCTTTGCAGATGTGCCTCCAGGACTTTCAGGGCGGCCTGAGGGTCGTGCAGACGCTCGGCGTGTATCTTGGCGATTTCGGCGACAGGGAAGGGGTCATCCGGCTTTTCTTCGAGCATTTTTTCATAATGACCGATGGCTCCCTCATAGTCACCCTGGGCGATGCGGGCAGCGGCCTTGGTCATGTGGTCCTGCTCCACTTTTTCGCCTGAGGAAAACACGGCCTCTCCCATGACGTCGCCAAGCCAGGGGATGACATACTTGACGGAGAGCAGCCCGCCTGCGAGGCCGACGAGGATGACAAACACAAGCTTCATGCCGTCGCTCGCATCTTTCAAGTAGCTCCAGGCCAGGGCGATGACCACCAGTACAATCGTGATGACACAGATGCGGATGACAAGTGCAGTGTTCATTATTCGGGATGTAGGGACGAGGCTATCAAAACGCCCGCCCCCCGCCAAGCACGAAATTGGCGGCCATCCCGGTCAGCCGCCTCCGAGCGCCCGATACAGGTTGGCCTGCACCTGAAACTGCCGTTTGGTCACGCCGATGAGCTGCAGCCGTGCCTTGAGTGCATTTTGCTGGGCATTGAGCACTTCGATGTAAGTGGCCCTGCGGGTGCGGAACAAATCTGCCGCCGTGCTGACAGACTCGATCAGCAGATGGACCTCCTTGGCCTTCAGGGCCTGGAGATTTTTCAGGATACGGATGAAGGCCAGCTGATTGTGGACCTCCACATAGCCGTTTACGATGGACTGCTGATAGGTGTTGAGAGCCTCCAGCTGGGAGGCGCTGGCATGGTCAAACTCGGCCTGAATCGCCTTGCGGTTGATCAATGGGGCGACCAGGCCCCCGAGTGCCGAGTAGCCTGCGGAATGGACGTTGAGCAGGAGGTTGCTTTGAAACGCCTGTAGTCCCAGCATGCCATTGATGGACACCGAAGGCAGGAAGGCAGCCTTGGCGGCCTTCACATCGGCCTTTGTCGCCGCCAGTTCGAATTCCGCACGGCGGATGTCGGGCCGGTTTTTAAGCATGTCGGCTGGCACGCTGGAGGACAGCTGCGGCAGTTTGGAGTCCATCAAGGCCATGCGGTGGCGTGCGATGGGCCGCTTTGGATCTCCCAGAAGGCTGCATATGATGCCCTCCTGTTCCACGATCTGCTGCTGTGTGTCCAGCCGCATGCTTTGCAGATTGTACAGCAGCGCTTCGAACTGCTGCACGGCCAGCTCATTGGCAGCTCCCGCCTGTTTCTGCGTCTGCACGGTCTCCAGAGCATCGCGCTGGATTTTGATGGTTTCGTCAATGTTGATGATTTCGGCGTCCAGCGCCAGCAGCTCATAGTAGGCCGTGGCGAGCTCGGCGATCAGCTGTGTCTGCACCAGGTTTCTGCCTTCAACACTGGCGAGCAGGCGTGCGGTGGC
The DNA here is from genome assembly GCF_055388355.1 of Prosthecobacter fluviatilis. Classification (NCBI taxonomy): domain Bacteria; kingdom Pseudomonadati; phylum Verrucomicrobiota; class Verrucomicrobiia; order Verrucomicrobiales; family Verrucomicrobiaceae; genus Prosthecobacter; species Prosthecobacter fluviatilis. Next base: position 4,896,540 of record NZ_AP043782.1, read on the forward strand.
GGAAGCCTTTTTGCTGCGCAGCTTCCCCCAGATGTCTATCTCCCAGCTCGACTGCAGGCCAATACTGTAGTCTTGCAGATCCCGCGGGACGATCCGGCCATCATAGATGGGGGTGGTGCTGTTGCCGGCGCCATCCATCGTGTAGAGGCCGAAGCGCTGAAGTCCGGCGCCTGCAACCGCCGAGATTTTGGGGGCAAGCATGCTGCGTGAGGCGGTGATCTGCGCCTTCGCCATCTCGATGCGCTGAAGCGCGATTTTGAGGTCGCGGTTGTTTTCCAGGGCCTGATCGGTGAGGGCCTGAAGGCGTGGATCTGTGAAGTGTTTCTTCCACTGGCTGACGCCTGTGAAGGAGGCAGATTTTTCCGGTGCCTGCGCTGTGGCGGGGGGCTGGTTTGTTTTTTTTCCAAAACGGCGCAGGTCTTCACAGCTGGTGAACATCAGCGTCATGAATGAAACGCACGTGCTTAGGAATGGCCAGCTCAGATGCAAAGTCTCACGCATGTTCCGGTTCCTTGGATGGTTTGGTGGTTGAAGTGAAGGAGGCAAAAATGACGTAGAGCCCGGGGATCACGAGCATGCCAAAAACAGTGCCGAAGATCATGCCTCCTACCGCCGAGGCACCGATGGTTCTGTTGCCAGCCGCGCCTACCCCTGATGCCGCCATGAGCGGGCTCAGGCCGGCCACGAAGGCCAGAGATGTCATCAGAATGGGGCGCAGTCGGGAGGTCGCGCTTTCCACCGCCGCCTGGAGAGGGGTGAATCCCTCGCGCTGCCGCTGGATGGCGAATTCGACCACGAGAATGGCGTTTTTCCCCAGGAGGCCGATCAGCATGATCATGGACACCTGGGCGTAGATGTTGTTTTCAAGCCCCATCCAAAGCAGAAAAACAAAGGCCCCAAGAAGCCCGGTGGGGAGTGAAAGAATGACGGGCATGGGCAGCAGAAAGCTCTCGTACTGAGCGGAGAGCAGCAGATACACAAAGGCCAGGCAGATGATGAAAATAATCACCGCCTGATTTCCTGCGAGGATCTGATCCCGGGTGATGCCAGCCCAGTCGATGCCATAGCCTTTGGGCAGTTTTTCCTTGGCTGTCTCCTGAATGGCTTTGATGGCAGCGCCGCTGCTGAACCCGGCGCCTGGCTCGCCGTTGATTTCCGCGGAGGTGAACATGTTGTAACGGGTGACCTGGTCCACGCCATACACTTTTTCCAGCTCCACAAACGTGCTGACCTGAACCATCTCCCCGTGGTCGTTTTTGACATGGAGCTTCAGAATGTCCTCAGGGCGCGCACGGTACTCCGGCAGCACCTGCACCATGACCTTGTAGAGCTGGCCGAAGCGGATGAAGTTGGTGGCGTATTTGCCGCCCAGCATCGTCTGCAGTGTGCTCATCACGTTGTTTGTGGTCACGCCTTTTTGCGCTGCCATGTCGCTGTCCACATGCAGGAGATACTGGGGAAAGCTGGCGTCAAAGCTGGTGAAGGCATTGGCGATTTCCGGCCGTGCCTGCAGGTCGTCAATGAACTTGGCGGCGACGCCCTCCATCTTTTTAAAATCGCCGCTTCCCGTTCTGTCCAGGAGGCGGAGTTCAAAGCCGCTGGCGTTGCCGTAGCCTGGCACTGCGGGTGGTGAGAAGAGCTCGATCTCGGCGTCATTGATGTGCCGTGTCCGGCGGAGAAGCTCGTCCATCACGGCCCTGACGGACTCGGTGCGCTCATGCCAGCCGGTGAGATTGATGAGGCAGGAGCCGTAGGTCGAGCCGCTGGCGTCGGTGATGATGTTGACGCCTGCGAGCGTGGACACTGAGGAGATGGCGGAAATGCCCTCGCAGCAGTGCTGGATTTCATCCACCACCGCCTTGGTTCGTTCCAGGGTGGAACCCGCCGGGGTGGTGACCCCGACATAAAACGCTCCCTGATCCTCGTTGGGAATGAAACCGGAGGGGAGTCTGCCTCCCATGAATACCATGACGGCACAGAAGCCGAGGAGGGTGCCCCAGCTGAGGACACGCCTGCCTGCCAGCGCCGAAATCCAGCGGTTGTAAGTCCCCGAGACTTTGTCGTAGCTACGATTGAAGAGGCTGAAGAACCGGTTCAGCAGGCTGTTGCTTTTGGGCGCATGATGCATGTTTTTCAGCATCAAGGCGCACAATGCGGGCGTCAGCGTGAGCGCAACGCAGCCTGAGAGCACGATCGCAATGGCCATCGTCAGCGCAAACTGCTGGTAGAAAATGCCCGCAGGGCCGGACATGAAGGATGCCGGGACAAAGACTGCGGCCATCACCAGAGTGATGGCGATGATGGCGCCGCCGATTTCTCCCATGGCCTCCTCGGTGGCCTGGCGCGGGCCCGCCCCGGTGCTTTCCATTTTCGCATGCACGGCCTCGACCACCACAATGGCCCCGTCCACCACAATGCCGATCGCCAGAACGAGAGCCAGCAGGGTGATGAGATTGAGGGAGAAGCCCAGCAACTGCATGAAGAAGAAAGTGCCGACCAGCGACACGGGCACGGCAATGACGGGGATCAAGGTGGAGCGCCAGTCCTGGAGGAAGACAAACGTCACAAGTGAAACGAGCAGGAAGGCTTCTGCCAGAGTCCGCACCACCTCGTGCAGGGAGGCGTCAAGGAACCGCGACACATCGTAGCTGATCTCATAGTTCATGCCCTGGAGGAAGGTGGCTTCCTTGATCTCGGCCATGCGCTGCTTGATGTTGGCGATGACTTCGTTGGCGTTGGAGCCGGGGAGCTGCTTCAGCAGAATGGCAGCCGTGGGCCTGCCATTGAGTTTTGCCTCGACGTCAAAATAATTGGTGCTGAACTCGACTTCGGCGATGTCCTTAATCCGCAGGATCTGGCCTTCTTCATTGGAGCGGATGGGGATTTTTTCGTAATCCTCCTTGGACCGGAATTTGCCGGAGTAGCGGATGACATACTGGAGATGAGGTTCTGTTTTGTCCGAGCTTTCGCCCACCTTTCCCGGGGCGGCTTCAACATTGTGCTCCTTCAGGGCGGCCAGGATGTCGTCTGCCGAGATGTTGTAGGCGAGCATGTTGTCCGGCTTCAGCCAGATGCGCATGGCGTATTCCCTGGCTCCCAGGATGTCCACAAAGCCGACTCCCTTGATCCGCTTCAACTCGGTGAGGATGTTGATGTCGGCAAAGTTGTAGAGAAACATTTCGTCGATGTCGGGATTCGTGCTGGTGATGTCGAGATACATCAGCATGGCCTTTTCTTCCTTGGCGATCCTGACCCCGGCCTTGATGATTTCCTCAGGCAGCTCGCCCATCACAGTGGCGACGCGGTTTTGAACATTCACCGCCGCGACATCCGGGTCTGTGCCCGCCTCAAAGATGACTGAAATGACACCGACGCCATCATTGGCGGCCCGTGAGGACATGTATTTCATCCTGGGAACGCCATTGATCGACCTCTCCAGGGGGACAATGGCCGCCTTGGTCAGTGTTTCGGCATTGGCACCGATGTACTCCACCGTCACGTTGACCTCGGGCGGTGCGATGCTGGGGAACTGCGTGATGGGCAGCTGATACAGTGCCAGCAGGCCTAGAAATGTGATGATGATGGATATGACCATCGACAGCACAGGTCTGCGGATAAACTCGTTTATCATTCAGGCGTTTTTATTCATCGGTTGGGTGCATGACTTCTGAAGTCCGGAACTGCCGGACGAGAGACAGCGGTCTCAGGCATTTCTGTCCTGAGCGCTGGCTACGGAGCGTGCTGCATCAGAACGGGGCCACGTCAGCGAGGGCTTTGAAGTCCGGTGCTATCACATCACCTTCCTTCACCACTTGGATGCCTTCGAAGATGATGCGGTCTGTGGGTTTCAGACCGGAGTCGACCACATAATGGTTGGGAAGGCGCAGTTTGGTGTCGATGGCTCGCAGCTGGATGCTGTTGTCCGGGTTGAGCATGTACACACAGGTTTTGTGCTGTACCTCGAAGGTGCATTTCTGAGGTATCACGAGAGCATTTTTCAGCTCAGACTGAACGATCACCTTGCCGCTGGAACCGTGCTTGAGGAGATGGTCAGGATTGGGGAAGCTGGCGCGGAAGGCGATGTTTCCGGTGCTTTTTGAAATGACGCTTTCCCAGGTTTCGATTCGGCCTTTGTACGGGTGGATTTCACCATTGGCCAGTTCCAGGGCAACGCTGCCCTGAACGCCGAGATCCTTGCGTTTGGCCAGCTCCAGATACTCACGCTCCGACACGTTGAAGTAGGCGTAGACATCGCCGTCATTGGAAATGGATGTCAGCAGGTCACCTTCGGAGACGAGGCTGCCGGTTTTGTTTTTGATGCGGTTGATGATCCCATCAAAGGGGGCGCGGACTTCGGCGTAGGAGAGCCTGCGCTCGGCGTCGGCGACTGTGGCCTGCGCCTCGTCCACCTTGGCCATGGCGGAGTCCAGCCTGGCCTGGGCCATTTCCCACTCGGACCTGGCGATGATCTTTTTTTCCAGCAGCAGCTGATTGTTCTGCAGGTCGATCTCCGCCATCTTGGCCTCTGCCTGGGCGCTCTTGAGCTTCGCATTGGCCCGCTTGACCTCCTCCTGGTATTCATGACTGCTGATGGTGAAGAGGAGCTGGCCGGCAGTGACCCGCTGGCCTTCGTCCACAGAGACTTTTTCGAGACGTCCGTTCACCCGGGCGCGCAGCTCGATGAAATTTGAGTTTTGTATGCTGGCAACGTATTCCTTGCCGTTTGGGACATTCATCACCACGGCGGAGGTGACGGGGAATGTTTTTCTAACTTCATTGCCTGTCGCCGTCGCACTCTCGTTGCAGGAATTCAGTAACAGAAGCAGGGACAGGCCAAGGACGGCTCTCGATCCGGCAGATCTTACGATGATGTATGCATTTGAGATCATGGGCATGTCATTAGGTTTGATCTGACAATTGTCATTGGGATTTGATGTCTCTGGAATCTGAAGTGACATTTGTAACGAGACTCCAGTCGTCTAGCATTTGACGTGCCATTTCTCAAGATGCGCTGACTGGCACACAACCGGACTCCGATGCAACAGATCGTCTCGATGATTGAGCGAGTATCGTTTGCAGAGTGCTCAGGCAGCAAATGATCCGCATTCACATGCGTATTTCAAATGCCTCATTTGCAGGAATTTAAAGGTGGTGAAAAACGGCAGGCGCATGGTGCTCATATGTTTTCAGCAAGGCTTGCTGAAACAGGGGTGGCGCCAGCCTCTACTTCTTTTGTTAGAGTTCGCTACAGCAGCACGGCAGCTCTCTGCAAGCGGTGCCTGGCTGCTGACTCATGTCCATTTATGGGGATGGTTTACTTCCCTCTCAAATCCAGGGCCATGACCCGTGGGCCTGACTTGTGCAGCAGATCCTGCGACTGCTGGCGCACATAGAGCAGGCCGTGACTGAGCGCGGGCAGGCTCCAGGTGTTGAGTGCATAAAACGGCTGCGCTTGTGCCAGCACTTTGGCCCCGGCCGGACTCAGATCGAGCCAGTGCAGTGAACCGGTTTCTCCGAGGCAAAGGAAGCCCCCATCGGCTTTCAGCAAACTCGCACGCAAGATGCTGAGACGTGTGGGATTGGCACGTCCGGTCAGCTTGCTAAACTCAGCGTCCTCCCATTCAATGTGCTGCTCCCACACCTCTGCACCAGTCTCGGCGTTCACGCAGACGAGGCGCGACTTGGGCTCCGTCTCACCGTCAATCGCATACAGATGACCATCGTGATACACCGGGTTCATCCAGTGGACGCCGAGCTTTTTGGACTGCCAGACTTCTTTGGCCTGAAACTCCGCGTCATACTCCACCATCGCGCCGCCGAGTGGCCTGCCCTTCGGATACGCCGTGGTGATGAAGGCGCGGTTTTGGCCGGGGATGACGACGGGGGATGTCCCGATGGCCTGGATGTAGTCCTCGGAGCGCCAGGGAAATTTGGAGTGGAGCTTGCCGGAGGAGGGATCAATGCACATGAGGCCGCCCGTGGCCGGGTCGCTCTCCCCACCGGCATAGATCAGCACCTTCGTCTGCCCATGCATCTTGGCGGGAATGGGGGATGCATAGCTAGAGCCCCAGATGTCCTCGATGGTCCAAACGACCTTGCCGCTTTGCAAATCGAAGGCGGCCACGCTCACTCCTGCCTCCGCGAGCTTCGCTTTACGGTCACGCATTCCTTCGTTGTCTTCGATGGGGGCTTTTTTGCCGCCGACATTCACGATCACGCGTCCGTCGAGAATCAGCGGCGTGCCTCCCGCGCCGAAGAAATCCTGCGGCACGTTGTATTCTTTGCGCAGGTCAAGCTGCCACAATGGCTTGCCGGTTTTTAAATCAAACGCGTGCAGCTCGGCAGTCACACCAAAGGTCACCACAATGCCGTTGGCAATCACCGGGCTGCCACGCGGGCCATTGCCGAAGCCATAGCGATCCTGGTACGAGATCGGGTAATCTTGGGACCAGAATCGCTTCCCCGTTTCACGGTGAAGGCACTCGATGGTTTCCCTGCCTTCCAGAGCATGGAAGATCACGCAGTAGTCACCGCTGATGGCGGGGGAGTTATAGGCCTCACCCATCTGGACTTCCCACACCTTCTCCGGCCCGCCCCGCCCCCAGGTCTTGAGCAGATGCGTTTCAGGTGAATGGGCATCGTTCGTGGGGCCGAGCACCCGTGGCCAGTCGCTCGTCTTCGCTTCTGCCGCCAGAGGCTTCGGTGACGCATGAAAGGTCAGCCGGTCAAACGCCTCCTGCGCAGAGCAGACGTCCAGGGCGAACAGCAGCAGAAACAGTCTCGACGAATTTTTCATGTCATGCCAAGCTAGCCACAGCTGTGAAGAATGCCACTCTCATGAATCCCATGCGTGAACTTGCCTGGCATGAGCGCCAGTTTGTGGCGCTCGTGGTCGGAGGTGTTCCCGCCGGCATCGCTGGCTTTTTTCTTGGGCTCTGGGGAAACGGTATCGGAGGCCGGGTGCTCGATCTCAGCACGGTTTTACTGAGGGGCGGCTACTGCTCTGTTTTTCCGGTCCTTTTAGCGTGCCTCATGCCGCGTTCCTGGATTCCGCCAGCAATGACCTATTTGATTGGATTTAGCCTGGGATTCCGCAGCTCGGATGGGTTTGCGATGCTTGCTGATATCATCGTGGCACCTGTTCATTGGCTTGAGGGCAGGCACACGATGATGCGGCCTCCTCCTTTGCACCCTGATCTGCCCTGGATTCTAGGGCTGGCGCTCTGGCTGGCTGGGCTGGCGTCCCTTCTGCGCCGCAGCCGCCGATTCGTGGCCATGCTTCGAAGGTTTGAGATTCGCTATGACTAAAGCTGTGGAAGAACCGATAAAGCGCAGCAAAAGCCAATGATAGGCCGTTGAGCGGGGGGAATTCCGGCGTATGGGGGAGGGAACCCCATCCCAACCTGCATGCTCATCCCCACCTCTTTCCCCACGTCCAATGGTCCTGCTGAATCGAAGCCGCTCATCGCCCAGGAGGGCTGGGTGGTGCAGCATTTGTTTTTTACCATCGATCATGGCTACTGGGCGGCGCTGACGCCGGAGGAGCGGCAGGAGCGGCGGGAGAATTTCACGCGCACGATTGAGGCGATCCGCAAGCACCCGGGGACGCAGCTGCTGGCGTTTGCGATGGTGTCTCCAAAGTCGGAGCTGGGCTTTATGCTGGTGACGCCGGACCTGCATGACTCGCAGAAATTTGAAAAGCAGATCAGCCTGGCGCTGGGGCCGGATGTGCTGACGCCGGCGTACAGCTACCTCTCGATGACCGAGTGGACGGAGTACTCGCAGAGCGAGGAAGAGTTTAAAGTTCAGCTGGAGAAGGCGGAGAACCTGACGCCGGGCACTGAGGCCTTTGAGAAGCGGCTGGGCGAGTGGAAGGGCCACATGACGAAATACTTCAACGACCGCCTGTACCCAAACATGCCGGACTGGCAGGTCTTCTGCTTTTACCCGATGAGCAAGCGCCGCAACGTGGGCGCGAACTGGTATGCGAATGAATTTGCGAAGCGTCGTGAGCTGATGGGCGGCCACGCGAAAACTGGACGCAAGTACTCTGGCAAGGTGCGCCAGCTCATCACGGGCTCGACGGGCCTGGACAGCTATGAGTGGGGCGTGACGCTGTTTGCGCACGACATGTTCCAGATCAAGAGCATCGTGTATGAGATGCGCTTTGACGAAGTGACGGCGCAGTACGGGGAGTTTGGCGACTTTTACATCGGCATCCAGACACCGACGGGCGAGCTGTTGCAGCGGGTGATGCTTGCGTGAGGCAGGATTGGGTGCATCTCTGACTTCCTGTGTCCAATCAACCTCTCATCATTGCCAACCGTCAGTTTAACTCCCGTCTCATGCTGGGCACGGGGAAGTTTGCCAGCGGGGAGCTGATGAGAGATGCGATTGTGGCGTCGGAGACGGAGATTGTGACGGTGGCGCTGCGGCGTGCGGATCTTTCTGGCAAGGGGGACCCCTTTGCGAACATCCTCGACTTCATCCCGAAAAACGTGCTGCTGCTGCCGAACACCAGCGGGGCGATGAATGCGGAGGAGGCCGTGCGGCTGGCCAGGCTGGCGGTGGCCGCAGGGCTGCCAAACTGGGTAAAGCTGGAGATCCACCCGGACCCGCGCTACCTGCTGCCAGACCCGATCGAGACGCTGAAAGCAGCTGAAGTGCTTGTGAAAGAAGGGTTTACTGTGCTGCCCTACATCAATGCGGACCCCGTTTTGGCCCGCAGACTGCAGGATGTGGGCACGGCGACGGTGATGCCGCTAGGATCGCCGATTGGTTCACACCAAGGAATTACGACGCGGCGGCAGATCGAGATCATCATCACGCAGGCGACGGTGCCGGTGGTGGTGGACGCCGGAATCGGAGCGCCAAGTCATGCGGCCGAGGCCTTTGAGATGGGTGCAGACGCTGTGCTGGTGAATACAGCGATCGCGGTGGCGTCTGACCCCGTGCGAATGGCTAAAGCATTCAAAATGAGCGTCGAGGCAGGACGCAGTGCCTATGAGATCGGAGTCAGCGAGGGATCGATGGAGGCCTCAGCCACCAGCCCGCTGACGACGTTTCTTTATAAGTGACACTGACGCAGCCTGATTCAGCCTTTCACCAAGTAGGTGAAAGCGAGAACTCCGCAGAAAAGGAGGCAGGCAGCGAGACACATTCCGTAAAAGATGACCATAGTAAGGGGTTTTTAGCGTGAAACAGAGGCAGCGCCAGTGGAAATTTTCTCTTGCGAAAAGAAGGCTTTGAGGCAGACTCCGCGCCCCTATGGCAAAAACATGCTGGCTCGAGCGCGACAAGCGCAAACGTAAAACTGTCGAAAAGTACGCTAAACTCCGTGCTGAACTCAAGGAGAAAGGCGACTACGTCGGCCTCTCCATGCTTCCACGTGACGCAAGTCCGACCCGTCTGATCAACCGCTGCCGCGTTTCCGGCCGTCGTCGTGCGTTCATCCGCCGCTTCCAGATGTCCCGTATGACCTTCCGCGAACTCGCCTCCCAGGGAATGATCCCCGGGGTGACGAAGTCCAGCTGGTAAAAGTCATGTCCGAACTTGCAGCCGGGGCTTTCTCCGGCTGCATGGAGAGGCGGAGCGTTTATATTTTATTGTAGATGCCTACCTACTCCTACATCGCTGAAGACCCGGAAAAAGGATGCCCTGCGTGCCGCAGAGGCTTTGATCTGCGTAGGCCTCTCAGCAGGCCTGCGCTGGAAAACTGCCCGCTGTGCAAGCAGCCGGTCAAAAAACTTATTTCGGGCTTCAACACACCGAAGATCACCAAACCCCTTTCTGTTTCCGACGCGAAAGCCGCCGGCTTCACCATCCTCGAAAAGAGATGTGATGGTAACTACGAGAAGCTGTGAACGTCTGACCGCGCCGCCTCATGACACTCCTGCTCGCCAACGCCTCCGCTGAACTCGTGCGCGAGTGGAGTTTCACCTCTTCGGAGCTTTTCTGGCAGGCCGTGATTGTGCTGCTGATCGTGCTGCTCAACGCCTTTTTTGTGGCGGCGGAGTTTGCGATCGTGAAAGTCCGGGACAGTCAGCTGCAGGCTGCGATTGATGAGGGGACGCGCGGGGCGAAGTTTGCGCAAAATGTGACGCGCAACCTGGATGCGTACCTTTCCGCCGGGCAGCTGGGCATCACGCTGACGAGCATTGCGCTGGGTATTTTTGGCGAGCCGTTTGTGGCCATCGTGGTGCAGCCGATGCTTTTTAAAATCGGCATTGTCAGCGAGACGGTGATCCGCTGGACCTCGATCGGCATCGCGTATGCGATTGTGACCTACCTGCATGTGGTGCTGGGGGAGCAGACGCCGAAGGTGCTGGCGATCCGCAAATCCCTGCCGATGACGCTGCTGATCGCGCGGCCGTTGCATCTGTTTTACGTCGTGCTCAAGCCGGCGATCTGGATACTGAGCGCGAGCACGAACCTTGTGCTGCGGACGATGGGCATCAGCGCTGTCTCCGAGCATGAGATCGCCCATTCTGAAGAAGAGCTGCGGCACATCGTGGCGGAAAGCCAGAAGTCCAAGGAGGTGACGGAGACAGAGAAGGACATTCTGCTCAACGCGCTGGCGCTGAATGACCGCTGCGTGCGTGATGTGATGACGCCGCGCAACCAGGTGGTGTCTCTGGACGCGGACGAGACGTTTGAGGCCAATCTCAAGATCGCGATCGACACCAAGCACACGCGCTACCCGCTGGTGGAGGGTCACCTGGATCACGCGATCGGCATCATTCACATCAAGGATCTGCTCAGCCTGATCGGGCAGCCGCAGCCGGACCTGCGCAAGATCATGCGGACGCTGCACATGGTGCCGGAGATGATGCCGATCGACAAGCTGCTGCGCTTCTTTCTGGACAAGCATGTGCATGTGGCGCTGGCGGTGGATGAGTTTGGCGGAGCGGTGGGCATCGTGACGCTGGACAATGTGCTGGAGGAGATCGTGGGCGACATTCAGGATGAGTTTGACCACGAGGTGAGCGAGTTCCGCCGCATCAATGAAAACGAGTTTACGGTCGAAGGGACATTCAATCTCTATGAGCTGGCGGACCAGACGGGTATTGAACTGGAGAGCGATGAGGTGACGACCATCGGCGGCTATGTGACGCACCTGCTGGGGCATCTGCCGAAGGTGGGAGAGAAGGTGACGATCGAGGACTATGAGGTGACGACGACGAAGGCGGATCTGCGGCGTGTGCTGCAGCTGCATTTCCAGCGGAGCTCTGCCGTGGCGCAGGATCAGGAGAATAAGGCGGACAGCGACGAGCCTGAGGGATTGTAAAACAGGCGAGGTCAGGCGGCCGATGCGGCGTCAGAGACGAAGGCGTCCACGTCTGCTTCGGTGGTGCGCCAGGAGCACATGAGGCGGGAACCGCCGCCGATGAAGCTGTAGAAGACCCAGCCGCGCGCCTTGAGTGCTTCCTTCATTTTTTCAGGCAGTCTGGCGAAGACGGCGTTGGCATCCACGGGGTAGAGAATCTGCACACCGGGGAGGTGGCCGAGGGCGTCTGCGAGGCGCCGTGCTAGGGTGTTGCCGTTTTGAGCGTGCTTGCGCCAGGTGTCGTTTCGCAGGATGCGGAGCCACTGGGCGGAGATGAAGCGCATTTTGGAGCAGAGCTGTCCGGCCTGCTTGCAGCGGTAGGCGAACTCCTGGGAGAGCTCCTTGTTGAAAAAGACGACGGCTTCGGTGACGGCCATGCCGAGCTTGGTGCCGCCGCAGCAGAGGACGTCCACGCCTGCACGCCAGGTGATGTCTGCGGGGGCGCAATTCAGGCCGGTGAGGGCATTGAAGAAGCGAGCGCCGTCCATGTGGATGGAGAGGCCGTGCTGCCGCGCGACAGCGCCGAGGCCTTTGACTTCGCCTGGGCGGTAGACAGTGCCAAGCTCGGTGCTCTGGCTGAGGCTGAGGGCGCGGGGCTTGGGGAAGTGGACGTCGGAGCGACTGGTGGCGAGGCGCTCGACATCGGAGGGGTCGAGTTTTCCCAGGGGGCTGCGGGCGAGGAGGATCTTGGAGCCGTGGCTGAAGAACTCCGGTGCACCGCATTCATCCGTCTCCACATGGGCCTCCTGCGCGGTGATGATGCTGTGGTAGCTCTGGCAGAGAGTGGCGAGGGAGAGCGAATTGGCCGCGGTGCCGTTGAAGACGAAATAGACGTCGCAGTCGGTTTCAAAGAAGCTGCGGAAGGTTTCGCAGGCCTCGCTGGTGATGGTGTCTGCGCCGTAGCTGGGCTGGTAGCCAGAGTTGGCCTCCTCCAGAGCCTGCCAGGCCTCAGGACAGATGCCGGAGGTGTTGTCCGAGGCAAAGTGGTATTTGAGTCCGGTGCTCATGCTTTGGATCTGGGCTTGCCGTGCCATACCAGGACGAGTCCGCTGATGAGCAGCAGGATGTCCCGCAGGATGAGGTCGCGATAGTTGGAGGTGGCGTCTGCGTGGCCGAAGCAGCCGCAGCGGATGTCGATGCCGCGCCACCAGGAGATGCTGATGGCGACGAGGAAGATGAGCAGTGATCCGTTCAAAATCAGCAACCCTCCGGGACGCAGGAGACCGCTCATCACGGACAGTCCGGCGAAAATTTCCAGCCAGGGAAGCCCCATGGCCAGCCAGGCGGCCCAGGGATCTCCGAGAAGGTCGAAGCTGCGGATGTCATCCAGAAAAGACATGGGGTCCGCCACCTTCAAAAGCCCGGCATAGACAAAAACGCCGCCGAAAAAAAAGTGGAGGAGGAGCCTGAGCATGGATGGGCAAACTTACGGCACCAGTTCAGCCATCGGCAACAAAATGATGACAAGCTTCTTGTCATCGTAGCTTTCTCCAGGCTGTGGCATGCCTCTGACATCCAGCGGGCGTCCTAACAATGTGGCGAACTGTGTGGCAAAGCCCGCGTCCGGCGACCTGCCGCCGCCAAAACTGAGCTGAGCATCATCATAGACCCTCATGAGGTCGCCACCGTGGAGAACAACTGGAGACTTGATGCTCTGCGGGAGGCCTTGGATGGAAACCAGATCGGCTTTTTCCACCCCCAGCAAAGTGGATGCATGGAGCGGATCGAGCCTGCGTGCCAGATCGCCTGGGTCGGTGTGTTCGAGAATGCTGGCATTGATGACAGGTGTCTCGGCGCTGCTCAGCCGGGGGAATTTTTCGCGCACATGCTTGTGAACCGCCAGCGCCACAGCCTTCATGGCCTCAGGGGTCCAGTGGCTGTCATGGGCATAAAAAACCGGCTTTTTGTCACGGAAATCCCAGAGGCCGTCGGTCATGTCCAGCACATCGGCTCCTGCGGCTTTCAAGGCGGCCAGGCTGCCAGCCTCGTCCTTCAGGCGGATCACGTCCAGATAGCGGCCGGGGCGTATTTTTTCAGGGTAGAGCGTGGCGCGGTCTGGAATGGTGATGACCAGCAGCTGGGTGTCCTGTGCTTTCAACTGAGCCGCGAGGCGGATCAGTCCGGAATGCACGTCATTGCCCGCACGCTTGGCATGGGCCAGCCGGTCGAGTTCTTGGTGGTCGAAAAGCCAGCCGTCACGGCCGAGAAAGACTGTGCGGTTGCCTTCATTGAGGGCGTGCATCAGCAGCCACTGCACACCGCTACGCACGGTGGCGGCCGCCAGATTGGTCCTGGAAGAGGTAAACCAGGAGGCTGCTTCGAACAGCAGGGGGACGGCCAGCAGAAGAGCAAACACGCGGACGATATTTTGCGCCGCCCGGGGGGTTAGCTCCGGGCTTGGAGGGACTGGCGTACGCTTTGCCGGGTCGATTCGTGGAGGCAGCGGTTTCATGACACAGGGGCGGCATGCGTCCACAGCATTGCCGCAGCAAGGGTGAAAATGAGGATGCAGAGGGTAGCCTTCCAGGGGGCAGGCTCGCGCAGGAAATCACGTGAGTGAGGCAGGGCGACAAGGCTGGCAAGTGCTGCGACGATCGTCAGCACATGAAAGTCTGTGCGCACGCGTGCCTGCTGGAGCACGCTGGAAGCTGTCCGCGCCGGAGGTGAGAAGAGTGCCTTCAGATGCAGCCAGGTGTCGTTGAACGAGGCTGTCAGGAGCAGGGCCGCCAGAACGGTGGCCGCCAGGAGGAGGGCGGTCAGGCGCAGCCATTTTCCCTGGGTGAAGCGCCGCAGCGACAGCGTCTCCTGCACCAGGTCAGACACTGGAAAGCCAAACATGCCGCCGAGCCCGGCGAGTGTGTCGCCAGCGGCGGTGGCAGCGAAATGCAGGCTGAGCAGCAGGCCCAGAAAGCCCATCCAAGCCACACTGGTGCCGAGGCTTTCGGGCCCGCCACGGAAGGTCATGTCTGCCAGATGCCACAGGGGATCGACCAGCAGCACCCATTTTCCGACCCCGAGGCAGAAGCGGGTGACGCCATGTGACATGGCAAGCGTGTCCGGTCGCGGCCGGATGATGTGGCGGGCCGCCAAGGCCAGGGGCAGCAGCACAAACAGCAGATGGTGGAGACTGACGAGCACAGTATGGAAATGGCGGAGAGGAGGACGCGCGTCAATCGTGGAATCTTGGGGGCATTGGTGACAGTTTGAGGTGCCTGGCATCGTTTGCGGCAGCCATGCGCTGCATTTTCGCCTTTCTCCTGCTGATCTCGATTTCCGCCGCTGCCGCGGACAGGCCGAACATCCTCTTCATCCTGGCCGATGACCTGGGCTGGGGAGATCTTGGATGCTATGGCAACCGGATCATCCGCACGCCGAACCTGGACAGGATGGCAAAGCAGGGGACGGTGTACACGCAGTTCTACGTGAACGCCTCGGTGTGCTCGCCGAGCCGCTGCGCCTTTTTTACCGGGCAGTATCCGGCCAGGCATCGCATCCACGGGCACTACGCCACGCCGCAGCAGAACGAGGCACGTGGCATGTCCAACTGGCTGGAGCCGCAGGTGCCGAACGCGGCGCTGCTGCTGAAGACCGCCGGCTACACGACGGCGCATATCGGCAAGTGGCATTTGGGCAATGGCTCTGGCGGGCCGGAGATCGGTCAGTATGGTTTCGACTATGTGGGTACGTCTGAGAAAGAGGGCGCAAACGGGCCTGCAGCTGATCCGTATTTCCGCGCCAAGTCCACGGCCCTGTTTGTAGATGAGGCGCTCAGGTTTATCGGGCAGGCGGGTGACAGGCCGTTCTATCTCCAGCTCTGGACGCTGGTGCCGCATGCGACGCTGAACCCGACGCCTGAGCAGATGAGGGCATATGTGCATCTGAGGGCGGGTGGGAAGGACTTTCCACTGGCGGCTGCGATGGAGGTCTTCGCCGCGAGTGTGACGGACCTGGACACACAGGTCGGCAGGCTGATGGCGGGGCTGGAGAAGATGGGCAAAGACAAGAACACGCTGATTCTTTTTAGCAGCGACAACGGGCCGGAGGACATCCACATCGGCAATGCAGGACACAGCGGTGTGGGAAGCGCGGGGCCTTTTCGCGGGCGCAAGCGCAGCCTGTATGAAGGGGGCATTCGCGTGCCAGGCATCGTGCGCTGGCCGGGCAAGGTGCCTGCAGGGCAGATCAATGATAAAGCTGTGCTGGCCGGTGTGGACTGGCTGCCGACGATCTGCAAAGTGGCGGGGGTGCAAATTCCTGAAGGGCATGCGCTGGACGGGGAGGATGTGAGCGACGTGATGACAGGAGTCGCGCGCCCACGCAGCAAGCCACTGATGTGGGAGTGGCGGTTTAACATCGCGGGCGAGCCCTTTCACCACAGCCCGGAGCTGGCAATCCGTGAAGGGGACTGGAAGCTGCTGGTGAACCCTGACCGGAGCCGCGTGGAGCTGTATGACGTGACGAAGGACCTGACGCAGCTGAACAACGTGGCCGAGCATCATCCTGAGGTGGTGGAAAAGCTGGCCGAGAAGGTGATGGCGTGGGCCAAAACGCTGCCGGAAGGGCCGCATGACCCATCCGCGGGAAAGATGCACTCGGGCATGCCGGGCGATCCGCCTCGCGGGCCGGGAAAGAAGAAAAATGAGCCAGCGAAGTGATTCTGGGAGCGTTTTACTGGTACTGCCATGCACGAATTTGATCCCTCCCTGCCCGAGCACTTGGTGCGCCGCGATTTCCTGAAGAAACTGGCGGCAGCCGGCACTGCTGCGTGGATGACGGGCGAGCCGCGTGCCATCTGGGCGAAGTCTGGCGACAAGGTGACGCACCCGCCAGCAAAGGCGGATGCGTGCATCCTGCTGTGGATGGCGGGTGGCATGGCGGCGCCGGACACGTTTGACCCGAAGGGCTATCTGCCCTTTGAGAAGGGGCTGGAGGTGAAGCGGATGCTGAGCACGTTTCCGGCGATCAACACGAGCGTGGACGGGATCAAAATCTGCCAGGGGCTGGAAAACATCGCGCACGTGATGGACCGGGCGACGCTGATCCGCAGCGCGGTGCAACCGGACCTGGGGAGCATTCTTCATTCGCGGCATCAGTATCACTGGCACACGGGCTATGTGCCGCCGCAGACTGTGGCGTGTCCGCACATCGGTGCGTGGATGGCGAAGGTGCTTGGGCCGCGCAATCCGGTGATGCCTGCCTTCATCAACATCGGCCAGCGCCTGGAAGGCGTGGGCGAAAGCGAGGAGCTGAAGGCCTTTACGACAGCGGGATTTTTTGGCAGCGAGTTTGGGCCGATGAACCTGCCCTTCCCGGAAGAGGCGGCGCAGTCGGTCAAGCCGCCGAAGGGGATGGACGCGAACCGCTTTGCGAACCGGGACCGGCTTTTCCGCAAGCTGGTGGACCAGAGCCCGCAGCGGGAGTTTATGAGCGACTACCAGCAGGAGTCGATGCTGCGCAGCATGGACAACGCGTGCCGCCTGCTGAGCGCGAAGGAAAGGGAGGCCTTTGACATTACGCTGGAGCCGAAGGAGAGCTACGCAAAGTATGACACGGGGCGCTTTGGGCGCGGATGCCTGCTGGCGCGGCGGCTGGTGGAGGCAGGGACGCGGTTTGTGGAGGTGACCACGGAGTATGTGCCGTTTTTCCAGTGGGACACGCACAAGGACGGCCACACGACGGTGGATGCGATGCACAAGGAGATTGACATGCCGATCTCGCAGCTCGTGCGTGACCTGGAGGCGAAGGGGCTGCTGGACCGCACGCTGATTATCATCGCGAGCGAGTTCAGCCGTGATGCGCTGATGGAGGGCAAGCCGGGGTCGAATGCGAACGATCAGACGACCTTCAAGGTGGATACGCTGAGTGAGATGAAGCACTACGGGCTGCACCGCCACTTTACCGGCGGGACGAGCGTGGTGATGTTTGGCGGCGGCGTGAAGAAGGGGCACCTGTATGGAGAGACGGCCGATGAGAGGCCGCTGATTGCCACGAAGAATCCCGTGAGTGTGATGGACCTGCATGCCACGATCATGACGGCGATGGGCATCAGCCCGAAGACGGAATTTGAGATCGAGGGACGGCCTTTCTACGTGACGGAGGATGGAAAAGGAAAGGCGGTGACGGAAATCTTTGCGTAAAAGGATTGGTTGCCTGGATCCAGCCCGTTTAGGCTTCCCTGCATTCTCAATGAACGTCCATCCAATTTTTCGCGCCTGCGCCCTGGCTCTTGCCCTGGGTTTTTCACTCTCCCTTCATGCCGCTGACGGCGATGCTGAATGGCAGAAGGTCAATGAAGCCATCGCAGCGATCAAAGATCCGAAGGACAAGCCGCAGTCGCGTGATGCGGCGATCGCCTTGCTGAAGAATGGGCTGGCCGAATTTGACGCGAGCTATGCGGCGGCTTTGAAAGCCGGACCGAACAACCCCGCCCGCTGGGACGCGGCACTGTTTGCAGCCATGCTGGGACGTGTGCGTGGGATGGCTGGCGTGGCCGGGCCTGAGAAGGAGGCGATCAGTCTGGATGAGATCGTCAAAGCCGAGGATGCGAAACCCGAGACGAAATCGCAGGCCAGCCTGGCGAGTGTGATGATCGCCTCTGACAAAGCTGCGGAAGCGGGAGGCGATGTGGAGGGCTGGATCGCCAAAGCGGAGAAGCATCTGAAGGACTTCCCCGGAGAAAAGATGAACACGATGGTGGAAGACCGGATCAAGGACATGAAGTCCAAGGCCGCGCCGCTGGAGCTGAAGTTCACGGCTTTGGATGGTCGTGCGGTGGATGTGAGCAAGCTGCAGGGCAAGGTGGTGCTGATCGACTTCTGGGCCACATGGTGTGGACCGTGCGTGGAAGAACTGCCGAAGGTGATCAAGCTCTACAAAGAGCTGCACGAAAAAGGCTTTGAGGTGATCGGCGTCTCGCTGGACCAGGACAAGGCGGAGCTGGAAGCCTTCTTGAAGGAGAAAGGCATGGAGTGGCCGCAGTATTTTGACGGCAAAGGCGCGGAGAATGAGCTGTTCATGAAATACAAACTCGAGTCCATCCCGACGGCTTGGCTGCTGAACAAGAAGGGCGTGGTGGCGAGCAAGACTGCCTTTGAAGGGCTTGAGGAGCAGGTAAAGAAGCTGCTGGCTGAGTAGGTGGCGTGAGATGCTGATGCGAAAGATCCACACCGCAGTGCAGCAGGGTGTGATGGAAATCTTTGCGTAAAAAGATTGGTGTGGGGGATTGTGTCCGTTTAGGCTGATCACCTTCATGAAAGCCCACCGTCTTTTCTGCCTCGGAGTCACGACTTTTGTCCTGGCTGTCTCTTCTTCAATGCGTGCTGCCGACGGCGATGCCGAATGGCAGAAGGTCAATCAAATCGTGGAGGGGGTGAAAAATCCGAAGGAGAAGCCCAAGACGCGTGAAGAAGCGATCGCGATGCTCAAGAAGGGGATCACGGAATTTGATGCCGCGTATGCTGCGGCGCTGAAAGCGGGGCCGTCCAATCCGGCGCGCTGGGATGCGGCGCTGTTTGAAGCAATGACGGGGCGCGTGCGCGAGGTGGCCGGAATTCCTGCTCCCAAGCCGGCGATCAGCCTGGATGACATTGTGAAGGCGGCGGATGCCAAAGCGGAAACCAAATCCCAGGCCAGCTTGGTGAGCGTGATGGAATCTGTGGAAGCCGCCGAGGCTCCCGGCGGTGACCTGGCCGGATGGACCGCGAAGGCGGAGAAGCATCTGAAAGATTTCCCGGAGGAGAAGATGAACCAGATGGTGGAGGGCAAGCTGAAGAGCATCAAGGCGAGCGCCGACCTCAAGGCCAAGCCGCTGGAGCTCAAGTTTACCGCTGTGGATGGCCGTGAGGTGGATGTGAGCAAGCTGCAGGGCAAGGTGGTGCTGGTGGACTTCTGGGCCACCTGGTGCGGACCGTGCGTGGCCGAACTGCCGAACGTGATCAAGGCGTACAAGGAGCTGCATGCCAAGGGTTTTGAAATCGTGGGCATCTCGCTGGATCAGGACAAGGCGGAGCTGGAAGGCTTTGTGAAGGAAAAGGGCATGGAGTGGCCGCAGTACTTTGACGGCAAGGGCTGGCAGAATGAGATCGCCAGCAAGTATGGCATTCAATCGATCCCAGCCATGTGGCTGCTGAATAAGAAGGGCATGGTGGTGAGCACGAATGCACGCGGCCAGCTGGAAGAGGCGGTGACGAAGCTGCTGGCGGAGTGATTTTATGAGGCAGCACCGGCTTTCGCTCACGGTTCTTTGCGCCGTCTCCTGGCTGCATGTGCAGGCGCAGGAGGCGGGCGTGAAGGTGGAGAAAAACGTCATGGTGCCGATGCACGATGGCGTGAAGCTGGCCACGGATGTGTATCTGCCGGCGGGCAGCAGTGAGAAGCTGCCGGTGGTGCTGACGCGCACGCCGTACAACAAGGACGGAGCGAAGAGCTATGGCGAGTACTTTGCCAGGCATGGGTATGTGTTTGTGGCGCAGGACACGCGCGGGCGCTACGCCAGCGAGGGCGTGTGGCACTGGATGACGGATGATGGCGTTGATGGAACGGACTGCGCCGCGTGGATAGCCGCGCAGCCGTGGGCGAACGGGAAGATCGGGATGGTGGGCACCTCGTATGTGGGCGGCACGCAGCACGCGATGGCGCTGGCGAAGGTGCCGGAGCTGACGACGGTGATCCCGGTGGATGCGGTGTCGAACATGGGACGGCAGAGCATGCGGAATGCGGGGGCGTTTGAGATGCGCTTCTGGAACTGGATCATGCTGAACGCCGGGAAGGGCAGCAATGCGGCGCTGAATCCGGCCACGCAGGTGGAGCTGAAGGAGATGGCGGACCACCGGTGGGACTACCTGTCCCTGCTGCCGCTGCGGCCGGGTTGCACGCCGCTGAAGCTGGCGCCGGAGTATGAGGACTGGCTGATCCAGGCGATGCGGCATGGCAAGGACGATGACTTCTGGGCGCAGAACAACATCCTGGCTGATCCGAAGCGATACAAGGACATGCCGGTGTATCTGGTGGGCGGCTGGTATGACTCGTGGGCGGGGAACACCTCGGCGAATTTTCAGGCGCTAAGCAAGGCGCTCAAAAGTGATGTGTACCTGATCATGGGACCGTGGATTCACGGGATGCAGAACAAGTCGGCGCACGGGCAGGTGGAGTTTGGCGCGGAGGCGGCCATCGCTGACCAGCTGGCGTGGCGCAAGGAGTGGTTTGACCACTGGATGAAGGGGCTGGACAACAGCGTGGGCAAGGCGGCTCCCTTTGCGAAGAAGGTGCGTCTTTTTGTGATGGGCACGGGTGATGGCAGCAAGACGAAGGATGGGCTGCTGAATCATGGCGGGCAGTGGCGCGATGAGAATGAGTGGCCGCTGGCGCGGGCGAAGGCGACGCCGTTTTATCTGCATCCGGAAGGGTTGCTGAGTGATGCAAAGCCGAAGGTGGAGGCGGCGGCGCAGAGCTATGCGTTTGATCCGAAGAATCCGGTGCCGACGCTCGGAGGCAACATCTCCTCGGGAGATGGCATCATGCAGCAGGGGGCGTGGGATCAACGTGGCAGTGACAAGTTCTGGAACTGGACGAAGCCCATTCCGCTCTCGGCGCGCAGTGATGTGCTGGTGTTTCAAACAGCACCGCTGGCGGAAGACACGGAAGTGACGGGTGAGATGGAGGTGAAGCTGTGGATTTCGTCGTCCGCCGTGGACACCGATTTCACGGCCAAGCTGGTGGATGTGTATCCGCCGAGCGCGGACTGGCCGCATGGCTTTGACCTGAACCTGACAGACGGGATCATGCGGGCGCGGTTTCGGGATTCGCTGAAGGAGGAGAAGCTGATGCAGCCGGGGAAGGTGTATCCTATCACGATCAAGCTCTATCCCACGAGCAATGTCTTCAAGAAGGGGCACCGGATTCGTGTGGACATCAGCAGCAGCAATTTCCCGCGTTTTGATGTGAACCCGAACACGGGGGAGCCGCTGCAGCAGCACCGGAGGACGGTGACCGCTACGAATACGGTGCATCATGACCGTGAGCATCCATCGCAGATTGTGCTGCCGGTGGTGGAGCGTCCTTAGCTGAGTGCTTCGCGGAGGATGTGCATGCTGGCGTTTGCGCCGGAGAGGATGCAGGCGACGCGTTTGCCCTGCCATGCGGTGGAGTGGTTTTTGAGGGCGGCGTAGGCGAGGGCACCGGAGCCTTCGGCGATGTTGTGGGTGGACTGGATGATCTCGCGCATGGCGGCGAGAGCCTCCTCGTCGGTGACGGTGAGGATGTCGTGCGCGTGCTGGAGGATGTGTCGCAGGGCGTCCTGGTTGGGGGTCTTGCAGGCGACGCCTTCGGCGACGCGGGTCTGGCTGGACTGCTCGACGAACTGACGCTGCTGGAAGGAGAGGGCGTAGGCGGGTGCGTGTGCGGAGACCACGCCGATGATTTTGGTTTTAAGGCCCAGTGCCTCGCGCGCTGATGCAATGCCGCAGAAGCCGGAGCCGAGGCCGATGGGGACGAAGATGGCATCGAGATCCGCGACGGAGTGAAAGAGCTCCAGGGCATAGGTGGCGACGCCGCGCACTAGCCAGGAGTGGAAGGAGGGAACGGCGTGCAGCTCCTCCCTGGCGGCGAGCTCGCGGGAGTATTCGAGTGCTTCCTGAAATTCGCGGCCGTGCTCGACCAGCTCGGCACCGAGAGAGCGCATGGCGGCGTTTTTTTCCGGGTTGTTGCCATGCGGAACGACGATGACGGCGCGCAGGCCATTGCGCCTGGCGGCGTAGGCGATGGACTGGCCGTGATTGCCGGTGGAGGCGGCGATGACTCCCGGGACGTCGGGCTGGTGGCGCTTGAGCTCGTCCATGTAAACGAGACCGCCACGGATTTTGAAAGCGCCGACGGGCGTGTGGTTTTCGTGCTTGAGCCAGAGTTCGCAGCCGAGTCCTGACTCCAGCAGCGGCCAGCGGTAGGTGGGGGTCTCGCGGATGTGCGGGCGGATGAGGGCCTTGGCAGATTCGATTTCGCTGAGGGTCGGCAGGGGCTGCATCTTGCATGGCTAGGCATGAAGTTCGCAAAGGCAAGCCCGGTGCGGACGTATGAGATGCACTATGAACGCGCCCATCACTTCTCGTCGTCGGTTTCTTCAGACTTCTCTTGCCGGAATGGCATCCATGCCCGCGTGGGCGGCACCGCTAGGGGCGAATGGCGATGTGCGTGTGGCGGTGATCGGTTTCCGCGGACGCGGACGCGGGCACATCAAGGAGCTGATGAAGGTGCCAGGAGTGCGTCTGGTGGCATTGTGTGATGTGGACCAGGAGGTGATCGACAAGCAGGTGGCGGAGCTGTCCAAGCTGAATGTCACGGTGAAGACTTATCGTGATTTTCGTGAGTGCTGCGCGGACAAGGAAATCGATGCGGTGACGATTGCCACGCCGAACCACAGCCATGTGCTGATCGCGCTGACGGCCCTGCAGCATGGCAAGCATGTGTATGTGGAGAAGCCTGTGTGCCACAATCTGGTGGAGGGGCGCAAGCTGATGGCGGCGGCCACGAAGGCGGCGGCGAAGGGGATCATCGTGCAGCATGGGATGCAGCGGCGGTCGGATCTGGGATGGGCTGCGGCGATGGCGTGGGTGAACGAGGGGCACATCGGGAAAAAGAAGCTGTCTCATGCGCTGGTGCACGGGATGCGGCTGAGCATCGACAAAGTGGATGCCGCGCAGCAGCCGCCAGCCACGGTGGACTACAATCTGTGGTCTGCGCCGCGTCCGGTGCTGCCGATCATGAGGAAGCAGTTTCACTACGACTGGCACTGGCAGTGGCCGTATGGGAATGGTGACATCGGGAACCAGGGCCCGCACCAGTACGATGTGGCGCGCTGGGCGCTGAATGATCCTGCGGTGCTGCCGCAGCGTGTGATGAGCCTGGGCCACCGCTGGGGGTATGTGGACGACGGGCAGACGGCGAACTGCCAGCTGGCCTTTCACCCGTATGAGCCGGTGCCGCTGCTGATGGACATGTTTGGCCTGCCGATGAAGAACATGGACAAGAAAAGCGGCGAACCGCCCTACAAGGGCATCCGCACGGGGAACATCATCCACTGTGAAGGCGGCTATGTGGCGGAGTCCAAGGCCTACGACAACGAGGGCAAGACGATCACGAAGTTTGAGAACTTCCTGACGGGGCCTGATCACATGAAGAACTTCATCGATTCCGTGCGTGCCGGGAAATACACGAAGGATGTGCTGCACATCCGGCATGGGCAGCAGGCGGCGGCGCTCTCGCATCTGGCGAATACGTCGTATCGCCTGGGCAAGGCGATGAAGAACGAGGAGATCAAAGAGCGACTGCAGGGAGACAAGATGGGACAGACGATGTTTGAGGGCATGCTGGCCACGCTGGCGGCGAACCAGATCAACACCGAGGTGGATCAGGTCATTGTGGGGCCGTGGCTGGACTTTGATCCGGTGAACGAGGTATTCACCGGTGAGTTTGCCGCCGAGGCGAACAAGCTGGCGCAGGAAGTGTATGCCGCCGGGTTTGAGCTGCCGGAGGTGTAGTGGCTCAGCGCTGCCGGTGCTGACGGCGGAAGTCTTTGGGGGACATGCCGACGACTTGTTTGAAGCGGCGGGAGAAATGGAAGGCATCGTGGAAGCCGAGGTCGTCGGCGATGCGGGCGAGGGTGTGGCTGCTTTCGAGAAGGCGGGAGCAGGCGCGCAGCACAATGGCGTCGGCGCGGAATTCGCCGGGGCTTTTGCCGGTCATGTGCAGGAAGCGTTTGCGGAAGGCGCTGTAGGACATGCCGAGGTCTGCCGCGATCTGCTCCAGCGAGGGGGCGCCGAGCCTGCCACGCGCGAGCATGTGCTCAGCGGTCTCGCGCCATTGCATGGTTTCCGTGGTCTGGTGCCGTGCGTCATCCTGCTGAAGCGCATCTGCGAGCCACTGCTGAAAGTGGCAGAGGCGGGAGAGAGGTGTCTGAGCCGGTGCATCGGGCGGCGGCTGGAGGATGCGGCGGAGTCGGTCAGTCCAGTAAGGAAGGGGGCTGAGCTCCAGCACACGGCTGCGCTCGCCGGGGAAACCAGCAGACTGCCAGGCGTCGAACACGC
Source organism: Prosthecobacter fluviatilis (assembly GCF_055388355.1). NCBI lineage: Bacteria > Pseudomonadati > Verrucomicrobiota > Verrucomicrobiia > Verrucomicrobiales > Verrucomicrobiaceae > Prosthecobacter > Prosthecobacter fluviatilis. The sequence goes on from NZ_AP043782.1 coordinate 4,920,942, forward strand.
TGCCATTGAACCAGAGGAAGAGCTCGCTCCAGCGCACGCCATGCTGGGGGCCGTAGCTTTGATTGATGCCGGGTTTTGACCACACGAGCGTGCCGGGCTGCAACACGCAGCGCACTCCGGTGTCGTCCATGTAGTCTGCAGTGCCTTCCAGCGTGAGAACGAGAAGGTAATTGGGGGTGGGACGCAGGTAGTGCGGCGGTGGTGCGTGGGCGTAGGTGGCCTGGCTGTTCCACTTGGTGCCAGCGTAAACGATCTGCCCCAGATCGCAGTGCACAGGGCGTGTGGCGTTCACATTCCAAGGGCCTGGAATGTTGAAATAGAGGTTGGGGTCGTGCTCTGAGGCCATGCCAAAATATGCATGAATTAGGCCAGACATTCAATTTAGAGAGGTGTGGAATGGCCGTATTGATGTGACAGATGATCTATGCCAGCCATGCAAACGTCTAACCCATACTCCAGCAGCTTCCGGCCATCTGCGCCGCGCGCAGGGCTGCATGGGTGTGTCTGGATGCTGGTGACAGGGCTGCCGCTGATGGCGGTGGATTATGTGAAGGACATCAAGCCGTTGCTGAAAGAGCGCTGTGTGTCGTGCCATGGGACGGTGAAGCAGAAAGGCGACCTGCGGCTGGATGCGGGGGCTTTGATCCCGAAGGAGGCGCATGAATCTTTGCTGGAGCGGATTGTCTCGAATGATGAGGACGAGCAGATGCCGCCTGAGGGCAAGCGACTGAGTGCGGAGCAGATCGAGCTGATGAAGCAATGGATCGCAGCGGGGGCACCGTTTCCGAAGAACGAGATGATTCCGAAAAAGCCTTCGGAGCACTGGGCATTCCAGCCGGTGAGGCGTGTGGCGGTGCCGGAGTCGGCGCACAAGAATCCGATTGATGCGTTTGTGTTTGGCAAGGCAGAGGCTGTGCGGCAGGCGAGTCCGCAGGCGCTGCTACGGCGGGTGCATCTGGATCTGACGGGGCTGCCACCCACGGTGGAGGAGCAGGTGCGATTTGCCCAATCTGGTGATCTGAGCGCGGTGGTGGATGATCTGTTGAAACGCCCTGATTACGGCGAGCGCTGGGCGAGGCACTGGCTGGATGTGGTGCGCTATGCAGACAGCAACGGCTATGAGCGTGATGCGGAGAAGCCCTTTGTGTGGCGCTACCGAGACTACGTCATTGAGGCGCTCAATGAGGACAAGCCGTACAACCGCTTTGTGATGGAGCAGCTGGCAGGCGATGAGCTGGCGGAGAGGTCTGTAAAATCAGTTATTGCCACCGGGTTTCTGAGGCTGGGACATTGGGATGATGAGCCTGCTGATCCTGCGGCGGACCGGTATGACCAGCTGGATGACATCGTGAGCACCACGGGGCAGGCGTTTCTGGGGCTGACGATCGGCTGTGCCCGCTGCCATGATCACAAGTTTGAGCCGCTGGCCACGCGTGACTATTACAGCCTGGTGGCGGTGTTTAATCCGCTGCAACGTCCTGCCAATGGACGCAAGGAGCTGACGGTGGCTGTGGATGGCACGGAGGTGTATGCGTGGAAGGAACCGTCTGCGAAAGCGCCGGAGACGCATGTGCTGGTGCGTGGATCGCCGACTCGGTTTGGCGATCTGGTGGGACCTGCGGTGCCTGCCATCTTGGTGAAGGAGCAGCCGCCGTTTCCAACGGCAAATGACAAGACCACGCAGCGGCGTCTGGGGCTGGCGCGATGGATGGCGAGCGAGCAAAATCCGCTGACGGCGCGGGTGATGGTGAACCGTGTGTGGCAGCAGCATTTTGGCCAGGGGCTGGTGAGCACGGCGAATGACTTTGGGCTGATGGGCGCAGCGCCTGAAAATCCGGAACTGCTGGACTGGCTGGCGCATTGGTTCATGCACGATGCGGGGTGGTCGCTGAAGAAGCTGCATCGTCTGATCCTGGCCAGCAAGGCGTGGCAGATGGGAAGGTCATCGGAGGCGCTGATGAAGTATCGACGGCTGGAGGTGGAGGCTATTCGAGACTCGATGCTGGCGGTGAGTGGCAGGCTGAACCCGAAACGATTTGGACCCGCGATGAAGCCCGGCATTCCGCTGGCGGCGCTGGAAGCGAATACGGACAAGGACAAGGTTTGGAAAGCCTCGGATGAGGGCGAGGCGTCGAGGCGAAGCATCTATGCCTTTATCAAGCGCGGGCTCGTGGTGCCGATGTTTGAGACGCTGGATCTTGCCGACACCGTGAGCAGCTGCCCGCAGCGGCAGGTGACGACGGTGGCACCGCAGGCGCTGAGCTTGTTCAACGGTGAGTTTGTGAACGAGCAGGCGCGGCACTTTGCGGCACGCCTCAGGCGAGAGGCGGGAGATGATGCGGAGAGGCAGATCGCGCTGGCGTGGAAGCTGGCGCTGTGCCGGGAGCCCAAGGGCGATGAGCTGGCGAAGATGCTTGTGTTTCTGCAGGAGCAGCCGCTGGAGCAAGCGTGCCGTGTGATTTTGAACCTGAACGAGTTTGTTTATCCTGAGTGATGATCATGAGCCGACCTCTCACACGACGTGAATACCTGATGCGTGCCACCGGCGGCTTTACCGGGCTGGCGCTGGCGGATCTGCTGGCGGCGGATGCGATGGCTGCATCGCCGCTGGCTGAGAAGAGGCCGCATTTTGTGGCGAAGGCGAAGCATTGTGTGTTTCTCTTTATGAACGGCGGGCCGAGTCAGGTGGACACGTTTGATCCCAAGCCGGCGCTGAAGAAGTACAATGGCATGCCCTATACGGGGGATGCGAAGGTGGGATCGAACGGACGTGCGGTGGGGCATCTGATGCAGTCGCCGTTTGAGTTTAAGAAGCATGGGCGGAGCGGGCTGGAGATCAGCAGCCTGTTTCCCCATGTGGCGATGCATGCGGATGACCTGTGCGTGATTCGCTCGATGCATGCCGATACGGCGGCACATGCCTCGGGCTGCCTGCAGATGAACACAGGCAGCATCTTCATCGGCAAGCCGAGCCTGGGCTCGTGGCTGAACTACGGGCTGGGTTCGGCGAATCAAGACCTGCCGGGATTTGTCGTGATGACGGACCCGCGTGGCGGACCGATCGGCAGTGCCTCGAACTGGACAGCGGGCTACATGCCTGCGGCATATCAGGGCACGCTGTTTCGCAGCGGGGGCTCGCCGTTGCTGGATCTGGCCACGCCGGAGGGGACGAGCGAGCGCACGCAGCGGCGCAGCCTGGACCTGCTGAAATCCTTGAACGAAGAGCACCTGCTGCGGCACCCTGAGGAGACGGAGCTGATGGCGCGCATTGAATCCTATGAGCTGGCCTACCGCATGCAGACGGAGGCGATGAGCGTTGTGGATCTGGACAACGAAGACGCAGCCACGCGCGAGATGTATGGACTGAACAACCCACGCACGGCGGAATTTGGCCGCAAGTGCCTGATCACACGCAAGCTGATCGAGAAAGGGGTGCGCTTTATCCAGCTGTACTCTGGTGGCGGGCATATCGAGGACACGTGGGACGGGCACAATGACTGCATCACGAACCACACGCTGCATGCGGGGGAGACGGACCAGCCGATAGCCGCGCTAATCGCCGATCTGAAACGCACGGGACTGTGGGAGGAGACGCTGCTGGTGTGGGGCGGGGAGTTTGGCCGCACGCCGACGAGCGAGGGCGTGGGCAAGCCGGGACGTGACCATGACTGGCATGGCTTTTCCATGTGGCTGGCGGGAGCTGGCGTGAAAGGCGGGCAGGCCATAGGTGCGACGGATGAGCTGGGCTTCAAGGCTGTGGAGGACCGCTGCCATGTGAGCGACTTGCATGCGACGATTCTGCATCTGATGGGGATTGATCACTCGCGGCTGAGCTATCTGCACCAGGGGCTGGCGCAGCGGTTGACGGGGGTGGAGGATCGGAAGGTGATTGAGAAGGTGCTGGCGTGAGCCTAGGGGCACCGATTGGAGGTTGTGTTTTGTTTGATGGAACGGCGTGAGCGGAGCGTTTGGAATGGTCCGTGATCATGAAACATATCACTTCATTTCTTTTCATTGCCCTTGTCAGTCTCCGTGCTGAAGCGCCCAAGCCGATTGCCTCGGTTTTGCAGCCGTATGTGGAGGACAAGGTGCTTGCGGGAGCGGTGACGATGGTGGCAGACAAGGACAAAGTGCTGGATGTGACGACGGTGGGTTGGGCGGACATCGCGGCGAAGAAGCCGATGGCTAAGAACGCGATTTTCTGGATCGCGTCGATGAGCAAGCCGATCACGACGACAGCCTTCATGATGCTGGTGGACGAGGGGAAGGTGTCTCTGGATGATCCGGTGGAGAAATACCTGCCGGAATTCAAAGGGCAGATGGTGATAGCGGAAAAGGATGCGGAGCATGTGGTGCTGAAGAAGCCGAAGCACCCGATCACGGTGCGCAATGTGCTGAGCCATACGAGCGGGCTGGCCTTTAAATCGGCAGTGGAGAGCCCGACGCTGGACATGCTGCCGCTGCGGGTGGCGGTGCTGAGCTATGCGGCGGCACCGCTGCAGTTTGAGCCGGACACGAAATACCAGTATGCGAATGCGGGCATCAACACTGCAGCGCGGATCATCGAAGTGGTGTCTGGCATGAGCTATGAGGACTTCATGCAGCAGCGGCTCTTTGCGCCGCTCGGGATGGTGGACACGACCTTCTGGCCGAGCGAGGAGCAGGAGAAGCGCATCGCGACTTCCTACAAGGCGAATGAGAGCAAGACGGATCTGGAGGCCACGACGGTGGGGCAGCTGTACTACCCGCTGCATGAGCGCATCCGCCAGCCGATGCCCGCAGGGGGACTCTTCAGCACGGCGGCGGATGTGGTGAAGTTTTGCCAGATGCTGCTCAATGGCGGCCAGCTGAACGGGAAGCGCTATATTTCAGAGGCGGCGCTGAAACAGTTGCAGACGAAGCAGACCGGCGAGGGGTTGAACGCCTACAGCCTGGGCTTCTCGCTTAATGGCAGCTCGTTTGGTCACGGGGGGGCTTATTCCACCAATATGTCCATCGATCTGGCCAAGGGCATCGTGACCGTCTTTATGGTGCAGAATGCCGGCTGGAGAACAGACGAGGGGAAGAAGATTCTGCCGGCGTTCCAGAAGGCTGCTGCGGACCATTTTGCCAAACCCTGATCCTTTCAATCCACCACCAACCATGAAATCATCTGCCATTCTGACACTGATCCTTGCTGCGTCTTTGAACGCACAGACACCTGCCCCAGCGACGAAACCTGCTGCTGCGCCTGCTGCGAAGCCTGCCGCGCCGAAGAGGGCGCCCACGCTCGCGAATGTGCCCTATGGTACGCATGAGCGGCAGGTGCTCGATTTTTACAAAGCCGATTCCGCGAAACCGGCACCGCTGCTTTTCTTCATCCACGGCGGCGGCTGGGTGGCGGGGGACAAATCGGGCGTGGGCGAGCTGGAGGCCTGCCTGAAGGCGGGCATTTCCGTGGTGTCCATCAACTACCGCTACTCCTGGCAGGCGCAGCTTGCTGGCGTGATGCCGCCGGTGCAGTGGCCGCTGGAGGATGCGGCGCGTGCGCTGCAGTTTGTGCGCAGCAAGGCGGCGGAGTGGAACATCGACAAGCAGCGAATCGGCGCCAGCGGCGGCTCCGCCGGGGCCTGCAGCAGTCTTTACCTGGCCTTCCATGACGATATGGCCGATCCGAAGAGCCGTGATCCCATCGCGCGTGAGTCCACGCGCCTGTGGTGTGCGGCGGTGAGCGGCGCGCAGACCTCGCTGGACCCGAAGCAGCTCAAGGAGTGGACGCCGAACAGCCGCTACGGCGGTCATGCTTTTGGCTTCATGGACCCGAACGAGCGCAAGACACGCGACACGCGGTTTGCGGAGTTTTTGGAGAAGCGTGAGTCGGTGCTGAAGTGGATCAAGATGTACTCGCCGTATGAATGGGTGAGCAAGGATGATCCGCCTGTTTACCTCTACTACAGCAGCACTCCGGCTATCGGGCAGGAGCAGAAGGACCCGACGCATACCTCGAACTACGGCGTGAAGCTGCAGGAGCACTGCCGTGAGATCGGCGACGAATGCGAGCTGGTTTATCCAGGTGCGCCGGACGTGAAGCACAAGAGCATTGCGGAGTTTTTGATTGAGACGCTGAAGAAACCCTGAACGACGAGCGATAAGATTCACTCAACTTTACCATGAAACTCGCTCTCTCCCTCCTCCTGCTCGTTTCCATTGCCTCTGCCGCCGATGCTCCGGCGAAGAAGGCTGAGGCTCCTGTCAAAAAAGCACCGGCCAAGAAGGTCTATCCGAAGAATCCGCTGCCGACGGTGGCGGATTTTAAGTATGGGCCTGCTGAACGAAATGTGCTGGATTTCTGGCAGGCCAAGTCTGACAAGCCGACACCGGTGCTTTTCTTCATCCATGGCGGTGGCTGGCAGGGCGGAGACAAGAAGGGGATCGCGGTGGAGCCCTTCTTGAAGGAAGGCATCTCGGTGGTGTCGATCAACTACCGCTACATTTCGCAGGCGCAGGATGTGGTGCCGCCGGTGAAGGCCCCGCTGACGGATGCGGCGCTGGCGCTGCAAACGGTGCGCAGCAAGGCGGCGGAGTGGAACATCGACAAGACACGCATCGCGGCGAGCGGCGGCTCGGCTGGTGCGTGCAGCAGCCTGTGGCTGGCCTACCATGACGACATGGCGGATCCGAAGAGCAGCGATCCGATCAAGCGCGAGTCCACCCGCCTGCTGACGGCAGCGGTGAATGGTCCGCAGACGACGCTGGACCCGAAGCAGATGCGTGAATGGACGCCGAACAGCCGCTATGGCGGCCATGCCTTCAGCAAGGCGGGCGAGTTTAAAAACTTCGACGACTTTGTGGCTGCACGCGAGCGCATCCTTCCGTGGATCAATGAGTACTCGCCTTATGCGCTGGTGAGCTCGGATGATCCAGGCGTGTATTGCAGCTTTGGTGCGCCTCCCGCCATCGGCAAGGATGAGAAGGACCCCACACACACGGCCAACTTTGGCGTGAAGCTGCAGGAACACTGCAAGGAAAAGGGCGTGGGCTGCGAGGTGGTGTATCCAGGTGCTGCCGATGTGAAGTATAAAACGACCACAGAATACCTGATCGCCAAGCTCAAGGGAGCGAAGTGACAAGCATCCGGCAATCCATCGATCTACGACCATGAAATTACACACACTCTCCCTCAGCGGCCTGATGATGGCCTTTTGTCTTGTGGCCCGTGCGGAAGACTCCGCATTCAAGCCGATCTTCAACGGCAAGGATCTGACCGGCTGGTACGGGCTGAATCCGCACTCCGTCGTCAAACTGGAAGGCGAGAAGAAGGAGGCTGCGCTGAAGAAGATGCGCGAGGAGTTCGCGACCTTCTGGAAGGTGGAAAACGGTGAACTGGTCAATGACGGTCATGGCCCCTACGCCACCACGGAGCAGGAGTTTGGTGACATGGAGTTCCTCATTGAGTACAAAACCGTGGCGGGTGCTGACAGCGGCATCTATCTGCGCGGGGTGCCACAGGTGCAGATCTGGGACAAGAACCAGGTCTTTGACCCGTCCAAGCCGACACGCAGGCCCCATCTGGGTTCGGGCGGTCTTTTCAACAACACTCCTGATACGCCGGGACGTGACCCTCTGGTCGTGGCGGACAAGCCCTTTGGCGAGTGGAACAGCTTCCGCATCCGCCAGATCGGGGCACGCACGTGGGTGTGGCTGAATGACAAGCTGGTGGTGGATGGCAACGTGATGGAAAACTACTATGACCGCACGAAGCCGCTGCATGCGAAGGGGCCGATCATGCTGCAGACGCATGGCGGTGAGATCCGCTGGCGGAACCTGCAGGTGCGGGAGATCGGTGCCGAGGAGGCCAAGAAGATCCTGGCCGAGGCTGATGCGAAGAAGTAGCTGCTGAATCCAAACGAAAAAAGCCGCAGGGGAATGATCCTCTGCGGTTTTTTGTTTTTTGAACGGTTACTTGTTCAGCACGAGTCGGAGGGTGCCGTTGTGGATGTCGAGGGACTGGATGCCGGCGACGAATTTTTGCAGAGCGGGGTCGGATTCCACGTTGGCGGCGATGAGGTCGAGGCCCTTGATGTCGCCGATCCAGCTATTGGGTAGGGAGATGCCGCCGAGGCTGAGATCGTCGAGCTTGAGGGAAAGCTTGTGGGCCGGGGTGAGGCTGGTGCCGAAGGTGAAGCGGAGGCGGATTTTCTGATTGGGCACGAGCGGGAAATCCGGAGGGGCGGTGAGGATGATGGCAGCGGAGACCTGGCCTTCAGCAAACTGAACCTGCACGCTCTCGCCGAGCTGCTGCTGGGCGAGGTAGGCGTTTACCTCGCGCTCATTGATGATGATGGTACGGTTGGCCTCGTCAGGCGGGATGGCGGCCGGGTTGTTGAGGGCCTGCAGCTTGCCGTTGAGGGCGGCCTGCTCCGAGGCGGTGAGACTGACCGGCTTCATGGGGGAGGGGTAGAAGGTGTGCTTGACCCACAAGGCCCCGGTGGCGGCGGCGATGCCCGCGCAGCCAAGGATGACGGCGAGGGTGATGAGGATGATTTTTTTGGTGGAGCGCGCGCGGGGGGCTGTGGCGGGCGCTGCGGGTTCAGGGGTGGCTTGCATGACGGTGGTTTGGATGCTTTCCGGCGGAAAGTATTCATTCAGGGGGAAAAATGCCAGCTACACGTTGCCAGGCAGTTTGTAAGGCATTGACTCTGTGCGCTGGGCTTGGGAACATTCTGAATAACCATGAAATACATCCTCGCTCTCGATCAGGGCACGACCAGTTCCCGCGCTATTCTCTTCAACCATGACGGCGGCATTGTGGCTACGGCGCAGAAGGAATTCCGGCAGATCTTCCCCAAGCCCGGCTGGGTGGAGCATGATGCGCAGGAAATCTGGGCGACGCAGGCCGGGGTGGCGGCCGAGGCGCTGCACAAGGCTCGTGCGAAGGCGGGGGATGTGGCCGCGATCGGTATCACAAACCAGCGTGAGACCACCGTAGTGTGGGACCGCAAAACGGGGAAGCCGGTCTGTAATGCGATCGTGTGGCAGGACAGGCGCACGGCACCGATGTGTGACAAGCTGCGTGCGCAGAAGCTGGACAAGGTGATCCAGAAGAAGACGGGGCTGGTGGTGGATGCGTATTTCTCCGCCACGAAGGTGCAGTGGATTTTGCAAAATGTGAAGGGGGCCAAGGCGCGTGCGGCGAAGGGGGAGCTTGCGTTTGGCACGATCGACTCCTGGCTGCTGTGGAACCTGACCGGAGGCAAGGTGCATGCGACGGATGTGAGCAATGCCTCGCGCACGATGCTCTATGACATCCGCAAAGGGACATGGGATGAGGAGCTGCTGAAAATCTTTGGTGTGCCGCGCTCGATGCTGCCGGAGGTGCGGGACTCGAGCGGGGTGTTTGGTGAGACGAAGCTGCTCGGCGGGCTGACGCCCATCGCTGGGATCGCCGGAGATCAGCAGTCGGCCCTGTTTGGGCAGGTGTGCACCAAGCCAGGGATGGTGAAGAACACGTATGGCACGGGCTGCTTCATGCTCATGAACACGGGGACGAAACCCATCGCGTCCAAAAACAAGCTGCTGACGACGGTGGCGTGGAGGATCGACGGACGCACGGAGTATGCGCTGGAGGGGAGCGTTTTCATCGCGGGGGCGGCGATTCAGTGGCTGCGAGACGGGCTGGGCATCATCCGCCAGTCAGCGGATGTGGAGGCGCTGGCCGCTAGCGTGCCTGACACGGGCGGAGTGTACCTGGTGCCTGCGTTTGCCGGGCTGGGTGCACCGCACTGGGATGCGTATGCACGTGGCACGCTGGTGGGTATGACACGTGGCACCACGGCGGCGCATATTGCGCGAGCGGCGCTGGAGGGCATCGCCCTGCAGGTCATGGATATTTTGAAGGCCATGGAGGCGGATGCGGGCATCAAGCTGAAGGAGCTGCGGGTGGATGGCGGTGCGAGCGTGAACAACCTGCTGATGCAGATGCAGTGCGACCTGCTGGGCGTGCCGGTGGTACGACCGAAGGTGAACGAGACCACGGCACTTGGAGCTGCCTGCCTGGCAGGACTGGCGGTGGGCTACTGGAAAAACGTGGCCGACATCGCCAAGCACTGGCAGGCGGACCGCAAGTTTAAGCCCACGATGAAGGCGGGAATGCGCAGCCGGATCACGGAGGGCTGGAAACGGGCGCTGGGACGTGCGATGGCATGGGAGGAGAAATAAAGTGAAACACACCGAGTGGATCAATCCGCCCTGTCCGATGCTGCCGGAGGAAAACCGGCACTACGACCATCATGACATCCAGGCGCTGCAGCATGACCGGGGGCCGAGGTTTTATGAGGTGGCGCTGCACTATGCGCAGAGCTTGTGGCGGGAGGGATTTCCGGCAAAGAGCATTCTGCTGATCAATCGTGCGCTTTCCCTGCCACTGGCGGCGGATGAGCCGATCCTGGCGAAATGGCCGCTGCCGTATCTGGCGCTCGTGTGGATCATGCAGCACCGGGTGGAGGGGCAGTTTATTGGAAATCCGCGCCGGCACTGGCAGCACCTGGCTACGCGGATGGTGGAGCCCAACAAGGAACTGCGCACCTGGCGCGCCTGGGCTTGCTGGCATCTGGCACGGCTGATCCTGCCCGAGGCGGAATTCCCTGCGGACCAGAAGCAGATTCGTGAGGAGCAGGTGGTGGAGCCCACGCAGGAGGAGATATCCGCGCATCTGCACCGGCTTTCGCCTGCGAGGGATGAAGAGGTATGGCTGCATGCGCTGAACACGATCCAGCAGCAACCGCGCGGAGCGCTGGCTGCGCGCATCCGGCGGATCGGGCCTGAAGAGCTGCCCGTGGTGCAGAGGCTGGGGCACGAGATCTGGCATGCGTGCTACCCCGGCATCATCAGCGGGACGCAGATCCGCTACATGCTGTCCATCTGGTACCAGCCGGGGGCGATGGCGCACGAGATGCAGGCGCGGGATGTATGGTATGCGCTGGTGGAAGTGGCCGGGCCGAAGGCCGTGGGGTACATCTCCTTTGAAAAGCAGCTGTTTGAGCCCGTGCTTTTCATCAACAAACTGTACCTGCTGCCCGAGGTGCATGGGCATGGGCTGGGTGCCTTTACCCTGAGCTGGGCCGAGGACCGGGCCCGTGAGATGGAGTGCAAGACGGTGCGCCTGCGGGTGAACAAGAAGAATGCGGGCGCCATCCGCTCCTACCTGCGCGCGGGATTTCGATTCACCGAGGATGTTGTGACTGATATCGGCAGCGGGTTTGTGATGGATGATTATGTGATGGAGAAGCCGGTGCCTTGAACCGAGATCGCCTTTGACAGCGTCGATCCTGCATTCCATCTCACCCTTGTGATCCCCCTCGACCTTTCCCTTTCTGATGTTCCCGGCCTGCCTGTGCATGCGGCGAGGCTGCTGGGCAAGGAGGGGGTGAAGACGGCGGCGGATGTGGTGTGGCATCTGCCCTTCCGGCATGAGGACCGGCGGCAGATGCAGGCGCTGGCGTTTCAGGCGGGGCTGCAGCCTGCGTGCCACCACGTACTGGTGACCAAGACGGGGACCAAGTTTTTTGGCGGGCGCTCGGGCGTGTTTGAGGCGGTGGTGCAGCATGCCACGGGCTTGCTGGGGCAGCAGCTGACGCTGAAGTGGTGGAACATGCCCTTCATGAGCCGGGTGCTGGCGGAGGGGCAGGAACTGATCGTCTATGGGGTGATCAAGGACACGAAGGGGCGGCTGAGCATGGCGCATCCGGAGTATGAGATCATCAAAGGCGGGGCGGATGACGATGCGGAGCAGATTCACACGGGGCGCATCACACCGATGTACCGGCTGAGAGGCAGCATAACGCAGAAGGCGCTGCGGGTGGCGGCGTGGCATGTGCTGCAGGCGCTGCCGGATGCATTTGTGGAAGATCTGCTGCCGACGCCGAGTGCGGAGGGGGAGTTTGCAGGGATGTCACGCGCCAAGGCGCTGAAGGAGGTGCATTTTCCCACGAGCACGGAAGGCCTGGAGCAGGCGAAGCGCTATCTGGCGCTGGAGGAGTTTTATGGATATCAGCTCCGCGTGGCGCGGAGAAAGAGGCAGGTCATCGAGTCAGGAGGGCGCAGGCAGACTGGTACCGGGGAGCTGCTGAAGGACTTTTTCAATGAGCTGCCCTTCCAACTGACGGCGGCTCAGCTGCGCTGTCTGGAGGAGATTCACAAAGACATGGCTTCGGGGAATCCGATGAACCGGCTGCTGCACGGAGATGTGGGCAGCGGGAAGACGGTGGTGGCGTTTGCGGCGATGCTGCGGGCGGTTGAGTCCGGGCGGCAGGCCGTGCTGATGGCGCCCACGCAGATCCTGGCAGAGCAGCATGCGCGCAATGCACGGAAGTGGCTGGAACCGCTGGGGCTGCGGGTGGCGCTCAGGACGGGATCGAAAAGGGAGGATGGCGATGATCTGGAATTGATGCGTGGAAAAAACAGCACGGGTAAAGCTGAGATCGTCATCGGCACGCACGCGCTGCTGCATGATATGGAGCTGATGCACAACACGGGGATCGTGGTGATCGATGAGCAGCACAAGTTTGGGGTGGCGCAGCGGGCGAAGCTGATCCGCAAGGGGGATACACCGGATGTGCTGGTGATGACGGCCACGCCGATCCCGCGCACGCTGACGCTGACCATTTACGGAGACCTGGAGGTCTCAACGATCGACCAGCGGCCGCGTGACGGGGTCAAAATCATCACGAAGGTGAGGCCCAAGACGAAGCTGAAAGAGGCGGCGAAGTTTCTGAGGGAGCAAATCGAGGAGGGGCGGCAGGGATACATCGTGTATGCGCTGATCGATGAGTCAGACAAGCTGGAGGCCGGCGCGGCAACGAAGGGGCATGAGGAGTGGTCGAAGCTGCTGGCCCCGTGCGAGGTGGGGCTGCTGCACGGGCGGATGAGCGCGGAAGAGAAGGAGGATGTGATGAAGCGATTCCGAGCCGGGAAGCTGGACGCGCTGGTTTCCACGACGGTGATCGAGGTGGGGATCGATGTGCCGAACGCGACGGTGATGTTCATTCATGATGCGGGGCGTTTTGGGCTGGCGCAGCTGCACCAGCTGCGCGGGCGCATCGGGCGCGGGGCGCACACGAGCTACTGCGTGCTGTTTGTGGACGACAAGGACGAGGAGAACCGGCAGCGCCTGGCCATCATGGAGGAGACCAGCGACGGCTTCCAGATTGCCGAGGAGGACCTGCGGAGGCGCGGGCCAGGGGATGTGCTGGGCAATGCGCAGAGCGGGCAGGCTCCGCTGCTGTTTGGGGAACTGCTGGCCGATACGCGCCTGGTGAGACTGGCACGACAGCTGGCCGAGCGGACGCTGGATGAGGACCCGCTACTGCGGAGGCCTGCACTGGCGGCCTTCCGCGGGGAAGAAGTGATGGCAGAAAAAGCGCAGGCGATGATGCAGTAGTTTGCATAAGTTAACTTTGTTTGAATCAATGTTTAGACTGGTGAGCTTGACGCTCCTGGCTTTTACCCGGTCAGTACTTGCAGTCATGGAACCCTTAGCACCCAGCTGCGCACCCATAGCGCTGGTGGACCAAGCCAGAATCGTCCGTAAGCGGCGTCGTCTTGGAGTCACGGGTGTTGTCTCGATGCTGCGTGTGGCCATACTTGCTACGGCAGTCTTAGGAGTCACAGAATTTGCACTGTGGCTGAAGGTGGAGACGCCGCACCCCAGCGCTGCCATTGCGGTTCGTGAATCTACCTTGGTGGAGGCTCAGAGCCTAAAGTCGCTGTTGCCGACGGTGCGCTCGCCGGCATCGGGCACCTATGCGTTGAAAAAGTCTTCCATAGAGTCTTCTGCGCCCGCAACTGTGGCGTTGCCCCCAGTGTCTCCCCAGGTGCCGCCAGCCTGGCTGCTGATTGACAGGCCTGAATTCGCAGATGTGAAGAATATGGGGAGGTCTCCAGCTCAGACAATTGAGCAACTTCGGCAAAGCCTGCGTGAGTCGGGTGCCAGGCAGATGGGGGAGGCGGTGCGGTTTGGCATGCTGAACCTGTCTGAACTGATGGCGATAGATCCCAAATCATGGGCGGCCAGCCTGGAAACGCCGGTGGCCGCTGAAAACCGTGCCTCGGCAATGCTTCTGACCTTCTACCTCACCTATCTTGACCGTGCAGGGAACGGGGCAGGCGTGAAAGCACTGCTGCAGGCCATGGGACAAGGCATGGATGAGGAGAGGGCGGTGCGGGAGTTTATCCTGGCCGGACGGAGTGTGACGGAGCTGGAACGTGAGATGGGAAGGGTGTTTGCAGGCGCCGGTGTGGAGCTGCAGTTTACTCGGCGCGGTGGGCTGGCCATGCGGCCGTGATCAATTCCGGGGGAGAATCCTTTTGCCCCTGCTGGATTTTGCTTTAATCCCTGAGCAACTCCATGAAAACCTCCTGGCCCATCCGCCTTGTGCGTGCGCTGTTTTTTGCTTTTTCCGTTTTCATCGGCATCGCGATCGCCTTGGGGCTGGACCAGGATGCCTGGGTCGGGGCGCTCAGTGGGGCGGTGTTCATGGGGCTGCTGGTGGTGCTGGATGTGATGCTGGCTCACTTTACTCTCCGTGATTTTTCACATGCCACGCTGGGGCTGGCGGTGGGGCTCTTCTGCGCCTGGCTGATCACACGCATCGGCGTCTTCCAGCTCGCCTATTTTCAAAATCATGAAGAAGGGGCGGCGCTGCAAAATATCGCTGAAATTTGCATCTACGGCACGCTGGCTTTTTTTGGAGTCACATTTGCCCTGCGCAGTGACCGTGATCAGTTTGCATTTCTCATCCCATACATCCGTTTCCGTCGTGACGGCTCCGAGGGCGAACCGCTGCTGCTGGATGCCAATGTGGTCATGGACGCCCGCTTGCCAGGGGTTTTTGCCACTGGATTTCTCAGCGGTGCCGTCGTGGTGCCGCGTTGTGTTTTGGATGGTCTTCAGCATCTGGCTGACTCCAGTGAAGTCGCGCAGTCACTGCGAGGCCGGCGGGGGCTGGACACCATGGAAAAGCTGCGGGCAAAGCCGGAAATGAAAGTTTCCATCCATGAGGACGGAGCTTCAGACGCCCCTGTGGAGGTTCGTCTGGTGACTCTCGCGCGGGAGCTGAATGCCCGGCTGCTAACCAATGATGACAACCTGGCCAAGGTGGCCCGCTTGCGGGGCATCACCGTGCTGAGCATGCGCGAACTTGCCGCAGCTCTGAATCCTGAGCTCAGCGTGGGCGATGAGCTCCGGCTGCCGCTCACCAAGCCGGGCAAGGACAAAAACCAGGCGGTGGGCTACCTGCCAGACGGTGCCATGATCGTGGTCAACAATGCGGCGGCACTGATCGGCCAAACGGTGGATGTGGTGGTTTCGGGCACCCTGCCCACGAGTGCAGGAAGGCTGATCTTTGCAGAGATCAAACCGGCTGCCTGATGCGCCTGCGCTGAAGCAGGCCTGCAGAGAGCGCCATCATCACTAGCAGGCCGGAGTGCGGCTCTGGTACCAGGGTGATGGCCATGATGGAGGAGGCGCTGGAGGAAATGCGCGAGGCGTACATGCTGGAGGGATTGTCCAGCGGCAGGTCGGGGATGTACGTCCAGCCAAAGGAGTCGGATCCCTGGTAAAGTCCGCCTCGGTCAAACAAGGCTGCGTTGAAGTCGCTGCCATCACCGGAAACATTGTTGGTGTCGAACATTCCATCGATGCTGTAATTGATCCCCGCCAGCTTCCAGATCCCGCCATCATTGACGAAGACGCCGCCCCCTGAGTCACCGTTGGAGAGCGTGGCTTCTTCGGCAGTCCCGCTGGCGCTGAATGAGGCCGCAAGAAGGTCGCCAACAGCGCTCGAATAAATGCTGCTGACGGTGTTGGTGCCCCAGCGGGCGATGCCATCCGGGTTGGTGTCCTGCCAGCCGTGCAGCACGCCGCTGACAAGGACATCTGCGCCCCGAGGGCCGCCCCGGCCATTGATCACCATGGTCATGCCCAGTTCTGACGCTCCCGTGTAGAGCGGGGCGTAGGCGGAAAAAGTCTCCTGAATTTTGAAGATGCGCAGATCCGTGCCCGCGATGTCCCAGTAGCCGAGGCCACTGTTGGCTGCGGTATCGATGTTATAGGTCACGTCTGCGCCACCGCTGAAAACACCGTTTTGAGTGAAGGTGGTGCCCTGGGTGCCGAAGTGCTGTGCAGTGATGAAGTACTGCGGCGCAATCATGGTGCCGAGGTAGGCTCCGTAAGTGCCCTCATACTGCCATCCTGAATTCGCAAAAATGCCGGTGGGCGCCGTGATGTTGTGGTTCGGATCAGCGGTGGCCTCAAACACGATGGCTTTGCATGGAACAAGGCTCAGGCAGAGCAAGGCGAATGTCGCGCACATGATGCGCAGGCATTTGGGTGCTGGTGCTTTGGAGGGCATGACCATCAACTACGGTTCCATCATTTTATAGAATTACCATAAAACTTTGCGAGCCGTTTGAACTCTGCCCTTCGGTCATCAGCTAAATCAACTTTGGGAATAATATGCCGCCTTTTCAGCCAAATACCTGCTCGACACCCTGATCATTTTTGTTATGAATGGCAGGCTTGTGACTCAAAAATGAAGCCAGGTTCATTCATCAACATGCTCGGTGCCTGCGTGCTCCCGCCGCTCGTCGGCGTGGGGGTTTGCTGGGGTATCGTCCAGCTTTTGAAGAACCATGACATGTTTCGCCTTGAGCCTGTTGCAATACCCACGGCTGCAGTGAGCAAAGTGCGCCAGGGCAGGCTGAGCCAGACGGGAGCAGAGATCCGTGCCGCGTTACCCGTTGATGCGAGATTTGATCCGGTAAGGCCGCTTGCGGTGCCGCCAGATCCTGAAAAAGCTGCCCTCAGGCGCGCGGCTGAGGCGGCCGCAGTGAAGCCTGCCCTGCCTGCAAAAGCGGCCAACGTGGAGCCTTCGACGGCAGCGGTCCAAAAAACCGACAAGCCTGCCGCGTTCGCGAAAGTCCAAATACCTGCATGGCGACCACTGATTGATCCGATTACGGAGCACTGGAACCGCCTCATGCCGCGTTCATCTGCGCTGCCGCAAGCTTATCAGGCGGTGCTCAATGATGATGCTGAACATCTGGCAAAAATCATCGCCATGGGCATTTCGCCCAACGAAATGACCCTGGGAGGTGACACGCCTCTGTGCGCCGCCGTGCGCATGGGGCGGGCTGAGTGCGTGCGCGTGCTGGCTCTTTCGGGGGTGAACCTGAGCCAGCCTGCCCATGAAAAACAGCCGCCGATAGCCCTGGCCTCAATGCGCCGCAATGTGCCTGTGCTGAAGACGCTGCTCGACTTTGGCGTTGACCCCAACACCCGCTTCAACTCGCCTGTGCAGAAGCAGGTGATTGACCGCTGCTCCATCAAAGATCTCAGGAATGCCATGGAAAGTGACCGTGGGATAACCCCCCTGATCTGCTGTGCCGCGCGCGGCGATGTGGAAGGCGCGGTGGTTTTGATGCGTGCTGGCGCCAGGCCTGGCATGGGTACTACACGATATCATCGGTACCCGATCAACTTTGCCGCCACGCAAGGCTATCTCTTTCTCATGCGCGTGCTGCTGGGCCGTGATCCAGATTCCGAGCCGGACATGCTTGTCACCGTGGATCTCTCCAGCCAGCGCGCCTGGGTGACCAAGCAGGGCCGAATCATCAACCACACGATGGTTTCCACCGGGCGCGAGGGCTACGGCACCCCGCCGGGCCGGTATGTCATTACCGACAAGCACACCTCCCATGTCTCCACGCTGTATCATGTGAACATGCCCTGGTTCATGCGGTTAAACTGCAGCGCCATCGGCCTGCATAGCGGATATGTCACGGGCCAGCCTGCCTCGCACGGCTGCATCCGCCTCCCGTATGAAAAGGCAAAGGAGTTTTTTGCCCAGGTGCGGGTGGGAGACGAAGTGGAAATTGTCTATTGAAGATTTGCTCCTGCTTTTGGCGAGGATGCCCCAAACGCCGGCAGAGCCTCAAGTCAGGCCTGGAAAAACGGCACTGTGGCTAGAGCGTCTTCAGCAGCTTGTCGTGGATGCCGTCGAAGCCGCCATTGCTGAAGACCACGATGACATCACCGGAGCGGGTTTCCTGCTTGAGCCGGGCGACGATGGCGTCGGTGCTGGCTTCGAAATAGCAGGGCTTGCCACGGGCGGTGACTGACTCGGCCACCTTGGCGGTGTCGAGGCGCTGGTCTGCGGCGACTTTTTCGGGATTGGCCACGGCAGCGATGACGGAGCCGTCGGCCTCAGTGAGGGCATCGATCAGTTCGTTTTGCAGCACGTTGCGGCGGCTGGTGTTGGAGCGCGGCTCGAAGAGGGCCCAGAGGCGGCGTCCGGCGTAGCGCTGGCGCAGGCCGCGCAGGGTCTCGCGGATGGCGGTGGGATGGTGGCCGAAGTCGTCGATGATGGTGATGCCATGGGCCTCTCCGCGCTCCTGCTGGCGGCGGCGGATGCCGCGGAAGCTCTCAAGCCCGGCGCGGATCTCGTCGTCGCTCAATCCGGCAAAGCGCGCGGCGCAGACGCACATGGCGGCATTGCGTGCATTGAACTCGCCGACCATGGGGACCTCGAAGGCGACGCCGTTGATAGCAAACTGAGTGCTCTCAGGCGTGGTGCCGGTGATGGTGATGCGGAAGTCGCAGTCAGGGCCCAGGCCGACAGTCTTGAGCGGGGCAGGGCATTTGGCGCGCAGGCTGAGGCAGTTGGGGTCGTCTCCATTGATGAGCACGAGGCCGTTGCGCGGCACCGTGTTGAGGAAGCGCTGGAAGGAGAGCAGGATTTCATCGAGGTCGCGGAAAATGTCCGCGTGGTCGAACTCGATGTTGTTCACGATGGCGCACTCGGGCAGGTAGTGGAGGAACTTGCTGCGCTTGTCGAAGTAGGCGGTGTCGTATTCGTCCCCTTCGATGACGAAGAGATCGGAGTGCGTGAAGCGTGCGCCGGATTCGAAATTTTCAGGAACGCCGCCGATCATGAAGCCGGGGTTTTTACCCGCGTGCTCATAGATCCACGCCAGCATGGTGGTGGTGGTGGTCTTGCCGTGGGTGCCGCTGATGACGAAGCTGCGCTTGCCCTGGATCACCTCGCGCTTGAGCATCTCCGCCATGGAGACGTAGGGCAGCTTTTTCTCCAGCAGCGCTTCGAGTTCGGGATTGCCGCGGGAGATGGCGTTGCCAACGACGTACACATCGGCCTTCAGCGGCAGGTTTTCAGGATTGTACCCTTCTGTGACGGTAATGCCGGCATCACGCAGCACGTCGCTCATGGGCGGATAGACCTGATTGTCCGAGCCGCTGATGGTGTGGCCGAGGGCGCGCAGTGCGACCGCAGTCGAGCCCATTGCGGTGCCGCAGATGCCGATGAAATGAATATGCTTTGGAGATGCCATGGGGGGAGAAGGCGCTCGGTTCGAAATCCAGGCGCAGGCGCGGACTAAAGCAGGCCTTTTTGCCCCCTGCTAAAAGAAAGTTCAATCCGGTGGGAATAATCGCCGGGGCGGAGGCTCACACGCTGCGATGGCCGGAAACGATCCTGCCAGCCGGAAATCCAAACCAAATACAACGCACACCACCACTGCCATGAGCACCAAGCACATCATCGCCGCCGCCGCATTCACCGGTCTCCTTTCCGGAGCCTACGCCGCCCAGACCACCAACACGCAGAAGGCCGCCAGCCTGGGCGTCTCCATCGAGAAGATGGCAGACAAGGGCCAGCACGCCTGCAAGGGACACAACGACTGCAAGGGCCAGGGCGGCTGCAAGTCCGGTGACAACGGCTGCAAGGGCAAGAACTCCTGCAAGGGCAAAGGCGGCTGCAACACCATGCCGAAGAAGCCCTGATGCCCGGGCTGAAGGGATGGAGGCGGCAGCCACGCACGCCTCCATCCTTTCATCAATTCAAGCTACTCCCTTCTTGTCATTCTCATGCCTGCCAACCCACACAACGGCCACACCGATCTCGGCATTGGTCTCGGACTCCGGGTGCCGCATTACCGGCACATCTTGGAGAAGAAGCCTGTGTGCGACTGGTTTGAGATCATCTCTGAAAATTTCATGGTCGATGGCGGCCGGCCGCTGGAGATTCTGGACAGCATTCTGGAGCAGTACCGCGTGGTGCAGCATGGGGTGTCGATGTACTTTGGCAATGCGGATCCGCTGAACCGAGAGCACCTCAAAAAACTGAAGCGGCTGGTAAAACGCACCAACACACCCTGGCTCTCCGACCATCTCTGCTGGGGCAGCGTGGACGGGCGGTGCTCGCATGATCTGCTGCCCATGCCCTACACGATGAGCGTGGCCAGGCACACGGCTGAAAAAATACGGCAGGCACGCGACTTTCTGGAGGTGCCCATCTGCGTGGAGAATGTGAGCAGCTACGCGGAATTCACCCAGAATGAGATGACGGAATGGGAGTTTCTCAACGAGGTCGTGGAGCGTGCTGACTGCGGCATCCTGCTGGATGTAAACAACATCTATGTGTCGTCGCAGAACCATGGTTTTGATCCTTTTGAATACCTGAGGGCGGTGCCGCATGAGCGTGTGGGGCAGATCCACATCGCCGGACACACGAGGCTGGATCACGTGATTCTCGACACGCATGACCATCCTGTGCCGGATCCCGTGTGGGATCTGTATGCGGCCGCCATTCAATCGTGCGGCAGCACGGCCACGCTGCTGGAGTGGGATGACAAGATTCCCAGCTTTGACGAGGTCCATGCCGAAGCGCTGAAAGCCAACCTGTATCTGCATGAGCACTCACACGCCGCCTGAGAGACTGCGCACCAATGCTGATCTGCGCCACCTGCAGCGCAGCATGGCCGCCGCCCTGATGCAGCCGCTGACGAAGCAGGACCGGTTGCGCTCTGAAACGAGGGCGGACTACATCGCACCGAATGACCGCATGAGCGGTTTTGAACGGCTGGAGATCTATGCGCGGCAGTACTGGTTTCGGCTGCTGGACTGCCTTTACGATGACTATCCGGCGCTGCGTGTGTTTTTGGGTGAACGCCGCTTTCACCAGCTCTGCCGCGACTACCTGGCGCAGCATCCGAGCATGTCATGGACTCTGAGAAATCTGGGGGCAGAGCTGCCCGCATTTATCACTGATGCCAGGGCGCGAGACATTGCGCGCGTGGAATGGGCGCAGACACTGGCCTTTGATGAAGCGCAGAAAAAGCCGCTGCATGTGGATGATCTGCTGGGGGAGGATCCTGCAACGCTGCGCCTGGATGTGCAGCCCTGCGTGGTGCTGCTGCAGATCGGGCATGCGGTGGACCACTTCATCACAGCGATGAAAAAGAGCGACGCGGATGTGCGCGGCTCCGCCAGTCAGGCTGTCACTGAAGCGCCTTTGCGTACGGCCACAGCCAGAGCGCCAAGACTCAAACGGGAGCGTGTGCATCTGGCCGTGCACCGGCATGACAACCGGCTGTACTTCAAGCGGCTGGCCCCGGAGGCCCATGCCCTGCTTTGCGCACTGAAGGATGGTGCTCCGCTCGCTGAGGCCATTGAGAGAGCGCTTTCCGAAGCATGCCCGGAGACTGACTGGCCTGCGCAGATTCGAGACTGGTTCAATGAATTTTCCCAGCTCGGCTGGCTCACCCAAAAACACTCCCGCCAATCATGAACCCCTGGACGCTTGCCAATTCTTTTCTTGATCGCGCCGCCAGCTGGCTGCCGAATCCTTTTCTCCTGAGCATCCGCCTCTACTGGGGCTGGCAGTTTTTCCAGACGGGGAAAGGCAAGCTGAGCGACATCAGCGCCCCCACCGCGTTTTTCACCGAGCTGGGCATTCCGTTTCCGAAGCTGAACGCCTACCTGGCCGGAGGCACGGAATGTTTTGGCGGGTTGTTGCTGCTGGCGGGGCTTTTTTCCCGGGTAACCTGCGTGCCGCTGATCTGCACCATGCTGGTGGCGTATGGCACGGCGCATCTGGATGTGGTCAAAACAATCTGGTCGGACCCGGACTCGTTTGTGACGGCACCGCCTTTCCTCTTTCTGCTGGCGGCGGCGATTGTCTTCATTTTTGGCCCGGGCAGGCTTTCTGTGGATGGGCTGGTGCAGCACCGAAAAAAATTCTAAAAAACCGGGAATAAACGCCGCAGAGCCGCCTCCTACCTGCATCTCCCGCCCATGAATTCATGGAACTCGCCCTTCAATTCGGCATTGAACTGCCTGCAACCCGCACGATACCTCGCTGCGTGACTGATCCCGTGCCCAGCTTTGAGCAGATCGTGGACGCCCACTATCAGGGGCTCTACCGCTTTGCGCTGAGCATGAGCCGGCGCGAGGCGACGGCGCAGGATCTGGTGCAGCAGACCTTCCTGCAATGGGCGAAGAAGGGCCACTCCCTGAGGGATGCCTCCAAGGTGAAGACCTGGCTCTTCACCACGATCTACCGCGAGTGGCTGGCCATCGCCCGGCGGGAGAAGAAATACGAGGAGGTGGAGTTTGAGGCCGAGGTGCATGGAGCCACGCAAGAGGAGGACGATGGCGAAAACCCCCGCGTGGACAGCGCCACCCTGCAGACGGCCTTGGAACAGCTGGAGCCTAACTTCCGCGCTCCGCTGGTGCTTTTTTATCTCAAGGAGTTATCATACCGCGACATTGCCGAGACGCTTGGCGTGCCCATCGGCACGGTGATGTCCCGACTTTCCCGAGCCAAGGACAGCCTGCGTGCCATTTTGCACCGGCTTGAAAACACCACTCCCGCCAACATCATCCCCATCACCGCCTCGTGAACCGCGAAGAAGCCAGACTCGAACTCGACGCCACGACGCTCCGTCCTCAGGATGCGTCGCCGGAGGCGCGTGCGATGGCGGAGAGCGATCCCGAACTGGGCGCGTGGCTGAAGAAGCGAACCGCCTTTGATGAAGAGGTGGCCGAGGTCTTTGCGGCAACGGTGCCTGCGGGACTGCGTCAGAACATTTTGCAAAATGCGCGCGAGCCTGCACGACGCCCGCTGCGCTGGGCGCTTCCCACCCTGGCTGCGGGGGCTGCTGCCATTGCGCTGGGCTGGACGCTGCTGTGGCCGGTTGAAAGCACCATGCCCGCCTGGCAGGCGGAGTCTCTCGCGGCGGTGACGAAGGTGGAATATGGCGTGTCCAAGGTGCACCCGTCGCGTGACTTTGAGGCCATCAAAAAGATGCTGGTGGCCGACCAGTCCCCAACGCCTGAGCGCCTGCCGGGGAAGGTGGGGGCCATGCCGGTGCTGGCCTGCAAATGCATCAAGGTGTCCGGGCGCACGGCCTCGATCATCTGCTTTGAGATTGAGCCCGGGAAGGAAGCCCATCTGGTGGTGATGGACAATGCCGGCATGGCCAACGTGCCGCCGCAGCTGCAGCCGCAGTTCAAGTCCTGCAAAAACTGGAACATGGCCAGCTGGAGCGACGGCAATCAGAGCTTCATTCTGGCCACGAGGGCGGATGAGGCGGCGCTGAAGAGGCTGTTTGGCCTGACGTGAGGTTTACTGAATCTCCTTCAGCTTGATGTCGGCCTTCCCAATCACGGTGTGGCAGTTCATGCACTGCTGGCGGAGAGAGGAAAAAGCGGTGGTGGAGGCTTTGGCATCGTGCTTTTGCAGTGCGGTTTTGAGGGCTGCAAAAGGGCCGGTCTCCCAGCCTGTGAGAAGGGGGCGGAGGTCCACCCTGCCGCCTGGGCTTTTGTGAGCTGGGGCGCTCTGAACGGTTTTGGCCACGCTGGAGTGCATGCGCTCGGCCATTTCGAGAGCGGCGTCCCATTGGCCGGACTGCTGCAGGGTGCGTGTGGCCTGCAGTTTGGTCTCTGCGGCATGCATGCGGTGGCTGTTGATGAAGCTGGCGCATGAGGCCAGTGCGAGCACCGAGGAGAAGAGGAAAAAACGCTTCATAGGCTGGTGCCGGAAGCAATCACCTTCCTTCAAACCTGTCACGCCCTTTTGCCAGAGCCGCGATTTTTCGGTCGGCCACGCTTCGCTTAAGCATCCAGAAACCGCAGTCTGGGTGAATGAACCTAACCCGGCCGGAGCCGAGTTTTTTCTCTGCCGCTTCGATGCGGCGGGCGATTTCGTCGGCGGTTTCGACGTGGTTGACCTTGATGTCCACGACTCCGAGGCCGACGCCGATTTTTGAGTCTAGGTCTTTGAGGGCGTCCAAGTCGGCGGCAGGCCTATGCGCTAGCTCGAGAACGAGGTGGTCGGCATGCAGGGAGTTGAGGAAAGCGATGAGTGCGGCCCACTCGCCCTTTTGGATCGTCTGGCCGCCGTAGTTGCCAAAGCAGAAGTGCACGGCCTTGGTGCCTTTGACGGCGTCCAGCACGCGATTGATACCTGCGGCCGCGATGGGGGCATCCGCCGGATTTCCGGGGATGTTGGCCTCATCGACTTGCACGCAGTCGCATTGCAGATGGGCGGCCTGAGCTGCAAGCGCGTCGGCAATGGCCATGTTGAGCGCTTCGAAATCGTGGTAGTGCGTGTCCAGCAGCGTGCGGGCCAGCATGTAGGGGCTGGTGAGGGTAAACTTGAAGGGGCCACCGGCGACTCGGGCGGCACGGGCGCAGTCTTCGGGCAGATTGAGCACGCCTTCGGTGATGGGGCCGCGAACCACCGCTGCGGGTTTGCTGCGGAAGGCCATTTCGTTTTTGGCGCGGAATGCGGCGGCGTCTGCACGACCCACACGGCTGTCGATGCCGCCGAGCTTGTGGACGAAGTATTCGATCATCCCGTTGGTGTCGGGATGGTTCACATCAAAGCGGTAGAGCTCGCCATCGGTCGGCAGGTCAATGCCCGCCTGCCGCTGCGTGTCGAAGACCACACGCGTAGCGTCGATCACGGCGGCTTCGCTGGGCAGCGCGCTGAGCCATTCGGGGACGGGATAGGAGCCGACGGTGGTGGTCTGGATGGTGGCCATGCAGCAGCCTAGTCACCATCTTCAAAGCATGGAAGCCGCGAGTGCCAAAGTCCAAAGGCAGGCAGGCATCGGACAAGCTTACTTCGGGTTCTTCGGCCCTTTGCCACGCACGCTCATCTTGAAGGGCACGCCCGGGGCGTTCCATTCGTCGCGGATGACTTTCTCCAGATAGCGCATGTAGCTGTCAGTGAGCTTGGAGGCGCGGTTGGCGAAGAGCACAAAGTGCGGCACGGGAATGGCGAAGCCTTCGGCCTCGTTGACCTGGGTGGCATAAAGCAGCTTGAAGCTGTGGGTGCTGCGCCCCAGGGCTCCGGGGGTGTTCTCAATGGCATTGGCCAGCAGGCGGTTCAGGGCACCGGTGCCGATGCGGTTCTGCGCACCGCTGCGCACTTTCTCGATCTGCACAAAGAGCTTGCCGATGTGGTCCTTGTTCTTGGCCGAGATGGCCACGAGCGGTGCGTAGTTCAGGAAGAAAAACTCGCGGCGCATCAGCTCGTCCAGATGCTCGATGCGGTCCTTCTGCTTGGCATCCGGGTGGAAGAGGTCCCACTTGTTCATGACGAGGATGCAGGGTTTGCGCTCCTCCAGAATGAGCTGGGCGATCTTGCGGTCCTGCATCTTGGCACCGGCGGCGCAGTCAATGACAAGCAGGCAGAGGTCCGCGCGCTTGATGCTCTGCAGACTGCGGTCCACGCTTGAAATCTCCACGACTGTGTCCAGATGCGAGCGGCGGCGGATGCCTGCGGTGTCGATGAGCTGGTAGTGCTTGCCGTTGTAGGTGGCCTTGATGTCGAGCGCATCGCGCGTGGTGCCGGGCACATCGCTGACGATGGCGCGCTCCTTGCCCAGGATGGCATTCACGAGAGATGATTTGCCTGCATTGGGCCGGCCGACGATGGCAAGCTTCAAGGGGCGCACATTCTGATGGGCGATGGCGTCCTCCGTTTCGGTGGACTCCTTCAGGTCCAGGCGCTCGGAGATGAGCGCAACGAGATCGTCGATGCCGAGCCCGTGCGCGGCGCTGACTTCGACGGTGTCGGCAAAGCCGAAACGGGCGAATTCGCCGGCATTGAGCTTGCGCTTGGGGGAGTCGGCCTTGTTGCACACGAGGATGACGGGCTTGCTGGTCCGGCGCAGCTCGCGGGCGAGGCTTTGATCAATGGTGGTGATGCCATCGACGACATCGACCACGAAGAGCAGCAGGTCCGCCACATCAAGGGCGATGGAGGCCTCCGTCTGGACCTGGTCAGTCAGCACATCGTCCGTGCTGGCGCCGATGCCTCCCGTGTCCATGATCTCGAACCAAGCAGGCCCGCGGCGGCACTGCGCGGTGATGCGGTCCCGTGTCACACCGGCCTGGTCATGGACGATGGAGATGGTTTTGCCGGCAAGGCGGTTGAAGAGCGCGGACTTGCCCACATTCGGGCGTCCGACGATGGCGACGGTTTTGAGCATTGCTCAAGGAGCACGGTGAGCCCCCCGCGTCAATCGTGACCCGCAGACTGGAGCTGCCGGTATCCGTCCACCAGATTGATGATTCCGGAGAGCGCGGTGAAGAAACCGGCGAAGAGCGTGGGCCAGATGCACCATTCGGGCTTGAGGTCGAGGAGGATCCACAAAATAGCCGCCATCTGGGAAAAAGTGGCGGTTTTGCCAGTCCAGTGCGTGTGGATTTGCAGCTTTCCGGCGAAGTGGTCGATGACGAAAGCGCCGCCAATGGAGAGGAGATCCCGCCCGATGACCAGGATGGGGAACCAAAGAGGAAAATGCTGCCGCCAGGCGGTGAAGCTCAGCAGGATGATGGCGGCGAGCATCAGGAGCTTGTCCGCAAGGGGGTCCATGATGGCGCCGAAACGGGTGCGCTGATTGAACCGGCGGGCGATCCAGCCATCGAAGGCATCGCTGATGGCGGCGATTCCGAAGACCGCCGCCGCCCAAAGACGCAGGGCTTCGTCCGGGTGCTCGCTGCGGGCACTGTCGCCGTAGTAGATGACCAGCCCGATGAAGACGGGGATCAGCAGGATACGGAAAACGGTGATCTGATTGGCGAGGTTCACGAGTGCTCAGTTTAAAGTTTCATGGTTAAAGTTCAAAGTTTGAATCACGCGGCTTGAAACTTTGAGGGGGGAACTTGAAACTGGCCCCATGCAGCGAATCGAGCCTGTGGACCTCTTGAATGCCTACTGTGAGGGTGCCTTCCCGATGGGGGAGGAGGATGGCTCCATATCATGGTACCGGCCCAAGATGCGTGGAATCCTGCCCGTGGCGGAGTTTCATGTGCCGCGCCGCTTTGAGCGCTACCTCAAAGACCATCCCTTTGAAGTGCGCTGGAACAGCGCCTTTGGCGATGTGATACGTGGCTGCGCCGACCGAGAGAGCACCTGGATCACCGACACCATCATGGACACCTATGAGGAACTGCACCGGCTGGGCTTTGCCCACTGCGCGGAGGTCTGGCGGGACGGCAAGCTGCGCGGCGGCGTCTACGGGGTGAGCATCGGCGGGGCGTTTTTTGGCGAGTCGATGTTCAGTCGCGAGCCGCAGGCGTCCAAGGTGGCGCTGACCTACCTGCAAAGACGTCTGCACGAGCGCGGCTACCTGCTGCATGACACGCAGTGGACCACGCCGCACCTGGCGATGTTTGGCGGGCACGAGATCCCCTGCGCGCAGTATCTGGAGATGCTGCAGCGCGCGATCTTGCGGAAGGCGACGTTTATGTGAGCTGAATCAGCTCTCGAAATACGTGTAGCCTCGCAGGCCGGCCTCGAAGCTTTCCATGATCTCGCGGCGCTCAGTGGCGGTGATGCGTTTGGAAATCACGGCGCTTTCAGCGAGGTTGCGGAAACGCGTGAGCATGTCCTTCGGGTCATACTCCACGTAGGTGAGCACTTCCGAGACGCTGTCGCCTTCGAGTTCACGGCTGTACTTCACCTTGCCGTTTTCCACACGGACGCTGACGACGTTGGTGTCGCCGAGCAGATTGTGGAGGTCGCCGAGGGTTTCCTGATACGCGCCGACGAGGAAAATGCCGAGCATGTACTCGTGGCCTTTCTCGATCTGCGGATCGTGCAGTGGGAGAGTGGGGTTGATGCCGCTGGAGTGGGCAAATTTGTCGATCTTGCCGTCACTGTCGCAGGTGATGTCGGAGAGCACGGCGTTGCGCGTGGGCTTCTCCTTGAGGCGGTGGATGGGCATGACCGGGAAGATCTGGTCGATGGCCCAAAGGTCCGGCAGGCTCTGGAAGACGCTGAAGTTGCCGTAGTAGAAGTCGGTCATGATGGTGTCCAGACGGTCCATCTGGCTGCCATCGTGGCCGCAGCTTTCGAGCATCTTGGACACCCAGGTGAGGATGTCCCAGTAGAGCTCCTCACCGTGGGCGCGCTCGCGGAGGTTGACTTTGCCGTAATTGAACTCGCTGCGCAGCTTGTCGCGGTAGTAGATGGCATCGTTGTAGATCTCCTGGAGGCGGTCGCGGGAGGTCTTGGTGGCATGCTTTTCCGCGTCGAGACGGAGTTCGAAGAGATTGCGCAGGAGGGGAGGGGCGTCCTTGTCGAGCTCGAGTTCCGCCACGCTCTTGCGAGGTTCGAAGCGGTTGATGTCGAGGATGTTGATGATCAGGACGGAGTAATAGGCCACGATGGCGCGGCCGGATTCCGTGATGAGGTCCGGGTGGGGCACGCCAGCCTCGGCAGTGACTTCGGTGATCGCCTCAATGATGTCGGCGCAGTATTCCTTGGTGCCGTAGTTGCTGCTGGCTTCGCTGGCGCCCTTGAGGCCGTCGTAGCTGATGGCCAGACCGCCGCCGAGGTCCAGAATGCCCATGCGGGCGCCTTCTTGGACGAGACCGACGTAAACGCGTGTGGCCTCCGTGACGGCCTGGCGGATGGCGCGGATGTTCGGGATCTGGGAGCCCTGGTGGTAGTGCAGCATGCGCAGGCAGTCGAGCATGCCGCGTTCGCGCAGGTGATCGACCACATGCATCAGCTGGGAGATGTTCAGGCCGAAGACGCTGGCGTCTCCGCCGGAGCCGCTCCAGTGGCCGGCGCTTTCGGCGCTGAGGCGGAAGCGCACCCCCAGCGTGGGGCGCACGCCCATCTTCTCACAGCGTTCGAGGATCAGGTCCAGCTCCGTTGGCATCTCAAGAACGAGGATGACTTGCAGGCCCATTTTCTGCGCATTGAGCGCCAGGTCGATGAACTCCTCGTCCTTGTAGCCGTTGCACACGATGTAGGCTTCCGGATCGTGCATGTAGCTGAGCGCGGCGATCAGCTCCGGCTTGCTGCCGGCTTCGAGGCCGTAGTGATACTTGCGGCCATAGCGGGTGATTTCCTCGATGACTTCCTGCTGCTGGTTCACCTTGATGGGGTAAACGCCACGATAAACACCCTGATATTTGCCTTCCTTGATCGCGGAGGCGAAGCCTTCGTTCAGTTCGTCGATGCGCCAGCGCAGCAGATCGCCGAAACGGATGAGCAGCGGGAGCTGGGTGCCGCGCTCACGCAGGCCTTTGACGATGGAGGCGAGGGAGACATCCTTGGTCTTCTTGCCGTCCTTCAGCTTCACCGTGACCTCGCCTGTTTTGGCGATGTTGAAGTAATCATGCCCCCATTCGCGGATGCCATAAAGCTCGGCGCTGTCGTCGGTGGTCCATGCTGGGGTTCTCATTTTCGTGGGCTGGGTTGGAGGGGCTTTCAAGGGCGGCGATTATGGGGGCAAATTTGGAAATGCAAAGCGACATCTCGGGGAGGTTGAGGGGGGGCGAAACGCCCGGAAATGCTCCCTGTGTCAAGGGCGGGGTCTGCGAAAGGCAAAGGGGAGGTGGAGAACGGTGTAAAATACAAGACCCAGCCCGATGGTGCTGAAGTTGTACCACGGCCAGGGCCCCAGCTTGTCAAACAGGCTGGCCTGGACGGGTTTTGAACACTGGAATGCGTAGTTTGCCCCCAGCGTGCAGTTCACGACCGCCACTGCTGCATACCAGGCTACTGAGAAGGTCATGATGCGCCGTACGGCTCCGGAACGCGGGCGGGCTTTCATGGCGGTGACGACGTAGAAGGCCGTGATCGGCACCCCTCCGTGCATGATGAAAAACAAAAAGAAACGTGGGTCCGGGTACTCGTAGATCAGAGCGGGGGTGAGCAGCCCCTGCAGGGTCCCGGCAATGCCAAAAAAGTAAACCACCTCACAAAAAAACGGGCGGTGCGTCCATAGTGCCAAGCCCGCCGCGAGCGTCGCAATGTCACAGTACTGGAGCGGGAGCGCCGTCGTAACATTAAGAGAGCCATGCATGGCATGCACGCTGAGACCGATGGGGTACAGGGCCAGCAGCATGCCCCCCAGCACCCGCTGCGAGAGCACGGCCCAGCGTGTCCGGGAGAGCAGCAGCATGACGATGAACACCGCCAGAGTGACGGCAAGCGCCGCCTTGTGCGAAGGGCCATAGGGATGAAAGGCGGGAGGCATGGCCGGAATCATACGCGGTTGTTGCGGAAGTCAGACGGTTTGTGGCATCTTGTGAAGATGTTACGCTCAAACCGCTCTTCGGTCCGTTCCACGAAACAGCTCAGCGGAGGCTGTGCAGTGCTCTTTGGTCTGCCTTTTATACTGGCTGGGGTTGCCGTCGGCTTCTTTTTCTATCTGCCCATGATTGGCGGATGGTGGGAGGCGCGTGAGTGGGTGGAGGCACCGTGCTGGATTGAGACAGCAGAGCTCAAAAAGTCCTACAGCGGCAAAGGCGGGCCGACCTATGAAGTTCTGGCCAGGTATCGTTACGAGTTTGACCGCCGTGCCTACCGTGGTGAAAAGGTGGGGATCTTTGGCGGTTCGGACAACATGGGCAGCTTTCAGCAGGAGGCTTTTCAGCAGCTTGAGTCTGCAAGGAGGTCTGGAGGTCAGTTTCGTTGCTTTGTGAATCCATCCAGGCCGGATCAGGCTTTGCTGTTCCGTGATCTCCGCTGGCAGCTGCTGCTCCTGATTTCCATTTTTCCGACCACATTTCCCTTGGCGGGCTGCCTGGTCTCGATCGGCGGCTGGCGCCAGTCGCGCAGGGCGGCCAAGATCGCACGGCACAGAGCGCAGCACCCGGAGGCTCCGTGGCTCTGGCGTCCCGAGTGGGTGGGGGAGAGGGTTTATCCAGAGCCAGACCCCTTGCTGTTTATTCTTGGAGTCGCCGGCTGGATTCTTCTGGTGCAAATGCCGTTGAGCCTCGCCGTGATTCTGAGCGGGGAGCTTTTCAGGTCGGCGCTGGCCTGGCTCGCGCTCATCCCCACCGCGCTGGCCTGGATTCCTCTTCACTTCGCCTGGAGGCGGCTCAAGTCCCGGATGACCTTGGGCCGCCCCGTTTTGCTGCTCCAGCGGGTGCCGGTTGCCCCGGGGCATCCGCTGCTGGGCGAACTGAGGCTTTCCCGTGTGCCTTCTCCATACAGCACCTTTTCAGTACGTGTGCTCTGCCAGCGGCACATCACGCGCAACAGCGGTGACTCCCACGCCACCGCGAAGGAAACCATCTGGGAGCATGCTGCAACACTGCCCGCTGCCGAGGCTCGGCGTGATGCGGGCGGCGTGGCGCTGCCGCTCCGCATCGAAATTCCGCGTGGCCTGCCATGTGCTGTCTTGGACGAGGCCTCAATCGTTACGACGGAGGGAGAGCAGCATGTGTGGACACTGGAAGTCAGCTCCTCTCAAGGTGGCAGACCTGTGGTGCTGCCGCTGCCTGTTTTTATTTCCGCGGCCGAAGCCGTGGAAAGCGCAGGGCAAGTCGTGTCTGCACAGCCGGGGCGGGCGCCGCTGCTGAGCATGGATGATCTGCTCATGCGGCTGAATGCCAGGGGCATTGAGATGGAGGTGGATGACGGTGGCCTGCCTGTCTCCATCCTGTGCCCTCCAGGGAGGAATCGTGCAGCGGGCATTTTTTTGCTGCTGTTTGGGGCCATCTGGTCTGCGGCCTTTTTTTTCATGCAGGCGCAGGGGGCTCCGCTTGTCTTCCGGCTCCTCTGGGGCATCACCTCGCCGCTCATTGTCGGGGGCGGGGTGTGGATGTTGCTGCACAGCCGCAGCCTTGAGATCAACAGACGGGAGATCCGCATCTTGAACCGCGTGGGCCCCTTCTACTCCTGGCATGAGACCTTCGAGCCGCGCCACATCACCGGCTTCGTCCATGACTCCGACATGCAGTCAGGCGGCAAGTTTTATTACCGTGTGCGCGCAGAGACGATCTTCGGCAAACCCAAAACCCTTGTGGATGGCATCACGGAATCCGTCACTGCGGAGACGCTTGCCCAGAGGCTGGATGAATGGCGCAGACAAAATGACACCTCGCACAAGTCCTAGCCCCCGTCCCGCAACGCTACCGCAGGATCCACTCGTGCGGCGAACCATGAAGGAACCAGCGCGGCCAGGAGGCAGAGGGCGATGGCGGTGGCGCAGATGGCGAGAATCTTCTCTGGATCGACGTGCGCCGGGATGCTGGAGAGAAAATAAATGTCCTGCGGGAAGATGTCGCGGCCGGTCAGGCCGGCGATTTGCTCGCGCAACCAGTTGCGGATGCTGAGAACGAAGAAGCCACCTGCGAGTCCGGCCACCGCACCGACGAGAGCCACGATTCCGGCCTGGGTGACAAAAATGGCGATGATCTGCCAGGCACGCGTGCCCAACGCCGTGAGAATGCCGATCTCACGGCGCTTTTTCACAGTGACAGTGATGGTGGTGTTCATCACACAGATGGCGGCGACGAGCATGATGAAAAGCAGCAGAAACCACATCATCGTCTCCTGGTTTTTCACGGACTCCAGCATCATGCCATGCTCCTGCTCCCAGGTGCGGTAGCCCCAGCTTTCAGGCAGCGCTCCTGACTGGTAGATCGTGGCCATGACTTCTTCGGCATTGTCCGGGTCCTTCAGTTCCAGGTCGATCCCGCTGATGGCGCTGTCGAGGTTGAAGAACTCCTGGGCGACATGCAGCGGCACATACCCGCGCAGGCCGGCGGTGTCCGCACGCAAAGTGGCGGCAAGGATCAGGTCCTTGGACAGCACGGTGACGCTGTCGAGCGCCTCGGCACGTTTTTTCTTGTCGCCGTTCTCGGGGATCTCACGGTACTTCTGGATGAACTGGTTCACGCTTTCGGCCGCATGCACGACCAGCGTGTCACCGACCTTGGCCCCGATCTCCTTCGCAAACTTGTCGCTGAGGATGATGGTGTCGTTCTGGAGATCAAACTTTCCCTCCTTGACGTGCTTTTTCAATTTTTGCAGAAGCCCGTTGTCCTTGTCATCAGCCATGCCGATGACGCTCACTCCCTGCAGGCTGCCCTCGTTTTCCACGACAAGGATGCCGGCCCGCCCCTCCCTCGTTCTGTCTGCCACCGGCACGGCGGAAACGACCTCTGGCCGTGCGGCGAGGTTTTTTCTCAGCTCGCGCCAGTCAACGTGGGGCGCACCTTCGGGGCCTCCCACGGGCTCGACCATGGCATGCGGCTCAAAGCCGATGAGCATCTGCCGGTACTCACGCTGCCACCCGCTGAAAACGGACATGACAAAGACCAGCACGCCGACGCCGAGCATGACGCCGAGCATCGAGATCACGGTGATGACCGAGATGAATGAGCGCGTAGGCCGCAGATAGCGCAGGGCGAGGAAGAGGGGGGCGCTGGTCATGGAAGTTTTGAGATTAGTCACGCAGCGCCACCGCAGGGTCCACGCGGGAGGCCAGCCAGGCGGGTGGCAGGGCGGCGAGCAGGCAGAATGTGATGGAGCCCAGACAGGTGACGACGACGAACCAGGGCTCGACCTGTGCCGGGATGGTGGCCAGAAACATGCCGGAGTCGGCATTGGCGCTGCCACCGCTCAGCACTGCGATGCCCATGCGGATTTCATCACGGTATCGCAGCACGAGCCCGCTGAGAATGAGCCCGGCCAATGTTCCGAGAATGCCCACAAAGGCCGCCTGGGAGACAAAAATGCCGATGATCTGGCTCTGCCTTGAACCTAGCGCTGTCAGCACGCCGATCTCGCGCCGCTTCTGTGTCGTGACAGTGATCGTCGTGTTCATGACCGAGAACGCTGCGACAATCGCGATGATCAGGAGCACGATCCACATCATCACACGCTCATTGCTCATGGCGGCAAGGCGGGCGTCGCCTGCATCGGTCCACAGCGAGGCACTCCATTCGGGTGGGACTATGCCCGCAGCGGTGAAGCGTTTGATCACTTCCTTGACCTCTCCGGGCTGCTTGAGCTCGATCAGCACACCGCTGACCTGATCACCCAGGCCGAAGATTTGCTGCGCTGTTTCAAGCGTGACATAGCCATAGGTGCCCGCAGATTCCACCCGGGTGGTGCCCAGCAGCTGGATATCCCTGGGGTTGAGCTTGATCTCCTCGTAGGCAGCATGGCGCTTGGCTTCGTCCTGCTCGTCCGAGGCGATGCGGAAGCGCCTGACTGCGCTGGTGACATTGCCGGAGGCATAAACGCTGATGGCGTCGCCGGGATGTGCCCCGAGCCCGCTCGCGACATAGTCGGCGCAGACCACGCCGCCCGGAGCGAGCTCCAGCGAGCCTTCGTCCTTGTGCCTGGCGATTTTTGCCATGTAAAACTTGGCGCCATCTTCAGGAAGGCCCAGCACATCCATGCCGGACTGCTGGCCCGCATGCTCCGCAAACATCGTGCCGCCGACGTAGCTGCTGGCGGCGAGCACGTCAGGCTGCTGACGCACCTTGGCCAGCACATCGGCCGCTGATCTGGAGTCCGTGGGTTTCTGGTTCTGCGGATGCAGCAGGATGTGAGGCTCAGACCCAATGAGGGTTTTCCGAAACTCGCCTTCGAACCCTTTCATGACCGAACTGACCACGATCATCATCAGAACGCCGACCGCGACACCCAGGATCGAGATGACGGTGATGACAGAGACAAACGAACGCTTCGCGCGCAGGTAGCGGCGGGCTAGGAAGAAGGTGGCGTTCGAAAGCATGTGTGGCACATCAAAGCCACGCCCGCGCTACTTCGCAACTGCCGTGATGCCAAACAGGGGCAGTGATTTCTGCACGGACTGATACACGCCCCAGCCCAGCGGCAGGGTGATCCACGTCCAGGCGAGGAGAAGGGTGAGAGCTTTCATGGCGGGAGTCAGGCTTGGGCGTTTTCAGCGATGTGGTGCTTGGAATCGACAGGGCGGACAAGCAGGTTGGAGATCAGACCGACAACGAGCAGGCCCACCATGAGGTGAAAGATCGAGTTGTAGGCCTGTTCGGGAGGCATGATTTTTTTGTTGGCCACAGACAGGCGGTCCATGAGCTGCGGGCCGATGATCGCAGCCATGGACCAGGCGGTGATGAGCCGGCCATGGATCGCGCCTACCTGATAGCTGCCAAAGAGATCGCGCAAGTAGGCCGGGATGGTGGCAAAACCGCCGCCATACATCGTGAGGATCAGCCCGGTGGCGGCCACGAACAGCGTCACGCTGCCCTGGCCCTGGATCCACGGCACGCTGGCATACAGGGCGGCCCCCAGAATGAAGTAGATGCAGTAGATGCCCTTGCGCCCGATGAAGTCGGACATGGAAGACCAGAAAAACCGGCCGCCGAGATTGCAGAGCGAAAGCAGGCCGACGTATCCGGCCGCTGCGGCTGGCGTGACCTTGAACATATCCTGAATCATCGGCGAGGCCTGTCCGAGGATGCCGATGCCGGCGCTCACATTCATGCAGAGCACGACCCAGAGCGTCCAAAATTGAGGTGTCTTCCAGGCGGTGTCCACGGCGACATTGGCGGTCGTGACCAGTTTTGAAACATGCTCCTTGGGCACCCAGCCAGCGGGTTGCCAGCCTTCAGGCGGCACCCGTACGATCAAAGCCCCAAACAGCATCGAGATGGCATAAAGACCCGCCATCACCAGCAGCGTCTCACTGGCCCCGACGGATCTTGCAGTGGAAAAGTGCTTCATCAATTCCTCGGCCAGCGGCCCGCCGATAAGCGCACCGCCGCCGAATCCCATGATCGCCATGCCTGTGGCCATGCCGGGCCGGTCAGGGAACCATTTCATCAAGGTGGAAACCGGTGCAATGTAGCCGAGTCCCAGCCCAATGCCGCCGATCAATCCGTAGCCCGCATACAGCAGCCAGAGCTGATGCCAGCGCACGGCGAGTGAGGTGAGCACCAGACCGCTGCAAAAGCAGAGCATGCTGGCGAGCATGGTCTTGCGCGGGCCGCTGCGTTCCACCCACTTGCCGAAAAAAGCTGCCGAGAGCCCGAGCAGGGCGAGCGCGATCGAGTAGGCCACGCCGACATCGGCTTCGCTCCAATCGCCCGCACCGGGAGCGGTGATGCTCAGAGCCCTGGCGAGCGGCTTCTTGAAAACGCTGAACCCATACACCTGCCCGATGCACATGTGAACAGCGATGGCTGCGGGCGGTACTAGCCAGCGGCTGAATCCAGGGCTGGCGACGGTGGCTTCACGGGAGAGGAAAGACATGGTTTTGGGGAGTAGCAGGCCGCGGGTGGTTTTCTGGCAGATCGGGCAAGGAACGCTCAAAGATCGACAAGAAACGCCCTGTTTCATACGTTTCGAGCATTGGCCGGTCATTTCACCGGTCACACCCATACCCATACAAATCGATGAAAACACTGCTCACCATCTGCGCCCTCTCCTTCGCTTCGGCCGCCATGGCTGCCGACAAATGCCCCATCAGCGGCAAGCCTGCTGACCCCAGCATCACCAGCACCGGCAAAGACGGCAAAACCGTCGCTTTCTGCTGCGAGAAGTGCAAAGCCAAATTCGACGCCAAGAACAAGTAGTCCCCACGGCGCTGGCATGATCAGCGTTTAGAAAGCGGAACCGGGCGACTGGTTCCGCTTTTTTGTGCCTCAGCGCTTCCTGCCCTCACGCTCACGCATCTTGCGCTCATAGCCGGCGATCACGAAGTCCTTGTCGCGTGCTCGCAGCAGCGCGTCGTCGAGCGAAATGAAGCCATGAATCGCCAGATGGGTCACGCTGTCATCAATGGTATGCATGCCGTCGTTGGCTCCGATCTGGATCAGGCTGGGCAGCTGCTGGAGCCTCCGGGAGCGGATGCAGGAGGCGATGCCCTGGTTGTTGACCATGATTTCCGAAGCCATGACCCGTCCCTCCTGGTCAAGCCTGGAGAGCAGGTTCTGACAGATCACACCTTGCAGGCTGTGCGCGAGCTGAGAGGCGACGAAGTCCTGCTGATCTTCAGGAAAGGCATCCATCACACGCATGACGGTCGATGGTGCATCCTGCGTGTGCAGCGTGCTGATGACGAGGTGGCCGGTTTCAGCCGCTGTCAGGGCGGTGCTGATGGTTTCGAGATCCCGCAGCTCGCTGATGATGATCACATTCGCGTCCTGCCGCAGCGCGCTGCGCAGAGCCTGTGCAAAGGTGTGCGTGTCGCTGCCCACCTGACGCTGACGCACCAGGCTGCGCGAGTGCTTGAACACATACTCAATGGGGTCTTCGATGCTCACAATGTTGGCCTGCCGTTGCCGGGAAATGTGCTGCGTCATCGAGCTCAGCGTCGTTGTCTTGCCTGAGTTGCTGGTCCCGGTGACGAGGATCAGCCCGTCGCGCAGATTGCACAGGCTTTCCACCGTCGGCCCGTGCCCAAGATCACGCAGCTCGGGAATCTGCTCAGGGATGAAGCGAAACGAGGCCTCGACGCGGCCCAGCACGTAGCAGGCGTTGCCACGAAAGCGCCCCAGGTTTTCCACCTGAATGGCGAAGTCCAGCTCCCAGTCCTGCTCCAGTTTGGCGCGCTGGGTTTCCTTCAAAACTGCAAAGACGAGCTCTCGGATGTCTCCCGCTTCCAGAATCTCATCCGTCAGCGGCTGGAGCTGGCCATGGAGGCGGCCCGTGGGTGGGGCATCCACGCTGAGGTGCAAGTCCGAGCCGCCTTGGTTTGTGACCATGGCCAGGTATTCGATGAGGTCGTGAGAGCGCATGAGGATGAAAAAGGAGGGGCTCAGGAGATGCCGCGTGCCGCACGGCGAAATTCAGCCTCGTTGCCCACGGAGGCCACGGCTTCAGCTTCGGAGATGATGCCGTTTTGGTAAGCCGCCACGGTCGAGTGCAGGAATGTCCTCGTGCTGGGATCGCTGCCCCGGCTCATGTAGTCGGTGATGCCGGAAAGGTTCCGTTTTGCGATCCAATCACGCGCGGCACCACCGTTCTCCAGGTGCTCAGCCAGCATGAAAAGCTTGCCATGGACATTCTGAACGAGCTTCTGGCACAAAACTCCGACCAGCTGATGTGCCAGCAGGTGCAGCCCCATGCCGAGCTGCTCCGGCGGGAAGAGGTTCACAAAGCGCTCCATCGTTTCGGAGACGGTGGCGGAATGCATCGAGGCAAGCACAAGATGGCCCGTCTCACAGGCCTGGAGTGCGGTCAGGGCCGTTTCCTGGTCGCGAATTTCTCCCACAAAAATCACATCCGGCGCCTGCCGCATGGCGCTGCGCAGCCCACGGGCAAAAGTGGGCGTATCACGCCCGACCTCACGCTGGGTGAAGAGGCAGCGGTTGTTGGCAAAGATGTACTCCACCGGATCTTCGATCGTTATCACATGCCTTGCGATGTTTTCATTCATCCACTGCAGCAGCGCCGCCAGGGTGGTCGATTTGCCCTGTCCTGTGGCGCCGGTGACGAGGATCATGCCGTTTTGCTTCTGAGCCCAGCGCTGCAGCAGCCAGTCCGGCGCACCCAATGTGTGCAGGGCAGGGATGTCCGTGCGGATGCGGCGCAGCACGGCCGCCATGCGGCCCAGCACTTTGTGCAGGTTCACACGGAAGCGCACATGAGTGCGTGACACCAGGCCGGAGTCACGATCCGTGTCATTGAGCGTGTCTCCGCCGCAGGCCTGCCAGAGCCCGGCCATCTGAGGCAGCAGCAGCGGTTCGTCGCCGAAAATCATGAGCTGCTCGGCTATCTTCATGCGCGGCACCTCGCCTTCCTGCAGGAAAATGTCACTCGCCTGGTGGTCTTCGGCGGCTTGGAGTATCTCGTCGATGGTAATGGCCATGGTGGTTAGCAAGCTAGCGGGCGCCGCTCAGGTGCTCAACCCTCCTCTCAGGCTTTTGTTACAGGGAATCTGACGGAATGCCGTGTTCTTCCAGCAGCTGCCCGCAGTACCACAGCATGCGCGGCAGATGGAACGGGCCCTTCCACATGCTGCCCTTCAGCAGCGAGGAGGGGCTGCCATCACGATGGAGGTAGCCAAACCACTCGCCGTGGGCCGCATCGGGAAAGTGTGCAAAACTCCAGTCATGCACCTGCTGGTGCCACGTGGCGTACTTGGCATCCCCGGTGATGTGCCAGGCCAGATGCGTGGCGATGATGGCCTCGTTGTGCGGCCACCAGAATTTCATGTCGTGCCAGTATTCCTGCACCGGTTTCCCCAGCACATCGCGGAAATAGAAAATGCCGCCGTGCTCTTCGTCCCAGCCGCGTTTCCACATGCAGTCGAGGATTTCCAGCCCAAGCTTGATGTAGCTCTTTTCCCCCCACCAGCGGCCCTCATGCAGGATGAACCACGCACACTCCAGCGCATGCCCCGGGTTCAGGGTTCGGCCGTCGAAGTGGTCGATGAGCGCGCCATCCGGTGAAACGACCTCCATCAGGGCCCCGATGTCTGGTTTAAAGAAGAACTGCTGAATCTCCAAAATAAAGCGGTCCACCCACTCCGTGCAGCTATGTCCTGAAATCTTCACATCACCGAGGTTGGCGCGCAGTTCCTGCGCCGTGGCAATGCCGATCATCAAGGCCCCGATGCCCATCATCGGCCGCGTGTTCGGCTCGATCTTCGGGTGCATCAAACCTTTCTCGAAGGAGTATTTCAAATAGGTGGCGAAATCTCTCCTGGCCCTTTCTGCGTAGCCCTCATCGCCCGTGGCCTTGGCATAGGCTGCATGGGCAATGGCTGCAAAGGCCTCGCTGAATACATAGCGCCGCATGCGCAGCGGTCTGCCTTCGCGGGTGACGGTGAAGAACAGTTTTCCATCCGTGGAGTAGCCATGCTTCTCCAGAAACGCCAGGCACGATCCCGCCGCCTCGATCCAGTCACTGCGCTTCTCCACGGTGTTGTACAATGTGGAAAGCGTCCAGGCCGCACGGCCCTGGAACCAGATGCTCTTGTCCGTGTCCAGGATGGATCCATCGCGATCCAGCGAGGTGATGATGCCGTCAAACTCACGGTCCATGCCGTGCTTCATCCAGAAGGGCATCACGTCCTTGAGCAACGTGTCTCGGTAGAGCGCCTTCAGGTTCTGGCGATAAAGAGGGTCGGCAAGAGTGAGGTTCATTTTGCCCATTCTGGCGGCTCTGCTTCAAACGTCACGCGTTCCTTCGTCAAAGGATGCGTGAAGGTGATGCGCAGGGCATGCAGGCAGAGCGGGGGATCTCCCACGGCCAGGGTCTGCGTCTCGCCGACTTCGCCATCGGCCAGATACGCGGCATCGCCGAGAATCGGGAAGCCGAGATGCCAGAGATGGATGCGAATTTGATTCGTTCGTCCGGTGAGCGGGCGGGCCTCAAGGAGTGCGGTGCCATCGGCATCGCGCCGCAGCACGCGGAACTCTGTCCTGGCCTCCTGTCCTTCGGCATCAACGGAGCGGCCACCCAGTTTGCCGGCTTCATCACTGATGGGCGCATCACAGGTGAAGGCATCCTGTGGCGGGTGTCCTTTCACGCGGGCAAGATAAAGCTTCTCGACCTCTCCACGCTCAAACTGTGGCTGCACAAAGCTGGCGAAGTGGCGTGTCTTGCACAGCACGGTCACGCCCGTTGTACTGGCGTCGAGGCGATGCACGCTGCGCGGCTTCAGCGGATGCCAGACGGTGTTGAGGATGAACTGCAGCGTGTTGCGGTTGAACCTGCCGCCCACATGCACCGGCAGCGGGGCGGGTTTGTTGAGGACGATGATGGCCTCATCTTCAAACAGCACGCGGATGTCCGCATTCACATCCGGTTCGCGCTGGGCAGGCTTCAGGTGCAGGTAGCGCTCCCCGGCGCGCACGATTTGGTGAGCCGGCACGATCACGCGCTCATCCGTCACCATGCGTCCTTCTTCACAGACCGCGAGCCATTGCTCGCGCGGGATGTGCGGCATCACGTGGCAGAGGCAGTCCAGAATGGTGGCGTGATCACAGGCCTCCGGTACATTCAGCGGCCGCGTTTGATCATAGGGCACACTGCCCGGCAGCGGCGTCACCGCCTGGAGGATCGCCGCATGGCGCTGCGCCAGATTCTCGCGCTGCTGCTCCTCGGAGGTTTTAAAGCAGTACGGGCAGGAGACATGCTCCACATAGCGGGGGTCGGCCTGCTCTTCCGCTGTGAGCGGAGTCTGGCAGGCAAAGCACTGCGAGGAGGCGGTCTCATGCAGGCCGGGATCGACGCCCACACGCTGGTCGAAGACAAAGCACTCGCCGTCGTAATGCGCGCTGCCGCATTCCTCAAAGTACTTCAGAATGCCGCCCTCAAGCTGCCACACATGCTCAAAGCCCTCGCGCTCCATGAAGGGCGCGGCTTTCTCACAGCGGATGCCGCCGGTGCAGAAAGACACGATCTCCGCCTTCTTCATCTCCGGTGGCAGGCGGCGCACCGCCTCGGGGAATTCGCGGAAGGAATCGACACCCGCCACGACGGCGCCTTTGAAGGTGCCCAGTTTCACTTCGTAGTCATTGCGTGTGTCATACAGAATGACCGGGCGGCCTTCATCCAGCCACTGCTTCAGCACCTTGGGCTCAAGGCGTGGCGAGGTGTACTTTGCCGGTTCGATGCCTTCGACACCGAAGGCGATGATCTCCTTCTTGATGCGCACCAGCATGCGGCGGAACGGCTGTTCCGTGCTCTCGCTGTATTTGGGCTTCAGTCCTTCCAGCCCTGGAATGGCGCGCAGTTCATCCATAAGAGCATCCACATTCTCCCGCACGCCTGCCACAAACATGTTGATGCCTTCCGTGCTCAGCAAAATGGTTCCCTTGAGTCCCAGCTCTTTGCAGCGTTCCAGGAGGCGGGCACGCATGTCCTTCAATCCGGAAAGGTCGGCGAACTGATAGCAGGAGATGTTGGTGATCGTGGCGGTGGCTGGCATGGGCAGGTGAAAAAGCACAAGAACAGGCGGACGGCGAGTGCAAACCGCACTGGCAGCGCAGGAATGGAACACTGCGGCGCAATCGAGATCAAGCTTGCCATTTCAGGCCGTTCCCGCTCCATTCTGGGGGTATGAAATCCACGCTCCTTCTCCTTCTTGCCACCACAGCCCTGCAAGCCGCTGACTGGCCGGTCTGGCGCGGCCCCAATCATGACGGTATCTCAAGTGAGAAACTGGCGGGGACGGCGGTCAAAAAGGTCTGGGAGGCACAGATTGGCATCGGCTTTGCCTCTTTCACCGTGGCTGCCGGTCGCGTTTACACCACAGGGCATGCGGACGGCAAGGACACGGTCTTCTGCTTTGACGCCACCACTGGCAAGG
The DNA here is from genome assembly GCF_055388355.1 of Prosthecobacter fluviatilis. Taxonomy (NCBI): domain Bacteria; kingdom Pseudomonadati; phylum Verrucomicrobiota; class Verrucomicrobiia; order Verrucomicrobiales; family Verrucomicrobiaceae; genus Prosthecobacter; species Prosthecobacter fluviatilis. The sequence continues at coordinate 4,963,293 of NZ_AP043782.1, forward strand.
AAGTCTGGAAGCACGCCTACGCCGCCGACCTCGGGGATAAGTATTATGAAGGCGGCACCTCCGCCACGCCGACGATTGAAGATGGCAAGGCATACCATCTGAGCCGCTGGGGCGACCTGATTTGTTTTGATGCCGCCACGGGCAAGGTCGTGTGGCAGAAAAACATCCAGAAGGAAACCGAGGCTGACATCCCGGACTGGGGTTTCGCAGGCTCGCCGCTGGTCGCTGGCAAGCTCCTCATAGTGAACGTTGGCAAAGCCGGCACTGCCGTTGACAAAGCCACGGGGAAGACCGTGTGGACCAGCGACAAGGCCAGCTCCGGCTACTGCACGCCGTATCCCATCACAGTGAATGGCAAGTCGCAGGTCGTGCTGAGTTCCGGCCGCGCCTACAAAGGTGTCGACCCCAGCAACGGCAGCGTGCTGTGGGAGCACACTTGGTCCACCAGCTACGGCGTGAATGCGGCAGATCCTATCCTCAGCGGCACGCAGCTCTTCATCTCCTCCGGCTACAACAAAGGCTGCGCCTTGCTCGATCTCGCCTCCGCCGAACCCAAGGAGATCTGGCGAAGCCGGGTGATGAAAAACCAATTCAACTCCAGCGTGCTGATTGACGGTCATCTGTATGGCAGCGATGGCGATTCAGACAAATCCGCCAGCCTGAAGTGCATCGATTTTGCCACGGGCACGGAGAAGTGGAGCGCCGCCGATGTCGGCTTCTGTTCTCTCATGGCAGCCGATGGCAAGCTCATCATCATGACCGCCAAAGGCGAGCTCATCATCGCCAAGGCCAGCGCCACTAAGTTTGAGCCCATCTCCCGCACCCCGGTGCTCACCGGCCGTTGCTGGAGCGCTCCGGTGCTTGCCAACGGGCACATCTACGTGCGCAACGCCGCCGGTGACATGGTCTGCCTGAGCGTGCAGTAGGCCTGACGCGCCTGATGGCGGCGGGTCATGCATTTTCTCAATGCAAGCTCACAGACGGTCGATTGGTCAGACTGGGCCGATGGTTGGATGCTCCTGATGCATGAACAGCAACACTCCATCCGCCCACGCCATCCCGCTCTGGCTCAAGCTTGCCTACACTGCCTTCATGGCGGTTTTGATTCCCGTTTACTGGTATCACTACGGCCCGACGAACTTCCTCTATTTCTGCGACATCGCCCTTGTCTTCACGCTGTTCGGGATATGGCGGGAAAGTCCGCTGCTCCTCTCCTTGCCAGCGGTGGGAATCCTGATGCCTCAGGCGTTGTGGTGCGTGGACTTTGCCGCACAGCTCTGCGGTTTCAAGATGACGGGAATGACGGCCTACATGGTTGATGAGACCAAGCCTTTGTTTCTGCGCAGCCTGTCTCTCTTCCACGGCTGGCTGCCCTTTCTGCTGGCCTGGCTCGTGTTCAGGCTGGGCTATGACAGGCGTGCCCTCAAAGGCTGGACGGTGGTGGCCTCGGCCTCGTGCCTCGTGGCCTATTTTTGGATGCCGAAGGCCGGTGCCATTCTTTCCGACCCCAATCTGCCGCGTAATGTGAACTACGTTTTCGGTATGGACGACGCGCACCCCCAGACTTGGATGAGCCCCGAACTTTATCTCGTCACATGGCTTGCGCTGCTCATCTTCGTGGTCTTTGTGCCGACACACTTTGTTCTGAAGAAAATCTGTCCCACGCCCGAACAAGCCGCCGCCAAACGCGCATGAATGCTTCTTCCCCTCCAACTCTTCAATCCAGCTGGCAGCGCGGCTTCTGGAGCCTGATGGGCACTCAGTTTCAAGGAGCCTTCTCTGACAACGTGCTCAAGTGGCTGGTCATCTATCTGGTGATCGCTCAGAAGCTGCCCAAGGAGCAGCTCGACGCGCTCGTGTCGGATTCGGGCATGTACTTCGCCATTCCCTTCCTGCTGCTCTCCATGTTTGGCGGCTGGATGGCAGACCGCTTCAGCAAACGGCATGTGATGATAGGCGTGAAGATCATGGAGATCGGCATCATGATCTTCGCCACCTATGCGCTGGCTTCCGGTAGGATGGGGCTGCAACTCTTGAGCATCTGCCTCATGGGAGTTCACAGTGCCTTCTTTGCGGCATCCAAGTACGGTTCGCTGCCTGAAGTGGTGCCTCCTGCAAAGCTTTCGTGGGCCAATGGCGTGATCGAGATGCTCACCTTCCTCGCGGCCATCTTCGGCACCCTGGCCGCCGCCTGGCTGGCGGAGAGCTTTGCTGGCAGGCCGGCGTGGTCGGGCGGCATTCTGCTGGCCCTCGCTTTTGCTGGCTGGCTCATGAGCCTGGGCATCACGCGCGTGCCTGCCGCGAGCCCTGACAAACCGCTGCGCATCAACTTCCTGGGTGACCTGTGGCGTGAATTCAAATGGATGCGCAAGGACCGCGATCTGTGGCGGGCGAATCTCGGCAACACGGGCTTCTTTTTCATCGCCGTGCTCATTCAGATGAACCTGGTTCTCTATGCGGAGCAGGTGCTGCACATCAAGCCTATGGAAAACAGCGCCTTGCAGGTCGCGCTTGCCGTCGGCATGGCGGCGGGCAGCTTGCTCGCGGGAAAATTGAGCGGGGATCATGTGGAGTATGGTCTCATTCCGCTTGGGGCCTTCCTCATGGCGAGCATGGGTTTCGCGCTCGGGCTGACCGACATTTCCAAATCGGCATTCACTGTCTGCCTCACCCTGCTGGGCATCGGCGGTGGCATGTTCATTGTGCCGCTTGCTGCCGTGCTGCAGCACCGGCCGCCGGCAGACCGCAAAGGCTCGGTGCAGGGAGCGGCCTCGTGGCTGTCGTGGGTGGGCATCAGTGCCGCCGCTTTGCTGCAAAAGGAGCTGAACATCCGCCTTGGCTGGACGCCCGGGGACATTTTCTGGTTCTGTGGAGCCAGTGCGGTGGTCGGAGGCATCTATGTGACAATGTCGCGTCCGCAGGCCCTGCCTGCGTTGCTCAAACGCTGGACGCATGGCTGAGATTCTTTTGCTTCCCTTCGGCAGTGCCGGCGATGTGTTTCCCTTCATCTGGCTGGGAAGGCAGCTCACGGCGCGCGGACACCGCGTGAGAATGATTACGGCATGTCTGTTTGAAGAGCAGGCGCGCAAAGTCGGCATTGAGTTCATTTCTCTCGGAGAAAGAGATGAGTTCGAGGCCATGATCCGAGACCCCCGCATCTGGAAGTCCGGCATCGGCACCAAGGTCGTGTTTGAGTTCGCCGCCAAATCCGTCGAGCCTTATCTCGCGGCCATCGAGAGCTGCGGAAAAGTTGATCTGATGCTGGCTCCCGTCACCGCATTTGCCGGGCGCTTGGCTCGTGAGAAGCATGGCATCCCGTTGATCACTGTGCATTTGCAGCCCGCCGTTTTTTTGAGCGTGCATGAGACACCGCTGCTGCATCCGCTCATGCGCCTCTTCAACAAGCTGCCTGCGGGTTTCAAAAAGCTGATCTTCTCACTGCCGAATCCTGTCGATCTCTTCGCGCTGCCCAAAGTGCGCCGCATCTGTGCGGCGAATGGCGTCAAACCGCCGCGCAGTCTGTGGCGTGAGTGGTGGGACTCACCGGATGGCGTGCTCGCCTTGTTTCCCGCATGGTTCGCAGCGCCGCAGCCAGACTGGCCGGCCAATCTGCTGCAATGGACCTTTCCACTCGAAGACCTCGCCAGGGAGCAGACGCTGCAGCCGGAGTTGCAGGCGTTTCTCGCACACGGAGAGCCCCCGGTCATCTTCACCCCGGGCAGTGCGAATGTGCAGGCATCACGCTTTTTTGCTGTCGCTGCGGAAGCCGTCGAGCGAATCGGCTGCCGTGCAGTCTTTGTCACGCGCGAGCCTAAGCAGGTGCCGCCCAATTTGCCATCCAGTATTCTCACGGTCGAATACGCGCCTTTCAGCACGCTGCTGAAGCATGCCGCGGTGTTTGTGCATCACGGCGGCATCGGCACGATGTCCCAAGGTTTTGCCGCCGGTGTGCCGCAGCTCATCATGGCGATGGCCCATGATCAGCCCGACAACGCGGACCGTCTGGAACGCCTCGGCGCTGGCAGGGGGCTCAACGTGCGGCAGTTCACGCCTGAGCGTGTGGCGCATGAGCTGAAACACCTTCTGGAGGGCATTGAAATTCGTCAGGCTGCGCTAGAATGCGCGGCGAAATTGCGGCAGATGCCTTCTCACGAGGTGCTTTTTGCCTGGATCCAATCACGCATGAAGCCCTGCCACCCCATCTCATGAGCCATGTCCTGCTGCTGCCGTTTGGCACTTCCGGCAGCATTTTTCCATTCATCTGGCTGGGCAGGTTGCTGATGCGGAGAGGGCACCGCGTGACAATGATCACGGCACGTCTTCACGAGCAGCATGCCGTCAGCGCAGGGCTGAATTTTGCGGCTGTCGGCAATGATGCGCTGGAGCAGATGCTGAGCGATCCGCACTTATGGCGGGCAGGGCATGGCTCCAAAGTGGCCTACCAGCACGCCGGGCGCGCCACGGGCGATTATGTGGAGGCGGTGGAGGCGTTCATTGCCAGGGAGGGCATGCCTGATCTGATGCTGGCTCCCATGATCTGCTTTGGTGCCAGGCTGATGCGGGAAAAGCGCGGCATCCCGCTGGTCAGCGTGCATCTCTACCCCATGATGTTTGTTAGCGCGTATGATGTGCCGCTCGTCATTCCGTTGGTTCGCTGGGTGAGAAGACTGCCCGTATGGGTGCGCAAGGCCATCCTGGCGTTCCCGAACCCGCTCGATGTTTTTGCCTTGTTCTCCGTGTGGCGGAGTTGCGCCAAAAACGGTGTCACCAAGCCGTGGAGCTTGTGGAAGCAGTGGTGGCACTCTCCTGACGGAGTTCTGGCCCTGTTTCCGGCGTGGTTTGCACAGCCTCAGCCGGACTGGCCGCAAAATCTGCTGCAGTGGAATTTTCCGATGGAAGACATGGCGGCAGAGCGTCCGCTGGACCCCGAACTGAAAGCGTTTTTGGATGCCGGGGCGGCCCCCGTGGTCTTCACGCCCGGCACCGGACACCACCACGCCAGGCAGTTTTTTGAAACCGCGCTCGCCCTGAAAGAAAAACTCGGCTGCCGCGCTGTGTTTTTGACTCCTCAAACGACGCAGGTGCCTGCTGACCTGCCTGCGGGTATCTTCGTCGCTTCCTATGCTCCGTTCAGCGCGGTGCTGCCGCACGCCAGCGCGTTTGTGCATCATGGTGGCATTGGCACCATTGCGCAAAGTCTGGCGGCAGGTGTGCCGCAGCTCGTGGTGGAGATGGCGCTGGATCAGCATGACAACGCGGAACGCGTGGCGCGCCTCGGCGTGGGCTTGAGCATCCCTGTGAGCCGTTTTTCAGTCGAACGTGCGCTGCCCTTGCTGCAGCGCTGCCTGTCGGACCCGCACATGCGGGAAAAGGCGCGCCAGCTGGCCCCCCGGAACGACGTCGCCAGAGATACAGAAGCAGTGGTCGCATGGATTGAGCAGAGAATCATGTCCGGAGGAAAGAATAAAAAATTGCATGAGTAAAATTTTCCTTCTTCCCCATGGCACTGCGGGTGATGTGCTGCCTTATATTTGGCTTGGCCGGCAGTTGATCCGGCGGGGGCACAGCGTCACGATGATCTGGGTGGAATCCTTCCAGCCAGCCGCCGAAAGGGCGGGCATTCATTATGTGCCGATGCCCGGTGCTGGATTTGAGAAACTCCTTCGGAATCCCGACTTATGGTTGCCCCACAGGGGATTGCAGGCGGGTTTTGCGTACGCGGGAGAGTGCATGGAAGAGTACATCAAGGCATTCACCACCTCTGTGGCGCATGACGGGATGCCCGCCCTTCTGGTCGCGCCTCACATCAATTTTGCGGCACGTTTTTTGCGTGAAAAACACGGGTTGCCCCTGATTTCGGTGGTGCTGTATCCCCCCGCTTTCATCAGCGCGCATGAGATATGCGGTGGCATGCTGTGCGCGGGGCTGATGAGAATGCTGCCGGTCTTCGTGCGTAAGATCATCCTTGGATTGGTGATGCCATATGACCGTTTTGCCATGCCTCACGTGCGTCGAAACTGCCACGAAAATGGCGTGCCCCCACCCCGCAATCTCCAGCGCCACTGGTGGCTTTCTCCCGATGGCGTTCTGGCCCTGTTTCCTGGTTGGTATGGAAAGGCACAGCCCGACTGGCCTGTGAACACTCTGCAATGGGACTTCCCGCTTGAAGACCTCGCAGAAGAAAGATCCATGTCGCCTGAACTCGTCGCCTTTCTCGCGGCGGGAGAAAAGCCGGTGGTCTTCACGCCCGGCACCGGGAACCTGCACGCCCGTGAGTTCTTTGAAACCGCGCTGGAGCTCTGCACACGCCTTGGCTGCCGCGCTGTCTTTGTGACTCGTGAGCTCGGGCAGGTGCCCGGCCGTCTGCCTGACACCGTTCTTGCCGTGAAGTATGCGCCCTTCAGCACATTGCTCCAGCACGCCAGCGTCTTTGTGCACCATGGTGGCATAGGCACCACTGCCCAAGGCTTCAAGGCCGGCGTGCCGCAGTTCATCGTCTTCATGGGCTTCGACCAGCCGGACAACGCGGAACGTCTGGAGCGCATGGGGGCTGGGGTGGGGCTGGACATTCGAAAATTCGACTGCAGACGGGCGCTGCCTCTCCTGAGGAAATGCCTGGAAGACGCGGCCATGCGTCAAAAAGCCGCCGACTGCACGAAGCGGCTCATGAAAAACCGCCCATCAACCAGCGCACTCATGGAATGGCTGGAGCAGCGCATGCAGCCCTCCAATTATTCCTAACCGATGAGCAAACGAATCCTTCTCATGCCTCACGGCACGGCCGGGGATGTGCTGCCCTTCATCTGGTTGGGCCGCCAGATGAAACAGCGGGGGCATGAGGTGACCATGCTTTGGGTGGACATGTATCGCGATGCTGCGACACGCGCAGGGATCGACTTTGTCTCCATCAAGGACGGAGGAGAGTTTCAGAGGATGTCGCACGAGTCTGCCTTGTGGTCAGGGGCGCAGTCCATGCGGCAAGGGCACGCCTATGCAGACCGGTGTACCGCCGCCTGCCTGCAGGCCTACGCAGAGGAGGTGGCACCACGCGGCAGGCCAGATCTAATCCTCGGGCCGATGATCTCCTTCGCGGCGCGGTTGCTGCGGGAGAGGCATGGCATTCCGTTTGTTTCCACCAACATCCAGCCTGCTCCATTCATCAGCGCCTACGATCTGCCCGCCGGACTGCCCTGGGTGCGCGTGCTGAGAAAGCTCCCGGTCTTTCTGCGCAAACTGATACTCGCGGCGGCATCCGGCGATTTCCAGCCCATGCCGGTGCTCAGGCAATGCTGCCTTGATCAGGGGGTGCGACCTCCGCGCAGCCTGCGGAAAGACTGGTACCACTCACCCGATGGAGTCCTGGCGCTGTTCCCGTCCTGGTTCGGAAAACCCCAGCCTGACTGGCCAGCCAACACCTTCCAGTGGGATTTCCCTCTCGAAGATCTGGCTGAGGAATCTCCCCTGTCCGCAGATTTTATCGCTTTCCTGGAGGCGCCAGGCAAAAAGCTGCTTTTCACTCTTGGCAGTGCCGGCGGTGGTTCGCGGCATGCAGCAGGGTTTTTCAGGGCGGCCCTGGAGTGTGCCTTGCAGCTCGACTGTCAGGCGGTTTTCATCTGCGGTGAGCCTGCGCATTTCCCCCCGTCCTTGCCTCCTTCTGTCCATGTGGCCAGCTATGCTCCTTACTCAAGGTTGCTCAAATTCATGGATGTCGCGGTCCACGCAGGAGGCGTCGGTACCGTATCCCAGTTTCTTGCCGCAGGAGTTCCGCAGATCGTCGCCTGCTCAGTTTTTGACCAGCCGGACAATGCGGAGCGAGTCGTGAAAACCGGTGCTGGATTCGCGCTGCCTCTGGCCTCGTTTTCTTCCGCACGGGCCATCCCGCTTTTGCGTCGTTGTCTGACGGACAAGTCTGTCCGCTCGAGTGCCTCCGAATGCCGCCGGCGATTTCTTGAACGTCCTCCCGCTGCCCTCTTGTTGAAATGGCTGGAGAGCCGCATGCAGCCTGTCCTCACACCATGATCCCACGCATCATTCATCAGTCCTGGAAGACAAGGGAGGTGCCAGCCTCCATGCGCGAGTTTCAGGAATCCTGGCTGCAGCACCATCCTGGCTGGGAGTATAGGCTGTGGACTGATGAAGACAATGATCGTCTGATCCGTGAGCACTATCCGCAGTTTGAGGAGACCTTTCATCGCTTCACGCCGTCAATCATCAAGATCGACTTTATCCGTCTCGCATACATGCACAGGTTCGGCGGCATTTACGCGGACATGGATTTTGAAGCGCTTCGTTCTCTGGAACCTCTGGTGGCGGACGGCCGCATCATCGTGGGGCGCGAAAATGGCGGCATCGGCATCCCCATGTGCGGGCGGCCTTTCATCATCAATGCCTTCATTGCCTCGCCAGCTGGGCATCCTTTGTTGCTGGAAATCATGCAGGCGACGGTTGATCGGTTCCGCCCAAGGCGGCGCTTCGAACCGCATGCTTTCCACGTCATTCGCATGGGCATTAAGATCTTCGATGAGCGGATCGAGGCCTATGCATGCGATCATGATGACATCACCATCCACTCGCATGTTCCTTTCTACCCGGCGCCTCCGTCGATGAGGTTTAAGGACGAGCGCCGTGAACTGGCATCCAGGTTGAACTCGTATGCCATTCATCATTATGCCAATACCTGGGTGGGCTGGCACATCCGTTTGATCAATCTGGTTGAAGCGACCAAGCAGTTGTGGAATCGCCGCCGGAGGCGGGGCCGTAAATCCTCATGATCTGGTTGTAATCCCCAAGCGTCGTTTTGACATAATTGATCCTAATGATCCCGCGCATCATTCACCAGACATGGAACACGCCGGAAATACCAGGCAACCTCCGCGAGTTTCAGCATTCATGGCGGGCACATCACCCCGGCTTTGAATACCGCCTGTGGACTGAAGCTGACAACCTTGGCCTGATTCAGCAGCACTATCCGGAGTTCACCGGGTATTTCACCAAGCTGACCCCTTACATCTTGAAGATGGATTTCATTCGTGCCGTCTACATGCATCATCAAGGCGGCATCTATTCAGACCTGGATGTTGAGGTGATCAAGCCGTTCGATCCGCTGTTGAGTGGTTCGAACATCATGTCCGGTCGGGAATTCAACGGCATCGGGCGGCGGATGCGTGGCAGTGACTTTATCTGCAGTGCGCTGATCGCCTCGCCCGCAGGTCACCCGGTCTGGCTGGAAATCATGCATAGGATGGCATCAGGCTACCGCATGAAGAAAAGGCTGGAGCCCTGCTCCTCCTACACGATCGAAATGGGCATGCGGATGTGCAGTGAGGCGCTGGAGGAACGCAGCCGGTCTGTCGGAGACGTCACCATTCATGCTCACGAGCTCTTTTTTCCAGCGGCGCCGACGGAGCGCCTCATTGAGAACCGTCGCAGGCGGGCTGCTGAGCTCGGTTCCTACGCCATTCATCATTACGAGGCTTCATGGATTTCTCCATTGTCCAGGCTGATCTATGCGGTCATGCGTCTGCACCAGCGCTGGGAATCGCGCCGTGTGCTTCGCGGCCATCTCACAACGATCAAATAACGGCTTGATTTGCGACCCGGTTGTCGGCGTATTCCCAGCATGAACCGAATCCTCGCCTGCCTGCTGCTGTTCACCGCCTTTCTTCATGCCGATGAGTTTGATCCCAAGGACAACACGATTGTCCTCGGCAAGCGCGTGGGCCTGATCAAACCGGGCATGACCTCCACGGACATCGAGCGTGCTTATGGCAAGGGCAGCCTCAAGCAGCAAAAGATCCCCGGCGCGGAAGGCGAGGAAATCGATGGCGCGAAGTTGTTTGCGGGTACGGATCGTGAGCTGGAAATCGTGTGGGACCCGGACAACGACAAGAAGCAGGTCGTCTTCGACATCCGCGTCATGGGCAAGGCCTGGAAGTTCGAAAACGGTCTCAAGTCGGGCATGACCGTTGAAGAAGTGGAGAAGATCAACGGCAAGCCCTTCAAGATCGCCGGATTTGAATGGGACTACGGTGGCTACGCAAACTTCGAAGGCGGTAAACTGGAGGGGAAGGTGAGCATCCGCTTCAGCCCCACCACGGAAAACATTCCGGAGTATCTCAGCGGCGACAAACAGCTCTCCTCCACCGACAAAAAGCTGCGTGCCGCCAAGCCTCTGGTGGATGAAGGCATCTCGGTGTTCATGAAGTAAGCGGATACACCGCCACATCAACACCTGACGAGCCAATAATGTGATCTGGCGGGCGCCGTGGGTCCGTGAAACCTGCCTGCAGCAGCGGCTTCGCATCCCATGCCTCCAGACTTGCCTCTGCAAGCGCGTAAGGCGTGTGGTGCACCTGCCCGCAACGGATGCCACGCGGTGTCTGCGCGAACAGCAGGTAGCGCTCGGCGAGGAAAAAGGCGAGCGATCCAGGCTCTGCGATCTGAGATTCTGCGGCGATCCGATAGCGAAAATGTGACGCGGCCGGTTCACCACCTCGCTGACAGCGGTAGTCGATGCAGCCGTCTCTCACCTGTGCGCTCATTCGTGCATTCTGATAGGGCAGGTGGAAGAAGGTGCGCGCAGTCCAGACTGCGAGCCGCTGATTGCAGTCCAGCGAGTAAAACCACACGCCGGGCCGGCCCTGCTCATCGTGCACATAGGTGCGCACATTGAGTTCAAGGAAATCGCTGATGCCGCGCACCGGCGGGCAGAAGCGCGGGCGAATGCCGCACATGTAGAATGGCACAATGGCCAGCCACGCATCGCCTTGAAACGTGTCCACAAACAGCCCGGGCGGCAGCGTGCTCTGAATCTCCGCCGCATCCCAGCGCCAGTGCAGGAAGAGCAGGCTTTCCCAGCGCTGAGACATCACGTGCGCACGCGTCGGGCGCTCACGGAAGGCGAGACGGGATTCGAGCGTGGGGGCGGCTGGCATGCCGGGATGATACGATTGAATTCGCACCCAGGCACCGCTCGGATTCGTTCATCTGTCATGCGCTACCGATTTTTGAGCCTCGGCTTTCTGCTGCTTTCCTCGCTTAGCCTCGTCTCCTGCTCCTCCATGAAGCCTGCTCCACTGCGAACCGTTCCTCACGTCGATCTGCAGCGCTACGTGGGCGACTGGTTTGTCTTTGCGAACATCCCGTATTCCTTGGAAAAGGGCAAGGTGGGCACGCTGGACCGCTACGCCATGCGTCCGGATGGCAGGATGGACAATATCTTCCTGTTCCGGCGCGGCAGCCTCGACGCGCCGCTGGAGCAGTGGAAGGGCGTGGCCTGGGTTCACAACAAAGCCACCAATGCCGAGTGGCGCGTGCAGTTCGTCTGGCCGCTGCGGGTGCCTTATCTCATCATCGACCTCGACCCAGACTACCAGTGGAGCGTGATCGGCTACCCCAGCCGCAAACTGGCCTGGGTGCTCAGCCGCAGGCCGGTGCTCGATGACGCCACCTATCGCGGCATTCTGGAGCGCATGGCGAAACAGGGCTACGACACACGCCTGCTGGCCAAGGTGCCGCAGAAGTAAGAGTAAACAAAAAAGAGGCAGAGCTTTCGCCCTGCCTCTTTGGTAAGGATTCGATCAGGCAAACAGCTTCGTCACCGGCTTGGCCTTCACCAGCTCACGCGGCTGGTTGAGATGATTGTAAACAATCGTCTCCGGGTCGATGCCGACGGCGTGGTAGATGGTGGCGAGGAGCTCGGTCGGATGCACCGCATCTTCCGCAGGGGCGGAGCCGGTGGCGTCAGACTTGCCGTGGACGTAGCCACGCTTGATGCCGGCACCACCGACAACGGCGGTGTAGCAGTACGGCCAGTGGTCACGGCCATCCGCGCTGTTGCCATTGCCGCTGGTGGACACACCCTTCTCGGGGCTGCGGCCAAATTCGCCAAGGGCCACGACGATGGTCTCGTCCAGCAGGCCGCTGGCATCCAGGTCTTCAAACAGCGCGCTGAGACCCTGGTCCAGCATCGGGCCGGACTTGTTCTTCATGCGCTCGGTCAGGCCCACGTGATGGTCCCAGGAGTGGTTGTCGGAGTTCGCGACCTTGGGCCAGATCACTTCCACCACGCGCGTGCCTGCTTCCAGCAGACGGCGGGCCAGCAGGCAGCTTTGACCAAAGGTGTTGCGGCCGTAGCGGTCCCGCAGCTTGTCAGGCTCACGATCGAGCGCGAAGGCATCGCGGGCACGTCCGCTGGAGATCAGGTTCAGCGCCTGGCTGTAGTAGCTGTCCAGGCTCATGTCTTTCACGGCAGCCTCGATCTGCGGCATCTGGTCATTGATGGCGTCGCGCAGCTTGGCTCGGCGCTCCAGGCGCACGCTGAAGAGATCCGGGCGGAGCTGAAGATCGTCGATCTTGATCCGGTCCATCTTGCCCATGTCGAGGTCATCGCCATCGGGGAAGAGCGTGTAGGGATCGTAGGCCTTGCCCAGGAAGCCGGCACCGCCGCCTTTGCCGACCACGTTGGACTCCTGCAGAGGCCGGGGAAGCTGCACAAAGGGGAGCATCGGCTCCTGCAGCGGCTTCAGGCGCACGATGTTGCTGCCAAAGTTCGGGAAGTCCTTCGCGTTCGGCGGCTCAAGCTGGCCGGAGGGACTGACCTTGTCCGTTGTGTAACCGGTCATGATCTGGTAGATCGCAGCCGTGTGGTTGAAAAGACCATTCGGCGTGTAGCTCATCGAATTGATCATGGTGAACTTGTCGTTCACCTTCGCGAGCCCTGGCAGGATCTCGGTGAAGTGCTTGCCGGGGACCTTGGTCGGGATCGTCTTGAAGGCGCTGCGCACCTTGTCCGGCACGTTTTCCTTCGGGTCCCACAGGTCCAGGTGGCTGGGGCCGCCCTGGAGGTAGATCATGAGCACGTGCTTCGCCTTGCCCCAGCCCGCACGGCCTGCGTTCGGAGAATTCGCCGCCATGGCCTGGCCACGCAGCACATTGTTGAGCGTGAGGCCCATCATGGATCCTCCGCCCACACGCAGGATGTCACGGCGTGAGAAGCCGAGGTTTTTGTCGCAAAGGTCTTTGCCGGGGACGCCAGGAATGCGGAACATGGTGTGCTAAGGGTTGAGATGAGAGGTCAATATCGGGGGCATGTACGACAAGGAAGGGCTGATCTTGCCATTTTGGGGGTAGATCGTCATGGCTGGGCAGGAAACTCCATGCCAGGGGAGGGGATCATGCTTTTTCTCGCTTCCTGCGGCGAAACGGATGCCAGAGCTGCCCCAGGTAGTGTTTGGAAATGGGCTCGTGAATGCCGAATGCCTCGGGCTCGTGAGCAGGACAGCGGTAAGTGCCAAAGAGGATGTCCATCAGCGGGGATATGTTCGCGTAGTTCCCCGCATCGCGTGCCTTGTCGTGGTGCCAGTGGTGCAACGCGGGCGCTCCCAGGATCATGCCCAGCGGCCCGATGGGCAGGCGCACATTCGAATGGATGAAGATGGCCCACAGCCCGCGAAAAGCCAGGAACCCGGCCAGCGTCTCCAACGGAAAGCCGAGCATGAACGCTGGCAGATTGATGACGCCCACCGTGTAAATCGTATCCAGCGGATGCTCCCGGTGCGCCGCCAGCCAGTCCAGATGCTCCGCACTGTGATGGATCGAATGAAAGCGCCACAGAAACGGCACCGTGTGCTGCAGCCGATGCGCCCAGTAAATGAGGATGTCACTCAGCACCACCATCTCCACCGCCTGCAGCCACCAAGACTGCTCCGCCACCCCCGCCCGAAAATGTGCAGGCACAATGCCATCCAGCCAGCTACGGAAGTGATTCAACGTCCAGAACACCAGCCCGCTCCAGAGCAGGTACTGCCCCAGCAGAAAACACAGGTCCGTCCAGAAAGCCGGGCGGAAAAACTTCTGTCCCTCACGTGCAGGAAAGAGTGCTTCCAAGGGGCGGAACAGCAACACGAGGAAAAGCAGGCTCACGCCGGTGGAGAGGATGAGGGCTGGCAGGTTCATGGCTTTTGCATTGGAGGTGCCAAAGTATCGGCTGCCACGGTGTTTGATTTCACCTTGCGGGTTGAAAACACGGGCTGGGTCAGAGCCTTGGAGCTGGGAAACATCAACTTCTCCTCCGTTTGAGGAGACGCCATTTGACCTCTGGATTGTGAATGGACCACATAGACCGTCAGCAGCGTTAGGGATGAAACCAGCACCGCGAGGCGGACGAGTTTTGACGGGGGTTTCATGGCCGATGGAAATACCCTGTTATTAAAAACTGCAGAACCTCATGGAGGTGTTCCAGTACAGTGCGCCGTGTTCCTGCAATAGCTCTGGCGTGAATGCCGTGGAGCGTATGACGCTTGGCACTGGCAGGTGCTTTCTCCAGAAGGACTCCCACAGCTTGTCCTCGTAATAGGAGTAATGAAGCCAGAAGTTTCCCTGAACAGGTTCATTGGGTCGTTCAGTAATCAGCAGACCTTCCGTTGTGAGCAGTTCAGCGAAGGCTTGATTCCACATTCCCGGCATGTGAGTGAGATCTGTGAGTTTAGCGTCAAGAGTCAGTCGTTCCTGGAAGGGACGAAGTTCCTCACCTGTCAGCCAGACGGGATGTGAAAAGAGCAACTGAGGCACCGGCGCAGCGAGCCGGCGGACGTCATCCGTTCCTGACTCAACCCAGCGCTCGACATCAATGCTGTTCACGGTGTCTGCAGTCATCGCTTCCAACGGCCGCGCATGACCCGTCAGCAGCGCAAATGCAGATGCCAGCAGGGAGGAGCGAAGGCATTGGGCCGTCCTGTTCATGGCTTCCCTGGCGGCAGCAGCGGCTTGTCAGTCTGCAAAGCACCTGAGGTGATCGAGGTGCCGCCGGTGAACGATTTGCTGCCAGGCATGAGTATTGGACCGCTTTTGGAACCTGGCATCATGGCCGGATTGGCCTGCTTGTGGGCGAACCACGCGCAGCCAATCAGCAGCCCCAACGAAGAGCAGACGGCGGCACAACGCAGGCAGAAACGAGCACGCGGCGATTTCATGAAGAACAGGCTACCTCGAAGCTGGGAGAGGTGTCGAGAACATTTCGTCCAGCTCGGGCGGGGACCATCTGAAGAAGAGCGCTGTCCATCTGTTTCCAAAACCAAACGAGTCATCGCTTGTACGATGAAGGCTGAATTCAAACAGCCTGAGATCTTCACCATAGACGGACAGACGTTTGGGGATGTTGAGATGGAAAGGGTTGCCATCTAGATGCATGTCGGAGAATGCAATTGAGCCGATGGATGCAGGTGCGCGGATGTTTCCCGGCCATGAAAACGCGTTGCGATTTTTTTGCACCGGTTTCAGCCCTGAAAATTCTGCCAAGCCACACCAAGGCAAAGGTGCCGCCAATTGCAACCTAGCCCAAGATGGTCCGCTTCGTGCAACAGCATAAACAGGCTGGTTGTTTGGAGGTGGTATGAGCGCTTCTGTCGTGAGCAATCCGAGGTGCCATTTTCCCTCGGAAATGTTGGGATCCACAACCTTGAATGCCGCTATAACGCTCAGAGGCCCGTCGTTTGGTTCCAGTTTTACCAGATCCGCTTCAGCCGCTGGAAATCGGCTGCCAATAGAAAGCAGCTGCGGAACAGGAAGGGGGTGCCGTCCCACTTCAATCAGCCACCACTCCGACCAATGCTGAATCTGACTTTCAATCGCTAGTTTTGCTTGTGCAAAGGCAGAGCGCCCACACCCCACAGTGAATGCCAGTGCAGCCGCCATTGCGAGAACGCGGAAAACGAATCTCATGGCCCGATGCTACTGCGCCTGCAGAGAGACTGTCGAGCTTTTTGGCGTGACACCTAAAACTCCCAACTCAATCCTCAAACATGAACTCGTTGCTCATGAGCAGCACCTGAGCGAGCTGGCTGAGGGCGCTTTGGGGCCTGGCGCGGCCGAAGGGCCAGCGGCTGGAGTCGCAGAAGTCGTTTTTGAGGTTGGTCAGCGTTTCGCCGTTGTCGGCGCGGCTGATGGTGGGCTGCCAGTCAAAGCTGTCGCTGTCGGTGCCGCCTTCGTTGTGGATGATGAAGCAGAGGATGTCGCCGCGTTTCACCTCGGTGGTGAGCTGCACGGGGACCTTCTTGTTCTGCGGGTTGCAGAGCTGCTCGGCCAGGATGCCGGTGCGCATGTTGTAGATCCAGCCGCGCACACCGTCACCACGGTCGCTGCTGCGGCTGAGCGTGCTGTCGATGGAGACCTTCATATCAGCGGGCGCATGCCAGCGGGCGGTGACGATGTAACCATTGGGCGCGGCGTGGCCGCCGTAGTTCGCCCAGAAGACATGGCCCCAGGTGGAATCAGGGATTTTGGGAGCAGGGCTCCAAAGTCGCTGCCCCCCATTGCCGCGCTCGGTCAGGTGTGTGAAGGCCTGGAAGTCGGTGAAGGCGGGCTTGCCATCGGGGGTGCGTTCAAACTTCATCGTGCCGTAGCTCCAACGGAAGGGCTTCTCGGCATTGAGGGCAGTCGCATCGGCGGCGAAGCGCTGGGCCAGTTCCACCTCATCCGGCTTCGGATCGCGGGAGAGCACGCGGTGGTACATCGCGCGGATGGCTTCGGAATCGAGCGTGGTGCCGGTCAGCGGTGTGGCTTTGGCGATGGCGTCCGCACGGGCGCGCATGAAGGGGCTGTTCATGAGGAACAACGCCTGCTGCGGGACGGTGGTGTTGAAGCGCTGCGGGCTGTGACCGTCCGGATTGGCGAAGTCAAACATGGCTGGCACGCTGGCTTGGTCGTAACGGTCCACCTTGAGGTAGAGGGTGCGCAGGGTGTCGGCGTCCTGGGCGTTGAGCTCCACAGCGCGGCCGCCTAGCTTGGTGGTGTTGAGCTCACCCGTGGCGGCAAGAATCGCGTCGCGCATGGTTTCATAATCCAGACGCTGGCGGTTAAACCGGCTCAGCAGGTCGTTCTCTGCATCCTTGGTGGCTTTTTCCGGCGTGGCATGGCTGCTCTGCTGGAAGGTGCGGGAGGTGAGGATAAGCGTGTGCAGCTTCTTCAGGCTCCAGCCATTTTCCATGAAGGTGGCGGCCAGATAGTCGAGCAGTTCTGCCTGCACGGGTTTCGGCGTCTGGACACCGAAATCACTGGTTTGCGAGACGAGCGGCTTGCCGAAGTGCTGCAACCACACGCGGTTCACAATGACGCGCGCAGTGAGTGGATTGTCCTTGCTGGCGATGTGTTTGGCCAGCTCCAGGCGGCCGCTGCCGTCCGTGAATTTCTCGCCGCCGAACATCGTCAGCCAGGCTCGCGGCGCGGGATCTCCCTGACGCCCGGGATTGCCACGGATGAAGACGCGCACATCCTGGGGCTTGGGCTTGTCCACCATCACCATGGCGCGCGGAGGTGTGCCTGGATGCGTGCTGTCCAGCTTGGTGCGCTCGTTGTTAAGCCGCACCACAGTCTCGCTGTCTTTGCGGGTGAAAAACACCTCGGCTCCCTCCACCGGCACGGACATGGGGGAGAGCTTGTCCTGCATGAGCTGGCGCACGGGCTCCACCTTGCTGTCGAGGATGATGCGTGCGTAGGACAGGGCAACGTCCTTCATGGACTTCGGCGGCGTCTGTGCAAACGCGGCGGCCACCTCAGGCGTGCAGCCGCTTTCAGGTTTTACCAGTTCCTGGACAATGGCGGGGGATTTTGCCGCGAATTCAGCCTCAGCCAGCTTGGCAAAGCGGCTCCAGGCCACCATGGCGGCGTGCGGTTTGGCGGTCAGCGCATAGCGTTTCAGAAAATCGCGCCACTGGTTGGCCACGCGGTCGCGCAGCTTCATCTGGCCGGCTTTTCCTTTGAAGATCGTGCTGTCCTTGATGTCCACCGTCTCCTGCGCAAAGGCGAGATACTCGGCCAGACGCTCCGGCTTGCGGAATTCCTCATAGACGGTGCGTTTGAAATCGAGCTCCTTCTTGGCGATCTCGGCCACCTTGGCTTCGTAGTCCTTGGCGTCGTTTTCATTGGCCGCCTTGCCGATGATGGGCATGGCGGTGTCATCCGGCTCGTCGCTGCTGTTGAGGATGCTGTACATCGCATAGTAGTCACGGCTCGGGATCGGATCGAATTTGTGATCGTGGCAGCGGGCGCAGGCCACGGTAAGACCCAGCAGGCCACGGCCGATGACATCGATGCGGTCATCCGCGATCAGCAGGCGGTCATTGATGAAACGTTCTCCCACGTTGTAGAAGCCCAGCGCAGCAAGGTCCGGAGAGTTGGGCGTGCCAGCGGTGATGCGGTCCGCCGCGAGCTGGTAGCTCACAAACTTGTCGTAGGGCATGTCGTCGTTGAACGCCTTTACGATCCAGTCACGGTAGGTGTAGGCGTAGGGGTAGTAGTTGCTGCGGCCAGCCACCTGGTAGCCGTTGGTGTCAGCGTAGCGCACCACATCCATCCAGAAGCGCGCCCAGCGCTCGCCGTAGGCGGGCTTGGAAAGCAGTTCGGAAATCAGCTTTTGAGGATCCTGCTTTTTCTGCAGCTCTTCGTAGGTGGGCGGCAGGCCGGTGAGGGTGAGGTGGAGCCGGCGCGTGAGAGTGGCGGCATCGGCAGGCGGGGCAAAGTCGAACCCGGCGGCCTTGAGCTTGGAACCGACGAAGGCGTCGATGGGATTGCCGTTGAAGCCAGCCGGCAGGGCGGGTTTCTGCACCGGCTTGTAGGCCCAGTGCTGCATGGGGTCGGCCTTGGCGTGGGCGGCAGGCGCGGCCTCGGTGGGCCACGGCAGGCCCATGCTGATCCACTTTTCCAGCGCGGCGATCTGCGGTGCGGGCAGTTTATCGCCCTTTTTCGGCATCGCTTCCACACCTGCGATGTGGTTGACTGCCTTGATCAGCTTGCTGGCGCTAGGATTTCCAGGCTCCACGACCTTGCCGTAATCGCTGCCATGAATGACGGCAGCTCGTGAATCGAGCCGAAGGCCGTTCTGGTGCTTGCTGGCACCATGGCAGTCGTAACAGCGTTCTGCCAGCACGGGGCGGACGTTTTTCTCAAAAAACTCGATCTGGTCCGCAGGGAACGATTCGGCGGCGGATGCGACCGAACTGGCGACGGCAAGGCCGCCCAAAACGAGAGAGGGAAACTGGAAACGCGGGGTCATGTGGGGGTTTGGAGGGAGATTCTACATCACTTCCCACCAAAAACCAAACGCGCAGCGAACCTGCCACCTTGCAGGTGGTCAAATGCGGTTTTTGCCACCTGTCAGACCTGATTTGCCTTCAGCACCCTCAGCATGTTGCCGCCGATAACCTGCCGGATCGTCTCATCACTGTGACCGCGCATGATCATGCCGAGGGTGAAAAGCGGCCAGTTTGACCAGGCGACACTCTGCTCCGCTGTCACAGTTGTGACATAATCATCCTTGGGCCAGAGGTGCTCCCACTTGTCCGCGCTGCCGCCCGGGGCTTTGAGCAGCTTGGCCCGCTCCTCTTTGTCAAAACGGGAGGTGTAGGCCACGTCGCAGCCGATGGCGGCATGCTTGGCACCGAATTTTTTGATCAAATGGTCCAGGTGGTCGAGCAGCGCGGTGATGTCCCCTTTGCCGCCCAGGAAACGCGGGATGCAGCAGATGCCCACGAGCCCGTCAGTGTCGCAGATGGCCTTGATGGTGTCGTCCGGCTTGCCGCGGAAGTGTTCATATACCCCGCAGCAGGTAGTGTGGCTGGCCACCATGGGGCGCGTGCTGCACTTCGCTGCATCGTAGGCCGTCTTCCAGCCACTGTGCGCTACATCGGCAATGACACCGATTTTGTTCATCTCTGCGATGGCTGCGTGGCCGAAATCACTCAGGCCGCCATCGTGTGGCTCTCCGGCCCCGTCTCCCAGCGGATTGCGGCGGTTGTAGGTCACATGCATCATGCGGGTGCCGAGTTCGTGGAAGAGGCGGATGAAGCGCAGTTCGTCGCGGACGCTTTCCCAGTCCTGCATGAGTGGTACACCGTTGGTGGTGAAGCATATACCGACGTTTCCGGCCTTCTTGAGGGCCACGATTTCGTCGGAGGTTACGACCTTGGAGAGTGTCGGATTCAGCAAGTCGGTGGCCTTGGTGAAGTGGGCGAGGCGTTTGATGAGCCGCATGGGGTCGCTGCCTTCCTCGCCGGTATTTTGGAAAATGCAGGTGACACCGGCGGCGTGGAAGGCGTCGAGGAACTCCTTGCGCTCGCGCTCGTTGGTCGCGTTGCGGTTCATGGACATGGACTCGCGGAGGTCGTTGATCTCGGCGGCGCCCATGCCGGATTTGATGGCCTCGTTCATGGCCTCGGCGTCGATGGCGCAGCGAGGAGCGAAGCCGTAGCTCTCAAAGACGACGGAGCCGAAATGGAGCTCCCAAGCATGGTCAATCTGCGCCTGAGAGGGCTTGAGCAGGCTGAGCGCGATCTCGCGCGGCTTGTCGATCGCCGGATTGCCGGTGATCCATGATTTTTTCGACTCCTGGGAGCGGGCGAGGATGTTGAAACTGCCGGCGCATGCAGCAAGGGGCAGGGACTGAAGCAGGCGACGACGTGAGAAAGGAGCGTTCATGGGTGGGAACAAACGCGCCTGGGATGCTGTTTTTGAGCAGCAAAAGCAATGTCTTAGCGGCGCAGCTTCTTCTTGAGGCGCATCCAGGTCGGCACGTCGAGGTCCTCACCCTGCACGATGGAGGGTTCGGTGTCCTTGAAGCGGCCGCGGTCTTCCTCGCCGAGGCTGAAGGTCTGCTGGCTTTCCGCTGCGGGCTTGGTGCGGGCAAGCACGGCTGTGGTGGCCGCAACGGCGGCAGTGACTGCCGAAGGCTCCGACTCCGGCTCGTCAAAGGAGATGAGATCATCCTGTGCAGGCGAGATTTCGGTCTGCAGGGTGACGCTGCGGGCCACGACGGCAGCGAGGGTGGATTCCTTGCTGCTACGGGCGGCGTCTGCGAGTTCCTTGGCGGCAGGGGTGCGCACGGGAATGCGTGCCGTTTCAGGGGCGGTCGGCATCACGGGCGGCGCGGGCTCTTCAAATGCCGCAAAGTCGGCAAAATCAGCGGGTTCCTCCACATGGGAGACCGGCAGCTCCTGAGTCTGAACTTTGGCGATCTCGGCTTGGAGGCTGGCCATTGGGAAGGAGTCACCGATGGCTGGTACGGAGGCGAACTCCTCGGACTTGAAGAGGAGATCCGGGACGGATTCCGCCGGCGGGGCATAGGGGGAAGGGGCCTTGCGGGCCGGAGTCTCGCGTTTGGGGGCGGGAGCCGGGGCCGGGGCTGCCGCAGGCGCTTCAGGGCGCGGCATGAGCATTTCAGAGGGGGGCGCCGCCGTGGCGTGTGCGTTGAGCTGATTGAGGCCCAGAGAGCTGATGAGGGTGACTGCGACGGCGTCTCCCAGCTTTGCATCGACTCCGAGACCGAAGAGGATGTGCGTCTGGTCCGGCACATGGCGGCCGAGCTGTTTCATGACGCCTTCGACTTCCACCAGTGTGAGCGATTCGCCGCCAGCCACGTGTACAAGGAGGTTCTTCGTCTGATGCAGGAGGCGGCCGGAGTCGATGAGCGGGCTCTTGAGGGCTTTCTTGAGCGCCTCGGCGCCACGGTTCTGGCCACGGGCTTCGCCGAAGCCGAAGAGGCAGCGGCCATTTGCATTGGCCAGGGCGGACGTGAGGTCATCAAGGCCGAGCTTCACCAGGCCTGGCGTGATGGTGATGGTGGAGATGGCGCGCAGGCTCTGGGCAATGAGCTGGTCGGCCTGATTGAAGGCTTTCTGAATGCCATCCTTTGGAAGGATGAGCTCGCCCATGCGGTTGTTTTCAAACAGCACGAGGGCATCGGCACGTTTTTGCAGCAGCTCCAGCGCCTCCTCGGCCTGGGCCAGACGACGGCGGCCTTCGAAACTGAAGGGCATGGTGGCGACGACGAGGACGAGCGCCCCGGTGTTCTTGGCGATCTCAGCAATGACAGGGGCCGCGCCGCTGCCGGTGCCGCCGCCGAGTCCGGCGCTGATGAAGATGATGTCGTGGTTTTCGATGGCCTGACGGATCTGTTCGCGGGAGAAAAGCGCTGCTTCACGCCCCAGGTCAGGGTCACCGCCAGCGCCGATGCCCTTCATGAGCTCGGCCCCCAGCTGGATCTTCACAGGAGCCATCGAGTGGCCCAACACCCGCACGTCCGTATGGGCGCAGACCAGCGTGGCATCCACGATGCGGTCCAGGGTGATGCGATCGACGACGTTGGAACCCGCGCCGCCGACACCGACGATGCAGATGCGAGGCGCCGCTTTGCTGGCACCTTCTGGTGATTGGGAGCGGTCGTATTCTACCATAATCGTGGGTGGTTAGGGTTGGGCTGCTGCTGAATTTTAAAGTGTGACGGACGAGAGAAGTTCCTGCATGCGCCTGCCGAGACGCTTCAGGGGGGAGAGAAAAGGCTTCTCGCTGTCCAGAATCTGCGCATAACGAATGAGGCCGATCGGGGCGGAGTATTGCGGATTCTCGAAAGTGGCGGTGATGCCGCTGACGGGGGCCGAACCTGCGCGCGTGACCTTGATTCCAAACACTTCACGGGCCACGACGTCAACGCCTTTCATCATGCTGACGCCCCCGGTGAGGAAAACGCCCGCCCCCAAACGGCCGAGATGATCTTCCACGCGCACGCGCACCTGGGTGAGGATCTCCTTGGTTCTGAGATTCATGACCTCGTTCAAAAAGGCGCGTTCGATCTCGCCAAGGATCAGGCCGGTGTCGTCTTCGATGCTGAGCATTTCTCCTTCCGGCACATCGTCATAGAGCACGCTGCCTTCCTCCACCTTGAGGCGTTCGGCGCGGCCGTTCGGAATCTGCAGCGCCATGGAGACATCATTGGTGATGTGGTCGCCGCCGAGGGGGACGCAGCCGGAGGCGGTGATCATGCCGTCTTCATACAAGACGTAGTCACAAGTGCCGGCACCGAAGTCGATCATGAGCGCGCCCTGCATTTTCGCCTCGCGTGTGAGCACGACCTGTGCCGCCGCGACGGGATTGAAGACCACGTCCTCGACTTCGAGCGGGATTTCACGCACGCAGCGGATGGCATTCTGCACACGGCCGCGAACGCCGTGGATGATGTGGTAGTCCGCCTCCAGCACGCGGCCCTCACGCCCGATGGGCTGGCGCACGGCCTCCTGGCCGTCCACGATGTACTGGCGTGTGACACTGTGCAGGAAAACATTCGACTGCGGGATGGAGACGCTGCGGGCGATTTCCTTGGCCTCCTCCACATCGTCCTCGGTGATTTCCGTCTGCTCGTCCGGCAGGCGGTGGCGGCCGCGGTTGTTGAGGCTTTCGATGTGCGCGCCAGTCACTCCGAGGAAGACGTTGCGGATCATCACATCGCTGCGGTCCTCCGCACGCACAAGGGCGTCGTTCACACAGGTCTGGACTTTCTCGAAGTCAACGATCTCGCCTTTGCGCACGCCACGGGAGGGGGCCTGGCCGACACCGAGAATCTTGATGGCACCGTCGCGCTTGGCCTCACCCACGACGACACAGATCTTGTGTGTTCCGATTTCAAGACCTGCGTAGATGGTGCTTTTTGCCATGAGTTTCAGCGTGCGGGTGGGGTGGAGGCGGTGTCCGCCAGATTCAGCCCGGTGACGTCCGGTGTTTCATGAAAGGTGACGGGGGTGTTGATGCTTGCAATCAAGTTTACAGTGGCGATGCGCCATTTGCGCTCATGGGCCTCATGCATGACGCGGTCAAATCGTACCAGCTGCGGGTCAAGGTCGTCGAGGCCGAAGGTGACCCGGGTGTCGCCGTTGAAATGGGCGACGAGCGACCATGGATTGGGAATTTCGATCACTTCCAGCGCGGGGTGCCCGTCCTGATGGCGGCTTTGCAGCTTTTCCATGAGGCGCAGCGCCGCATGGACCTGCAGGTCCGGGGAGGGGATCCCGGGGGTGGCCTCGCTGAGTGCCGGGAACTGAATGCGCGGCATGGCAAGATAGTCTTTGGTGATGACATTGCATGGCACGAGAGCACCCTCGGCGTCGATCAGGCAGCCCTTGCCGCTGAGCGGGCCCATGAGCTTGTGTTTGGGGCACTCCATCCAGGCCACTGGCAGGCGCTGCACGACATCGAGCTTGAGCTTGCCATGGTAGTCGCGGCGGATCACCGCGGACTTCACCTGGGGCAGGCGCTCGATTTTCGCGCGCACTTCACGCAGGTTCATGGTGAGCAGGTTGGTGGCTTCGGTGAGGCCGGTGGCGGCCACGATCTGCTGCCGCGTGAGGGTTCCCTCAGTGTTTACCTCAACGCTCTTGAGCAGAAACTGTGAGTTTTTTTCCAAGGCCTCGTGCCAGGTCACCCAGCAGACGCCGATCACGAGCATGGCCGTGATCAGCCACATGGCGGTGCGGAAGCCCCGACGGCGGCGCTCGACCGCCTCGTGCTCGCGGATGACTGGGGACTCCGGTTCGTAATCGATCACGTGCGAGCCAACCCCCTTGCGCTTACGGGAAGGGCGCTTGGCTGGTTTCTTTGAACCATTCTTGGCGGCAGACATGAGCAGACAAACGGAAATTCCGGTGACGAAAACAAACGAACCGGTGTTTAATATCTCTTAAATAAGAGATTGTCAGTGCGTTTGCCATAATTATTCGCGAAAAAATACTCCTCCTGTATTCACAAACTGTTCAATTGTTCACAATTAGGTCGCGAATTTGGGAGATGGGGGGCTCCAGAGTGGTGAGTCAGAGCCCCCTCAAGCGAGAGCCAAAGCGAGCGAGAACATCGTGATGGCCAGGGAACAGTCAGTGAAGATGTTAATCGGAAGGAATCTCCACAACTAAATCCGGGATGAAGCCTTGATTGGGTTTATCCGGGTAGGCTCGGGGATTGGCCAGAATACGGGTGGAGCCAATCATGTAGTCATTGCTGTGGTGAATGTGACCATGAACCCAGAGTTGTGGCTGGAACTCTTGGATCAGGCTGTCGAGATGGGAGGCATAGGCGCAGCTTATTGGCTCTGTGCGTCTGTGTGCAGGTAATGAGATGAGAGAGGGGGCATGATGTGTCACGACAACAGAGCTCTCTGGCGGACCTGAACTGAGAAAGGAGCGCAGAGCCTCCACAGAAGCCATGTGGGCCAGACGTGTTTCACGTGGTGCGAGGTGCTTGTATCCCCGGGCAGAGTTGCGCACTCTTTTATAATCGTTCATGGCAGGACCTGCCTCGGCCGCGCCGTCCATCCAGCCGCCCATCAGCGCCATGTCAGTCCATAGGGTGCAACCAAAAAAGCGCACACCTTGAATGGTGGCCGACTCATTTTCCAAAAAATGAACGTTGGTGCCTTGTGACAAGGTGCGCAGTTTGCCGAAGAGACTGGGGTAGTTTTCTCCGTAGAACTCGTGGTTGCCACAGATGTAGATCACGGGGACATCTGGGATCTCCCGCAATATCCATTTCAGACCGTTGGTCTTAGTCGAGACATCTCCAGCCAGGACCACACAGTCACAGTCCACCTTTGGCAAAGGAACTTCGCCGAACTCTTGATGAAGATCGCTGACCACATGGATGCGCATCGATTACAGTGCAGCATACACGGACTGGAGCAGGTGCTCAAAGATTCGCGATGCAGAGCCAGCGCGGACTCAGATCAGCTCCCGGATGGGGGCACCTTGGTCCACGATGAAGTTGGGGCGGCCTTGGTGGTCGGTGTAGGTGGTGTCGAGGGGCACGCCCATGTGGTGGTAGATGGTGGCGGCGAGGTCGCCAGGAGTGACGGGGCGCTCGTCGATCTGGCCGCCGTCTTTGTCTGAGGCGCCGATGACCTGGCCATGACGGAAACCGCCGCCGGCGAGGCACATGGACATGACATAGGGCCAGTGGTTGCGGCCATCGGTGCTGCCCTGGGTGCCGAGGGTGGGGGTGCGGCCAAACTCGCCCATGCAGATGACGAGGGTGTCATCCAGGAGGCC
This sequence comes from Prosthecobacter fluviatilis, assembly GCF_055388355.1. NCBI lineage: Bacteria > Pseudomonadati > Verrucomicrobiota > Verrucomicrobiia > Verrucomicrobiales > Verrucomicrobiaceae > Prosthecobacter > Prosthecobacter fluviatilis. Next base: position 4,989,146 of record NZ_AP043782.1, read on the forward strand.
GCGCTCTCCGAGGTCACTGACCAGCGTGGTAATGACGTGGTCGAAGACTGGCAGCAGGGGGCGGAGTCCGTTCCAGATGCCGCCGTAGGGTGGGATGTTGTCGCCGTGATTGTCCCAGGTGCCGGAAGCGCCGTGGTTGCTGAGGTCAATGGTGACGAAGGAGGAGCCGCGCTCGACGAGGCGGCGTGCCAGCAGGGCCTGTTTGGCCCAGTCGTGGTCGCCGTAGCGGTCGCGCACTTTTTGGGGTTCGCGGCTGAGGTCAAAGGCCTCCTGCGCGCGGCCACCGGCGACGATGTCGAAGGCGGTCTGGGAGAAGCTGTCCATGGCGCTCATCATGCCGCTGGCGTCGATCTCGGCGCGCAAGCCGTCCATCTGCTGGCTGAGGGTCTGGCGTGCCTGCAGGCGCTCCATGCTGAGGCCGGCGGGGAGCTGGAAGAGCTTGGAGGCGTTGTTGCCATCAAAAGGATCGTACTGGGTGCCGAGGTAGCCACCCCAGCCCACGTGGGAGCGGGACTTCATGTTCAGCACCACGTAGGGCGGCATAGATGGATGATTCGCGCCGTGATGCTTGGCCACGATGCTGCCGAATGAAGGGTAGTACTTAGCCTTGGGATTGGTGCGCGGCTCGTTGGCGAGGTTCGCCGTCTGCATGACCATGTTGGGTTCATGGTTGCTGAAGCGGCAGTCCACCGAGCGGATGAGCGTGAACTTGTCCAGCATGGCGGCCTGCCTGGGCAGGTACTCGCAGATGTGGGTGCCGGGGAGCTTGGTGGGGATGGTCTTGAAGGGGCCGCGAATCTCGCGCGGGCGGCCGGGCTTTGGGTCCCAGGTGTCGATTTGGGAGGGGCCGCCGGTCATCCAGAGCAGGATCACAGACTTGCCGCTTTTGGCGGTCTTGCCTTCGGCCCGAAGTTTGGTCAGAGCTGGGAGTGTCAGGCCGCCCAGTCCTGCCAGGCTGGTTTTGAGCACGGAGCGGCGGCTGTGGACGACCACACCGTCCCGCAGGCGCGGGTTCATGAAGCCGAAGGCATGCTGTCCGCCGTGGCCGCTGCAGTGATGATCGGGAGAAGACATCGAGGTGCAATACGCGCCAGAGGAGGGCTCTCTAGCCACATAGTGCGAATCCGAAAATTACTTCGGTGTCTGCAGGTAGGCGATCAGGTCTGCCAGGGATTGCTGGGTGAGCGCGGCCTCCAGACCTTCCGGCATCAGGGAGGCACCGGTGCTTTGAAGTTTTTCGATGTCGCTACGCAGCACGGATTTGGTCATGTTGCCGGCCATTTTCAGGGTGAGGCTGGCGCTCGTTTCCGTGGCGATCACGCCGTAGAGCTGCTCGCCGTTTTTCAGGGTGCAGTGGTAGGCCATGAACCCGGGCTCGATGATGGCGCTGGGATCGAGGATGGAGTTGAGAAGCTTCTCGGCATCGTGCTGAACGACGCTGCGGAGATCCGGGCCGAGCTCGATGCCGACGCCGTCGAGCTTGTGGCAGCTGATGCACACCTGGGCGAAGGTGGTTTTGCCTCTGGCGGCATCTCCCTTGAGCTTGAGGGCGGGTTTGAACTTTTCGACGACGGCTGCGCGGGTGGAGCTGGAGGCATCTTCAAACACGGCTGCGGCCAGTTTGGCGATCTCCTTTTTCGGGTGCTTTGTCAGCCGGGCCCGCGTGGCGGCGTCGCAGCCTTTGGCCTCGGGGCGCCGGAGCAGGGCGAGTGTCCAGCCGTCGTTGGAGAGGAGGGTTTCAAGGATCTGCATGCGAACCGCAGGCGTGCGCTCGTTCCAGCCTGCGAGGAGAAATTCAGGGCCGCTCTTTGGCTGAAGCCTGGTGACCAGACGCAGCACTCCGGCGTCTGCCGATTTCTGCCAGAGCTCAGGCAGCAGAGCTTTGACCATCTCCCGATGCTCGCGGTCTGAGGCGAGCAGCTCCAGGTCTGCCATGGGTGGTGAAGTTTGTGAGGTCTTCAACGCGGCGGCCGCTTTGGCAAGCATGTCAGACATTTGTTTCAATCCCTGCTGCGCGGCTGGCGAAGTGGTCTGCTTGGCGAACTGGGCCAGAGAAAGGCCGTTTTCATCCAGAACGGCCAGAAATTCTGCGGCCTGTTTTTGTGATGCCGGACGCGAAAGCAGAGCTGCCAGGGCGTTTTCATTTTTCACCGCCAGAGCGCAGCGAAACAGCATGCCTGCAACGCGGTTGTCGCTCTCGGGAGAAGCAGCGCAGACACGTTCCAGGTGCGGCAGTACGGAACTCAAGGCCGCGCCTTGCAGCGGTGAAGCTGGGGGGGCTGTGCGGAGCAACTCCGCAAGCAGATCTGCCGCCCAGTCGCCACGCAGTTCGCCCAAGGTGCAGGCGAGCTGGAGCTGAACCTTTTCATCTTTGTCGTGCAGGAGTTTGGCCAGCGCCTGCTGCAATGCGGATGAGTCGCCTTTCCATTTCAACTGCTCGGCCATCTGCAAGGCCTGCTCGCGGACGTGGGGGGACTCATCCTCCAGCAATTGCAGACACGCGCTGGTGGTCAGCCGGCCCTGGCTCAGCGATGACCATGCCGCCTGCGCACGCGTCTGGGGCTGCTTGGATTGGAGGAGGTCATTGGCCTCCGCTTTCCTGTTTTCCCAGGCCATTTGCATCTGGGCCTTGTCGCGCTGCCATCCATTGGCAGAGGCAAGGCCTTGCCCTGCATCTGTGCGTGTGGATGGCGCAGAGATGCGGACCACCTTCCAAATGCGGCCCTTGTCATCTCCTTCGCGGTAGTGTGGCAGCAGTTCGTCTTTGCCATTTTGTGGCAGCCACTGCGGGTGCTCGATCATGTAGCGGTACATGTCCGCCACCCAGAGCGCGCCATCGGGGCCTGTGCGGACCATCACGGGGCGGCACCAGCGGTCCTCGCTGGCGAGGAAGTCCAGCTTTGACTCGGCGGGATCGCGCAGGGCTTTGAAGGTGACACCGTCGTCTTCGAGGATGTGATGCTGCACGACGTTGTGGAAGGGCTCGCAGGTGAAGGCGTGGGTCTTGTTATCATCAAACAGCACGCGGTCGCGATAGACCTCGATGCCGCAGGCGCTGGTGAAGCGGCCGGCTTGATCAAAGCTGTGAAAGCGCTTTTCCATGCTGCTGGCGGGATACACAGGGGGATTGCGCGGGAAAAGCTGGTGAATCGGGTCCGGCGGAATGACATGCGGATTCCGGCGCAGGTAGTGGTCCTGCAGCACGTAGTGCCAGAGCGGGAAGCTGTTCTGCACGCCGAACCAGTGGCCCCAGTCATCATGCGCACGACCGAACTGCGAGGGGCCGCTCTGCGGATCAAACTCGCCGGTGTCCGGCTTGAAGCGGAAGTCGCGGCTGCCGAGGTCGATCTTCTGACCGGTGAGCTTGCACTCGATCTGGGTGCCCTTGTTGTAGCCGCCGTGGTGCGCCCCGGCTGCGCAGTAAACCCAGCCGTCCATGCCCCAGCGCAGGCCGTTGACACGGAGCTGCTGGTTGCCGGTGCTGAAGCCGGTGTAGAGAATTTGTTTTTCACCGTTCGGCTTGATGAAGAAGATGTCTGGAGCGGCGGTCACGAGGACGCCTTCGCGCCAGGTCAGGATGCCGGTGGGATAGCTGAGGTCGTTCACGATGACGGTGCGTTTGTCGTAGCGGCCGTCGGAGTTGGTGTCTTCGAGCATGACCACACGTCCGCCCGCCTTGCCATTGCCATCCATGCCGAGGGGGTAGTCCGCCATCTCGATGACCCAGAGGCGGCCTTTGTCATCCCAGTCAAATGCGACGGGATCGAGAACCACAGGCTCTGCGGCGACGAGGTCGATGCGGTAGCCTTCGCGGATATGCCACTTCTTCGCTGATTCCTCTGGGCTGAGCGGCTGAGAGGCGAGTTCCACCTTTGGCTTGGGTGCGGCGGCAGGCTTTTCCAGGCCAGTGACCGCCACGTCTGTGAACTCGCCTTCCAAGGGGGCAAAGTCATCGCAACGTTTGCCGAAGAAGAGCTCTGTAGCACCGGGCGCTGTGACGGGAAGCTCGGCGTCAATCTCCACCTGACCGTTCAGCATGACTTTCACGTGTGAGCCGGTGCGTTGAAGTGACACGTTGTTCCATGATCCAGGGGTGATGATGGTCTTCCCTCGCACGATTTGATCGGCCGCGTTTCCATTGAAGACAAACAACCTTCCGGGCAGCGAGTCTTTGTAGCTGCCGCCAATGCCAAGGTGGTCGCCGGGAGCCAGATGATCGCCCTTTGGGCCGCGCGAGATGAGGTAGGCGGTCACAGCGGAGGCGTCGTTTGCCTTGGTGTTGCGAAAGCGAAGTGAGGCCGACCAGTTTTCATGGCCCTTCAGCATGGCCGAGGTTTGGGCCTGAGCTTGTTTGGCTTTTTCCTTCCGCGTGATCGCATGCCGCGCATTGTCTTCAGACAGCTTTGAGATATGCCATAACTCTGTGATGACCGCGGTTTCGACCGCCCTGTTCCAAACGGTGATTTCATCTAGCCTGCCTTCAAGCCCTCTGCCAAAGAGCAGTGTTTCGTTCACTTTTCCGGTCTTTGCCTGAAGCGAAGGTTTTTCTGCCCCGTCGATATGCACGCGGACGCCGTCGCCATCACGCACGAGCACTACAAAATGCCAGTCGTCGGCAAACAGCTCCTCCTTTGATTCCTCTCCCCCTAATGAAAGCCGTACGCGGTGCTTTGCATCCTGATGTGCTTTCAGGCTGATGCCGAATACGTTGACAAGCTCGCCGGTGCGATCACTCGCGCCGCTTTCGTGGCCCAGCCAGAACCAGAGGGCGGCGCTGGCCTGAGTTCCAAGTTTGAGATGGGAAGTTTCCAGATGGCCGCCAGCAAGGTGAATGGAGCGGTTGATCTTGTCGCGTGGCACCTGGACCTGCTGAGGCCTGAGCGCCGATTCATCTCCATATCCTCTTCCAGCATTAAAACCGGAAAGCCAGAGTGCATGGCCGCCTTTCACGACCGTTCTGGCGCCTGTATACACCGCGCAAAGATCACTGAGACCCCATTGAAAATCGATAAACAGATCTACATGAGAGTCGATGATCGACGAGGTGTAAGGAGGACAATCTTCGCTCATGCCTCTGCCTGGAGCCAGATCAAGCTCCCTTATCATCTTGTGCAATGCAGTGCGGATCTTTCCTTCCGCCTCCACCTCAAGTCCTGCGGTGCGGGCCGGCCATGTGGTGTAGCCTCCCAGCGCATGCTGCTCACGTGGCGGGATGTAGCCCTCAGCTCCGTTCGCCAGCTCGATGTTGAAGTGATTGTGAAAAGGCGATGTCCATTTCAGCAGCAGACCTGTAAGTGCAAAAACTTCATTGGGCATCGTGGTAATACCCAGCTCTCCAATGTCAGGTGCTCCAATGCGGATGGCCTGCAGTTTCACGCTCGTCTTCTGCCGCTGGTGCAGGATCAGAGCCTCGCGGGCATAGACTTCCTCCTTGTTTTTCGGCACGTCGTTCACGATCTTCGCTGCGATTGGGCGTGCCCAAGCGAGGCGTTTTTCATCGGGGACGCGGTAGCTGAGCTCCAGCGTTTTCTCCACCATTCCCAATGGGGCATAATCAAGATGCTCCACCTTTTGAAGGGCTTTCATTGCACTCTCAGCGACGGCACTGGCGTATTCATCCAGGGTGATGTTCTTTTTCTCCGCGCCGTAGTCCATCCACATCTGGTCACCGCTGGTGCCCTGGCTCATGGCGCAGACGAAGGGGCCGTTGCCTTCGTTCGACTGGCCCATTTTGGCGGCGAGGTGTTTGCAGAAGAGGCCGTAGTAGTCGGACGAAATCGGGCCGCTGCCGAAGTAGTGCTGGGAGTAATTTGCCAGCACGCCGAGCGGTTTGCCGTCGATGGTTTGCAGCGAGATGACGGAGAGCTGGGGATCGACCGGGCCGCTGGGGCCGACGACGTCTTTGCTGAGGTAGCCGGGATGCATGTTGGCGCGGCCTGTGGGATTGCCGAAGGGGTCGATGACCTCTTTTCCTGGCAGTCGAATCCAGCGGCGGTTGTGCGTGTGCTCCCAGTCGTCAAAGCTGCCCCAGCCGATGCGCGCGGGCTGCAGTGCCTTGTCCGCCGCGACGATGGCTTCGGCAATTTTTGGCGTGAGGAATTGGCCATACTCGGTGTCTTTGCGCGTGCCGAGGCAGCCCATGGCGGCGGGTGCGGAGTGCGTGTGCGTGGCGCTGACCATCATGCGGTCCACCGGAATGCCGCACTGTTTTGAAGCGAGCGCCTTGGCTTCATCGATGAGCGTCTGCTCCATCATGCAGGTGTCCACGATGGCGAAGGCGATCTTCATCTTGCCGTCATCGAGCACAAAGCTGCGGACGTGCAGGCGGTCGGCGATCTTGTCCCCGCGTCCTTCGAGAAAGCCGCCTGCGATGATGCGTGGAAAGGTCTTTGGAGTGATGTCGATGGCGGAGACGCCTGCGCGGAAGGCCGGCTGAGCCTGTGCGGTGATGGCAGCGAGGCCGAGAAGAAACAGGAGAGACTTCATGAGAGTGGCTCAAACCAACGCTCATGAAGGCTACTTGTTTGCCTTTGATCAGGCGATCAGCGGACCCAGTGCGGGTTCGGCGAGCAGGCGCTGAACTTCTGCGACGAGGCCGTCCACTGGGACGGTGCTTTGAGAACGGGCGAGGAGGTTCTTGACGACGACCTCGGGATATTCGGCACCGAAGGTGATGGCGAAGCGTGCTTTGCGATCCTCGGCGGCCTGGAACTGCTTGCCGACTTTTTGCGCAGCAAAGCTGTAGTCCACGCGGATGCCGGCTGAGCGCAGCGCCTGAACGGCGGCGAGCGCGTTTCCACGCTGGGCTTCGTCGGCCACGACCACGTAGGCATCGATGCTGCTGGAGGCGAGCAGGGCGCTGGTGAGCTTCATCTGTGCGCCCGGGGTCTTCTTCAGCAGGATGCCGAGAACCACGTCGCCCATGGCGAAGCCGGCGGCGGGCATGTCCACCTTGCCGTCGCTCATCAGGGAGCAAAGCTTGTCATAGCGGCCGCCGCCTGCGACGGCGCGGAGGCCGTGCTTGAGATCGAAGACTTCAAAGACGGTGCCCGTGTAGTAGGCGAGGCCGCGGACGATGGTGGCATCAATGCGCACCTGCTGCCAGAGGCCGCGTGCGGAGAGGTTTTCGCGCAGGGCAGCGAAGGCGGGGTGATTTTCGTCTGCGGACGCCATGAAGGCGCGCACGTCTGCGAGACTGAGGCCGATGGCGGCGAGCTTGTTTTCCGTGTCCTCGGGCTTGGCGCGTTCGATTTTGTCGATGATCTGAAGGAAGGTCGAGGTGTGCTCAGGGGGGATGTTGCGTTCGGCCAGATAGGAGTTCCAGATCTCGCGATTGCTCAGGCGGATGGCAAAGTCCTCCGTGCTCACGCCGAACTCGCGCACGGTGTCGATCGCCAGGGCGATGAGCTCCGCGTCCGTGGCAGGGGAGGCATCTCCGAGGATGTCCGCATTGAACTGCACGAACTCTCGGGTGCGGCCCTCCTGAGGGGCCTCATAGCGGAAGCAGGAGCCGATTTGAAACCACTTGATGGGCTTCTTGAAGTCACGCTGCCGGGCTGTGGCCATGCGGGCGAGGGAAGGGGTGACCTCGGGGCGCAGAGCCACGTCATCCTCACCCTTGGTCACGAAGCAGAAAAGCTGGCTGGTGATTTCATCGCCGCTTTTTTTGCGAAAGAGGTCGGTGGGCTCCAGCACGGGGCCTTCATACTCCACAAAGCCGTAACGACGTGCGACTGCGCGCCAGGTGTCGAAAATGTAGTTACGCAGAGCGCATTCTTCGGGGAAGAAGTCGCGAAAGCCTTTGACTGTTTGGATGGAGGCCATAGAGGGGCGGGATTGATCTTCATGTGCAACGTGAACGCAACCGGAAATGCAGCGTGGTGCAGAAGAGTCTGACTGCATGCTGACCGACCTGTTTGTGCGTGATTTCCGCTGCTTCGCCGAGGCGAAGCTGGAACTGCATCCTGATGTGACGCTGCTGGTGGGGAGGAATGCGCAGGGAAAAACTTCGCTCATTGAGGCAGCGTGCGTGCTGCTGCGGCTGCAGTCGCCCCGGACATCGAACCGCGCGGAGCTGGTGCGGTTTGGTGCCGCCACATGCCTCGTGGAGGCGCAGTGGCATGGCAGACGCCTGCGCTATGCGCAGTCTGCCACGACGCGGCGGCTGGCGCTGGACGGCGTCACGTGCGGCCGGTCGGCGGACTATCTGGCGGCCTCCGGGGTGGTGGTGTGGATGGACCACCGCGACATGAACCTGCTGCGTGGTGGAGCGGAGCATCGGCGCAGGTTTCTGGACTTTGCCGCCAGCCAGATGTTTCCAGATTACCTGCATGCCCTGCGCGGGTATGAGCGTGCGCTGCGCGGGCGCAATCATGTGCTGAAAAGGGATGCCAGCATCGCCTGGAAGCAGGCGGACGCCTTTGCGCATGTGATGGATGGCTTTGCCAGGACGGTGTGGCAGAGGCGTGCCGAGCTGTGCGCCGCCCTGGGCCCGGAGGTCTCGCTGGCGCATGCAAGGCTGAGCGAGGGGGTGGAAAAGGTGAGCATGGCCTACCGGCGCACCCACGATGAGGCGCTGGGTTTGTTTGAGGCCTTGCTGACGATGCGGGATGAAGAGGCCCGTGTGCGTTCGACGGCGCTTGGGCCGCATCGTGATGACCTTGAAATGGGGCTCAACGAGCTGGATGCCACCACCTTTGCCTCGGAAGGCCAGCAGCGTTCGTTTGCGCTGGCGATGAAGCTCGCCCAGGCGAGGGTGCTGGAGCATGCCTGTGGTGCGCCCCCCCTGATGCTGATGGATGATGTTTTTGGCGAACTGGATTCCCACCGCCGGCGTGCGCTGCTTGCCTGCCTGCCGCCGGGCACGCAGAAGATCATCACGACCACGAATCTGGACTGGGTGGAGGCAGACCACCTGGCCGGACGGGTCTTTGGCGTCGAAAAGTCCGTTTTCACCCATGTTCGCGGCTGAAAAGGGCGGGGTGGTGACAGAAATGGCCTGAAATCGCCAATTCCTAGCTTCTTAGAAACATCCCTTGACGCATTTTCAGGCGGTTTTAGTTTTGTATTGGGTTAGAATAACGCGCGCGCGTTGCCTTTCGTGATTCTCAAAACAGATGGAATTCCACGTCGCGCAAACCGTTCTGATTCCTGATCGCATCAACACTTTTCCCATTTATTCTCAATGTTCGGCAAACTTTTTGGCTTCGTCGCCCAAGACATCGGCATCGATCTCGGCACGGCAAACACGCTCGTTTATGTAAAAGACCACGGCATCGTCCTCAGAGAACCCTCAGTGGTGGCGGTTAAAACCGGCACCAACGAAGTCGTCGCTGTGGGTGACGACGCCAAGCGCATGCTGGGGCGTACACCGGGGGGCATCACGGCCATCCGCCCTTTGAAAGACGGGGTGATCGCCGACTTCCGCGTGACGGAGGCCATGCTGCGCCACTTCATCAAGAAGGTGCAAGGCGGCGGCCGCAAGATGCGCGGACCGCGTGTGGTCATCGCCGTGCCCTCAGGGATCACGGAAGTCGAGAAGCGCGCGGTGAAGGAAAGCGCGGAGCAGGCGGGCGCTCGTGAGGTTTATCTGATCGAAGAACCGATGGCCGCGGCCATCGGAGTGGGCCTGCCGGTGCAGGAAGCCGCCGGCAACATGATCGTCGATATCGGCGGCGGTACCACGGAGGTGGCCATCATCTCGCTCTCCGGCATTGTTTACAGCCGCAGTGTGCGCGTTGCAGGGGACGAACTCGACGAGGCGATCATCAACTACATGAAGCGTGCCTACAATCTGATGATTGGCGAGCGCACTGCGGAGGAAATCAAGCTGCGCATCGGCTCCGCCTTCCCGCTGGGCAAGGAAACGACCATGGAAGTCAAAGGACGCGACATGGTGGCCGGCCTGCCGAAGACCATCACCATCACGAGCCAGGAAGTGCGCGAGGCCATGCTGGAGCCGCTGAATGCGATCATCGACGCCGTGCGCACCACGCTGGAACGCTGCCCGCCGGAGCTTTCAGCCGACCTTGTGGATCGTGGCATCATGCTTGCCGGTGGCGGTGCGCTGCTGCGCGGCCTCGACAAATTGCTGCAGGAAGAGACGGCGCTGCCGGTGCATGTGGCGGAGGATCCGCTCAGCGCCGTCGGCGAAGGCACCGGACGGGTGCTGAGCGAACTCGAATTCCTGCGCAAAGTGAGCACGACCGAAGTCTGATGACCATTTCGCGCTGCACTGTGTCTGCTTGAAAGCATCCGCCGAAAAGCAGCGCACCCAGCCCGGAGGAAAGGCCAATCATGAAAAAGCTCAACATCCTCGCGCTTCTGATCTTCGTGGCAGGGCTGGTTGCCGTGTTCACCTTTGACACTGCGACCACCCGGCAGATCCAGTCGCGTGTCCTGAGTCTGCTGTCCCCTTTCATCCACAGCAGTGCGGCGATGGAGCAGGCGGCGGAATCTGCCGTGGCTCCGCAGGTCAATCCGGCCGAGCTGAAACGGGAAAACGACGAGCAGCGGGTCCAGCTGGAGCGGCTACGCATCATCCAGCAGAAGTACAACCAGATCATCGAGGAGAATGCCAAGCTGCGCCAGCTCATTGAGTTCAAGCAGTCCGCTCCTTTTAAAATGACCGCCGCCAAGGTCATCCGCCGCAGCTCCACCACCTGGTGGAACAGCCTCATCATCGACAAAGGCTCGCTCGATGGAATCGGCACGGACAGCCCGGTCATCACCTCGGTAGGCTTGGTGGGAAAAACCTCCACGCTGGCCCCCCACATGGCCAAGGTCATCCTGCTGACGGATGAAATGTGCCGCGTGTCCGCCAAGATCGAAGGCACGCGGGATCAGGGCATTCTTGTTGGTGAGCGGGCTGCTCTGGAAGTGCGCCCGGAGCTGCATCTGCGTTTTCTTGATCGCAACTCGAACATCAATGCCGGTGCCGGGGTTTACTCCTCTGGTGAAGGAGGCGTGTTCCCCGCGGACCTGCTTTTGGGCCGTGTGAAGCGCTTTGAGAATCGTGAAATTTCCGGAGAGGCCGTCATCGAACCCGCCGTTGATTTCTCCACCTTGGATTATGTCTTTGTGATCGAAATGCAGGTGGCCGAGCCCACGCCGGAGCCTGCGGCGACACCGGCACGCACCAAGCCTTGAGCCGCCATGCTGTTCCACCCGATCTCCATCATTCTGCTCCTGCTGACCTTCATGGTGCAGGAGTTCATTCCTGGGCTGGAGATCGCCCAGTTTGCCACGCTTTTTCTGCCGGCGGTGTTTTTTTTCAGCGCCTCGGTGGCGGCCCCTTTTTCCATGATGCTTTTGCTGGCGTTCATCACCGGGTTCATCTGGGATGCAAGGCACCTGCCGGGGGTGATGCAGGGCTTCGCAGGAGCGGAGGATGTCTTTGGAACCGGAGCCGATGTGGAACTGGGGGCTGGCAGCCATCCTCTGCCGTTTGGGCTCTCCATCGTGCTGTTTGGCATGCTGGGGACGCTGTTGCAGGGCATACGCCCGCTGTTCAAGCGCGGCCGACTTGAGCTCCCGGTGCTGATGGTCGGGCTGGCGACTTTTTCCTGGCTGCTCTCGCAGTATCTCATCATGACCTTTTTGCGCGGTTCGCTGCAGTTTCCCACAGGGGTATGGTCAAAGATGATCACTGACAGCCTGCTTGCGATGCTGGCCGCGCCGCTCATCTTTCTTCTGCTGTACTCGCTGGCCCGTCTGTCCAGCTATGAAATTAAATACGAAGGCCTGAGGTACCGTTTCGATGGTCGTTAAATACCGCTTCCGTCTCTACCTGTTCTCACTCGCCATGCTGTGCGGGTTTGGGCTGCTTGTGTTCCGGCTGTGGTCGCTGCAGATCGACCGCCGCGAGGAGTTTGCGAAGATGATTCCCGGGGCGAAGAAGGAACGTGCGCGCATTCCCGGGCCGCGCGGTGAGATCAAGGACCGCAACGGTGTCGTGCTTGCGACGAACAAGGCGAGCTTCGAGGTGCGGATCAATCTGGCCGAGGTCGTCACCGAGTTCAAACGCATCGCCAAGAAGACCAAGGCTCCCATTCCTGAAATCACGTTTGAGATTGTCGAAAAGGGCATCAAGCGGAAAAAGCCGGAGCTCGACATCTACAAGGTTTTTGAAGAGACGATCACGCGCCGCATGATGGAGATGGGCGTGCACAAGGACTATTCCGTGGATTCACTGAGGGTGCATTACCGCAGCTTTGGCGGTGCGGTGCCCTGGGTTTACCGGGATGACCTCACCTTTGCCGAGTTCAGCCGCATTGCCGAGCACAACCTGGGCCTGCCAGGGGTCACCGTGGCCGAGCGTGCCTCGCGAGTGTATCCTCTGAAATCAGTCGCCTGCCACATCCTGGGTTACGTGCGCCTGCCGGATGATCAGCGTGCCTCGGCTGAAGACCGCAAGGGGTGGGACTACTATGTGCCGGATGACTTTGGCGGGGCCGGTGTGGAAAAAAGCTTCGACAACTACCTGCGTGGCAAGCCCGGTGTGCGTGTCATGCAGCGCGACCAGCGCGGCAGGCCCGTGGGAGAAGTGGATGAGGAATACGAGGAGCCCAGAAAGGGCAACGACGTGTATCTGACACTGGATGCCCGCATGCAGATCATTGCGGACAAAGCCCTGCGGGATGCCAAGGTCGGGCGTGGGGCCGTAGCCGTGATCGAGCCGAGTTCCGGTGAGGTGCTGGCCATGGTGTCCGTTCCCTCTTTCGATCCCAACCAGTTCATTCCCAGCATCCAGCAGTCAGACTGGGATGCGCTGCTGAACAACAACACCGTGCCGCTGCTCAACCGGGCGGTGAAAGGGCACGTGCCGGGCTCGACTTTCAAAATTCCGATCTCGTTTGCCGGGTGTCTGGCCGGCATCAACATGAGCCACTTCAACTGCAGCGGCAGTGTGACGTATGGCAACAAGGCCATGCAGTGCTGGATCCAACGTCAGAGCGGCGGCTCTCATGGCACGCTGGGACTGAGTGATGCCATCAAGTATTCCTGCAACTGCTTCTTTTACCGCTATGGCAATGCGGCGGGCATCAGCAACATCACCAAAGTGGGTAAAATCCTGGGCATCGGGACAAGGACGGGGATCGAGCTGGAAGATGAAAGCCCGGGCATTCTGCCCAACCCTGACTGGCTCCGCGCGAACCACCCCAATGAACGCTGGAGCGACGGTGCCACCGCGAACACCTCCATCGGGCAGGGGTATGTGCTGGCCTCTCCTTTGCAGATGGCCTCTGTCAGCGCCACGGTGGCGAATGGCGGCAAGGCCTGGAGCCCGCACCTGCTGAAAAGGGTGATGGATCATGACCGGGCGGTGCTGGACAACCCACCCAGCCTGCGGGGAGACCTTTCCGCCAGCGTCAAACCGGAGCAGATCGAAGTCATCCGCAAGGGGATGTGGAAGGTGGTCAACGATCCTTCCGGAACGGGCAAAGGCGCCCGCATCACCGGGGTGGAAGTCGCGGGCAAGACCGGGACTGCGCAGAACTGGCGGCGTGACGAGAAGGGGGTCAAGCATGACGACAACCACACCTGGTTCATCTGTTTCGCGCCTTATCAAAACCCCAGGTTTGCCGTGGCTGTGCTGGTGCAAAACGGCAAGTCCGGCGGCGGCTGCGCGGCGCCTGTGGCCCGGCGCGTGCTGGAGCAATGCCTGGCTTTGGACAATCCCAAGTTCGTCGTCGATGTCACGCCGATGGAACCTGCGGAAGGTCATTTCAATCATATCGCATCCGTCCAATACGCCGATGCCGCAGTGCCCGCTGAGGCACTCGGCGGGGATGAGGACGGAGACGTGGGCACGGGTGTGTCCGCGCCAGAGTCGGTCGATGCTGACGCGCCGCGCGTGAAAACGGCGCCCAACATCAAGCCGAAAGCCGATTCAGCGGGATCGGCGGGGAGCAACTCCGGACAGAACGTGCCCAAGGCCGTGCCAGTGCGCAGGGTCGGTATTTTCAACCGGGGAAGCTCCCAGGATAGCAAACCATCCGACCCCGCTCCCGGCGGTGGCGGATTTTTACGCAGGATCTTCCGCTGAAGAACTGCCTCATTTTCAGGGAGACTTTACATTATGGCATTGACCTTCGTTCAAAGAATCAAAGAACTGCTCACGGGCAAACGCGACATCAAAAGCGGTGTGCGCCTCGTCATCAACTGTGAGAAGCTGGAAAACCGAGTCGCCTTGCTCGACAAAGGCGTCGTCGAAGAATACAACATCGAGCGTGTCGGCACCCAGAGCCTCATCGGCAGTGTCTTCAAGGGCCGCATCCGCAACATTGAGCAGGGCCTGAAGGCCATGTTCATCGACATCGGGTTCGACAAAAACGCCTTCCTCCATTTCTGGGATGCCATCCCGGCCGCACTGGACGCCGGCCTGGAGGAGATCAACCGTGGCGGCAGCAAAAAGAAAAAGCGGATCGAGGCCAAGGACATCCCGAGCCTCTACCCGATTGGGTCCGAGATCATGGTGCAGGTGACCAAAGGCCCGGTGGGCAACAAAGGGCCGCGCGTCACCACGAACATCTCCCTCGCAGGCCGTCTGCTGGTGCTGATGCCGCTGAACGACACCTGCGGGATTTCCCGCAAGATCGAGGACCCGAAGGAGCGCTCCCGGCTGCGCAAGATCATCGAGAAAATCAGCCTGCCCGAAGGCATGGGCATCATCCTGCGCACCGAAGCCTCCGGCAAGCGTGCGCGGCACATTGTGCGTGATCTGAACATCCTGCTCGATGAGTGGGACCAGATCGTGGCCAAGCGTGACGGACAGAACGCTCCGGTCTGCTGCTTCCAGGAGCCTGATCTTGTGGAGCGCACTGTGCGTGATTTTCTCACCGAGGACATCGATGAAGTGGCCTGCGATGACGCCGCCACCGTGGAGCGCATGCAGCGCATGGCCGCCCACATCTCCGGGCGTGCGAAGCGCCGGATCAACTTTTACCAGGGGCAGAGCGCCATCTTTGAGCACTACGGCATTCAAAAGCAGATCGACAACGCCTTCTACCGGCAGGTTTGGATGCCGTGCGGTGGCTACATTGTGATCGATCAGACTGAGGCTCTCGTCTCCATCGACGTCAACACCGGCCGCAACAAAGGCCACAAGGATGTGGACAAGCTCCTGCTCGAAACCAACCTGGAAGCCGCGGCTGAAGTCGCACGGCAGCTCCGCCTGAGGAACATGGGCGGGCTCATTGTGGTGGACTTCATCGACATGAAGCACCGTCGTGACCAGCAGGCCGTGTACAAGCTCATGCTCGAGCACCTGAAGCGCGACAAGGCCAAGACGCAGGTGCTGCCGATCTCGCAGTTTGGCCTCATGGAGATGACGCGCCAGCGCCTGAATGAAAGCCTGGGCACCACGCTGTATGAACCCTGCCCGTACTGCAAAGGCCATGGCCAGGTCAAAACACCCCTCACCATGAGCGTGGAGCTGCAGCGCCGTCTTGTTTCGGTGCTGGGCCGAGCCAAGGAAGACCAGAAGAGCCTCATCGTCATCGTGCATCCCGAGGTGATGACCCGCCTCAAGACCGAAGATGGTGAGCTGCTGGTCGATCTCGAACGCAAGTACCAGGCACGCCTGACCTTCCGCAGTGACCCTGCCTTCCATCGTGAGCAGATCACTTTGGCGAATGCTGTCACAGGCGAGGAGATCCGCCCCTGATCTCAGCGGTCTGAGCCGCTGATGGTCAGTTCGTCCAGGTCGAAGCTCTCCAGCGCTCCAGCAGCGCTGGGGACGACCACGACTTTGCCGATGCACTGGATCGTTTCCGACCATGAGAAGCCGTTGGCCGCACGCTTCCAGCCTGCGGCGAGCGCCTCGGCATCGTCCCAGTCATAGCGTAGTGCGGCAGCCGCGCGGCTCCATTCAGGTGCAAACGTGGTCTGAGTCTCATACTGCCACTGCGCCACATCCCTGGCGAAGAGCTCAATCATGACGCGTCCACCTTTCTCTGAGGAACGCACATGGCAGGAGATCTCCGCGCCTTTGCCGCCAAAGAGCTGCGACCAGTCCCCCGCCAGCGGTGATTCTTTGGCAGTCGCCGGAGAGAGGGCAATGGGCAGCGCCCTGCCGCTGCGTGATACCTGTATGTAGCCGCCTTTTGCGCCTCCTGCGGCATGGTGCTCGAGCCGGTCCACTCCCTTCCAGCCCTCGGCAGTCGCGTCGAATGAAAGCGTCCGTGCTGCCGGGGGAGGCATTTTGCGATTGGCTGCTTTCAATGGGCTACTGGGCTTCGGAAGCTCCTGGTCCAACAGCTCACCGGCTTGGAAAGCGTAAACGGTTGCATGATCCAGGTCCATCCTCAGACGGAATGCGGAAGCCTGCCAGTCGGCGGGCTGCCATCTGAGCGGGGCGTCCGTCACAGAGGTGGTGATGCGCTCTGCTTCAGCGATCGCCTGGCCCTGCTCATCCAGCGCCAGGACACGAAGGCTCCCACCTGCGGCCACATCCGCAGTGATGCAGACGGGCTCTGATGTGCGCCTGAGCAGACGGGTCACGATTTGGGCGGGCTTTGCCTGCTCCAGAGGGGCATAGCCAGCGAAGCCATCTGGCCGCAGAGTGGCCAGGCAGGGGAGGCAATGACGCTTCCAGCCTGTGTGAGGAAAGTCATCGCCACCGTAAAAGATCATGAGCCTGCCGTCTTTGAGGATGGGCGGTCCAGCCATGGCATAGATGCATTCGCTGTCATAGCCGCCCTGTGCCCCGCGTGGAATGAATGGCGTTCCTGGGGCCACGCGCTGCCATTGCAGGCCGTCAGGACTCCAGGAAAGCTCGCAGTCAACTGAGCGGCCGTCGCCGACGTGGTACATCATCACATATCCCAGGTAGATGCTGCCGTAGCGGAACACCGGCATGCAGTAGGTCTGGCTGGCGCGGCCTTCGGCGATGCCGGAGCGCAGCACCAGCCCGTCATTCTGCCAATGGAGAAAGTCAGCGCTCTGAAAGCGGGAGACCAGCCGCTCGCCAAGGTAAAGTTTGGTGAACCAGAGGTATTTGCCGGTGCGTTCGTCCCAGAAAGCGTTGTTGTGGGTGTCTCCGTTCTGCGCGCCGAAGCCGTGGGCGGCCAGGGCTGGGCTCCAATGAATGCCATCGGCTGAGAAGCGCACCTGCGGTTTGCCGAGGCCGACATCACTCACCATTTTGTAGCGTCGTGCGGGATCAGCATCGTGAAGGTCTTTGAACACGCCGACATTGGGGCAGTCACGGGCGACGATGTTGTTGGCGCTGCTGCCGGCGAACTTGTGGATGCCAAGTTCGGGCTTGTCCCAGTGAACGCCATCTTTGGAAGTGGCGTAAAGCAAATACCAGCCGACCTCATGCACTGTGCTGGGCTGATCCATTTGTGCGATGACTTCCTTGTCAGCCAAAACGCATTTGTACCACATTTTGAAAATCTGCTTGTCCTCATCCCAGACAACGTTGGGATAGAGGTTGTTGAGCGAGTTTTCCCAGGGCTTGTCCGCCTGAAACAGCGGATTGGCCGGATGTTTCTGCGGTGTGCCCAGGACCAGTGTGGCATTTCGCGCCTCTTTAACCACCCGTGAGTCGAGCAGGAGATGCTTTTGCCGCAGGAAGGCCTCCGCCGGGGCTATGGGAACGTCGAGTGCTTCATACCGTTCCCAGTCTGCGTCGTCAAAATGCCACCATTCGCTCTCAAACACGGCGAAGCCATGCCTGGTCATCACCTGCTGGAGCTTTTCGCGGTTTTTGAAGATTTCGGGTGGCACCAGCTTGAAGTGAGCACCGGCTTTCTCGGAGAAGTCATCGTGTGCCGTTGGCATCTGCAACTCCATGCCCCGGGCATCGACGAGCGTCACATCCACCGCCGCGCCTCGATTATGACGGCCGCCTTTGGCGGGGTCTGCCACGAAGCGAGCATCTGGCAGGGTTTTCCACATCGCGCGCTGCACAGAGAGCGGGCGGTAGGCGTCCCAAATTTTAAGGGCCAGCCCCTGGGGCTTGAGCTCTGCCTGCACGCGGGCCAGTTTCTTGGCCGTCTCAGGACGGAGGAGGGCGCGTGCGTGCGCGGGATAGAACGCTGTTTTGAAAAAATTGTCTGCCGTGGTGTAGCGCAGATCGATCACCAAGCCGTCGTCTTTGCCGCCGATTTCGACCAAAGACTGGGCCTGGATGCCCGATACCGCGAGAAAGAAAACGAACAGGATTTTCATGACGGAAGCGCAGCGGAGACTGCGAGCCCGCCATCTCATCAACGTTGCGAAACCTTGCCGCCTTCGAGGAGCTTTTCGAGATTTTTGTCGGGCCGGACGCCTTTTTTGATGGCCTCCCCGTATTCCTCGCGTGCCTTGTCCCACTGGGGCGGATCCCAGGTGATGTAGAGCACGGCCAGATTGAAGTGGGCCTCGCCATAGGCGGGATCGATGGCCAGAGCGGTTTTGAACTCGCGCTCAGCGCGCTCGATCAGGTTCAGCTTGGTGGCGATGATGCCGAGGTAGTGTCTGCCGCTGGCATTGTCAGGGCGTTTGGCAAGGCTCTTCTCAAAGTAGGTCATGGCATCCTTCCAGCGCTCCTGCTTGAAGTAGGTGACGCCGAGGGCAAAAGCGGCCGGTTCGTTCGTGGGATCGTAGGCCAGCGCCTTCTGGAGGGAGACCTCGGCATCGGCATGTTTGTTTTCACGCTGGCGTGTGATGCCAAGCCCGATGAGGGCGGTGACGTTTTTGGGCTCTGCGCGCAGGGAGTCCTGGTAGAGCTTGGCGGCGTTTTCGAAGTCTTTGTTCATGTAGGCTTCGTTGGCCTGGCTGATGAGTTTTTCCACGGAGGTCGGTGCGGGTGGGGCGGCCTTTTTGTCGCTGTCGGGCGATGCATTGGCAATGAGGGTGGCCTGCACGCCCTTGGGGCCCAGGAGTTCACGCACGACGGGGTCAGAGAAGAGCTTTTCCTCCTCGGGGGTGAGGATCATGCGTGCATTTTTCATTTCCTCGACCTGCTTGACGAGCTCGCTGGAGGCGCTCTCCATTTTCTGCAGCTCTGCGATCATGAGGTCCTTGGCGGCCTGCTGGCGGTGCTGCGTGCGAAGCTGGCGCATGATGATGCCGCGCAGCATTTCATTTTCCTGTGTGAGCTCAGGGGTGGCAGCCATCTTGCCTCCCATGCCGTTCTGCACTTCTTTGAGCTGCTTGGTCAGCTCGGCCACCTGGGTCTGGTAGGCGGCGCTCTCTTTGCGCAGCTCGGCCAGCTGGCCCTGCAAACCGGTGAGCTGCCCGCGCAGGGCGGCGATTTCCTGATCCTTGCGGCCGACATCGGCCTTGAGTGTTTCGACCTGTTTCTGAGCTTCGGCGACCTCTTTCTTGAGGCGCTCGTTTTCTGCGATGAGGCGCTGCATCGCCGCATTGCCGGTTTTCTTTTTGAGATCGTCCACCTCCGCCTGCAGTCCCAGACTGCGGGCGCTGGCGGCATCGCGTTCCTTGACTGCGACCTCACGCTGTTTCACTGCGTCATCGCGTTCCTTCACAATTTTGTCGCGCTCGCCGAGGATCTTGTCGCGCTCCTGCTGAACGGCGGCCATCTGAGTGGAGGCTTCGGCCAGCTTTTGAGAGGCCTCCTTGGCTGCGGCTTCGGCGGCTGTGAGCTTCTGGGCGTTTTTGCGCATCTCGAGGTCCACGGCCATTTTTTCCTCCATGAGCTTGGCGAGCTGGGTCTGAGCTGCGCGGCCTTCCTCGACATCTCTGCCCATGGCGAGGATGCTCTGCTCCAGAGCGGCGGCCTTCTTTCCGAGGGTGTCGTTCTGCTGGCGTGCGGTGGTGATTTCGCCAGAGGCCCACTGGTACCAGTTTTGCCATTTGCCGAGGTCGATCTGCTGCTGGTTGTTTTTGGCCTCGAGCTCGAGAACGCGCTGCTTGTGCATCTGCTCCCACTGGCTGAGGAGGTCGCTGAGGCTGGGGAGAGAGCCTGGGGTGGTGGGCATGGTGACCGCAGGCTGCGCCAGAGCGCCAGGGGTCGGAATGGTGGCTGCAGGCATCACAGGAGCGGCTGCCGCTGCGGGTGCCGGGGCAGGGGTGGCGGCTGGAGCCTGGGCTTGTGCCTGGGCCTGGGCCTGCGCAGAACGTGATTGCAGACGGGTGAGGGCGTCCTGAATTTTATGCTGGCGTGCCGCTCTCATTTCCGGCTGCCAGGTGGGGTAGTTCCTGGCGATGCTGTCCATGATCTCGCCAGCCTGCTTGAACTTGGTCTGGGCGAGCGTGTAGTCTCCGGCTGCCTCGAGCGAGGCCGCCTCGTTGTTGAGGACAAAGCCGCGGAAATACTGGTCTGCCACCTCGCTGCTGGTATCGACGGACTGGGCATGCGTCACCGGGGTGGCCAGGACAAGCGCCGCCAGGAGGGTGAGGACGTAAAAGGGGCGATTCATGGGATTTTAGGGAAGGGGGGTGAAGTTTACCGCCTGGCGGCAGCCTTGTAAATGGTCTTGGCGAGCTGTCTCAGGCGCGCCTCTGCCGCAAAACGGCGACCCAGCGGTCCACGGACTTGCCGGGAGCATCCTTCAGGGCCCTGCTTTCCTTGTTGCGTTTGTTGCTGACGACCTCCATGCCCAGGGATTCCAGCGCCCGGAGCGCGAGCCGGTGCTCGACATCGAAGTAGCTGGTGATCACGAGCATGCCGTCGGGGCGCAGTTTGGCGATGCCCTGGTCAAAAATCTTTTTCCACAGCTCCTGGCCGTGCCAGAAGTTTTGGTGGCGGAGGAAGACCATGTTGAAGTCGTCGCTGAGCTCTTTGTGCTGGTCGATCCTGGTGGCGTCCTCGATCAAAAACTGTGCGGGCAGGTGGCCGTGTGTTTCACGTGCCTGGCGGATTTCGCGGATGCGGATGTCTGCGCCGATCATCTCCACGCCGCCGCCCTGGGTGAGCTCGGAGCCGACCTGGATCAGGGTTTCCGCCTCGTCGCAGCGGCCGCAGGCAAGATTCAGAATGCGCATGTCCTTCTGCCCCGCAGGCAGGTGTGGAGAGAGCGAGTCGTGCAGAAGAGATTTCAGCTTCTGCATGTCCTGCTGGATTGCATTCGTGGGCTGCGCCTGCATGACGGGTGGAACGGTGGGGGTCATTTTACTGCAGGTTGGAAAACACTCCCGCTGCGGTTTTTGAGTGCTTGCAGCTGCACCGGTTCAGGAATTGAGAGCCGGTGCGGGCTTCGGCATTTGAAAGCAGGCTCAGAGCGATGCTCAGCAGTTTCATGACCCGAGGTCAAAACTTCAGTTCTTCGCCAAAAATCATGCGTGCAGCCTGCGCGACGTCTTTGTCGCCACGGCCGGAGAGATTGGCGAGGATGATCTGGTCCTTGCGCATGGTGGGGGCCACTTTGCGGACTTCCGCGATCGCATGGCTGCTTTCGAGGGCGGGAATGATGCCTTCGACCTGGCTCAGCTCCTGGAAGGCCGCCAGCGCCTCGCTGTCGGTGGCGTAGTTGTAGGTGACACGGCCTTGCTCATGGAGCCAGGCGTGCTCGGGGCCGATGGCGGCGTAGTCGAGGCCGGCGCTGACGCTGTGGGTGAGTTCGATCTGGCCGTCGGCGTTGGCGAGCAGCCAGGTCTTGGTCCCCTGGAGAACACCGAGGCGTCCGCCTTGAAAGCGTGCGGCATGGCGTTCAGGAATGATGCCGTCGCCGCCGGCTTCGACGCCGGTCATGCGCACATCCTTGTCATTGAGGAAAGGATGGAAGAGGCCGATGCTGTTGCTGCCGCCGCCGACGCAGGCGACGAGGAGGTCTGGCAGACGCTCCTCACGCTCCAGGATCTGGCGCCTGGCCTCGACGCCAATGACGCGGTGGAAATCCCGCACCATCATCGGGAAGGGGTGTGAGCCGAGAGCGGAACCCAGGATGTAATGCGTGCTGCGCACGTTGGTGACCCAGTCGCGCATGGCTTCGTTCACGGCTTCTTTGAGCGTGGCCTGTCCCGCTGTCACGGCGACCACCTTGGCTCCCAGGAAGCGCATGCGTGCGACGTTCAGCGCCTGGCGCTCCATGTCCACCTTGCCCATGTAGATGACGCATTCGAAGCCGAAACGTGCGCATACTGTGGCCGTTGCCACGCCGTGCTGGCCAGCCCCGGTTTCAGCGATGATGCGCTTCTTGCCCAGGCGCTGCGCCAGAAGGATCTGCCCGAGGGCATTGTTGATCTTGTGGGCGCCGGTGTGCAGGAGGTCTTCGCGCTTGAGGTAGATCTTTGCGCCGCCGAGCTTTTCGGTCCAGCGCTCAGCGAAGTAGAGCGGTGTCGGGCGGCCGACATACTCATGCAGGAGCCTGTCGAGCTCCTTTTGGAAAGAAGGGTCAGCTTTCGCCTTCTCATAGTGGTCCGAAAGCTCCTTCAGCGTCGACATCAGAGTCTCGGGCACGAACATGCCGCCGTACTGGCCATAGTGGCCGTGGCTGTCCGGCATCACGGGAAGGGGAAGGGGGGAGGCGGCTGTCATGGGTGGAGACGTTAGATCGAAGAGCGGACCTTGGCAACGTCCGCTCTGGCTTCTGGCAAAGTTACGCTTCTGACTAGGAGCGGACTGCTTCGCCTTCGAGCGCGGCGAGTTTTTTTTCCAAAACGCGCACGCGCTCCAGCAGATCCGGGATTTTGGCCGGAAGGCTGAGCATTTTGCGCCCTTCCATCAGCGGGCGGGCGGGGTAGCCGGTGTAGGCGCCTGCATCGTGGATGCTTTTGGTGACGCCGGATTTGGCAAGGAACATGACGCGGTCTCCGATCTCGAGGTGCCCGGCCACGCCGACCTGACCGCCCATGGTGACGTAGTTGCCCAGACGTGTGCTGCCGGAGATGCCGGTCTGAGAGACGATGATGCAGTGCTTTCCAAGCGTGCAGTTGTGGCCGATCTGCACGAGATTGTCGATCTTGCTGCCCTCGCCGATCCAGGTGCGGCCAAAGCGGGCGCGGTCGATGGTGGTGCAGGAGCCGATTTCCACATCATCATCGATCTGCACGATGCCGACCTGGTCAATCTTCTGGTGGCGTCCCTGGACGAGTTCATAGCCAAAGCCGTCGCTCCCGATGACGGAGCCGCTGTGGAGGATGACACGCCGGCCCAGGACGCAGTATTCCTTGATGACGGCGTTGGCGTGGATGACGCATTCAGCGCCGAGCTGCACCCCCCGCCCGAGATAGACTCCGGCGTGGATCCTGCAGCCATCACCCAGGCGGACCCCGCTCTCAATGACGGCATGAGGCCCGATGCTGACTTTCTGCGGGTCAAAAACCACATCTTCGGCCACGGTGGCTGTGGGGTGAACCCCGGGCGCGAATTCAACGGCAGGCGGGCCAAAGAAGCGGATGACGTGTGAAAAAGCGAGCGTCGGGTTTTTGAGGCGGATGAGCGCGAGCCCCTCTCTGGCCTCACCGGCATCCAGGTCCTCAGGGACAAGGGCGGCGGAGGCGCGGGTGGTTTTCAGGGCAGGCAGGTAGCGTGCATTGCCGAGGAAGGTGACGTCACCAGGGCCTGCTTCCATCAGGGAGTTCAATCCCGAAATGACGGATTCAGGGCTGCCTGCGGAGAGGGTCCCTCCGACAAGCTCGGCAAGTTTCTGCAGGGTGATGGAATGGCTCATGGTGCAGACAGGCATATTAACGCTAAAACGAAAAAAGGCACGTCGCTGTTGCTAGCGGCGTGCCTTTGGGAAACTGACAGCCGCTGGCTTATTTTTTGGGCTCCGCTGCCTTGGTTGCCGGAGCGGCGGCGTCTTCCTTCTTGGGCTCGGCTCCTGGAGGCGGTGCGTTTTTGTTCAACTCAACGATGAGCTGGTCGGTGAGGTCGGTTGCGGCACCTTCCCGGACGTGCAGGATGATCGGCACGGTGGAGAGGCTGACGCCGGTCTTGTCGAAGACGAAGTCGTAGGCGTCTTCTTTGGAGCGGGCGCGGACGACGACAAGGATCTCCTCATAGAGGCCTTTGCGGATCTGCATGTCCTCCTGCTTGAGCTGCTGCTGGCGGCGGTCTGCAAATTCCTGCATTTCCATTTCCAGGGCACGGATTTCTTTCACCTTTTCACCCAGCTCTGCGCCGTACTTGGCACGCTGTTCCGGAGTGATGATGGGATCCTGCGCCATCTTCTGAAGCTTCTGGGCCTCGGCGGTCAGGTTCTTGTAGGTGTTCTGGAACTCAGTCATTTCCTGAGCTGCCTTTTCATAATTAGTCTTGTACTTGTCCGCCGCGGTTTTGGTCTTGTGGTACTCCTGGAAGACTTTGGACATGTCGATCACACCGATTTTGAGATCGGCGGCCTGGAGAGTGGTGACGGTGGCGAGAATAAGGGCGATGAACGCGCTGCGAATCATAAGTTTTGGGAGGTTGAACGAGATTGGAAGAGATGAAAAGACGTCAGAGAGGACAGACAGGGCAACAGGCGGCTAGAATTTGTAGCCCATGTTGAACTGGAAGCGACCCGAGCCTGAGGTGGCGTCCTTGGAGATCGGAACGGCGTAATCAACGCGGATCGGACCCACAGGGAGGAAGAGGCGCAGGCCGATGCCGGCATCGGAGTAGATCGACCCATTGCCGGTGGTGGCGCCGCTGGCTCCGGAAATGGTGCCGACGTCGCCGAAGAACACCACGCGAGGCGATTTTTCAGTGTTGGCTGTGATGTGGACCGGAACGGAAAACTCGCTGGAAGCGTAAATGGAAGTCAGACCACCGATAGGCTCACCGGTTGCATCTTTGGGGCCTGCATGACGGTAGGTGAAACCTCTCAGGTTGTTGGCGCCACCGAGGAACTGGCGCTCAAAGATGGGCACCCGCTTGTTGTTCCAGCTGTTGACCACGCGGAACATTCCTTCAAAACTGAGGATGGTGTCTCCAGGCAGGTTGAAATACTGCTGACCGCCGATGTTGCCGCCGTAAACGGGGACGTCACCTCCAAGACCGGAAAGCAGGATGCCCGCTTCGATCTTGTGGCCACTGCGTGTGATGAAGACGCTGTCGCGGGTGTCATGCACGAAGTTCGTGTCGATCTTGCTCTGGATGTAGGACCCTGCTTCCTGGGCAATGAGGGCCGAGGCACCGCTGGCAATGCTGTCAATTCTGACCTGCTGAAGGGTGTAGGTACTTTCAATGTAGGAGTGTTCTCCGAGCCGCTTGCGCAAGCCTGATGAAACACCGACGTTGGTCTGGTTGAAGAAGTTGGAGAGGTAGTAGAGGTTATGATAGAACGCTTCGACCGTGAGGGCCAGTTCGCGTCCCAGGAACCACGGCTCCGTCCAGCTGATGGTGACGTCACGACGGAGCGCACCCGCACGGATGTTGGCGTTGAAGCGCTGGCCACCCCCGCGGAAGTCCTTCCAGTCACGAATGTCAAAGTTCGTCTGGGTCACCTGGATGAATCCCGTGATGCTGTCGATGGAGCTGAAACCTGCGCCGAAGTTCACCGTACCGGTGGACTGTTCCTGCACATTGATGTCCACGTCCTTGTAGCCGGGGGCGGTCGTGGGCGTGTTCCGCATGTCCACAGAGCTGAAGTAGTTCAGGTTCTGCAGGCGGTTCTTGCCCGCCTCGATTTTGACGGTGTTGAGCTCCTCTCCGGGGGCGAAGGGCAGTTCCCGGCGGATGACTTCATCCTTCGTGACCGAGTTGCCGGAGATGTTCACCTTGCTGATGTAGGACTTGGTGCCTTCCGTGATGTTGTAGGCCACGGCGACCTGTCCTGCGCCAGTTTCCAGGATGCTGGTCTCCACACGGGCGTCTGCATAGCCGCGTGAGCCATAGTAGTCCTGCACCATCTTTTCATCTGCCTTGATGAAGCTGCCGACATACGGAAATCCGGGCTCCGTTTTGATGCCCTGCATGAGCACTTCCGTGGTGAAAATGGTGTTGCCGGAGATCTTGACGCCGGAGACGTCATACTTGGCGCCTTCATTGATCACATACACCAGGTCCATCTGCTTGGATGAGACCGGTTCACGCCGCACTTCGGTGACCTTGGCGTAAACGTAGCCCTCGTCCTGGAAAGCCTGCTCGATCTTCTTGATGTCTTCCTGCAGGTCCTGGTTGCTGAGCTTGCCCTTTTTGCCCCAGAGGTTCCAGATGTGATGCTCCTGGGATTTGATCTTGCCACGCAGCACGCGGGACTTGATGGCCGTGTTGCCTTCAAAGCGGATGTCATGGATGATGCCGCGTGCGCCTTCGTCGATCTTGAAGGTCACCGTGGAGAAACCCTCGCGGGCGGAGGGGGTGATGTCATAGCTGGCGATCACGTCGGAGAAGCCCTTCTTCTCATACATCTCGACGATCTTCTGCTGTGCAGCCGAGAGCTTGATGTCATCCACCGGGTCACCCACCTTGACTGCGATGTCCTTGCGCAGCCTGCTGTTGTCGATGGCGGTGTTGCCGATGAAATTGATTTCTGCAATGCCACCGCGGCCGACGATTTCGACGATGACCTTGACGCCGCCCGGCACATCCACGGCGTTGATGTCCAGATTTTCCACCGCGCCGGTGCTGTAGAGGGCGCGGATGTCACGTTCCACCGCTTCATTGCTGAAGGGCTGTCCGACACGGGTGGAGAGCTGGCTGCGAATGCGGTTCTCGTCCAGCTTCACCGCGCCTTTGAGGACGATCTGGACATCCTGCACGATCTTTTTTGCCACCGGTGCCGAGGGGAGCACTGCTTGCGCCCGTGCCTGCTGTGTTGGGAACATCATCAAAGCGATGGCCGCTACAGAAAAAAGTGTCAGGCGAGACATGGAGGGAGTTCCGTAATTCATAGGCAGAGCAGATAAGACAAACAGGAGGATGACCGGGCGGCAGGACACGCCCAGACTGGAGCATGACAAGCCTGCATTACTGCTTCCGCACTGCCCCACGTCAAGGCGTAAGTTCTATGGGGGTTCCTGCCAATTTTTGCAGTCATGAGATGAAATGATGGCCAAAGAGGAGGTTTCGTCCTTGTATGAAGCCCTAAAAAGAGGCGCTTCAAACGTGTAGCGGCCAGAGCAACAGTTCCGTCACAAAGCATGTCCCGTTCCAATGTGCGCAATTACATCCAGCTGCATCTCGTGGTGCTGGCCTGGGGACTGACGGCGATTTTAGGCAAGCTCATCGTCCTGCCTCCTGTGGATGTCGTGTTTTGGCGCACGGCGCTCGCCGTGATTTGTTTTGCGGTGCTGACCCGATTTCGAAGGTGTTCATTTTGGGTGAGTTACCGCAGAGGTTTGGCCATGCTGGGTGTGGGGGTTATTCTGGGATTGCACTGGGTTTTGTTTTTCTGGTCTGCCCGGCTGGCCACGGCTTCAGTCTGCCTGGCGGCGATGCCTACGGCCATGCTGTGGTGCTCCCTGATCGAGCCCCTCATAGACGGCTCCAGGCGCTGGCGGCTGGCCGAGCTTCTGGTGGGTGCGGTCATGGTCGGGGCCGTCTGGTTTATCTATCAGGTGGAGTTCCGCCACTGGCTCGGCTTTTCCGTGGCGATTGCCGCTGCGGTGCTGGCCGCCTTTTTTGCCACCCTGAGCAAGCAGCAGGTGGCCCGGGACACCGACTGGAGCGTCATCGGCCTTTATCAGATGGGGGGTGCCTGCATCGCTGCATTGCTTTCACGCCCCTTCCTCGAAGGTGGTTTCATGCCGACAATGCCGGATGCCGCATCCGCGCTATGGCTCGGGGTGCTTGCCCTGGTGTGCACTGTGGCGGCCTATGCGGGCTTTATGGATGTGCTGCGCCGTGTCAGCGTCTTCACGGTCAACGTGGTTTACAACATGGAGCCTGTATACGGCATCCTGCTGGCGGCGCTGGTGTTTGGGCAGGCGGAGCATATGAGCGCCGGCTTTTACCTTGGAGCATCGGTGATTGTCGCCGTCGTGCTGGCGCTGCCTTGGATCCGGCGCTGGGTGGAGGCGTGAGAGTGCTGGACATGTGGTGGCGCGTGGGCTTGCATCCCGGGCACGTGAACCGCCTCCGCCACATCCTCGTCTCCGCCTCCGCCGGTTCCGGGAAAACCTACCAGCTGGTGCGGCGGCATCTGCATCTGCTCGTGCTCGGGCAGTCACCGCAGGGGATTGCGGCGATGACCTTCACGCGAAAGGCGGCAGGGGAGTTTTTCCAGCGCATCCTGCAGCGGCTCTCGGTGCTGTCACGCCACGGGGAGCTGCCAGAGCACTACTTTGCGGGGATGGCGCCCTTGCCGGAGGAGTGGCCGGAGTTTGTGCTGCTTTTGCGCAAGGTGACCCAGCAGCTCCACCGCCTGCGCCTGGGCACGATGGACAGTTTCTTTGCGGGCATCACCGCCTGTTTTCCTTTGGAACTGGGCCTCCCCCTAGGCGCCAGTGTGATGGCCGAAAATGAAGCCGCCCAAGCCCGGCAGGAGGCGCTGGATGCGCTTCTTGAGCGCATTCATTCCTCGCGGGATGAGCAGGCAGGACGCGCGCTGCTCGAGGGGTTCAAGCAGGCCACCTTTGGCATTGAGGAGCGCAGTGCAGCGGGCAGCCTGGAGGCGTGGATCAATGACCATCACAGCACCTGGCTGGACAGCGGAGATGGGGCCCCCTGGGGAAGGCTGCCGGGGGTGGGGCAGGCGCGTGCCGGCAGTCTCACGGCGGCCCTCGGCGAACTCAGGGACCGCTTCGTCCCGCGAACCGATGAGGGAGCGAGATTTTTTGACGAATTGGTGGCTGAAGCCTCGGCCTTGGAGCCGGGGGCGACGCTACCCACGCGGGTGAAGTATTTTTTGGACAAGACGACAGCGGTCTGGCAGGACCTCAAATCCGGCCGGGCCGAAATCGCCTGGGGGCGTGGCAAAAAATCTGAACTCAGCGGGGAGACCGCGCGTGCCTGGGTGAGAGTCGCCAGGGAGATTTTGGACCAGGAGCTGACCTGCCGTGTGCAGCGCACCCAGGGCATGGCGGCTCTGATGGCACTGTATGAGGCCGAATATGCACGGCGGGTGCGCGCGCGGGGCAGGCTGTCTTTTGCCGATGTCCAAAGGCTCCTGGCGGCGGCTGCGAACGATGGCTCGGAGTGGGCGGACGGTGAGAGCGGAGATCTGTGGTTCCGCCTGGACGGCCGCCATGACCACTGGCTGTTTGACGAGTTTCAAGACACGAGCCGCGTGCAGTGGAACGTGGTGCGGGGCTTGGTGGACGAGGTGATGCAGGATGAGTCCGGCAGGCGCAGTTTCTACGCTGTGGGGGACCCCAAGCAGTCCATCTACCTCTGGCGGCAGGCTGAGCCCGGGCTGTTTGATGATGTGCTGAAGGAGTGGCCGCACCAGGGCCAGGACGGGCTGGAGCCCCAGACGCTGAGCCAGTCCTTCCGCAGTGCCCCGGCGGTGCTGGATGCGGTGAATGCGGTCTTTGCCAGTGCGGCGGCGATCGAAGCGGTGCTTCCGGGCTGCACCGCCGGCTTTGCCTTTAAAAACCATGTGCCTGCCGAGCGAAATCAGCGGCTTGGCGGCTATGCAGCCCTGCTGAGCGTGCCCAGCGAGGATGGCAGGCGCAATCCATCCACGACGCCCACGGTGGCAGCCCTGCTCAATGAGATCCGTCCTCTGGAGCGCGGGCTGACGTGCGCGGTGCTGGTGCGCGGCAACAAGAGCGCCAGCGCCGTGGCCGAAGAACTGCGTGCGACGACGGGCATGGAGGTGGTGTGCGAATCGCAAATCCATCCCGCTACGGACAATGCGGTGACGCTTGCGCTGCTCTCGCTGCTGCAACTGGCGGCGCATCCGGGGGATGCGCTGGCATTGGAGCATCTGAGAATGACGCCCCTGTGGTCGCAGATCGAGCAGCCGGGGCAGGGCTGGCCGCTTGCCTGTCATCAGGTGAGGGAGTGTGTTTTTGAGCGTGGGTTTGTCGGCTTCACGGAGGCCTGGACCCGGCATGTGCGCACCCTGCTGCCGGAGATTGATGCCTTTCACGAGCTACGGCTGCGCCAGTTTGGTGAAATGGCCGCTGAATTTGATGCCGGCGGCTCGCGTGACATCGATGCGTTTCTGCAGCATGTGCGTGAAATGCCGGTGCAGGTGCGGGGGGCGGCGTGTGCTGTGCAGGTGATGACGGTGCACAAGGCCAAGGGACTGGAGTTTGATGTGGTCATCCTGCCAGATTTGAACGGAGATGCCATGGATCATGTGCGGCGGCGCTCGCTGATCGTGGACCGGGATGCGCAGGGCATCTCCTGGGTGCTGCAGGAGCCGCCGCGAATTTTTGCACCGTTGCACGAAGCTTTGAACCAGGAGCTGGAGACCTCGAAGCAGCGTTCGGGTTTTGAGTCGCTGTGCCGCCTGTATGTGGCGATGACACGGGCCAAACGCGGCCTGTATCTCGTGGCCGAGCCGCCGCCGAAGTCCAAGGAGCCCTCGATGAGGGAGGCGCAGTTTTTACGCCGCATGCTGGGCGTGGCGGGGGCTGGCGAGGCCTGCGGGGACTATGAGGTGGAATGGCAGACGGGGGATGCGCAATGGTATGCCGAGTCTCCTGGCGTGGCCCCCGCGGTGGCGGAGGTGCCTGTGGTTTCGCGTCCGCTCGGCGAGCTGCTGCGGGAATTTCAGCCGCTGGCCAAGCGCGTGACGCCTTCTGGTGAAGAAGCTTTTCAGGTGAAAGGCAGCATGCTCTTCAGCGCCGGGCGGGAGCCTGGCCGGAAGCTGGGCAATCTGGTGCATGAACTGCTGGCTCACGTCGAGTGGTGGGATGCCGAGACTGACAGCCTGCCGGTGCTGGAGTCACGCTGGCAGGCCTCCGGACTGCTGCGTGGTGAGGCGATTGAGGCGGCCGCGCTGTCCATGGTCCGTGGGGTGCTGCAGTCGGCGGCTGCGCGGGCGGCGTTTGTCAGGCCCTGTGAAGGCGCCGAGGCGTGGAGGGAGCGCCCTTTTGACCTCATTCACGAGGGGAGCTGGATCAGCGGCGTGTTTGACCGGGTCGTAGTCCAGCGTGATTCGGTGCGTCTGATCGACTTTAAAACGGATGAGGTGGCTGACGACGAGGCTTTGGCCGAAAAAGTGGCGGGGTACCGCCCGCAGATCATGCTTTACCGCCAGGCTCTGGTGCGGCTGACCGGGCTGAAGCTGGAGCAGGTAGAATCCGCCCTGCTCTTCACCCGAAGCTGCCGCCTGGTGGACATAAAGTGATTTTTTTTGAATCCAGGCCGCCTTTGATGACGCAAAAACTTGTGTGATCGCATTAGCTCTGGCATGGAATCCGCGCATCGAGGCTTTTTCGGCACGAACTGCGACCAAACCCCACATGAGCCAGCCAGAACTTAGCGATGAAGACCTGCTCCAGCGTGCTGGACGTGGGGATTCACGTGCATTTGACCAGCTCTATGACCGCATGGCTCCGCGGCTTTTTGGCCTTCTGCGCCAGATGCTGCACGATGAACGTGAAGCCGAAGATGTGCTGCAGGACGGGTTTGTGCTGCTGTGGGAGCGTGCCTCCACCTTTGATGCGGAGCGCAGCAAAGCCTTCACCTGGGCGGTGATGCTGTTCCGGCACAAAGCGATCGACCGCATGCGCATGCTGGGCCGGCGCAACCGCCTGGTGGACAGTGCGCTGCTGGAACAAACGACGCTGGGTGCACCCGCCCAAGCCGGGGCTGACGAGGATGTGCAGGCCCGTGAGCGTGGCGTGGTGGTGCACGCGGCCCTGAGCGAGCTGCCTACGGAGCAGCGCCAGCTGATCGAATTTGCCTTCCTGAAGGGGCTCACACACCATGTGATCGCCGAATCGCTGGGGCTCCCGCTCGGCACTGTGAAGACCAACATCCGCCGCGGGCTGATGCGCCTGCGCGATCTTTTGAAAGGAGGGGCATGATGGAACAGGAACGATTTGAAGAACTGGCTGCCATGAATGCTCTCGGCATGCTGGAGAATGACGAAAAGCGCTCTCTGGACGGTGCCGTGGCACGTGACAAGGAGCTGCGCGCGCTGGCCTGGGAGCTGGAGCAGGCAGCGGCGGACATGGGCACTCTGATCAAGCCGGTGGAGCCGCCTGCGGACATGAAGAAGCGCATCCGTGCCAAGATGCGTGCCACCGGGGTCAAGGGCGCCGGGCTTTCACCCGGTGTGATTGTGGGAGGCATCGGCTGGGCCATCGCCGCCAGCTTTGCCGTGACTTCTGTGTGGCTGTGGCAGGAGCGTTCTGGCCTGACCCAGCAGCTTGCAGCAGCCTCGCGCGCCATTGCGCCTGTGAACCAGACCGTCCCTGTCGTGGACGACGGCAAGACGCGTACGCTGGAAGAAGAGCTCAAAAAACGGCGCGATGAATTTGAGGCGCAGAAAAGGGCGCTGGCGCTGGAGATCGAATCTTTGAACAAGCGGGAGTCCGAAGCGAAGGGGCAGATCGCCCAGCTCACCGCTGAAGTGAAGACTTTGAAGGAGCAGGAGCAGCAGTCGCAGCTTCAGATCGCCACGCTGCAGAGCAAAGTGTGGGAATACCGCCGGAGCGAAATGCTTGTGGTCTGGGACCAAAAGCGCAGCCAGGGGGTGATCGTGCTCGAAAAGATGCCCAAAGTGGAGTCTGACAAAGATTACCAGCTGTGGGTGGTGGACCCCAGCAAGCCGGCTCCGGTCAGCGCCGGAGTGGTGAGCATCGATGCCAAAGGGTCAGCGAAAGTCAGCTTCAGGCCTGTGGAACCGGTGACTGGCGAGGCCAAGTTTGCTCTCAGTGTCGAGAAAAAAGGCGGCGTGCCCAAAAGCGAGGGGCAGCTCCTGATGGTCGGTCCGTGATGTGTCTGCTGGGCAAGCCGGGGGGGAATCTGCCGTCGAGGCACGCGTGTGAAAGCGTGCCCGCGTGCCGGGTTTTTGCCAGGCGGCGCAGCTAGCCGTTCCAGCCGCCGCCCATCGCCTTGTAGATCGTGACCCAAGCCGTGGCGACGCGGGTGCGACTGACGACGATGTCATTCTGAGCTCCCAGAGCCATACGCTCTGCGTCGAGAACCGTCAGGAAGTCGGCGATGCCATCCTGGTAGCGTTTGCGAGCAAGGGTGGCGGCTTCGCGTGCGGAGGCGGCGGAGGCTTCGAGGTGGTGCAGCCGGAGGCGCTCACGATCATACACGGTGAGTGCGTTCTCAGCCTCTTCGAGCGCGAGCAGGACGGTCTGCTCATAGCGTGCGAGCGCTGCGTCTGCCCGCTTTCCGGCGGCGGCGATCTGCTGCCTGACCCGGCCAAGATTGAAAGCCGCCCAGGTGATGCGCGGCCCGAAGCTGTAGCCGTCAGCGTTGGGCTGGTTGGTCATGTAGGACAGGGTGGAGGACTCAAAGCCAATGCGCCCGTTGAAGGTGACGCGGGGAAACAGATCTGCCACGGCGACTCCGATGCGTGCCGTTTCCGCCGCCAGAATGTTTTCGGCGGTGCGGATGTCCGGCCGTCTGCGCAGCAGATCGGCAGGCTTGACGATGCCGATGCGGCTGGGGACGGAGGGCTGTTTTTTGCTGACCTGAAGTTTTCCGCGCAGCTCCGAGGGGTTTTGACCACAGAGCACGGCGATGCGGTGAATCGATCTGGCGATGTTTTCCTGGTAGGTGGGAATCTGCGCCAGGGTGGCATTCCAGAGGGCATTGGCCCGTGCGACATCGAGCTGCGTACCGCGGCCTCCTTTGAGAGAGGCCTCCGCGATGTGGAGGGCGTCGCGCTGGTTGCTGGCGTTTTCATTGGCCACTCTCAACTGGGCCTGGGCGCCGCGGAGTTCCATGTAGTTGCTGGCGACTTCGGACTGGAGGGAGATGAGGAGGTCCTGCAGATTGGTGTCCATGGCGCCGGAGTTCGCCTTGGCGGCTTTGACGGAGTTGCGGATGCGGCCAAAGAAGTCGAGCTCCCAGTCTGCATCGAAGCCGGTGCGGTAGAGCTCGAAGTCGCGAGTGCGCAGGCCGGAGAAGGAAGTGGCACCGTTGCGGGTGTTTTCATAGGTGGAGCCCAGAGTGACGGTGGGGGCGTAGTTGAAGCGGGACTCGCGCCACAGGGCACGGGCCTCCAGCAGACGTGCGCGGGCGGCGGCGATGTCCTTGTTCTGCGTCTCGGCCTGGGCCACCAGTTCGTTCAAAGTGCTGTCATTGAGCTTGCGCCACCAGGCTGCGTCCACTTCGTGTGACTGCTGCTCCTGCGTGTTGCGGGAGGCATAGTCCGCGGGCATTTTGGGCTGCGGTTTGACAAACTTCGGCCCCACATTGCAGCTGGAAACCAGGCAGGCGACGAGGAGGAGCGGATTAGTGGGCTTCATGAATCACAGGGGCGGGGGCGGCTGACTGGAGGCGGTGTTCGCGGCGTTCCACGAAGGCGCGGATGATGACATAAAACACCGGGGTGAAAAGAAGGCCGAAGATGGTGACGCCGATCATGCCAAAGAACACCGCCGTGCCAAGAGCCTGACGCATTTCCGCGCCGGCGCCCGTGGCCAGCACGAGCGGGAGCACGCCGAGGATGAAGGCAAAGCTGGTCATGAGGATGGGACGAAGGCGGAGCCGGCAGGCCTCCACGGCCGCCTTCACGCGGTCCATGCCGGTGTCCTGCAGCTGCTTGGCGAATTCCACGATGAGGATGGCGTTTTTGGCCGCGAGGCCGACGAGCACCACCAGGCCGATCTGGGTGAAGATGTTGTTGTCCTGCGCACGGAGCCACACGCCGCCGATGGCGGAGAGAAGGCACATCGGGACGATGAGGATGATGGCCATGGGCAGGCTCCAGCTCTCATACTGTGCGGAGAGCACCAGGAAAACGAAGATGACGCAAAGGGGGAAGATGTAGATGAGGGTGTCTCCCGCCAGGATCTGCTGGTAGGTGAGGTCCGTCCACTCGATGGCAAACCCGACCGGCAGGTGTTCCTTGGCGAGGCGCTCGATTTTCTCGATCATCTGGCCGGAGCTGATGCCGGGAAGGGTGTTGCCGTTGATGTCTGCGGAGTAGTAAAGATTGTAGCGCTGCACGCGGTCAGCCCCGCCGGTTTTAACCACTTTCACCAGTGCTGCCAGCGGCACCATCTCGCCTGCCTGGTTGCGGATTTTGATGCGGCTCACATCGGCGGGGTCTTTGCGGTATTGGGCTTCTGCCTGAGCGGTGACCTGGTAGGTGCGGCCGAAAAGGTTGAAGTCGTTGACGTAAACGGAGCCGAGGTAGATCTGCAGCGCCTCATTGAGGTCGGCCAGGGAGACGCCCATGGTCTTGGCCTGTGCGCGGTTGATCTCCAGCTTGAACTGGGGCGTGCGGGCACGGAAGCCGGTGATGAGGGAGATCAGCCCCGGCTCCTGCTGGGCGGCGGCCAGCAGCTTCTGCGTGGCGGCCTCCAGTGCTGGCAGGCCGGCGTTGTTGAGGTCCTGGACCTGGATTTTGAAGCCACCGGCATTGCCCAGGCCACGGAGGGGTGGTGGTGGAAGAACCAGCACACGGCCTTCCTGGATGGTGGAGAATTTTTTGCGGATGACTGCCAGAAGGCCGTCTCCCTTCAGCTCGGGAGACTGGCGTTTGGAAAATTCGTCAAAGACAAGGAAGGCCGCGCCGACGTTGGGCTGGTTGGCCTGCAGGACGGAGGAGTAGCCGGAGATGGCGAAGGTGTGTGCCACTCCGGGGATTTCGCGTGCCATGGCATCCATGCGGCGCACAATGGTGTCGGTGCGTTCAAAGGACGCGGCGTCAGGCAGCTGCACCAGCACGATGGCGTAGCCCATGTCCTGGGAGGGGATGAAGCCTGCGGGGACGTCTTTGAAAAGCTTGCCGGCAAGGCCGATGAGCCCGCCGTAACCGATGAGCACCAGCACGGCCAGACGGATGAGTTTGCCGACGAGAGAGGCATAAAGGTCGGAGCCAAACTGGAACACG
This sequence comes from Prosthecobacter fluviatilis, assembly GCF_055388355.1. NCBI lineage: Bacteria > Pseudomonadati > Verrucomicrobiota > Verrucomicrobiia > Verrucomicrobiales > Verrucomicrobiaceae > Prosthecobacter > Prosthecobacter fluviatilis. The sequence goes on from NZ_AP043782.1 coordinate 5,024,887, forward strand.
CGGTTGAAGGCGCTGAAGAACCAGCCCAGGAGGAAGTTCAGCATGCGGCTGAACCAGTCCTGCTTCACACCGTGCGGCTGCAGCAGCAGGGCGCAGAGGGCGGGGCTGAGCGTCAGGGAATTGAAGGCGGAAATCACGGTGGACACCGCGATGGTCAGCGCGAACTGACGGTAGAACTGGCCGGTGATGCCGCTGATGAAAGCCGTGGGAACGAACACCGCGCAGAGCACCAGGGCCACGGCGATGACAGCGCCGCTCACCTCATTCATCGCACGCACCGAGGCCTCACGCGGGCTCAGTCCGAGTGCGATGTTTCGCTCGACGTTTTCCACCACCACGATGGCGTCGTCCACCACGATGCCGATGGCGAGCACGAGCCCGAACAGCGAGAGGTTGTTCAGCGAGAAGCCCATCCACTGCATCACGGCGAGGGTGCCGATGAGGGAGACCGGAACGGCGAGCAGCGGGATGATGGAGGCGCGCCAGTTTTGCAGGAAGATGATGACGACGAACACCACGAGAAGCACCGCCTCCATGAGGGTGTGAAGCACGGACTCAATCGAGGCGCGCACAAACTTGGTGGTGTCGTAATTGATGACGTAATCGACTCCTGGAGGGAAGCGCTCCTTGAGCTGCTTGAGGCGCCTGTAGACGGCGTCGGCGGTTTCGATGGCATTGCTGCCGGGCAGCTGGAAAACGCGCAGCGAGACGGCGTTGTAGCCGTCCATGTAGGTGCGGCTGGAGTAGTCGCGGGAGCCGAGCTCAATGCGTGCCACGTTGGCCAGACGCACGACGTCGCCCTGTTCTCCGGTCTTGAGCACGATGTCGCCAAACTCCTCGGCCTTCTTCAGGCGGCCCGGAGCGGTGAGGGTGTATTGAAACTGCGAGTCCTTGGAGGCAGGCGGCTGGCCGAGCGAGCCTGCGGCCACCTGCACGTTTTGCTCACGGATGGCACGGACGACGTCACCCGCTGTGAGGCCAAGGCTGGCCACTTTTTCAGGGTCGAGCCAGATGCGCATGGAGTAGTCCAGACCTCCGAGGGAGGAGGCCTCGGCGACGCCCGGAATGCGGGCGATCTCGTTTTGCACCTGGAGTGTGACGTAGTTGCTGAGATACGAGACTTCACGCGAACCGTCGGGGCTGTAGAACTGCGCGGCCAGTGTGAGGTCAGGCGAGCGCTTGTTGACGTTCACCCCCAGACGGCGGACCTCTTCAGGCAGGCGTGAGACGGCGGCGTTCACACGGTTTTGCACCAGCACCTGGGCCTCATTCAAATCCGAACCGAGGCGGAAAGTCACGGTGATCTGCACCTTGCCATCGCTGGTGGATGATGAGGAGAGGTAGAGCATGTTTTCCACGCCGTTGATCTCCTGCTCCAGCGGTGTGGAGACGGTTTCCGCCAGCGTGCGCGCATCTGCGCCAGGATAGGTGGCCGAGACCACGACGGTGGGCGGGATGACCTCGGGATACTGCGCGATGGGCAGCGCCAGGTAGGCCAGCACGCCCAGCAGGGTGATGACGATGCTCAGCACGGCCGCAAAGATGGGCCGGTCCACAAAGAAGCGGGCGAAATTCATGTCGATGTTATTTGGTGGCTTCCGCCGCTGGCTGCATGTCTGTCAGTGTGGGCTTCACCTTGGCGCCGTTGCGCACGCTCATGAGGCCCAGCACCACCACGCGGTCGTCCGCTGCCAGACCTTTGCGGATGACGCGCATGCCATCCAGAAGCGGGCCGAGGGTGACGGGCTTGTAAACAGCCTTGTCCTCGGCATCCAGCACCCACACAAAACTGCTGCCCTGGTCGTCTCCCACGGCGGAGTCACGGATGAGCAGGCCGTCGTATTCGCCGCTGCCGGGGATGCGCACGCGTGCGAAGAAGCCGGGGGACATCAGACGGTCAGCGTTGGGAAAGACCGCGCGGGCGCGGATGGTGCCGGTGGCGGGATTGATCTGGTTGTCCACGAAATCGATTTCGCCGTGGTTGGGCCAGCCATCCTGGTTCAGCAGTTCCATCTGGGCGGGAATGCGGGCGAACATGGCGCTCGTGCGCTCGCCGGTCTTGTGCATTTCGCGGTATTTGAGCACGGAACGCTCATCGGCCTCGATCTCGCAGTAAATGGGGTCCAGCTCGACGATGGTGGTCAGCAGGGTGGCCCCCTGGTTGCCACCGCTGACGAGGTTGCCCTCAGTCACACGGGCATCGCTGATGCGACCACTGATGGGGGCATGAATTTCGGTGAATTCGAGATCCAGCTTGGCGGCGCGCAGGGCTGCCTCAGCGCCGCGCACGCCCGCCATTTCACCGGTGGCGCTTTTCAGACGGCGTTCGGACTCTTCCACAGAAATAGCCTGCCCCTGACGCAGTGCGGTGGCGTTTCGTGCTTCCACGCTGGCCACTTCTGCCGCAGATTTTGCCTGGGAGAGCATGGCCTCGGCGCGTTCAACGATGGCCTGGTAAGGGCGAGGATCGATGGTGAAGAGCAGGTCTCCGGCCTTGACTTCGGCACCTTCCTTGAAGCTGACCTTGGTCACATAACCCGAGACCCGGGCGTGAACCTCAACGCGTTTGCGTGCTGTCAGGCGGCCGGTGAATTCGTCCCAGTCCATCAGCCGCTTGGCGACCGGCCTGGCCACGGTCACTTCAGGGACCGCTGTCTGTGGCGGGCCGGCGGTGGCCGTGCTGCTGCGTTTGCAGGCGGTCATGGAACTCAGGACGAGCAGGCCGACAAGGGCCTGCCGCAGAGCTGGAAGAAGGGGGACGGAAAAGAACGATGCGCGCGCCATGATCAGAGTTACGAACAATGCGACAGCTTAAATAGTGCATAATCGACATATCACTTATACAGTAAATGCATGAGCAGCTTGAACGACCTCCACCTTTTGCGTGAATTTGTGCAGATTGCCGACTCGGGCGGCATCTCGCGTGCCGCCAGAGTTCTGGGGGTGGCTCAGCCCACGCTGAGCAGGCATCTTGCATCCCTTGAGGCTCAGATTGGCGCTCCGCTGATCCGGCGGGACACGCGCACGATGAGGCTGACGGACGCGGGGAGCATCGTGCTGGCAGATGCCCGGGAGCTTCTCACCGTGGCAGACCGTCTGGGCAGCCGGCTGCGTGCGGAGCGCCGTGCCCTGCGCGGGCACCTGCGCATGGTCTCCGTGGTGGATGTGGGGCAGTGGATCGTCTCGCGCGTGCTCTCCCGCTTTCAGAGACAGCACCCGGATGTCACGACCGAACTGCATCTCATCAACAGGCCCACCAAGTTCATCAAGGAGGGCTTTGACTGCGGCATCATGGTGGGGGCTCCGACGGACCGCAGGGTGACGATCCGCAAGATCGCCAAGCTGCATCGCAGGCTGGTGGCGGCTCCCTCCCTGCTCAAATATCACAGTCTGCCCATCCGGCCGGATGACCTGAACGATCTGCCGTGGCTGGGCATTTTGCAGCCGCATTTCTATTCCAGAGACCGTGTGGAGCTGGAGCGGTCCCGACAGGTCAAGAAGCTCAAGCTGAGCCCGGTCATGCTGCTGGATACCGTGACAGCTCTGAGAGAAGCCGCGATCGAGGGTGCCGGATTCACGATTTTGCCGGAGTGGATGGCAGCCCGGGACATCACTGCGGGGCGCCTGGTACAACTGCTCCCGGACTGGCATCTGGCCCCCATCGACCTCCAGATTGCCCATTCGGCGCACGAGCACCTGCCGCAGCGGGTGAAAAGCCTGATCGAGTTCCTGGAGCAGGAGCTTCCTCTGGAAATTCACCGGCTGGACTTGAATGAGCGATAGGCATTTCGCCGATCCCGCAGTTCCTGTCTGCAAAAAATTGCATGCGCACCGAGCACGCTCTGTGCTAGGAATCACGCCCCCGCCGCCTTGCGGCCTGTTTACCCCACATTAAAAAACACCATGCCCAAGCAGACCATTCGTGACCTCGACCTCGCCGGAAAACGCGTTTTTGTGCGCGTAGATTTCAACGTGCCGCTCGAAGAGAAGGACGGCCAGATGGTCATCACCGACGCAACGCGCATCCAGGAGACTCTGCCCACGCTCAATTTTCTGATCGAAAAAGGCGCTAAAATCATCCTCGCGAGCCACCTGGGCCGTCCCAAGGGCCAGCGTGACCCCAAGCAGAGCCTGGCTCCGGTGGCTCCGGCTCTGAGCGCCCTGATCGGCAAGCCTGTGGCCTTCGCCAGCGACTGCATCGGCGAAGAAGCCAAGGCCAAGGCCCTGGCGCTGGGCAATGGCGATGTGCTCCTTCTGGAAAACACCCGATTCCATGCTGGCGAAGAGAAAAACGACGCCGCCCTGGCCAAGGGCATGGCCGAGCTGGCCGAAATCTTTGTGAACGACGCCTTCGGCTCCGCGCACCGTGCGCACAGCTCCACAGCCGGCATTGCCGACTACCTGCCAGCAGTCTCCGGCCTGCTTATGGAGAAGGAGCTGACCTGGCTGCACGATGAACTCGAAAACCCCGAGCGCCCCTTTGTGGTGATCCTCGGCGGTGCCAAGGTGAACGACAAGATCGGCGTCATCAACCGCCTGCTCGAAAAGGCAGACACCATCATCATCGGCGGTGGCATGGCGTACACCTTCCGCAAGATCGTGGAGGGCATCTCGATCGGAAAGAGCCTTTACAAGCCGGAGTGGGAGCCCATCGCGCAGGCCGCACTGGACAAGGCCAAGGAGCGTGGCGTGAAAATCCTCATCCCGGTGGATGCCATGATCACCGACTCCTTTGACTTCGACACCAAAAAGCTGGGCAACCTCAAGTTTACCGCTGCTGGCGAAAGCATCCCGGACGGCTGGGAAGGTGTGGACATCGGCCCTGAGTCCGTGAAGCTCTTCTCCGAAGAAATCGCCAAGGCCAAGACGGTCATCTGGAACGGCCCGATGGGCGTTTTTGAGATCAAGGACAGCTCGAAGGGCACCTTTGACGTGGCCGCAGCCGTGGCTGCCAACTCCAGCGCCAAGACCATCATCGGTGGTGGCGATAGCGTGAAGGCGGTCAAAAAGGCCAAGCTTGGCGACAAAATGACCTTTATCTCCACCGGCGGCGGTGCCTCCCTCGAGCTCCTCGAAGGCAAAGTCCTCCCCGGCGTCGCCTGCCTGAAAGACAAGTAACTCAAACCGTTGACGGTGGTTTACGGTTGTTGACGATGGTTGACAATTGTTTGCCCAATCACTGTCAACACCGACAACCATTGTAAACAACTGCAACCCTCCCCTTATGGCCTTCGTCCACTTCCGCAAACCCATCATCGCCGCCAACTGGAAAATGCACATGACACCCCAGGAGACGGATGACTTCCTCCGCTCCTTTGCCCGTCTCGTGCCCGACAAGGTGCCGGTGCAGATCGTCGTGGCTCCACCCTTTGTGAGCCTGGCCAAAGCCCAGGATGTGCTCATCAACGCCCGTGAGCAGAGCGTCGAACTGGCCGCCCAGAACATGAGCGCCCAGCCTGCCGGTGCCTTCACCGGAGAGATCAGCGCACGTATGATCAAAGAGTGCGGCTGCAGGCACGTCATCCTCGGCCACAGTGAGCGCCGCAGCCTCTATGGCGAAACCAACGCCATTGTGAACGCCAAGGTGCTCGCGGCTCTCGAGGCACGTCTGCACCCGATCCTTTGCATCGGTGAAACCCTCGCTGAGCGCGACAACGGCCAGATCGAGCAGGTGCTCGGCAGCCAGCTTCGTGAATCCCTCGCTGACGTCGGCCCCCGCCGCATCACGGATTGTGTGATCGCGTATGAGCCCGTCTGGGCCATCGGCACCGGCCGCACCGCCAGCCCTGAGCAGGCGCAGGAGGCCCACGCCTTCACGCGCCAGGTGCTCGGAGAACTCTTTGGCGAAGACGTTGCCGCGAAGATCCGCATTCAGTACGGTGGCAGCGTGAAGCCCGGCAACATGGCCGAGCTCATCAGCCAGAAGGATGTGGACGGCGCGCTCGTGGGCGGTGCCAGCATGGAACCCGGCAGTTTCTGGGAAATCTGCCGTGCTGCCATCGACTGGACCAATGCAAATGCCTAGCATTTCGTAGGCTGGGGTCACATTAGCCTTGTCAGCATTCGTCGTATTTGTCCATAATCGGACAAATGCGACGAATCATCCTCCCGATATTCTTGCTGTTGGTTCATTCGCCGCTGCTGGCGGAGCAGGCTGTGGCTTGGAAAGCTGGTGCGGCGGATGTGGACATCACTCCCGACTATCCCGTAAGGCTCAGCGGCTACGGCAGCCGGACAGAGGAAGCCACCAAGGTCGCGCAGCGTCTGCATGCCAATGCCCTGGCCCTGCAGTGGCGTGGCGACAAGCCCGCAGTGCTTGTCTGTGTCGACAACTGCGGTGTGCCGGGGGCTGTCCGTGCCGAAGTGCTGAAACGGCTTGCTGCCGGAGGCAGGGCCCTTGCTGACGAGCGCTTCGCCCTGCACTCAACGCATACGCACTGTGCACCGATGCTCAAAGGTGTGCTGACCTGTCTTTTCGGGGAAGACCTGCCGGCGGAGCACGCCAAGCACATCGAGCGCTACACGGAGGATTTGACCGCGCACATCGTCAGCATCGTGACCCGGGCTCTGGACAAGATGGTGCCGGCCAAGCTCGAATGGAATGTGGGGAAGGTCTATTTCGCCTTCAACCGCCGGCTCAAAACAGATGCCGGGTTCCAAAATGCGCAAAATTTCAGCGGGCCAACGGACCGCGCGCTGCCCGTGCTGTGTGTCCGTTCTGCTGATGGGCAGAAGCTGATTGCCACGCACATCAGCTACGCCTGTCACTGTACGACGCTGGGCATCAATGAATTGCACGGCGACTGGGCGGGTCTGGCACACGAAGAACTCGAATTGCGCTTTCCGGATTCTGTCTGCCTCATCGCCGTCGGCTGTGGTGCGGACCAGAACCCCTACCCGCGCAGGGAGAACCGTTTTGCCGTGGATCATGGCGTCAGCATCGCCAAGGAGACCGTGCGCCTCATCAACAGTCCCATGCAGACTTTGAACGGCCCGCTCAACTGTGCCCAGCGCGAGGTGATGCTCCCATACGACACGCTGCCCAAGCAGGAGGAATGGCAGGCACGGGCGGCTGACCCGAACAAATGGACGGCATATCATGCCCGGCAGCATCTCGCCATGCTCGGGCGAGGAGAGAAAATTCCATCTGCGCTGCCATACAGCATCCAGGTATGGAATTATGGCAGCGACTTGATCACCATCAATCTCCCGGGGGAAGTGGTGGTGGATTACAGCCTGCGTTTCAAACGTGAGTTTGACCCCGCCCGCACCTGGGTGAACGGCTACACCAACGATGTGCCCTGCTACATCCCATCTCAGCGGGTCTGGGAGGAAGGAGGCTATGAAGGCGGCGGAGCCATGGTGTATTATGGCCGCCCCACCCGGTTTGCCTCCGGCATTGAAGACATCATCGCAGGTACGGTCAAAGAGCTGGTGCCGCAGGATTTCAGCACCCGGCGGGTCATGGTCCCTGCGTCGCCTTTGTCCGGGGAGATCAGGCGGCAGTAAGCCGCATCACGCGAAAGCACTCACGTCCCTCACGGCCCGGGTAGGCCTTGGCCGGGATGCAGCTTTCCAGGACTTCAAAGCGAGGGGCAAACAGGGCGCTGAGCTCGTCATGAGCGATGCCAAACGGCGGCCCTGTTTCACCTGGGTCCATTTCCGGATTGATGAAAAACACGCCAACGAACAGCCCGCCGGGCTTCAGCAGGCCCGCCACCGCATCCCGGTATTTCGTCCGCCACTCGGGCGGCAGCGCGCAGAGGCAGGTGTGCTCCACGATGGCATCGTATTCACCGCGAAACTCAAACAGATCTGCGCACACAAAGCGCTCCGCCAGCTGGGGGTAGTGCGCCCTGGCCCGCTCCACAGCCGTGGGGGCGATGTCGAGCCCGTGGGCGTCAATGCCGCGCGACACCAGATGAGCCACATCGTGGCCCACGCCGCAGCCGGGCACGAGCACGCGGCCTGTGAGGGTGTTGTGCTCCAGCCATTCCGCCAGCGGAGGGGCTGGCAGGCCTTTGTCCCACGGGGTGAAGTTCTCCTGATACGCCTGGTCCCAGTTGGTGATGTTCACTACGGTTGTTTCTCCTTCTCGTGCTTGATTACGCCTTCCAGCGTCGTCTGGCCTGCATCTCCAGTGAAGGTCACCTTGCTCTCGATCACATCTTTGGCTTCTCCTGTGCCTGCGAACGCTTCTGTGATGGTGATGCTGCTCTGGCCGCTGCCGGTGATGGCCTTGAGCTCGAGCGTGAGATTCACCTCAGACACATGGCCTTCGAAATGGATGTTTTGGGAGCCGTCAGCGCCCGTGAGGTTCGCTTCGTAGCTGTCTGCGCCCTCATTGTAGGTGATGGTCCACTGAAAGGGCTGGGTGTCGCCGTTGATGGTGCGGGTGCCTTTGATCACAAAGGAATTGTCCCCCTCCGCTGCGCCGGTCCATTCCTCCTTGATCTCCAGGGTGTTGTTTTCCCCCTTGAGTTCACCAGCGGCTTTCCAGCTGCCGATGTAGTGTTTAAAGAGAGGACTCATGCCAAGATCCCTGGCATTGAGACTGGCGCAGGCCAGAAGGCAGAGGGTGGTGAGCAGTGCTTTCATGAGATGATCTCCTGGATGACTTTTCCGTAGCTGATGGGTACGGGACGGTTCACCACATCACGCACCTCGGTGTCTGGCTGGATGCCCAGCAGGTGGTACATGGTGGCGGCCAGATCATCCGGCTTCACTGGTTTGTCCGCAGGGTGTTCCCCGTTTTTGTCCGAGGCGCCGTGCACGTAGCCGCGCTTCACACCGCCGCCTGCCAGCAGTGCGGTGTAGCACTGCGGCCAGTGGTCGCGTGAGACGTTCTTGTTGATCTTGGGCGTGCGGCCAAACTCGCCCATCCAGACCACCAGCGTCTCGTCCAGCAGGCCGCGCTCATCGAGGTCCGTGAGGAAGGTCGGCAGCGTCTGCTCGGTGATGGGCAGGTGGTACTTCTCAATGATGGGGAACATGCGTGTGTCATTGAAGCCGTGCGTGTCCCAGCCGCCTTCAGTGGTGCTCTGTCCGCCGATGCTCTGGGCAAAGTTTACCGTGACAAACTTCACCCCCGCCTCCACCAGACGGCGTGCCAGCAGCAGGCTCTGGCCATAGGGGGTGCGGCCGTAGCCGTCTCGTACTTTGTCGGGCTCCTTGGTGAGGTCAAAGGCCGCGCGCAGCTTCTCGCTGTGCAGCATGGCCAGCGCCTTGTCGTAGTAGCTTTCGATGCCCCGTGCCTCGGCGGAGTAGTCCAGCAACCGGGCCTGGGAGTCCACGAGCTTCTGCAGCTCGCGGCGTGCATTGAGCCGCTCAAAGCTCACCCCGCTGGGCAGGCTCAGCTCTGGCAGGGCAAAGCCCGCCGCGTTTGGGTCGCGCAGCACGATGAAAGGATCGTGTTCTTTGCCCAGAAAGCTTCCGCGTTGGCCCGGTGTCACCGAGCCGTCGCTCACGATGTACGGGAAGGTGGCCGACGTGGGGATCTCGCCCCTCAGCGGCGCGATCTTGTCCACCACGGAGGAGTAGGCGGGGAAAAGCTCCGGCGAATCCTTCAGCCGCTGGTCATCGCTGGGCGGGGCATGGCCGCTCAGAGCGTAGTAGCCGGCGCTGTTGTGGTTCTTCATCGTGTGATGCACGGAGCGGACCAGTGTCACCTTGTCCATCACCCTGGCGGTCTTTGGCAGCTTCTCTGAGACCCAGATGCCGTCGGCATTGGACTTGATGGGTTTGTGAAAGCCGCGAATGCCCTCGGGCGCGTCCGGCTTCATGTCAAAAGTCTCCAGGTGGCTGGGGCCGCCCCACTGAAAGCAGAAGATCACCGACTTGGCGCGCGCGATGAGCTTGTCCGCCCCCTGGCTTTCCAGGCCACGGAGAAAGCGGGGCATCGTGAGGCCAAACATCCCCAGCCCGCCGGCGGAAAGGAGCTGGCGGCGGCTGATTTGGGTGCAGGCCCCGGTGGGATTGCGGGCGGATGACATGTGAGGAGTCAAACGTGGCGCAGCATGCCGCACTTTCCACGCTCTGCCAGCACTTGCGGGGGGCTGAGCGGCGATGTATCCGCACACATGCCCAACCTTACCACCCCCACCGGATTCAAAGAATGGTCCTTCGTCTGCGATGCCCTCGCGCAGGGCCGCCTCAGCATCATTCTCCGCAAGGGCGGCATCCATGAAGGCCGCGGCGGCTTTGAGTGGAAGCACCGCCAGTTTTTCCTCTTCCCCACCTGGTTTCACAATCAGGCCGAAAAGCTCAGCTGGGTGCCGGAAAATACTCAGCGCGACTTCCCGCCCGAGGAGCAGCGCACCAGCGTGGACATCGACGGCTGCGCGACGCTGGAGCAGGTCTGGAAGGTCACGGACTGGGACAAGGTGGCCGCTCTGGCCCCGCTGCACATCTGGAACGAGGACGTGGTGAAGGAGCGCTTTGTCTATGACGACGAGAGCTGCCTGCACATCGCGCTGGTGCGTGCCTACAGGCTGCCGCAGAACTGGCACTTCCCCTATGCGAAGAGCTACGGCGGCTGCCGCTCCTGGATCACCCTGCCGGAGGAAGGACTGCCACTGGCTGCCGCTGCCACACCTGCGCTGAGCGACGAAGCCTTTGCCGATGTGTCTGCGAAGTTGAAAGCGATCCTGGGTTAGTCGAGTGTCCCCGACTTGAACCCAGCCGACGCCATCCGCCCAGCCCACGTCGAGGTCAGCCTCGGCGCCATCGCGCAGAACTATGACGCCATCCGCGCCCATGTGGGCACGGCGCAGGTCATGCCGGTGGTCAAGGCCAATGCCTACGGCCACGGCATCGTCGAGGTGGCGCGGCATCTGATGAACCACGGGGCCCCCTGCCTTGGGGTGGCCCTTTTGGAGGAGGCCATCGTCCTGCGCCAGGCGGGCATCAGCATCCCCATCCTCGTCTTTGGTGGTGTGGCCACGCGGCAGATCCCGCAGTTCATCCAGCATGGCCTGATGATGGCCGCCTCATCCGTGGACAAGCTGAGGCAGATCGACGAGGCGGCTGCGGCGGTGAAGACCAAGGCATGCGTGCATTTGAAGATCGACACCGGCATGGAGCGCATCGGGGTGCACTGGTACAGCGCTGAGAAGCTGCTGGAGGCCAGCCTGCAATTTTCCAATGTGGAGGTGGCGGGCATCTACTCCCATTTTGCCTGCTCGGACGATTCCGACCTCTCTGCCGCCAGGGAGCAGCTATCCCGTTTTCTTGAGGTGCTGGAGTTCTATCCCAAACACGGATTGCAGACTCCGCTGCGCCACATTGCCAATTCCGGCGGTGTGCTGCAACTGCCGGAGAGTCATCTGGACCTGGTGCGGCCGGGCATCATGCTCTATGGCGTGTATCCCTCCAAGGACGTGCTGCGCCCGGTGCAACTGACACCGGCGCTGAGCTGGAAATCCCAGGTCGTGTTTTTCAAGGTGGTGCAACCGGGCAGCCCGATCAGCTACGGTGGCACCTGGAGCAGCGACCATCAAGTGCGCGTGGTCACGGTGCCGGTCGGTTATGGGGACGGCTATTTTCGTGCCCTCTCCAACCGTGGCTCCGTGCTCATTCGCGGCCAGCGTCACCCCATTGTCGGACGTGTGTGCATGGACCAGTTCATGGTGAATCTGGAGTGGGGCACCGCCTACAATGGAGATACCGTCACCCTCATCGGCAGCGACAGCTCTGAGTCCATCACCGCCCAGGATGTGGCAGATGCGGCAGGCACCATCGCCTACGAGGTACTGACCAACATCAACACCCGTGTTCCAAGGGTGTACGTTTAAAGGCTTGCAATCGGCCTCTGATGACCGCAACAAAGAGGCGGGATGCGAAGGCGTGTTCCGACCGCATTCATGAATATTGTCATCTTTGATCTCGAAACCACCGGCCTCCTCCCTTCTCAACACGAGATCATCCAGATCGCGGCGATGAAGGTGACGGCTGGACGGTGGGACCAGGGGGAATATTTTGACAGCTACGTCCGGCCCGAGAACCGCATCCCCTCTTTCATCACCAAGCTGACCGGCATCACGCAGGCGCAGGTGGCGGACGCCCCTTCACCGGTGGATGTCCTCATGGATTTCTCCCGCTTTGTCGGAGAGAATGCCACGCTCATTGCGCACAACGGCATTCGCTTCGACATGCGCTTCATCGCCGAAAACTGCAAACGCCACGGCATTCCCGTGCGTGAGACAAGCGCTCTGGATTCGCGTGATTTTTCCCGCAAAATCTGGGGCGGCAAAGGCGGGCACGGGCTGGATGCCGTGCTCGGCCGTGTGGGGGTCTCCAGCAAGGGGGTGAAACGGCATGACGCGCGTGTGGACGTGCGTCTGCTGGCAAGGGCCGTGCAGTACATGTGGGAACGGCTCACGCCAAGCGTCACCCAATGCCCGGTGGATCTGTCCGTCGGGGTGATTCCTGCCGTGGTCTGAGCCGGGACCCGCCTTACTCGGCACGCTCCAGTTTTTCATCAATGCGGGCGACCAGCGTGTCGAGCAGTTCGCCGTTGCCAAAGCGCTCGATCACACCGGCCAGGAAGCCTTCGATGATGAGCTTCCGGCTTTCGCTGTCGCTGATGCCACGTGCCTTGAGGTAAAAGAGTTCTTCGTCGCTGATGGGGCCGCTCGTGGCGCCATGGCTGCATTTCACCTGGTCAGCACTGATTTCGAGGCCTGGCAGGCTCGTCGCTTCGGCCTCGTTGCTGTTGAGCAGATTGCGGCAGGTCTGGTAGGCGTCGGTGTAGTGTGCGCCTTCATCCACGGTGATGAGGCCGCTGAAGATGCTGCGCGATTTGCCGTAGAGGGCGTTCTTGTAGAGAAGGTCGCTGCTGGCATGAGGGGCCTTGTGGTTCTGCAGCGTACGCTGATCCACGATCTGCTCGCCGATGGGCAGGGACACGCTGAGCATGTCGCTGCGGGAGCCTTCTCCGATGAGGTCGCTCACGCTCTCGCTGCGGCTGAAGCTCGCGCCCAGCTGCACCTGAAAGCTCTTCACCGCAGCATCACGTCCGGCCACGATGCTGGAAAGGTGCAGCGCCTGCGCGTCATCCGCCAGCTCCTGGCAGGCGGCGTAGGTGATCTTGCTGCCGCGACCGCCCACGAGGTCGGCAATGGCGATGCTCAGCCCGCCTTCACCGTCGAGGCTGCGGTAGTGATCCACCACGCTGACTTCGGCGTTGTCTCCGGTGACCACGAGCGTGTGCGGGAAGATGGCGGCGTGATCGCCCACCACCCAGTGGAAAATTTCGACGGGCTTTTCGATGGCCACGTTCTTGGGGACGATGACCACCACGCCAGCTTTGACATGCGCGAGATGCAGCGCTGCAAACTTGGCGGAGCCGAGCGTCATCTCGCGCTGCATGAAGTGCTGCTTGAGGACGTCGCTGTGATCGCGCAGAGCCTCGGCGAAGGTCACGCAGACCACACCGGCAGGCAGGTTTGCGGTGTCGGACTCGACGAGCACGTCGTTCACGAAGACAAAGCGTGCGGCACGTTCCTTGAGGCCCTCTGTGGCCGCGAGAGCAGCGGCGGTGTTTGCAGCCGTGGGTGCGGCGGCAGGGGTGTGATCAGCGAGCTCAATTTTCTTCGAGCTGGAGTAGCGCCAGTTCTCGTCCTTGATGCCCGGCATCGGCAGCGCCTGGAATTCAGCCCAGGCCGCTTCGGAGCGGGCCAGGAACCAGCCGGGTGCGGATTTTTCATCGCGCACAGGCACGGTGATTTCGAGGCCGGAAGGAGCAGGGGAGTCGGAGTCGGGGGACACTGGGGCGGGAGTGTTTTTGGGGGCTGGTGCGAGAGTGGCGGACATGGCAGGGGAGGTTGTTGGGCCGGTGGTTCTGGTTAGCCGACGCTGCCTTCCATTTCGAGGTCGATGAGGCGCTTGAGTTCCACGCTGTATTCCATCGGGAATTCCTTCACGAGATCGTTGATGAAGCCGTTCACGGAGAGGCTCATGGCCTCGGCTTCGGTGAGGCCGCGCTGCATGAGGTAGAAAATCTGATCCGCGCTCACCTGGCTCACGCTGGCCTCATGCTGCGTGGAGTGCTGGTTGCCCCGCACGCTGATCGCGGGGTAGGTGTCCGTGTGGCTGTTGCTGTTGATCAGCAGCGCATCGCACTCGGTGTTGTTCTTACAGCCCTTGAGGTGTTTCGGGATGTGAACGAGGCCGCGGTAGGTGCTACGGCCCTGGCCGATGGAGATGGACTTGGAGATGACGTTGCTCGTCGTGTCATCGGCGGCGTGAACCATCTTGGCTCCCGTGTCCTGATGCTGGCCGCTGTTGGCCAGGGCGATGCTGATGACTTCACCACGGGCACGCTTGCCCTTCATGATCACGCCGGGGTACTTCATGGTGAGGCGGCTGCCGATGTTGCAGTCGATCCAGCGAACTTCCGCGTCCTCATGCGCGATGCCGCGCTTGGTCACCAGGTTGAAGACATTGCTGCTCCAGTTCTGCACGGTCACATACTGGATCTTGGCGCCCTTCATGGCGACGAGTTCCACCACCGCGCTGTGCAGCGTGGCGGTTTCAAACTTCGGCGCCGTGCAGCCTTCCATGTACATCACTTCCGCGCCTTCGTCAGCGATGATGAGCGTGCGCTCAAACTGGCCGAACTGCTCGCTGTTGATGCGGAAGTAGGCCTGCAGCGGGTGCTTCACCTTCACGCCCGGGGGCACGTAGATGAAGGAGCCGCCGGAGAACACGGCACTGTTCAGCGCGGAAAACTTGTTGTCACCCGTGGGGATGACCTTGCCGAACCACTTCTTGAAGATCTCCGGGTATTTGTGCAGACCTTCGGTGCTGTTCACGAAGATGACGCCCTGTTCTTCAACCGCCGCCTTGATGTTCGAGTACGCGGCTTCGGAGTCATACTGCGCCTCCACGCCCGCCAGGAACTTGCGTTCCTGCTCAGGAATGCCCAGGCGGTCAAAGGTCTTCTTCACGTCCTCGGGCACGTCGTCCCAGGAGCGCTTGGGCTTCTGGCCGTCGCTTAGGTAGTAGCGGAATTCGTCAAACTTGATGTTCTCCAGATCCTTGGTGGCCCAATGCGTGGGCATGGGCTTTTCCTGGAAGACTTTGAGCGCCTTGTGGCGGAACTCACGAATCCAGTCGGGGTCGCCCTTCACATCGGCGATGTAATCGACCGTCTTTTCGGTGATGCCAAAGCCGGAGTCGTACTTATTGCGCTCAGGGAAAGTGAAATCGCCGACGCTGTCCACCTTGATGTCGGAGATGTCGGGAATTTCGGAAGCTTGAGCTTCGAGGGTTGTGTCAGGAGCGGAGACCATAAGAAGAAAAGTTGAGGGTTTAAAGCCGGTGAGATGTTCAAGCTGCCGCCAGCATCTCCTCCTTCACCCAGTCGTAGCCTTTCTCCTCCAGCTTGAGGGCCAAGTCCTTGCCGCCGGTGTGGACGATCTGGCCGTCCATCAGGACGTGGACGATGTCAGGCTGGATGTAGTTCAGCAGGCGCTGGTAATGGGTGATCACGAGGAAGCCGCGGTTCTCGCTGCGCATGGCGTTCACGCCACGGGAGACGATCTTGAGGGCGTCGATGTCGAGGCCGGAGTCGGTTTCGTCGAGAATGGCGTACTTGGGCTCCAGCATCATGAGCTGCAGGATCTCGTTGCGCTTCTTTTCACCGCCGGAGAAGCCTTCATTGACGCTGCGGCTGGTGAAGCTGCGGTCCATCTCAAGCTGGTCCATGCGGGCGTAGAGCTGCTTGTAGAATTTCACGGCGTCGATGTCCTCGCCCTTGGGCAGGCGGGCCTTCAGCGCGGCGCGGAGGAAGTTGGCGTTGCTCACGCCAGGGATTTCATGCGGGTACTGGAATGCCAGGAAGAGGCCGGCACGGCTGCGGGCGTCCACGGCCATGTCGAGAATGTTTTCGCCATCCAGCAGGACTTCGCCGCTTGTGACTTCATAGTCTTCGTGGCCGCAGAGGACCTTGCTCAGGGTGCTTTTGCCAGAGCCGTTCGGACCCATGATGGCGTGGACTTCACCGGGGTTGATCGTGAGGTTCAGGCCTTTGAGGATTTCGCGGCCGGGGATCTGGGCGTGGAGGGCTTTAATTTCGAGGGACATGTGGGAGGAGAAATGGGGGTTATGATTTGGCGGCACAGGCGGAGCAGGTGCCGTGGATGGCGAGGTCCGTCCGGGTCACCTTGGTGCCTGCGGGGAGATTCCAGAATTTGGCAGGGTCAAAATCCGTCACCGGATGTGCATCGATGACCTTGCCGCAGGACTCGCAGTGGAAATGGACGTGCTCGTGCAGGTTTGCGCAGTAGCGGGACTGTCCGCGCTCCAGATGGACGAGCTTGATGAGGCCGGCGGTGGTCAGGTGCTCCAGACAGTTGTACACCGTGGCCAGGGAGATGCCCGGGCTGCGGCTTTTGACCCGGTCCAGGATGTCGTAGGCCGTGGGGTGGTCCGTGGAGGAGGCCAGTACCTCAAAGACCTCGCGCCGATGCGGCGTGAGGCGTACGTCCGAACCCAGCACGGCAAGACGGCAGTCCAGACCGGAAGGTTTGGCAGGAGTGCGTGAAGGGGAGGGGGGCATGACAACTTTAGAATTAGAATGATTCTAACTGCATTGGGTACGGCCTGTTGGCAAGCGGGGATGCCATTTTCCCTGAAAATTCTTTGCTCCCGGCGACGCCAAACCACCACTGGCGTGCTACATCCTGCATCCATGACCCGCACGCACGCCGAAGATCTCCCCTGGACCCAGCAAAACTCGCCTCTGGGCAAGTATGGCCTTGCCCGCCGCTCGCTCTCCATCGCCGCCGGTGGGCAGAAGGATGTGGGCACCTGGGGAGGGGGGCACCCTTTTGACCTTGAGATCCACCGCATCCCGCCGGGGAAAGTCAATTTTCCCCTGCATGAGCACTCGGCGCAGTGGGAGGCCTACTACATCCTCAGCGGCTTCGGCCAGGTGCGCACCCCGGCCGGCAAGGAGTCCATCAAGGCAGGCGACTACCTTGTTTTTCCGCCCGGCGAGGCTCATCAGCTGATCAACAACGGCTCCGAAGACCTGACGTTCATCGTCGTTGCCGACCAGCCCCGCGCCGATGTGATCCACTACCCCGACTCCGGCAAATGGATGACCAAGCCGCAGCGGAAGGTCTTTGAAATGCAGGAGGCGGACTACTTCAAAGGCGAGGAGTGAGCCAATTTCTGCGCATGCATTGCAGTTTCCCTGAGGCCGAAGATCTGGCAAACTGTGCGGCATGAAAAGCCTGCGCCTGCTGCTCGTGTTCACCGCATTGCTGTCTTCATGCGCACAGCCTGTGAGTGAAGAAACCGCCGCCCGTGCCGAAACTGGCAAGTCTGAGGCTGCGCTCCGTGTGCTGGAGCACAACTGCGTGCACTGCCATGGAGACAACCGCCTCTCCACCATGCCGCCGATCAACGACACCCGGGCGATCTCGAAGCTCATCGGCTCCCGCTGGATTGTGCCTGGGAGGCCTGAGGCCAGCCGATTTTATCAGGTGGTCATTTTCCCGGATGAAATCCCGGGGGCCATGCCACCCAGCGGGCATGCCATCTCCAGGAAGGATGCGCAGATTCTCCGCCATTGGATCAGGGACGGTGCGCCGTTGCCTGCCCAGAACGTGGAGCTGACACCTCGCGGTCCGCTGCCACGGTCTATCTGAATCAATTGGCTGCCTTGGTCCGTGAATGCGCCAGCTCGCGCAGCAGGTCCAGCTGGATCTGCTGCACCTCCATCAGCTTCGTCGTGTGCTGGTGCAGCAGGTAGTCCATCTTTTCATGCAGGTGGCGGATTTCCAGCTCGGCCTTGAGGTTCACCTTGTAGTCCCCTTCGGCGTGCTGGCGGTCGCGCGCTTCCTGGCGGTTCTGGCTCATCATGATGACGGGGGCCTGAAGGGCGGCCAGGAATGAAAGCATCAGGTTCAGCAAAATGAAGGGGTAGGGGTCATAGGGCTGCTTGAGCAGCACGCCGCAGTTGATGACGACCCACACGAGCAAAAAGGAGCAGAAAAGGATGATGAAGCGCCAGCTGCCGCCGAAGTCTGCGATCTTGTCCGCCAGCCGCTGGCCAAAGGTGAGGTGCTGCTCCTCCTCGATCTCAGAGAGCGGGCGCTCGCTCAGCACCTCGTGCTTGTGCAGGCTCTCCACCACCTCCTCGTCCAGCCGCGTCAGGTCGCCCACCTGGTTTTCAAGCACATGGCGCACATACTCGAGCCGTGCGGCATTCACCGCCTCTGCGCACAGCAGCGAGTCCTCAGCCAGCTCAGGATGACGGTTGCGCAGCGTCTGAGAGATGTTGGGCCGCAGCTCCCGCAGCATCTGCATCTTGGCCAGAGGCTGTGTCTTGCCGGTGACAGAACAGACCCCCATGGGGGCCGACTTGGCGCGGGTGGATTCCATCCTGGACAATACATCTCCGGCACATTCGTCATTCGGAATTCGTCATTCTTCATTTTCCGCCTACTCTTCGCGCCCCCTTTTCGCCCCATGCCGCAGATCAGCTATCCCGCAGACCTCCCCATCACGGCCCGCCGTGAGGAGATCATCGCGGCCATCCGTCAGAACCAGGTCGTCATTCTCGCGGGCGAGACGGGCTCTGGAAAGACCACCCAGCTGCCGAAGATGTGCCTGGAGGCCCTGCAGGACGTGCGCGGCCAGATCGGCTGCACCCAGCCGCGCCGTGTGGCGGCCATGAGCGTGTCCAAACGCGTGGCCGAAGAGCTGAACGTGCCCTGGGGCAGGGAGGTGGGCTGCAAGATGCGCTTCAGCGACGACACGAGCCGCGACACCCGCATCAAATTCATGACGGACGGCATTCTGCTGGCCGAGATCCAGAGCGATCCCATGCTCCGGGCCTACTCCGTCCTCATTCTGGATGAAGCGCACGAGCGCTCACTCAACATCGACTTCCTCCTCGGCTACCTCGTCGGCTTGCTGAAGAAGCGCCCGGATCTCAAGCTCCTCGTCACCTCCGCCACCATCGACACTGAGGCCTTCTCAGCCGCGTTTGGCGGTGCCCCCATCATCGAAGTCTCAGGCCGTCTGTATCCCGTGGATATTCGCTATGCGCCTCTTGCTGGCGGGGAGGATGACTACGGCTTCATCGACGGCGCCGTGGCCGCTGTGGAAAACGCCCTCATCGAAACCGACGACGGAGACGTCCTCGTCTTCATGCCCACCGAGCGCGACATCCGCGACACGCGCGATCTTCTTGATGGCCGTCTGGGTGCTGGCTTTGAAGTCCTCGCCCTCTTTGGCCGCATGGCCTCCGCCGAGCAGCAGCGCATCTTCCAGCCGGGGCGCAAGCGCCGCGTCGTCATCGCCACCAACGTGGCGGAAACTTCCATCACCATCCCGCGCATTCGCTATGTGGTGGATACAGGCCTCGCCCGCATCAGCCGCTACAATCCCCGCACCCGCACCAAGCGCCTGCCCGTGGAGCCCGTCTCCCAGAGCAGCGCCAACCAGCGTGCGGGCCGCGCCGGGCGTGTGCAGGACGGCGTCTGCATCCGTCTTTATTCGCAGGAGGATTTTGAAAAGCGCGATCGCTTCACCATGCCGGAGATTCAGCGCGCCAATCTGGCCGAGGTCATCCTGCGCATGAAGGCCTTCAAGCTCGGAGAGATCGAGGACTTCCCCTTCATCAATCCGCCCGTCAGCGCTGCCATCCGTGCCGGATACGATCTGCTCCACGAGCTTGGCTCCCTCAGCGAAGTGCATGAACTCACGCCGCTAGGTCGCGAGCTCGCCCGTCTGCCGCTCGACCCCACGCTGGGCCGCATGCTGCTCCAGGCACGCATTGAGAAAGCCCTGCCAGAGATGCTCATCATCGCCGCCGGTCTCAGCATCCCGGATCCACGCGAGCGGCCCGAAGAAAAACGCGAACTCGCCAACGCCGCCCACAAAGCCTTCGCGGCACCCGATTCCGATTTTCTCACCCTCTTTAAGATCTGGAGCGCCTCGCCTGAGCCCACGGGCAACTCACGCAACGCCCTGCGCAAATTCTGCAAAGGCAGCTTTCTCTCCTTTACCCGCATGCAGGAGTGGCGCGATGTCTGGAAGCAGCTCTGTGACTGCTTCAGCGATGATCTGAAAAACAGCTCCAGCCCCCGGGAGCGGCAGCGAAATCAAAATCAGGCCGCCAGCTCATCCGATGATGACAGCGGCCTGGATCAGGCCACGCAAAACGCCATCCACCGCTCCATCCTCACGGCTCAGCTCGGCCACATCGCCATGAAGGAGGAGCGCAATCTCTACAAGGCCGCGGGCAACCGCCAGGTCTGCGTCTTCCCCGGCTCAAACCTTTACGAGCGCCGTGAGAAGAATGGCAAGGGCAAGCCGGGTCAGGACAAAGGCCGCCAGCCGCAGTGGATCGTCGCTGGCGAGATCGTGCAGACCTCGCAGCTCTTTGCGCGCACGCTCGCGAAAATTGACCCCAACTGGATTGCTGAACTCGGTGCGCATCTCTGCCAGTTCAAATACAGCGAGCCACACTGGAACCTCAAAGCGGGGCGCGTGCTCGTGACTCAGCGTGTCCTTATTCACGGCCTGGAGGTGAGGCGTCAGCATATCGACTTCCTCAAGGTCGATGCCGTGGCGGCTACTCAGATGTTCATTCGCGCTGCGCTCATTGACAGTCAGGAAGTGCCCATCACTCAGCGCTTCTACACGCATAACAACAAGCTGCGCCAAAAGATCGAGACCATGCTCACCCGCGTACGCAGCAATCGCGTCTATGCCATCGAGGAGCGTCTGTTCCGCTTCTACGACGAGCGCATTAAAAACGTCTCGTCCATTCATGACCTCAATCGTCTCGTCAAAGAGCACATCGAGGAGCAGCCGGACTTCCTCTGCGCCACCGAGCACGATCTCACGGCTGGCGAAGAATTTGAGGCCGACCTGCAGATGTTTCCCGATCAGGTGGCCCTGGCCAATACCGCGCTGCCGGTCACCTACAATTACCAGCCAGGCGAGGAAACCGACGGCGTCACCGTGCGCGTGCCCGCGCAACTTGCCGGTCATCTCACCACCGGTCAGATCCAGTGGATGGTGCCCGGCATCCGGGAAGAGCTTGCCAACGTCATGCTGCGTGCGTTGCCGAAAGTCATCCGCCGCCAGTTGATGCCCATCGATCCCAAGGCGCGCGAGATTGCCGCCGCTTTTGATCCCGGGCGGGAGGATTTTCATGCGGCGCTCGCTGATTTCATCACGCGCCGCTACCGCATCCATGTGCGCGCGGAGGACTGGCCTCCTCAAAGCCTGCCAGCGCACCTGCAGCCGCGTGTCGAGGTGCTCGATCCGAAAAAGAACACTGTTATCGCCGCCAGCCGCGATCTGGACGAGCTCCGCAGCAGTGTGCAGAAGCAGAACCCGCGCTCGGATGCCTGGGAAAAGACACTGCCCCGCGTCGAACGCTTCGCCCTCAAGACCTGGTCCTTTGGCGATCTGCCGGAATCCATCGTCGTCGAAGAGATCAACGGCACTCCTGTTCTCGGTTATCTCGGTCTCGTATTGCGTGACGGCGAAGTGGACGTGCGACTCTTCCGCACGGCTGCCGAAGCTGCCCGCGGCACGCCTGCGGCTGTCCGAAAGCTTGCCGAAAACACGCTGAGCAAAGATCTCGCCTGGCTGCCCAAGGAACTCCGCAGCATCGGCGGTTCAGTTTCCGCCAAGCCGCAGCAGCCCGCCAGTTTCCAGGCCGCGCTCAGCCAGCTTAATGCTCCCGCTGCAGCGCCCGCGTCCAATCTCGCCCAGCAGGCCCACGAGCACATCCTCGCGCACATGCTGCGTCTGCAGCCCACTTTTCCTCTCACCCAGGAGCGCTTCTTCAAGCTGTGCGAAACCGTCCGCCGCGAGCTCCCTGCGGTCACCCATCGTGTGAAGACACTCTTCACCCAGATCCACGATCTGCGCGCCAAGCTTCTCGCCCTGCCCAAACGCTACCCTGGCCTGGAGCAGGATGTCGCCCGCCTCATTCCTGCCGATCTCCTGGCCACCACGCCGCACGAGCAGCTGCAGCATCTGCCGCGCTACTTAAAAGCCATCCAGATTCGCAACGAGCGCTGCCTCGCGAATCCCGCCAAGGACATGGAGAAATACAACCTCATCGCCGACTTCGACGGCTGGCAGTCTCACGTGCCCAAATCGCAGCATGAAACCTTCCGCTGGATGCTCGAGGAATACCGCGTTCAAACCTTCGCCCAGGAGCTTGGCACCGCCCAGCCCGTGAGCGCCAAGCGGCTGGAGGCCATGTGGGTGTGACGGTCAAGTGCGGCGCGGACGCACTTCCTTGCACTTTCGGTCATACGTCCTCACATCACCCGCCTCGGACACCGTGAAGTTTCCGCCCGACACGCTGCGTACGGTGACACCGATGCCGCTCATGCTGCCCAGGCGCTCGCATTCCTGGTCATAGGTGCGGATCCAGCCACCCTCCACGGTGACGAAGAAGTCGGAGGTAAATCCGGCTATCTCCACCCGCTTGTTTGGCATGTGTCCCACGCACTGGCTGTTTTCATCATACACCCGGATCTGGGACTCTTTGTTTTCGACATTGGAGATGGCCATTGCTGGATTCAACCAAGCACGGGCTGACGATTCAGAGAAGCACAAACTGGATTTTTACGGCGTTGGTATGCGGATGAAACTCGCGCTCCTGTTCACCGCCCTGGCATCTGTCTCCCTGCACGCCGCTCCGGCCCTGATCCTCCATCACGGCAAGGTCGTCACAGTGGACAAAGATTTCCGCATCGCCGAAGCCATCGCTATCGATTCAGATGGACGCATTGAGGCCGTCGGCAGCAATGACGACGTCCTGAAGCTGAAAGGGGAGGGGAGCCAGCTGGTCGATCTCGGGGGCAAGGCCGTCCTTCCGGGACTCATGGACTCCCACGTCCATCCCGGCGCGGCGATGATCGAGTTTGACCACGAGATCCCCACGATGGAGACCATCGCCGATGTGCTCGCCTACCTCAGCGAACGCGTCAAAGTCTCCAAGCCGGGCGATCTCATCAGCGTGCGGCAGATTTTCATCACCCGCCTCGAAGAGAAGCGCTACCCCACGCGCGAGGAGCTGGACCGCATCGCACCCAACAATCCTGTCGTCTTCTCCACCGGGCCGGACTCCATGCTCAACAGTCTGGCTCTCAAGCTCGGCGGTTACAGCCGCGACTACAAAGTGCCCGCAGGCAGCGCCGGCAAAATGGAAGTGGACGCCAAGGGCGAACCCACCGGACTGCTCCGCAGCCTCAGCCACAACGTCAAGGCACCCATCTCGGTAAAGTCTCCCAAACCCGAGGACACCTACCGCCGCACCGTGGAGCTCTTCCACGACTACAACTCCGTCGGCCTCACCACCGTGGCAGATCGCGACTCCAGCCTCAAGCAGTGCGAGCTTTATCAAAAGATGCTCTCCAATGGCGATCTCACCGTGCGCATGCGCCCCTCTCCAGGCATTCCCAGCATGAGCCTCTGGCCGGCCTGTGAAAAAGCCATCGACGAAGTCATCCAGCATCCGCTGACCAAGGAAGATCCCATGCTGCAGATCATCGGCACCAAGGTCTATCTCGACGGCGGCATGCTTACCGGCAGCTCCTGGATGCTGGAGCCCTGGGGCATCAGCGAAGCCTACGGCATCACCGATCCTCAATATCGTGGTGTGCAGAAAATTCCCGCCGACCGCCTCAAGCAGCTCGTCGAAAAAGTCACCGCCTCCGGTTTGCAGTTCACCGCCCACAGTGTCGGCGATGCCGCCGTGCAGCTCCTGATCGACACCTACGAGGCCGTCGATGGTCAGAAGCCCGGAAGCATCCGCGCCGCGCGCAGCAGTGTCACCCACTGCAATTTCATGCACCCGGACTCCATCGCCAAGGCTGCCAAGCTCGGCGTCTGCATCGATCTCCAGCCCATCTGGCTGCACATGGACGGGCGCACGCTCACCGGGCATTTCGGCGAGGCGCGCATGTCGCGCTTCCAGCCTCTCCGTGCCTGCTTCGACCAAAAAGTCATCGTCGGAGGCGGCAGCGACCACATGCAGAAGATCGGCTCTTTCCGCAGCATCAATCCCTACAATCCCTGGCTCGGCATGTGGACCTCCATCACCCGCAAGGCACGCAAGCTCGACCAGCCCGTTCACATTGAAAACGGCCTCACCCGTGAGGAAGCCATCCGCCTCTACACTTCCAACAACGCCTTCCTCCTCAAGTCCGAAAAAAACACCGGCAGCCTCGAGCCCGGCAAACTCGCCGACATTATCCTCCTCGATCGCGATCCTCTGACCTGCCCCATCGACGACCTCGTGCAAACCCAGGTGCTCAAAACCTGGCTGGGTGGGAAAGTCGTCTTCGAGAAGGAGTGACTCGAAGATATCGCGCTTTTACGCCACCACCTCAATCCTGCTCGTCCCTCCTGCTCCGCGCACCACGCGCACCTGCGTTGTCAGCCGCTCTTTCAGCAGCTCCACATGTGAGATCAGACCGATCGTCTTTCCGCGCGATCTCAGATTTTCGAGTGCGCTCAGCGCCACCTCCAGCGTCCCGGTGTCCAGGGTGCCAAAGCCTTCGTCAATGAACAGCGAATCAATCGGGTGATGGCGGCTGGCCAGCTCGCTGAGGCCCAGCGCCAGGGCCAGACTCGCGAGGAAGCTCTCGCCACCTGAAAGGCTTTCCATCGGCCGGTCCACATTCGCCTGATACAGGTCCACGATGCGCAGATCCAGCTCATCGCCCTCCGCCGCCATCAGCCGGTAGCGTTCCGCCAGGACCTTCAAATGCTCGTTCGCCAGACCGATGAGCTGCCGCAGCGTCAGTGACTGGGCGAATTTGGAAAACTTTGCTCCATCTGCCGATCCGATCAGCTCCCTCAGCCGTCCCCAGCGCAGTGCCTCGGCCTCCGCCGCCTGCAGTTCTGCGCCACCTGTTTCACGCCGCTTCCGCGCCGCATCATCATTGATCACCTGCTGTTGCAGAGATCCCAGCTCCGTTCGCCTGGCTGCAAACTCATCATCCAGCCGTTTCGCCGCCATTTCCAGATGTCGCAACCCTTCTTCATCTGGCACCGCCTGGCCTTCAAAGGGCTTCCTTCGCACCTCGAGCTGTTCCAGCTTCGCCAGGGTTGCGGCCATCTGGGTTTGCAGCGCATTGAGCTTTGCCTCCGCTTCGCGCCAGATCTTCTCTGCTGTTGCGACACGGTTTTCATGCTGCTCGCGGTCTTGCGCCAGAGTCCTGCCGCCGAGCAGCTCATTCAGCTGAGACTTCAGCGCATCCGCCTTTGCCCGCAGCGTCACACCTTCATTCTTCAGTTCCTCCAGGCGCTTTGATTTTGCGGCGTCTTCCTGCGTTGCCAGTTGGATGTCGCTTTCAAGTCTCTGCCGCTCGCCACGTTTTTGTGCCGCCTCATCGCGTCTCTTTGCAAAGACCGTCACACGCTGCTCCAGCGCGCCGAGTTCGCGTTCGGCCGCGTCAGGGCCGTAGCCGGGCTCGCCGGAGTGCGGCAGGCCCGCCAGAGCCATGCGTTTTTCTTTTTCTTCGGCCTCCCATTGCCGCAGTTCTTCATCAGTGGGCGCCTCCAGCTCCATCACCCGCTTCTTCATCTCCGCGGCCCTTTTTTTCTCTGCCGCCACTTCCGCCTCGTTTTTTGCCAGCTCACGCTCGAGCGTTCCGAGATCACGCCCGGCTTTTTCCCACTGCTTCTCCAAGGTGCCGAGAAGTTTCCGCGCTCCCTGGAGTTGCGATTCAAAATCGGTGGTGGTGTGCGCATACGGATGCTCCAGCGCACCGCACAGCGGGCAGGGCTCGCCCGTCTTTAAGTCGTGGCGATGTTCATCAAAGCCCGCCACCAGTTCAGCCCGCCGCACCACCTCTCTCTGCCCCTCCAGCATTTTGCCCAGGCGCTCAGATTCCGCACGGTCCCGTTTCAGCTTCGCATTCTTTTCGTCCCGTTGCTTTGCCAGCTCATTGGCATGAGCCTCTACCTCGGCGAGTTTTTGCTTCAGAGCCGCCGCTTCGGCGTGACACTTCCGGTGCTCGGCGAGCTTTTCATACGCACTACGCCATGCACGCAGGGACGTGCGCAGCTTTGGCAGGGCTTCGCCGAGCTGTGCATCGCCTGCGTTCTGCCTGAGCCACTCTTCGAGCGCCTCGGTGGCCTCCAGGTGAGTCGCCAGCGCCTTTTCAGCGGTTGCACGGCGGGCGGATGCTTCTTTCTGATCCTTCGCCCATGTCTGGTACATCGTCCGGCTCTCGCCGAGCTGTTTTTCAAACTGCTCGCTCTGTGCTGCCATGCCCGCCGCCTGCTCCCACACAGGTTCCCGCCTCGCGCGTTCCTGTTTTGCGGCTTCAGCGCCGGCCTTCGCATGGCTCGCTTCGTGACTCGCAGCCGTCACTGCTTCCTGCTGTGACCGGCTCGTCACTATCAGCTTGGTTATCTCTCGTGCAATGCTTCCGTGCTCCCGCTGCGCATGCAGCTGCCTGCTCGCCGCATCGCTGTCCATGCGCAGGCTTTCGGCGCTCGTCCGCGCTGCCGTCAGGTCAGTCTCCAGTTGCGTCCGCTTTTCTTCATCCAGCACCTGCACCGCCCCCAGCCGCTCCTTCAGCAGACGCGCCGCCTCATCCTTCGCCTTGTGTGTTTCATAGGCCAGGACGGAGAGGTCACTGTAGATCTCCGTCCCCGTGATCTTCTCCAGCAGTTCCGCGCGCTCATTCGGCTTCGCCTTCAAAAACGCGGCAAACTGCCCCTGCGCCAGCAGCACGGAGCGCAGAAAGCGCTGCGCATCCAGTCCGGTCAGGGACTCGATCATCGGGTCCATCTCACGCCCTTTGTCGGCAAGGATCTCGAGCGTGCTGGCATCTGCCAGTGTCCGCTGCACAGGCCTCAAATTGCCGCCCTTCGTCTTTCCCAGCCGCCACGTCGCGCGGAGCTTGCGGCCGCCGGTCTCAAAGTCCACCTCGGCAAAGCACTCCATGGTGTGCCGGCTCATCATCTCATCCGCCTTGTCATTGCCATAGCGTGCTGCGCGACCGTAAAGCGCCAGCGTCATGGCGTCCAGCAGTGTCGATTTCCCCGCCCCTGTCGGACCTGTGATCAAAAACACCCCTGCAGTGCTCAGCGGCACCGCATCAAACCGCACCTCATGCATGCCGCTGAGGGAGTTTAGGTTCTGGAGTCTTACAGCAAGGAGTCGCATGGCTTCAGGCCGTGATTTTTTGTTCCCGGATGGCCAGCAGCTCATCAAACACCTCATACAGCTCCTCACTGGCAATCTGCTTTTCCTTGATCAGCTCGCGGAAAACCTTGCGAGGCTGCAGCTCGCTCAGGCTCGGTCCGTGGTGCTGCCAGGCGCTCGTCTGGCTGGCGGGCAAATCTGCCAGCACCTTCAACACGTCAAAGCGTCCGCCCGCAGCCTCACGCACCTGCCGGTCCAGATCTGCCTCTGGCGCGTCCAGCTTCACCGTCACTTCCGCCCAGCTGGAGGCGGGTACAAGCGCCAGTTCCTCCGTCATGCTGGCCCGGCTCACACTGACGCGGGTCAGCACGCGCGTCACAGGTGCAACCAGCGTCTCGATCTTCATTCCCTGAGTGTCCACGATCACCATGCTCTTCCTGTCTCCCGCCTCTGAAAAGCTCAGAGCCAACGGGGAGCCGCTGTAGCGCACATTTTCCTGACCGCCCACCTTCTGCGGCCGGTGCAGATGCCCCAGGGCTGTGTAATCAAAGCCTGCAAACACATCCGCGCCCACCGCGCCAAGATTTCCGATGTGGATGTCGCGCTCGCTGTCGCTCGTCGTGGCACCCAGCGCGGTCAGGTGTCCCATCGCGATCACCGGACGTGTTCCCGCCAGCGCCCGGCAGGCAGTCAGCTGCGCGGCATAGTGATCCCGGATCCCCGCACGCACCTGTGCCTGCACCTCCGTCATCGCCTCGCCTGTGGTGGACTGTCTCAGATCTCGCTCACGCAGAAAAGGCACCGCCGCCACCACCGCATCACCGAGGTCCACCACATTCTCCCCCGCATGCCCAAAGACATGCACCTCAAAGCGCTTCAGCAGCTCGCGCGGCGCATTCAGATGGGATGCCGAATCATGATTTCCGCCCGTGATCACCGCCTTCACCGTGCGCAGGTCTGCCAGGCGCTTCAAAAAATCAAAGTACAGGCCCACCGCATCCTGTGGCGGATTCGCAGCATCAAAGACATCTCCGCTCAGCAGCAGCGCATCGATCTTTTCCTCGCTAAGTGTCCTGATCAGCCAGTCACAAAGAGCGGCATGCTCCGGCAGGCGGTCACGCTCGACGAGCCGTGCGCCGAGATGCCAGTCTGCGGTATGGAGAATGCGCATGACGTTTGCATAAGCAGGAGCGCAGGCTCCTGCAAGCACCGTCATCACCAACAGCCTGACACACCAGCATTTGCGCGGCAGGTTTTAGTTCCGATTCAGGAGCTGCCGCACCTCATCTTCCGTGTACGCGCTCTTTTTGCCTTCACCCCTGTCATTGTAATTTTCGATGATCTTCGGCTCCTTGCCGGTGCTTTTCGATCTCGTCAGCGCCGAGCCTGTTTTGAACTGATTGTCCGCACCGCCGAAGATCGCGCTGCCCTCCCTGGCCTTCTGGCTGCCAAAGCGGGATTCATCAGCCTTGAAGCTGCTGTTCTTGCCCAGGGCCTGCTTGTCTCCAAGCATGTAAGTCATGTCGAGATCTTTTGATTTCGGTCTGCCATACACGCTTTCACCTGTCTTGAACTCCTTCTGTCCGGAATAGGAGTTGCCTCCGTTGAAGTTTTTGGAGTGATGCGTCTGCTTCTGAAAATAAGAGCCAGCGCTGCTTTTGCTCAGATGGCTATCGCTCATGTACTTCTCATATCGGCTGCGCTGATTTTCATTCGGTTTCAGCATGGAGCGCTGCGCAAGATTCATTTTGGAGGGATCCACCTTCTTTTCCTCCGGGCCTGAGCACTGGCACAGCAGCACGCTGCTGAGGCAGATCGTGATGATCATGGGTCGGTTCATGGCTTGGGTCTGGGCGTGGCTGCCATTCGGTTGAGAAAAAGGATCTCCTGCCTGACTCCCCCAGGAAGGCGGAATTTTGGCAGTTCCTTTTCGAGCCCTGCCAGTTTGCCCCAGCTTTGGTAGAGTTCAAAGATGAGTTTTGCCGACTCGTTTGGCATGGTCCAGCTCATGCGCATGAGAAAAATCTCCGCAGCTTCGTAATCTTGCTGGCGGATCAGGAAGCGTGCCTGCGCGGCAAACAGCTCTGGCTGCAGACCTGCGGTGTCCTCCAGGCGCTGCAGAGCTGCAGCGAGCAGCTCCTGCGCCAGTCCGGCGTGTCCTGTCTCCTCAAAGGCTTTTGCCCACTCGACCGTCTGCGCACCACCTGGAAAGGACAGCCGCAAGGTTTCGCTGAAAAGCTCCTTCACCGTCGTCTCATCATGCAGGGCAGCTGCGACACGCACGGCCAGCGGCAGCTTTCGCCCCTGTTCGCGAAAGGTCGGGATCTCGGCCACGATTTCGCAGGCGCTCCAGGCCCATGCTGCGCGTCCTGCCTTGAGCATTTCTTCGGCGGCGAGTTCGATGCAGGACCGGTCCTTTTCCTCCACCCTCTGCCACGCGCTGATGAAGTCTGCATGCGCTTCCTCTGGCAGGACGGCCGTGAAGGCGCTCAGCGCCAGCGCCGCGAGGGGGCGGTCGGTGCCTGCGCGAGCCTCTGTGCGCAGCATGGCAGCCCAGCCGGCGGCCTGACTCCCTGCCGCCAGCCCCTTGAGCCATGCATGCATGTCTTTAAGTGTGTCCAGCTCCCTGGTCGTGGTGCGGAACAGCGCGGCGATTTGCGCCCTTCCGCGTTCAGGGGCCCAGTCTGGTGCCGCTGCCAGCACCTTGAGCTGCTCCAGTCTGAGCGCGAAGCGCTCATGGTCTCCCTTGATCGTGCGGTCTGCCTGAGTGAGCAGGTTCAGTGCTTCGGCAGCGCGGTCATGCGTGCGCAGCCCATCTGCCAGCGCCACCACACAGGGCAGGGATTTGCGTTCGACGCACAGTGTCATCAGAGCACGCACATCATCCCAGGCACCGGCGGCCGTGGCGATCTGGCAGCGCAGTTTCAGCAGGTCCTGTGCGATGGGGTCCAGAGGCTCTGCCAGCGGCACCTCACGCAGCACCTTCAGCGCGGCCAGCGGCTGTGCCATGCGCTGCAGGATCTGGGCACGGTGCAAACTGGCCTCGATGTCGAGGTCTGTGCCTGCCTGGTCATTCGCCACGTAGCAGGCGTGCACACGGTCCCAGGCAGAAAGCGCCGCCTGATGGTTTTGCATGCGCTCCTGCAGCAGGCCGAGTTCACGCAGGTAGGAGACCTCGTGAGGGCGCCTGCGCTCGAGCACCTGGGAGAACTGCTCGCGAAAGCCCTGGCGGTGCAGCTCGTCCACGTTGAAATCACGCGCCAGGAAGAGTGCATGCTTCTCGCGCAGGGTGTCATCTCCAGGCT
The DNA here is from genome assembly GCF_055388355.1 of Prosthecobacter fluviatilis. Classification (NCBI taxonomy): domain Bacteria; kingdom Pseudomonadati; phylum Verrucomicrobiota; class Verrucomicrobiia; order Verrucomicrobiales; family Verrucomicrobiaceae; genus Prosthecobacter; species Prosthecobacter fluviatilis. Next base: position 5,055,346 of record NZ_AP043782.1, read on the forward strand.
GCGGGGGCTTCAGCGGCGGCTCGGCCAGCAGCAGCTTGAGCGCAAAGCCCAGACCCGGCTCGATCTCCATGGAAGTTTCACACACCCGCAGCAGCCACAGCGCATAGTCCGGATTCGAAGGGGCCCGGTCTGGCAGCATCATGTAGATGTCGATGGCCTCGCGCACAAAGCCTGCGCTTTCCAGACGGCTGCCGAGGTTGCCCAGCGTGTCCACCGAATGCTCAGTCCGCAGATCCACCGCAGCCAGATGCTCGCGGATGAGCCGCCGCCGCGTGGGGTAGTCCGCCGCGCGCAGTCTGCCCAGAAGGTCATTGATTCTCCATTCGCCGAATTCTGAATCTGAGCGCGGCCCCAGCATCGTGGCTCCGTAATGCCGGGCCAGGGCGCTGTTCGCTCCATTCACCACACCGTTGAGTCCCTGCTGCATCAGCAGCGCTTCAATCTCGCGCGTCTCCTCCCAAAGGCTGCGCAGGTGTGCAGCCTCCTCATAGCGCGATGACCCCTGCGGCAGCAGACTGCCCTTGGAGTCCGCCATGTCACGCTGGGCGATGAACGGCCCGGAAAGAAATCCGCCCAGGGTGTTTGCTCCCGTTTGGTCCGCGCCCGCCAGTCCGGCCACAGCCGCTTTGCGAATGGCCGTCAGTGCTGAAGGCTGGGTGCGCTGCAACCGGCGCCATGCCGCCAGCAGGGCTTCCTCGCGCTGTTGCTCGGAATTGGTCATGCGGCTCAGCGAGGAGAGGCTCAGCAAATACGGGTCGTAAGTGGTGCGGTAGTTCTCTGCCGCCACCGGGCCACGCACCGCCACGGCAAGATACTGCCGTGCGAGTTCCCACCGCTCGGCGCTTTCAGCGATCCGTGCGAGAAAGAGCGAGTAATCCATGGCCATCTCCGGTGAATTGAGCGGGAGGCAGGAACCCAGCGCCAGCGCCTCGTCATACCGCTGCTTGTCCTGCAGCTTGCGGGTCAGCTCCACGATGGCCGAGTTGCGCAGCACTCGGCTGCTGCCCAGAAGCTCCAGGCTTTCTGAGCGAAAGCGGAAGGAGCTGACATCAGCAAGCATAGAGACGCAGGCCTGCAGCAGGCCTGCCCGTGCCTTCAGCACCTCAGACGACCATCCTTTCTCATTTGCCCAGCGCACCGCCTCATCCATCCCGTGGCTGTGGAGAGTCAGCCAGACCATTGCGAACTGCGCCTCCAGGCTGCTGGTGTCTGGCAGCACCTTCTTCAGCGCCATACGAAATTCCGCGCCTGCTCCGGCGTAAAACAGCGCCCAGAGTTTTTCCACCTCGTTTCCTTGCGCGCCGGTGCTCCATTGCTTGATCCACCGGCTCAGCGGCTCACCGCCGTGGTCTCTGCGCAGTTTTGCCAGTTCTTCAACCGCCCTCAACCGCACCAGGGCGGCGTCTTCCGGCAGCTCGGCAAACTCCGCCCTTGGCTGGCCCAGAAAAGCCCGCAGGGTGTCCAGGTCCTTGCGTTCCAGTCCTGGGGCCAGATCCAGCAGAGACACGATGTCTCCAGTGGTCACGCCGCCGCCGGTGCGACGCGTATCCGTCAGAGGCAGCGGCGCCCGCACTCCGCTCGTGGCGTAATTGGGCGCCTTCACTGGTGTGGCGAGCACTGTCTGCAGCTGTTTCTCTGCCTCTGCTTCATCCGCAAAACGCAGGCACTTCAGCGCCAGCCGCAGCCGCGCCCGGCCGTCCCACGGGCGCACCTGGGTCATCTGCTCATACACCCGTCTTTCCGCCTCATCCTGCCCGGAGTTTTGATAATACTTTGCCAGTTCCTCCAGTGCTGCGGCATCCTGCGAAAAACGGCTCTCCAGGCGCCGCCGCACACGGTCCGCCTCCGTGATCTGAAACGTCTGCTCCAGCAGCTCCACCAGCCGTCGTGACTCTGTTGCGATCTCCTTGGGGGGAGCCATCGCGGCGATCTGTTTCTGGAAATAAATCGCCGAATTCAAGTCAGCCACCTTCAGCGCGGCATCGCGCAACTGATCCATAGAGAAGGGCGTGTCCGGCGCGGTGTAGTACGCCTGCTTCATGCTCGCAAAGGCCTTCACATGGTCGCCGCCCCGTTCATACACCTGCGCCAGTGCTTCGTGGTAAAACCCGTCAAACGGATGCCGCTGCACCCTCTCCTGCAGGGCGCGCTCCAGCAGTTTCATGCGGTCGCGCGCCACACTCGGCGCCAGTTCGCCGCCGCTGGCATCAGAAAACGTCAGCCTGTCGATGCAGCGGCGCAGCACTTCGCGGCGCCGCTGCACATCCGTCTCGCGTTCCAAAATCTGCGCCTGGACCTCCACGTGATCCGCGATGCGATGCTGCCGCAGCAGGATGTCTGCATAATTTTCCAGCAGAGGGATGGCCGCCGGGCCTTCGACCCGTTTCACCGCCTGCTTCCAAAGAGCCAGCGCATCATCCGCGCGGCGTTGCAGGAAGTATATTTGGGAAAGAGCCGAGAGCAGCTGGCCTGAGTCAGGAAATTCACGGTAGATGCGTTCAAGCAGTCTGGCTGCCGCCAGCCCCGGTGGTGGCAGGGGAGTGGTGCTTTTCCAGCCCGGGCTGCTGGTTTCGGAATCCACCCGACGCTCTGATTCCATCAGCCGTTCCGCCAGACGCAGCGTGTAGCGCACGCGTCCTGCGGCATCCAGTTCAGACAGGCGCCTCAGCTGCCTCTCCATCAGCGCATGGTTGTCATCCTCCTGCGCCAGATCCAGCTTCAGCAGTTCCACCACCAGGGAGACCGGCTGTTTCTTTTCCGTCAGGGGATCAAACTCCAGGGCATTGAGCAGCTGGTAGGCGTCATCAAGCTGGTTTGTGCGCACAGCCCACCAGCAGCCCCGAAACCGTGTGGCCTGGGCATCTTTGGAGCTGGGGTCTGCCTGTCGGGCGCTGGAGATGGCCTTTTTTGCAAACTCCAGCACGCGCTCGGGGAGTTTTTCGCGTCTGGCGGTCTCGCCGTCTCCAGAGTCGCTGGCGAAGCCGGCTCCTGTGAACGCATCAGGCAGCTTGAACTCGGCAGCCAGTCCCTGAAGCTTTGGAGCCGCCTTGGTGTCTCCCATGAGGATGGAGAGCATGCGCTCGTCCACATCCACCCGCTCGTCGTCCGTCGTGCTGGCATGCCAGGCCTTTTCAATCCATTCCACAGCCTCGTCGTTTTCACCCTGTTCAGCCAGCAGCTCCGCCAGATGCAGCCAGGCATCACGGCCCGCGCCTGGTTTGGAGACGGCTTCGCGCGCGAGCATGATCGCGCTGTCGAGGTTGTTGCTTGCCGCCAGAAAGGTCGAGGCATCGCTAAGCCGCTTCTGCCGTTCCTCCTGCGTCTTCGCGCTGTCGGTGAACTCATGGAGCAGTTTGTCCTCAGCCGCCACATCCCGGCGTGCACGGAAATACCCGGCCAGGTCAAACACCGCCTCAGCTTTCTGAGGATCGCGCTCCACGCGGGCGCGCAGGATTTTTTCAATGACGGCGTCGAGCGCCCGGGTTTGAGCAAAACTCAAAACCTGCTTTTCCACATCGGTGGAGCTTTGGGCTTCCAGGAGTTTCAGCAGGCGTCGGCTTGCGCTGGTCGCATCGCCGCTGCGCAGGTCTGCCTCACTGCGCAGAAGCACGATGGCGGGCAGGTCGGTGCCGTCGTTTTTGAGGCGCTCATCAAGAAGCCTGGCCGCCTCTGCAGCTCCTTCATGGTCCAGCAGTGCACGCACCAGCTGCCAGCGGTAGTCCTCCGTCTGCGGAACTGCCTGCACCAGAGCCCGCAGCCAGCGCAGCTGCTCATCAGGCTCGACCGTCAGCTCAAAAAAACGGGAGGCGTCCAGCAGAGCCTGTTCAGAGGGTGGAGATGCTGCGGCGGCATCCACCAAGGTTTTGCGCATGTCGTCCAGAGTTCCAAAGCGCTCATGCAGCCTCACTCGGCGGCGGAAAAAATCGAGATAACGGCCATCACGAAAATGCAGCAGCGCCAGACCGTCTGTGAGGGCCTTGTCTGCCTTCGCAAACTGGTCGGCGTGTTCGTAAATCCGCGCCAGATCATACAGTGCGTCGAGCTTGCGCTGCGGTTCCTTTTGATCCGCCAGCTTGGAGAAAAAGTTTGCCGCCCGCTCAGGGAAACCCGCCTGCAGAAGCAGCTGCGCCACCTGGCGGGCCAGATCGATGTCCTGCGGCTTCAGTCTGGCTGCCTGCTCATAAGCGTCTGCGGCTTCGGCATTCTTTCCGCCTGCCATGGCCATTCCTCCCAGTTCAATCCACATGGGTGGCCCCTGGGGATCATCCGTGGGAATGAGTTCGGCCGCCTTCTTGAGCAGGGTGAAAGCCGTGGCCGGGTCTGACAGTTCGCGCGCCACTTCCGCACGCGATTTGAGAAGGATCAGGTTCTTCGGTGCTGTCTTGAGCAGTTCGTCGTAAAGTTGCGCAGCCCGTTTCAGGTCGCCACTGCGCCGGATCAGATGTGCTTCGACAATTTTGACGGCTTCAAATTTGGAATTCTGCGCCTGCTGGGAGACGTTCTCGACGAGCAGCTGGGTGGCATCGTGCTTCTCATAGAGTGCCCAAAGCAAGTCCAGCACTCGTCCGTATTCCGGCTGCTGCACCAAAAGGGAGAGATATTCATTGGCCAGCTTTGTTTCGCGCTCAGCCCAGGGTTTGGCGGTGTTTTGCGCGTGAATTTGCAAGGCGAATGCCAGCGCCAGCGCCCTTGCAAGGCGCCTGAATCCCCAGAACTGACCCGGCATGTGCTTCACGGCTCGATCATAGACGTTTTTGCGGCCAGCGCCAAGCTGCAACACGTTGGGCGCAGCTACTTCAGGAGCTTGGCGAGGTCCGGGGCGACTTTGCGGATTTCTTCGGCGATGATAGTGGCGATAACTTCGGCACCGTGAGCGTTGAGGTGGGTGCGGTCGGTGGTTTTGGCGTCTTTTCCCGGCGGGTTAAATGTGTCGGAGCCAGCCACACCCAGCCTCTTGTGCAGTTCGACGCTTCGGGCAAAGAGGTCGATGAGGGGGGCATGCTGTTCAGTGGCGACTTTGGTGGCGGCGTCGGCCCAGGGTTTGAGTTCGCCGCGGATTTTGCCGTTGTCGAAGGTCCGGCGGGCGAGAGAGGTGACGAGGATGGGTTTGGCGCCGATGGCGCGGGCTTCTTCGATGAAGCGGGTCAGATTTTGCGGGTAGGTGGTGGAGGGGTCGGTTTCGCGTTTGGGGCCTTTGCCGGGCATGTCGTTGTGGCCAAACTGGATGAGGATGTAGGCGGGTTTGGAGTCGATGACTTTTTTCCAGTTGCCGGTGTCGCGGAAGCTCTTGGAGCTCTGGCCGCCGGCGGCGAAGTTGAGGCACTCGGCGCTGGGGCCGAGGAGCTTGGCGAAGGCCGCGCCCCAGCCGGCTTTGTCGGTGACGGTGGAGTCTCCTGCGAGGGCGATGCGGGTGCGGGCTTCGTCAGCATGGGTGGTGCTGATGTGGAGACCGAGGGCAAGGAGGAGCAGGCTGCGGCGGATCATGGCGAGATTTTAACGTGCGATTTTCCGCCATCTCGCACGGTGAATGGTGCGGCCCATGTTGAGCCAGTCCTGTTCGAAGTCGGTGGTGGGGTAGTGGAAGGCGTCTGCGGGCCAGTCGAGACGGGTGAACTGGTGGGTGCGGGTGGCGAAGCTTGCGAGGGCGTCTTCGAAGTAGTTCTGGTCGTCGGTCTTGAGGAGGAATTCGCCGCTTTCGCCGATAAGGATGCGGTGGAGGCCGTCGAGGAATTCGGCTTGATTGACGAGGCGGCGGGAGGTGTGGCCTTTCTTTGGCCAGGGATCCGGGCAGAGGAGGTGGAGGCGGGAGACGGAGGCGGTGGGGAGGAGCCAGCCGACGGTGTAGGCGCTTTCGAGGCGCATGATGCGGGCGTTGGGGAGATGGGCACGCTCGATTTTGCGTGCGGTTTTGCTGACGCGGCCAAGCATGCGCTCGACGCCGAGGAAATCGCGTTCGGGATGGTGGGCGGCCATGCCGGTGAGGAAGGTGCCGTCGCCGCAGCCGAGATCGACTTCGAGAGGGCGGGCGGGGTTGGGGAAGATTTCGGCGCGGGTGAGTTCGCGGAAGTGATCGGTGGGCGTGAAGAGTGCGGGCACGGTGGATGGTGTGCCGATGAATCAGGGCTCTGCCAAGTGAAGATTTTTGGCAAGTGAAGCCTCTGGGAGGGGCTTGAGCGGCAGAGCTGGCTGGTTATGTTGGATGAAGATTTCTTCCGACTGCCATGCCGATTTACGAGTTCTACTGCCCTGACAACAACAAACTATATTCTTTCCTGGCGCGTTCGCTGGCCTACCGTGACAAGGTGCCGGTGTGCCCAGATGGTGAAGGTTTGAAAATGGAGCGGCGGGTGTCTGCGTTTGCGGTGATCGGGAAGGCGAAGGAGGATGCGGGGGATGACCCTTTTGCTGGGGTCGATGAGTCGAAGATGGAGAGTTTCATGGCCGACATGGAACGTGAGATGGGGGGGATGGATGAGGAGAATCCTGATCCGCGCCAGCTTGGGCATTTCATGCGCAAGATGACGGACATGATGGGTGACCGCACACCTCCGGAGCTCCGCGAGATGGTGCGCCGCCTTGAGGCGGGCGAAGATCCGGAGAAACTGGAGGAGCAGTTTGGAGGGATGGACGAGGGGGAGGCGGGAGATGCGCTTTTTTCACAGATGCTCAAGCGTGCCAAAGCCTCGCGCAAAGAGCCGGTGAGGGATCCGAAGCTGTATGAGATGAGAGATTTTGTGAAGGAGTGAGGGGGCGTATGGCATGAGCATGCAAGGCACTCATACCTCATTCCCAACGGCAGCCTGCTCAGCCCAGAGGCCGGATGCGGAGCTGGCGCAGTGTGTAAAAAGCATCCTCAGCCCCAGCCATGCGCCGCGCTCCATTTTTCCGCCGTGGGCCGAAGAGCTCGCGCTGCGCCTCGAAGATGCTTTCCACAAACTCTTTGCTGCCCAGTGCGAGGCCATCGGTGAAGTAGCGCACCCGCAGGCGCACCAGCTCGGTGGTGCTGAGTTTGCCTTTCGCAGCCAGCACGGCACGGGCGGTGTCTGCGCTGACACCGGAGCGCACGACGTGTTCGTTCCGGGCGTCTTTGATTTCGCGGCCGTCGGCATGCAGCAAGCAGCGGTAGGCTTCGGCGGCAGCGGTGCTTTTCCAGCCGTCCACCGGTTTGCCCAGGGCTTTGCAGAGGCCGCGCTGGGCCCGGCGGCTGCCGCTGAGGGCTTCGGCGTAGCCGCACCAGCGGTAGTCTTTCGGGTCTTTCGCCAGACCAGCACGCACGGGGTTGAGGTCGATGTAGGCGGCCATGGTGCGCAGGGGCTCGCCTTTGCCTTCGACGAGGACGCTTTTGAAGCGGTCCATCCAGAGGGTGCCGCGCCGGCCACGGCGTTTGTTGAACCAGCGGCTGAAACGCTCTTTGATTTCTTTGACGAAGAGGGAGAGATCGCAGAAGCGCTTTTTGAGAGCCTCGATTTTCTGGTCGGCCAGGAGGGCCATGCCACGCTGGCGGAGGTTGGTGAGTTCGTCGCGAAGCAAACCGAGGCAAGTCTTGCTGTAGAGGATGCTGAGGTGCTGGAAGAGCTTGTGTTCGCCACTGGGGCCGTCGAAGCGTTGGAGCCAGGTGGGGCGATGGGGCACCTCGGCGAGGAGGTGGAAGTGATTGCCCATGAGGCAGTAGGTGAGGATCTTGATGCCTGAGAACTCAGCCATGCGCCAGAGGATGCGGCGGAGGGCTTCTTTTTCGACGTCATCGAACCAGATTTCGCCGCCGCAGGTGCGGGACATGATGTGGTAGCAGTAGGACTCCAGCGGCCCGTTGCCGAGGATGCGTCTGCGTCCGCCGGACCAGGAACGCGCGGCAGGATAGAGGCCAGTTTTGGCGTTCACGCCGACGAGCTGGTCCTCAAGCGGGAGGTGCTGGGGATGAGTAGATTGGGCGGGTTTCATGGCGGTAAGGTCGGTGTTAGGCGTGCGGATTAACTGCCGAAGTGCATCACTCCCTGGGCGTTTGATAACTACTCACTCGTATGAAACGCTACCATCATCTCACCGTCTTCCATCGAAGAGCAATTGGACAACTGCTCAAGCAGGGAGTCTCTAAAACAAAAATCGCCACCATTCTGGGGGTTCACCGCACAACCATTTACCGGGAGTTCAGGCGTAACCGATCAGGATTTGGGTACTGCTGCTTTATCGCCAATGATATGACACAACACCGGCGCTTAATGGCCAACCACAAGCGGTCCAAACTGACCTTGGATGTTAAGCGTTTCATTCGTGCCAAGCTGATCTTGAAACTTAGTCCGGAACAGATCGCTTCTCTGTTTTCGAATCAATTCGGTCACACTTTTACGGCCCAGTCCATCTACCGACACATACGATCTTACGAAGGTCACACCCTTGGCCTCAGGACGCTGCTGCGCCGCAAAGGCAAACGCTACTTCGCTTCTTCATCACGCCGGGCCGCTGTGCGCAATCGTCCTTCCATCGATTCCAGGCCAACGGCATTCAGTGACCGCAGCACCTTCGGACACTGGGAGGCGGACCTGATGGAGGGTGCTCGTAAACAGGCCGGCTCACTGCTGGTTTTGGTTGAGCGCAAATCGCGTTATACGCTCATACGCCATGTCTCCAACAAAAAGGCTGCGTCTGTCTCCAAAGCCATCATCCATGCTTTGCGCCGCTTCCAGACACTTTCCATCACCTATGACAACGGCTGTGAGTTTGCCAGTTATAAGTCGGTAGCTCAAGCTACAGGTGGCGAGCCCTTTTTCTGCCATCCCTACCACGCCTGGGAAAAGGGCACCGTGGAAAACACCATCGGCCTTATTCGCGAGTACTGCCCCAAGGGAGAGCCTGTCAGCAACCGCATCACCGAACACCGAAAAACTCAAAACCAACTTAACTTCCGACCACGCAAAACACTCGGCTTTCAATCACCTCATTCCCTCTTGCCTTTCCTGCTCAAACCCATCTAATTCCAAAAACCAGCCCAGGTGCACTTTGGGTTTCAATCTGCAGCGAGTGGAGTCAATAAACTAAATGCCTGGCATTATTTTAAATGGTGACTGCGAGGTGAGAAGTGGGGGCAGCTTTGGCTGCTGGGCATTTGGTGGGCCTGAGAATGATCTCAGGTGGCGTCGCGCTCGATGGCGAGGGCGATGCCCATGCCGCCGCCGATGCAGAGGGAGGCGATGCCGCGGCGGAGGTTGTTGTCTTCCATGTGGTGGAGGAGGGTGATGAGGACGCGGGCGCCGCTGGCCCCGATGGGGTGACCGAGGGCGATGGCTCCGCCGCGGGGGTTGAGTTTGGTGGTGTCGAGATCGAGTTCCTTGACGCAGCCAAGGGCTTGGACGGCGAAGGCTTCGTTGATCTCGATGGCATCGACTTCGTCTAGGCTCCAGCCAGTTTGAGCGCAGACTTTGCGAATAGCGCCGACGGGACCGAGGCCCATCAAGGCGGGATCACAGCCGACAGCGGTGCTGGCGATGATGCGAGCGCGAGGTTGCAGACCGTGGCGTGAGACGGCGTCCTCGCTGGCGAGCAGGGCCAAAGCAGCGCCATCATTGATGCCTGAGGCATTGCCAGCGGTGACGGTGCCGTCTTTGCGGAAGGCGGGTTTCAATTTAGCGAGGGAGTCGGCGGTGGTGTCGGCGCGTGGGTGCTCGTCTTCGGTGAGTTCGCCGATGGGGATGATCTCGCGGGATAAAGCGGCACGGCTGGCGGCGACGCGGCTCTGGCTGAGGGCGGCGAAGGCGTCCTGCTCGGCGCGGGAGATGGCGTGTTTGTCGGCGATGCGTTCGGCGGTTTCGCCCATGCCGATTTTGAGGAGGGGATCGGTGAGGCCATCGACGAACAGGGCGTCCTGGAGGGAGGAGTCGCCGAGTTTTTTGCCGAAGCGGAGGTCGGTGGCGTAGTGGGGGGCGCGGCTCATGGATTCGACGCCCCCAGCGAGGACGAGGTCGTTTTCACCGGAGCGGATGGAGTCTGCGGCGAGGGCGACGGCTTTGAGGGAGGAGCCGCAGGCCATGTTGACGGTGTAGGCGGGGACTTCCTGGGGGATGCCGAGCTTGAGGGCGATCTGGCGGGCGACGTTCATGCCTGCGCCTGCCTGGAGGACCTGGCCGAGGATGACCTGCTGGATGTGGGCGCGGAGGGGCGCAGGAAGCATGGCGTCGCCAAGGGCGTGGCCGAGCTGGGTGGCGGTGAGGTCTTTGAGGCCGCCGCCGAAACGGCCAATGGGAGTGCGGCGGGCGTCGATGATGTAAACGGGGGGCATTGGGGAGGGGGAAAGTTACAGATTTAAAGTTTGAAGTTTAAAGCTCTTTTAAAGCTCTTTGGGCGGAAGCGTGTGAGGTGCGCGGATGTGTGGGTGATCCGCAGAGGGACAGAGAGGACGGAAGAGGATGGCCGGTGCCAGAGTGAGTCAGCGTGGCGTGTGTTTCGACAGATGCTAAGCCTGGGGTGTGTGAGTGATTGATGATTGTCGAGCAATCGATTTTTGATTTTTGAGGTGCCGGAGTTGAGATGCTCTAACAGGGCGTTGATTCATGCGGGCACGCTGGGCGAATCGTGTGCGATGCCGATGAGGGGGGTGAATTCCATTTTGGAGAGGATGTCTGCCTGGAGGTCGAGGCCGGGGGTGATTTCGATGAGGCGGAGGCCGCCGGGGGCGAGCTGGAAGACGGCGCGCTCGGTGACGTAGAGGACCTGCTGGCCGTTGCGGAGTGCGGTGGGGCCGTGGAAGCAGACGTGCTGGATTTTCTGCACGAACTTGGGCTGCCCCTTGGCCTCGAAGGTGCAGCAGAAGATGAGGCGGCGGGCGCTCTGGGCGATGTTGACGAAGCCGCCGACGCCGGCGAAGCGACCGGCGAAGCTGGTGACGTTGACGCTGCCTTCAGCGTCGATTTCGACGGCACCGAGGACGCCGATGTCGAGGCCGCCGCCGTCGTAGAAGTCGAACTGGGCGGGCTGGTCGATGATGGCTTCCGGGAAGTGGCTGCAGCCGAAGCTGAGGCCGGAGGCGGGGACGCCGCCGGTGGGGCCGCTTTCGACGGTGAGGGTGAACTCGTGGAGGCGGCCGGTTTCGGCGGCGACCATGGCGACGGCTTCGGGGAGGCCGATGCCGAGATTGACGATGTCTCCTTTGCGCACCTCCTGCAGGGCGCGTGCGCCGATGCGTTTGCGGTCGGATTCGGGCATCGGGGGCAGGGTGAAGGTGCCGTCGCTGGTGACGACGAAATCTTCTTTGAATGCTTCGCCAAAGGTCTGATCGTGCTGCTGGCCGTGGGATGGGACGATGTAGTCAACGAGGAGGCCGGGGACGCGCACGGATTTGGGATCGGGGAGTTGATCGACGATGCTTTCGACCTGGGCGATGACGATGCCGCCGTGGTTTTTTGCGGCTTGCGCCATGGGGAGGACTTCGCTGATGAGGCCTTCGCGATCCATGCTCAGATTGCCGCGGTGATCGGCATAGGTGGCGCGAATGAGGGCGACGTGGATGGGCATGGACTTGTAGCGGAGCCATGTTTTGCCATCGAGCTCGATGCGTTCGACGAGAGGTTCGGTGGTGCGTGCGTTCATCATGCCGCCGCCGTTCACGGGGTCGATGAAGGTGTTCAGTCCGACCTGGGTGAACAAGCCGGGGCGTTTGGCAGCGATCTCGCGTGTGAGGACGGAGAGGACACCCTGGGGCAGATTGTAGGCTTCGACTGCGTTGGCGAGTGCGAGTGCGCCGAGCTTGGGAGCGAGGTTCCAGTGGCCGCCGACGATGCGCTTGAGCAGGCCGCGATGGGCGAGGTGATTCAGGCCGCGTTCCGCCCTGTCTCCCTGGCCTGCGCAGTAGTAGAGGGTGAGGTCTGTGGGGGTGCCGGTTTGGAGGAAGCGGCGCTCCAAGGCGGAGGTGAGCAATTCTGCATGACCGGCGCCGACGAAGCCGCTCACGGCGATGGTGGAGCCGCTGGGGATGGCGGCGATGGCTTCGTCAGCACTGGCGAGGATGGCGGGTGCGCGCATGTTTCAATGGCTGGGGAAGGTAATGGGGACCGGATTTAACACCGCAAGAGATGAGAAGACCGCAGAGATGAAGCTTTCATTCTGGGGTGGGTGATGAGAATGCGCTGAGGGACCGGAGGACGCACCGCAGAGATTGGAAAAACGCAGAGATGGGGTGAGGGGCGGGGGCGTTTCCGGGAGGAGGAGCTGGAGGAGTGGCGGGGATCAGCCTCTCCAGCCGCCGTTGATTTCGAGGGTCTGGCCGGTGACGTAGGAGGCGAGGGGGGAGCAGAGGAAGAGGACGACGTTGGCGACTTCCTCGGTGGTGCCGAAGCGGGCGAGGGGGACGTTTTTGATCATCTCGGCACGGACGTTTTCGGGGATGGTGGCGGCCATGGCGGTGTCGATGACGCCGGGGGCGATGGCGTTGGCGCGGATCTGTTTGCGGGCGGCCTCACGGCTGAGGACGCGCATCATGGCCTGAACGCCGGATTTGGCGGCGGCGTAGTTGGCCTGGCCGAAGAAGCCCTGAATGGCGGCGATGCTGCCGAAGCTAACGATGGCGCCGTGGTCGCGCATGATTTCGAGGGCGTATTTGCAGCAGTAGAAGACGCCGGAGAGATTGACGTCGATGACAGCGTCCCATTCTTCGAGGCTCATCTTGGCGATGGTGCGGTCTTTGATGATGGCAGCGTTGTTGACGAGGTAGTCGAGGCCGCCGTGGCGGGCCTGAATGTCTGCCATCATGGCCCGCACCTGATCTGGGCTGGCCACGTCTGCGGCGATGATGCTGGCGCTATCTGTGCGGAGGAGGTTGAGCTCGTCTGCGAGTGTCTGGGCATCTGCCGTGGTGGCGGGGGTGCCGAGGTGATTGATGACGACGGAGGCGCCTGCGCGGTGGAAAGTGCGGGCGACTTGGGTGCCGATGCCCTGAGATGCGCCGGTGATGAGGGCGACTTTGCCGGTGAGGTCGATGGAAATCATGAGAGAGGTTCTAAGAGACGTCGTCAGCCGCATCAAGCTTTCCTCCACAAGGAGGATCATTTGCCACGCTGGCCAGCCTGTGGCATAAAGGAGAGAACTATGGTTAAAAAGCTTCTTCACACCCGCTACCGGGTGAATGATCTCGAAAAAACGATCCACTTCTACACGCAGGTACTGGGGCTGAAGGAGGTGCGCCGGCACAAGTCGCCGCGCGGCTCTGAGCTGGTGTTTCTGCAGACGCCGAACAGTGATGAGTTGATCGAGATCTGCAGCTATCCGGCAAGCGGGCCTGTGACGTTTTGCAGCGACCTGACGCATCTGGCGTTTGAGGTGGAGAGCATTGAGGAGTTTGCAAAGCACTCGGCCGCGCTGGGATATCCGCTCTCTGACGGCCCGACGCCGAGCTCGAGCGGTGTGTTTGCTTTCATTGACGCCCCGGAGGGGTATGAGATAGAACTGATCGAATACCGCAAATAATCTCGTAATCTACCGCTCATGGACTTTGACTGGATCGGCACCGCCTTTGACCTCTCGATACTTCCGCCGAAGGACATCGAGGAGTCGTTTGAGGATCCGTTCTCGATCAAGCTGCTGCCGGACGGGCAGCATGAGAATGCGGAGGCGAGGTATTACAACCTGGGCAAATCGCTGCAGGGCAAGCCTGTGTTCAGTGTTTTCTGGACGGATGGCAAACGCTACCGAGTGATCTTCGCGAGGCTGATGACGCCCGGGGAGCATGAATTTTTTGAGCGCAAAAAGGCGGAGGAACTCTGACATCAAACATCCACATGGAAACCGCACCTGCTGACCTAAAACCTGTGAGAGCCTGGAGGGATGTGCCGGCGTTTGACGCCGATGAGGCGGAGGTGAAATTCTGGGGCGCGCACCAGTTGGACGCGCGGCTGATGCAGTCGTCCATTCATCGTGCGGATGTGCGTGAGTCCACGACGATCACGCTGAGATTTGACCCGAGGATGCTGAGCCGGATCAAGCGTGTGGCACGCCGGCGGTACCTGAACTACCAGAGCATGATCAAGCAGTGGCTGAGCGAGCGGATGGAGCAGGAGCTGAAGGACTAGCGGCAGCGGCGGGTGGGATGCCAGAGGGCACCGGCGGAGCGCCGGGCTAGAGTGAGCTCTTGAGTGCTGCGGAGGCGACGAAGCGTACGGTCTTGGAGGCTTTTATCTCGACCTCGACTTCAGGTTTGCGGGGATTGCGGCCGATGCGCGCGGGGCGCTCCACGGGCTTGAACGTGCCGAAGCCGATGAGCTGGACGGGCCCGTGTTTCACACCGTTTGTGATGGCCTTGAGCACGGCGTCCAAGGCATCTGAGGCGGCTCGTTTGGAGGTGTCTCCTCCCAGGATTTCCTGAACGGCGTCGATGAGCTGAGCTTTGTTCATAGGCGTGTGTGTGATTCGTTGTTGGATTGAAGGCGAGTCCGTTCCAGAATGAATGCGGCGAGGTGCTTTTTATGGCGCTTTCCGTCGCGATTCACAAACATAAAAAATCTTTCATGCTGCCATGGAACCTTTAAAGAAATTCTTGCTTCCGGATTCACAGCCTTCTGTGGCGGAGGATGCCTTTATCGCACAGGGGGCCGTTGTGCTGGGTGCGGTGGAGATGAGGGAGCAGTCGAGCGTGTGGTACGGGGCGGTCCTACGAGGGGACATCAACCGCATCGTCGTCGGGGCGCAGAGCAATGTGCAGGATGGCAGTGTGCTGCATGTGAGCGACGACTGCGCCTGTGTGCTGGGGGAGCGCGTGACGGTGGGGCATCGTGCAGTGGTGCATGCCTGCACGGTGGGGGATGAGGTGCTGGTGGGAATGGGGGCGATCATCCTGGATGGTGCGCAGATCGGGGCGCGAAGCATCATCGCCGCAGGGGCGCTGGTCACTAAAAACGCGGTCATCCCGGAGGGGTCTCTGGTGGTGGGCTCACCGGCGCGGGTGGTGCGTGTGCTTTCGGTGGAGGAGCAGCGGAGCAATGCGAAGCTGGCGCTGAAGTATGTCGAAATAGCGCGACGCTACCTGGCGATGGGGCTGGGGGGCGGTGCGGTGCGGGTGCCGAGTGGTACAGTTTAGGCACAGAAAAACCCACGGTGTGTGTTGCCTTCGGGCTGCGTGCGGCTTTTAATTGGCCTTAATGAACAAGGATGTCATCGAAGTGCAGGTGCGTGCAGTGCTGCCGCTGGAGGGGAGCTTTGCCGTTTTCCTGGGCAATGAGAGCAAGGTTTTTGTGATCTACATTGACGAGTCGGTGGGCACGGCGATCTCCATGTTCATGAGGGGGGTCTCGAAGGAGAGGCCGCTGACGCACGATCTGGTGGGGCATCTGCTGCTGGCGTTTGGGGCGAAGGTGGAGCGGGTGGTGATCAACAACATCAACGGGAGCGTGTTTCATGCGCGGCTGATCATTTCCGCCGAAAACGAACTGCACACGACGCGGAAGGTGATCGAGCTGGATGCCAGGCCGAGCGACAGCATCGCGATGGCGGTGCAGCAGAGCGCGCCGATTTTTGTGGCCAAAAATGTGTGGGACACGGTGGAAGATGTGAGCGACACGCTGGCACAGATCGAGAAGAAGGGGCTTGAAGTGCAGCAGGCGGCTGAAGCTGCCGAGGAGGACGATGAAGAGGACGACGACATCGAGGAATTCAGCGACGATGACATCAACTCCATCGCTGGCATCGAACCCGGCAAGGGGGATGAGGAGTATGATGACGGATTTGGCGGGGAGGACGACGACGAGGAAGGCGAGGAGTGGAAAAAGGCGGACGGCTGAGCGTGGGCGGTCAGCGGCGTGTGAGAGCAGCGCGAAGCTGCAGGGCTTCGCCATAATCTGGAGAGATGCGCAGGGCGCGATCCAGGGCGGCGAGGGCCTCCGGGATGCGGTTCTGGCGTGCGAGGATGGTGGCGCGTGCGTAGGGGATGCCGGGGTCGCGAGGGTTGGCGAGTTCGCCGCGCTGCATGGCATCGAGGGCGCCGGGGATGTCGTTCTGGCCGTTTTTGGCGAGGCCGAGATTGTACCAGGCGCGTGACAGGCTGGGATCGAGGCGGGTAGCTTCTTGGAGGGATTGGATGACGGCGGGCATGTCTCCGGTCTCGCTGAGGGCGAGGCCGAGCTCGTAGTGGTATTCGGCGTGATTGGGGGCGAGCTTGATGGCGTCGCGGAGCTTGGAGATGGCGAGCTGTGTCTGGCCGGAGGAGCTGTACATCATGGCGAGGTCATGATGGAAGGGAGGGGAGTTGGGGTCCCAGCGGATGGCGGTTTCCATGTGCCGGGTGGCGGCGGGGATGTCCCGCCGTGCGAACTCAAACTGGGCGAGCTGCATCTGGCCGCTGGGCTGATCTGCATTCCAGCGGAGCATGTGCTGGAGGTCCTGGCCTGCGGGGGAGTCGAGGTGGAGGCTTTCACGCAGGGCCCAGGCTGCGGAGACGCGGACGCCACGGACGGGGTCGCTGAGAAGGGGCTCGATGGAGGAACGCAGGGTGCCGCTGTGCAGGACGGGCTCCAGGGTGCGGATGGCGCTTTCACGAACGATGGGGTGGGGATGCTGCAAAAGGGAAGTGACAGCGGTCTGAACTGCGGGCTGGTCGATCCAGCGGTCCAGGAGCAGGGTGGCGCTGGCCTTCCAGTGGGGGATTTCATCGCTGCCCAGGAGGGCCAGGAGGCCGTCTCGTGCGGTTTCATTTCCCTGGCGGGCCTGGGCGATGAGGGTGGCGCGGGTGCGTGTTTTGCGGTCCATCTTCGGGCCCCACCATTTCTGGGTGGCTTCGAGCGCCCAGTCGGTTGTTTTGTCGGTGTGGCATTTGTTGCAGGCGTTGGGGATGCTGAACTGCTTGGTGAGCAGGGGGTCTGGAATGGTGAAGCCGTGGTCGTGGCGCGGGTGGCGCTGCATGTAAACGGTCTGGGGCATGTGGCAGTTGACGCACTGGTTTCCGGTGCTGGAGGCCTGGTGAAAGCTGTGAGCTTCGGGCATGATGGGCGGGGCATTGGGGAAGCCGCCGGGGGTGTGGCAGCGCATGCAGAGCTGGTTGCCGGGAAGGGTGGTCTTCATGCTGTGCATGTCGTGGCAGTCCATGCAGCGGACGCCGGCGTGGTGCATGCGGCTGCTGAAGAAGCTGCTGAACTCGTAGTTTTCGTCGCGGATCTGGCCGTCGGGATAGAAGGTGTCGGTCTGATCTGTGATGGTGAGGTGGTAGTGGTCCCAGAAGGATTCGCCGGGCACGAAGTCGCCGGTGATTTCGCCGCGGCGGGCATGGCAGCCGGCGCAGTTTTCGATGTGCTGGTCGCGGGTCCATTTGGTGAGGGTGGGGTCACCTTTGGCGCCGGGGTGGGAATGCTGCCAGGCGGTGTGGGGTTTCATGGGGCCGTGGCAGGACTCACAGCTCACGGACATCTCGGCCATGGTGGTGCGGTAGCCGTCGGTTTTGGCGTCGTAGTTTTTGCGCAGGCGTGTGTTGTGGCAGGTGGCGCACATCTGGTTCCAGACCATGCCGCGTCCGGTCCAGTGGCCCCACTCACCCGGCTTGCGGTCTTCGTTTCCATAGACGTCGAACCACTCGTTTTTCCTGGGATCGAGGCAGGCCTCCATGGCCTGGAGGCGGCCGTTGCCGCCGTCGACGAGGAACTGACGAAGCGGGTCGTGGCCGATGATGCGTTCGACACGATAAGGAGCGGTCTTGCTGTCGAAGCCCAGTGAGACGAGTTCGTAGCTGCCGCCGTTTTTGCGTACTTCGGTGGACTGAGTGCCGTGCTGGAAGGTGCGGGTGGGGACGAAGGCGGGGTCGTCCAGCCTAGGGTCAGGTTTGCGTTCGGCCAGGCCGTGATGGGAGCCCTGCCATTTGGCAAACTGGTCGGCGTGGCATTCGCGGCAGCTTTGGGAGCCGGCGTACTGTGCAAAAGCCGCCTTTTCATCTGGCATGACGTAGGGCTCAACCTTGGCTAGGGAGACGACTGCGGGAGGAACAGGAACCGGGGTGTATTTTGTTTGCGGCCAGAAGGCCCAGGCTGCGAGGCTGGCAATGATGGCGGCGATGCCGCCGAAAAACATCCCGGCCTTCCACGATGAAGCGGGCGGAGGCGGGATGGGCGGGGTGTTTTTCTTCATGCGTGCGCCAGACTAGGCGGACGCGACAACGGCGCAAGATGAGGCGAAGAATCAGAAATCGAGATAGATTTCGGCGCGGCGGTTGTGGCTGCGGCCTTCGGGGTCGTCGGAGCCGTCGGATTTTTTGTTGGGACTGAGGGGCTGGGCTTTGCCGAGGCCGGTGGTCTCGACCTGCGCGGCAGGGACGCCGAGTGCGGCGAGCTGCTGTTTGACGGCTTCGGCGCGTCCGCGGGAGAGGCGGATGTTGTAGTCATCCTCACCTTTTTCATCGGTGTGGCCGGCGATGCGGAGTTTTTTGCTGGGGTCTGCCTTCATCAGGGCGGCGATGACTTCGAGCTGCTTGAGGGCCCGGGGGTGAAGTTCGGCGCGGTCGTATTCGAAGTAGAGGGCCAGGGATTCGCCGCCCTTGGGGTTCTTCACGATGGGGGTGTAGGGCACGCCGAGCTTTGAGGCGCTTTTGGCGAAGGAGCCTAGGATGTCTGAGAGATTGAGGCCCACAATCTGCCAGGGCTGTGCGGTGTCTGCGCGCTTGAGCTCCACGCCAAATTCAGTGTTTTGCTGAAGAGACTCCGACTGCACCTGGGCGATGACCCAGGAGACTTCGGGATTGGCGATGGTGACGATGAGGGGCTTGGCCGGGTTCAGGGCATACTGGCCTTCTTCAAAGACGATGCAGAGACCGACGAGGCGTTCGACGGGGACTTTTTTGTCATCGACGTAGGCGCGTGCGGCGGTGAAGTCGTGCTTGAGGAGGTGCCTGACAAAGTCGCTGGCATAGGCGAGGGCGTCGGTGCCGTCTTCAACAGTGAAAAGCGGCTTCATGGAAGTGGTGGCTACCGGGGCCGGCGCCGAGGGTGCGCCGGTGGTGCTGACCGCGGCGGGTGCCGGGGCTGCGCCGGGTGCGGGCATGGAGGCAATGGCGCTGCTCATGGCCTTGGGCAGGGTGGCTTTGGCGACTTTCCAGCCCATGTGCTCATCCCGCTCCAGATCCAGCTGAATGCGCACGGTTTCCTGAGAGCCCTGCAGGACAAAGGGCAGGGCGATGCGAGTGCGGTTTTCGACGAGGCCAAGAAGCTCAACCTGATCTTCCGCCGCCGGCTTGTAGCCCATGGAGGCGAGTTTTTCGAAGATTTTGGCAGCGCTCTCCGACTGCTCTGCGTCTGAAGCGGCGGCGAGCTTGCCCGCTGTGGCAAAATCTCCGGTGGTCAGGCTGCGCACGAGCTGCCTGCCGAGATCGAGCGGGCGGGCGAAGGCGAATTTCGCAGGGGCTGGTTTTGGGGGCGGGGGAGCCTTCACCACGGGAGGCGGTGCCTTGGGTGCAGGGGGAGCGGCGGGCATGGTGTCCTGCGCAGACTTGGCAGGTGAGGCTGTGGCAGCCGAGGTTCCAGCGGCGGCATCTTTACGGGCCTGAATTTTCTGTTTCGTGAAAAAGAAGAAGATGGCGGTGCTGAGCGCGAGGGCGGCCACAACAATGATCACAGGCACAAGGCTGCCGCCGTAGAGAGATCGGGAATAAATGGGGCGGGACGGGATTTGCATGGCCGGGAGTGAACTGCGCTGAAGTAGCAGCAAAGATGCCACCACGGGAGGTGATGAATCAAGGGCTAATATATGTGCCGATGCTTGTTCAGCGTTTTTCGTCAGTGCCTTCGGTGGTCTGGCCCGAGCGCATTTTGGCTTTCAGGCGTGCCCAGAAGTCGTCGTCCTGCTTTGAGTCGTCCTTGGAAGCGTCTGAGCCGCCTTTGAATGAAGGCACATCGACACTGGTGGGGCGCACGCCGTCACTGCCGGTGTCCGCCATCGCGCGGCCATAGGGGGCGAAATTGTTCACCGGCACGGAGTATTTCTGCATGCTGGAGGGGAGGGCGCGGCGGGCGTTGATGAAGGCGGTGGGGCTGTAGTAGTTGGATGAATCGCGGGCGAACTGGGAGCGGTTCATGCCGATTTGCAGGTTTTTGCGAACCTCAAAATGCAGGTGAACCGGGTACATGCCGTTGTTGCCCCCCATGGTGCCGACGAGCTGACCTTTCTCGATGAGGTCATGGAGCTTCACTTTGCGCTCGTGCAGGTGGGCGTAGAGGGAGTCAACCATGGCGATTTTGCCATCGGCTTCGCGGAAGATGTGGCGGATGAGGATGCAGTTTCCCCAGCCGACGCCGATGTTCTGCGAAAAAATAACCACACCACGGCCCATGGCATAGATGGGCTCGCCGAGATCGGTGTCGCCGCCGCCGCGGCCGTTCCAGTCTTCACCCAGATGGCCGTTGGGCCAGTAGCCACGTGCTTTGTAGAAACCATCTGCGTCAGGTTTGCCGACGGGGAAATCAAAGCCATCTGCCAAGCGTACGCGGATGGTCGAGCCAGACTGTGCGGCTGCGGTAGCCGTGAGGAGCCAAGAGGCGCAGGCACAGAGCAGCAGGCGCCACCAGGAGTAAAGGGGGCTGTGGGTTGTGCTGGGGGAATGGAAGGCACTGGCTGGCATGCCGGAGGGAGGGGACGGTAGTCTAAAAAAAGGCAAAGGCCAGTCTGAAAACCAACACGGGGGCAGAGAATGAGAGCCTTGTGTGAATTATCAGGTTCAATGTACTCAGTGAAGTTGCAAAGTGCGCCGCCCGCCTGATTGTTCACTGTTCCCGCCCCCAATCACTCTCTTATTCCGACATGCCCGACTGGCTTGCGATCATTCTCCTAGGCATCATTGAAGGTGTCACCGAATTCCTGCCGATCTCTTCGACGGGGCACCTGCTCATCCCGCAAAACATGCACTGGCTGCCGCAGAAGAGCGACCTGTTCAACGTGGTGATCCAGAGCGGTGCGGTGCTGGCGGTGCTGGCGGTGTTCACCCAGAGGCTGAAGCACCTGGCTTCGACGCTGGGAGATGCGACCACACGGACGTACCTGGCGAAGCTCTTTGTGTCTTTCTTCATTACTGCTGCCGGGGGCTTGATCATCAAAAAGTTCGGCATCAAGCTGCCTGAAACGATCCCGCCGGTGGCGTGGGCGACGTTGATCGGTGGTTTCATCATCCTGGTGCTGGAGTTTTTGCACAAGGACAAGCCGGGGACTGAGGACATCACATGGGCAGTGGTCGTCGCCGTGGCGCTAGCGCAGCTGCTTGCGGCCGTGTTTCCCGGCACCTCGCGCTCGGGGGCGAGCATCCTGATGGCGCTGGCTTTCGGGGTGTCACGGCCTGCGGCCACGGAGTTTTCCTTTTTGCTGGGGATCCCCACGCTGATGGCGGCCGGGGCGTTTAAAATCCTGTCTGCCGTCAAGGACGGCGAGGCGGGGAACGAAGACTGGGCGATGGTCGCGCTGGGCACGGTGGTGGCTGCTGTTTCCGCCTTTATTGTGGTGAAGTGGCTGATCCGTTTTGTGCAGGGGCATACGTTCAACGGTTTTGCCTGGTACCGGATTGCGCTGGGCAGTGCGCTGCTGGTCTGGGTCTACAACGGGGGAGGGCACTGACCATGTTTGCACTCGCCCGGGGTTGGTTTCGCCGTTCGGTGTTCAAAACCATCCGCTTTCTCAAACACCCGCGAAAACTGAGGCAGAGCCCCGCGAGGCGGTGGTTTGCGCGTCATTTCCTGGACAAACGAGTCTGGAAGCCGACGCAGCACACGCTTTCCGGAGGCATGGCGGTCGGGATGTTCATCACGCTGCAACTGCTGCCCATCCAGACGCCTGCGGCGATCATCTTGTCCGCCATTTTCCGGGTCAACATTCCGATAGCCATCGCCTTGTGCTGGGTGAGCAACCCGGTGACGGTGCCGTTCATGGCCTGGGTGGAGTACGCGATTGGCAAATGGGTGCTGGCGCTGTACACCACGGTGCCGACTTCGCCGTTTCCCACCCATCTGCCCGAGTCGATGGTGGATGCATGGATCGTGCTGAAGGAGCATGCGCCGGTCATGCTGGTGGGGGGGATTCTGCTGGGGGCGGTGGTCGCACTGGTGAGCTACGTCACGACCTGGGGGTGCTGGGAAATCGGTTCGCGCATGGAGATGGCAAAGAAAATGCGGGAGGCGAATGCGGCTGCCTGAAGCCCGACCCCTGAGAAGCGCTTTTGCGTGTGATCAGGAACAAAAATCTTGTTCCTGGTCAGCCTTTGGGGTCTGATCAGATCATTCCTATTCAAAAATGACCGAAGCTGAACGCAGGATCATCGCCGCTCAGGGCTACGTGGAGCTGGGGCTCTATGACGAGGCCCAGACCGAGCTGTCTCCGCTGCCGGCAGAAATGCACAAACGGGTGGATGTCATCGAAATCACGCTGCTGTGCCTGATGGGCGGGCAGCGATGGGCGGAGGCGCTGGCGCTGGCGACGAAGCTTTGTGTGCAGGAGCCGATGGAACCCGGAGGCTTTATCCATGCGGCCTTCTGCCTGCATGAACTGGGGCGTACCGCCGAGGCGGTGGATGTGCTTTCCCGCGGCCCTGCGACACTGCGTGCGAAGCCGGTCTATTACTACAACATGGGCTGCTACCACGCCTGCCTGGGGCATCTGGAGAAGTCTCTGACCTACCTGCAGCGTGCGTTTGAGATGGATGGCGAGCTGCGCCAGCATGCCAGAAAAGACCGTGATCTCGACTGTCTGCGTGCCCAACTGGAGGCTCACCACGCATGAGTTTTGCAGGCAGCCCCGCCAGCCTGCAGGCCGTAAGCGCCTGGTTTGAGGAGAACTTCCGCACACGATCGGAAATGGGGGCGTCTGTGTCCATCTGGAAGGATGGGCGGGAGGTGCTGAACCTGGCCCACGGACATTGTGACCGGGCACGGACGCGGAAGTGGGATCATGGCACGCTGGTGCCGGTGTGGTCTGCCACGAAGGGGCCGGCGGCAGTGTGCTGCCTGCTCGCGCTCGAAGAGGCGGGCATCCCGCTGGAGTGCCCGGTGGCGGAGGTGTGGCCCGAGTTTGCGGGAGGGGGCAAAGCGAACCTTGCCTTCACCCACCTGTTTTCACATACCGGCGGGCTGTGCGCCCTGGATGAGCGTGCGCCGATCTACGATTACGATGCGGTGATCGAGGCGATTGAGCACCAGCGCCCGCTGTGGGAGCCTGGCACGCGACAGGGCTACCATGCGCGTACGTTTGGATTCATGCTGGATGAGATCGTGCGGCGTCTCACACAGGCTGAATCTCTGGGCGAGTATTATCGTGAGGTGTTCGGAAGCCCGCTGGCGCTGGATTTCTGGATCGGGCTGCCAAGCGCGGAGTGGGAACGTGTGTCGCCGGTCTATCCCGGGAAGATCAGCCTAGCGAACGGCGAGCAGCCTTTCATCAAGGCCTTCAACACAGGGGGCACGCTGACACAGCGGACCTTTACCTCGCCTCCTGGGCTGAATGCGGTGAGTGATTTCAACCAGAGCGAAATGTGGTCGCGAGGCTACGCGAGCATGGGTGGGGTGGGCAGTGCGCATGGGCTGGCGAAATTTTACGCGATGCTGGCCCAGGGGGGGCGCTGGAACGGGGTGCAGATGGTGCCTGAAGCGGTGGTGCGGCGGCTGGAACAGACGCTGACGCAGGAAACGGATGCTGTGCTGCTGACACCCATAGCCTTTTCCGCAGGCATGATGAAGGATGCCATGAACGGGGGTCCTGAGTCTGACGGGAGCAAGCTGCGACAGCTCTACGGGCCGAGCCGGCTCGCCTATGGCCACCCCGGGGCAGGGGGGAGCCTTGCCTTTGCGGATCCTGAGAACGGGCTGAGCTTTGCTTACACGATGAACCAGATGGAAATCGGTGCGCTGCCGGGCGAGCGTGGCCTGGGGCTGGTGAGGGCTCTCTATGGCGGCTGATCACTCGGAGACCGAGTGTGTGCCCTCCTGGACTACGATGGCCTTCATACCGCTGCCGGTGATCCTGTTTGCCTTCACGGTGTGCGCCTCTCCGGAGAGGATGATGCCGTTTTTGCCGGAGGCGGTGATCTCATTTTGAGCAACGGTGCCACCGCTGGTGCCGGTGGCGATCTGCACGGCGTTGCCGAGGGTGTGGTCGAAAACGTTTTTCACGATCAGATGGCCTTTGTTCAGGTCCGGCTGCTTGCACCAGCGCCAGAGGTTGATGCCGGTGCCGCAGCCCAGGAACTCATTGCCCGCCACGAGGCAGTCTGTGGCATCGTTCAGCTCAACGCCGACGAGGCTGCGGGCGATGTGGTTGTGCGTGGCGACGGACTTTGTGGTGAAATGATCAAAGTCGATGGCTTCATCGGATGTGTCGCGGATGGTGCAGCCGTCGATTTCGGCGCCTTCCACCGAATACAGGGCGACGCCGCGCCCGTGGCAGTTTTGGATGAAGCAGCGTGAGATGCGCAGCTTTTTCACCGGCGGCCCGGTGGGGCCTTTTTCATAGCTGTAGGCTCCTGAGGCAAACACGGCGCAGAGCTGGGCATGGCCACGAACGGGCGGGTCGCCCTCCACGCGGCCGCCATCGAGGGTGAGCTTTTCGATGAGGATCTCTTCGCAAGCTCCGCGAATTTCGATGAGGTTGGGGGCGTCCTCATGGCGGATCATGGTACGGTCTGGCACGGGGAACTTCAGGGGGGATTCGAGCTGGATGGCCTCCTTGAGGACTGCTTTGACGATGGCCAGGTGATAGGGCCTTGGCTTTTTGGTGAAGCTGTCCTGCTCGCCATCTGCCTCGATCTTGAGCCGCATGCCGGGCTTGAAGCCACGCTGAGATGTCACCGGGAGCGTGGTGGCGCCTGCCGCGGTGGCACCTGCGGAGATGGCGTAGGCGACAGGGGGGAGCTTCAGAACGGTCTCTTCGGCATCGAGGCCGACGATGCGCAGCTTCTTTGCGTCTTTGATCCTGAGGCCGTGCTCGATGAGATGCACGCCGGGAGGGATGATGACCTCGCCGCCGCCTGCTTTGATGGCTTCATCGATGAAGCGCTGGAGGTCTGCCTCGGGCAGGGCACGCGCGGAGTGGAGTGCGGCGAAAAGCAGAAGAAGCAGGGTGGAAAATTTCATGGCATGGGAAAGACGGAGCGAGCAGGGTGAAACTCGCTTTTTTTGCTGGAATCCATTCCCCATGAAGTTTCTCTCGCGCCCTGGCTTTTACATCATTTTACTGCTGATTGCGGCGATGCTGCTGCTGACGCTGTGGCTGCAGTGGAAGCTGGATTCGCTGCCGAAGCAGAAAGCGAAACAAGAAAAGGCTCCGGCTGCCGTTTCCCATCCCCCATGAAGTCTCTTGCTCTTCTGCTCGCCCTGACGCTGACGGTGCATGCGCGCCAGCCCAACATCATCTTCATCATGGCCGACGACCTGGGGCCCGGTGATCTGGGGTGCTACGGGCAGAAGATCATCAAGACGCCCAACCTAGACCGCATGGCGGCGGAGGGGATGCGATTTACGCAGATGTACTGCGGCAACGCCGTCTGTGCCCCTTCGCGGTGTGTGCTGATGACGGGGCTGCACCCCGGGCATGCTTTCATCCGCGACAACCGCCAGGCAGAAGACGCCAAGGGGCTGCCAGATGTGGGCAGGCAGGAGCACGAGGGCCAGTTTCCGATTCCGGCGGAGAGCGTGACCGTGGCGGAGGTCTTTCGTTCAATGGGCTATCCGACGGGAGGCTTTGGGAAATGGGGGCTCGGGGGGCCGACATCAAGCGGGGCGCAGCTGCGGCAGGGGTTTGACCGGTGGTTTGGCTACAACTGCCAAGGGGTGGCGCATAACTTTTACCCCACCTATCTGTGGGATGATGACAAGACGATTGAGCTGAAGAATCCGCCGTTTTCCCCTCATGACACCTTCAAGCCCGGAGAAGACCCGGCGAAGGAGGAGAGCTACAAGCGCTTTCAGGGCAATGAATACTCGGCGGACCTCATTGCGGAGCAGGCGCTGAAATTTGCCCGTGACAACAAAGACAGGCCTTTCTTCCTGTACTGGCCCACAACGGTGCCGCATGTGGCGCTGCAGGTGCCGGATGATTCGCTCAAGGAGTACACCGGAAAATTCGACGATCCGCCCTATACCGGCGGGAAGGGGTACATCCCACATTTTCGGCCCAAGGCGGCGTATGCGGCAATGATCACGCGGATGGACCGCGAGATCGGGCGCATGCAGGCGCTGATCACCGAACTGGGGCTGGATAACGACACGATCTTTGTGTTTGTCAGCGACAACGGGCCGCTCAGCGGCACGCATCAGGGGCTGGCTGGCACGGACTGCGCTTTCTTTGATTCCAGCGAAGGTCGACGTGATGGCAAGGGGACGCTGTATGAGGGAGGCATTCGCTCTCCGGGGATCGTGCGCTGGCAGGGAAAGATCAAAGCTGGTAGCATCAGTGACCGGGTTACCGGATTTGAAGACTGGATGCCAACGCTGCTGGAGCTTGCGGGGGCCAAGGACAAGACGCCGCGCACAGACGGCATCAGCTTTGCTCCGACGCTGCTCGGGGAGAAGCAGGCAGACCGGGAGTTTCTATACCGCGAGTTTCATGGCTACGGGGGGCAGCAGATGCTGCGAATGGGGGAATGGAAACTGGTGCGCCGCAACCTCACCCCCAAAGGGAAGGGGAAGGCCAAAGCCAGCGTGGCAACGGAGGAGCTGTTTAACATCGCCACGGATCCCGGCGAGACGAAGGACGTCGCGACAGATCACCCCGACCTGGTGAGCCAGATGAAGAAGATCATGGCCGGGCAGCATGAGCCCAGTGCAGACTTTCCGATGACGGCGCTGGACCGCTGATGAGCTGCGCTGCAACGGTGCCGGCAGCAGGCTGCGAGCGTGCTGTGGCTGCGTGCTATTTTAGAGACTGGCCAGTATGATGAAGTTCTGAGACGGCCATGCTGTGCTGCCAGCTGTCTGCATGAGCGGAATTGCCTAAAAATAGTTAATTTCTTAAGATTTATAGGGTGCTATTGTCTGGGTGATAATGGTTAAAGTATCTTAGATAAGGTTTTTTTATCCTTGCTGTGAGATAAACTTATCCCTTATTTTTGTATAAAAATAAAATAAAATTTAATTCACGGACTTTGGACTATGCAAACCGAGTGCGGCTCTTTTGAGTCAGGGCGTCATCTTCAAGACAAAATAGTATTGGCAAGTGGCGGCAGCAGCGAGGCCTTTGAGATGCGGTGTTGTGCAGCTTTGGGTCTCTGATTTGGAGAGGGCGCTGTGGAGTGGAAAAGATATGGGTGAATGTTGATGCGTTTTTATTTTAATAAAAAAGCTGATTTTTTAAATTTGTTTATGAAAAACTTTTTGGGTTCCGGTTGCGGTTCAAACTTTAGCTTTGCCACTCATCAGCTTTCTTTCCGAATACTCTGCAGGCATGGGATGCTGGTGCTGGCAGTGATCCTGGCCGTGCTGGCGGAGCCGACGACTCAGGGAGCGACCTTAACATGGGACATCATCTCAGGAAATGGGGGGCTCATCACCGGTGGCAGCGGAACCTGGACAGACGGTCTGGGAAACTGGAACACCGGTAGTGGAGACGCCACCTGGAACAGCGCGACGCCAGATGCCGCCATCTTTGGCGGGACGGCGGGCACGGTGACATTAGGCGGTGCGGTGACTGTGGGGAACATGGTGTTCAATTCCGTGTACACCCTGGCAGGAGGTGGAAACACGCTCACGCTTTTGAATTCCACGATCACTGCGAACACGACGGCGACGATCAGCGCCGTGCTGGACGGAAGCACGGGGCTGAGCAAGGATGGCACGGGTTTTTTGACACTTTCGGGTGCGAACACTTACACTGGTGTGACGACGATCAGCGGTGGGGTGCTGAATGTGACGACCCTCGCCAACGGCGGCAGCAACAGCAACATTGGAGCCTCAAGCAATGCGGCGGCGAATCTCGTGCTGAACGGAGGCACGCTGAGGTACTCGACAGGTGCGGGCTCTGCGGTGAGCACGGACCGTCTGTTCAGTGTGGGCACGAGCGGGGGGACGATTGACGCCTCGGGCGGTTTTAACATCAACTTCACCAACACGGGCAGCATGGGGTTCAACGGGCAGAGCGGTGCACGCACGCTGACGCTGACGGGGAGCAATGCGAATGACAACACGCTGGCGGCGGTGATCGGTGACAACGGGGGGGCGACGTCTGTGACCAAGGCTGGCGGAGGCATCTGGGTGCTGAGCGGTGCGAACACCTACACCGGTGTGACCACGGTGAGCGGTACGGCGGTGCTGAAGGTGAACTCGCTGGCGAACGGAGGCAGTGCGAGCAGCATCGGGGCATCGAGCAGTGACGCGAGCAATCTGGTGCTCAATGGAGGAACGCTGACCTACACAGGGGGAGCGGTGAGCACGGACCGTCTGTTCAGTCTGGGGACTTCGGGGATCACTTTGAACGCGTTTGGAACGGGCGGGGTGAACTTTACCAACACAGGAAGCATGGGGTTCGTCGGGACCGGAGCGCGCACGCTGACGCTGGCCAATTCGAACGGAGGTGCCAGCACGATCGCGGCGGTGATAGGTGACAATGGCGGTGCGACGTCCGTAACGCACACGGTGGTGTCCAGCACCTGGGTTCTGTCAGGGGCGAACACCTACACAGGGGCAACCACGATCAATGGTGGAGTGATCAGTGTAGCTACTCTGGCGGATGGTGGGAGCGCCAGTGGCATCGGTGCCGCGACCAACATTGCCACCAATCTGGTGCTCAATGGAGGCACGCTGCAGTACACGGGCTCAGGTTCCAGCACGGATCGTTTGTTTAGCGTGGGAACGAGTGGGGGAACTCTGAATGCCTCCGGCACGGGCGCTGTGAATTTCACGAACACGGGCAGCATGGGATTCAACAGCCAGACGGGGGCGCGCACGGTGACGCTCACCGGCACAAACACGGGGGCCAACAGTGTGGCGGCAGTGATCGGGGACAACGGCGCAGCCACTGCGGTGGCAAAAACGGGTGTGGGCACCTGGGTGCTCACCGGAACCAACAGTTATACAGGTGCGACGACCATCAGCGGTGGTGTGCTGCAGGTGGGCAACGGGGGAACGAGCGGCACACTGGGCAGCGGGGCTGTGACTGACAATGGCAACCTGACATTCAACCGCTCTGATAACATCAGCATCGCAAACACGATCAGCGGCAGCGGTTCGGTGACTCAGGCGGGCGCCGGAACCACCACGCTGAGCGGTTTGAACAGCTATCTTGGGGCGACGACGATCAGCGGCGGAGTGCTGAGTGTGGCGACCCTGGCCAACGGCAACAGCGCCAGCAACATTGGTGCTTCCAGCAGTGTGGCCAGCAATCTGGTGCTGAATGGAGGAACGCTCAGGTACACCGGAACGGGAGTCAACACGGACCGGCTCTTCAGCGTGGGCACCAGTGGAGGGACGCTTGATTCCTCGGGCACCGGTGCCCTGGCATTTACCAATTCGGGGAGCATGGGGTTCAACTCGCAAGGCGGTGCACGGACGCTGACCCTCACCGGGTCAAACTCAGGCAACAACATTCTGGCCACATTGATCGGGGACAGCGCCGGTGCGACGGCGCTCACCAAAGAGGGTGCTGGCACGTGGACGCTTTCGGGGTCCAGCAGCTACTCGGGCGTGACGACGATCAGCGGCGGGGTGCTCAATGTGCTTACATTGGCCAATGGCGGCAGCAGCAGCAGCATCGGGGCATCGGGTAGCGCAGCTGCCAATCTGGTGCTGGACGGAGGAACCCTCAAATATTCAGGGGTTGTGGGTTCTGCGGTGAGCACGGACCGTCTGTTCAGTGTGGGCACGAACGGGGGGACGATTGACGCCTCGGGCGGTTTTAACATCAACTTCACCAACACGGGCAGCATGGGGTTCAACGGGCAGAGCGGGGCGCGCACGCTGACGCTGACGGGGAGCAATGCGAATGACAACACGCTGGCGGCGGTGATCGGTGACAACGGGGGGGCGACGTCTGTGACCAAGGCTGGCGGAGGCATCTGGGTGCTGAGCGGTGCGAACACCTACACCGGTGTGACGACGGTGAGCGGCACGGCGGTGCTGAAGGTGAACTCGCTGGCGAACGGAGGCAGTGCGAGCAGCATCGGGGCATCGAGCAGTGACGCGAGCAATCTGGTGCTCAATGGAGGAACGCTGACCTATACGGGAGGTGCGGTGAGCACGGACCGTCTGTTCAGCCTGGGGACTTCGGGGATCACTTTGAACGTGTTTGGAACGGGCGGGGTGAACTTCACCAACACGGGAAGCATGGGGTTCGTCGGGACCGGAGCTCGCACGTTGACGCTGGCGAATTCGAATGGTGGGACCAGCACGATCGCTGCGGTGATTGGCGACAACGGCGGGGCGACGTCTGTGACACGAACCGGCACCGGGACATGGGCGCTGACGGGTGCCAACACTTACACAGGCGCGACGACGCTCAATGGGACTGGAGTGCTGAGTGTGACGAATCTGGCTGATGGTGGGAGCGCCAGTGGCATCGGTGCCGCGGCCAACGTTGCCACCAATCTGGTGCTCAATGGAGGCACGCTGCAGTACACGGGCTCTGGTTCCAGCACGGATCGTTTGTTTAGCGTGGGAACCAGTGGAGGAACTCTGAATGCCTCCGGCACGGGCGCCGTGAATTTCACGAACACGGGCAGCATGGGATTCAACAGCCAGACGGGGGCGCGCACTTTGACGCTCACCGGCACAAACACGGGGGCCAACAGTGTGGCGGCAGTGATCGGGGACAACGGCGGGGCCACGTCACTGATCAAATCCGGCACCGGGACCTGGGTGCTGACTGGGGCGAACAGCTACAGCGGCACGACGACGATCAGCGGCGGTGTGCTGCAGGTGGGCAACGGGGGAACGAGCGGCACACTGGGCAGCGGGGCTGTGACTGACAATGGCAACCTGACATTCAACCGTTCGGACAACATCACCATCGCAAACACGATCAGCGGCAGCGGTTCGGTGACTCAGGCGGGTGCCGGAACCACCACGCTGAGCGGCACCAATTCATATACTGGAGCCACAGTTATCACCGCCGGGGTTGTGAGCATTTCCTCGATAGCCAACGGGGGAACCAGCAGCAACATGGGTGCCTCCTCAAGCGCGGCCACGAACCTCGTGCTGAACGGTGGGACATTGCAATATACGGGAGGGGCTGCGAGCACGGACCGTTTGTTCAGCGTGGGAACTGCCGGAGGCACACTGGATTCATCGGGCGGAGTGCTGAGCTACACGAACACTGGCAGCATGGGTTTCAACGGGCAATCCGGCGCACGCACACTGACGCTGACGGGCAGCTCTGGTGGCGGCAACGTCCTGGCGGCAGTGATCGGGGACAACGGAGGTGCGACGTCACTGGTCAAATCTGGCACCGGCACCTGGATGCTGACCGGAAACAACACTTACACAGGGACGACCACCATCAGCGGGGGCACACTGGTTCTGGGGAACTTTGGCAGCACAGGCTCCATCAGCGGGAACATTGTGAACAACGGCATTCTCATGCTGAACAACACGGCCGGGCTCAACCTTTCACAAACCATCAGCGGAACGGGGGGGGTCACGGTCAATGCCGGCTCGCACACCTTGAGCGGAACCAACACATACTCAGGTGTGACGACGATTAGCGGCGGGCTGACTCTATCTGTTGCGACGATTGCAAACGGAGGTGTGGCCAGCAATCTTGGTGCGGCGAGCAATGCGGCAGACAACATCGCTCTCAACAACGGCATTCTGAAATATACAGGCACCGGATCCACGACTGACCGTCTGTTTGGCATCGGCAATCTAGGTGGAACGCTGGACGCTTCAGGCACCGGTGCGGTGAATTTCACCAACACAGGCAACATGGGTTTCAACAGCCAAACAGGCGCACGCACCCTGACCCTCACAGGCACGAACACGGGAGGCAACACCCTGGCTGCAGTGATCGGTGACAATGGCGGAGCCACGGCTCTGACGAAAAGTGGCGCAGGGACCTGGGTGCTCACCGGAGCCAACAGCTATACAGGCACCACCACCATCATTGGCGGAGTGCTGCAGATCGGGAACGGTGGCACTTCCGGCTCACTGGGAAGCGGGGCGGTGACTGACAATGCCAATCTGACCTTCAACCGTTCTGACAGTGTGACTGTGAGCAACACCATCAGCGGCAGCGGTTCTGTGACTCAGGCTGGCTCCGGAGCCACAACCCTCAGCGGCACGAACAGCTACGTGGGAGCGACGACGATCAGCGGAGGCAAACTGATCGTGACAAGCCTGGCCAACGGCGGTGTCAGCAGCAACATCGGGTCCTCCACCAGTGTGGCGGCCAACCTTGTGCTCAATGGCGGGATTTTGCAATATACTGGGGGAGGCGGAAGCACGAACCGCCTCTTCAGCGTGGGCACCAGTGGCGGGACACTGGATTCTTCGGGGGCCGCTGGGATTACCTTCTCCAATGCCGGTAGCATGGGTTTCAACAGCCAGAGCGGTGCGCGCACTCTGACACTCACTGGGACCAGCGCTTTTGCCACCAATCAGATCGCGGCGGTCATAGGAGACAACGGTGGTGCCACCTCCCTTGTGAAAAATGGAACTGGAACGTGGACGCTGACTGGAACCAATACTTACACCGGGACCACAACCGTGAATGACGGCACCCTGAACGTCGGAGCGAACGGGACGGTGGGAACCCTGGGCAGCGGCAATGTGGTCAACAACGGGCAGATCACGCTGATGCGCACCAATGCCCTGACGCTCTCCCAGACCATCAGCGGCAGTGGCAAGCTTGTCCAAGGGGCTGCCGGCACGACGACTCTGACTGGAGCGAACACTTACACCGGAGCCACCCTGATCGGGGGCGCAGGTACGCTGAGCATTTCCAGCCTGGGCAACGGCGGGAGCGCGAGCGGCATTGGCGCTGCAAGCAACGCGGCCGGCAACATTGAGTTTGTCAGCTTGTCGGCGACACTGAAATACACTGGTGCGGCCACCAGCACGGACAGGCTTTTCAGCATCGATGCGGGAGCGGGAGCCATCCTTGATGCCTCGGGAACGGGTGCGATCAATTTCACCAACACGGGCAGCATGGGGCTGACACCTGGCGGAGCAAGCCCGCGCACACTGACGCTGACAGGGGCCAACACAGGCAACAACACGCTGGCCGCCGTCATCGGGGAGAGTGCCGTCACGACTTCAGTCACGAAGTCTGGCAACGGGACATGGGTGCTCACGGGAATGAACACCTACACCGGGACGACAACCGTCAGCGGGGGCGGCAAGCTTGTCGTGACCAACCTGGCTGATGGCGGCAGTGCGAGCAGCATCGGCGCCTCCAGCAATGCGGCTGCCAATCTGGTGATCAATTCAGCGACGTTTCAGTACACCGGAGGAGCGGTGAGCACGGACCGTCTTTTCAGCATTGGCAGCGGCAGTGGCACGCTGGATGCCTCTGGAACTGGAGCGGTGAATTTCACCAATACGGGCAGCATGGGCTTCAATGGCCAAAGCGGCACGCGCGCGCTGTCCCTTGCAGGTTCATACATAGGCTCGCTCGCTGCGGCGATTGGTGACAACGGAGGAGCCACGACAGTGCTCAAGGACGATTCCTCGACATGGACGCTCACCGGGGCGAGCAGCTACACTGGAGGGACTTTCATCAACAGCGGCATCCTGCGTGTGTCCACCCTGGCAGACGGGGGCAGTGTGAGCAGCATCGGCGCCTCCAGCAATGCGGCCGGAAATCTGACACTCAATCTGGCGGCAACGCTGCAGTACATCGGGGGTGCCACAAGCACGGACCGTTTGTTCACCGTGGATGTGAGCGGAGGAAAGCTGGACGCCTCCGGAACTGGAGCGGTGAATTTCACCAACACGGGCAGCCTGGGGCTGAGCGGGTCTGGCGGGCGTACCTTGACCCTAACGGGCACGAACTCCGACAGCAACACCCTGGCGGCGGTGATCGGCAACAACGGGGGAGCCACCATTCTCACCAAGTCTGGAACCGGCACGTGGGTGCTTACAGGAATGAACACTTACACAGGCGCCACCAACATCAGCTCAGGTGTCCTGCAGGTGGGCAACGGCGGTACCTCGGGTGCGCTCGGAACCGGTGTGGTGAGCAACAGCGGCAGCCTGATCATCAACCGGTCAAACGCGATCACAATTGCCAACACCCTCAGCGGTCTGGGCACCTTTACGCAAGCGGGTACAGGGACGACGACGTTTACCGGAACCAAAAACTATTCCGGTGCCACCTTCGTAAACGCAGGAACACTGCAAGCCGGCGCAGACAATGCATTTAGCACGGCTTCCGCCATCACTGTTGCGAGCGGTGCGACGTTGGGAGTCAACGGATTTACCAACACCGTCATCGGACTGACCGGAGCGGGAACAGTGCAAAACGGGGCGGCGACTGCGGCGACCCTGACCGTTGCGGGCACTTCGACCGGCAGCTTTAGCGGTATCATTCAAGACGGAGGAAGCGCTGCACTGGCAATCACCAAGGCAGGCACGGGCACGCTTTCTCTTCTTGGCAGCAATACCTATACCGGAATGACCACCCTTGATGACGGGGTGCTTGTGACCAACAAGCTGGCCGACGGCGGAGTGGCCAGCGGCATCGGGGCGTCCAGCGCGGCAGCGACAAATCTGCTGCTGGAAGGGGGAACACTGAGGTACACAGGAGCCGCAGCCTCCACGGACAGATTGTTCTCCCTTGCGATCATTGGTGGCACCCTTGAAGGAGCCGGGACTGGTCTGCTGAGCTTCACCAATACTGGCAGCATGGGATTCAACGGACAGAGCGGTGCGCGCACGCTCACACTTGCAGGTGGCAATGCTTCGCTGGCAGCACTGATTGGCGACAATGGGGGAGCCACGGCGCTGACGAAAAGCGGTGGAGGACAATGGACTCTGAGCGGAGCCAACACTTATACCGGAGTGACCAGGATTCTTGGCGGCCAGCTGGTTGTCTCAAGTCTGGCCGACGGAGGGAGTGCCAGCAACATCGGCGCCTCAACGAATGCCGCCACGAACCTGCTGCTAAACAACGGCGTGCTGCAGTACACTGGCGCTGCGGCCAGCACGGACCGGCTCTTCAGCCTGGGGACTGGCGGAGGTTCCCTGGACGCCTCTGGCAGCGGAGCGATCAACTTCAGCAACACTGGCAGCATGGGGTTCAACAGCACGGGCGCCCGCACATTGACTCTCAGCGGCAGCAATACGGGGAACAACACGCTTGCCGCGATGATCGGCGACAATGGCGGCTCCACCTCCCTGATCAAACTTGCCTCCAGCACCTGGGTGCTGACGGGCGCCAACACCTATACTGGCAGCACCCGAATCGATCTGGGAATACTGGTGGTGACAAGTCTCGCCAACGGCGGCGTGGCGAGCAACATCGGAGCATCGAGCAATGCAGCCTCCAACTTGGTTCTCGGACTAGCCACACTCAAATACACGGGTGCAGCTACGAGTACTGACCGGCTCTTCAGCATTCAGACAGGAGGGAGCACGCTGGACGCCTCTGGAACCGGGGAGGTGAACTTTACCAACACTGGAAGCATGGGGTTTGGCGGCCAGTCGGGAGCACGGGTGCTGTTTCTACAGGGGAGCAACACTGGCAACAACACCATTGCCGCCATCATCGGTGACAATGGCGGAGCCACATCCATTTATAAAAACGGCAGCGGACTCTGGGTGCTTTCGGGCACGAGCACGTACACCGGCATCACCCTGATCAACTCAGGCACCTTAAGCTTGACGAAACTGGCGAACGGGGGAAGTGCCAGCAGCATTGGAGCTTCCACCAACGCTGCAACGAACCTGGTGCTGAACGGTGGTGCTTTAAAATACACCGGAGCTGTCGCCAGCACGGACCGGCTGTTCAGCGTTGGGACGAGTGGTGGCACGCTGGATGCCTCGGGCACGGGTGCGGTGAATTTTAGCAACACGGGCAGCATGGGATTTAACAGCCAGAGCGGTGCGCGCACGCTGACCCTCACCGGAACGAATGCCGGCAACAACACTCTCGCCGCAGCCATTGGTGACAATGGTGGTGCCACCTCTCTGGTGAAATCTGGCAATGGCACCTGGGTGCTGACTGGAACGAACACTTATACTGGAACCACGACCATCAGCGCCGGGGTGCTCAGGGTCGGCAATGGTGGAACCTCGGGGACGCTCGGGACCGGAGCGGTGACTGACAACGGCATCCTGGTGATCAACCATTCGAATGCCATCACCCTTGCCAACAGCATCAGTGGCAGCGGTTCGCTGGTCCAGCAGGGGGCCGGCACCACCACGCTGACCGGGGCGAACAGCTACACCGGGAGCACGACCATCAGTGCCGGAGTGCTCAGTGTTGCTTCCATTGCGAACGGAGGCGCTACCAGCAATCTGGGTGCCTCAACCAATGCTGCGACGAACCTGGTGCTGAACGGTGGCACGCTGCAATACACCGGAGCGGCAGCGAGCACGGACCGCCTTTTCAGTGTGGGAACAAGTGGCGGTACCGTGGATGCTTCCGGTACGGGAGCCGTGAATTTTACCAACACAGGCAGCATGGGTTTCAACAGCCAGAGCGGCACGCGCACTGTGACCCTTACGGGCACGAATACTGGCAATAACACCCTGGCTGCGGTGATCGGTGACAACGGTGGAGCGACCTCGCTGGTCAAATCCGGCGCGGGCACCTGGGTGCTGACTGGAACGAACACCTACACCGGCACCACGACCGTCAGCGGTGGAGTGCTGCAAGTGGGGAGTGGCAGCACCACGGGTTCGCTGGGCAGTGGCGCTGTGGTCAACAATGCCAGTCTTGTGATCAATCGTTCGGATGCCATCACCCTTGCCAATACGATCAGCGGCAGCGGTTCGTTTAATCAGGCTGGATCAGGCACGACCACTCTCAGCGGCACCAACTCCTACACCGGGGCGACGACAATCAATGCCGGTGTTCTCAAAGTGGCTTCCCTCGCCAACGGCGGCAGCAGCAGCAATATTGGCGCAGCGACGAGCGCTGCTGAGAATCTGGTGATCAATGGCGGCACGCTTGAATACTCAGGCGCGGCAGATGCGAGCACGGATCGCTTGTTCAGCGTGGGCATCGGCAGCGCGGTGATCGATGTGACTGGCATTGGTGCGCTGAATTTCACCAACACCGGCAGCATGGGATTCAACGGACAGAGCGGTGACCGCAACCTGCTGCTCACGGGAACGAACAGCGGGGTGAACATCATCGCAGCGGCCATCGGAGATTATGGCGGCGCTACTTCGGTGTCGATCGATGGCACCGCCACCTGGCTGCTCACTGGAGCCAACACCTACACAGGGGCCACCACCGTCAGTTCCGGCGTGCTTCAAATTGGCGGCAGCAACTTGGATTCAGCGATCATTTTGGGATCGCATGCCACTTTGGAGCTGAATGGACTGAACGCGCGAATCGGCTCGCTGGCAGGCTCAGGGACCGTGCAGAACAACTCCGTGGATGCGGCAGCCCTGACGACGGGTGGGAATAACACCAGCACCACTTTCAGCGGTGTCATTCAAGACGGTGGCACAGGAGCGCTGTCGATTGTCAAAACGGGTTCGGGCACATTCACACTGACCGGATCCAACACCTACACGGGAACCACGACCATTGGCGCTGGAGTGCTCCAGGTGGGCTCCGGTGGCACGAATGGTACGCTTGGTTCAGGTGCGGTGACCAACAACGCCAGCCTCATCATCAACCGCTCTGATGCACTGACCATCGCCAATGACATCAGTGGCAGCGGTTCGCTTACGCAGGCAGGATCGGGAACCACCACGCTGACGGGGGACAACAGCTATAGCGGCAGCACGACGATCAATGCCGGAGTGCTCAGCGTGGCAGTCCTTGCAGATGGAGGCAGCAACAGCCATCTGGGGGCGTCCACCAATGAAGCGACGAACCTGGTGCTCAATGGGGGGGCTTTGCAGTACACGGGCGGGGATGTGAGCACGGACCGTTTATTCAGCGTAGGAACCAATGGCGGCACCTTGGACGTCTCAGGCACGGGAGCGTTGAGCTTTACCAACACGGGCAGCATGGGCTTCAACGGTCAGAGCGGCATCCGCACGCTGACCCTGACCGGAACGAACACCGGTGATAACACTCTTGCCGCAGTGATCGGCGACAATGGGGGTGCGACTGCGCTGACGAAGTCGGGAGCCGGAACGTGGGTGCTCACAGGAAACAACAGCAACAGCGGTATCACGACCATCAGCGCGGGCGTGCTGCAGATCGGTGCTGGTGGCACCGCGGGCTCACTCGGAAGCGGTGCGGTGATCAACAACGCCAGCCTCATCATCAGCCGCTCCGATGCACTGACCATCGCCAATGAGATCAGCGGCAGCGGTTCGCTTACGCAGGCAGGATCGGGAACCACCACGCTGACGGGGGACAACAGCTATAGCGGCAGCACGACGATCAATGCCGGAGTGCTCAGCGTGGCAGTCCTTGCAGATGGAGGCAGCAACAGTCATCTGGGGGCGTCCACCAATGAAGCGACGAACCTGGTGCTCAATGGGGGAGCTTTGCAGTACACGGGCGAAGATGTGAGCACGGACCGCCTTTTCAGTGTGGGAACGGACGGTGGCACCTTGGAGGCTTCTGGCACAGGAGCCGTGAATCTCACGAACACCGGAAGCATGGGCTTCAACGGGCAGAGCGGCACACGTGCTCTGACGCTCACAGGAACAAACACGGAAGGCAACACGATTGCTGCCGTGATCGGTGACAATGGCGGGGCGACTACGCTGACCAAGTCTGGCACCGGCACCTGGGTGCTGACCGGAGCGAACATCTACACAGGCAGCACCGTCATCAGCGCCGGCGAATTGCAGGTGGGCGCAGGCGGGGCAACGGGTGCGCTGGGAACAGGTGCTGTGACCAACAACTCCAGGCTCGTCATCAACCGTTTGGATGCGCTCACCATCGCCAATGCGATCAGCGGCAGCGGTGATTTCACCCAGGCGGGAGCCGGGAGCACCACGCTGACAGGGGGCAACAGCTACACCGGCAGCACAACGATCAACGCCGGAGTGCTGAGCGTGGCTGTGCTGGCCGATGGCGGGACGAGCAGCAACATCGGGGCATCTTCCAATGCGGCGGCCAATCTCGTGATCAATGGAGGCCGCCTTCAATATACCGGCGAGGCAGCCAGTACGGACCGTCTGTTCAGCGTGGGCATCAACGGGGGCGTCTTGGAGGCCTCCGGCAGCGGCGCGGTGAACTTTACGAACACCGGGAGCGTGGACTTTAACAGCCAGAGCGGCGGCCGAACGCTGACGCTCACCGGCACCAACACGGGTGACAACATTCTCGCGGCCGTGATTGGAGACCATGGCGGTGCCACAGCGCTGACCAAGTCAGGGGCCGGCACCTGGGTGCTGACGGCTGCCAACAGCTACACCGGCGCCACAACGATTGGTGAGGGGACGCTGCAGATCGGCAGCGGTGGCACCACGGGCTCACTCTCCACCAGCAGTGCGCTGAGCAATGATGGGACGCTGGTTTTTAACCGGTCGGATGCGGTGGTGCAGGGGAGCGACTTTGCGGGCTTGATCAGCGGCGGAGGTGCCGTGGTCCAGGCTGGCAGCGGCACGCTGACGCTCAATGGTGACAACACTTATGCCGGCGAGACGGATGTGCGGGCGGGCACTCTGGTGGTGAACGGCAACAACGCGCTAGGGGCCGGCAGCGCAGGCACGACAGTAGGCAGTGGAGCGACGCTGCTGCTCAACCATGTGAGCTACAGCACATCCGAGGCTCTGGGGATCAACGGCAGCGGGGTGGGCAATGGCGGTGCGCTTAGGAACAGCGGCACCAGCAGCTATGCCGGTGTGATTACTGCGGAGACGAATGCCAGCATCA
Organism: Prosthecobacter fluviatilis; assembly: GCF_055388355.1. Lineage (NCBI taxonomy): Bacteria > Pseudomonadati > Verrucomicrobiota > Verrucomicrobiia > Verrucomicrobiales > Verrucomicrobiaceae > Prosthecobacter > Prosthecobacter fluviatilis. The sequence goes on from NZ_AP043782.1 coordinate 5,095,210, forward strand.
ATGTGGGAGGCGGTGTTTTGAACCTCACCGGCGGCCTGGTGAAAGACGGCACTGTTCTTACCATCACAGGCGGAGGAACGGTGAATGTGAGCGTTACGGGCATCAGCGGAGCCAGTGCTGGCTCGGATCTTGTGGTGGACGGAACGGAACTCGTGGTCGCTGCTGACAGTGACTACAACGGACCTACAACGCTGCAGAATGGAGCGAGCCTGATAGCCAATGCGGCAGTGAGCACGACACAGCTCCATGTGAGCAATGACAGCCTGCTGACCGGGACCGGAGCCGTGACTGTGGCGGCGGACCAGTCCATTTTCCTCAATGGCAGCTTCAGCGTGGGGGATCCCGCAGCCGCGGCCACGGCGTCGGTTTTTGCGCTAACAACATCTGGCTCGGGTGCTGTGGTGATGGGCGCAGACAGTGTGATCCATCTGGACCTGTTCAGCGGCGCGGGGCTGGGCAACAACCTTGGCAATGCAAGTGCGGCAGATTCCATCAACCTGCACGGAGTGCTGGATTCCTCGGCCGGTGGCAAGGTCGTCATCGGCAATCCCAACGGCATGAGAAACTTCCACGGAGGCGATCAATGGCAGCTTGTTCACCTCAATACGGGCGATGCCAATGCGGGAAGCGTGACCACAAGGATGGCTCTGGATGACCGAAGCCTGGGGCTGGCGAGCGGTGTCACGAGCTATCTTGATCCGAGCGATGGTGTGTTCTCCATCATCGACACCAATGGCGGGCTGGCGCTTGCCGCGGTGCAAGGACAGGCGCTGATCGCGGGTGGCAATACGGTCACGGCCGACCTGAACGGCCATCTCTTCAACCTCCGTAACGGCGGAGGGGAAGAGGGCTCGGGCTCCATCGCCGCCTCGCTGGATGAGGGAGTGATTGTGGGGGAAGGAGACGGTGACCCAGAAAAGGCCTCCCCCATGGCCAGGCGTGTGGCGCGCTCCCGGCAGTGGGAGGTGTTTGCGACGGTGAACTATGGCAATGTCAAACTCAACGCCATCCGAACACAGGCTGGCGTGCAGGTGGATTCCTGGGCGTCCGGAGTGGGTGTGGAGCGCCACCTCTCACGAGGCTTGACGCTTGGGTTTGCCGCCTCCTTTTTGCAGAGCACCCAGGGGTATGCCGGCAACCTTGGCAGCCTGTACCTCGAAGGCCCTGCGCTGTCGAGCTACCTTTCCTACGTGCGTGGCGGCTTCTGGAACAGCGTTCTCTACAGCTTTGGCACCTATCAGATGGACTCCACGCGCAATCCTGGCGCGCCCTTTCCAACGGCCTACGGGTCGACCCGCACCTATACGCATTCGGTGCAATACAATGCGGGATGGAACTTCCGCTTTCAGGACGACACGCTGGTCACAGGACCGTTTGCCGGGGTGGATTATCTGCACGGCTCGATCGACGCGTACAGCGAGACTGGCGGCGGGCTGGCCGCCCTGCATTACAGTGCGCAGAGCTACCAGTCTCTGGTCAGCCGGGTGGGCTGGTCTGCCTCCAAGCAGATAAGGACGAGTTTTGCGACGATCACTCCGCAGCTGCGTCTGAGCTACGAGCGTCAGAACATCAAGAACAACAACGGGACCAGTGTTTCGCTGATCAATGTGCCCTTTTCTGCCAGCGGGGGCAACCAATCCCCGGGGCAGGATTACCTGGTGGCCGGGCTGGGTGTGAGCCTTGCATTTACCGACCGGTTCAGCCTCATGCTTTCCTACCAGGGGCAGTTCTTCCGCCATGATCTTCAGGCGCACTTTGGCAGCATCCGGTTCAGCTACCAGTTCTAGCGGCGGGGGGCTAGAGCAGCCGTTTGCGCTTGAAGTAGACGATCGGCAGGATCGCTGAGAGCACGATCATGATCATGACGAGCACAAAGGCCCAGCCGTTGCTGGGTGCCGGGAGGCCGACATTCATGCCGTAGATGCTGGCGATGAGGGTCGGGGGCATGAAAAGGACGCTGGCGACGGTGAAGATCTTGATGATCTGGTTCTGCTGGATGTTGATGAGGCCGAGGGTGGACTCCAGGAGGAAGGTCATCTCCTGGGTCTGCTGGTTGGTGTAGTCGTCCATGCTCTTGATGTCGCGCATGACGCTGCGGAACTGTGCGGCGAGGTCTCCACGCATCCAGCTGGCGGCGTTGTTGAGGAAGTACTGAAGCATGCGGCTGATGCTGAGCAGGCTTTCGCGGACATTGGCGACGAGGGCGCTGCGGCGGCCGAGGAGCTTGACGACATCGCTGAGGTCTTTCTCCACGGCGGCGTGGGCCTTGTGAGGGTCGAGGGTGAAAATGTCCCGGCAGATTTTTTTCATGTCGGCCTCGACGCTCTGAAGTGCGTCTGCGATGCGGGCGACGATGAGCTCGAGCAGGAGGAGGAAGACGGCGTCACTGGTCAGCGGTGTGGTGCACTGACGTTTGGCCTGGTCTGTGAGAATGCGGAAGGAGAGGGGGTCTGCGTAGCGGACGGTGGTGAGGCAGTCCGGGGCGATGACGAAGGAGATGGAGGTGTTGTCGGGGTCCGTGGTGTCGAGCCCGACGGGAAGCCAGGCGGTCATGTACAGCGTACCTTTCTCGGTGTAGAGTCGGCTGGATTCCTCGATCTCCTGCATTTCTTCACGCGTGGGGAGCTGGTATTCGAGCCATTTTTCGGCTTCGATCTCCTCGGCACGGCTGGGGTTCAGCAGATCGAGGAAGACGAGATTGTCCGGGAACGGATGTGTCTTTTCGTCATTCCAGTCGATGAGCTGTCCTTGCTGTGTGAGAAGTCGTACCATGCGTGGATGCGTGTGCGGGGGGGGGATGGAGGGTAGCCGCACAGGCATGATGTGCCAGAGCAAACTCACCCGGGATATGTGTCAATACCGTGGCGTCGAGGGGTCAACCTCGTCTGACCAAGCCTCGATGCCGCCGCGCATGCTCTGCGTGCGGTGGATGCCAAGCTGGCGCAGGAACTCTGTGGCGCGCATGCTGCGCATGCCATGATGGCAGTAGATGATGATGTGCTCGCCGGGGTCTGTGAACAGCTGGGGGGCGAGCTCACCAAAACGGGAGAGGGGAACGAGCTGCGCCTGGGGGAGGCGGCAGATCTGCCATTCGCTTTCCTCTCGGCAGTCGATGAGACGGAATGGGTGCCCGCCCGGGCTTTGCAGCAGGGTACTTACGTCTGCAGGTTCGATTTCGAGCGGTGTTTCCGGTGTCATGAGCGATCTCAGGGGCGAACCGTGACGGGTGTGCCTTTGGAGACGTTGTTGTAGAAGATGGCCGCCATGTGTGGGGGCATACGGACGCAGCCGTGGGAGGCGGGGTAGCCGGGAAGGAAACCCTCATGCATGCCGATGCCGCCAACGAAGCGCATGAAGTGGTGCATCTTGGAGCCTTCGAAGCGGGTGCCGGGCGGGGGCTTGTCCTTGGTCACGTCGATGTTGGCCATGACGACATTGCCGGCGCTGTCCACAAAGTCACCGTAGAGGTTGGATTTGTGCCACTGGTCCTTCTCGATGATCTTGAAGGTGCCGGTCTTGGTGGCATGCCGTTCGTCACCGGTGGAAAGCGCGGAGACGCCGGCGAGTGCGCCGCCTTTGTAGAAGTAGGCCTTCTGGTCGCTGATGTCGATGGTGATGCTGGGAGCGCCAGACATGCCGTCGCCGTCCCAGTAGGAGTCCTGGTCGGCGTTGTACATGGCGGAGTGGGGGACGCTCTCGGTCGAGAAGGCCTCGAGGTACTGCGTCTGCCCGCGTGTGCTGGCGCTCTGGCAGGAGGCCAGGAGAGCGAGGGCGGGAAGAAGGAGGATGCGGATGGCCTGGGGGATTGCCGATTGACTCATGCGTGAGGGGTACGTTTGCGCGGCCTGAAAAGCCGCGATCATATGCCGTGCCACAGCGCGTCTGTCCAGCGTCAATCCATGCTGGAAGGGGGCTGAAACCCCTGCTGGAGGGAAGTGAGGCTGGGATGTCGCGGAGAAAAGCGAAAAAGGCCGGTTTCCGGCGTTTTTTGCCAATGCGCCGTGTTCTTTTCCTTCCGCTTGTCTTTGCCACATTGATCCATGCCGAAACGCCCTCCAAACCGTCCGGGAGCGGGACGCTTTTCAACGGGTGGAAGCTCTCGCCTGCAGGCAGTCATGTGGCGCTGCCGGGAGACATGCCGCTGAAGATGATCCTCTCCCCAGACGGCAAGGTGGCGGTGGCCGTGTGCGCGGGGTACAACAGCCCCGGGCTGGCGGTGCTCAGCGTGGCGGAGCAGAAGCAGACTCAGTTCATCCCCATTCCGCACATCTGGAACGGGCTGGCGTTTGATCGTGAGGGAAAGCGGCTGTTTGTGAGCGGCGGCAATTCGGGCGAGGTGCACGTGTTCAAGCATGAAGCCGGGGAGTTTTCCCCGCTGACCTCGGTAAAGGTGGCGAAAGAGGGCGAGCCCAAATTTGTGGCGGGCATAGCCGTGCATCCGGAAGACGGCAGGCTGTATGTGTGCAACGAGGCCAACCATGAGCTGTGGGTGCTGAATGGCGAGACGCTGGCGGTGGAGCAGACGGTGGACGTGGGGCTGCACCCACACTCGTGCCACTTTGGCGCTGACAAGCGGCATGTGTATGTGAGCAACTGGGGCGCGCGCAGCGTGTCGATCGTGGATGCGACGCAGGGCAAAAAGCTGCGTGATCTCAGCGTGGGAGTGCGCCCGAATGACATGGCGCTGGCTCCGGACGGGCGGCTGTTTGTGGCCTGCGCTGGAGACAACACGGTGCATGTGATCCAGACGCGCACGCTGGAGAAGAAGGGCGAGGACGCCGACTCCTCCCGCCGGCTGTGGGACGGTACGCGCGAGATTATTTCGACTTCGCTCTACCCGCAGTCGCCCGAAGGCAGCACGCCGGATGCGCTGGCGGTTTCTCCGGATGGGAAGACGCTGTTTGTGGCGAATGCGGACAACAACTGCGTGATGGTGGTGAACATCGGTGAATCTGTCTCCGAGCCCGGCGAGAAGTATGCGGAAAAGATCAGCGCGGTGGAGGGCTTCATCCCGGTGGGGTGGCACCCCACCTCCCTAGCTGTCAGCAGCGATGGAGGCACGCTTCTGGTGGGCAATGGCAAGGGCATCACCGCCATGCCGGACCCCAGCAAGGACGGCGAGCTCAAAGCGGGGGAAAAGCAGAAGGCCATCCACCCCGGGCGCACCCTGGATGGCAGCGTGAGCTTCATTGCCAAGCCGGATGACACGCAGATGACCGCCTACACGGCACAGGTAAGAAAGAACTCGCCCTACAAGCCGGAGATGCTGCGCACGGCACAGAAGCCGAACGACTGCGTGATCCCTGCCAAGGTGGGCGAGCCCTGCCCGATCAAGTACGTGCTCTACATCATCAAGGAAAACCGCACCTATGACCAGGTGCTGGGAGACATGAAGGACGCCAAGGGCAGGCCGATGGGCAACGGCGATCCGAGCATCACGCTGTACGGCGAGGATGTGACGCCGAATCAGCACCAGCTCTCGCGTGACTACGTGCTGCTGGACAATCTGTACTGCAACGGGGAGGTGAGCGTGGACGGACACAGCTGGTGCGATGCGGCGATGGCCACGGACTGGAACCAGCGCTCATGGACGCAGAGCTACTCCTCCCGCAAGGACAAGCTGCCGGGGAATGACGAGCTCGAAACACCCACGGCGGGCTATCTGTGGGACCAGTGCAGGCGTGCAGGGATCAGCTTCAAGACGTATGGCGAAGGCGCGCAGCGCGTGCCAAGTGTCAACCGCGGGAAATGGAGCGAAACGCGGGACATGGACAAATGCCAGAACTGGATCAACGACCTGCATGAGGCGGAAAAGACCGGGGAGCTGCCACGCTTCACCATCATGGCACTGGGGGAAAACCACACCAAGGGAACCACGCCAGGCGCACATACGCCTGCGGCCTGCGTGGGCAGCAATGATCTGGCTTTTGGCAAGATCGTCGAAGCGGCCACCAAGTCGAAGTTCTGGAAGCAGATGGCGATTTTCGTGATCGAAGACGATGCGCAGAACGGGCCTGACCATGTGGATGCGCATCGCACGATCGGCTCCGTGATCAGCCCGTGGGTGAAGCCGCGAAGCCTGGACCACACGCTCTACACCACGGCGAGCATGATCCGCACGATGGAGCTGATTCTGGGCCTGCCGCCGATGACGCAGTATGACGCGGGGGCGACACCGATGTTCCGCTGCTTTACGAATGAGCCTGTGATGAGGGAGTACCGCGCACGGCAGCCCAAGGTGGACCTGCTGGCCAAGAACACGCCGGCATCGCCTGGAGCGAAGGCCAGTGCGATGATGGATTTTGATGAGTTCGATGAAGCTCCGGAGGATGAGCTGAACCGCATTCTCTGGACGGAGGCGAAGGGGCCGGACGTGCCGTACCCGGCGCCGATTCACCGGGTGTTGTTCACGGAGTGAGCATTCCGGCTGTGACGCTCGTGTAGAGTGGTGTTTGCCATACGTTGAGAGACGGGCGGGCTTGCGCCACGCCCATCCCACGTCCGCATCAATGCACGCCGTGGTCGGCGAGGTAGCGTTCGGCTTCGAGGGCGGCGGCACAGCCCTGACCTGCGGCGGTGATGGCCTGGCGATAGACGTGGTCGGCGACGTCGCCTGCGGCGAAGAGGCCCTCTGTTTTGGTGCGGGTGCCTTCGGTCTGGAGGATGTAACCGCCTTCGTCAGTGTCCACGAGGTCTCCGAGGAACTGGGCGTTGGGCACGTGGCCGATGGCGACGAAGACGCACTTGAGCTCGAGCTCGCTCTTCTCGCCGGTGACGAGGTTTTCGAGGGTGACGGCGCGCATCTCACCCTTCTCATCGGTGAGGTATTCGCTGATGGTGGAGTTCCAGACGGGCTTGATCTTGGGATTGGCGAGGGCGCGGTCTGCCATGATCTTGGAGGCGCGCAGTTCGTCACGGCGATGGATGAGATAGACGGTGCTGGCGAATTTGGTGAGGAAGCCGGCCTCCTCGCAGGCGCTGTCGCCGCCGCCCACCACGCAGACGGGGACGTTGCGGTAGAAGGCGCCGTCGCAGGTGGCGCAGCTGGTCAGCCCCTTGCCGATGAGGCTTTTCTCGTTGGGCAGGCCGAGGTGCTTGGGGGAGGCGCCGGTGGCGACGATGACGGTGCGTGCCTCATAGACGGTGCCGCCTTCGGTGTGGACTTCGAAGTGGCCTGCAGCGGTCTTTTTGACGCTGCTGACGAGGGTGTACTCGATGCGTGCACCGAATTTTTCGGCCTGGGTCTGCATGTTCATCATCAGCTCCGGGCCCATGATGCCATTGGGGAAGCCGGGGAAGTTCTCAACTTCAGTGGTGGTGGTGAGCTGGCCGCCGGGCATGTTGCCTGAGAGGATGAGGGGCTTGAGGTTGGCGCGGCCGGTGTAGATGGCTGCGGTATAGCCGGCGCAGCCGGTGCCGATGATGATGACGTTTTCCATGTGAAAGGTGGTGGTAGTGGTGGGAGAAAGGTCGCGGAAGATGGAAAGGCGGGCGGGGGGCGCAACCTTCGCTTTTTACAGACTCGTTGTTGGAGTTTGCGGGCTCCCGGCTTATTTCAAAAATTAACAACGATGTCCAACCCCGCACCGGATGCCAAGGCCAGCCGCAAATCGCTGGCAACGCTGTTTTTCTGCACGGCAATGCCGATGGGGATGTGGAGTGTGCCGCTGGCAAACGTCTTCAATGCGCATGGGCGCGGGCATCTGGTGCCGTGGGTGTTTGCCACGACTGCGACCGCTGCATTCATTTCGCCTCTGTTTGTGGGGGCGCTGGCGGATCAGAAGCATTCGCCGGTCCTGCTGCTGCGCTGGCTGACGGCGGCCACCAGCCTGGCCCTGCTGCTGACATGTGGCTCATTGGCATGGGGCTGGAGCGATGCGGCGGTGTTGATCTGTGCGCAGATGCTGGCTCTGGTGGCTTTGCCGGCCTGGAGTGTGACCAGCAGCATTGTCTTTTCCCAGCTGCATGATGCCAAGATGCAGTTCGGGCCGCTGCGGGCCTGGGCCACGGGGGGCTGGATGGTGGGCTGCTGGACGGTGAGTTTTGTGCTGCGGGCGGATGCCTCGCTGGTGGCAGGTGTCACCGCTGCGGGGCTGTGGCTGGTGGTGATGAGCCTGACCTGGCGGCTGCCGATGATTCCCCCGGGTGAAGTCGTGCAGCACCGCACCTGGAAACAGATCCTCGGACTGGATGCTCTCGGGCTGCTCATCCACCGTGATCATCGCGTGGTTTTCATCACGGCTGCTTTGTACTGCATCCCGCTGGCGGCGTTTTATCCCTACACTTCGCGCCAGCTGCATGATCTGGGCGTGCAGAACATCTCCGCAGTCATATCGCTGGGGCAGACGACCGAGGTGCTGGTCATGCTGGTGCTGTCGGGAGTGATGGCGCGTTTCCGGCTTAAGTGGGTGTTCCTCTCGGGCATCGCCATTTGTGTCGTGCGCTACTCCCTAAATACGATCGACACGCTGGCCAGTGTGATGCTGGGAACCTTTCTGCACGGGTTTGCGTACACGCTCTATTTCATCACCACGCAGATTTATCTGGAGGAGCGCATCGACCCGAAATGGCGGGTGCGTGCGCAGGCGCTGCTGGCCATGCTGATGAGCGGGGTGGGCAACCTGCTGGGGTATCTCGGCGGCGGCTGGTGGTTCGAGGCGTGTACGAAAGGAATAACGACGAACTGGCGCCTCTTCTGGTGGGGGGAGACGGCGCTGACGGCGGCGGTGTGTGTGTTCTTTGCGGTGGCGTATCGGGGCAGGAGCAGGGCATGAGACTGTGTCGCGCGAGTGCCCGAGCGCTGTTTTAGAGTGCGGTCACGCTCAAGGGGTATCGAGTGACGGGGTATTATGACACGCTGATGGACGGGCGGGCTGTCGCCACACCCATCCTACGTTCCTGCGGGCGTCTCACGCCGCCACCTAAGCCAAGCCTGCGCGGACGAGGAGAGCCATGGCGTCGGGGTCGCGGCCCATGAAGTCGTGGAAGAGCTTGGCGGGGTCTTCGGAGTTGCCCTTGCTGAGGATGGTGTCGCGGAATTCGCGGCCGACGGCGGGGTTGAGCACGCCTTCCTGCTGGAAGCGGGTGAAGGCGTCGGCGTCGAGCACTTCGGCCCATTTGTAGCTGTAGTAGCCGGCGGCGTAGCCTACAGGGCTGCTGAAGAGGTGGCCGAAGCGGCGTGCCATGGTGGGCTGCTCGGTCTTGAGCTGCATGAGGTAGCCTTTGAGGATGGAGCGTGCGAGCTTGTCGAGATCTGCACCTTCATCGGTGGCGTGGTGCATGTGCAGCTCGAGGTCGAGCTTGCCGAAGGCGAGCTGGCGCATGATGTCGCTGGCGCTGCGGTAGTTCTTGGCGGCGATTAGCTTTTTGAAGAGACGTGCGGGGATGGTTTCGCCCGTTTCATGGTGGCGCGCGAAGAGGTCGAGGCTCTCGCGTTCCCAGCAGAAGTTTTCCATGAGCTGAGAGGGCAGCTCCACGAAGTCCCAGTAAACGCTGACTCCGTTGAGGGAGGGGATGTCCACATTGCCGCAGAGCTGGTGCAGAAGGTGGCCGAATTCATGGAAGACGGTGGTGACTTCATCATGAGTGAGCAGTGCAGGCTTGCCGTCCACGGGCGGGGTCATGTTTCCGCAGATGAGGCCGAGGTGGAGGCGGCGGTCACGTTCGCCGCTGGGGGGCACGCCCATGCGCAGGTAGTTCATCCAGGCGCCGCCGCGTTTGGAGTCGCGCGGGTGCCAGTCGGCATAGAAGGAGCCGATGTGGACGCCCTTTTCATTGCGCACTTCGTAGAATTTCACCTCGGGGTGCCAGACCTCCACAGGGCCTGCTTTGCCGGGCTGGGAGCTGACATTGGCAGGAGCGTCCTTGCCTGGCTCGACGTAAACGACTTCGCGGCTGGTGATGCGCAGGTCGAAGACTTTCTCCGCGAGCTGGAACATGCCGCTGAGAACCTTGTCGATGGGGAAGAAGGGCCTGAGCTCCTCTTCATCGAAATCGTATTTCGATTTGCGCTGGCGTTCGCTCCAGAAGGAGACTTCCCAAGGCTCGAACAGATCGACGGCCTGATGGGCGTTGTCGGCGCGGAACTCCTGGAGTTCGATGGTTTCGCGCTGGAAAGCCTCATGCACGCGTTCGTAGAGGTCCGTGATGAAGCGGAGGGCGCTCTGGCCGTTTTTGGCCATGCGGTGGGCCAGGATGTGGTCGGCAAAATTGGCCTTGCCCATGATCTGGGCTTTTTCGTGGCGCAGGCGGAGGATCTTCCAGACGAGATCGGTGTTGTCGTGTTCGCCACCGCGGCCGATGCTGCAGGAGCCTTCCCAGACCTGCCTGCGGATGCCTTCGTCTTCGAGGTATTCCATGACGGGGATCATGGAAGGCGCCTTCAGGGTGAAGCGGTAAACTGGCTTTTCAGGCGTGCCGAGGTTTTTGGACAGGGCGTCTGACCTGGCGGCTTCGATGGCGGTCTGAGGCAGTCCTTTGAGGCGGTCAACGTCTTCAATGAGCAACTCCCACTTGTTTGTGGAGTCGAGGACGTTTTCGGAATACTTCTGAGTGTGTTTGGAGAGTTCGGACTCGATTTCTTCCACACGCTTTTTTTTGTCCGGGGGAAGATCGGCGCCCGCCTCGATGAATCCTTCCATGGACTCCTGCAGAGCGCGTTTGCGCACGGGGGGGAGCTGGCGTGCCTCGTCGGTCTTGCTGTAGGTGACGAAGAGATCCCAGAGATGCTCGTTGAGGGGGATCTTGGCAAAGAAGGAGCTGACCTCTGAGAGCATCCTGTTGTGGGCCTCACGCAGAGCGGGGGAGTTGCAGAGAGAGTCGAGGTGGGTGACGAGCCCCCAAGCCTCATTGAGCTCACGGGTGCACTCATCCAGGCCTAGAACGACGGAATCAAAGTTCATTTTGCCGCGGTCCTGGCTGATCACGGCATCCAGGTTTGCCTGCGCCTTCTCAAGGGCGGCGCGGATGTCGGCTTCGATGTGTTCAGGGGTGAGAGTGGACCAGCGGATGTGAAAGTCCTGGGTGAGGAAAGGGGCTGCCATGATGGGGCTTTTTAACTGGGGCGTTGGGGAATGGGGAGTATGGAGCGGATGCAAGGGGCTGCAAATGAGATTGGCATTCAGAAATTGGCTCAAAACAGTGTGAGAATTGACAAAACGCCCATGCTTCACAACATGAGGTCTCACCGTGTCCTCTTCTGACTCCCTCCGCCGCACCCCCTTGCATGCCGTGCATGTGGAGATGGGTGCGCGCATGGTGCCGTTTGCCGGCTGGGACATGCCGGTGCAGTACACGGGGATCGTGGACGAGCACAAGGCCGTGAGGCAGAGCGTGGGAGTCTTTGACATCTCGCACATGGGGCAGTTCATCGTGAGCGGCCCGGGTGCAGAGGTTTTTTTGAACCGTGTGCTGACCAACAATGTCGCCAAACTGCAGCCAGGGCAGGGCCAGTACACCCTGCTGCTGAACGGACGCGGCGGCGTGATCGACGACTTGATCGCCTACCGCACGAGCGAGCGTGAGTTTTATCTTGTGGTCAATGCTTCGAGGATTGACGCGGACTGGGCGCACCTCGAGTCCCTGCTCACCAAAGAGGATGATGTGCTGATGGCCAACGCGAGTGATTTCACCGCCGGTCTGGCCATCCAGGGACCCAGGGCTCGTGAAGTGGCGGCGGCGGTTTTTGGTGGGGCCTCGGCTTATCCGGAGCACAACGCAATCCTCGTCAGCATGACTGAACAAGGGCCTATGTGGCTCTGCGGCACGGGCTACACAGGGGAGGAAGGCTTTGAGTTTTTCATGCCTCTGGAGACTGCGGAGGCGTGGTTTCGCAAGATCGTGGCTGCGGTGAAGGCCGCCGGGGGAATGCCCTGCGGACTGGGGGCCCGTGACACGCTGCGTCTTGAGATGGGCTACCCTCTCAATGGCAACGATCTTTCCGAGGAGCGCACGCCGTTGCAGGCGGGGCTCGGCTTTTTTGTGGATTTTGAGAAGGGGGACTTCCATGGCCGCGAGGCGCTCGTGGCGCAGAAGGCCGCCGGGCTGCCTGACAAGCTGGCTGCCTTTCGCATGACAGGCGCTGCGCCGCCTCCGAGACCGCACTACCCCGTGGTGTATGGAGGGCAGGTCATCGGTGAGGTGTGCAGCGGCACCCAGTCTCCCAGCCTCGGGGCTGGCATCGGCATGGCTTATGTGCCGCTGAGCGCCGCCACGAGCGGGAGCAGCCTGGAAATCGAGATCCGCGGGCGGCGTTTTCCGGCGGAGGTGGTGAGGAAGCCGTTCTATCGCAAGCCATCAGCCTGAACTCCCAACAGACATTTCCCATGAGCCAAATTCCTGACAACCTCCGCTACCGCGATTCCCATGAATGGGTCGATCCCACGCAAAGCCCGTCTCCGGTCGGGATCACTGATCATGCGCAGGCGGAACTGACGGATGTGGTCTTTGTGGACCCTCCCAAGGTGGGCACCCAGGTGAGCGCAGGCCAGCAGGTGTGTGTGATTGAGTCTGTCAAAGCGGCGAGTGACATCTATGCCCCCGTGGCGGGTGAGATTGTGGCCATCAATGAGGCTCTCAGCGGCGACCCGGGGCTCATCAACCGTGAGCCATATGCGGGAGGCTGGATCTTTAAAATCAAGGCGTCCAATGCGGCGGAATTTGAGGGGCTGATGGATGCTGCCGCCTATGGGCAGCACATCGCCTGAGCCGGGCGCAATTTTTGCGCATTTATCCACTCATTTTTTGGCTGCACTGAGTGACAAATTCGTTACTCGTGCCGGACTTTCGCCCATGCCTCCTGAAGCATCCCCCTCTTCTGTTGCCACTGTCCCGGCCGGATTTCAACTCAAGCCGATAGACGCCTATCACCGCCGCCACCGCACCTTTCCCGCCAAGGGACTGGTGGAGAAGTTTACCAACTGGCTGCAGGACGTGGTGGAGGCGGTCATCGCGCACTGCTCCATCCAGGGCGATCCGCCGATCTATGACTCCCGGCATTTTCCATGGGTGAAGGATGTCGAGGCGGACTGGCAAAAGGTGAGGGAGGAACTCGATGCGGTGATGAAATACCGTGATGCGATGCCGAGCTTTCAGGAGATCGTGAAGGAAGTGGGCATGATCCAGGGAGATGACCAGTGGAAGACCTTCTTCCTCAAAGGAGTGGGCATGGACTGTGAGGAAAACGCCCGCCACTGCCCGGAAACCATGAAGGTGCTGGCCAAGATCCCGGGCTGCACGACGGGCTTTTTCTCGATTCTTTCCCCCAAGAAGCATATACCCGAGCATCGCGGACCGTGGGCGGGTGTGTTGCGAATGCATCTGGGACTGCTGGTGCCAGAGCCACGGCATCAGTGCCGCATCCGGATCGCTGACCAGGTTTATTCGTGGCAGGAAGGCAAGGCTGTCATTTTTGACGACACCTACAACCATGAAGTCTGGAATGACACGGATGGCTACCGGGTGGTGCTGTTTGTGGATTTCGAGCGCCCGTTGCGTGCGCCGCTCAACTTCCTCAACCACTGGATTCTGAACCTGGCGTCGCTGGCGCCGTTTTTGCGGGAGGCCAAGGGCAAGCAAAAAGATTCCGAGAAAAAGTTCTGGGCGCTGTTTGGCAAGTGACACCGGGCTCTGGCTAGGTAGCTTGGCGGCATCCAAAATCCGCCCCGATTTCGATGCCCACCCAATTCTCCCGCCGTCACATAGGTCCCTCTGCCGCCGAGGCGGAGAGCATGCTGCAAACACTTGGTTTCAACACGCTGGATGACCTGATAGATCAGGTGGTGCCGGAGGGCATCCGGGTGCGTGAGCCGCTGAACTTGGCACCACCGCTGAGCGAGGAGCAGGCGCTGCGCCGCATGAGGCAGATCATGGGGCTGAACAAGGTCATGCGCTCGTTCATCGGGCTGGGGTATCATGACACTTTCACGCCGCCGGTCATCCAGAGGAACATCCTTGAAAATCCCGGCTGGTACACGGCTTACACGCCGTATCAGGCTGAGATCGCGCAGGGGCGGCTGGAGGCGCTGATCAATTTCCAGACGATGATCCGTGACCTGACGGCGCTGGATGTGGCCAATGCCTCGCTGCTGGACGAAGGCACGGCGTGCGCCGAGGCACTGGGGCTGGCGGTGGCGCAGGTGCCGGGGGCTTCGCGGGTGTTTGTGTCTGACCAGTGTCATCCGCACAGCATCGAGGTGGTGCGCACGCGCATGGATGCCCTGGGCATCCGGGTGGAGGTGGGGGATGTGCTGAAATGGCAGCACGATGGCACGAAGGGACTGGCTGCCGTGCTGGTGCAGTACCCGGACACGCTGGGGGTCATTCATGATTTTGCCGGACTGGCGGCTGAGGTGCATGAGGCGGGTGCTTTGCTCGTCGTGAGCGCAGACCTGCTGGCTCTCACGGTGCTGAGGCCACCGGGGGAATTTGGGGCGGACATCTGCGTGGGCAACAGCCAGCGCTTTGGGGTGCCGCTGGGTTTTGGCGGGCCGCATGCGGCTTTCATGGCGGTGAAGGATGCGCTGAAGCGCCGGCTGCCGGGGAGACTGATCGGTGTTTCCAAAGATGCCTCTGGCAGGGCAGCCTACCGTCTTTCGCTGCAGACGCGTGAGCAGCACATCCGCCGTGAAAAGGCGACCAGCAACATCTGCACGGCGCAGGTGCTGCTGGCGGTGATGGCCTCCATGTATGCGGTTTATCATGGGCCGCAGGGGCTGCGGGCCATTGCGCGCCGGGTGCATGGTGCTGCGGTATGGCTGGCCGGCGAACTGCTGCGCGCGGGGTTGGATGTGCTGAGCGACGATTTTTTTGACACGCTGAGCGTGCGGGTGCCCAACGCGGATGACCTGCTCAAGCGTGCGCTGATCTTTGGCATCAACCTGCGCAAGATCGATGCGACCGCTGTGGGGGTGGCTCTGGATGAACGCGTGACGGAAGAGGAACTGCTGAACCTGCTGACGGCCTTTGGCATTTCCAAGGCGCAGCAGCCTCCGGTGCTGGACGGGGACAGTCCGCTGCACTGTTCTGCACGCCACCACCGCATGTCTGTGTTTCTGACTCATCCGGTGTTCAACTCCTACCACTCTGAGACGGAGATGATGCGCTACCTGCACCGTCTGGAGACGAAGGACATCGCGCTGAACCGCAGCATGATCCCGCTGGGTAGCTGCACGATGAAGCTGAACGCGGCGGCGGAGATGATGCCGCTGAGCTGGCCGGAGGTGAACGGCCTGCACCCCTTTGCGCCGCCGGACCAGACGGAGGGATACCACTCGATGTTTGGAGACCTGGAGGCATGGCTGGCTGAATGCACGGGTTTTGATGCGGTGTCTTTGCAGCCAAATGCTGGGTCTCAGGGCGAATATGCAGGGCTGCTGGCGATCAAGCGCTTCCATGCCGCGCGTGGCGAGGAGCACCGTGACGTGTGCCTGATCCCGACCTCCGCGCACGGCACCAATCCCGCCAGCGCCGTGATGTGCGGATTCAAGGTGGTGCCCGTGACGTGTGACAACCAGGGAAACATCTCCGTGGAAGACCTGAAGGCCAAAGTGGAGGCGCACAAAGAGAAGGTGGCCGCGCTGATGGTGACCTACCCCTCCACGCACGGCGTGTTTGAGGAGTCGATCATCGAGATCTGCCAGCTGGTGCACGAGCATGGCGGGCAGGTGTACATGGACGGTGCGAACATGAACGCGCAGGTGGGGCTGACCTCTCCGGGGCGCATCGGTGCGGATGTGTGCCACCTGAATTTGCACAAGACTTTCTGCATCCCGCACGGGGGCGGAGGACCGGGAGTGGGGCCGATTGCTGTGGCGGCGCATCTGCGGCCGCACCTGCCGGGACACCACACGTGGCAGGCGGACCGGCGTGAAGGTGCGGTGTGCTCGGCCCCCTGGGGCAGCGCCAGCATCTGCACCATTTCGTGGATGTACATCGCCATGATGGGGCCGCGTCTTGTGGATGCGACAAAGTACGCCATTCTGAATGCGAACTACATCGCCAAGAAACTGGAGATGAACTTCCCCACGCTTTACAAGGGGGCGAAAGGATTGGTGGCGCACGAGTGCATCCTGGACTTCAGCCATTTCCACAAGGTGACGGTGGAGGATGTGGCCAAGCGGCTGATGGACTTCGGCTACCATGCGCCAACGATGAGCTGGCCCGTGGCGGGCACGCTGATGATCGAGCCCACGGAGAGCGAGAGCAAGGCAGAGATCGACCGCTTTTGCGAGGCGATGCAGTGCATTCACGCGGAGATGGCCGGAGTGGAGAGCAGCAAGTGCCACCCCACGGACAACACGCTCAAGCAGGCGCCACACACCGCCGCTGCGGTGATGAAGAGCGACTGGCCGCACGCCTATACACGAGAGGCCGCCGCCTTCCCGCTGCCGTGGGTGCAGGAGTCGAAGTACTGGCCGCCCGTTTCACGCATCGACAATGTGTACGGGGACCGCCATCTGGTGTGCACGTGTGTGAGTGTGGAAGAAGCGGCTGCAAGTTGAGGATTTCTCATGCGTTTCACGGCGCATGAAATTCCATCTGGCCGTCCTTGCGGCTCTTGTCTTCGCTGTCGGCATTCGTGCTGCGGATGCGCCACGTCCGAACATTCTCTTCATCATCTTTGATGACTGGGGCTGGCAGCATGCAGGTGCGTATGGCTGCGAGTGGGTGAAGACGCCGAACTTTGACCGGGTGGCGAAGGAAGGTGTGCTGTTCAAGAATGCCTTCACGTCCAACCCGAAGTGCAGTCCGTGCCGGGCCACGATCCTCACCGGGCGCAATTCCTGGCAGCTTGAGGAGGCGGTGTGCCATGGCGGTCTTTTCCCGCCGAAGTTTGCGGTGTATCCGGACCTGCTGGAGAAGGGTGGCTACAGCGTGGGGCTTACGGGCAAGGGCTGGGGGCCGGGCGAGTTCAAACTGGAGGGCCGCACGCGCAATCCTGCGGGGCCGGCGTTTGATCAGTTCACCCAGAAGCCGCCGACCAGGGGGATCGCCACCACGGATTATCCGCGCAATTTTGAGGCCTTCCTGGCGCAGCGTGACAAGGCGCAGCCTTTCTGCTTTTGGATGGGCTTCAAGGAGCCGCACCGCAGCTACGAACTCGACTCCGGGGTGAGGTTGGGCAAGAAACTGGAGGAGGTGAAAGTGCCTGGTTACCTGCCTGACAACGAAACGGTGCGCGGGGATCTGGCGGACTACGCGATCGAGGTGGAGTGGGGGGACAGGCAGATCGGGCAGGCACTGGGTCTGCTGGAAAAGTCAGGGCTGCTGGAGGACACGCTGGTGATTGTGACCTCGGATCATGGCATGCCGTTTCCGCGCGTGAAGGGACAGATCTATGAGGACGGCTACCACCTGCCGCTGGCGATGCGCTGGGGGAAGGGGATCAAGGCCGGGCGCGTGGTGGAGGATTTCATCAATGTGCGGGATCTCGCGCCGACCTACCTCGAACTGGCCGGGCTGCCGAAGCATGAGCAGATGAGCGGCAGCAGCCTGGTGAACATCCTGCGCAGTGAGAAGAGCGGCTTTGTGGAAGACCGCAAGGTCATGCTGGCGGGCAAGGAGAGGCATGATCTGGGGCGGCCAAACGACTGGGGCTATCCTGTGCGCGCGATACGCACGCCTGAGTTTTTCTACAGCCACAACTACCATCCGGAGCGCTGGCCCGCCTGCAATCCTGAAACGGGCTACGGCAATGTTGACGACGGCCCCACGAAGTCGTGGATCGTGGACAACAAGGGACTCTTCTTTGATCTGGCCTTCAACTACCGGCCGGAGGAGGAACTCTACGATATGGCCAAAGACCCTGAGTGTCTGAAGAACCTGGCCAAGGATCCGCAGCATGCCGCGAAGAAGCAGGAACTGAGGGCGAAGCTGGAAGCGATGCTCAAAGAGGAAAAGGACCCGCGCGTGCTGGGCAATGAGGCCATCTTTGACACCTACAAGTACCTCGGGAACCGCAGCAAGAAGGGGTATGCGGAGTGGGAAGCAAAGCAGCGTGGCGTGCCGCTGCCGGAGGCTCCGAGAGGCAAGAAGAGCGCAGAAGAGTGAGAGTGGCGGCCGATCACTTGGCAGCGTCGCCTTCTTTGGGGGCTTCTGGTGGGCGACGGAATTTGCTGCCGGTTTCTGAAGGGGCACCGGGAGTGAATGAAGGGCTTCCTGATTTGCCTTTGCGCTCCTGCATGGCCTTCATGGCGGCGGCTTTTTCATCGGGGTCGAGGACGCCGTTTTTATTGGCGTCGAAGCGTTGCAAAATCACCTCCTGCATGGGGCCTTTGCCTGGGGCGCCTTTGGTTCCGGGGCCACCACCTTTGCGCTCCTGCATGGCTTTCATGGCCGCAGCTTTTTCGTCCGGGTCCAGCGTGCCGTTTTTATTGGCATCAAATTTTTGCACCAGCATTTCCCGGATCTTTCCCCTGCCTTCTCCGTTTCCTGCGCCTGCTGTGCCGGGACGCTGTTCAGGGGCGTCTTCGGCCTGGGTCAGAGAGGTAAATGCGGTGATGGCGAGCAGGAAGGCGGAGAGTGCTTTCATGGCGGGTGGGGTGGATTTGGGGGTTAAACAGAGGGAGGGGCGGGAAAGTTTCGCGTCATCTTTCCATGCGGCCCGGCTTGCCCTTTTAGCAGGAGCCTTTACTCTGACGGCGGGTCGGCCGGAGTGATCGCTGGTGTTTTGCTGCAAGGCAGGGCGCTGGAGGAAAGTCCGGACACCACAGGGCAGCATGCCACGTGAAAGCGTGGGGGCTGCGGTGCAAGCCGCAGTCACAGACAGTGTCACAGAAAACAAACCGCCTGAGCGAAAGCGAGGGCAAGGGTGAAAAGGCGGGGTAAGAGCCCACCGCCCCGACCGCGAGGAAGGGGGCACGACAAACCTCATGCGGTGCAAGACAGAACAGGAGAAACGGCCCGCCTGGCCGCAAGTCCCGAAAGGGATGGATAGCTCCGGGTAATAGTCGCACCACTGCGCAAGCAGGGGCGGGCTGGTCCTCCAGCCTGACAGATAAATGATCATGACCGCGCGTCGCAAGGCGTGTGGAAACAGAATCCGGCTTATGAGGGCTGATCCACATGAAGGCGTCGGGAGAGATCCCGGCGCCTTCGCCTTTTGGGGGGGAGTTCACTCCTCCGGCGGCATTTTGCCGAGCTTGCGCTGGAGGGTGCGGCGGTCGATGCCGAGGGCTTCTGCGGCATGGGAGATGTTGCCGGAGCAGTCGTGCAAGACACGCTGGATGTGCTCCCATTCGAGGCGAGCCAGGCTGGGCACGTCGGCGGCGGAGGGGCGTGACGGGGAGGCCGAGCGGCCCTGCAAAGCTGCGAGCACCTGGTCGGCGCTGGCGGGTTTCAAGAGATAGTCGTCCGCGCCGGTGCGCACGGCTTCGAGCGCGCCGGGGATGCTGCCGTAGCCGGTAAGCACGATGAGCCGCACGTGGGGCAGCCTTTGCCGCAGGAGGGGGATGAGGCTCATGCCATCGAGAGAACCAAGACGCATGTCGAGGACGATACCGTCAATGTGGCCAGTGTCTGCGTGGTCCAGGGCCTGGTGCCTGCCTGATGCCTGCAGCACGTCGCAGCCACGGCGTTTCAAAGCCAGTGCCAGCGTGGTGCGGAAGCTTTCGTCGTCTTCGATGAGGAGCACATTCATGAGGCGGCCGGGGCTTGGGGGGAATGGCGGGGCAGCAGCAGCGTGACGCGCGCGCCGCCTTCGGGCTGGTTTGCCACCTCCACGCTGCCATGCATGGAAGCGGCGAGCCTGCGGACGAAGAACAAACCGAGGCCCATGCCGATGCCGGGATCGCGCGAGGTTCGGAAGGGCTCGCCCCAGTGGCGGAGCATTTCGGGGCTGAAACCGGCACCGCGGTCTTCGACCATGAAGCGGAGCTGCGCCGCCTGCTCATAGACGATCAGACTGACGGTGTCTGCGTCTGCGGAGGCGAGCAGCGCGTTGCGCAGGAGCACGAGCAGGGCCT
This sequence comes from Prosthecobacter fluviatilis, assembly GCF_055388355.1. Lineage (NCBI taxonomy): Bacteria > Pseudomonadati > Verrucomicrobiota > Verrucomicrobiia > Verrucomicrobiales > Verrucomicrobiaceae > Prosthecobacter > Prosthecobacter fluviatilis. Next base: position 5,115,171 of record NZ_AP043782.1, read on the forward strand.
CACGCAGGCCGGCGCAGGCGACCAGGCTGCCGGTGGCTCTCAGGCTGACCTGCACCCGAGAGCGCTGGGCCTGCGGCAACTCGTTCAACGCGGTTTCAACGACCTGGCTGACCGCACAGGGGGCGGCGGAGAGTCCTGTGGCCTCCTGCCCGAGCTCGCGCAGACGCTGGAGCACCTGCTGGCAGCGGGTGGTCTCATGGGCGATGACGGCCGCGGTGGCGGCATCCGGGTGGGCGCGCATTTCCTCCGCTGCTAGTGCGATGGTGCCCAGCGGCGTGCTCAACTCATGGGCAAAGCCGGTGGCCAGGGCAGCCACGGAGAGAAAGCGCTCGCGGGAGTCCAGCTCTGCGCGCAGGCGCTCCCGCTCCCGCTGCAGCCGGTGGGAGCGCCGCCGCAGGGCGAGCAGCAGAGCGAGGACAAAGCCGCCGGCGAGCACCAGGGCCACGAAGATGCCCTGTGTGAGCAGTGTTTCGGGCACATGCGAGCCATCCGCCATGTGAAGAGGCACCGCCTTCCACCAGAGCCATGCGCAGGCCAGCGTGGTGAGCAGACCGAGGCCGATGACCGCCGAAGCCCGCAGCGCCACCGCCGCCAGTGTGAGCTGAACGAGGTAAAAAAGAGCGAAGGGATTCTGCAGCCCGCCTGTCCAGTGCAGCAAAAAGGTCAGCGTGAGCGCATCCCAGACGACGAGGTGAAAAAAACCCTCCTTCAACTGCCAGCCGATCTGCCGCAGCCACCATTCGAGCAGGGCATTGGTGACGAGGGTCACAAGCACCGCGCCTCCACAGGCTGCCCAAGGCACCTCCACACCCATGCCTGAGACGATAAGCAGGGTGAGCCCCTGGCCGGCAGCCGCCATCCAGCGCAGAAGCACGAGCACGCGTGCGCTCAGGGCACCACCGGCCCACACTTCGCTCAAGCCCAGCCAGCGCTGCCAACGCGGCTGTGATAAAGAGGGATGTGAAGCGTGAGCGGGCATGCCCCACAGTGCGCCAGCCAGGCCGTCTGTCCAACAGGCGCGGCACTTTGCTGCTGCACAGCCTGGGCGGGAGCAGCTCACTTGGCGGCGGCACCTTTCTGCAGCATCAGGTTGGCGATCTTGAGAAGACTGGACTCACCGAGATGGGCCATCGGGGGCATCTGGGGCATTTCGGGGCGTTTTTTGCCGGGAGCTTTCGCCCAGGTGACGATGCCGCCAGGATTGCCCGCATAAATCTGCGCAATCTCTGTGAGGGGCGGACCGACGAGCCTGACATTGGGCGCATGGCAGGCAGCGCAGTTCATGAAGAGCTGCTCCGCACTCAGTTCGCCAGCCTGAGGCATGGCGGCATGCGCCTTGTTAAAATCCTCCAGTGCAGTGTGGTAGCTTTGTGTGTGCTCCTTGATCGCGGCCTTGTGCGAGGCCAGGGCAGCCTCGCGGTAGACGTGGCGTCCGCTGCCCATGCCGAGCACGACGAAGGAGAAGAGGAAAACAATGAGCCAGTAGCGGCTGCCGATGGTGGCATCCGTTCGCTTCAGCTCGCCGAAGAGCACCCGCAGTGTCAGCAGGCCGAGGGCCGCTCCGGTGAAGATGATCACATAAACCTGAGCGGTGACACCCACGGAAGGCAGCGTGAAGAGCAGCAGCGGCCCCAGCACAAACTGAGCGAGTGTGACATGCGCGCACACTTTGTAGAAGAAACGGCGCAGCTCAGGGCGTGTGAAGCCTTTCAGATGTGTGAGGTCGGAGCCTGCACGGCCGAACCATCCGGCAAGGAAGAGACCGGTCATGGCGAGGCTGGCGGCCATGAAATGCAGGTAACGAGGAAGCACATTGCCGATGCTGAGGCTGGAGAGGAAGCCTTTCACCTTCTCCCACTCGGAGGGGAACAGCATGAGGTTCACATTGGAAAGGAAGATGAGCGGGATGAAGAGGAAGAGCAGCGCGGCAGTGATGCCGACAAGCCGGTGAAGCGTCTTTCTGCCACTGGTGGTCCATGTGTCCCAGGTGTACTTGTGCAGGTAGGTGAGCAGGAAGGCGGCGATGACGAGGGGCACAATGAGCAGCCAGGCGTGGCCGGTGAGGGCGTTGGCGGAATACCACTGCATGGTGTAAAGCAGATTGATGCAGAGCAGGGGGCCGATGCCCATGACGACGGCGAGGCTTTTGTTGACCGTTATGGTCTGGGCGATCTCATGCGCCAGGGCATCCCAGCGTCTGTCCTTCAGCCCCAGCCACTCCAGGACGACAACGAGCATGGAGCCGCCGACCATGAGATTGACGAAGAGAATGTGGACGAGGAAAAAGATGACGAGACAGCCGACGAGCAGCCACTCTGGCACTGGCAGCGGCAGAGGGAGATCACGCGGGACTGGGGTGGTGGCGAGGAAGGAGTGCATGGTGTGGAAAATCAGTTCCGGGCCTGGGCCTCGGCGGTCTTCAGCGGGGCCGGGGCGGGAAGGGCGACGGTGAGTCCGGTGGTCTGCACGCCGTGGAGGGGTTCAGGCTTCTGGCGGAGCTGCTGGATGTAGGCGACGAGAGCCTCGGCCTCCTGGTCTGTGCCGGGGAAGGGGGGCATGAAGGTGCGGGTCTGGTGCATGCCTTTGATGAAGAGGGCCATGCCGGCGCTGTCCCAAGACTTGTCCGTGCCGTACATGGCGGAGAACTTGTCCAGCACGCTGTTGAGGCCGGTGGTGCTGTGGCAGCGGGAGCAGGCAAGCATGAAGACGTCCTGGCCGCACTCCACCTTGTTGGCCGCAGTGACCTCCCGGTGCTTCACATAGGTGGCATGTTTGAGCATGCCTTCGCTTTGGAGGAAGGCGAGCTCGTCCTTGTGCACGCCATTGGAGTACATGTACTCGCCGATGACCCAGGGCTTGCGCATGAACTCGCGTGCACGCTCAAAGTGCCCGAGCAGCCAGATGCCCATGAAGCTGGGGATGAGCAGGGCCCAGCGCGGGATGAGAAAACTGCTGCCCAGACCACCGAGGCCGATGGCGGCAAATACCAGGATGGTCCAGCCGAGAAGTGTCTGAAACTGGCCGTGCCAGCTCATGAACTCCTGGGTGAGGAGCGCCACGGAGCTGTTGGCCTTCATGGTCTCAGGTATGCGGCCCCAGTACCAGGTGCCGAAGAGGTAGGTGGCCAGCAGGCTGACCAGCACCACATGTGACATGCGGTAGACCACCCAGCTGCGCAGACGGCGGGGCTCGTGGTCAAGGCCACTTTTTTGTCTTGTGAAAAAGAAGGTCGCAAACCACACGAACACCGCGCCCATCATCAGCGCAATGAAGGTGCGGAAGCCGAGCTGGGGTGCGTAGAGCGGATTGGTCATCGCATCCAGGAAGGTGCGGGTCTGGCTCCACTCCCCGGGTTTCATCATGAAGCCGAGCACGGCCACGATGAGAGCCATCGTGAGCCAGGACATGATGCTGAGCGCCAGGCCGATCCTGATGTGTTTGCGTTTTTTCTCCGGCGTGTCCGCCTTCTTCCAGCTCAGGAACCACCAGCAGATGAGGACGACCTCGCTGATGAAGACGAGCCACTCCATGAACCAGCCCCAGAAAAAAACGCGAAGCAGCGAACCGATGGCAAAGGGGGCGAAGAGAGAGGTGGAAAGCCAGATGCCCACGCCCGTCATCGCGCCCACCGTCGTGGTGACAATGAAAACGATGAAGGTGATGCGGTAGGCGAGGCGGTCGATATCCGGCCGGTTGTTTTTATGAGCCCACCATTCCATCCATGTGAGGAGAGGATAGGCGCCGACGGCCAGGGGGTGATTGATGAGCACGTGCAGACTGGCAATGAGACCGATGATGAGCCGGCCTCCGGCGAGGTGGTCCATGTAAAAAGATGGGAAATCCATGCCATGCCATCGTCGCTGGCGGGACATTGAAAATGTGGCGAAATGCCGCAGCAGCATTTTTTGCCGGTCATTGTCATATCAGCCGTTGCTCTGAGACACACAGCGGATGTGATTTTCTCCATGAAACATTTCCTCCTTTTTTTTAGCGCCTTGTTGTCCCTCGTCGCTTTCCCTGCGTCAGGGGACGATGCGCTGGCCGCAAAAATGAGGGCCCTCTTTCCGAAGGCGGACGGAGACCGGGACGGCGTGCTGTCCACCACGGAGCAGGTGCAGGCGGTGGAGCATGTGAAGAGGACGTACGGTGAACAGTGGGCGAGGCAGATCGAGGGAATGCTTTCCGGTGCTGCTGCCGCGGACCAAACCGTGTCCACTGAAGCCTGGCTGAAGCAGGTGGCCGATGCGACACGGCCGGTGGAAATGAAGACGGAAAAGATCGCGATGCGAGATGGTGTCCGGCTGGCGACGGACATCTGCCTGCCGCCCGGTTCGGGACCTTTTCCGGTGATCCTTGCAAGGACGCCGTACAACCGCGTGAAGCACAACGAAAGCGCGCCGGGTTTTGCCAGGGCGGGCTATGCGTTTGTGAACCAGGACATGCGCGGGCGCTATGAGTCCGAGGGGGAAAACCTGCCTTTCATCGGCTGCGGATGGGGGCAGCATCAGGATGGTGTGGACACGATCGAGTGGATCAAAAAGCAGCCGTGGTGCAACGGCAGCATCGCCACCATTGGAGGTTCGGCCGGCGGCATCACGCAGAATCTTCTGGCGGGCGCAGCGCCTGTGGGGCTGAAGGCGCAGTACATTCTGGTGGCTCCCACGGACATGTATTCAGACGCGAGCTACATCGGCAGCGCCTTTCGCAAAGCAGATGTGGAGAACTGGACTGCAGGCAACAAGTTTGATCCCAAGGCTCTTGCCATCCACCGAGCCCATCCTTCCTACGATGACTACTGGCGCGCGAATGACACACACACACGCTTTGCCTTGATGAATGTGCCTGCGGTGAATGTGGGCGGGTGGTTTGACATGTTTGCGCAGGGGACGATCGACCAGTTCATCGGCCGGCAGCACCAGGGCGGGGAGGGCTCCAAGGGGACACAGAAACTCATCATGGGGCCATGGCAGCATGCGATTGGCAAGATGCCGGCCGGTGAGCTTACGTTTCCAGATGCGAATCGTGTGCCCGCCAAGTATGACCCTGTTCGCTGGTTTGAGCATTATTTGGGCGGCGTTCACAACGGCGTGGAGAAGGAGCCTGCCGTGGCCTATTACGTGATGGGAGACACGAGCACGCCAGGAGCGCCTGGAAATGAATGGCGCTACGCGAACGACTGGCCGATCCCCGCCAAGGAGACGCCTGTGTATCTGACCGCCGAGAAGAAGGTAGCGCTGCAGGCTCCGGAGCAGGCGGGCTCCTTCCACGAGTACACTTTTGACCCCACGAATCCCTGCCCCACGATCGGAGGCCAGAATCTCACCATCGCGCGTGGGCCCATGGATCAGCGCAAGGTGGAGGGGCGTGACGATGCGGTGGTCTTCACCAGCGAGCCGCTGGACAAGCCTGTGGAGGTGACCGGACGTGTCTGGGCCAAGATCTTCATCTCATCCAGCGCGGCGGACACCGACCTCTCCGTGCGAATCTGCGATGTGTATCCCGACGGACGCAGCATGCTCATCACCGAGGGCATCCAGCGCCTGCGCTACCGCAAGTCGCGGGAGAAGCCGGAGGTGCTGACGCCCGGGCAGATCGAGGAAGTCACCGTGGACTGCTGGTCCACCAGCCTCATCTTCAACACCGGCCATCGGGTGCGTGTGATGATCACCTCCAGCAATTTCCCGCGCTTTGATGTGAATCCGGGCACAGGAGAGCCGTGGAGTGAGGAAGGTGAGAAGGTGAAGCAGACGAACCGCATTTATTGCGATGCGGAGCATCCGTCGCGGCTGATTGTGCCGGTGGTGGGGAAGACGGCAGATGCTGAATAGCAGGCAGGGAGAGAGGCGTACAGGCGCGTGCAACTGAGCTGGGGAGACCCCTGCGGGCTTGCTGAAGGAGGGGCCGCGAAGCATGGGCACGGGCCGCGGACCCTGGTGTGTGCTTTCGTGAAGCGGAGCTTTCCCGATCCAGTTGCGCCGCCGCCGTAGAACTTGGCTACAGCATTTTCTGCATCCAGAGCACATCGAGCCAGCGCCCATGCTTGTGGCCGACTTCCTTGAGGTGGGAGACTTTGACGAAGCCGAATTTGGCGTGCAGGGCGATACTGCCGGCCTGATCGGCATCGATGCCGCCGAGGACGGTGTGGTGGCCGATTTTTTTGGCGAGCACGATGAGTTCGCCAAGGATGAGGCTGCCGATGCCTTTGCCCTGATGTTCATGATGCAGGTACACGGAGTCTTCCACGCTGTGGCAGTAGGCCTGGCGCGGGTGGAAGCGGCTGAGGGAGCCCCAGCCGATGATCGTGTCGTTTTCTTCGGCGACGATGACGGGGTGCTCCGGTCCGTGGGCGTCAAACCAGTCCTGCCGCTCCTGAGCGGTGCTGGGCACGGTCTGGTAGGTGCAGGTGCTGTGCTCGACGTAGTGATTGTAAATGGCGTTGATAGCCGGGAGGTCTTCAACGGTGGCGGGACGTAGGGTGGCAGGCATGGGGCAGGAAGCAGAAAGGATGAAGCGAATGAAAGCGTCCAAATGACGAATGTCTAAATCAGAATGACGAACGGGGGGCGGCAGGGGTTTGTAAGGGCGGTGCGTGCCGGAATGCGGCAGTGTTTTCAAACCTTGACTCTGAGGCAGGGAATCTCCATTCTCGCGCCTTCGGGTAAAAAAATTCACCAATCACTTAACGAACACATTTATTATGGGTATCAAAGTCGGAGTCATCGGAGCAGGCGGCATGTTGCAGTATCACGCGGCGGGGTTCCGCCAGGCTGGCGCGGAGATCGTGGCCGTGGCGGATGCGGCTCCCGGAGCAGCCGCCAAGGCGGCGGAGAAATATGGCGTCGCCAAATCGTACGAGTCCGTGGAGGCGATGCTGAAGGGCAGCCCTGAGATCCAGGCGGTGAGCGTCATCGTGCCGAACAAGTTTCACAAGCCGCTGGCCATCCAGTGCCTGAAGGCCGGCAAGCACGTTTTTTCCGAAAAGCCTCCGGCGCTGAACGCGAAGGAAGTACAGGAGATCATCGCCGCTGCCAAGAAGGCGGGCAAGAAGGTGCTCTTCAACTTCAACAACCGTGCGCGTCCTGAATCCCAGGCGATGATGAAGTACATCAATGATGGCGTGGCGGGCAGGATCAACTCCGCGCAGGCGAAGTGGATCCGCCGCACGGGCATCCCCGGTTTTGGCGGCTGGTTCACCACCAAGGCGCTGGCCGGTGGCGGCGCGCTCATCGACCTGCTGCACATGGTGGATCTGGCCATGTACTTCATGGGCTACCCCGAGCCGGCCTATGTGATGGGGCAGACCTTCAAGGACTTCATCCACGACAAGCAGTTCAAAGGCCCTTGGGGAATCCCCGACAAGGTGGGTGGCACGACGGATGTGGAAAATGCGGCGCATGGTTTTGTGATGTTCAAGACAGGCCAGGTGCTCAGCCTTCAGGTCTCGTGGGCTGAGATGATCAAGCGCGAGGAAGTGTCCGTCGTCTTCCAGGGTACCAAGGCTGGCGGCAAGGTGGAGCGCCTCTTCGGCATCGACGGCCTGGACAACACCGCTATCGACAGCTGCGAACTCTACGTGCAGGAAAACGGCAACAGCGTGAACCGCAGCATCACGGTGCCGGCCTGCGAGGACATGGGCCGAATCGGCTCCGCCGCGAACTTCATCCATGCCATCGAAGGCAAGGCTCCTGCGCTGAACACCCCGGAACAGGCCCTGCGCCTGATGCAGGTGATCGATGCCGTGTATGCCTCCGCCAAGACAGGCAAGCCGGTGAAGATCTGATTAGGTGGTTGATTCAACGATGCGGGGAGAACGGGCACAGGCTTGTTCTCCCCGTTTTGTTTTGCAAACGTGGCTGCCGGAGGCACAAAAAAGCGATGCCAGCAGCGCTGGCATCGCTCAAAGATTTTTCCGTGCGTTTTAGGACAGGCCGCCGCGGTCGCTGGCCAGCGTGGCATCGCCATACTTCGCGCGTGTGGTCGGCGTGTAGTCCAGGGGAGTCCAGGCGGCGTTGTTGGCGGAGGAGGCGACGACGGCTTCGATGAAGGCCATGCCTGCCACGCCTTCCTCGATGGTGGGGTAGTCCATGTCCAGCGGGTTGGGGGTGGTGCCGTTGATGACGGCACGCACGTGGTTGGCGAAGTTGCGGTAGATGTTGGCAAAGCCTTCCAGGTAACCTTCAGGATGGCCGGAAGGGGTGCGGGTGGCAGCCCCAGCGGCGCTGCCGAGGTAGCCGAGGCCGGTGCGGTAGATCTGCTTCGGCTTGTCGAGGGAGGTGACGATCATGGTGTTGGGATCCAACTGGGACCACTCGATGCCGCCCAGGGAGCCATAGACGCGGAGGCTGAGGTTGTTTTCACAACCGATGCTGATCTGGCTGGAGTGCAGCACGCCCTTGGCACCGTTGGTGAAGCGCAGGAGCACGTTGCCGTCATCCTCCAGGCGGCGGCCTTCCTTGGCCAGGAAGATGGTGAGGTCAGCGGCCAATTCCTTGATGTGGAGGCCGGTGACGTATTCGGCGAGATTGATGGCGTGGGTGCCGATGTCTCCCATGCAGCCGGCGGCGCCGCAGATGGCGGGATCGACGCGCCAGGCGGCCTGCTTCTGGCCGGTGTTTTCCAGCATGGTGGCCAGCCAGCCCTGAGGGTATTCCACCACGACTTTGCGGATTTCGCCGAGCTTGCCCTCTTCGATCATCTGGCGGGCCTGTCGCATAAGCGGATAGCCGGTGTAGTTGTAAGTGACTCCGTAGAGTTTGCCGGTGGCCTTGACGATGCCCGCCAGTTCCTTGGCCTGGGCGAGGTTGAAGGTGGCGGGCTTGTCTGAGAGGACGTGGAATCCGGCTTCCAGCGCAGCTTTGGCAGCAGGGAAGTGCAGGTGGTTCGGGGTGACGATGGAGACGAAGTCCATGCGTTTGTCGGCCGGAAGGGCGGCTTCCGTGCGGATCATTTCTTCGTAGTTGGCGTAGCAGCGCTCGGCGGGCAGGAAGAAATCAGCGCCGCTGTCCTTGGAGCGCTGGGGGTCGGAGGAAAAAGCGCCGCAGACGAGCTCAATCTGCTGATCGATCGATGCTGCAATGCGATGGACGCCGCCAATGAAGGCGCCGCGTCCGCCGCCGATCATGCCATAACGAATTTTCCGGCTCATAAACAAGTTTTCGGGGTTCTAGGTTCTCGGTTCAGGGTTGGGAAGAGTGAACGGCGAGTGTGCGCAGAGGGGGCGGGGGGTCAAGTGCATCTGCGGCATGATGAAACGCAGAGCGGGGGTGGCATCCGGGCACAAAAAACCCCGGAAAGGATGGCCCAACGCGCTCAGGCGTCCTCTCCGGGGCTGCTGTCGTCGAAACACCGCGGTGCGGTGCGCATGGCGACAAATTTTAGGCGGCCATCAGTGCGGGCCCGCTGTGCTTCATGCGGCTGCGGAATTCCGTGGGGGATTCATCCGCGATGCGGCGGAAGCTGCGGTTGAAGTGAGAGAGGCTCTGGAAGCCGACGTCGTAGGCCACTTCGGTGATGCGTGCGGCAGGCTTCATGAGCATGCGCTTGGCCTTTTCGACGCGGGCACGGTTGACGAAGTCGGTAAAGGTCAGGCCGGTGGCGCGTTTGAAGAGCTTGCAGAAGTGGAAGGGGCTCACGTTCACAGCGCTGGCGACGGCTTCGAGAGACATCGGTTCTGCCAGATGGGCGTGGATGAAGGTTTTGGCGTTGCGCACGGCCTCGGGTTCATGTGTGGCGGTGGCAAACAGCATGCGGTGCGCGCTTTCGCCAAGCTGGAGCGCAAAAGACTGAAGGATGGCGAGGGCTGCTTCATAGCGAGCGGGCTCCATGATGGGGGCGTGCTCAAAGTGAACCTTGGCACCACGGATTTCCGGGGCGGAGTGCCCGTCATCCAGGAGAGCCTTGGCCACGGGGGCAAAGGTGTCTGCATTGGCAGGCTGGAGGCGCACGCCGCCGGTGAGCAGGACGGCGATGGTGTTTTTCCCCACACGCACCGGGACCTGGGTTTCCACCACACCAGCCACGCCTTTGCGGGTGACGATGCTTTCGATGTGCTCGTCTTCTTTGGATGCCTCCAAACCGAGGGGCAGGCTGGTCAGGGTGTGAAAGGCTTTCTGGTAATGCTGGAAGAGCTCGCTTTCGGCAAGGTTCTGAATGAAACGCTGACGGGGAGTGGTGGGTGCGATGGTGTGGTTCATAGCGCGTTCGTGTTTTGTGTTCACGGCTGCTATGATGCCCTCATGCGGGATTTGCGATATTGTCAGCCGATACGGTACGTGCCGTCATGAACCACCGCAAGATGACCCTGTGAAGCACCGCAATTTTGGCATAGTGGTTTCCATTAGAGCCGGCTGTTTCTTGCCCAAAGTGTGCCATTTTTGAGCGGGCGGCCTGCTGCCAGAGCTGCGTGCGCAGACGGTCGGCGGGCTATCTGGCAGCCGGGCTGTTCCACAGATGCATCACCGCATAGGCACGCCAGGGTCGCCAGGGCTGGGACATCTCTTCGGCACGCCTGGCGCTGACGCCGCCTAGATTGTTGCGGACCACGATGTCTTCTTTGGGAAAGGCATCCGGCCAGCGGAGAGCACGCATGGCGATGTAATGCGCGGTCCACGGACCGATGCCCGGAAGTGCCACCAGACGTGCGACGGCATGCTCCGGATCAGCGCCGGGTTCGAGCTGGAGAGCCCCTGAGTGGAAGGCCTGAGCCAGCGCAAGAATGCATGCAGCGCGGGTGCGGATGATGCCGAGGTGGGCGATGTCATCGGGGCTGGCGTGGGCCACCTGTGCGGCCAGCGGTGTCAGCCGTGTGAGTTCGGCAAAAGGTGTCTCGATTTCCTCACCGAAGGCTTCGGCATAGCGGCAGGCGATTTTGGTGGCGGCCTGCACGGTGATTTGCTGGCCAAGGATGGCGCGTACGGCCATCTCGAAGCCGTCGAACGCGCCCGGCACGCGCAGGCCGGGTTTTTGCACGACTGCCTTTTTGAGCCTGGGATCCTGCATGAGGTGGTCGGAGATGACGTCGGGCCGGGCGGTGAGATCGAACACATGGCGCAGGCGGCCGAGCAACGCAGGGAGGACGGAGATAAGCGAATGGCTGAACTCCACCTGGAGGGCATTCCTGTCCAGGGCCTGGGAGACTTTGATCCAGCCGGTGTGGCTGCCGAGGCGTATGGTGCGGGAGTAGGTGCTGTCGGAGACGAACTCGACCTCGCGAATAGCGCGCCCGGCGAGGAAGCGCAGCATGGACTCCCAGTCGTAAGGCGGACGGTAGCCGAGCTGAAGGGTGGATGTGTCGGAGGCGTGTAGTTTTGCCGGATGCGTGGCGGCCTCCCGACGAAGGCTGGTGGGCGGCATGCGGTAGTGCGTGCTGAAGGCGTCATTGAACCGGCGCAGGCTGGAGAAACCGCTGGCAAAAGCGATCTCGATGACCGGGAGCCTGGTGTCGGTGAGGAGCTGCTTGGCCAGGAGGAGGCGGCGCGTCTGGATGAGCTCGATGGGAGAGACTCCGAGCTCCTGCTGCACGATGCGGCGGAGCTGGCGTGAGCTGAGGCTGAAATGCGCGGCGATTTCTTCCAATCCCGCGCCTTCGTCGGCAAGACCTTCGTCCATGCGCTGTACGATCAGGTCTGCGAGTCGGTGCGCCTCATCCATCGGCGCATGGCCGGGGGCCAGCTCCGGACGGCAGCGCAGGCAGGGGCGAAAGGAGGCTTTTTCCGCGGCGCTGGCACTGGTGAAGAAGCGGCAGTTTTCACGCCTGGGCACTCGGGCCGGGCAGACGGGCCTGCAGTAGATGCCGGTGGAGGTGACGCCGACGTAGAAGACGCCGTCAAAACGCGGATCGTGGGACTTCAGGGCGCTGTAGGCAGCATCGTCATCAATGAGGTTCATGGCAGTCGGAGATGGTGCATGCTAGAGTCAGAGAGCTACGCTGACTGGCCGTTTTCGGACATGGAGTTATTTTATTTTCATGTCCTAAAACGGCCAGCGTCTGATGCCAAGGCAGGTCATCTTTGTCTCATGAAAAATATCCCGACATCTTTACACTACTATTGCAAAACCATGCCTTCGCCGGTGGGGAAGCTCACGCTGGTGGCCAGCGACCGTGGTCTGGCTGCGGTGCTGTGGGAGGATGATGACCCGAAGCGCGTGCGGCTGGGGACGCTGCAGGAGAATGCAGAGCACCCGGTGCTGGTGGAGGCGGAGCGACAGCTGAGAGATTACTTCGAAGGACGGCTGGAGAAATTTTCGCTGGAGGTGGACTTTGAGGGGACTGAGTTTCAGAAACAGGTGTGGGCGGCGCTGCTGACGATCCCCTTTGGAGAGACACGCAGCTATGCCCAGGTGGCGGAGCAGATCGGGAATCCCAATGCGGTGCGTGCGGTCGGGGCTGCGAACGGGAGGAATCCGATCTCGATCATTACGCCTTGTCACCGTGTAATCGGCTCGAACGGGAAGCTGACGGGCTTTGCTGGCGGGATGGAGGCAAAGGCGTTTTTGCTGAAGCTGGAGGCGAGGGAACTGTCGCTGGAATAGCGCTTCATCATGGCCCTCTGCACGCCCACTTTAGCGTTGAGCTGCGGTTGTGGTCATCGAGGACGTTGGACCTGCCATTTGCTAGCGGAGTCAGCCTTTATGACTGACGGGGACATCAGCGAGAGGGCGATCTCCCGCCGGCCTGTCCGAGAAACGGATTTGCACGATCTTGAAGTTTCCAGTGTAACCTTGGCGGTCACATCGCCAAGGTATTGACAAGAACCGCATGCAACCCGCTCAAGCCTCCGGCAGTTTCATGTCCACACGCTGGACGCTGGTGCTGCGTGCGAACGAGGCCTCGCCGGAAGGCAGGGCAGCCCTGAGTGATCTCTGCGCCGCCTACTACAAGCCCGTGTTTGTCTTCCTGAGGCGGAGCGGTTTTGACGAGGATGTGGCGCGCGATCATGCGCATTCGTTTTTTGCACACCTGCTGCAGCGGGGTTTTCCAAAGCTTGAGCCAGAGCGCGGGAAATTCCGCAGCTATCTTCTGGGCGCGGTGAAATATTTTGTCAGCGGATTGCTGCAGCGTGCGCGCAGGGAGAAGCGCGGTGGTGGTGTGGAACATGAGTCCCTGGACGCTGAAGACTCGGGTGAAATCGCCATTGATGATCCCAAGGCGGCGCTGATGACGAAGGTGTTTGACCGGGAATGGGCGGTGGCCGTGATGAACCGCGCTGTGGCTGCGCTCGCAGCAGAGCATTCAAATGAACGGAAGGCACAGTTTGAAGCGCTGCGTCCCTGGCTGATGGGGGACGAAGCTGCATCTCACGCCGAGACGGCACGCAGGCTGGGCACGAGTGAGGGGGCTGTAAAGGTGGCAGTGCACCGCCTGCGCAAACGCTTCCGCGAACTGCTGCGGCAGGAGATCTCCCAGACGCTGGATGAAGACCAGGATGTGGAGGATGAGCTGCGCTATCTTTGCACTGTGCATGGTTAGATGACGCTGTAACTTTTGACGGCGCAACCTCAAGGTACAGGCATGAGCACCAATGCATCCCCCACGTGTCCTCAGTGCGGACAATCCATTCCGGAAGACGCCGCCGACGGCCTCTGTCCCCGCTGTGTGCTGGCCAGGGCGCTGGCACCCACAGAAGCAGGTTCCGCAGAATTGCATGCGCCGCCTTCCCTGGAGGCGGTGCGTGCCGCCTTTCCTCATCTGGAAGTGACCGGGCTGATCGGTAGCGGCGGAATGGGGGCGGTGTTCAAAGCACGCCAGCCGCAGCTTGATCGTTTCGTCGCTCTGAAGATCCTGCCAGAGGAGCTCGCCGGGCAGCCGGACTTTTCCGCACGCTTTCAGCGGGAGGCACAGGCGCTAGCAAAGCTGAGTCACCCGAACATCGTGACCGTGCATGACTTCGGGCAGTCGGGCGTGTTCTTCTACCTGCTGATGGAATTCGTGGACGGGGTGAATCTCCGGCAGCTGATGCAAGCCAGGCGGCTCACGCCCAGGGAGGCGCTGAGCATCGTGCCACCGGTTTGCGAGGCCCTGCAATGCGCGCACGATCACGGCATCGTGCATCGGGACATCAAGCCGGAGAACCTGCTCATCGACAAGGCGGGTGCGGTGAAGATCGCGGATTTTGGCATCGCGAAGATGATTGGTGCCAGGGAGAGAGCCTGTGCTTGCGACCCTGAGCTGCGGACAAGTGCGCCCGCATCACTCCCTTTCGGCACCCCTGACTACGCAGCGCCCGAGCAATCCAATGGTACCGCTGATCATCGGGCAGACATCTACTCTCTGGGGGTCGTGCTCTACGAGATGCTCACCGGCCAGCGGCCGAAAGGCAAAATCGAAATGCCTTCAAAGCGTGTGCAGGTGGACGTGCGCATAGACCAGATCGTGCTGCGGGCGCTGGAAAAGACACCGGAGCTGCGCTATCAGACGGCGGCTGAATTCCGCACGCAGGTCGAGGCGGCTGTGAGTCCTCCTGCCATTCCACCAGCGCGCCAGCCCACAGATAAAAAGAGGCATGGCTGCATCCGACTGCTGGTCATTGCGGGTGTGATTGTGCTGGTGGCCCTTGGTCTCATGGTCAGCATCCATCTGGCATCGCGCGGCAAGGCACCGCCTGTCGATGCAGGGCGCCAGGCTGCGTCCTTTGCCCCCATTGTGGATGGAATTTTGCGGATGCCGGGCGCAGCCTCACATCAATACGCTCTCGATTTGGAGTCGGGAAAGTTTGTGGCGGCACCGGAGGATGTGCTGGAGGCCGTGAAACTGCATACGCAGGGCAGGCCGCCGCCGGCTGCGGATGAAAAACTGCGGCAGTGGGCGGAAGACACGGGGGCGGACATCATGCTGCTGAAGACCGATCCTCACATCGAACTGGTATTCTTTGGCAGCAGGCTGGTGTTTCCCGGCCTTTCCTTTGCCAAGCTGCAGCCTGGTGAGGCTGCTTCCCTGGCAGCGGCGTCAGGTGTGGCAGCGGGCAGTGCCGGCTCCTCCCAGCCGACGCTGATGGTGCCGTTTCAACAGCCCGCACTGGATGCAGATGGGACGCCAAAACCGGTGCTGTTTCAGACTCACGCGGGCCACATCGGCCTGCTGCAGGTGACCGGCTTTGCGGACAGCACGGGAGGCATCAGGGTGCGGTGGAAGCTGCTGCGCCAGGCGCTGGATCCGAGCATGCAAGGGGCTTCAGGTCAGCCCATGCAAGATGCCACGTGCACTTTCCCCCTGCGGCACGCCTCTGCCAAAGCGATTCTGGACAGCGGACTGCGCGGCATCATAGCCGCAGGCGCGGGCGGTGAGGCGAGGACGACCGGGGACGACCAGCAGATCATCGTCAAGGCGACACAGGCGGTCATGACCCGCGTGCGGACCTTCATCACCGTCATGGACTGGCCGGACCTGATGCAGCGAAGCCAGTCAGATGCACCGCCGCTGGTGATCGAATATCCGCGCGACACAGTGATGCACACGGCACGTTCGTTTTTCCACGCCTGCGCCGTGCAGGACACGCCGGAAATCCTCGACTCCCTGCTCTCGCCGGGCGTGCTGGCGCAGTTGAAGCATGAGACTGGCGGCAAGGAGTTTCAGGACTATCAGATGGGCGGCATCCCCGATACTGCATGGGTGGCCCGTCTTCGGGGCGACTGGCCTGGCAAAAGCGAGGCTCTGAAGCGCTTCATGCGCGAGTGGAACCGCTACCCGCTGAAACGTCTCACTGAGCGCCCTGGTTTCTCGCTGGGCTTTGGAGTGAAGCATTTTTGCGATGTGTCATTTGAGGGAGCGCCTCAGAGTTCGTACATGATCATGATCGAACCCGAACGCAAAGGCGGGAGTCCGGAACAGGCGCCCGTCTATCTTTTCAGCAGCCTGCCTCCTTGGTGGGATGAAAAACAGCCGTGAGAAATTCGTGCCCCGCCGGCAAGAGGCTTGCGGACAAAAATGCCAGCCCTGCGTGGGTTTTCGACTCCGCCGTCGTGATACAGGTGAAACTTCATCTTCCATCAAACCCATGCCTTCATCTGTTCCAATGAAAACACATCTTTTTCTGATCGCCGTCATGCTGCTTGTCCGTGCAGAAACGCTGCCGGCACAGACCCCCGCCACCAAACCTTCACCGCCAGCACCAGCGGCCTCCGCCAGCATAGATGCTGATGACAACATCTTCCTGCCGCCAGACACCTTGGGCCACCTCATACATGACTACATTGAGGTGAAGCTGATGCCCGAGTGGAGGGACCACATAGGGCACATGCCCAACATCCTGATGACACAGGAAGTGAGCGATATTGAGGTGCCGGCGCTGAGACTGCACCATGTCTCGCCCTTGCAGGCGGTGGCGCTGGCCGCAGCTGCAGCAGACTGCAGCTTGGTGCCGATTTTGGACCCGACGCCGGCAACGGGAGGACATTCCATGGCACAGGCTGCCATTGGCTACCGGATCATCCGCAACAAGACAGCCGGCTCAGACTCGGGCCAGGTCCCCCTCACGGTCCCGGCTGAAACAGCGGTTTCCAGCCGGCGGGAGGAAGCGCCAGTAGATACCAGCAGGCGGTTCATTCGTGTCCACGCCTTGGGCTCCTCCATGAGCTCGAGGTCCGCAGATGAAATCAAACGCGGGGATACCGGGAGCTACAGTACAAGCGATGAGCAAGCCTTCCTGGAAATCATGCACAGCGCCCTGGAGACATTGGAATCAGTGCCGCCACCAGATCTCATGCTGCACGCGAAGTCAAAAGTGCTGGTGGTCAGGGCCAACGCCGCCCAGCAGGAGATTGTGGAACAGGTGATCAAGGCGCTGAAGGAAAACAAAGAGGCTGAACCACGCATGGCAGGCGAAGGCAAGCCCTGAGGTGCCTGCCACTGTCCCTTCCACCCACCCCAAACAAAAAACGTCGTGACCTTTCCTGCGCCAGAATCCCTGCCAGCACCGCAGCCATGGCCTGCCATGGCGGATGTGGATGAGGTGGTGACGGCACCGCCAGCGGAGGTGTTCAGCTTTGCCGCAGTTCCACGGCTGAGCGCAGCGCTGAAGCGCGGTGAAGAGGAGGCCTTTGCATGGCTGCACCGTGCGTGGGCACAGCGGATCTACCGTTACTGCTTCGCCCTTGCGGCGGGTGACGAGACGCTGGCGGCGGAGATTGCGCAATCGGTGTGGCTGCGACTGATGCGCCACATTCGGACTCTGCCGGACGAAGCCGCGCTATGGAACTGGACGGCATGCGCCGCAAGGCATGCCGCGACCGATCTCCGGCGGAAAGGTGGCCGGTATTTCCGTGTGCTGGCGCATTTTGCCAGATGGTGGCGGCCTGCCCCCTCTGAGCCCGCCGAAAATGCCGAAGACAAACTGACCTCAGCTCTTGAGTCCGCGCTGAACCGGCTCAGCGCCACAGAGAGGGACATCATCGAAGCCCGCTACTTTTCCATAGAACCCCTGGCTGCAACGGCCGCCCGGCATTCCCTGAGCACACGCGCCATTGAAGGCAGGCTCGCCCGCACCCGGGAACGGCTGCGGCGGCTGATCGCGGAAGAACTTCAACATTTCCCCTGATGACCCCCCAAGAGTCCAAAGACCTTCAGCCACTGCTGGATGCAGTGCTTTCCCCGGCGTCCGGGCATTGCGGTCCCACCTGCACTGAGGTGCTGGGACTGCTGCGGCAGGAGAGCAGACGGCGGCGGAGGCGCGTCCATATCTCCATGGCGGCAGGCGTGGCCTGCATGCTGGTCGCCATGCTCTGTTACTATGCACCGCCGCCGAAGACGCCATCCGCGGCCTTGGCATCGAAATCTTTCGGAGCACCGCCTCTGGTGTTGCGGCAGGTGGGGGAGGCCCAGCTTTTTGCCTTGCTAAAGGACACCCCGGCGGCACTCGTCAAACTTCCGGATGGCACAGAGCGGCTTCTCATTCTCCAACCATGAGCCGCACCTCTTCATAATCTCTCGACAACGTCGGTGAGACGCGCTCCATAAAACCAGACATGTGGGACTTGGCAAAGAGTTGCTGGCATTACTCCGCCATGTCGCTGGCTTGGACGCTTCTCTTCCTGCCGCTGGCATTGAGCTTGGGCAGGCTGAAGACGGTCTTGCTGATACCGGCACCCTCCTCCTTCATGTGGTGCTAGCCGGCTCATGCCTGCGTGCCATCGTAAAAAGCAAGCTCGCAGGACGATGTGGAAAATCTGAGTCGCGCATCAAGTCCCGTTTTTTCGGATCATCCCGGATGATTTTTGTTCGTCCGGTTCTGGCTCAGGAGGGGAGATACATTTCGCATCTTCATGCGTTTGTTTTTCCTTCCGATGATTCGCCCGTTTTTGTTTTTAGCCATTCTGCTGTCCACCGATGCCTTGTCACAGACCACTGAGGCTCCGGGCCATGCCGTGATGGATCAACGCCACAAGGTTTTGTTTCAGGAGACATGTGTTTCGTGCCACGGCCCTGAGAAACAGAAAGGGAAGTTTCGCGTGGACGATCTATCGTTTGAAATCAAGGACCTGGAAACTGCGGAGAAGTGGCAGAAGGTGCTGAATCAAATGAACTCCGGCGACATGCCTCCGGAGGATGAAAAGCAGCCCGCGAAAGAAGCTAAGGCGGACTTCCTGGATGATCTGGCCAATGTGATGGTGGCGGCCCGCCGTAGCCTGGGAGATCAAAAAGGAGTCATCACCATGCGCCGCCTGAACCGGCGTGAGTACAAGAACACGCTGCGCGAGCTGCTTGGGGTGGACGTGAATGTTTCGGACCTGCCTGCCGACGGCGGCGGTGGATTTGACACCGTGGGGGCCAACCTCTTCATGTCTGCGAACCAGTTTGAGCAGTATCAGCTCATCGGACGCGAGGCCATGGAAGAGGCTTTTGCGTGGCAGGCTGCGGCGGGCGTCGAGAAAAAGCTGCACTATGAAGGTGAGACGACGACGCCAGTGGTTCGGAAGTTTGTAGACTACCAGATCGACGCTCAAAAGCGCGCGCAGAACTGGGTGAAGGCAGTCGAAGAGGCTGCAGCGAAGCCGGAGAACAAGGACATCGTGGCCAAGATCCGCAAGGAGTCGAAGAATGACGGAATCTTTCGCCGCGAGTGGGCGCGTATTCCTGGCGCGCCGAACCCACGTAGCTTTGGCTTTGACAAGAAGGGCGAGAACGACGCCGATCTGGCCAATGACTCCCTGGGCGCTGGCTGGCTGAAGTATCACCAGTATTACATCTCGCAGCCTGCGGTGGACAAAGGAGCCTACCTGGGCACGCAGACGAGGCACCCGGCAGAGCTGAATGTGAATTACATCGAGCTGCTGGTGCCTTTTGACTGGCCGGTGGGAAATTACGTGGTGCGCGTCTGCGCCGGCGCGACCAAGGATGCTCCGCCCGAGCGGCGCTTTCTTGACTTCGGCATCTATGCACGCACCGGCCGCGTGATGGCCTCACATGAAATCACCGCCAGCATTGAAAAGCCACAGGTGATCGAGATTCCGCTGACGTTGACTCGCAGCAACATGACGCGGGAGAACCGCCTGCTCTTTGTGCGCGAAAAGGGGAGCTGGGACACCAATGAGGAAGGCGGACGAAAACGCGCCGAGGCAGTGAAGCGCAACGGCATCGGCCCGGAGCTGACGCTGTGGGTGGACTGGATCGAGGTGGAGCGCGTGCCGGATGCCGCCAAGCCCAAACCGCCGGGCATCGCAGCACTGGGAATTCCGCTGGATGAAAAGTCCCCCGCACCCACGCCACCAGAACTTCGCGCAGGATTGGAGCGCTTTGCCACGGAGGCGTTTCGCGGGACCGCGCCTACGGCAGATTATATCGACAGGCTGGTCAGGCTCTATGAGGTGCGGCGAAAAGCTGGCGACAAACACAGCGCTGCTCTGAAGGAGACGCTCGCCGTCGTGCTGTCTTCACCGATGTTTCTGTATCTGGCAGAGCCGATCCCTGATGAAAAGCACCGGGCTCTGACGGGCCCGGAGCTCGCCACACGTCTGGCCTATTTCCTCTGGAGCGCACCACCCGATGCCGCGCTGCGTGAGCTGGGCAAAAGCGGTGAACTCATGAAGCCCGCAGTGCTGGCCGCCCAAACGGAGCGCCTGCTCAATGATCCGCGCTCGGGGAATTTCCTCGAAGCCTTCACGCATCAGTGGCTGGGGCTGGATCGGATTGATTTCTTTGAGGTCAATCGCACGCTCTATCCCCGCTTTGACTCAGGTACCAAGGTGGCCGCGAAAGCTGAGATTCATGAGACCATGGCGCATGTCATGCAGACAAATTCCAGCCTGCGCGACTTGCTGAAGGCTGACTATGTGATGATCAACCGCGTGCTCGCCCACTACTACGGCATTCCGGGCGTGAAGGGAGACGGGTATGAAAAGATCATGCTGCCCAAGGATTCGCCCCGTGGCGGGCTGCTTGGCATGGCTGGCATACATTTCATGGGTGGGAATGGCGAGCGCACCAGTCCTGTGGAGCGCGGCGCCTGGGTGCTGCGCAAGCTGCTGCATGACCCACCCCCGCCTGCTCCGGCAAACGTACCCGCGATTACGCGTCTCGCTGGAAAGGTTCTCACCACCCATGAGCGCCTGCTCGCGCATCAGGAGGATCCGCAATGCGCGAGCTGCCACCGCAAGATCGACCCCATCGGCTTTGGCCTGGAGAATTTTGATGCTGCCGGACAGTGGCGCACCGAGGACAGCTACATGGCCGTGGATGCCAACGGCAAAGCCGACCCCAAGACCAAGAAGACGTGGACGATCGAGGCTGCGGCAGCGCTTTACAAAGGACCTGCGTTCAAGGACTACTTCGAGCTGCGAGACATCATCGCCTCCAGATCAGACGCCTTCGCCCGCGGCTTCAGCGAGGCGCTGCTGGAGTTTGCCCTGGGCCGACCGCCAGGCTTCCGCGATGAGCCTCTCCTTGCCAGCATGGTTCAGCAGGCTGGAAAAAAGAATCTCGCCATCCGCGAGTTTATCCACGCACTGGTCGCAAGTCAGGAGTTCCACACGAAGTAATCTCTCACCGAAAAATCACCATGAGCACCTCTCCCGTCTCACGCCGCCACTTTCTGCAATCCAGCACGGCGCTCATCGCACTGCCGGCTTTGGAGTCTTTCGGATTTCGCCGCTTTGCCTCGGCTGCTGCTCCGGCGGCACCGCCAAAGCGTCTGGTGTTTCTGGGCTTTGGCTGGGGCATCACCACGGAGAGCTGGTTCCCAGACATCAAGCAGCCGGGCGCAGACTACACTCTGCCTGAAGGCTTGAAGCCCCTCGCACGGCACAAAGCGGACTTCACCGTGGTGCAGGGTCTTTGGAACAAATACAGCAACGACGGCCACTGGGGCAGCACGATGTGGCTCACGGGGGCGAACCGCTTTGGCGAGCCTGGGCAGAATTTTCACAACAGCATCTCCGCAGACCAGGTGGCGGCTGCAAAGCTGGGTCTGGACACGCGCTTTGCGTCCCTGCAGCTCAATGGCGGCGAAAATGCGGAAGCCTCCGGTCACGGACCTGGACTCTCGATGGCCTGGGACGTGAGCGGCAAACCCATCGGCGGCCATAAAGGCCCCGTGGAGGCCTACCACCGGCTTTTTTCCAAAGACACCACCCCCATCGAGCAGCAAAAAGCCATGCTGGCGCAGAAGCGCAGCGTGCTGGACACGGTGATGGAAAACGCGCGCACTCTGCAGCGCGGGCTGGGCAAGACGGACAAGGGCAAGCTTGAAGAATACTTCCAGGGCATCCGCGACATCGAGACGCGCCTGAGCAAGGACGAGCAGTGGATTGGCGTGCCACAGCCCAAGGCGCCGATCCCCGAGCCTGCTCCCGGTCTGGCTGGCAAGGAGGAGATCAAGATCATGTATGACATCATGATCGCGGCCATGCAGACGGACAGCACGCGCGTGCTCACCTATCGTCAGCCCGTGAGCACGCTGCTGACGAGCATCGGCATCAAAGTGGCTCCGCACGACATGAGCCATTACCACTCGACGATGGGTGAAAAGCTGGAGGCCTCCAAGCAGCGCGACCTGACACAGAGCGAGCTGCTGGCCGGCCTCATCGACAAGCTGAAAGCGACGAAAGAGGCGGATGGCAGCCGCTTGTTTGACCACGTGGCGCTGGCTTACGGCAGCAACATCCGCACCGAACACAGCCTGGACAACTGCCCCACGCTGCTCACCGGCGGCGGAGCGGGTGTCAAGCTCGGGCACAACATCGTCGCGTCAAAGGACACGCCGCTGTGCAATGCATGGCTGACTCTGCTGCATGGCATCGGCGTGAATGTGGAGCGGCATGGTGACAGCTCCGGCGTGCTCAAGGAACTCATCGCTTAGCCCTTTCGCCACCTCATGAAACCATCATTTCTCATCGCAGCACTGCTGGTGGCAAATCTCCCTGCCGCCGACATCGAGCTGACCGAGACACTCCAACTGCCCGAGTGCCACAGCATCGGCTGGGTGCGTGCCAACACGCAGGTGAAGGGGCAGAAGAACTGGGATGGCGTGCTGGACGAGGCTAAATGGGGCACTCCCTCACCGCAGCAGGCGGTGGAGCGGAGCTGGGACTGGAAGCTCAGCGATGAGCAGTGGCGACAGGCCGTGAAGGAAAAGGGTGAGGGCAAAAAGGAGGACGTGAAGTTTGACCTCTGGATTCCCGAGGGCGTGGCGGTGGCACGGGGCATCGTGGTCATGTCCGGCCATGGCAGCGGGGAGGCGCTCTACAAGCATCCCGAATTGCGCAAGATCTCGCGGAAGCTGCATCTGGCGCTTTTCAAGTTCAACGGCAACCCCATGCAGCGTGGTTTCTGGCCCCGCAGCCTGCTGGATGAGCAGCTCAAAACCTTTGGCCAAAGGGCGCAGCATGCGGAGCTGGAGAATGCGCCGCTGTTTCTTTACGGGCATTCGAACGGCACCGGTTTCTCCGCCATCTATCCCGCCGAAAGCACGCGCGTGTGGGGCTGGGTGTCCATGCGACCGGGCACGACCTATCAGGTCTATCAGCCCGGCGCGGCGCAGATCCCAGGGCTGGTGATCTTTGGCGAGGATGACGCCTTTTTTGCGCGACCTTCAAAAGAGGAAAACATGGGCGTCGTGGAGGCCATGCGGAAAAAGAACAACGCTCTGTGGAATTATGCTGTGGAGCCCAAGACTGGCCACGGGCCAGGAGACAAAACCTGGCCTCTGTTGTTTTCATTCCTGCGCCACACCTTTGCCGCCCGCGTTCCTTCGGATGCCGATCCGCTGAAGGGCCCTGTGAAGCTTCAGTCACTCACGCTTGAAAGTGGCTCTCTCGGGAGGAACTGGGATCCAGTTGCGGGAGGTTATCAGACGCTGCCCATCGCTCCTTTTGCCATTTTCAGTGGAGACAAGGACTCCGCTTCCTGGCTCATCAACGCAGACTATGCCGCCGACTGGCAGATTTTTCAGCGCGATGGGAAGATCACCCGGCCGTGACGATTGGGAGACATATCCAGGATAGTGGGTGCGTTTAGAGTGCCTTCCACCCACTCGCCATGATCTCCCGCTCACGTTTTCTGCTCTCACTCACCGTTTCAGCACTGTGCACTGCTTCATCCTGGGCTGCCGACAGCATCAAAATCGTGCTTGTGGCCGGGAAAGTGAAGGAGGTGGACAAGGTAGGCCATCATGACTACCTCGGTGGCTGCCGCCTCATGCAGGCTATGCTGAAACAGACACCGGGTGTGGATGCTGTGCTGGTGAATGAGGAGTGGCCTGCGGATGAAAAAGTCTTCGAAGGTGCCGCAGCAGTCGTGTTTTACACCGATGGTGGTGGCAAGCAGGCCTATCTGGCCTCGCCGGAGCATGTGGCCACTGTGCAGAAGATGGCGGACGGCAAAGTGGGATTGGTAAACCTTCATCAGGCGGTGGAATTCACCCCGGCCTTTGCACAGCAGTCGATGAACTGGATTGGCGCGGCTTACAATGGGCTCTCAAGCCGCGGCCATTGGGACAGCGTGCATGACACCTTCCCCAAGCATGCGATCACCAGCGGCGTCACGCCGTGGAAGATCAATGACGGCTGGCTGAACCACCTGCAGTTCCCGGCTGAAATGAAGGGTATCACTCCGCTGGTGTGGTCAGGCAAGGAGAAGCTTGGTTCCCCCGAAGGCGGCGACAAAGACATCGTGGGCTGGGCTTATGAGCGTCCCAGCGGCGGACGTTCCTTCAGCTTCAGTGGCCTGGATGCGCACGGAGCCTGGGAGCAGGCGGGTATGCGCCAGCTGGTGATCAATGGCATGCTGTGGTCAGCTGGAATGGAGATTCCAGCCGCAGGTGCGAATTGCGAAGCGGACAAGGCGCTGATCGATTCCTTCCTCACACCACGCGTCGCACCACCGAAGAAGGTGAAGCCTGAGGCAGCTGCAGCACCTGTCGTGAAATAGAGAATCTGCGGCTGGTTCAGACATTGGTCTGCAAAATTCCCTTTGCAGACAGCCAACGATCACCGCGAGCGAAACACCTCGCTCATCAGGCATTCGACGATGAGCGCATTCAGGCCGAGGCCCTGCTTTTTCACCTTGTCGTGCAGCTTGTCGATGATGAAGTCGTCATTCAGCTCCATCGTGCGTCCTGTGGTGTAGGTCAGTACCTGGCGGATGAGATGGCGGCTGAAAAGATCGGCGCGCGTGTCGTAAATGACCTTCTTGAAGCTGGTGAAGTCAGTGTAGGTCTCGCCGGAGGGGAATTCGCCGGTGGTGTCGATCTTGGGCGCAGGAGTCTTCTTGTTCACCTGCGGGTACTTGGTGCGCCAGCGCCCGACGGGGTCGAAGGATTCAAGGCTGAAACCGAGGGGGTCGATCTTGCGATGGCATTCAGCGCAGGCGGCATCGGCGCGGTGTTTGGCCAGGCGGTCACGGATGGTGGTGGCTCCGCTGACATCCGGATCGATGGCGGGCACCACATCTGGCGGCGGTGGCGGCGGCACGCCGAGAATGTTTTCGGTGACCCATACACCGCGGGTGACGGGGGAGGTTTCGACACCATTCGCGCTTACTGTGAGCACGGCAGCCATGCCAAGCAGGCCACCACGATGAGCCTCGCCTTTGAAGCTGACTTTCTTGAAGCCATCGGCCAGGCGCAGGGTCTTTTGCTCGGGCAGGTCGTATAGCTTGGCCAGTTTCTTGTCCACAAAACTGTGATCGCAGTCGATGAACTGGAGGACCGAGCCGTTGGTCTTCAGCAGGTCGCGGAAGAAGAGAATGGCCTCGTTCTTCATCGAGGAGGGCAGGTCCTCCGCATAGTAGGAGCGCACCACCTCGCGCGGGGGCGGCATGCCGCCGAGTTCACGGAGATTCAGCCAGCTGTCCAAAAAGCCGCTGACAAATCCGCTGACGCGTTCATCGGCCAGCATGCGCTGTATCTGCTTTTTCAGCTCGGCGTCCTGTGTCAGCGTGCCGGACTTGGCGGAGGCAAGCAGCGCTGCATCGGGCGGAGCAGTCCATAGGGCGTAGGAGAGACGCGAGGCAAGGTCATAGGGGCTCAGCGCTTTCGCCGACTCTTCCGTGATCTCACTCAGGTAGAGGAAGGAGGGAGAGCACAGGATCAGCTTCAGCGCATCCAGCGCAGCCTGACGAGGTGTGTTTTTTTCAGCCAGCCGCTTTTCATAAAGAGCCTTGATGGGTTTGCGATCAGCGTCAACAAGCGGGCGACGATAGGCCTTCTCTGCAAAGGCATCGAGCTGTTCCAGTGCGCGCTCTGCTTGAAAGCCGTCCTTGCCAAATACGGCGATCTCCTCGGCTCCACCTTTCTCTTCATGCACAGGGCCGTTGATCTTGATGTCGCTGATGCGGATGTGCGGCAGCTTGCCTTCCAGCAGGATATGAGCACGGCCGACGCCAGATGAGCCCACATCTGCCTTGAACTCGTCTTTGTAGCGTTTGTTGATCGTCACCACCGAGGCGCGGGATTCGTACGGGCCGTTGGGGAAGATGAAGCGGGGAGTCTGCCCGGCCTCCAGCCACACGCGGAATTTAAATACGGTAGGCGTGTTGTCCGGCACCACAGCGCTGGCAAGCAGCGGCTCGATGGCCTGCGGATAATGGATGTGGCCTTTGGTGACATCTCCCGGCACGACTCCGAGGATGAAGGGCTCGGAGAAGTCGATGCCAAAAATGGCGGGGTCATAGTGCGTGTCTCGATGCAGCGCGGCGGCCTCTACCTCGATATCGTAAAGGCCGGAGACGGGCACGCCCTGCTTGAAGTCCTCGATATGGCCGTAGCCGCCCTGACGAGTGTCGGTATTCGGTTGCTCGTAGAGGCAGAGGTAGCGGAAGTTGAAGGCGGATTTGTGGGAGCCCTGCAGCTCTTCGTACTGCACAAAGTGGCTGTTGAAATGCCAGTTTTTCGGCTCGGTGGCGGGCTTGCCCAGACGTGTTTCGACGAGGCGGTTGGCGGACTGGAAGTACTGGTCCACCAGGAAGCCCGAGGTCACCAGGGACTTGCCGATGTTGTCCATGTGCTGGCTCGTCTTTTCCTTCGGGAAGTCGGCCGTGAGGCCCAGGGTGTCCACACGGCGGCCAAACAGCACGGCGAGGGTGTTTTCATACTCGCGGCTGGAAAGGCGGCGCATGACCGTGCGGCTGCCCGTGCTCTGGAATTTGCCGTAGGCCGCCACCGTGCCATCGCGCAGGGCGCGGATCATGGCTATGCGCTCGTCATCGCTGGGCTGGTCCGCCTTTTTCGGCGGCATCTCCTTCAGTGTGAGTTGGTCGATGATGTCGCGCGCGTCGATGAGGTCCGGTACGGACTTCAGCGGCAGCGCGAATTTCTCAAACGCACGGTCACCCTTCTGCACATCGGCGTCATGGCACTCCAGGCAGTACTTTGCGAGAAACTGCTGGGCGAGCTTGGGCGCATCGTCTGCCGCATGAACGGTGGTGAGGAGCGCGAGAGAAAGCAGCGCGCCAGAGCGAACTATCGGAGCCGTCATGCTCATCACGAGAAGCGGCCCGTGCTGTTGCCAAAGGAGTCCGTCTCCACACCCATCTTTTGCGCGATGTCCACAAAGAGATTGCACAGCGGCACTTTGTTGATGCCCTCGCGCGGCACTTCGCGGAATTCGCCATGCTTGTAGCCACCGCCTGCCAGGAGGATGGGCAGATCGGAGTTCTTGTGAGAGTTGCCATCGCCCATGCCGCTGCCAAAGATCGCGGTGGTGGAGTCCAGCAGAGAGCGGTCTCCGTCGTTGATCTTGGAAAGACGGGTGATGAATTTGCCGAAGTGCTCGATCTGGTACTTCTCCAGCGTGATGAGGCTGGCGATGGCCTCTGGGTCATTGCCGTGGTGGGAGAGGCCGTGCCAGTCCTTCTTGATGCCGAGATGCTGAGGCATGAAATCGCCGCCGATTTCCAGCGTGGCGATGCGTGTGCTGTCTGTCTGCAGGGCCAGAGCGATCAGTTCATACAGGATCGGAAGATCCTCCACGGCATTGTGATTCGCAGGCTTTTCAAAGGGGGCTTTGGGCTTCGTCTGGCTGACCCAGCGCTGGCGCAGCTCCAGTCGCTTCTCCACGTCGCGTACGGAGGTGAGGTATTCATCCAGCTTGTCCTTGTCCTCCTTGTTCACGCGCTTGGAGAGGCGATTGGCCTCATCCAGCACGGAGTCGAGAATGGAAGCCTGCACCTGGTTTTCCTGCACGCGGCGTGCCTGGCGCTCCTTGGAGTCGCTGACAAAAAGCTTTTCAAACAACTGGGAAGGATTGGTCACGGGTGGCACACGTACGCCCGACTTGGTCCAGGCGATCTGGCAGCCGCCGTGGATGCCGCCTTCTGAGCCAACGGTCAGTGAAGGGAAGCGCGTCTCAAAGCCGATCTCGTCGGCGAGATACTGGTCAATCGTTACATTGCCATCCGGGCGGTTTTGCGCCTCGGAGTTCAACACGCCAGAAAGGAAGGAATGCACGGCGAAGTGGCCGCCCTTCACGCCATGATCGAGGCCACGAAAGACCGTCATGTGATCGCGGATGTCCCACAGCGGCTCCAGCAGTGTGGTCTTCTCATAGTCGCGCCCCTTGGTGGTGGGAAAAAGCTGCTTGGTCTGGTAACCCAGCAAATTGCCCACGGCCACAAACCTGCGCGCTCCAGCCCCTGCGCCCTTGGCCGCCTTGATGGCGGAATTACCACCCACATTCGCGGCCATGAGGGAGGGGAGTCCTGGCAGGGCCAGCGAGGTGCCCAGGGATTGGAGGATAAAACGGCGTCTGTTCATGATTTGGGGGTGCTGGCTAATACGTAGCCAGAGCCCCCCGTGTTGCAGCAGGAAACACGCCCTTTTTACTTGGATTTGAGCCCGGCGGTGTTGACGGCTATGACGCTGTACCTGTGCTTTTTTCCCTTCTCGGCCTTGCCGTCTGTGAAGCGCATCTCCACCAGCGGGTTGGCCGGGGTGTCGCTGTATTGCAGCCCTTGGAAAATGGGGCGGCCAAAGGGATTTTTTGGCTGCTCGGGCACGGTGGCGATCTGCTTGCCATCTCGCATGATGATAAAATGAGCCAGGCCGCTTTCGAGGTCGGCTTCTGCCTTCCAGGTTAATACGCCGTCTTTCACCCGCAGTTCCGCAGGGGACGGAGGTGGCGTGCTGTCCTTCACCGCCGTGTCCTTGGTGTAGGTCATCCAGGCCTTTGCGACGGAATATCCAGGCAGCCACATGGCTTTGGTTTTGTCTCCTTCATACTCAGCCGCAGGCACGGCCTTGCTGCCTAGCAGCGGGGCCAGCCAGGCGTTTTTCTTCGGCATGGGCAGCAGGGCACCACCTTTTTCGTCCGGCAGGCGTTCGCTGAGGCAGGCATCCAGCCAGCGGATGGTAAAATAGCGCTGGTTGCCGCACTCATGTGCGGTGAGAGGATCGACCGAGACACCGATGAGGCCGCCCTTGGCACGCACTTCAGCAAAGAATTTTTCATTGGCCGTCCACGCTCCTGCAAAGCGGCCTTCCTTGACAGTCACTCCCTCCTTGGTGCCGAGATTGCACATGATGGGGACTTGGGTGATGGCTTCCGGCAGCTTGTAGGCCTTGATCGTGGGCCGGGTGGGGTTCTCTTCCAGCAGCGGCACGCCGGAGCGCAGGCAGGCGGCGGCGACGCGCTCGGGGTGCAGTATCGTCATGCCTCCGCACCAGTGCCCGCCACCGCTGTGGCCCCAGAGTGCCCATGGCACTTTGGCCAGTTCGGGATGGCCGGATTTTGCGCCAAGATCGACGAGGGCTTTCTGGAAAGCTTTGCCCGAGCCATTGCGCGGGTCGCACCACATCTGGCAGTCCGCCTTCTCCGGCTGCTCATAAGAGGGGGCCAGCAGGGCGCAGTCGTGCTTTCGGGCCAGCGCCTGCCAGTGCAGGTCAAAGGCTCCTGTGAGGCCGGATTTGCAGGAGCCCTCCCCGCAGCCATGCTGATGCACGATCACCCCGCGCAGATTTCTGATGCCCGGCGGCACCCACACGGTGTAGTTTACGGGAAAGATCAGTTCTCCAGGCGTTGCCGAAGCCTCATACCGCACGCGATAGTAGGGCGGATTGGCCGCAGGAAAGACATCATAGGGAGCCTGCTGTGCCAGCAGAGGGGCAGTGAGCGCCAGGAGGGAGAGTAGGGCAAGTGAACGCATGGGAGCAAACCTACAGCGGATGAACCGAGAAAGTTGCACACATGAAGAGAAACCAGCCTGCCGCGCTCGTTTCCACTCTTCCGACCGTTTGTACCTCCTCCATGAAAATTCCCGCGCTTCTTTCCCTCCTCATTTTCGCCAGTGCTGTTTCCGCTGAAGACGGCTTCACCTCCCTTTTCAACGGCAAAGACCTCACAGGATGGGATGGCGACCCCAAGCTCTGGAAGGTGGCAAACGGGGAAGTCATCGGCACCTGCACTGGCCCGGACTCCATGCCACACAACTCCTTCCTCATCTGGCGAGGCGGCGAGGTCAAAGATTTCGAACTTCATGCCACCGTGCGGGTGGAGGGCGACAACAACTCCGGCATTCAATACCGCAGCCGCGAGCTGCCCGAGGTAGCCCCATGGGTCATCACCGGGTATCAGATCGACATCCACCCTGCCACCGAGCACACTGGCATGACGTATGAGGAGAAGGGGCGCGGCATTTTCGGGCTCAACGGCACCAATGTCCTGCTCGATCCCGCTGGCGCACTCTGGAAGCTCTCCACCCATGAGCTGGTGAAGGTGGACGTCTCGCAGTGGAATGAGTACACCGTCATCGCCCGTGGAAACCACCTGGTGCACAAGATCAATGGCAAGATCACCTCCGAGCTGACCGACTGCGATGAGAGCAAGCGCTCGCTTGCAGGTCTGCTTGCCATCCAGCTTCATCGCGGCAATCCCAACAGCGTTCACATCAAAGACGTCCGCCTCAAGCTGCTGCCGGTAGAGGCACCACAGCCTTTTGATGCTGCCAAGCTCCCCGCAGGTGCGGAGAAAATCGAGAAGCCCCGCACCAAGAGCCCGCAGGGCACCGGACCGGTGCTGTCACCGACCACCAAGAAGTGATCTGCATACGCCTATGAAACACCTGCACGCTCTCGCCTTTCTTGCCTGTCTCGGTGCTTCATCCGCGGCGGAGCCACCGCCCAATATCATCCTCATGATGGGGGACGACCATGGCTGGGAGGAGACCGGCTACAATGGACATCCGCACGTGAAGACGCCAGTGCTCGATGACATGGCCGCAACGTGTTTACGTTTCGAGAATTTTTACGCCGCCCATCCGAGCTGCTCGCCCACACGCGCCAGTTTCATGACGGGCCGCCACCCAAACCGCATGGGCACCTTCAATCCCGGTTTCTCCGTCCGACCGGAGGAGATCACCGTCGCAAAGATCCTTGCCAAAGCCGGCTACCACTGCGGCCATTTCGGCAAGTGGCACCTCGGTCCGGTGAAGGCGGAGTCGCCCACGAGTCCGGGCGCGATGGGCTTTCACGAGTGGGTGTCGCATGACAACTTCTTCGAGATCAACCCATCTCTCTCACGCAATGGTGGCCCTCCTGAAATCATCCAGGGCGAAAGCTCCGCTGTTGTCATCGACGAGGCCATCAAGTTCATTGACCGGTCCCGCAAAGAAAAGCAGCCCTTCTTCACCGTGGTGTGGTTCGGCTCGCCGCATGAGCCCTACAGCGGCCTGCCGGAGGATCTGGCGCTGTATGATGATCTGCCGGCCAAGTACAAAGACAAGAAGGTCAGGCTCACCTCCAACGCAACCGGCGGCACGACGACACGCCCGCAAGGTGAGGTGCTGCGCGAGCGCTATGCCGAGATCACCGCCATGGACCGTGCCATCGGCACGCTGCGAAAGCACCTGGCCACCAGCGGCCTGCGCGACAACACATTGCTCTTTTACTGCGGGGATAACGGCACCTCTGCCGATGGCTCGCTCGTGCTGCCTCATCGTGGTGTGAAGGGGCAGGTCTATGAGGGAGGCGTGCTCGTCCCCGGTCTCATCGAATGGCCCACGCGCATTCCGAGACCGCGCAACACGAAGGTGCGCGCTACAACCAGCGATCTCCTGCCCACGCTCTGCACCCTCACCGGACAGCCGCTGCCGGACCGTCCCATCGATGGCACCGACCTCATGCCTGTGATTGATGGGAAGACAACAGAACGCCCCAAGCCGATTTGGGTCTGGCAGTTTGACACCTCCCATCTCAAAAAGACGGAACCTTACATTGATCCCAGTCTGCAGGAAGGCACCACCCCGCTGGCGAAAAAAGCGGGCGGCAAAGCGACGCGTGATTTCAGCAACTTCCGCCACCCGGAGATCACAGAAAGCGACTACCTCGGGCCGCGTGCGATCATCGATGGCCATTACAAACTGGTGGTGCACGAGCAGAAGAAGACCAGAGAAGTGAAACAGGAACTCTTCGATCTCGCCGCAGATCCCGCTGAAAAGACCAGCGTCTTTGATCAACAGCCCGACATCGCCAAAAAGCTGCAGGCCGAACTTCACGACTGGCAGCAGTCCGTGCTGAACAGCCTCACCGGTGCGGACTACCGCAAGTAGGGATATCACTTGTCTCCAAAATATATTGTCCGGTTTCGCTGCCCACCGCGAGATACCACACCGCAACTCCACGTTTGCTCCGACCTGTTATGACCAACCCAGCCGCTCTTATCCTAACCTTGTTTTCGCTCGCGACCTTCGCGAGCGCCGCACCACTCGTCTTTGAAGGCACGGAAGGGCCCGGCAAGGGCAAGCACATCGTCTTTCTGGCCGGAGATCATGAATACCGCTCCGAGGAATCACTGCCCGCCATCGCTCGCCTGCTGGCCAAACACCAGGGCTTCAAATGCACGGTGCTGTTCGACATCAACAAAGACGGCGAAATCGTAGCAGGCGAGGTTCCCAACATGCCAGGCATGGAGGCGCTGGACACGGCGGATCTTGCAGTTGTCTTCCTGCGCTTTCAGCAGTTGCCGGCGGAGCAGATGAAGCACTTTGATGCTTACCTGGCTCGGGGAGGCCCCGTGGTGGGTCTGCGCACCGCCACGCATGGCTTCAAAACGACGAAGGATGATCCCTACGCGAAGTATTCGTTCGACAGCAAGGTGCCGGGCTATGAGCTGGGCTTCGGCCATCAGGTGCTCGGCCAGACCTGGGTGGGCCACTACGGCACCAACCACAAGCAGAGCACTCGCATCGCCATCGTTCCTGACAAAGTCACCCATCCCATCCTTCGCGGCGTGAAGGACATCTGGGTGCAGGCGGGCGGCTATGTGGGCAAGCCCACAGATGGCGAAATCCTGACCATGGCCCAGCCACTCAATGGCATGACGAAGGATTCGCCTGCAGACACCACCAAGCCGCCGATGCCTAGCGAATGGACGCGCACCTACAAGTCCTCCTCCGGCAAAACCGGCCGCGTCTTCACCACACTCTACGGCACCTCGGAAGACATCACCAATGAAGGCTACCGCCGCATGGTGGTGAATGGCATCTTCTGGGCGCTCGGCCTTGAGGACTCCATCAAGCCTGACCTGGACGTTTCATTCGTCGGTCCTTTTGAGCCCAACACCTTCTCCGGAGGCGGCTACGCCCGTGGCGTGAAGCCGGAAATGTATGCAGGCTACGCCTCGGTCATCCCCGCAAACCACAATACCAAAGGCCCCGCCAAGAAGCAGGAAGCCAAGCCCGCCGCAGCAACAACTGGCGCAGCCGCCAAAGTGACCACCGCCACTGGCAAACCCGCACGTTACGTGCGCATCGAAATTCCGGGAGACAAACGCTGCCTGCAAATCGCAGAGATCGAATTGATGAGCGGCGGCAAGAATGTGGTCAAGGGCGGCAAGGCTTCGCAATCTACCACGACCAATGGCGGTGTGCCGGAACGCGCCTTTGATGGCAACAAGAGCCCCGATTGGGGTAAGGGCGGCCAGACTCATACGAAAGAGAACCAGCCGAATCCTTGGTGGGAAGTGGACCTGGGCTCCAGCCAAGCCATCGACACGGTCAACCTCTGGAGCCGCCAGGGCTTTTCGGACCGCCTGGGTGACTTCACGCTTTCGCTGCTCGATGAATCCCGCAAACCGGTGTTTGAGATCCAAAACGTCGCTGGACCAGAATCGATGACCATCGATGTGAAAGGCGGTGGCAAGCTGACCTACCTGACTTTCGACGGCAAGCCCGGCAAACCTGCGGTGAAGTCCGGTGGCGGTGGGGCTCCGGCTGTCAAAGAGCCCGAGCTGGCCGAAGTGCCCGCAGATTACAAGGACCCGTCTCCCTTCGCCTTTGGCAAAGGAGAAGTCGTGGCCATCCTCGGCAACGCACTGCCGGACCGCATGCAGCATGACGGCTGGATGGAGACGCTGCTGCAAAGCCAGCTCCCGGACCTGCAGGTGCGCTTCCGCAACATGAGCACCAGCGGCGACCGCCCCAACAACTACCCACGCAGCAGTGGCGCCACACACATGACCGACTACCTTCGCCACGTGAAGGCGGATGTGGTCTTCGGCTTCTTTGGCTACAACGAATCCTACGACAACAAGCCGGAGGAGTTTCAGAAGCAGCTCGTCGAGTTCGTGAAAAAGACTCGTGGCAGCAAAGCCAACGGCAAAACCTTCCCGCGCATCGTCCTCTTCAGTCCCATCGCCCATGAGGACACGCACAATGTGAACGTGCCGGACGGCAAGGCAAACAATGCCCAGCTCGAGGCGTACACCAAAGCCACCGAGGCTGCGGCCAAGGAAGCCGGCGTGGCCTTTGTGGATCTGTACCATCCCTCCCTGGAGCTGTTCAAGGCCGCCAAGGAGCCGCTGACCATCAATGGCGTGCATCTTTCCATCGAAGGTGACCGCCAGCTCGCGGAAGTGATTGCCAAGGCTCTGCTCGGCAAGCCGGTGAGCGCCTCCGCCTCCATGGAACCGCTGCGCGAAGCCGTGATGGACAAAGACCTGCACTGGTACAACCGCTACCATGCCTCCGACGGCAATGACGTCTGGGGCAGCCGCTCCACGCTGAGCTTTGTGAATGACCAAAACAACGCCGTGGTGCTGCAGCACGAGCTATCCATGCTGGACGTGATGACCGCCAACCGCGACGAGCGCGTGTGGGCTCGCATCAACGGCGGCGACAAGAAGATCGACGACAGCAATGTGCCGAAGCCCGTTCCC
Source organism: Prosthecobacter fluviatilis (assembly GCF_055388355.1). Taxonomy (NCBI): domain Bacteria; kingdom Pseudomonadati; phylum Verrucomicrobiota; class Verrucomicrobiia; order Verrucomicrobiales; family Verrucomicrobiaceae; genus Prosthecobacter; species Prosthecobacter fluviatilis. Next base: position 5,149,743 of record NZ_AP043782.1, read on the forward strand.
GTGATCTCCAACGTGGGCGGCGGCAGCAAGAGCAGCAGTGCTCAGAAGGAAGGCACGCTGAAATACATCAGCGGTGAGGAGGAGCTCAAGAACATCGCCATTAGAAAGGGCTTCGAGATTCACCTCTTCGCAGAGGAGTCACGCTTCCCGCAGATCGCCAATCCGGTGCAGATGCAGTTCGACACCAAAGGTCGCCTGTGGGTGGCCGCCTGGCCCACCTATCCGAAGTGGGAACCGCTCAAGGAGATGAACGACGCCTTGGTCATCCTGCACGATGACAACAACGACGGCAAAGCCGACCGCGCCACGGAGTTTGCCCGTGTGCAGAATCCGCTGGGCTTTGAGTTCTGGAACGACGGCGTGCTAGTCACACGTCAGTCGGAGATCCTTTTCCTCAAGGACACCGATGGCGATGACAAGGCGGACGTGCAGACCATCATGCTCATGGGACTGGACAGCTCCGACACCCACCACGGCGCCAACAATCTCATCTACGGCCCGGATGGCGGCATCTACTGGCAGAGCGGGGTCTTCATGCAGCACAATTACGAGCACCCCTGGGGCCCCTCGCTGAACACCGGAGCTTCGGCCATGTATCGCTTCGATCCGCGCCGCTTCACCATCGCCCTGCACGCGATGAATTCTCCGAATCCGCATGGCACCTCCTTTGACTACTGGGGCTACCAGTACGCCACGGACGGCACCGGTGGTCGCGCCTACCAGGTGCGTCCTGAAGGCAGCGGCTTCAAAATGTACGAGCTCCTCAAAAAGGAAGTACGCCCAGTGACCGCGAGCGAGGTCGTCAGCAGCACGCACTTCCCGGATGAAATGCAGGGAGACTTCCTCATCTGCAACGTCATCGGCTTCCTTGGGGTGAAGCATTACCACCTCGAGCGCGATGCCGAGAAAGGCACCGTCTGGGGCGAACCTGCAGGCGATGAACTCACCGTGAAAGTCACCCAGGCCGACGGCAGCGAAACCACTGAGACCTCACGCGGCTTCCTCATGAGCGGCGACAAAAACTTCCGCCCCAGCGACGCCGTGTTTGCGCCCGATGGCTCGCTCTATCTGAGCGACTGGCAGAACGTCATCATCGGCCACATGCAGCACAACGTGCGTGATCCGAACCGCGACCACACCCACGGCCGCATCTACCGCATCACCGCCACCGGCCGTCCGCTGCAGAAGATCGTGCCCATCGACGGACAGCCGATTCCCGCGCTGCTGGAAAACCTGAAGCATCCCACGGACAGCATCCGCCATCGCACCCACATCGAGCTGAGCGAGCGCGACACGAAAGAAGTCATCGCTGCCACGCAGGCTTGGATGAAGCAGTTTGACCCAGCTAAAAAAGAAGACGCGCATCACCTGCTCGAAGCGCTGTGGATTCATCAGCAGCACAACGTGCGAAATCTGGAGCTGCTGGGCCAGCTTCAGAAATCCCCCGAACTGCATGCCCGCAACGCGGCCAATGTGGTGCAGCACCTGTGGTTCAATGTTGAGGCCTCCATGCATGGCGGCGTCATCGCCGCCGAGGTCGAGGAGAAAGCCAAGAAGTCAGGCATCCTCAGCGATACCCCCGAACTCACCACCATCCGCATCGCCACCGTGCCGGAGCGCATGATGTATGATGTGAAAGAGCTCACGGTGAAGTCCGGCAAGAAGGTGAAGCTCACTTTTGCCAACCCCGACTTCATGCCTCACAACATCCTGCTGGTGAATCCCGGCAAAGCCGATGAAGTCGCCACACAGGCCATGGCTCTCGGAGCCAAAGGCTTCGAAACCGGTTTCATCCCCGACAACAAGGACATCCTCTGGCACAGCAAGCTGCTGGACAACGGCAAGGAGCAGGTGATCGAGTTCACCGCACCCGCCAAGCCCGGCGACTACCCCTACATCTGCTCCTTCCCCGGCCACTACCTCATCATGCGCGGTGTGCTGCATGTGAAGTAAGGCGCGCTCGGAAGTAATCGGGGCATTGCTGCCCCGTCAGGAATCTAGAAACAAGGCGGGCCAGAAATGGCCCGCCTTTTTTGTCCGGTCACACCTCCTCATGGGAGATAAAAGAACTGCCGTCCCACGTTCCTTTGCATCCGCCTTATGACCAAGCCAGCCGCTTTCCTTCTCGCCCTCGCACTTGTTTCAACGTGCGCTGTAGCTCAAAACACAAAGGCGGCCCGTAATCCGATCATGGCGCTCAATCCGCTGGACGCCAAAAACACGGACACCGGCAAACCTGCGCCGCCTGAAGATCCGGCGCTGGCCAAATATTACATGGAGGAAAAGACCGCTCCGTTGCCCCCGGTTGCGACTGCGGTAGACACGACGCTGCCTCTCACGCTGCAGAAAGGCGACCATGTGGTGTTCATCGGCAACACGCTGTTTGATCGCGGCGCTCAGTTCCCACATTTTGAGGCCATGCTCCTCAAGGGGCACTCAGACAAGCAGCTCGTGGTTCGCACCCTGGCATGGTCCGCAGACGAGGTTGATCTCATGCCACGCCCCACGAACTTCGGCACACTGAACCAGCACCTGCATGCGCAGAAGGCCGATGTGATCTTCGCCGCCTTTGGCTTCAATGAATCCTTCAGCGGTCTGGAAAAACTGCCAGACTTCAAACTGCGCCTCACCGCTCTTGTTCAGGAGCTCAAAACGCATGCCTACAATGGCAGGTTCGCACCGCGTGTGGTGCTGGTGTCACCGATCGCGAATGAAAATGTCAAAGGCGTGCCAGCGGCAGACATGAACAACACACGCCTCGCCGCCTACACCAAGGCGATGGGGGAAGTGGCTGCCGCTGAGAAGGTGGGCTTTGCCAATGTGTTTGAGCCCATGCTGCCTGCGATGAAGGGCCTGACCTTTAACGGGGTTCATCTGGAGGATGCAGGCTACGCAGTGCTTGGCGAGGCTCTGTATCGCGCCACCTTCGATGTCAGCGCACCCGAGACAACCCCAGAACTGCGCGCCGCCATCGCAGATCGCAACCGGCAGTTTTTTCAGCGTTACCGCCCATTAAACGGGTTCTATTACACTGGCGATCGCAACAAGGACTACGGCTATCTCGACTTCCTGCCCGCCATGCGCAGCTTTGACATCATGGTGGCCAATCGCGACCAGCGCATCTGGGCCATTGCTAAAGGTCAGAGCTTTGCCGGCAAAAAAGTGGATGATGCCAACGTGCCCGAAATGCCCGCCACCAAGGAGAGCAAGGGGGCGAATGAATGGATGACACCCGCGAACGAACTCGCCGCCTTCAAAGTGGACCCGCGCTTTGAAGTGAACCTGTTCGCCAGCGAAGAGCAGTTCCCCGAAATTGCCAATCCCATTCAGATCCGCTGGGACACGCGCGGGCGCATGTGGGTCAGCACCTCCCAGGCTTACCCGCATCTCTACCCCGGCCAGGAACCCAAGGACCGCCTCATCATTCTTGAAGACACGGACAACGACGGCCGAGCCGACAAATCCACCGTGTGGGCAGACAACCTCTACATCCCTCTGGCCTTCGAGTTTGGAGGCGGCGGCGTCTATGTTTCCGACGAGCCACACCTCACTTTTCTCAAGGACACCGATGGCGATGGCAAAGCGGACTTCTCCCGTCAGGTATTCACCGGCTTCGGCACGGAAGACTCCCACCACGCACTGCATGACTTTGTCTGGAGCCCCGATGGCGATCTCATCATCCGCGACTCCATTTTCCTCCACTCCCAAATTGAGACCGCCTACGGCCCCGTGCGTCTGGACAACTCCGGCTGGTTCCGCCTGCGCACCGATACTCAAAAGCTCAGCACCTTCGGCAGCTACCCCAGCACCAATCCTTGGGGTGTAACCTTCGACGACTGGGGCCACCACATGGCCAGCCATCCCATCTTCGCCAGCGCCTTCCACGCCACCAATCCGCCCTATCCCGAGCAGCATCCCGGCGCCGGCAAAATGCCTGCTTACTCCGGCACCTGCGGCCAGGAGTTTGTGGACTTCGATTTCTGGCCGCAGGAGCTTCAGGGAGGATTCATCAAGGCGCGCTACAAGCCCACCAACAACATCGAGATGCATCAGTGGGTCGAGATGGACGACCACTATGAGGAAAAGAAGCTCGGCGATCTCATCTTCTCCACCAACCTCAGCTTCATCCCCACGGACGTAAAGGTGGGGCCACGCGGAGACTTCTACATCTGCGATTGGTACAACCCCATCAAAGGCCACGCTCAGTACTCCCTGCGTGATCCACGCCGCCTGCGCACCAGCGGCCGCATCTGGCGTATCGTGCCAAAGGGGGCCAAGCTGGCTGAGCCACCCACGGTGGCGGGCGCACCCATTCCGGCGCTGCTGGAACTTTTGAAGAGCCCGCATTACCGCTGGCGCTACCAGGCCAAACGTGAGCTCCATGAGCGCTATGCCCACGATGTGAAAATGGCACTCGATGCATGGGTGGCCAAGCTTGATCCGAAGGACGCACGTTTCCGTCATCATCAGCTTGAGGCGCTGTGGACGAACCGCACGATCAGCACCGAAGACAGGGGTCTGCTCAAGGAGTTGCTCAACTGCGAAGAGCACCACGCCCGTGCCGCTGCCACGACCCAATTGCGCTATGTCGATCTGCCAGATCGCATCGCGCAACTTCGCGCCCGTGCGAATGATGAAAACGCCCTCGTCCGCATGGAGGCCGTCATTGCCGCCAGCTACATCGGCACCGCCGAAGCACTCGATGCCGTTCTGCCAGTGCTCGACAAACCCATGGGCGAGCACCTGACCTACGCCGTGCGCACTTCGCTCGGTAGCGAGGCTCTCTCACGCCACTGGAAGGCCGGCGAGAATCCCCAAATCACCGCGTTCATGAACGCCTTTGCTGCCAGCTACAAGCGAAGCGCCTTCGAAAAGAAAAAGACCGTCGAGGAAACCACCTTCGACAAACAACCTGGCGTCGCCAAAATCACCATCAACTGCGTCCGCGAGCGCATGCTCTTCGACAAAACCGAATTCAGCGTCAAAGCAGGCCAGCCCGTCAGCCTCGTCTTCAACAACCCCGACGCCACTGCGCACAATCTTGCCATCTGCAAACCCGGCAGCGTGGAGGAGATCGGCCTCGCCGGAAACGAAATGGCCAAAGATCCCGAAGGCATCAAAAAGGACTTCATTCCCCCCACGGACAAGATCCTCCACCACACCAAGCTTCTGAATCCCAACGCAGCCGAAACACTGCGCTTTACCGCCCCCAAGGAGCCCGGAGACTATCCCTACCTCTGCACCTTCCCCGGTCACTGGGTCATCATGCGCGGAGTCATGCTCGTCAAGTAACCGAGGCATTCCTGCCCCGTCTGGACATGGAGCGGCGAAGCAGAGACGGGCCTGGAATAGCCCGGTTACTTCATTTTCTTCTTCGCTGCTTTTTTGGCGGGCTTCGCTTTGACGAGGGCTGGTTCTTCGATGGGGATCTCTGTCGCGAGATCAATCCCAAAGATGGCCGACAAATCAGCTCCAGTGAGCTCGCCTGAATCCGCCGAGAGTTCGGTGATCGCCGCATTGCTGGCATTGGAAAGCAGCTCCGCCTGATCCACGCCACGCAGGGTGAAAAGCAGCTCCGGCTTTGTGTCCAGCAGCACACCCACCCCATACAGCACGGCGGCGACATGCTTGCACATGTCCGCATGGTCAGGGCAGGAGCAGTTAAATCGGATCTCCTTCGGCTTGGGAAACAGCCCCTCATCAGGAGCCGTCAGCACTTTCATCAGGCCGTCGCCCAGCTTACCCGCCAGCAGATCCAGCATGGAGCCCACCTGTCCGGCGCTTGATTCCACGATCTGCATCCACTGTTCCTTGGGCAGCGGTTTGATGGTGACACTCGTGTCATACAGCTCCGATCCCGCCACTACCGCACTCAGGTTTCCGGGCTCGATCTCCAGATTGTAAACCTTGCCCTGCCTCAGATAGCTGCGGCCACGCGGCAGCCGCGACTCATAGACCTGATAAGCCTCCAGATTCCGGCACCAGGCCTGCCCCCAGAAAGTCGTGCACAGTTTCTTCTGCCCAGCCGGAGCTTCCAGCGCCTGAAACTTCTCCCCGCGCTTCTTCCGCTTCTCGATTTCTCGTTGCAGCCGCTCTTTGCGCTCCTGCGCATCTTCGTAGTCCCAGGACATGAGCTGTTTCTAAACGACAGCCGCATTCACATCAAGCCTCACCAAATCCAGCAGTTCCTCGGCTCCCATCTCCGTCAGCAGCTTCTCCGCTCCGCCATCCCCGGTGATCAGGTCATGCGCCAGGCTCATCTTTTTCTCGATCAATGCGTCAATGCGTTCCTCGATCGTCCCTTGGCAGACGAATTTGTGCACCATCACATTCTTCTTCTGTCCGATGCGGAAAGCGCGATCCGTCGCCTGATTTTCCACCGCAGGATTCCACCAGCGGTCAAAGTGGATGACGTGGCTGGCTGCCGTGAGCGTCAGCCCGGTGCCACCGGCTTTCACACTGATGACCATGAAGGGCGGCCCTTCGGGCTGCTGAAAGCTTTCCACCAGCTGCGGGCGCTTCTTCACCGCCGTCCCGCCATGCAAGATCAGCCCTTCTCTGCCAAAGATCTTCGCCAGGAATCTCGCCAGAGGATCACAGGTTTCCTGAAATTGCGTGAAGATGAGCGCCCGTTCACGGCGCTCCGCCAGTTCGCCGCATATCTCCGCCAGTCGCGCAAACTTGCCGCTGTCTTCCGGATTCCAGGCACCATCGCCGTTCCAGTGGCTGGGGTGATTGCAGATCTGTTTAAACTTCAGCAGAAAGCCCAGCACCTGCCCCTGTCGCTTGATGGGCTCCATGCTCTTGTCCACCAGCATCTTGGCCAGCTGATCCACCAGCTTCGCGTAAATGGTGGCCTGCCGCTTAGTGAGTCCGCAGAAGGCCTTCGTTTCAATCTTCTCAGGCAGGTCGGTGATGATGCTCCTGTCCGTCTTCATGCGCCTCAGGATGTAGGGCTGCACCAGTCGCCGCAGGGGTGCATAGCCCTCGCTGCTTTGGGCGCATCGCTTCACCGCATCCGCAAAAGCGCCGGAACTGCCGAGCAGTCCCGGATTGAGAAAATCAAAGAGGCTCCATAAATCGCCCGGTCGGTTCTCCACCGGCGTGCCGGTAAGAGCCACGCGTGCCGGGGCCTGCAGGTTCTTCACTGCCTTCGCGCTGCCACTGCCGGGATTTTTGATCGCCTGCGCCTCATCCAGAATCACCATGCTCCACGCGTGCTGCTGCCAGGAGTCGTTACGTTGCAGAAACTGATATGTGGTCAGCATGGCATCATACCCACGCAGAGCCTCGGCAGGCCGCTTCACCGCATAGTCCAGCTCCTCGCGGGCGGTCTGCGACGGGTGTGCAATGAAAAGCCTCAGATCAGGCGCAAACTTCGCCACCTCAGCCCTCCAGTTGCCCACCAGAGAGGCGGGCACGATCAGCAGCCCCGGTGCCTTCGCTTCTCTTTGCCGTGCCAGCAGCAGCGCGATGACCTGCAGCGTTTTGCCCAGCCCCATGTCATCCGCCAGACAGGCGCCGAGCCCGAGTCGCGTCATGAATTGCAACCATGAAAAGCCCTTGAGCTGATACGGGCGCAACGTGGCGCAGAGATTCGGCGGTGGCGGCGAGGCAGCAGGATCGCGCATCTGCTCGAGCATCGTTGCGAGATTCTTGCCCGCCACGATGTCGCTCCACTCATGCACCCTTTGCGTGCTTTCCTCTTCCACGGCTTGCAGTCGCGGATCAAAGCCCGCCAGCATGCGCATCCCTTCGAGAAAGCCGATGCCCCCTTCACCGGTGGCATGCTGCACCCGCTCCCAGTGGGACATCACCTGCTGGAGCTGTGCACCGTCCACTTCCACCCAGCGGCCACGGAGGGAAACCAGGCCAGTGTCTGCACTCAGCAGTTTCTCCCACTCCGCATCAGTCAGCGGCTCGCCATCCATGCTGGCGCTGATCTTAAAGCTCATCAGCGCACCCACATGGAGGGAGGCCTGCTTGGGCGCATCAATCGTCACCGCCACGGCCGGGCGCGGCCCTTTGCCGCTGCGCCACCAGTCCGGCAGCTTCATGACGATGCCGCTTTCCTGAAACACGGCCGTGTCTCGCAGCACGCGAAAGGCCTCCTGCGGAGACATCGCCATGGGCTGAAAGAGCCGCTTCGTCTCCAGCCACTCGCGCAGCAGCTTGGATTTCTCCGCTGCAGTACGCACCGGCTCCAGCAGGGCGTTCAGCGCCGCCTGATCCTTCTGCCCGGCATAAAGCTGGAGGGCTCGCGCCAAGGGGAGATGCTGAGGCTGGCCAGTAGCACTGAGCTTTTCCGTAAAGGTGGCCAGAAAGGCGAAAGGCCGCTGCGTGTCCGTCTTGTTTTCGGCGAGATGGAAGGTCACACGTCCCACGGCATGCCACGCTGGGCAGGTCTCCCGCAGCCAGGTTTCCACCCCCTGCGCCTCAGACTGCTGGCCAATGTGCTGCGCCAGATCCAGCCACCAGCGTTCCAATCCCTCGGCGGTGAGATATTCCGCTCCAGGGAAGGGGGGAGCGGCTGAGATTAAGGCCTTGCGCTCCTCTATTGAGGGCGGCGGTGTGGCCAGGGCATCCCTGGTCTGGCACAGACGGGTGAAAAACTGCCCGGCATAGCTCCGCAGCCAGCGCCACGGCGGCTCCAGTTCAGCCGTTAGCAGGTCGGTGCCGAGCATTTGCAAAATGGCGGCTGGCAAGCCCGCTGCGGCGAGTTTTCTCACCGATGCCGACTCGGCCTCACCTGCGCAGGTGAGAAATCCTTCCGGGGTGAGGGCTGGGGCAAACATGAGGCAGGTTTCTCTGGACGAATGATCTACCGTGCACAAGCGGCGATGATTCAGAAAAAAACGTCGCAACAGCGCTTTTCAACGGGGTTCGGCCTGCTAACGTCCCGGTTCCCCCGCCGCAATCCGGCGCGGGTGTTTTTCACCACGCATGTCCAGCCTCATCACTGATCTTCCCATCCTGCTCCGTCCGTTTGATGCCCGCACCCGCCAGGAGGCGGAGCGCTTGGTGGATGACGATGCCGTAAGGGGGCTGGAGTTGCTGGAGGATGAAATGATGGCCGAAGTCCGGCTGGATGACCGCCCCGCCCAGGTGCGCTGGCTGCGGGGAGCGCATGGCTGGCACGGTGAGACTGACGTCGATGATGACGAGACGCTGGAAAACCTGGCCCTGTGCACCACGCTGGTGGCAGTCCAGCGCCGCGAAGCCCGGGGAACACTGCCGATGGTTCCAGTGGAGGAAGAGGACTTTGAGCAGCAGCTCACCGCCAAACTCGAGCGCCCGCTGACGCCAGACGAGGAAAATTACCTGAGCAAGATGGAGAAGCGCTATGAGCGCGTGCGCCTCACCGGGAAAATTTTTGACCAGGACATGGTTCGCCTGCACCCGAAATGGGCGATCCAGAGCCTTGAGCCCGTGGCTTTGTGGCCGGAAGCCCCCAAGTCCCTGCGTGAGTTCTGGAACTACATCGCACTGGCGCTGGCTGACAAGGGCCTGGCCGTTCCGGCATTTCTTCGCGGCATGTCCGACATCGAAGGCACACGTGAAGCTCTGCGCGAATGGCGGCATGCCAGCACTGTGCCCACCTGGCAGAAGCGCATTCGGGAATTCATCGACGCACGGCAGGATGACCGTCACACCCACCGCCAGCCGCCACGCGTGTGCGATTTCAGGCTGCTCATCACCGTCAATGATGCACGTCTGCAACTTCGTCAGGAAGGTGAAATTCCTTCGCCTTACATCACGGTTGACGCCGCGCTGCTTGACAATCTGCGGCGCGAACATCGCGACGGACGCATTGTGACTTCGGGCAGTTCGGAGCTGCTGTTTGTCTCCTGTCTGGCTCAGAGTGATGAGAACTGGAACGACTCCTTCCGTCTGGAGAGCAAGCACCATGCCCAGTGGCTTGCGACACTGTTCCAGCAGCCGGCTCTTCAGGAACGAATGATCACTCTGGATGAAGCCCCGTTTCACCGTGTGGCTGAGCCTCTGATCTGGGCGGCACGCCTGAGCGAAAACGGGCTGAACCTCACCTTGCAGCTCGAAAGGCCGGACGGAACGCCCGCGCCTCTGCCTCTGCGCATTCTCCGCGGGGTGCAGACCTTCTACCTGAGCGCTGACACCCTGTTCAGCGGCCCCGTCTGGCTTCATGATGAGTCCAGGGTTGACGCGGGCATCACCATGCCGCTGGAGGCGCTGGCCACGGCAGAGGGCATCTCCTTCATGCGCGAGATCGACATTCCGGTGCCGGATGCGATCAAAAGCCGTGTGCGTCATGAAGACCTGCATGTGAAGATTTCCGCTGCCTGCCAGGCCAAGACCTCACACTCCAGCGGTGCAGAGTTCGTCACTTTCAAGGCCGAGGCCGTCGATGCCGAAGGCCGGGTGCGCGAGACGCTGCGCTTTTCTGGCTGGCAGCCTGCAGATGAAAAAAAAACGGCTGAGGGAGACGACACCATCGTCTGCCGTGACCGCCGTGCCCTGAGGGAAGCCGAGGAGCTCATGAACCAGCTCCGTCGCACCTGGGACATGGAAAATGACGCCTGGCGTGTGCGCATGGCGAAAGATTTTCCTGACATGTTTCACAACTGGGCGGCCCAGTTGCCTGAAAACGTGAGCCTCAAGACAGATGAAAGCCTGCAGACCATCCTGGCAGATCCGCTCATCGCTCGCGTGCGCTTGGAGGCCACACAGGCAGGCAGCATTGACTGGCTGGACCTTCGGCTTGTGTTTGACATCGAGGGCATGGACCTCAAGCCGGCTGACATTCGCCGCCTCATCGCTGCGAAAGGTGACTTCGTGCGTCTGGCAGACGGCTCCTGGCGCCGTGTGAAGCTGGAGCTGAGTGAAGAGCAGCAGGAAATGCTCGACCGCCTGGGGATCGACCTCAATGAGCACAGCGACGAGGCGCACCGCATGCACTGGAGGCAGCTCGCGCAGGAAAATGCGGCTGAGATCGTCAATCCGAAGGCATGGGGCAAGATCGTCGAACGCATGGAAGAGGCGAAGCTGGATGCGCGTCCGCCGGTGCCCGAGGGATTGAATGTCACGCTGCGCCCCTACCAGGTTGAGGGTTTTCATTTCCTGACCTACCTCACTTCAAACCGCTTTGGCGGCATCCTGGCAGATGACATGGGTCTGGGCAAAACCCTGCAGGCCATCACGTGGGTGCTGTGGCTGCGCTCGCGCAAAAAAGCTGACGGCCCGCATCTGCCCGTGCTCGTCGTCTGCCCGAAGTCCGTGCTGGATGTCTGGGCGCTGGAATTCAAGAAGGGCTCGCCAGACCTGCGCGTGCTCGTGCTGCATGACCGCGACCTTTTTGACATCAATCTGGTGATGACCCAGATAGACGTGGTGGTGATGAACTACGCTCAGATGCGTGGCTTTGATGGAGAACTGGCCGCCGTGCGCTGGCTTGCCGCCATCCTCGACGAAGGCCAGCACATCAAGAACCCGGACTCCAAGGCCGCAAAATCCGCACGTCAGATCCGCGCAGACAACCGTCTGGTGCTGACCGGCACGCCGCTGGAAAACCGGCTGCTGGACCTGTGGAGCCTCATGACCTTTGCCACGCCTGGGGCGCTGGGTGAGCGCGCCTACTTCCACCGCCACTTTGACCGCCGCAAAGACCCACGTGCCTCGGAGCGGCTTGCCGCACGTTTGCGTCCTTTCCTGCTGCGTCGTACAAAATCCCAGGTGGCCCGCGATCTGCCCTCCCGCAGCGAGGAAAACCTGCTCAGCGAAATGAGCGGCCGTCAGGCTGAGCTCTACAAAGAAGAGCTGGCCCGCGCGCAGCACATGGTGCTGAACAGCTCCGGCTTTGACATGGTCAACCGCCGCCGGTTTGCCATCTTGCAGGCGCTGACGCGCTTGCGCCAGATCTGCTGCCACCCCGGCCTGATTGACAAAAGTGCCGAGAATGAGGAGAGCGCCAAGCTCACCTCCACGCTGGAGCTCATCCAGGGGCTGCACGACGAAGGGCACAAGGTGCTGCTCTTCAGCCAGTTCGTCTCCATGCTGAAAATCATCCGCAACAAGCTGGAGGAGATGAAGCTGCCCTATCACTGGCTCACCGGGGCCAGCACTGACCGTGCAGGCATTGTCAAAGCTTTCCAGGAGGATGAAAACGCCAGCGTGTTTCTGCTCTCCCTCAAAGCGGGTGGCAGCGGTCTGAACCTCACCTCTGCGTCCTACGTCATCCTCTACGATCCCTGGTGGAACCCCGCTGTGGAAAATCAGGCCATCGACCGTGCGCACCGTATCGGCCAGACGCAGCCGGTCATGGCCTACCGAATGCTGACAAAGAGCACCATCGAGGAGAAAATCATGACCCTGCAGCACAAGAAGAACCTGATGATCAGCAACGTCCTGGGCGAAGGCGGCTTCACCAACCTGCTGCAGAAGGAAGACTTCGACTTCCTGTTTGATATCGAGGCGGAACGGACTGTTTAAACAGATCAGGAGTATCAATGCCTGAACATGTCCTTGGTCCTCCCTCCCATTTAGTCAAGACCACCAGTTGCCGCACGCTCAGGGCGATGCATAGTGTGCGCCCTCCGTGCGCACGCTCCTGTAGCTCAACGGTTAGAGCAGGGGACTCATAATCCCTTGGTTGCGGGTTCGAATCCCACCGGGAGCACCACGGCACAAGACCTGCGCCAGCCGGCGTAGAAAATGCATGATGTTACAGCCCCGTCGCAGCACACTTCCTGATCTGGCTTCTCATGGCCTCCCCTGGTGACACGCCTCTGACTCCAAAGACTGCCGTCGGATTTTTTAATCTGGCCATCGAGGATGCGACTCTGTGCGGCATGGTACTGGGCACTCCGCGCTACATGAGTCCGGAGCAGGCGAGGCTGAACAGCGATGGTGTGGACATCCGCGCGGATGTGTATGCGCTGGGGGGGGGCTGCTGTATGAACTGCTGACGGGGACTACTCCGATTCCAGCCGACGAGGGCAATGAACCGCCTCTGTCCGAACTGCTGGATCAGGTACGGCGCCACGAAACCGAAAAGCCCAGCCTGCGTGTGATGCGCCTGCCCAAGCCGCCAGGCTCCAATCGAACTGGACTGGATAACGCTTCGGGCATTGCAGAAGAACCGCGAGTTGCGCTACCCGACGGTGCTGAATCTGGCCGAGGATGTGCAGCACTACCTGCGCAATGAGCCTGTGTCCGCCGGGCCGCCCGGAATCACGTACCAGCTCAAAAAAAATGGCTGGTCAGAAACCGCGTTGCAGTGAGCACGGCGGTGGCAGTGGCTGTGTCATTGACTGGCGGCACAGCGGCGGGAGGTCCAGCGCCAGATGCTGGAGGCGCATAGCAAGGCCGACCTGGCAATGCAGGTCAGCGCGCAGCTGAAAGACCTGATCACCAACGCTCGCAAGCATGAACACTCAGCTGCTGCGCAAGCTCGCAGACGATTATGCCGCGGGCATGGCGCGTTTCACGAACCAGCCCTGGCTGAAGCGGCAGTGGGAGCTGCTGAAACAGACCGAGGGCGAGAATTTAGAGGAGGTACTGCATGCACTGTACACCCTGGGATGGAGGTGGCTTGGAGAGGTGGAGCCGGAAAACGCGATGAAGGCACTTCGTGAAGCGCTGGCAGGCTACCGGACATTGCCCGCAAACCAAGCGCAGGTGCGTGACCAAATGCTGCGGGTGCGCAAGGAACTGGCACGAGCGCTTTCGCGTTGCGGCCAGCGGCAGGATGCGGCGGCGCTGATGGCCTGGCGTTTGCTGGAGCTCCACAGGCGGCTGGGAGATCTGCTCACAGCCCGCAGTGATTTCGCCTCAGCCCTGGCCGAGTGCGAAACGGCCGCCCATGGGTGGTTCGACAAACCTTCATCGGGACGACCGCCTGAGAAGGAAAGGCTCATTTTTGTGAGCTTCATCAGCTTTTGGAAACTGGCTGCCGAGGCGAATTCGCCCCTGGCAGACGAGCATAAGCTGGCTGAGTGGGAGCGCAGGCAGGAGGAATGGGAGGCAACACGTCAAACCGCTGCGCCTGCGCGGGGGTAAGGAAGTGCTGCAGGAGCGAGAGGCTCAGTCCCGGTTGAACAGGCGGCCGATAGATTTGCCGGCACGCTGAAACAAGTTGGGCTCTTCTTTTGGAGAGGACCTTTTGCGGGATGTGGATGACACTGCCGGTGCAGGTGACTTCCATTCCGGCGCATCTGGCTTGTCCATCAAAGCCATTGAGGCAAGGGTTGGGCCATCCAGCAGGCCGTTCGGAAGAAGTCCATTCTTGGCCTGGTAGAGAATGATGGCATTGTGCGTGCCCTTGCCTTCCTTGCCGTCCTGAGTGGAGCTGTAGAGGGATTTCTCTTTCAGGATGCGCTGCACTTCATACAGCAGGTGGCGGCGGCCAGCTTCAGAGTAGCCGGCCTGTGGCGGAGTGGGAAAGATGCGCTCGATGGACCAGTAGCCTTCGGGAGGCTCAGACACGGGAGGCTGGATCATCGTCCCCGGTGCCGGTGATGTCACAAGTGCGGGGCCTGCCGCTGCAGGCATGGCCAGTGCTGCTGGCTGACCAGGTTGTGCCGGTGGCGCGGGCGCTCCTTGCTGGGTCGGCATGGCGGCGGCTGCAGGGGCGTCTGGTGCAAGACCTGCCGCAGGTGGTGTGGCCGCTGCGATGACTGCGGGTGCAGGATCAGCTGTCGTCGGCATGGCCGCCGCAGGCCCAGGCGCGGGAGGCGCTGCCTGGACAGCAGCTGGATTTGGATGGGGCGCAGGTGTTACCGTGGCCGCAGGTGCATTCGTTTGAGGAGGGGGCGTGAGAGCGGGGGCAGGCGCTGCTGTGCTAGCCAGCGCTGGGCTGGTGGCGGGTAAAGCCTGCGGAGTGGTCGATCTGAAATAATATGCGGCACCTGCTGCCAGCACTGCGACCGCCGCAGCGGCATAAACCGGGACGCGACTCTTGTGCTGAACCGCTGGCTGGATGTAGGGCTGAGTGGTGACGTTGGTTGTAGATCTTAAACCTAGCAGCTCAAGGAGCTTGCCGGCACTCGGTGGGCGTAGATTTGGGTCTTTGTTAAGGCAGGCGGCAATCACCGCCTCCCACTCCTTTGGAATCTGGTCGCTGGCCTTGATCTCCAGCTCCTCACGCCGTTCGACCATGGTGGAAGGAATTTTCGAGGTGAGCTGGGATGGGATGTCCCCACGGTAAAACGGCGGTTTGCCTGAGAGCAGCTCATAGATCGTCGCACCCAGCGAGTACACATCGTCGGTAGGTGCGGGGCGCTCTCCCATGGCCTGCTGTGGGCTCATGTAGGGCAGGGTGCCGCTGACACCGAGCTGGGAAATGGACAGCCGCTGCATGGTGTCAGAGATGCTGCGTGCGATGCCGAAGTCGGCGATCTTGGCCGTGTCATCCATGCTCATGGCCATGATGTTCGAGGGCTTCAGGTCGCGGTGCACGACCTTGCGCTGGAAGTGCGCGTAGTCGAGCGCATCGCAGACGCCAGGTAGCCATTTGGCCACCTGCTCGGTGGTGAACACCCCATGGTCCGTCGTGGCGCGCAGCTCAGAAAGTGTCTTGCCGTTTACAAACTCCATCGAGATGGCCGCCTCATCGTCATCGTCCACGAAATCGTAGATTCGCACGATGTTTGGGTGGGAAAGCTCAAGGCCGCGCCGGGTCTCGGTTTTGAGTTCTTTGATGGCGGTCGGATCAAGGCCAATCAGGCTGGGCAGGAACTTCAACGCCACAGGCCGCTCAAGCTTCAAATCGTCTGCCAGCCAGACCACTCCCATGCCGCCACGTCCCAAAACGCGGGACAGGCGGTAGCGGTTGAAATAAACAGCACCTGCAGAGGGAGTGCGAACCTTGACTGTTTGATCAAAATCAGCCGCTGCGTCTGAAGCCTGATTGCTGGAGTGGGAAAGGTCCATGAAAGAGGGTGGAGCGAGCGGCTATTTTAAGCCGCTGAGCGGGTGTGTCATTTAACTTTTGCTGTGGCGTATTTGCTTTGACCGCCTGCCGGGCTTTTTTGTTGGAGGATTTATGCATCGGGCTTGCCTGCCAAGGCCTTCCTTAAGAGCGCATGGGGGTGCCTCATCATGCAGATGAATGTTTTTTTGATGGCTAAGGAAGCGCGAGATCAGCCGGAGTTTCTCAACGAACTGCCGGTTTTTTGGGGGGAGGAGGGGGTGGCGGGCTTCCAGGTGCTCCGCAGGTTGCTGCCTTCATGGGCCTCATGCTGGCCACTGAAGCGGGGACCGCTGGCGGGCTGCTTGACCGCCTCCGACACACTCGGCTTGCACTGGGCCCCTTCAGCATTTGAGTCGATGTCCACATCCGCACCATCATCCAGGCTGGATGGGGCGGGTGCCTGAGGGCTTGGTTTGTGACTTCGTTTTTGAGGGCGCGGCGTTGGCAGATGATTTCAAGGCGCTCCTGACGTCCATGGGGGTGTTTGGGGCCACGAGCTGGGCATTCACTTTGTTTGCCTGTCCTTGGACGCGTTCGGGCTTCAAGGCGGCGGCGAGGGCCTGTTGGCTGTCGCGAAAATCCTGCAGGAGTTTCGCCTGGTCGCCCTTGAGCTTGCCTAGGTACCGGGCGCAGTGCGGCTGCAGCCGCATGTTTTGCGGCCATCCCGCTTCTCTATGCATACCACCGCTGGGGCGAGCCCTGGCGCAGACGCGGTGAACAAATGATAAAATCCAAGTCCAGACCATGAAGCATCTTCTCACCATTTTTTGAAAGTGGTCCTGTCATCGGCGGTCACCGCGAACAGGCCGCCAAGCAGGAAGGCCAGGAAGCTGGCGGTCTCGATGTCGGTGGCAGCCTCGGCAAAAAAGTGGGCGGCATGCTCGGTGCCGCCGCCATGGGTGAAAAGGGCAAGTCCGTGGGCCAGATGCTGGGCAAAGTCGTTGGCAATGCAGCCGGTCAGGCGGCCAATGTGGCCATCGACCACGCACGCGGTATCGGCGGAAACATCGGCGGTGCCATCGGTGGAGCAATTGCTGGGGAGGAAGGCGCTGCCAAAGGCAAGGAACTCGGAAAAAAAGCCGGCTCCGGTATCACAAGTGTCCGTGACACGCTGGCCGCACAGGGCGTGGACCTCGGCCCCAAACAGGCCGCTGGCAAGCAGGGGCACAGCATCAAGTAACGATCCGCTCAGCCATGCCCGAACCCAGAAAGCCGGCCAATGGCAGACGCGATCTCGATGGAGATGGCGACATCGATCTTGCAGACGATCCCTCGCTCGATCTTGATCACAACGGGCGTATCGAGGGTGAAGATCGTGAGGGGCAGGACATCGATGCTGACAACGATATCGACGCCTCTGACCGGGCGCTGGCGGCAAAGCAAAGTGTCGGAGCAGTGCTGGGAATGGCCAAGGTCGGACAAAACAGTCAGAAGGCGGAGGGCGAGTCCCAGAAGCAATCCAGCACTGGCCCCAAAGTTCGCTGACTGCAGGTTTGCACAGCACAGCTTCCAAGGGCAGCTTTGCAGCAAGCCTGCACAGCCAGGGCCCACAAGTGCCCGGTCTGCCTGCATCTCACTCCATCTCACACGTGCACCAGACACTCAAATGACATCGGTCAATGGAGAAACCGCCTCAGGCCTCCGCAGACTGTGCGGCCTCGTCGCCTTCCTTTTGGCTTTGGCGGGCTGCACCACTTACGGGCCGGCGCGTCCTGGCGAATCCATATATCGCGATGTGCTCTTTGCGGCACCGGACGGCCACAAGCTGCGGATGGACCTCTATGTGCCCAAGGCGGCCAGACCTGCGCCAGTCGTGCTGTGGATCTTTGGGGGCGGCTGGAGATTCGGCAGCAAAGGCTATCATGTGAATGTGCGAGATCTCACCAGCGTCGGCATCGCCGTGGCTTCCATTCAGTACCGGCTCAGCAACAAGGCGGTCTATCCCGCGCAGCTGGAGGACTGCCGCGCCGCAGCTCAGTGGCTGCGCATCAACGGAAGTCGCTATGGGATCGATGCCAGTCGCATGGGGGTCAGCGGCGAGTCGGCAGGTGGCCAGCTCGCGGCCTTGCTTGCCGCCACCGAAGGCAAGCCGCGCATCCGCGCCGTGTGCGCACTTTATCCTCCGACGGATATTATTGACCTGGGCCGCCTGTATGCGAAACCCGGCAGGCTGAGCCTGATTGACAGGCTGCTCGGCGGGCCTGTTGAGGAAAAGCTCAACCTCGCAGCGGATGCCAGCCCGATAGACCACGTCAGACCATCGCTGCCCCCCTTTCTCATCATTCATGGGGAGCGGGACAGAGTCGTTCCCTTGCAGCAGAGCGAGCGCCTCTTTTGTGCCCTGGCGGAGGCTGGGGTGGAGACCCAGTTCATCGTGGTGCCTGAGAAGGGGCATTGGTTCCGCCTGGACAATGCGCTTTTTGCCGAGGTGTCACGGCTTTTCCAAGTGCACCTTTTCAGATGAAGCGGGGGTGATCTGGCACGCCTGTCTCACAGGGGCCTGAAAGCTGTTGGCAGGTGACTTCCAGCGTGGTGCACCCGGCAGGGATCGAACCTGCGACCGGCCGATTAGAAATCGGCTGCTCTATCCACTGAGCTACGGGTGCTTCTCCAGACGGGGGCGATCATAAGTCCATCTGCGGCTTGAGCAAGGGCGCGCTTCATTCAGGATGCAGTCCGAACATCTGCAGCATCACGCAAAGCATGTCGCCGAGCTTGTTGTCATACGGCCGCTCGGGGTGCAGGATGGCCCAGCCGCGCTGCTGGCCTATGCCTGCGAGCTTCCGGGATGGGTGCACCAGCACGGCATAGCCGGCATATTCCAGCAAGGGCAGGTCCGCAGCGCTGTCTGAGTAGCTCCAGCTGTTGGCGCGCTCCTGCTCGGTGAGCTCAGTCAGGCCTGGCACGACGGCCTCCATCGCAGCGATTTTGGCCTCGTGCTTGTTGTTGCCGGTGACGAGCCTGGGCATGCCAGGAAAAGTGGCGCCGACTTCAAAACGAGTGGCGATGCAGTGGTCAAAACCCAGCGCATGCGCGATCTCGTGCGCGTAAAAGTCAGGGCTGGCGGTGTTCAGCACCAAAACACGGTTCTGGTGCTTGTGACGCAGGATTTCGGCGCGCAGGGAAGGGTAGGCCCACTTGGTGACGCAGACCTCGGCAAATTCTCGCGCGTATGCCGCCAGCCTCTCACGCGACATGCCACGCAGGTAGCTCAGAAAGGCGCGCTTGGCGGTCGCTGTGCTGGCGAGACCGCAGGCTCGTGCCAGGGCTACTGGGATGAACAACCCGTGCAGCAGCACACGCCACGGCTCGCGGTGAAGCACAAAGTTGCAGAAGAGCGCCTGCGTGTCGAACGGCAGCAGGGTGTGGTCGAGG
The DNA here is from genome assembly GCF_055388355.1 of Prosthecobacter fluviatilis. NCBI lineage: Bacteria > Pseudomonadati > Verrucomicrobiota > Verrucomicrobiia > Verrucomicrobiales > Verrucomicrobiaceae > Prosthecobacter > Prosthecobacter fluviatilis. Next base: position 5,169,064 of record NZ_AP043782.1, read on the forward strand.
TCAAAAAATGCGTAGGAGCGTGCAGGCATGACGCGAGTGGTGAGGATGTGCAGAGCCTAGCGCCGTGTTTCCAACTGGCAAAAGATTCCCAGCCTTGACGGATGCGGCGTCGGACGGCACAGTGCGAACCCTTTTTCCCCCAAGTTCCCCATGGCCCAAGAAACTACCCTCATCCTGCTCAAACCCGACTGCGTTTCACGCGGCATCAATGGCGAAGTCCTCAAGCGTCTCGAAGACGAAGGCTTTCGCATCCGTGGCTGCAAGATGATCCAGCTCACCGACGAGCTGCTCAAGGAGCACTATTCGCACATCGCGGACAAGCCCTTCTTCCCGGACGTGGCCAGCTTCATGAAGAGCAAGCCGGTGATCGCCGTGGCGATCAGCGGGGAAAACATCATCTCTCATGTGCGTGATCTCCTGGGGCCGACGGACTCCAAGATCGCCCCAAAAGGCACCATCCGTGGCGACTTTGGCACCGACAAGATGACCAACGTCGTCCACGCCTCCGACTCCCCGGAAGCTGCGGCGGTGGAATTGAAGCGCTTTTTCAAGGAAGGCGAGATTTTCAGCTATTGAGGCCTACGGCTTTGCCGTTAGACTGAAAGCTCAGGCATTCTCCACGCCGCTGTGGTGAAATGGTAAACACAGCAGACTTAAAATCTGCTGGGAGGTAACTCCCTTGCCGGTTCGAGTCCGGCCAGCGGCACTTGCTGCCAAACTGTATGAGTCTGGTGGCAGCCGTCTGGAATGGGCGGCGTGGCAATGTAACAGGATAAGGCTGATGCCCCGTTGCCCTGCAAAGGGTGGCGGAGAGGGTGGGATTCGAACCCACGGTGGGGATAAACCCACGCCAGTTTTCAAGACTGGAGCCATAAACCACTCGACCACCTCTCCAGGTGCTGCGTTGCGGAACGCACATAGTAGGCAACGTGTGGCGGCCTGCCAAGAGGAAGTTTGCACGAGCTGCAAGTCTGGATTGATCACGGACAACGGGGCGTCCATGGTCTTTGTCCATGATCCATAAGACAGCCCTGATCGATCCAAGCGCCCGAATTGACCCTGCAGCCGAAATCGGCCCCTATGTGGTGATCGAGGGGCCGAGCGAGGTCGGGGCTGGCTGTAAAATCGAAGCGCATGCTCAGCTTGTGGGGCACGTCATTGTCGGAGAGGGGACGCAGATCGGACGCGGGGCTGTGATCGGCGGCGAGCCTCAGGACCTGGGGTTTGACCCCGCGACCCAGAGCAGTGTGATTTTGGGCAAAAAGAACGTGATCCGCGAGCATGTGACGATTCACCGCGGCAGCAAGCCGGGCACGGCAACTCGGCTCGGCGATGGCAATTACCTCATGGCGGGCAGTCACCTGGCGCATGACGTCGTGCTGGGGAACAGGAACATCCTGGCAAACGCGGCGCTGCTGGGCGGGCACATCCATGTAGGCAACAACACCTTCATCGGCGGAGGGGCGGTGTTCCACCAGTTCTTGAGAATCGGGGATTTCTGTGTGATCCAGGGCAACGGCAGCTTCAGCAAGGACATCCCCCATTACTGCGCGGCTCAGCGTATCAACCGCATCACCGGACTCAACGTGATCGGCCTGCGTCGGCAGGGGTTTAGTGCGGAGGAGCGCGGAGCCATCAAGGACCTGTTTCAAACCCTGTTTTGCAGGGGGATGAATCTGTCCCAGGCAGTCCAGCAGGCAGCGGCCCGGCAGTGGCCGGAAAAAGCACAGCGCCTGCTGGAATTTGTACAGGCGCCCAGCAGGAAAGGGGTGTGCCCCGTGCGCCCGGGACGGGGGGACGATTGAGGCGAAAAAAGTCCGGCTTTTTCTTGTCACCGTGTTCCCGGTAGCCTATTTAGGATTTCGCATTGTCTGTTCGTATAAGGCAATGTCCTCTCGTGTTATGATTTTTCCGAAATTTTGCGTGACGGTCCTCGTTTGCGCCCTGGCCGTGTCCGGGGCGGCCAGCGGGCAATCCCTTCTCGACAGCCTCACGAGTGATCTGAACATTCGTGGCCTAACCACGACGATGGATCCTGAGACGGGGGTCGCCACAGTGACCGGCGATGTGCATATTCACTACGGCGATGTCGAAATGCGCTGCGGCAGTGCGCAATACAACCAATCCACCGGCGAAGTCATCGCCAAGGATGGGGTGACAATCTGGCGGGATGGAATGCTCTACCACGGAGATTCGATCACCTACAATTCCATCACCGGGGAGATGTCCGGGCGCAATGTGATCACAGGCATCGGCGCGGGCATTCAGCAGAGCATTGCTGGCACCGGCATTGTCGCCGGTGGCGGGCCCACGGGCGGCAGCCTCAGGAGGACATCTGGCATGTTTTTCTTCAAGGCGGAGGAGTTTCACTCGAGCAGCAAGCTCGAAAACCGCATTGATGCCACTGGGGTGACGCTCACTTCACACGATGTGGCAGACCCGAACTACCACGTCGCTGTCAAAGAGCTGACGGTTTATCCGGACGACAAGGCCATCCTCAAGGACTTGAAAATGTATGCTGGGAAAACGCCGTTTTTCTGGATGCCCAAAATCACCAAATCTCTGGATGAAGACAGCGGCATACGTATCGGGCCCGGCTTTCAAAGCCGTTGGGGTGCGTTCCTGCTGACGCAGATGGCGGTGGTCCATGGCGACCACACCTTCGCAAAGTACAAGTTCGACCTGCGCAGCAAGCGTGGTGTGGGTGCAGGGGTGGATTTCTTTTCGGTTCGCCACACAGCCAACCGTCAGAACTTCGGCACCTTGAAGCTGTACGGGGTCAATGACACCGCCCCCACAACAAACGCCACAACGGCCATCCGCTACCCAGTTCCAAACTACAGGTATCGGGTAAATTTTCAGCACCGCATCTACCTGCCCGGTCCGGATGTAAGCACGTGGTATCTTGATTTCGACATCAACAAAATCAGCGACATCCACTTTTACGAAGATTTCTTCTTCAATGATTACCGCACCAATCGTGAGCCTGACAATCAGATCTCGCTGATTCACACCAATGAGGCCTACGTCGCCACCCTGATGGCGAAGTTCAAGCTGAACAATTTCTATCGCACCACGACCCGTCTGCCCGAGCTCTCCATCGACTTCACACGGAGGCCGCTGTGGAACACAGGAGTGTATCACCAGGGTACCATCACAGCAGGAATCATTGGCGAACTGGTGGGGCAGCAGGAAAGGGACGAATTGATTCGCCTTCAGACTCTCGCAAACGCGGGGGGGCTGCCGGGCGTTCTTAATGACCCGCTGGGCACTGCCGCGACCTCGTTCCTCGGCCTTGCTGGCCAGCCGCGCACGGCCGCCCTGACCCCGGCGGACATTACCCAGGGACTTGGGACCATCTCCAGCAGACTGGCCCAGCCTGGTTATGCACGCTTCCATACCTACCATGAGCTGCTCTATCCGAAGACCTTCATGGGCTGGCTGAACGTGACGCCGAGAATCGGCGCTGGTATGACCAGCTACAATGGCATTGTCGGCAGCGTAACCGGGTTAAAAAACTACACACGAGGTATCTTCAGCTTCGGCCTCGATGTCTCATTCAAGCTCTCCAAAAACTGGAGCGATGTCCAGGTCCCAGCGCTGGGACTTGACGGCATCCGGCACGTTTTTCAGCCCTACGTGAACTATTCTTATCTGGATGCCGCTCAAAATGCTGGAGTGCCGGCGATCGACCGTCTCTCCACCACCACCCGGCCGCGCTCCATTGATGTTCCGCTGTTTACAGCAATTGACAGCCTTCGGTCCTGGAATGTGGCGCGTGTCGGTTTCCGCAATCTTTTGCAGACCCGGCGTGATTACATCTCCAGCAACGGCTACGGCAACTTCTGGGGCACTCCCGATGAAGGTGACAATCAGACTTACACCTGGGCGGGAATGAACACCTATGTGAACATTTTCGGGCAGGATCCGGAGTATGGCCGCAGCCTCTCCAACGTATACAATGAGCTTTTCTGGTCGCCAGTGCCTTGGGCCACCATGAAGTCGGACCTGCAGCTGCCTCTCACCAGCGGTGTAGGCAGCTTCACGGAGGCAAACAACAGTGTGATCTGGATGCTGAGCAAGGCCACATCTCTCGAGCTGGGCCATCAGTACATCTACGACCATCCTTTCTACCGCAACAGCAGTCTGGTTTACACTCGTTTCTATGCACGGTTGAACGAAAACTACGGCTTCAATACCTACCACATCTACGAAGCCGCCAACGGCGTTCTCCAGTTCCAGAGCTACAACTTTTCAAAGGATCTGAGCAGCTGGGTGGCCTCTTTTGGACTCATGTCGCGTAACAACGGCAACGGTGTTTCTGATTTTGGACTCCTGCTCTCATTCACGCTCAAGGATTTCCCCAAGTTCAATTTCGACTTGGACATGGACCCCAATCCGGGTGGGCGTGGCGGCAGGCAGTAACTGGCCGCAGCGAACAGAGGTCTTCAGCCCCCGGTATTTCGTTGGCCACCAGTCTAGCCTAGGCCTGCCGCTGGGACTTTCCTATTTTGAATGCTTGGCAGCAGATCCGCTCTCTTGACTTAGTGTGTAGTTCCAAGGGTCGTTCCAATGGCTGATGACACACGCCTTTGAAAAATAGGCGGTGCTAGGGGGGGGTAAGCGGCAGTCGGGTTTATGCGGCGTCGAAGATGGCTTCCTTTGCCAGATCGTTGACATGGAGGCGGGGTTTACGTGCCGGGGCGTTGCTGCGCATTCACACTTTGGCCCGTATGCATGCCCTTGCCCGGCGTGACTAAATGGCAGGGTCTACCAGCCAAGAAAGCGAGGCTGGCCATCTTGCTTTGCGTGATGGCTCCTACCCTCGCAAATCCAGGCATCAGCCATGGGGATCTGCTCATGTTACGGGTGTCTTTTCACGAGATATGGCCTGACCCCGATAAGCACAGAGCACACCTTGGCCATCGCTGGTTATATAAAAGCAAACATCCTACCCCGGGGCCGGAGTAGGATGTCAAAAAACAGCTTCTAACCGATGTCAAAGCTCACATGCCTCCACCGCTGCGGGCGAGGAAATTGAGAGCCAGAGTGGCAACGGCAAGGATGAAGACTAACCAGGCAAGGGGCATGAGTGGAAAGGGGTGAGGGTTGAAAAAAATCGGCAGATGCTTCAGGGAATTGGCAGCAGCTGGCTTTTGAACTTCTCGTTGGACCAGACACCGGTCACGGAGTGGGTTTCCCATTCCTGCTTGTTGACAGCCGGAACCTTGATGGGCGAACCGCCTTCTGTGTCAACGAAACCGGCGGCATCAGCTCCAAACATCTGGACGACCATCAGGATCGCAGAAAGAACGAAGCAGATGACGGAAAGAGGGACCAGCCCTGCTTCGGGATCTTTTTCCTCATAGAACTGCTCCGCATCAGCCGCAGCGCTGCGCTTGACTGGGGCGCTGGGAGGGGCGGAGATGGACGGGCGCTGCATCGCCTGGGTAGGCTGCAGTTTGACCGTTGCCTTAGGAAGTGGGGTCGTAGGTCCGACTCCGCTGCCCACCATGGGGCCTGTGCCTGCTCCGGGGGCTGCAGGCGGGCGAGGGCCGGCGGCGGGCTTTTGCAGTGGTACAGTCGGGGCGCCAGTTTCCACACGTGGTGGCGGAGCCGCAGGGTTCTGCGCCAGAGGACGCGTTGCTGCTGGCAGGCCTGCCATCGGAGGTGTGGCGGGACGCGGGGCAGCTGGTGCCACGGGCGCTCCCGGGGGCTTGGGTGCCGTAGGCGGGGCGAGAGGGCGCGCGACCGGTGGCGGCATGGCTCCAGTAGGAGCGGGTGCTGCAGGTGGCGGGGAGGAAACCACAGGAATAGCCGAGGTGGTCTTCTTGGAAGGCGGAGACATCGGCGGCGCAGGCAGCTTCACCGGTGCCGTGCTTGATTTGGGCGCAGGCGGAGGCAGTGGTGCCGAAGGCAGCTGAATGGGAGCCGTGGACTTTTTCGACGCCATCGGAACCACGGACGTCGTGTTAAAAGAGGCTGGGATTCCGCCTGTGGCAGGGGCGACAGGGGCCGTGGCTTCACGCGGCTGGGTGACTCCTGCTCCTGGGCGACCACGCAGAGTGATACGCACCGTCTCTTTCTTCAAGGGGACGGCAGCGGTTTTCGGTGTCGAGCCTGAGGGTGGTGTTGGCGGTGGCGTGTTTTCGGGTTCGCTCATGGGTCAGGGACGGAAAATTAGATGATTCGGTGAATTCCCATTATTTAGCGAATTTCGCCCCCTTGCGTCAATCCCTTTCTCCTGATGCCTTGCAATTGTCCGGCCATTGCTCGTTAGTTGGTCATCTGGTGGTCTGCAATCCAGACTCCCAGGCCCTTTCTAAGCATGAACATTCTTGTCACTGGCGGAGCTGGCTTCATCGGCTCCCACACCGTCGAGCGCCTCGTCAAAGAGGGGGCTGGGCAGATTACGATCCTGGACAGTTTTAACGATTATTACAATCCTTCGATCAAGCGTGAAAATCTCCGCTCGCTGGGCTCGAAAGTCACCGTTCGCGAGGGGGACATCTCAGATCCGAAGTTCGTTCACGAAACGTTTGATGTGGGCCGTTTTGACTCAGTCATCCACCTCGCTGCCCGTGCGGGGGTGCGCCCCTCCATTGAGCAGCCTGAGCTCTACATCGACACAAACATTAAAGGTACGTTTCATCTCCTTGAAGCCGCACGGCGCACCGGGACGAAGCATTTTGTCTTTGCCAGCAGTTCCTCGGTCTATGGCGTGAACAAAAAAGTGCCTTTCGCCGAAGCCGATCCCATCCTCCAGACCATCAGCCCCTATGCCATGACCAAGATGTCCGGTGAGCAGATGTGCTCAAACTACAGCCATCTCTACGGCATCAAGACGGTCGCCCTGCGCTTTTTCACCGTTTATGGCCCTCGGCAGCGCCCTGACCTGGCCATTTCCAAATTCACCCGCCTCATCGAGGACGGAAAGCCCATCGACAAATACGGAGAAGGTGGCACCGCCCGCGACTACACCTTCGTCCACGATATCGTCGATGGAATCGTTGGTGCGCTCAACTACCGCACCGGCCCCATCTGTGACATTTTCAACCTCGGCGGCTCTCAGACGGTCACGCTCAATGAGCTCATCGCCAACATCGAGCAAGCCGTCGGCAAGAAGGCTGTCATCAATCAGATGCCTGAGCAGCCTGGAGATGTGCCGCTAACCTCTGCCGATGTCAGCAAAGCCAGGGACCTGCTCGGGTTCAAGCCCACAACCACCATCGCACAGGGGGTGCCCGCCTATGTGGAATGGTTCCGTGACATGCGCTCCAAGGGCATCGCCGTGAACTAAAAGTGCGGCGCTGACACCGTGCCCTCCTCGATTTCCTGGCGCCTCTTGCGCACAATGCCGTCCGCGATGTCGGTGATCATTTCCTCCAGCAGCAGTCGCAGGTGGCTGCCGGGGCGGTAGTCCGCTGGGGCGATGTGCTTCACGCGGTCTGCCAGCCCGGTGAGCTGGTAACATTTGCGGAAGCTGCTGCGGCTGACTTCGTCAGGGTTGTAAACGGCCACGGCATGGCCGCCGTAGCGTTTCATGAGGGTGAAGCAGGGCACGTCCGTCGGGCCGTCGCCCACATAGATCATGTGCTGGAAGGGGATGGGGCGCAGCTCATGGGCCATGTGGTCATTCACATCTTCATAAGGCTCCAGCATGCCCTTGTTGATGCGGAAGATGTACTGCGTTTTCGTGGTGTGGCTGATCACCCGCTTGGGGAAGGTGATGCGGCCGTTTTTGTCCTCGCCAAATTCACAGCCAAAGATGCGCCGCACAAACGGAGCCAGGGCAGAGCCGTCCAGCAGCGCCTTCAGACCGCTGGAAATGATGTAATGCTCGATCTTCACGCCCAGCAGCCGGTGCTGCTCGTTCAGCACCTGGTTCAGCTCGTTGAAAAGCTCCGGCACGCCTTTGAAAAAGTTCAGCTTGGAGCCGAGTTTTCGCAGGTCCTCGTTCGTCGGCCGGTCCATGTCCAGATAGTCCAGCATGCACTTGAGGTAGGCCAGCTCTCCATCATACCCCTCCTGGTTGACCAGTTCACGGCTGCGCTTCCAAAACTGCTCTGGATTGATCCCAAACCGGGGAAAGAGCGTCTCATCCTGCATGTACGTCGGACTGAGAGTCTGGTCGTAGTCGTAGATGAGGCCTATGGTTGTCTGCTGGGATGCCATGCTGGAGTTTGCGGTGTTTTTGCGGTTGTGGACAGTGGTTGACGAATGCTGTCCAGGCCACCGCAAACTTCGCGTTCAGACCAGCGCGGCAAATGCTCCGGAGATGTCCGGGTGCACAAAGCGGTAGCCCATGCGCTTGGCCGCCTGTGGAATCACTCGCTGTCCTCCCAGCAGCATTTCATCCGCCATGCCGCGCAGCAGCAGCCTCAGCGCAAACGCTGGCACATGAAAAAACGCGGGGCGATGCAGCGCCTTCGCCAGCGTTCGTGTGAACTCGGCATTCGTCACCGCCTGTGGGGCGCAAAGGTTCACCGGGCCGCTGACAGCCTCGGAGCCAGTCGCCTGGAGCAGGAGCTGCAAGGCATCTTCAAGGTGTATCCAGGACATCCATTGCCGGCCGGACCCCAGCCTGCCGCCGAGACCGCAGGCAAACACCCGCCGCAGCAGTGGGAATGCTCCGCCATCGCTGCCCAGCACCATGCCTGTGCGCAGGGTGATGACACGCATGCCGAGCCCCTCTGCCCGGTGCGCCGCCATCTCCCAGCTGGCACAGACATCCGCCAGAAAGCCTGCGCCGCGCGGCGAGCTCTCGTCCACCTCAGCGGCGCAGCTGTTGCCATAAAATCCGGCCCCTGAGGCGCATGACAGCACCTTGGGCCGGTTTTCGGCCCTCCATGTGCTCAGATGCGCAACCATGTCCTCGGTGAAATTCACGCGGCTTTTCCAGATCCGTTCTCGCTTGCCCGGGGTCCAGAGGCCCATGAGAGACTCGCCTGCCAGGTGGACCAGGGCATCCAGGGGCGTCTCCGGCAAAGCATGGGGGGCATTGGCAGGGAGTTGTCGGTGTTCATCCGCCCCAGGCACTGCTCGTGATCCGCGCGAGTAGGTCACCACCGTATGTCCTTGGGCATGAGCCAATAAGGTCAGGTGACGGCCGATGAATCCCGTGGCTCCTGTGATTCCGATGCGCATACACTCCCTACGCCTCAAATGCGGATTGGTTTCTCCAAAACAAGGCAGCGGAAAGATCTGCCCATCAGGGCCGGGTGGGTGAGTGAGTTAAACTGGCGCATGGTGGCGGCGTCAGGCGGCCTTCCTTCGAGGCTCTGAAGCCATCTCGTCGCCATGCGGCCCAGCAGCCTGCCCTGAAGGTCATAGTCACGCTGAACAAGGCCGCACCGTTCGGCTTCATCGATCAGGCGCGTGAAATTGATGTGCGTGGTGAGGTCGCAGCTGCCGAGGTCTGCCAGCACATGGCCGTCCATCTGGTGCTGCTTGTAACGGCGGATGGTCCCGCTGGCGCGTGAGTCGGCGAAGAACTCGTCCGCATCGAGCCCGTAGTCGGCGATGAAGACGGTTCCCTGAAATGCCGCCTGGGCCAGGGTGCGAATCCACTCATGCATGGCAAGATTGACTTCCAAGGTATGACCGGTTTCGAGATCCTGCGGCAGGTGTTTCACCTCCGTTTCGAGCTCTGCGCACGAGCAGGCACCCGGGATGAATCGAAAACTTTCAGCGCCGTCCGCTTCGACGAACAGCTCCTCCCAGCGCTCCCCGTTCCAGCGCACAAGATGTACCGGGAAGGCGTCCGGCAGCTCATTACAGATAAAAAAGCCATGGCGGGGGCCCGTTTTCAGCGCTTCAAGGCTTTCCACCCATGCAACCCGCCCACCCAGGCGCTTGCGCTGAGCTTCACGATAGTTCGGGTTCGGCTCCACGATCAGGTAGCGCAGGCGCTCGCCCTCCAAGGCGTCCAAGACATCCTCGGCCAGCTGGCCGTCGTGCGCCCCTTGTTCGATGATCGTAAATGCTTCCGGCTCCCCCAGTTTCCGCCACTCCTGCACCGCCTGCATGGCCAGCAGTTTTCCATACAAGGGGCCGACACTGACACTGGTGAAAAAATCGCCCTGGCGGCCGATTTTGCGAGGCCCTGGGCCATAATAACCATGCTCAGGATGATAGAGCGCCAGTTCCATGACCTGTGCAAAGGGCAGCCTGCCAGATGGCGTGGCGGAGAGTTTTTCTCGGAGAATCTGGGGCAGGGAAGACATGCGATGCACGGGAAAGAACTGGCGCGGAATGTGAAGGGCGGGTAGTTTTACCACCCTACTTTCTTCCTAGCCATGTTCCGTGATGATCCCGATCCCCAGCCTGTACGCAACTGGCGTGGCGAAGCCGGCCTTAAACTGCCATTCTACCGCCGTGGCTGGTTCAGTGCGCTGGTGGCCTTTGCCCTGCTCTGCCTGGTGTCAGCGTTTGGCGTTTACAGTGTCATCGTGGCGCCGCTGCGGCGGGATGCGGAGAAGTATGATCTCGAAGAGCTCAAAAAGCTGGAATCTGCGAGCATCATCTTTGACCGTGATGGCGATGAAATGGCCCGCCTTTACGTGCTGAACCGCACTCCGGTGCCTGTCACGGATGTGCCCCAGCATTTCATCGACGCCCTCGTGGCACAGGAAGATTCACGCTTCTTCAAGCACGACGGGGTCGACTACATCGGTCTGCTCCGTGCGGTGAAGGAAAACATCGTGGCCCGTGAGGTCACGCAGGGGGCGAGCACCATCACACAGCAGCTTGCCAGGCAGACGTTCAAACTTCTCGAACGCAGCTACAAGCGCAAGATCCTCGAGGCCTTCATCGCCCAGCGCATCGAGAAGCACTTTTCAAAGACGGAGATTTTGGAGCTATACCTGAACCGCATCTTTTTCGGGGTGAATTTTTACGGCGTGCAGGCGGCGGCGCGCGGCTACTTTGGCAAGGACGTCAAAGAGCTCACTGTCGAGGAGTCAGCCACCATTGTGGGACTGATCAAGAGCCCGAACAACATCCAGCCGGTCAAGCATCCCCAGCGTGCCATGAAGGAGCGCAACTACGTGCTCGAACGCATGTCCATCGAAGGCACGCTGACCAAGGAAGAGGCGGCAAAGCTCAAAAAGAAGCCGCTCGTGACAGCGCCGCAGAGCTCTGACCCCCGGCTGAGCTATGTCTTTGATGCCGTGCGCAGGGAGGTCGTGGATCTGGTGGGTGAGGAGCGTGCCTCCATCGGCGGTTTCAAGATCTACACCAGCATCGACCAGGATCTGCAGAAGGCCACCGAGGAGGCTGTCAGCAAGCGGCTGGCTGAGGTCGAAAAACGCCCGGGCTACGAGCACCAGACCTTCGCCCAGTTCCGTGCCATCATGACCGACTACCGCGCACGCATGAGGCGTGGCGAAATCGACCCCGCCACCCCGAAGCCGCTTCCAGAGTATCTGCAGGCTGCCGCCATGATGATCGACAACAAAGATGGCAGCATTCTGGCCATGGTCGGAGGACGTGATTTTGGTGACAGCCAGTTCAACCGCGCCACGGATGGAGTGCGCCCGGTGGGCACGGCCTTCACCCCGCTCGTCTATGCGGCTGCTTTCAGCAGCCCCGGGCTCTATCCCGGGACCAAGGTCGATGACGCCCCTCTGGACAACCGCCGTGTGATGATCGGCGGGCTGACCGGGATCCTCGGGGAATGGGGGGCCGAAGTGGACAATCCAAAGTGGACCCAGGCCCCCATGAGCTCGCGCGAGGCTCTGGTCCAGGGCCGCAACTCCGCCACGGTGCGCTTGGGCGAGCGCGTGGGTGTACCCATGGTCAAGCAGGTGGCGCAAAAAGCCGGCATCAGCTCTGAAATGCGTGACTACCCCTCCACCTTTCTCGGGGCCAGCGAAGCACGCCTGAGCGAGATGTGCCTGGCCTATTCCAATTTCCCCACGCTGGGCAGCCGCCCGCAGAAGCTGAATCTCATTCAGCGCATCACGGACAACAACGACAAGGCGGTGTTTCAAATTTCCGAGGCCGCCCTGCGCAGCGTGCAGAGCATGGACCCCATCGCTGCATATCAGACGCATACATGCCTTGTGGATGCGTTGCATCGGGGCACTGGCAGCCCTTCGGTCAGCGACTACAAGCTGGGTGAGTTTGTCGCAGGCGGCAAAACCGGGACGCACTACGAATTCAAGGACCTCTGGTTCCTGGGATACACATCGGGAGTCACCTGCGGAGTATGGGCGGGTTTTGACAAGCAGAAGACCATCTATCCCGGTGCCTTCTCCAGCCGCATTGTACTGCCGGTCTGGGTGGATATGATCAATGCCAGCGCCACACGCTTTGTGCCGCAGGAGATCCAGCCGCCGCAAACTGCGGAGCGGGTGGAAATGTGCCAGCGCAGTGGCATGCGCGCCACCGACTACTGCTACGAGAAGATCAAGGGGCCCGATGGCCGCGAAAAATCCGTGCGCTCCACTTACTTTGAATACCTGCGACCTGGCACACCGCTGGAAGGATTCTGCAACCTGCATACCGGCGAGGGGCTGCCGGTCGAGATCAAGCAGTTTGGCTATCAAAACCCCGTCAGCAGCTTTGGCGCCGCCCCAATGGTCGCATCGACAGCTCGCTGGGTCCACATCGAACCGGTTCGCATGAAGGCGCTCACCGTCATCGGTGACGACCCCTACAACTCCGAGCAGGCCGTTCCTCGTGCCGCCCCCGTGAACGATGACGGCACACCAATCCGCAAAGCCATCCCGGTCGATGCCGTCGAGGCTCCCGATGAAGAGGGGCCCAAGCTCAAGCTCGCGCCTCCTCCTCCGATGAAGATTGATCTGTGAGGATCACCGCAGCAGCATCTTCCCTTTCTCGGCATCAAACTCGTTTTCCCACTTGGCCACCACCAGCATGGCCAGCGTGTTGCCGATGAGGTTGGTGATGGCCCGGGCTTCGGACAAAAACCGGTCAATGCCGAGGATGAGTGCCAGCCCCGCCACCGGGATCGTGTGCGTGGCCCCGAGCGTGGCGGCGAGTGTGATGAAGCCGCCGCCTGTGACGGCTGCGGCGCCTTTGGAAGTCAGCAGCAGAATGCCCAGAATACCCAGCTCCTGCGCCAGGCTGAGCGGGGTGTCTGTGGCCTGTGCTACAAACAGTGCCGCCATCGTCAGGTAGATGCTGGTGCCGTCCAGATTGAAGGAGTAGCCCGCCGGCAAAACGATGCCTACAACCCCCTGCGAGCAGCCGCTTTTCTCCATCTTGCGCATCAGGCCCGGCAGCGCGGCTTCCGAGGACGAAGTCCCCAGGGTGAGCAGCAGCTCCTCCTTGATGTGCTTCAGCACCTTCCACAGGCTGAAGCCGTTCCACCAGGCAATGGCTCCTAGGACGACGAAGACAAACAGCACACAGGTGAGATACACGCAGCCCATGAGCAGCATGAGGTTGCCCAGCGCGCCAAAGCCGTATTTGCCGATGACGAAAGCCATCGCTCCAAAAGCGGCGAGCGGCGCGGCCTTGGTGACGATGCCCACAATCCCGAAAAACATCTGCGAGACGGCATGCAGCAGGTCCACCACCGGCCTGGCGTGGTGGCCCATCCGGGCAAGCGCGACTCCGGACAGAATCGCGATGAGCAGCACCTGGAGGATCTCCCCTTCGGAAAACGCGCTCACAAAGGTCTTGGGGATGATCTGCATCAGGTGCCCTACGACGGTCACCTTCTCACCCGCCTTGGTGTAGGTGTCGAAATCCTTCTGGTCTTCAGCGCTCAGCACGATCTCCGCCGGGTTCATGTGCATGCCAGACCCCGGCTGCACCACTCGCGCCACCATCAGGCCAATGACCAGCGCCACCGTGGTGACCACTTCAAAATAGACCAGTGCCTTCCATCCCACGCTGCCCAGCTTTTTCAGATCTCCCATGCCGGCGATGCCGTGCACCACCGTGCAGAAGATAATCGGGGCGATCAGCATCTTCACCGCATTCACAAAGGCCACCCCCAGGGTCTTGAGCGGAACGGCCTCCGCTGGCCAAAAGGCCCCCATCAGAATGCCCAGCACGATTCCGACGAGCACCTGCACATAGAGATTTTTCAGCCATTTCATGGGCGCGGATGCTGGCAGGTCCGGTGGCAAAAGCCAAGAGGCATTCTTGCACCCTCCGCCGGGCGTGCTAGGCTGACCGTCCTCCAAACCACCAATCCGCAAGCAACATGGGCAAAACACTCTTTGAAAAAGTCTGGGACTCGCACGTCGTCGGCACCCTCGACAATGGCCAGACACAGCTCCTTATCGACACGCATCTCGTCCATGAAGTGACCAGCCCCCAGGCCTTTGGCATGCTGCGCGACCTGAACCTCAAGGTGGCCTACCCGCACCGCACCTTCGCCACGGTGGACCACATCGTGCCGACAGACAGCCAGGTTTCCCCCTTCGCCGATCCTCTGGCCGAGGCCATGATCCAGGAGCTGAACAAGAACGCCAAGGAGTTTGGCATCACCTATTTCAGCCTCGCCAGCGGCAAGCAGGGCATCGTCCACGTCGTCGGGCCCGAGCAGGGTATCACCCAGCCCGGCACCACCATCGCCTGCGGCGACAGCCACACTGCAACCCACGGCGCATTCGGAGCCATCGCCTTCGGCATCGGCACCACCCAGGTGCGCGACATCCTGGCCACGCAGACCATGGCGCTGGGCAAGATGAAGGTGCGCCGCATCAATGTGGACGGCCAGCTCCGCCCCGGCGTGTATGCCAAGGATGTGATCCTTCACATCATCCGCCTGCTGGGTGCCAATGGCGGCATCGGCTACGCCTATGAGTATGGCGGCAGCCTGTTTGACGCCATGACGATGGAAGAGCGCATGACCGTCTGCAACATGAGCATCGAAGGCGGTGCACGCTGCGGCTACGTGAATCCTGACGAGAAGACTTTCGAATACCTCAAGGGCCGCCCCTACTCCCCCACCGGCGAGGCTTGGGACGCAGCCGTGGCCAAGTGGCGCGCCGTCGCCTCGGACAAGGACGTGGTTTATGACGATGTGGTGAACATCAAGGCCGAAGATGTGCCGCCCACGGTTACCTGGGGCACCAGCCCTGACCAGGCCATCGCCGTCACAGAAAACGTGCCGACTCCTGATAGCGCCACCACCGAGCCCGCCCGCATCTCCATCCAGGACGCGCTCGACTACATGAAACTGCCCGCTGGCAAGCCGATCAAAGGCACCAAAATCGACGTCGCCTTCATCGGTTCCTGCACCAACGGCCGTCTCAGCGACTTCCGCGAAGTGGCGAAGTTCATCAAAGGCCGCAAGGTGGCCGCTGGCGTCAAGGCCATCGCGGTTCCTGGCTCCCAGATCGTCGATACCCTTGCCCGTCAGGAAGGTCTGCATGAGATCTTCAGCGAGGCCGGCTTTGAATGGCGCGGCGCAGGCTGCTCCATGTGCCTGGCCATGAACCCTGACAAGCTCGTCGGTGACCAGCTCTGCGCATCCTCCTCGAACCGCAACTTCAAGGGCCGTCAGGGCAGCACCACCGGGCGCACCGTTCTCATGAGCCCCATCATGGTCGCCGCCGCCGCCCTCACCGGCAGCATCGCCGACGCACGCGAGGTCTTCACCATCGCGGGTTGATCCGGAATCCAGTTCCATGAAAAAGGTGCGGATCTCGCGATCCGCACCTTTTTTTATGAGATTCATGAATCCAGAAGCGCGCTCGGAGCGGATGGTGAATGATCTGTGAAACTCGTGGCCCTCTTACTGGCACTCATCCTTCTGTCTCTGCTGGCGCTGAACGCCTGGCTCATGTCACCGACACGTTGGCAGTGGCAGTTGCAGCTGGCCACCACGGAGCTGGGCCATTGGCTGGCTCTGCTGAGCTTGGTGCTCATCTATCCTGCTCTTCAGCATTCTCGCTGGCCGGCCGTTTTTTGCCTGCTGCTTGCCGTGGTGTTCTTCATCCCCGCCTTGCAGGCACATCGCATTGCCGCAGCGCAGGGGCTGCGCTTCTCCTGGCTGCGCCTCTGGAAGCCGGTGCATGCGGAGAAGTATCAGGTGCAGAGCGAGCGTCGCACCTTCTGGCGGGAAGGGGAGGAGTCGCTCGATGTGGTGATCTACCGGCCGCAGGGCGTGGGCAAGGAGCTGCCCTGCCTGCTCATCGCCCACACCGGCGGCTGGGACAGTGGCGATCCCGGCGAGTTCACCAGTGCAAACACGGAGCTGGCATCTCATGGCTACGTGCTGTGCTCCTACGGCTACCGTCTGGCGCCAAAGCACCCCTGGCGGGCTCAGGCGGAAGACACCCGCCGCGCCTATGAATGGGTGTGTGCGCATGCGGCAGAGCTGGGCATTCGCACAGATCAGATCGTGCTCATGGGACGCTCCGCGGGTGCGCAGATTGCCGCCGCCTGCGCCTACGGCATGCCAGAGCTGAAACTTTGCGCCTGCATCGATGTCTATGGCACGCCCAACATGTACCTCGCCCGCGAGTGGTCGGTGCCGAATGATATTTTGGATTCTTTGACACTCGTGCGTCAGTACATGGGCGGGGATCCTCACGAGGTGCCAGAAGCCTACCGCACCGCCTCGGCCACAGAGTTTCTTGATCAGCGCAGCCTGCCCACGCTCATTCTGCATGGCTCGCAGGATTCCCTCGTCGGCATTGGCCACAGCCGCCGCTTTCACCAGCGGCTCGCCGGGAGTGAAGAGCATTGTTTCATCGAGATGCCCTGGGGCACGCATGGCATGGATTTCTTTCCGGCCACTCCAGGCGGGCAGCTCTCCATTTCTGCCATTGTGCGCTTCATGGAACGATTTGCCTGCGGTGCGCCGTAATGGAGCGAGGACTTCAGTCCGCAGCACTCCGCCACGCCTCATCGTTCTATGCACTCCCATCGCCACCTTCTTGTAGCAGCGCTCTGCCTGTTCGTTCCCCTCGCAAACGCCGGAGATCTCCAGCTTACTCTCCCGCCAGTGGTTTATGCTACGCCGGACGTGCCGATCAGCATCTACTACGACAACATCGTTCTCACCGAGAAGCCCGAGGACTACCGCTTTGAGTTCAAATGCAAGCTGGGCGCCAGCGAAGATCGCCGCTGGACCGTCACGCCTTCTGACAAGGACATCGGCGACTACCCCCTCGCAGTCACCGTCAAGGATGTCGGCGGCAAAGTGCTGGAACAGGGGCAGACCACCCTGCACATCTCTCCGCGCAAATCGTCCTCCACCAAACCGCTGCGTCTTCTCGTTGTTGGCGATAGCCTCACTCACGCCTCGGTTTATCCGAATGAAATCGCCCGCCTGCTAGCTCTGCCGGGTAATCCCAAGGCCACACTGCTCGGTACGCACAAGCCGGCAGGTGCCAAGCCTGGTGTTGCGCATGAAGGTTACGGCGGGTGGAAGTGGTCTGACTTCCTCATCAAGTTCGCTCCGGAGACTCCCGGAGTCGCAGCAGGTCCGCTCGCACGCAAGGCCACCAGCCCCTTCATCTTCCCCTCGGCAGACGGCAAAAAAGGCGACTTCGACCTGCTGCGCTATTTTAAGGAGCACTGCGATAATCAGCCGCCCGATGTCGTCACCTTTCTGCTTGGCATCAATGACTGCTTCGGGGCTGATCCGAACAACCCAGATGCCAAGATCAACGAGGTGCTCGACCACGCGGACAAGCTCCTCGCTGCCTTCCACAAGGCTGCGCCCAATGCCAAACTCGCAGTGGGATTGACTACACCGCCGAATGCGCGTCAGGAAGGCTTCACAGCGAACTACAAGGACAAGTATCCGCGCTGGGGCTGGAAGCGCATCCAGCACCGCATCGTGCAGCTCATGCTCAAGCGTCTCTCCGACCGCGAGAAGGACGGCATCTTCATTGTCCCCACGGAGCTCAACCTCGATCCTGTCGATGGCTATCCGAATAACAATGGTGTGCATCCCAATCCCGTCGGCTATGCCCAGATTGGCGCGAGCTTCTACTCGTGGATGAAATCGAAGCTGTGAAGGGGGGGGCTACTTCGCCACGCTCTTCCTCCACCCGTTCACTCCTTCACGGAACAGCTCGTCCTTCAGCTTTGTGCCCAGGCCCGTTCCCGTGGGCAGCTGGGCCTTCCCGTTCACGATGACGGGCAGCGTATCGACCAGCTTGTCGTAGAACGAGCGGATGTGCGCCCGGACCGTCTCCTGAAACACGACATTGGCCGATGACGCCGCGAGATGCAGGCCGCTGAACAGCGTGAGCGGGCCGGTGCAGTCGTGAATCGTCGCGGGGACGTTGAAGGTCTGCGCCATGTCGATGACACGGCGGGTTTCGCTGATGCCGCCGTTCCAGGTGGGATCGACCATGCAGTAGTCGCAGGCCTGTGCTTGCAGCACGCTCAGATATTCTTTGCGCCCGAGCAGCATCTCGCTCGCCGCGATGGGCAGACCGCTCCGACGACGGAAATCGGCCAGCGTGGCCGCGTTGTCCACGCGCAGCACGTCTTCCAGCCAGAGCGGTTTGATCTCGCGCAAAGCTTCGGCGATGCGTTCCGCCGCCGGGAGCTGGAAAAACGCGTGCCCTTCGATGGCGATGTCCATTTTCATGCCCACACGACTGCGAATCTCCCGCAGGGGTTTCATGCCTTCCTCGACATCGGCCCATGAGATGTGCAGACCGCCGTTGCGATGTGCCGCACGATCAAATGGCCACAGCTTCATCGCGGTGATGCCTTCAGCCAGCAGTTCCTCAGCGAGGTCACCGGCGGCAAAATGAGAGGCCCAGTTGTCTTGCAGCGGTCCCTTGCTGCCGATGTCACCATAACCCGGCCAGCCCGGATGACGTGGCGCTTCCGTGGCCCCCGCCAGCGCGCCGTAACTCGGACCGCCGCTCGTATTATACACTGGAATCGCGTCACGCACCGGCCCACCGAGCAGGCGATACACCGGCTGGTTGCAGGCCTGCCCAAGAATGTCCCACAGCGCGAGATCAATGGCCGACAGCGCCCGCATCTCCGCGCCCGGATGCCCAAACGGCGTGCAGCGCTCATAGATGAAGCGCCAGTGCGCTTCAATCGCCAGCGCATCGGCTCCGAGCAGGCGCTCTGCCATCCAATCGTGAATCAATGCTGCGATGGCATGCGGCGTGTAATACGTCTCGCCGCAGCCGATGAACCCGTCCTCCGTGTGAATGCGGACGAGCAGCAGATTTGGCATGATGCCGGACGGAATGGCGGTTTCGATGGCGGTGATGCGTGACATGGCGTGGATCAGTGGGAGAAAATCTGGCGGAACATGGCGAATGAAATGAAGCCGTAAAACAAGGCGCACAGGACGAGCGCGATCTTGCGCCACAGGGGCGGGCGCAGCTCACGCGGCAGCAGCGTGGTGTTGAGATGCAGGATTTGCAGCGCTGAGAAGGCCGTGATGGGTGCGGCGGTGGCCCCGAGAATCATGAGCAGCAGTTTCGCATCGCCAAGGAATGCGCCGAAGCATGCAAATACCGTGAAGCCGAGCAGCAGCAGGCCATAGAGCCGCCCCACCGGCATTTGCTTCGGCACCGCCCCGCCCGCCCATGCAATGTCCGCCACCACGCGGGCCAGCACATCCACATTCGTCAGCGTCGTCGAAAACAGAATCCAGAAGCCGTTCATGAGGCCGAGAATCCAGAAGCCCTCCCACAGCTTGCGCATCTCCGCCGCTTGAAACACACCCGCCGCAACGCCGGTGACCTGCATGCCGGGTTGAAACAAAGACGAGGCCAGGTTCACCATCAAAAACATACCCACGATGCATCCCAGCATCCACAGCCCGGATTGATCAATGATCGCGTAACGCCACCAGTCGCGCCAGCGCTTCAAATTTTCCGCGTTGATCGGAAATACGCTGCCTACGGGGGCCAGTGTCTGCTCCGTGCTCCACACGCCCCCCATGTTGCCCGCTTTGGCAGCCATGCC
Source organism: Prosthecobacter fluviatilis (assembly GCF_055388355.1). NCBI lineage: Bacteria > Pseudomonadati > Verrucomicrobiota > Verrucomicrobiia > Verrucomicrobiales > Verrucomicrobiaceae > Prosthecobacter > Prosthecobacter fluviatilis. The sequence continues at coordinate 5,188,951 of NZ_AP043782.1, forward strand.
GAAGCCCTTGTCACGAAACCAGTTGGCGATGGCAAGATTGCCAATGCCGCCGCTGCCGGCGAGCGCTGCAAACACTGCCAGCATCACGAAATCGACCTTCTCAGGAACCACTCCGAACGAGAAGAAGCCTGTCAGCGTGCTGCCCCAGTCCTTGAGTGGTACAAAAGTGAAGTTCACCCACAGCAGAAACCCAAAGATGAAGATGATCATCATCCACGACAACCGTTCCAGCAGCCGCTCGACTTTTTTGCCCGAGGCGAGCACAACAGCTGAGATCAATACGAGCGCTACCGTGATCCACGTCACAGTCGGCGCATCGGCATCCGTCGGTGCACGCCCTTGCATCATCGCAAACGCCACACCTGCGCATCCAGCCGCCGCCGCTGGCATGCCGAGCTGTGCAAAGCCTCCGAGCGCATAAAACACGCCCCACACCCGTGATCCCGGTCGCATCCGCATGAAGCCCGTGAGCACCGGCTCGCCCGTGTAGAGCGTGTAGCGTACCGCTTCGAGATTCAGCAGTGATTGCAGCACAAATGCCAGCGTCGCGATCCACAGCACACTGCGTCCGTGCTGCACCACAAACAACGGCCCCGCGATCCACTCGCCCATCCCAATGGCTCCAACGAGGAGAATGGCTCCCGGCCCGATGGTGCGCAGCGCATTGCGCCAACTGAATGGCAGAGGCGCGGGAAGATCGTCGGACTTCCACGGAGGAAGAGAGCCGTGATTCGGGTTGGATGGCTTCATGTCAGGATGTTGGCTGGCCGGCTTGAACGCTTTGAATCAGCCCGCGCATGTAGCCATAGGCGAACAAACGGCCCATCATGGTGTAGCCGGGCTCGCCCTCTTCCTCGCCGTCGAGCTGCGGCACATGATCGGGACGCATGGGGCCGGTGAAGCTGATGTCGTGATAGGCGCGCATGGCGGCAACCATGTCGGTGGGGCCGTTGTCATGAAACGTCTCGGCAAAACACGCTGCGTTGCCACGCACATCGCGAAAATGAACGTAGCGGATGTGCTTGCCGAGTCGGCGGATGGCGGCCGGAATGTCGGCACCCATCTCCGCAAAGGTGCCCTGGCAGAAACAGATCGCATTGTGCCTGCTCGGTGAGAGGCGCATGAGCCGCTCGAAGTTTTCGACGCTGTTCATGATGCGCGCCTTGCCGGCGAATTCGGCCAGCGGTGGGTCATCGGGGTGCATGACCATCGTCACGCCGTGTTTTTCTGCCACGGGGAGCAGTTCGGCAAGCATGCGCTCCAAGTTCGTCCACAGGGCGTCTGCCGTGATGGTTTCGCCGCCAGCCTGAATTGCTGCCGAGTTCAAAGACATGGCCTGTTGCGCTTCTTTGAGATCAAAGGCGGTCACCAGCGCTCCGCCACGCTCCCTGGCATCCAGTTTGGTTCGCACCCAGTCGGTACCGGCCATGAAGTTGTAGCAAAGCAGCGGGATTTCAGCCTCGCTCATGTGTTCAAGCAGCCGTTTCATCGCCGACATGTCACTCCCGTCGTCCTTGCCGAGCTTGAGCTTCTCGATGGGCAGATAGCCTTCGATGATGCCCAGCTTCATGCCGTGGCGCTCGATTTGTGCTTTGGTTTGCAGCAGAGGCTCCAGTTCCGCCCCTGGGTAACGCACCGTAATCTCTTCGACGCCGCATTGCGCCGCGAGGGCCAGATGGTGATCGCTGAGCGGTGTGAGGACGGAGGCTAGGCGCATGAAAGATGGGTGCAGACTGAACAAACAACGTGGGTGCGCCCGTAGTTTGTGCATGTCGCTCCGTGCTTTTTCGCTCGTCATTCTGTGTGCCAGTGCCGTCCTTGCCGCACCGCCCGGAGCCACGCCTTTGTCACCGCCGGCACCAGCAAAATCCGTGGCACCTCATGTGCCGGCGAATTGGAAAGCTGGCACGGCCACGGTCAAAGTGACGCCGCAGAAGCTTCTCTGGATGGCCGGGTACGCGGCGCGTAAAAAACCTGCCGAAGGCAAGGTGCAGGATCTGTTTGCCAAGGCACTGGCGCTGCAGGACGAGCAGGGAAACAAGCTGGTGTTTGTCACGCTCGATCTCATCGGCGTGCCGCAGCTTCTCAGGCATGATGTGGCGCAGCGCGCGGAGAAGGAGTTTGGGCTGCCGCCTGCCCATTTGGTGATGAACGCCTCGCATACGCACAGTGGTCCTTCGTTGCGCACGACACCTCTGACGGATGCAGACAAGGACAATCTCAAGGCTAAAGATTTGTGGGAATACACGCAGAACCTGCAAAACGACCTCGTTGGACTGATCGGCAAAGCGCTGGCAGATATGCAGCCAGCTCGCCTCACCTGGAACAAGGCGCGCTGTGGTTTCGCGATGAATCGCCGTCGGGATTACACGCTGCCGCCAGATCATCCCAACGCCGGCAAGGCGCCCAATCCGGACGGCCCCGTGGATCATGACGTGCCAGCCCTGCGGATCGAAGCGCCTGATGGCGCGTTGCGAGCCACCCTGTTTGGCTACGCCTGTCACAACACCAGCCTCGGCTTTTACAACTGGTGCGGCGACTACGCAGGCTTTGCTCAGGAATACCTGCAGGAGCACCGCCCTGGCTTCACAGCGCTGTTCTTGATGGGCTGCGGCGCCGATCAGAACCCGTATCCACGCCGCAGCGACGTGGTTCCCGGGGTCACGGATCTGGAGCTTTCCATGCAGCATGGCCGTTCGCTTTCCAACGCCGTTGAAATGGCTCTCGTCGTCAATCCTCGCCCTGTGCAGGGACCGATCCGTGCTGCCTACGAGGAGATCAAGCTCAGCTACGCCAAGGCGGGGCGTGCAGACCATGACTACCCGGTGCAGGTCATCAAGCTGGGCAATGATCTGACATTCATCACCCTCGGCAGCGAGGTAGTGGTGGACTACTCCTTGCGCTTCAAGCGTGAGTTTGCCGGTGCCGCCGGTGCCGCCGGTGTCTGGGTGGCCGGTTATTCCAATGACTACACCGGCTACGTTCCCAGCTTGCGTGTCCTCAAAGAAGGCGGCTACGAAGCCGCAGCCGGCTGGGCGGACAGTGTGGAAGACCGCATCGCCGCCAAAGTTCACGACCTGCATCAGAAGCTTTCCAAATAATCCATGAAGACGCTCACACTCCTCCTCGCCTTCGCTGTTTCGTGCCTTGCTGCCGAGACACCGCTCTCCCTTACGCTTCAGTCCCGCGCCCCTGCTGGCAAGGCGGCTCTGGTCAAAGAGCAGTGGCTGCCCTCACGCACCGCTATCATCGTCTGCGACATGTGGGACCTGCATCACTGCAAGAACGCCGTCACTCGTGAAGTCGAGATGGCGCCACGGATGAATGAAGTTCTCGAAAAGGCCCGCAAGGATGGCGTGCTCATCATCCATGCGCCGAGCAGCTGCATGAAGCCCTATGAAGGCACCCCTGCACGTGAGCGTGCGAAGTCCGCACCTGCCGCTGCTCGCCTGCCGGACAAGATCGCCGAGTGGTGCAAGCAAATCCCGTCCGAAGAGATGGCCGTCTATCCCCTCGACCAAACCGACGGCGGCGAGGACGATGATCTCACCGAGCACGCCGCGTGGGCCAAGGAGCTCGCGGCCAAAGGCCTCAATCCCAAAGCACCCTGGACCCGTCAGATCGCCGTCCTGCGCATCGACCAGGAAAAGGACGCCATCAGCGACAGCGGCGTGGAGATCTGGAATCTCCTCGAATCGAAGCACATCGACAACGTCATCCTCATGGGCGTGCACCTCAACATGTGCGTCTCCGGCCGCCCCTTCGGTCTGCGCCAGATGGCCAAAAACGGCAAGCACGTCGTCCTCATGCGCGACCTGACAGACACCATGTACAATCCCTCGCGCTGGCCCTTCGTCAGCCATGCACGCGGCACCGAGCTCTTCGTCTCCCATGTGGAAAAGCGCATCTGCCCCACCATTACCTCAGACCAGTTCATTGGTGGCCAGCCCTTCGCCTTCAGCGCTGCCACGGCAGGCAAAAAGCGCCTTCAGATCATCCTTCTTGGCGACAGCACCACCGAGGCGAGCATTCCAAAGAAACTCGCCCCAGATGAGCCGCAGATCGAGGACACCCTGCGCATCAAACTGGCCGCCGAGCCCGATCTGCCTCCCTGCGATGTCTACAATGAAGGCGTCAGCGGCGAGTTCATCCGCCGCCTCCTCGACACCCGCTATGACAAGGCGGTGAAAACCAAGCCCCAGGCCGACTACATCTTTATCCGCTACGGACTCAACGACCAGGCGAAGGTCAAAGACTTCAACACCCAGTTTGCGAAAGACTTTCATGAGTTGCTCGAACGTCTGCGCAAAGACCATCCCAAGGCGATGCTCATTCCCATGACGGTCATTCCCTACGCACTTAACAATCTGCACGAGGACATCAATGCGCTCGTCAAGCAGATCGCCAAGGATGAAAAACTCACGCTCTTCGACATCGCGCCACGCTACCTTGCCGAATTGAAAAAGAATCCTGACGGCCTCAATTATCGCCGTTTTCCTCTGTCGAAAATCCCCGAAAACCTCCGTCCCTTCGCCACCCCCTACATCCAGCCCGGTACAGATCCCTCCGTCGTCGTTCTCGACAATCGCCTCGATGGCATCTTCGGCCACATCCCCGGCTGGGCGGGCGACCGCCACCCCAATCTCGCCGGCTACAACGTTATCGCCGACGAAACCGCCAAATGGCTCGCCCCGGTCATTCGCTCACAGCTGGCGGGCAAGAAGTAGCGCGCCGCTACTTTGAGCGAGTCTGGAAGCTGCGGCTGTGCTTCTGCGAAGGTACTATCACCGTGTAGCTCTTCGCATCCGCACTCACCGTGCAGTGGATGTGATGCGCCGCGCAGCCCTCGGCCAGATCACCATGATTCGCGATCATGCTCTTGTCCGCGGTGTTCTCATGGTCATCGCGCATGTTTTCATGCACCTGATACATCGCCTGAATGGTCGGTGTGGTTTTGAGCGCATCCATCGCAGACTTGCTCGTCCCCTTGCGCGGGCCGTTGTTCATCACGGAAACCGTCGGCTGCAGGCTGTGGATCAGCATGGGGTTGTTGCTCACATCCAGTCCATGATGATTCACCTGATACAGATCCACGGTGCCCACGAGGTTGAAAGGGGACACCAGCTTCTCCTCCACATTCCAGGATAGGTCGCCTCCGTCGAAAAACCTGAAATCACCAAATTGCAGCAGCATCACCACGCTGTTCGCATTATCCGTCGTGTCCACCGACTTGGGCGGTACCGAGCCCTTCAGCGGATTCTCCGGTTGGCCCGGGGAGGGGGCGGCGAACTGCTGATTTGCACCCAGGCAGCGCAGGGTCAGCTTGGGGCTGCCCTCGGTTTGTTTCAGCGGCACCACGGCGCCCGCCGCCAGTGTGACACGCTTCTCCACCTTGGCATCCCGATACGGGCGGCTGGTCAGCGTCCAGCGCATGTCCTGCGCCTTGCCATCCGGGCTGCCTTCGGGGATGCCTTTGTCGTAGAGCGTGCCCACGGGCATCAGCTCCGTCAGTTCGGCCAGCCCGCCAAAGTGATCCGCGTGAAAGTGCGTGATGATGACGTGATCAATCCGTGTCAGCCCTGCCTGCTCCTTTGCCACCTTCTGAATGCGCTGCGGATCACGCCCGCCTGGATTGCCCGTGTCGATGAGTACTGACTCCCCGGCCGGTGTCACCAGCAGCGTCGAACCGCCGCCTTCGGAGTCGATCCAGTAGATGTCGAGCGTCTTGTCACGCGCGGAAAGAGTGAGGGAGCAGGCAAGCAGGGCGGCGAGGATGGATTTCATGCAGAAGGGTGATCTGATCACGTGCTGACGGTGCCGGTTCTCTCAAAGACAAATCATTGTCCCGGAGGCTGCACTTCCTTCACCGCGGCGCCGTGGGTGTCGCTCAGGATGAGGATGGCCAGCTTTTCCACCGCTGGCAGTTCGGCGGGCTTGAGCATCTGGTAGTCGAGACCGTTCGCTGGCGGAGCCTCATACACGGGAGGCAAAAGCGGATTGGCAGCGCCGTCAGGTCCGTTCAGGCTGGCATAGTCAAAGCGGCCGCGCAGGTCGGTGTAGCCGTCTTTAAAGAAGCGCACCGTGCCATTGGCCAGCCGCGCATACACTTTGACATAGGTCTTCGGCAGCGGCTTGTCCGTCGTGGCGTCCCGTGCTTCCAGGCGGCCGTAGTTTTCCGTCAGCGCGAGCTTCAGCGTGCTGGCGTGATAGGCCTGCGTCTTGCGCAGTCCGGCTCCCAGCACCTCCACGAGCACATTGGATTTGTTGAATTCTCCCGGCAGAGCCAGTTCGAGCGTGCTCGCGTTCGGGGGGAGTTTCTGCGTGGCTGTCCGGTTGGGTTTGATGATGCTGAAGCGCCCGGCATCCTGGCTCACAAAGGGATTGCTGCTGAAGCTGAACTCCGGGTCCATCAGGTAGTAGTTCAGCGTCACTTCGCTGAGGTTTTTCCAGGTCAGGGAGATGGTCTTGTTCTCGATCTTCAGGTCAAATCCCGGCTCCGTGCTGGCAAGAGCGGACTGCTGCTTTTCACGGTCAGGTTTGCCATCAGTTGCAGGCTTTGCTTCCTTGCCTTCGATTTCATCCAGCTGCGATGCCACCTGCGAAAAAAGCTGCCTCCAGCGCGGCACCGGATGGTCTGCATGCCTGGCCGCCAGGCCGCGTGCCGTGGGCAGTTCGCCTTCATAAAAGGCGGCGTAGCACTTGAGATAGTCATGCTGGAGACGTGTTGGCAGCTTGCTGGCATCGATGGCTTTCAGACGTACCAGGGCCTCGTCCACACGGTCCTGCAAAAAGAGGTAATAAACCACGCTCAGTTCGTCTGCGGCAGCAGGCTGGGGTTTGTGCGCCAGGATGTCGAGCAGCTTGTGGTACTGCGTCAGCAGTGCCGTGTTGGCAATCCTCCATTCATTGCCCACACGATGGGCCCGCTGGTTGACCAGCGGCAGATATTCCAGATGCTCATAGCTGTGGCGCTCTACGGGGTCCAGCGTGAGCAGCTTGCTGGAAAAATACGGGCCGCATGCATCGCCAAAGTGCTGTTTCAGCCATTCCCGCAACGTGGCCTCGTCATTGTGGAGCAGTGCGTACGTAAAGATCGTGTCGCTCCTGAGATGATGCGCCCGCATGAAGGCGATGAGCTTCTGGTAGAAGCCCGCGCTTGCACGGCAGCGCCAGGCCACACGCTCCAGGTCCAGTCTTTCAAGGTTGTTCTGTTCAAGGAAGCTGAAGACATCAGTCTCGCTTCCATCTTGCGAGACATAATCCCACGATGTCTTGTCCACCTCGGTCAGCTTGGACACCACATGGAACTCAAACGGCTTCGCGGCCGCCGCACCGGCCTGGGTGGTCACCGTGACAGGGAAGTGGGCATACTTGATGCCTTGTTGAGCAGGGGGGGACGGGAAATAGAAGTGATACTCGAAGGTTTGAGTCGTGTAAGGCTCCAGCCTCACCTGGGTGGACTTGGTGGTCTGGCTGCCCTGCACGGGCAGCGCGCCCTGCGGGATTTGCAGCAGTACCACGGCCTTCGCAGGACTGCTGGTGGGATTCGTGACAACGATGTTCGCCCCATACGTCACGCCGGTGAGGAATTCGGTGGTCACGTATTTTTCGAACTTCTCGTTCCCCTCCTGACGGTAGCGGTCGTCCTGCCGGAAAAAGCTCTGGGACACGAGCAGATGCCCCTGGGCGTTCCCATCGGCAGCGGCGGTTTTGATCTCCTTGTGGTACAGGATGCAGGGGCCGCCTGCGGTGAAGGTAAAGATGCCGTTTTCGGCCTTGGTGCTGTGCTTCACAGCTTCAAACGGCAGATCGAGCACTGCCAGCGCCAGCATCATCTCGGCAAAGCTGTTGCTGGCCTCGGCGACATTCGGAGAGACGAATCCACCTTTCGAGCCCGCTGCCACCCAGGCTGCGTAGTCACGCCAGAAGCCGTTGATGCTGATGAGGCTGCCTTTCTGGTCCGCAATGCGCAGCTTGTAGTAGTTGTTCTCCGCCCACTCCTTGGTGGGGCCGAGTGCACGGAACAGCGCACGCACCTCCTTGCGCACGTCATCGGCGGTTGTTTTGTCAAAGAGCGCGATGGTGCCGGCGGTCACGGTGGTTCCACCTGTGTAGGTATTGGCACTGCTGGTGACCAGCAGCGCCGTGGCGGCACTGCGATTTTTCGCGAGATTCCGTCTCTCTGCATCCTTGAAGCCCGCCATGCCGTTCAACTCCTGCACTGTCATTGAGCGTCCTACAATCGCGTTCTCGCTCAGGGGAACGATGACAACGGCATCAGGTCCCACCTTGTACTTCATCTGCGCCAGTTCGGTCACATACCTCAGGGCCTCGGACAATGGCACATCTTTGAGATCAAGGCTGATGCTCGCGTTCAGCTTGAACTCTGTAGGTGCAATCACAAGACGAACCCCTCTTCCTCCCGTTGAAGAGGGGTTTCGGTCGAGTTCCCTGCTTTTCGTCTGAAGGTACTCTATGGCTTCCTCGATCGAGGTATTTTGAAAGCTCACCGAGGGCAGAATGATCGAGTTCATCTTCTGCAACAGGCGCACAACGCCCGGATCCCGCGCAGCACCGTAGCCAGAGGCTGCCTGTTCCGGTGGGGCAGCCGCGAAAGGATCTGCCGCCATGGCGGCTATAGGAGGCATGTCGGCCGGAGCAGCGGGCGCCGGTGCGGCTGCTGCATCATAACCCACCCCCAGGCCCACATTGTTTTCCAGGCTGCGTCCGCGCATGGCGGTTTCAAAAAGGAAATCTCGCTGCTCAGGGTTCGGTGGAATCATTTCCCACAGCTCGCGCGCATGTCTGGCGGTGGCGGGGGCTTCGCCTCCAATCTTTTGCGCCAGCAGAATGCGCTCGACCATGTTGAGCCGGGAATAGGCCCAGGGCTCCAGATGATGCGCGAGATCCCGGCCAAGGAGAAACTCATCCATGAAAGTCATGTCCTTCTTGTTCTCGAGGTAGGGCTTCACCACCGCGTCAAAGAAGGTCTTGTCCTTGCGCTGGAGAAAGAAGTTGAGCTCGTGGCAGGCGAATTCGCCGTACTTCTCGCGCTTCTCATCCTCCTTCAGTTTGGGCCAGTCCAGCAGCCAGGCAAAGTCGGCCAGGTGCTCGTCATGGCTCAGCGTGGTGAACAGCGTGTGAATGCTGCCGAGTGTGTCGTAAGTCTCCAGTTTGCCGGTCTGCGCATCTGTCAGGACGAGTGTCTTGCCGGTTTCCAGCACGCTGATCTCTTTTTCTTCCGTGAATGACTTCGCGGGATCGAGGTTTTTAGCCAGCCGCTGGTCTGCAAACTTTGTGGGAGCCTCCGGCAGGGTGAGCGTGCGCCAGGAGGCATGGTGCAGATCTTCGGCATAAACCTGCACATGCTGACGGTCTCCCAGCGCCTTCCTTTCGATGCGGACCACCCCTTCCTTGTCCGGCACCAGGTTGTAAATGACCGGAGCGGATGTGGCGAGAAAGTCGAGGTTCGTGCCGCCCTGCGGGCCTTTTCCTTCCTGCGGCTTGTTGGCAGGGGCGGGCATCGGGTTGTTGATGGCTCCTGCGGCTCCGCCGCGCGTGGTGCTCGCAGACTGTCCTGCCTGCTGGGAAAGTTCGTTGAGGTCGGTGCTGCTGATCTCCCATGGGTTCAGCAGCAGCCCCGGCCGCGTGAGCATGTTCCCCGGAAAGATCTTCGCGTACCGGCGCTCGAGAATGTAGCGGTATTCATCTCCGATCTCACGCTCGGTGGAGTAAAGGTTCGGGTTCCGCGCAGGAGTGCCCGACCCTGCTCCAAAACGCCTGAAACCGCCCAGTCCGCCGAAGATGCCGCTGCCCGGGTCAAAGCGCGATGCCGCAAAGTGCACACGCGCAAACGGGCTGCTGTTGGCCAGCTTGACGGTGATGAATTCTTTGCCGCTTTCCACGCTGGTGATTTGCAGCGCGTTGTTGCCCTTCAGTTCCAGCTGGCGGTGCCTGCCCACCACCCAGCCGCCGATGCTGTCTCCATGCGCCACTTTGACGGTGATGAGCCGCTTGCCGGTTCTCAGCGAGTAGTCTCCTGGCTTGAGACCTTCCATGATGAGAAAGCCATTCTCTGCCTTGAGCTGCTTGGAGAGATCCTCGGTAAAGGTGCCCGCGCTCTGCAGCAGAAGTGAAACAGGCTGGCTGCTCACGTCTCGCAGGGGCACACGTATCACCTCGCCCTCTCTCGCATGAATCACGTCTGCCAGCGTGCACTCACTCTCAGTAAGCGGCCAGACAGTTTCTCGCTCGTTCGGAATCTTGGCGGCCACGGACTCGATGCCCGCGAGCCTGCCCAGCTGCACACGGCCTTTTGCATCAGTGCTAAGCGGGATGATCTGGGGGCGGCTGAATCCATGATGACGAAAGGTGAAGATCACCTGCTGATCGGCTGCAGGCTCGCCATTTTTTCCCAGCAGTTCAAACACCCGCTGGCCGTCAAAGGTGCTCAGGTGCCCGTCATTCACGGCATCTGTTTGGTCGATGCCATTGAGCGTCCAGGTATGGCTGGCGGTGAGTTCTTTCTTGCTGCCGCCTTCACTCACCGCCTCGATCTGCGCGCTGAAGGTGACGCTGAGGGAGGCGAGCCGTTCAGGCACCGTCAGCCTGTGGGTGAAGACGCTGTCGGCGCTCATCTTCAGCCCCTTGATCTCACGTGTCGTGGAAATGCCGTCATGCGTGGTGCTGGTGATGGCGAGCTTGGGCTCGCTCAGCATTCCCGGGGAAAGCTGAGCCTCTCCCAGCATCAGGGCGGTGCGCACCGCCAGAGTGGCCTCGCGCCGGGAAAGAAGCTGCTCGCGCTCGATGTGGAATTGCGCATCCAGCTCATACTGCTCGGCATGATGATTAAAGGAGGCGAGTGTGGCAAAGGTTCCGGCTGCGTCTCCGATAATGAGGTTTTTGCCCCCGGGCTGGCTGGTGAATGGGATCACGATGCGGCCCAGCTTTTCATGGCGTGTCAGCTTGCGTCCCTCAAACCAAGCCACGGCATCGTTGACCGGCTGGTTCTTTTCATCCAGCACAAGGATCAGGTCTCCGGCGGGGCCGGTTTGCTGCAGGAGGTGGTACTCCCCGCTGCGGATGAGGGCACGGCTGCTGCGGCTGCCGCCGATGAACTCGATGATCCACGCTCCGCGTTTGCCCTTGAGCGCCGGAAACTTGAATGTCTGTCGCTTTCGCAGAAAGGGGCCGCCCTCAAAGGTGTGCGTCTCCTCGCTGTTGGCCACCAGGCCGTCCAGATTCAGGTCGGTGTTCAGCTGGCGCTGCTGGGTCTGGAAAAAGTTCAGCGTGTTCAGCTCAAAAATCTTCACGATCAGCTTGGGCGTGTTTTTGACGGTCACGTAAAACTGGATGTCATCTCCCGGCAGAAACTGCGGCTTGTTGGTGGCTGGAAACTCAATGTCCACACGCTCCTTCAGCTTTTGAAATTCCGCTGGCTCCAGCAGAGACGCCCAGCGTTCCGGACTGCCGATGCCGTGGGTGATCAGCGCCTCCGCCAGCACCGGCGTCAGCCACTCTTCCGCGATGTAGGTCGTCCACTGCGCCAGCACGTCATTGGGGTCGGCCTCCGCTTTGACTTCGGCGGCAAAGAGATGCAGGAAGTACTCGCGCACGAGCGGCTCGTCCGTGCTCACGGGCGGCGAAACCAGCAGCGCCTCACCCAGATCCGCGTTCAGGTTGCAGATCTCTCCCGGCTTGATGTCCTTGATGTAGGTGTAGTTGATGTAGTCGAGCTGGCGCGGCAGCTTCAGGTACTCGCTGAAGCGTGCGCGGTCATACACGCCCTTTTTGCGGTCATGATCCAGACGCTGGTACAGGATGCGGGCCTTGAGCGTGTTTTGGGAAGGCGGCAGCTTTTGTGCAAAGGCCCACACACGCTCCAGCCACGCCTCTCGCTCCGCATCATCGTATTCCAGGTTCACATCGGCGGAGGGGGCCATCTTCCGCAGTCGGGTGTAAACAAAGGCCTGCTGGCCCAGCCAGTGCGGGAAGGTCTTCAGCAGTTCGTCCAGCTGCTCGGGCAGCAGCGCCTTATGGATCGGCAGGGAGCCAAAGCTGCGCGCCTTGTCCGCCTGCAGATCGGCAATAATGGCCTGTACCAGATTCGGCACATCCGGGCGCTGGAGCCTGCTCAGAACACCACGGCGTTGATCGGTTGTCAGCGGTACCTGATCGCGAATGAGGGCCGTCAGCGCGTCCTCGCTCAGGGACTCCAGACTGCGGTCATGCTGCATGGCGTCACGCAGGAATATCTCACGCTGGATCCGCGCCTGATCCAGCTCAGTGGGCAGGTCGGGTTTGGGGTCACGCAACTGCCGCTGGTGATCATGGCGGATGTCCAGACGCTCGATCAGGTATTTCAGCGTGCCCTGCGGATCTCGTTCATAGTCCAGGATGGCCTGGCGATTGAGGATGATGCGGCGTGCCTCATTTTCATCCGGGACACGTTCGCGCCACTGCTCGAGGATTTGATTGAGCTTCGTGCCGTCGCGGACATTCTGATAGTGCAGAGCATGAAAAAAATAGTATTCCTCCGAGCCCGGAACCAGCTCGCCGAGGGCTTTTTCACGGTCGGCAGCGAGGGCAAAACGTTCAACAAAGCCAATTTCATTTTCGGCTATGGCCGAAAGCGGGATAAGAAGAGCTAGAGCAAGCGATTTCATGGCCGTAAGCGGGTTGGAGTGAAGAATGCGGCGAGCATCACGGTCGAGGCGAGCTTTTATTGTAAAGACTCTGTCAATGTGTGTGGCCGTGCGGGTAGGGGCAGGCAAAAAACCGTTTGAAACCCAGGGGGCTGGAACTACTGTTGTTCCCCCTTACTTTCCCAGACCCCCATGGCCGACGCAGCAAACAAATACGCCCAGAACGCTCCCGGAGCTTACTATGTTGATGACCAGTGCATTGACTGCGACCTCTGCCGCGAAACGGCTCCGGCAAACTTCAAGCGTGACGACGACGGCGGTCATTCCTTCCTCTACAAGCAGCCAGAATCAGACGAGGAGCGCGCCCTTTGCGAAGAAGCGCTCACAGGCTGCCCTGTGGAGGCGATCGGTCGCGACGGAGAATAAAACGCCGCGCTCTGTCACAGCGCTCATCGTCAGGTGAGCGCGTGTGTTATTTCTGCAGATTGAGCCAGCGTTGGGCCAGCACCTTGTCCAGGTGCACACACTGGCTTGACTGTGCGTTTGGCGGGAAAGAGATCAGCATGGTGTAGCCCTTGAATCCGGCAGGGCCTGTGGCCGCTAGATCAGTTTCGATCCATCGGGCCAGCTGGCTGCCGCGTTCGCAGTAGGCGTAGAGGGAATTGTCGCCATTCTCGGAGATCAGCTTGATGCAGAGGTACTTGCTGGAGTTGGAAAACTCGTAGTTGTAGTACTCAAACAGCCTCACATAGCTGCGCATGAGCACCGGGCTGGCCGGGCGCTTGTTGCGGAACTCCTGAAACGACATTTCGCCGTAGCCGGTCAAGCTTTCCCAGTCGATCAGGAATTTCCCCTGCGGGCCACGCAGCATGGCTATCTCCAGCGTCCCGGTTGGGCGGTTGCTGGCATAGCTGAAGTAGAGGATTTCAGTGCCATCGATCTGATAACGCGCCTTGTTGACCAGGTCGCCTGGCACGGGGTCTGAGGCTTTCTGCGTCTCGTAGTAGTCCTTCATCAGACGAGCCACCCTTTCAGAATTGGCCACCAGTGGGATGCGGTCCTTCCACGATTCAGTTTTCCAGTATTGGTCCAGCAGCGCCACGGCCTGCACGACTTCATCGCTCGTTTCGAGCAAAGGCAGCGGCTGCACGCTCGATTCTGCGGGATTCACAGCTTCCTGCTGGCTGGGCTGCTGGGCAGGAGTTGTGGCAGGTGCGACCGCTGCTGGAGCGGCATCCACACCGCCGGCCAGGATCTTGGGCAATATCACCGGGGCTGGCGCTGGGGCTGCTGCATGCGGCTTCGCGAGTGAGATTCCCAGCTTTTCCAGTTCTTTGGCCTTCTTCTCAGCGATCTGGGCCTTTTCAATCTTGCTGTTCCGGCTGGCGGTGTTGAAAAAATAAAACGTCCACCCCACATAAAGCGTCAACGACAGGATGACGCATAGCGTGATGCTGACACCCAGGAAGGCGCGGTGCGAACCTATGGAACCAGAAGGCATGGATTAAGTAACAATTCAGATGGAACAGGCCAATCATGGCGGGGAATTCTCGCCTGCTCAAGCACTTGGTTGATGCTTCTCAGTCCCCGCCTAACAGTACCGGTACATGAATTACCCCGAGAAAGCCCGCCGCGTCATCCAGCTTGAAATCGACGAATTGCAGCGGCTGCATGCCCGGATTGACGAATCTTTCGCCCGGGCCATCGAGCTCCTGCTTGCCCGCACAAGCCACCGGGGCAAGCTGATCGTCTGTGGCGTGGGCAAAAGCGGCAACATCGGCCGAAAGCTCGCCGCGACGCTCAACAGCACCGGGGCCACCACCGTCTTGCTGGATGTCGGAGACGCCCTGCATGGGGACCTCGGTGTCATTGATCAGGGAGATCTTGCCATCATGCTCAGCTACAGTGGCGAAACCTCCGAACTGCTGGACCTGCTGCCGCACTTGAAACGCTTTGGCATCCCGATCATCGCCATTACCGGAGGCTTGCAGTCCACGCTGGCCAGAAATGCAGACGTCGTGCTCGACACTCACGTGACCCAGGAGGCCTGCCCCCTCAATCTGGCCCCCACCTCCAGCACCACCACCATGCTCGTCTTGTGCGATGCCCTGGCCATGGCTTTGCTGGAAGCCCGGGGCTTTCAATCCGAAGATTTCGCCAGGCTTCACCCGGGTGGCTCGCTGGGGCGCGCCCTGCTCACCCGCGTCAGTGATGTCATGCGTAGCGGCGATCAGCTTGCGGTCATCCAGCCGGATACCGTCGTCCGTGAGGCGCTCCAGGCCATGACCCGTGCGCGCAGCGGGGCCGCCGTCGTGGCCAATCCGGACGGCACACTCGCCGGAGTCTTCACTCATGGTGACTTCGTCCGCGCTTTTCAGAAGAACAATGCCATCGCGGACAAGCCTGTGCGCGAGTTCATGACACCGCGGCCAGTCAGCATCGAGGCCGGAAAGCTTGCCGCGGAGGTCCTGGCCACACTGGAGAAAAACCGCATCGACGACATTGTCGTGGTGGATGAATCTGGCAGGCCGGTGGGCATGGTGGACACGCAGGATCTCACCCGCCTGAGGCTGGTGTGAGGAGAACGGCTTAAAAATCCGTCACATCGCGGTAATGGCGCACGCGGTAGCCGCGTTTGCGAAACAGCTCGATCAGGCCTGTGTCTGAGGTGAAGTGGCCCGTGCCCACCAGCACCATCACCTTCTCGCCGCGTTTGAGCATCTGCTCCAGACGGTCCATCCAGGAGAGATTCCGCGCCGAGAGGAAAAGATCCATCAGGTCAGGGTACTTCTCCGCCTCCCGGAAAAGCATCTCCTTCAGTTCATCCAGCTGGCCGTACTTCCAGGCTTTGATCATCTTCTCAAACTCCTCTTTGACCGAGCTCACCTCACCCAGCGTCTGCTCCAGCAGCTCGCGCTGCTGCTTCTCACTCAGTGAGGCAAAGAGCTGGATTTGAAACTCCACCGTCTCCAGGCCCTCCGCAGGCTTGCCGTCCTTTTTGGCGCGCTCTTCAAAAAAGTTGTCCACGCCTTTGTCCGCCTTGGCCCCCAGTGCGGCATACTCGATCGAGGGGATCATCAGCGCGACAAACCATGGCTTGAAGCGGTTCAGCGCGGAAGCGTCCAGCCCGCGCTTGGCCGCCCATGTTTGTACGGCCTGCCAGGTTTCCTTGCTCACATTGGCCTCCAGGGAGCTGGAGGCAGGGTATTGGCCCAGCTGAGACATCCGGCCTGTCAGCTCCGCACTTGAGGCCGCCCCCGGGGGCAGCTCCAGCACCAGTTTGTTCGAGTACATGTACGCCGCTTCATAGGCTGGGGCCAGCGGGTAGTCCTGCTCACGCAGGATGTGGATCGTCCCGCAGAGGTAGAGGCGCCCGCCGTTGGGGCCGTCCACCACCCACACACTGCCATCGCCGGCACCATCGGCCACAAAGGCCGCCGCATCCTTCTTCGCTGCGGCGTTCACCGCTTCGCGTTTGCAGGCCACGACGCAGGCGCAAAGCGCAAGGGAAAGGAAGAGTCGGAGAAGCAGCATCGCAACGATCCAAACACGCGGCGGCAGGGGGATGCAACCGGGATGTGAGGGCATCGCTCAGGCCAGGATCTGCCTGACCACGGAGCCGTGCACGTCCGTGAGCCGAAACTGGCGGCCCTGAAAGCGGTAGGTGAAGCGTTCGTGATCAATGCCTAGCAGATGCATCAGCGTGGCCTGCAGGTCGTGCACATGCACCCCGTCCTTCGCCACGCTAAATCCAAATTCATCACTCTCCCCGTAGGTCATGCCGGGCTTCACACCGCCTCCCGCCATCCAGGCCGTGAACACATAGGGGTGATGATCGCGCCCCCACTGTTTCGTGTCCTCGATCTTGCCCTGCAGAAAGGGCGTGCGGCCAAATTCCCCGCCCCAGATGACCAGGGTGTCCTCCAGCAGGCCGCGCTGTTTCAGATCTTTCACCAGCGCGGCGCTGGGGGCATCCGTGTCCGTGCATTGGATCTTGAGCTGCGTGTTCAGGTTCCGGTGCTGGTCCCAGCCGGCATGCATCAGCTGCACAAAGCGCACGCCTCGCTCCGCCAGTCTCCGCGCCATCAGGCAGTTGTAGGCATAGCTGCCCTGACGCTTCACGTCCGGTCCGTACATGTCCAGGATGTGCTGGGGCTCGTCGGAAAAATCGGTCAGCTCCGGCACACTGCTCTGCATCTTGCTGGCCATCTCGTATTGCGCCATGCGCGTGGCGATCTCGGGATCTCCAAAGTCTTTGAGCTTCATCTCGTTCAGTCCCGCAATGCCATCGAGGATGGTGCGCTTGACCGCCTGGCTCATCCCTTCGGGATTGCTCAGGTACAAAACGGGATCCCCGCTGCCGCGAAATTTCACGCCCTGGTACTTGGATGGCAGAAATCCGCTGCCCCAGTAAAAGTCATAGAAGATCTGGCCGCAGCTTGCCTCCTTGTCGCGCGAGGTCATCACCACAAACGCAGGCAGGTCCTCGGCATCGCTGCCCAGGCCGTAGCTCAGCCAGGAGCCGATGGCCGGCCTCCCTGCCTGTTCGCTGCCCGTCATGAAAAACGTGATCGCCGGCGCATGATTCACCTGCGTCGTGTGCATCGACTTGATGAAGCACAGCTCATCCGCCATCGCCCCCGTGTGCGGCAGGAAATCACTCACCGTGGCGCCGCTCTGCCCGTGGCGTGAGAAGTGCGTGATCTCGCCCAGCAGCGGGCGCGCGGTCTGTCCCCCGGTCATCGTGCTGAAGCGCTTGCCCGCCACCACGCTGTCCGGGATCTGCGTGCCATGCATCTTTTTGAGCATCGGCTTGTGGTCAAACAGGTCCACATGCGATGGCGCGCCGTTCTGCAGCAGATAGATCACCCGCTTGGCCTTGGGCGCAAAATGCGGCAGCGCAGGGGCCGCGCCATCAGGAGCCTGCACGGCGAGCCCTTCGCGTGTCAGCAGCGTGCCCAGCGCAGCACCGCCGATGCCCAGCGCCGTCTTCCCAAACAGGGAGCGTCGGGTCAGGTGCAGGCGGTTGGCGTCGAGCGGGTGCATGGTGGCTGTGCAGCGAGGTATCGGCCTCAATGCCTGGGCTCTTTCAGATAGGCGTTCAGCGCACGCCCCAGCTGGCGTCCCACGAGCATGTAGTTTTCCATCGTGCTCTCCGGCGTGTTCCACGCCGTCTCCAGTGTGATGGAGATGGTTCCCTCTCCGCCATGCGCACGTGCCCAGCCGCTGCTCATGCGGCCGCGTTCCTCCTCCGTCTTTACATAAGTGGCAAAGCGGTACTTCGGCTCCACCTTCAGCGGCCCGGACAGATGGGCTGCCGCCAGCTCTATCCACCGCTGGTAGTTTTCCCTTTGCAGGCCGGTCATGCGTTCAAAGCCAAACGGCCCAAAAAAGTACGGCGCCCGGTCCCCCGCGCTGGGATTGTGCAGATCCATGAACACATCCAGACCGCGTGAGGCCTGGATCTCCGTGATCCGCTTCTGTGCCGCCGCCACTTCAGGGTGAAACGGTGTGTCCGACCAGTCTCGGTTGTGATCCTGCGGCAGCGCCTCCTTGCCGCCGGCACCGAGGGCCACATTGTCCACATCCATGATGGGAATGAAATGCACGCAGCAGCGTGTGCGCAGATCTTTGGCCTCCGCGCTCGCAAGCCATTCCACAAAACCACGCCCCACCCAGGCACCGCCAGCTTCCCAGGCATGCTGGCGTGCATTCACCCACACCTGTCGCGGTGCGTCTGCTTTGCCGATGCGTATGCCGTTCACTGGCCGGCCGAGGCGCGTTTTAGCCAGCTCAAAACGCTCTGCCTCATCTCCCAGCGCTGACTTTGCCTCGCTCAGCACCGCTTCAGCAGTGGCTGGCACAAACGGCGGCCCCCAGGCCAGCCAGACGCTGGGGCCTTCCGTCTGCACATGGTAGACGGCCACTTTCTCTGCCGTGCGCTCCACCTTGGCCGTCTGCTGCCAGACCTTGCCGTCGTGGCTGAACACCGCCTGATCCGGCTGGCACCACGCAGCTGACAAAACCATGCCTGGGCGGAAGGGGCGCGTCTGCGCCTGCACCTCCAGCGTGATCGCCTGCCCGGGCTTGGTGCCATCCAGCCTCATGAACCACCAGCAGGGCCAACCGCGCCCTTCACGCAGCTCGGGCATGATGCGCAGTCTCCCCGCAGCCTGATCCAGCACCACCACCTCTGCATTTCCACCCTCAAAGTCAGTCGCCACTCGTAGCTCTGCATGGGCGATCACGGAGCCCATGAGCAAGATAGAAAATGCTTTCATCATAGGCGCAGACAACGGTATCATGCTCCCAATCTGCGCATGAAATCTTTGCTGACACCCATTCTCCTGGCCGCTGCTGTGTGCATTCACGCGGCCGAGCCTTTGGAACTCAAGCTCTGGCCCGATGGCCCGCCCGGCCAGATGCTCCCGCACTCCAAAGCCACGGAGGACTTCATCCGCACCAAGGCTGGGAAAAGCACCATCACCGACATTCACGAGCCCACCATCACCGTCTATCGTCCGGAAAAACCCAACGGCACCAGCGTTATCGTCGCGCCCGGCGGCGGCTACGTCTTCCTCTCTGCCATCCATGAAGGCTCCCAGGTCTGCGAGTGGCTCAACACCCTCGGTGTCACCGGCATCCTGCTCAAATACCGGACGCCTACTCGCGACGAGGCTGCGCCACATGAAAAGCCGGTGGCCGATGCCGCCCAGGCCATCGCACTCGTGCGCTCACATTCGAAAGAATGGAATCTGGACCCCTCTCGCGTCGGCCTGCTCGGATTCAGCGCTGGCGGCAATCTCCTCGCTCACATCGCCTGCGACCGCGCCACCAAGACCGAGCTTCCCAACTTTGGCATCATGATCTACGGCGGCGGTTTTGTGGACTACAAAGATCCCACCAAGCTCAAAGACGGCTTCACCGTGCCCCAGGACGCTCCGCCCATGTTCCTGGCGTGCGCTCACGACGACGGTCAAAATCCCACCGCCGCCACCGTGCTCTATCTCGAATACAAAAAACTCGGCATCCCCTGCGAGCTCCATCTCTTCACCAAAGGCGGTCATGGCTTCGGCATGCGCGACAACAAGCAGCCCATCAACGCCTGGCCTCAGCGCTGCGCAGAATGGATGGAGGCCATGCACTTTTCTCTGAGCGAAAAGCAGCTTGGTCAAGAGATCAGCCAGCTGGACCAGCAGCTGACCCAAAAAATGAAGGAAGCGATACGCCTGGCAGGGATCGACGACGATATGAATGACAAAAAGCTGGCCGATCTGGCGAAGCAGCTTGAAGACGCCAGACGCCTCGGGCAGATGGCCGAGGTCGCCAAAACTCAGAAGCGGCATGACGAACTCGCCAAGGAGATGAAGCAACGCGAAAAGGGGCATCCGCCTCTCGGCCAGAATCAGATGGAAGAGCTTGGCCGGTTGAAAAAGAAGAAGCTCGAGCTCGAAGCCCAGCGCGAAATGCTCCTCAGGCAGCAGGCTGCCGGCAAACAACCTTGATCCTTGCAAGACTCCCAGATTGTCGGCTTACTCCATTCCATGAAGCCGCTTCTACTATCTCTGCTGGTCACTTCATCCCTCGTCGCTGCGGATCTCTCCTCAGTCGTCAAACAGGAGCTTCCCTCCCTCGTCACTCTCTACAAGGGGCTGCATGGCAACCCTGAGCTCTCATTGCACGAAACCGAAACGGCCGCGCTCATTGCAAAGGAGCTGCGTGCTGCCGGGCTGGAGGTCACGGAGAAGGTCGGCGGTCATGGTGTCGTCGGTGTCTTGAAAAATGGAGAGGGGCCCGTCATCCTCGTGCGCACAGATCTCGATGCCCTGCCCGTGAAAGAGCAGACGGGCGCACCCTACGCCAGCACCAAGGTGGTGAAGGACGACCTCGGCCGCGACGTCAATGTCATGCATGCCTGCGGCCATGACGTGCACATGACGAGCTTCGTCGGCACCGCGCGTGCCTTGGCTGCTCTCAAGGCTCAGTGGCGCGGCACGCTTGTCATGATCGGCCAGCCGGCGGAGGAGCGTGTGCTCGGCGCTCGCTTCATGCTGCGGGACGGCTTGTTCTCCAAGTTCCCCAGGCCGGACAAGGCCATCGCCCTGCACTGCGCCTCAGACATGGCGCATGGCACCATCGGCATCGTCGAGGGCTTCGCGCTGGCCAATGTGGACTCCGTGGAAATCGTGGTGAAGGGCGTGGGCGGCCACGGCTCCATGCCGCATCTTTGCAAAGACCCCATCGTTCTCTCCTCCCAGATCGTGCTGGCCCTGCAGACCATCGTCAGCCGCGAGGTCAGGCCGGGAGACCCCGCTGTCGTCACCGTCGGCAGCATCCACGGCGGCACCAAGAGCAACATCATCTCAGATGAAGTCCGCCTGCAGCTCACACTGCGCAGCTACAAAAAGGAAACTCGGCAGCATCTGATCGACTCCATCAAACGCATCGTCAAAGCCCAGGCGGAGTCCGCCAGCATGCCTGCGGACAAAATGCCCGAGGTCATTGTGTCGGAAGACAGCGCCACCGCCCTCTACAACCAGCCTGAGCTCTGCCAGGAGGTGCGCGGCTACATCGGCGCCGCCATCGGGGCGGACAATGTTCTCACGCGCGAGCCCGTCATGGGGGCCGAGGATTTCTCCGAATACGGCATGACCAAGGACAAGGTGCCTCTGTGCATGTTCTGGCTCGGCACGCAGCCCCCTGCCGTGGTCGCCGCTGCCAGGGCCAAGGGCACCACACTTCCGTCCCTGCATTCGCCCTACTTCAAGCCCGTCCCCGGGCCCAGCATCGAGACCGGCGTCACGGCCATGACCTCCGCCGTCTTGGGGCTCATGAAGAAGTAATGCCCGCGCTACTTGCGGCTGAGCTTGTAAAACAGCCAGCCGCCCATGCCGAGGAAGATCACATTGGGCAGCCACATGATGAGGTGCGGCATCGCCGCCGGCTTGTCATTCAGCGTGTCCGCCAGGATGATGAAGACGATGTAAACCGTGGCCGTGATCAGGCTCAGCGCAAAGCCCGACGAAGTTTCACGCCTTTGTGCCGTCACCCCTAGCGGGATGCCCACCAGCGCAAAGGTGACACACGCCATCGAAAAGCTGTAGCGTTTGCTCAGTTCGGTGAGCGAAAGGGAGCGCGTCACCGGCGTCAGGGCTTCCCCGGTCACCGTGTCTTTCCACGTCCTCACTTCTTCCGCCAGTGCGCTCGTCGTCTTCATGCTGGCGTTCACTCTCACGGCATCTTTTTGCATCTCTGACAGCGGCAGCTTGAGCCACTGTTTTTCCATCGCCAGTCCGCCCGGCTGGCCCTCTCCCTCCGCCGGCACGGTTTCCTCCGTCATGCCGGTCAGTTCCATCTGCAGATCGATCGAGTCGGGACTCGTGTGCAGCGTGGCCTTGTCAGCATGAATGTAGGTGCTCGCCTGCGTGCCCTTCAGCATGATGATGTGCATGTCGGTGAGCGTCTTTTCATGACGCTTGCTCGTGTAAATGCGGTAGCCAGGCACACGCTCCAGCACCTGCCCCTCTTGGAAGAGCGTCTCCGGGTTTTTCACCGCCACCTGGTAAAAAAGCCGCTTCATGCGGTCCTTCGCAGCCGGTGCCAGGCTCACATTCACCCACAGGCAGATGCCGCTGAGCGCCAGCGCCAGCACGAAGACCGGCGCGCAGATACGTGGCATCGACATGCCGGTCATGCGCAGAGACACCAGCTCATTGTCGGCGGACAGCCGGCCAAACACGAGCAGGATTCCTGTCAGGAAGGCCCATGGAATCGTGAAAATGAGCGAAAAGGGAATGACCAGCATCACAAATTCCGCGATCACCGAGATCGGCAGCTCCGTGTTGCCCAGCAGCTGGTCCAGCTTCTTGTACACATTGCCCAGCACCATCACACCGCTCAGCAGCGCCACGCCGATCAGCGTGGCTGATGCGACCTGGCGGCCTAGATAGCGGTCAAAGATGCGCGGAAACATGGAGTCGTTCAGGCTAGCAAGTCTTCAGCTCCGGGCAATTTGAGATTGCCATGGACTGCTTCAAACGGCGGCCTTCTTCACTTTGCCAAAATCCGTGCCCAGAAACCGCTTGGCAAGGTTTTCCGCCTGCTCGGAATGATCCGTGAGGTAGATGTCCAGCGTGGGTTTGGACTTGGCCGTGCGTAGCAGCCCGCCCTCTTCCAGGCTCGCCTTCACATGCGCCGCACAGGTGCTGGCAGAGTCCACCAGCCGCACTTTCTGCCCCAGCATGCGTTTCAGCACCGGCACCAGCAGCGGGTAGTGCGTGCAGCCCAGCACCAGTGTGTCGATCCCCCTGTCCAGCATCGGTTTCAGATATTCCCGCAGCACGGACTTCAGCGCCGGGTGGTCCGTCCAGCCTTCCTCCACAAACGGCACGAGAAGGGGCGTCGCCTTCGCTTCGATCAGGATGTCCGGCCGCCGCATCGCGATCTCGTGCTGGTACGCATGGCTGCGGATGGTGCCCGCCGTTCCGATGATGCCCACGCGCTCGCACCCAGGCTCCGCCAGGGTGGCCTCCACCCCGGGGCCCAGAACCCCGATCACCGGCACACGAAAGGTGGCCTGCAGCACGGGCAGCGCGTGTGCGGTGGCCGTGTTGCACGCCACCACCACCGCTTTCACCCCATGCGAGACGAGAAACTGCGTGTCCTCCACGGAGAATCGTCGGATCGTGTCCGGAGACTTCGAGCCATACGGCACACGCGCCGTGTCCCCGAGATAGACGATCGACTCGTTCGGCAGCAGGTCTCTCAGCGCCCGTACCACCGTCAGGCCGCCCACGCCGGAGTCAAAAACACCGAGAGGGCTGTTGGCAGTGACGGGAGTGCTCATGGGGGATCAGTAAAACCTATCAAACCATTCCAATCGCATCGCTGCAATGCCGGGCAGGAAAAAACACCCGCACCCACTCCGCGCACGTCCTTTACCGCTTTTTGATTTTTTTGCGGATGGTGCGCTCCAGTGTCTTCAAGCCAGTAGCCTCTGTAATTTTCTTGCCGAGGACACGGGTGCTCATGGCAAGACGGCGCAAACGGTTTTTCAGCCTCAGCAGAGGGGTGACGATGGCTTTTTCGCTGCTGGGCACATACCACTCGTTGCAGCCCGTGTTGGTGTAGTAATGGTACCCCCGGCGCAGCATCTCGTCCTGCAGGATGCCGCACCGTTTCCTGTCATTGTTTTCCAGGATGACCACCCGCGGCTGCCAGCGCGCCAGATCAAATCCCGCAAGCACGGCCAGCTCTCCGCCTTCGACGTCGATGCTGATGAAATCAATTTTGTCCACTCCCGCCTCGGCGAGCATGTCGTCCAGTGTGCGCATGGGCACGGTCACGGCTTCTGCCTGGCCTCCCGTCTTGCGGATGCGTTCCAGATGGTCGGGCTCGGCGGTGGTGGTGGAGAGCGTTTCAACACCGTGGGCGATGATCAGCGTTGCCTCTCCTGGTTCTGCACCCGCAGCGCATGCGAAGAGCGTGACATCGGGACGGCGGGCACGGATTTTTGCAGCAAAGTGAGGCATCGGCTCGACGATGATGGCACGCCAGCCGTTCTCCTCGAAAGTCAGCGAGTTGCTGAAAGTCTCGCCATCGAAGCCGCCGACTTCAACGCAAAGGCCGCTGCTCTTGGAGCCGAAAAACTCCCACAGAGCCCGGTCTTCCCCGTATTGCGAATAATAATTCATTGTTTGTAGGTGCCTGTAAACTGAAGGCAGAAATACACTTGGAGGAAGAAAAGAGAAGACCAAAATTTGATTAATCCGGCACGCAGCCGTCGCATGGAGCCGCTCTCAAAAAGCCCCCCCCGGCGGGCAGGCGGCTTCAGGGCATCTCTTGTCAGGACGCGTAGCACAAGTGCTCCTCGGCGGCTTGCAAGGCTCCAGCAAAACTCTCGCTTCTCTTTGCGCATCCAGGTTCCAATCCAGCCGTCTCTGAACAGCCAGGAAACGGCATCACCCTTTGCGCGTGATCTCCACGATGATCGCCTTCTGCGCGTGCAGGCGGTTCTCAGCTTGGTCAAAGATCAGGTCCGCATGAGCTTCCATGACTTCGTCGGTGATTTCCTTGCCGCGGTAGGCCGGAAGGCAGTGCATCACGAGGGCTCCGGGATTGGCGTGCTTCATGAGTGCGGCGTTGATCTGCCACGGCTTCAGGGTCTCGATGCGGTCGGCGCTTTCGGCCTCTTTGCCCATGCTGACCCAGACATCGGTGTAGACGACATCGCAGCCTTCCACCGCTTTGGCGGGATCATCCACGATCTTCACCGTGTTGCCAGGAACCCGGTGCATGAAGCTCTCTTGCGGCTGGAACGCCTTGGGCGCACCGATGACCAGCTCAAAGCCGAGATGCACCGAGGCCCAGATCCACGAGCGGGCCATGTTGCAGTCGCCGTCACCCAGGAAGCACACACGTTTTCCCTCCCAGCCTCCCAGCTGCTCTTTGATGGTCTGCAAATCCGCCAGCACCTGGCAGGGATGCTCGTCATCGGTCAGCGCGTTGATGGTGGGAATGCCGCTGTACTGCGCGAAATCGACCACATCCTGCTGCGCAAACGTGCGGATCACCGCTCCGTGGATCATGCGGCCCATCACGCGGGCGGTGTCTTTGATCGGTTCCCCACGGCCCAGCTGGATGTCGGCGCTGGAGAGAAACATCACAGAGCCGCCCAGCTCACGGATGCCCACTTCGAAGCTCACGCGCGTCCGTGTTGAGGACTTGCTGAAAATCAGCGCCCACTGCTGGCCCGTGAGCACCTGAGGCGACGCCTTGCGGTCCTTTTTGAGCACACAGGCCAGATCGACGATTCTCTCGATTTGTTCCCGGTTCAGTTCTTCGATGGAAAGCAGGTGGTTCATGTCTCTTGGCGGGATTACGCGAGCTGGTCGAGCACGCTCTTGAAAATGGAGAGGCCTTCCTTGGCATGGGCCTCGGTGATGTTTAGCGGAGAGAGCCACCGCACGACGTTGGGGCCGGCGGGGGTCACCATCATCCCGGCATCCAGCAGCTGCTGGGCCAGGAAGATCGAGGGCAGTTTGCCGCCGGACTTGGCCGAAATGGCCTCGGTATTGAGTTCAAAGCCGATGAACAGGCCGAGCTGGCGCACCTCTTTGATCAGCACATGGTTCCAGGCGCAGGCTGCCGTCGCAATCGCCGCACCGCGTGCCTTGGCGTTGTCACAGAGCTTTTCGTCCAGAATCGTGCGCAGTGTGGCGATGCCGACAGCGCAGGCGAGCGGGGAGCCGCCATAGGTCGTGCCATGTGTGCCGGGGCCGAGTGTCTTGCTCAGATCCCGGCGGTCATTCACCCAGAAAGATCCCAGCGGGAAACCGCTCCCGATGGCCTTCGCCCAGCTGATTCCATCAGGCTGGATTTCATCTCCCGGCACAATGCTGCGCCATCCGGCCATCTCCCCTGCACGGCCAAATCCGCACTGCACCTCATCCAGAAGCAGCAGCAGGTCTTTCTCACGGCACAGCCGCTGGGCGGCGCGCAAAAACTCGGCCGTGACGGCGTTCACACCGCTTTCTCCCTGCACCGGCTCCATGAGAATGGCCACCGTTTTGTCCGTGATCGCCGCTTCAAGCGCAGCGATGTCGTTGAACGGTGCATAGACGAATCCTGGCGGCAGCGGGCCAAAGCCCCCGTGGATCTTTTCCTGGGCCGTGGCGGTCATGGCGCCAAAAGTGCGGCCATGGAAAGACCCGGTGAAGGTGATGATCTCATAGCGCCCGCCCGTCTGCTGGCCGTATTTCCGCGCCAGCTTCAGCAGGCCTTCATTCGCCTCCGCACCGCTGTTGCAGAAGAAGCATTTGCCCGGAATGCCCACGCATTCCTCCACGAGGATGCGCGCCAGCTCCGCCTGCTTGTCGATGCAGTACCAGTTCGAAACATGGATCAGTGTGTTCGCCTGCTCCGTCAGCGCCTTCACCACAGGCGGGGGGCAATGCCCCAGCGGGCACACGGCCACGCCACCGGCAAAGTCCAGATACTTCTTCCCGTCACGATCCCACACATACGGCCCTTCGCCGCGCACAGGCCACACGTTGTAACGCCCATAGTTTGGCAGGAGGTACTCCTGCATCAGTTGGTCACTCGTTCTCATTTCAGGATTACAAATGGATTTCGGTGCCGATCCCGCCGTCCGTGAAAATTTCGAGAATGAGCGCATGCGGCAGGCGGCCGTCGATCAGGTGCACCTTGCCCACGCCACCGCGCAGAGAGTCCAGGGATGAGTCCACCTTGGGAATCATGCCCCCGCTGATGATGCCTTCCGCTTTCAGCTTGGCGATGGAGGCTTCGTCCAGGCTGGGGATCAATGTGTTGTCATCCTTCGGGTCGCGCATCACACCGCGCACATCGCTGAGGAAGATGAGCTTCGTGGCCTTCAGCCTCTTCGCCAGACCGCATGCCGCCAGGTCCGCGTTCACGTTGAGCGTTTTTCCGGAGGCAAGCTCACGGGCGACCGGCGAGACCACAGGCACAAACTCCCCGGCCACAGCCGCCTGGATCAGGCCGAGTTTGCAGTCGTTCACTTCACCGACCCACCCGAGATCCCCCTTCATCTTCTCGCCCAGAAAGACTTCCGTCCCGGGAATGCCCACGGCCTTGCCGCCAAAGGCGTTGATCTTGTTCACGATCTCCGGGTTGATCACTCGCGCGAGCGTTTCCTCGACGATCTTGATCGTCTCGTCATCGGTCACACGCATGCCGTTGATGAACTTGGCCTGCAGCCCGGACTCGGTCATCGCCTTGGAGATCGCCTTGCCGCCACCGTGGACGATCACGGGGTTGATGCCCACGGCTTCCAGAAACACCACGTCTCGCAGAAAGGAGTCCACCTGCACCGGGTCTTCCATGGCGCTGCCGCCGACCTTGATCAAAAACGTGCACCCTCGGAAGCTCTGCATGTAAGGCAGGGCTTCAAGAAGTACGGCGGATTTGGTGATTTGTGCTTCGAGGGGATTCATCGCGATAAAGCTGAATGCGCGAACAGGTCAGGCGAAGCCCTTCTGGCGTTTCGCATGAATGGCGGCGGAGTATTCCGCACTGTTGAAATCAACGTACTCTTCCGACAGGTCGCTGGTGTAAACGGTGTAGCCGCTGGTGCCGAGGTTGAGGTCAATTGTGACGGTGAACTTCGGCTCCTGCACGACCTTCTCCATCTCAGCGACGGGTGTCTTCGTGGCCAGGCCGCCTTTGCAGGCCTGCAGCCCCCCGAAGTAAATGTCGATGAGTTCTTCACGAATCCGTGCCCCGGAATATCCGACGGCGTGGATGATGCGGCCCCAGTTCGGGTCGCAGCCATGGAAGGAGCACTTCACCAAGAGTGACTTCGCAACCGTCTCGGCCACCTTGCGGGCGTCTGCCAGCGTGCGGGCGTTGCGGACGCGGATTTCGACAAACTTCGTCACGCGCTCGCCGTCGCAGACAATCATCTTGGCGAGTTCCAGCATCACCTTGTGCAGCGCGCAGCGGAAGAGCTCGGCCTCAGGCGAGTTCTTTTTGATCGTCGGCGCATCCGACTGGCCGTTGCTCATCACGATGACGGTGTCATTCGTGCTGGTGTCCCCGTCGATGGTGATGCAGTTGAAGCTTTTCTCCACCGCGTAGCGCATCGAGCGGTGCAGCTCATCCTTGCCGATCTTTGCATCCGTGGTGATGAAGCACAGCATCGTCGCCATGTTCGGGCAGATCATGCCTGCACCTTTGGCAATGCCGCCGATGCGGAAGCTTCCTTTGCCGCAGGGCACATCCACCGCAAAGGTCTTGGGCCGCGTGTCGCTCGTCATGATGGCGCGCATGGCGTCCTCGGAGCCGTCCGGCTTCAGCTTGGCCACGGCATCAGGCACCTTCACGATGACCCGTTCGATCGGCATCGGCATGCCGATGATGCCCGTGGAGCACACAAGCACCTGGCGCATTTTCACTCCCAGCTGTTCAGCCACCGCCTTCGTCATGGCCTTGGCGTCCTGAATGCCCTGAACGCCCGTGCAGGCGTTGGCGTTGCCGCTGTTGGCGATGATGGCGCGCGTGTCGCTTTCCTTGATGTGCTGCTGGCTCACGCGCACGCAGGCCGCACGGACTTTGTTGGTCGTGAAGACAGCGTCTGTCGTGGTTGGGCCGTCGGAAACGATCAGCGCCAGGTCCAGCCGGGTTGCCTCAGGATTCTTGATGCCGCAGGTCACGGCGCTGGCGCGGAAGCCCTTGGCTGCGGTGACACCGCCGTCAATGACTTTGAATGAGACGCGGCATTCGCGTTCGTCGTGTGCTTTGGTCGCCATAGGATCAGACGTACAACAGGCCTGCGGTGGCCTCAAAGCCGCAGATAAGGTTCATGTTTTGCACGGCCTGGCCTGAGGCGCCTTTGCCGATGTTGTCCTCCGTGCTCATGAGAATGAGCTGCCCGGCACGGGCGTCGTAGGACCAGCCGATATCCACGAAATTGGTACCGGTGACGTTTTTGGTGTCTGGAGACTGGTTCACCCCAAGCAAACGGACGAAGGGCGCGGAATCGTAGGCCGAATGCAGCGCGGCGCTGATTTGGTCAATCGTCACCCCGGGCTGCAGCTGTGCGAAGGTCGTCGTGCAGATGCCCGAGTGCGTCGGCATCAGGTGCGGCACAAAGGAGAGCTTCACCTCGCGTCCTGCGGCAAGGGCCAGCTCCTGGCCCACTTCGCTCAGGTGGCGGTGCAGCGGCACGCTGTAGCTGCGCACGCTGTTTTGCACCTCGCAGAAGAGCAGGGGAATGCTTTCCTTGCGCCCGGCGCCGCTCGCGCCGCTCATGCTGGCAACGGCCAGGGGAGACTCCGCCAGCAGCCCCGCCTTGAGCAGGGGGATGAGCGGCAGCAGAATGCTGGTGGGGTAGCACCCGGGGCAGGCGATCAGCCGCGCTGACTTGATGGCCTCTGCGCGCACTTCAGGCAGGGCATACACCGCTTCGTCCAGCAGCTCAGGAGCAGGATGCGCGTGGCCGTAAAACTCCTCATACAGCGCCGGACTCCGCAGACGGAAGTCCGCGCTCAGGTCGATCACCTTGAGCCCCAGCTCGAGCAGGGGCTTGGCGTATTCGGCGGAAACCCCGTGTGGAAGCGCCAGAAAGGCGATCTCCGCACCTGCGGCTTTCAGAGCTGCGGCGTCCGGTGCGGTGAAGGTCAGGGTATCCGCTATCCCCACACCGCGGAAGCGTGGAAACTCCTTCGAGAGCGCTTTCCCTGCCAGGGATCGTGAGGTGACGGCGACGAGTTCGGCGTTCGGGTGGCGCAGCAGCAGGCGCAGCAGCTCAGCTCCAGAATAACCACTGGCTCCAACGACGGCGACTTTGACAGGTGCGGACATAATGCGGGGGGCGGAGTATGGGATGTCAAAAGGGCCATGCAACCCTGAAAAAGAGCATTTATCGCCAGACCACAGCACTCATCGTGCCGCTTGTCAGCAGGCTTCGTCTGGCTCACTATCGGTTTCCCCATGAGCGACCCCACGCCAGAACTCCCTGAGACGGACAAACCCAAAGCGCCCGGAAGTCCGGAGGAGATCACGCGCAAGCTGGAGGATTTCATCAAAAACACCCTCGGCGGCCAGGTTCTTTTCACACGTGTCGAAAGTCCGGGGGGGCGCCCCATGCCAGAGGGGGATGAAAAGCCCGCAGCAGCCGCCAGGCCGGACCCTGGCAGGGTTTTCGAGTTCAACTACCGGCCGGCAGACATCAAAGCGCACCTGGACCGCTTCGTCATCCGGCAGGACGAGGCTAAAAAGGTCCTCGCCACGGCGGTATGCGACCACTATCACCACGCCCGGATGCTGCGTGACGACCGCGAGTCCAACTCCGGCGGCACAAAGCTGGAATTTTCAAAGCAGAACGTCATCATCATCGGGCCCACCGGCGTCGGCAAGACCTACCTCGTCAAACACATCGCCGACCTCATTGGCGTGCCCTTCGTCAAGGCGGACGCCACCAAGTTCAGCGAAACCGGCTACGTCGGCGCAGACGTGGATGACCTGGTGCGTGATCTCGTCGCGAAAGCCAATGGCGACATCGAACTCGCGGAGCACGGCATCATCTATCTGGATGAAATCGACAAGCTCAGCAGCGGTCCCGAGCGCCTCGGGCGCGACGTCAGCGGCCGCGGCGTGCAGACCACCCTGCTGAAGCTCATGGAGGAGACGGAGGTCGCCCTCTACGCGCCGAACGACATCCGCAGCCAGATGCAGATGATGTTTGACACCCGCAAGGGCCGCACGGGCCGCGAAGTGGTCAACACGCGCAACATACTCTTCATTGTCAGCGGTGCGTTCGGCGGCCTGGAAAAGATCATCGAAAAGCGCACCAACCGGAAATCCATCGGCTTTGTCTCCGCAGAGGCAAAAAACACCGCCCCCGAGCATCTCTTCCGCGAAGCGCGCACCAAGGACTTCATCGACTACGGCTTTGAGGCCGAGTTCATCGGCCGCCTGCCCGTCCGAGTCGTCTGTGATCCCCTGAGCGCGGACGACATGTTCCAGATCATGAAAAACTCCGAGGGCAGCCTCATCCGCCAGTATGAGCGTGAGTTCGCCGCCTACGGCGTCAAAGCCGTCTTCAAGGACGACGCCCTGCGCGAGATCGCCGGCCGGGCGGAGGAGGAGAAAACAGGCGCGCGCGGTCTCGTGACCGCCTGGGAGCAGGTACTGCGTGATTTCAAGTTTGAAATGCCCAGCCTCGGCCTCCCTGAACTGCAGATCGACGGCGCCCTGGTCAGAGAGCCGGAGCAAACGCTCGCCAGGTGCCGTGCCGAAGCCGCCAGCCAGTTCAGAGTGCTGGGCGCAGCTCATGCCGGCGAGGTCAGGGCCTTTGCCGAGCGTTTCCAGCGCGAGCACGGCTTCACCCTCGACTTTGACGACGAGGCCATCGCCGCAGTCGCGGCGCGCGCCCAGCGTGAAGGCATGCACGTGGAGGCCATGTGCATGAAACTCTTCAAAGATTACCCCTTTGGCCTCAAACTCGTGACCCGCAGCACGGGAGACACGCGCTTTGCCATCACTCCTGAGGCGGTTGCCAGTCCGGACAGGTACGTCAGCGAACTCGTCGTGAACGCCTGCCGCAGCCGGCCTTCGCCGCCCGCATCCAACATCATTGATCTCACCCCCGACTCTCCTGCTCATGAATCGTAATCATGCCGCCGCCATGTTCATTGGAGTGCTGGTCTGCATTCCTCTGCTGGCCACGTACCAGCTTGGATTTTTCAAGGCCACGGCCGAATGGTTTGCCACCTTGTACGCACGCGGTTTCATTCTGCCTGCCGGCGGCTTGAAGCAGGCCGTCTGGCTGCAGTATGGCTACTACACCCTCATGGCCTTCATCAGCGCCTGGGTGTGTGTGGAGATGCCCTCGCAGTGGCGCCGCTTTGCATTCCTCCTCGGCGGCACTTTTCTCACGGCCACCTTTGGCTGCATCATGGCCATGAGCGGCGTCTTGTTTGAGCCCGTCTCCGGCGCGCTCGCGCTGTGGCTGGCCGGCATCGCAGGCATCGCGGCGGGCGGTTCCGTCAATGCCTACCGCTGCCATGTCATGCGCGGGTATTTTGTCGGGCGGCTCTCCACACGCCAGTTTGATGAGCTGGCACGTCAGAACAATCCCGCCAAAATGACCGGGCGGCGTGAGATCACGTCCCTGACCTGCCGCCTGCTGAATCTCGCCGAGCTTTCCACCGGCATTGAGGCACCGCAGTTTGAGGAGCTCGCCACGCATTTCCAGCGCAGCATTTCAGAGTTTCTTGTCGGGCACGGAGCTTATCTCGACGACTGCAATGCCCGCCAGGTCCGCGTCTTTTTCGGCTTCCCTCTTTCGGACGAAAGTCATGCCGCGCACGCGGTTCAGGTGGCTGTGCTGTTGCGTCCCCACCTGGAGACCGTGGCGCGTGAGATTGAGCTGCGCTTCGGCAAAAAGGCGCAGATCGGCGTCGCCGTCAGTTCCGGTCCGGTGCTTTGCGGTCTCTTTGGTGTCAGCCACTTTGAAAGCTTCAGCGCGGTAGGGGAGGTCGTTGATTTTGCCGCGCAGCTCTGCGGTTTGAATGCCGAATACGGCAGCAAGGTGCTCCTCAGCGCGAAAACATACGCCCTCGCCAAGGAGGAGTCAGAGGTTCGGCCGATGGAGATGATAAGCACCGCCGGTTCCACTCAGATGACCGAGGTATATGAACTCCTCGCCGCCAAGGGCGGGCTGCCTGAGCCCGAGGCTCGTGTCCGGGACGCCTTCTGGCAGGGCGTCGTGCAGTATCGCAAAGGCGAGCTGAAGCAGGCGCAGGAAAGCTTCCGCATTGCCGTCATCGAGGGGCGTGAGGATGCCCCCCTCAAATACTTCATGGAGCGCGTCGAGCTGGCTCTGAAGGAAAAATCATCCTCGTCCAAAGAGGTGCCCAAACATGCGCGCACACTCGCCGTGACCTGAGCTGTTTTACCGTGCGCATAGACTACCCACCAGCGATCCAGCGCCTCGTCGCCCAGCTCAAATCGCTCCCCGGCCTCGGGCCGCGCAGCGCGGAGCGCCTCATGATCTGGCTCCTCCAGCGCAGCGACGAGCGCATCCCTCTGCTCTCCAACACCTTGCTGGAGGTCAAGGAGCTCATCATTCCCTGCGAAGACTGCGGCTTCTTCATCGAAAGCGGCTCCAGCTGCCTCCTTTGCCACGATCCCCGCCGTCACCGCCAGCAGCTTTGTGTGGTCGAGCAGGCTGCCGATGTCCTGCGCATGGAGCGCTCAGGCGCCTTCCAGGGGTTGTACCACGTGCTCGGTGGCAGGCTTTCGCCTCTCGACAACGTGACGCCGGAGGATCTGCGCATCGAGTCACTCCTCAGTCGTGCGCGTGACCTCCATACGGAGGAGGTCATCATCGCCCTCGGCTCCGATGTCGAAGGCGAGGCCACCGCCAGCTACATCGCAGACCTCCTGCGCCCGGCGGGCATTGCCGTCACCCGGCTGGCCCAGGGCATGCCCGCAGGCGGTGGCTTGGATCACGTGGATGAGCTCACGCTCTATCAGGCATTGCACGGCCGTCGGAAGATGGGCTGAAGCCTCATGCCAGGCCCAGTTCGGCCACCTCGTCTTCATCCAGCCCGAGATAATGCCCCAGCTCATGAAGAAAGGTGATGCGGACCTCGTGCCGGTACGTGCTCAGCTCGCCGCCGCATTCGTCCCAGAGGTTGTCCAGAAACAGCCGGATGCGCGGCATTTCATCAGGCGACTCCGGCAGCGGGTCGCTCCGTGTGTTGCCTTCAAACAATCCCAGCAGGTCGGGGTCAAGATCCTCATCAATGTCGATCAGGGCATCCATTTCCGAAAACTCGATGCGGCAGTCCTCAGCTTCATGGCGGATGTTCGTGGGCAGTGAGAGCAGCGTGTCTTTGACGACTTTGGTGGCGATGTTCAGAAGGCGCGGAAATTGCATGCGGTATGAAGGGTTAGCGGCCTGCTTTCTTCTCAGCGGCCGTTGGCTGTGCTTTCTTCTTTAGGGTTTCGAGTTCGTTCTGCTGTTCTTCGGCCTGCTTTTGCAGTTGCTGCACACGGTCCCACAGCTTTTTCAGGTCGGCAGGACTCTCCAGTCCGGCACGGATGTCCTGCACGGCTTTGGCCGCCGCCTCACGCACGGGGTCGATACGCGCCCCCCCTCCTGCAAGCATCGGCTCCAGCACGGCCAGCGCTCTTGGGTCCCTCAGCGTTCCGAGGGCTCTCGCGCTGGCCGCACGCCAGGAGCTGCGCGGGTCCGTGAGCTTGCTGCTGAGAAATTCACGCACGGCATTGCGCTGCTCATTCGTGGGCCGGCGGGCAAGAAACGCGATGGCGTCAAACGCCGTCCCTGCATCCCGGCCGCGAAGATCGTTGAGTGACTGCACCCGGGCCAGGATCTCACCCAGGGCGGTTTCGTCATCCTGGGCGCGCAGGGCTCGGATGGCGGCTATCTGCAGCGCGTGGTTGAAGCTGGTGCCGCTCAGCTGGGCGCGGAGGGCCTTGGCGACTTCAGCATCACCAGGGCGCGCGCCCCAGGAGTCGATGATGACTGCCAGGATGTCGGGGTTCTTCTCGCTCTGCGCCATGTCCCACAGCGTTTTCTGCGACTCTGCGGTGTTGAGCATGGCCAGGCCCTGCACCACGGCCCTGCGCACGCGGGCGTCTTTTTGCCCGCTGCTGCCCGCCATCAAAGCGGCGCGTGCCTCAGGTTCTGCGATCTTGGCCAGCGCTCTGGCCGCTTCGGATCTCACTGCGTGGAAGGCATCCTCGCGCAGCACCTTGCCGAGCTTGTCGATGTGCCTGTCTCCAAGCATGCCGACGGCGAGCAGGCGCCCGATCACATCGGCCTGCAGCTGTTTGTCCAGCATCGGCCCAGGCGGTGTGAAGGAGACCTTGGTCAGCACGGTGTAGTCCGGATCAATCCGCACCAGCTCCGGCTGGGCGGGCAGCGGAAAGTAAAAGTCCTCAGCCTCCTTGCTGACGTCTGCCTTGAAACGCAGCATCTCCTTCTGGCCGGGCAGGGCAAAGCCCACCGGCAGCGGCACCCGGAAGAGCCGCACCTGCTCGCTGAGCTTTTGCGTCTGCCTCACGGTGATTTTGGCCTGCTTCGTGCCGGGATCCCAGGCATAGTCGATCTTCAGCTCCGGCACGCCTCCGTGAAACAGCCACTGGTCAAAAAACTGGTCAAACGACAGCCCGCTGACTTCTTCGATCACGTCCTGCAAATCCTCGGTGCGCACGATGCCGTTGCGGTGCCGCTCAAGATAGGTCCTGATGCACCTGCGGTACAAATCCGCCCCCAGCTGGCTGCGCAGCATATGCAGCACCCACGCCCCCTTGGGGTAGGCGCGTGAGTCAAACTGCTGCATCGGGTCACCATAGTCACGCCAGACGATGGGGCGGGTGTCGTTGGCCTGAAACACCTGCTGGGCTTCCTGCCAGAGCGCGTACTTCATCGCATCCGTGCCGCGCTTCTGCTCCTCGTACAGAATCGTGTAATAGGTGGCAAAGCCTTCATTCAGCCACAGGTGTGACCAGTCCCGGCAGGTCACCAGGTCTCCGAACCACTGGTGCGCCGTTTCATGTGCATCCAGCTCATGCAGAGAGCGCAGCTCCTCGGTGTCTGAGTTGAAGAGCATGTCGGCCGCCTCAAAGGTGCAGCTCGTGTTCTCCATCCCTCCCGCGATGAAGTCGAGGCAGTACACCTGGTAATACTTGTCCCAGGCAAACGGCACGCCGGTTTCCTTCTGGTAAAACTCGATGATCTTGCCCGTGTCAGTGAAGGCATTCGCCGCCTGCGCCTTGTGTGAGGGCGGCACCAGCAGCGCCAGCGGCAGGCCGCCCGCCTTGTCCTCCAGCCTGTGGAAGTGCCCCGCAGCCAGCGCGATGAGGTAGTTCACATGCGGCTTGTCCTGCAGCCAGTGAAACGTCACGAGTCCGTCTTTGCCGGGCTTTTCGCTTTGCAGCCTCCCGTTGGAGACGGCTTGCATGCCCTTCGGCACATGGCAGATCACCTCGCTGGTGAAGCGCTCGTTCGGGTAGTCGTAGCTCGGGAACCAAAACCGGTGCTCCTCCGCCTCTCCCTGGCTCCAGACCTGGGTGTCGCCCGCCTTGTAGCCCATCTCCGGGGTGCGGAAATACAGCCCGTGCTCAGGTTTCGCGGAATAGGTCACGCTCATCGTCACCTCCGCATCGGGGGCCACCGCTTTCGCAAAGTTGACGATGAGCTTGTCACCTGTGACCTGATGCTCCGCCACCTGCGCACCGTCAGCCGTGATGGTGTTGATGTTCAGGTCCACCGCATCCAGTTCCAGTTTCTCCAGCGGCAGCGCGATCGGCTTGAAGCGCAGAGTGGCCGTGCCCGACACCGTGCGTTTGGCAAAATCCGGAGTCACATCCAGCTTCACATGCAGGATGTCCGCCCGGCGGTCTCTCGCATATTTCCGGCCTGGGATGAGCTGCTGCGGCTGCGGCAGCAGGTGCTTGTCACAGATCCGGCAGTCGGAGGAGTCTGCTGCGGCCTCCACGGTCAGCAAGGCGGCGGCTAGTAAAAAAGGGCGGATGCGCATGATGGCTTCGAGCATCCCCAACCCGATGCCGGGTGGCAAGCACAATCAGGAAGGACTGCCTCCCTGCGGGCGTATGTGGAATCGACATGCTCACCTTCTCAGACCACACCCAGGGCTCTTCGTGCCTCCGGCGCAGGGATTTCCTGCGCATCGGCGGGCTCGGCCTCGGCGGCCTTGGTTTGAGTGATCTGCTGGCGCTCAACTCACTCTCCGCTCCGCAAAAGTCTCTCCTCAGGGACAAGTCCGTCATCTTCCTTTTCATGCACGGCGGCCCCTCTCAGTTTGAGACCTTTGATCCCAAAATGGATGCGCCCTCGGAGATCCGCAGCGTCACGGGGGAAATCAAAACCCGGCTGCCCGGCGTGACCTTTGGCAGCACGTTTGAGCGGCTGGCAAAGCTGGCGGACAAGTTCAGCATCGTCCGCTCCTTCGTCACGGGAGATGCCGTCCATGACATCAAGACCATCGTCGGAAAGGATACGCTGAAGGCAAATCTTGGCTCCCTGTATTCACGCATGGCAGGCCCCCTGCGCAAATCCAGTGCCATGCCGACCAATGTGGCGCTCTTCCCGCAGGCCGTTTCAGCCGCAGCAGGCCCCGTGATCCGGCAATTCGGCGACTTCACCTCCAGTGGCGAGCTCGGGGCGACTTACCAGCCTTTCGTGCCCGGCGCTGGCAGCGGAGCCCAGGCCGACATGACCTTGAGCATGCCTCAGGCCCGCCTCGAAGACCGCCGCGCTCTGCTTTCCTCACTCGATCAATGGAAGCGTCACATGGATGCCAGCCACGCCGTCGGAGGCATGGCAGAATTCCAAACCCTGGCCTTCGACGTCCTGCGCAGAGGCGTGTCGGATGCCTTTGACCTTTCCAGGGAGGATCCCCGCCTCGTCGCCCGCTATGACACCGCGCCACTGCTGCCCAAAGACCGCATCAGCACCCAGTGGAACAACCGCGAGCATTACGCCGACAACGCGGCGACTCTCGGCAGGCTGCTGCTCT
Source organism: Prosthecobacter fluviatilis (assembly GCF_055388355.1). NCBI lineage: Bacteria > Pseudomonadati > Verrucomicrobiota > Verrucomicrobiia > Verrucomicrobiales > Verrucomicrobiaceae > Prosthecobacter > Prosthecobacter fluviatilis. Next base: position 5,226,650 of record NZ_AP043782.1, read on the forward strand.
TGGCACGGCGGCTGTGTGAGCGCGGCTGCGGCTTTGTCACCGTCACCACGAGTTTTGTGTGGGACATGCACGCAGACAGCAACAACGCCCCGTGCCGCACTGGCATGGATTACGTCGGCCGCCCCTTTGACCACGCGGTTTCCGCTTTGATTGAAGACATCGAATCACGCGGGCTCAGTGAGAAAATCATGCTCGTCTGCTGTGGCGAGATGGGCCGTTCTCCCAGGATCAATGTCAAAGGCGGGCGCGATCACTGGGGTGGTCTCGCGCCGCTCATGATCTATGGCGGCGGCCTGAAAATGGGGCAGGTGATCGGTCAGTCCGCACGCCTCGGTGGCGAACCCGCTTCAGAGCCGGTCACCATCCCCGATTTGATCTCCACCATCATGCACACGCTGGTGGATGTCGGCGAGGCACGTGTCACCGATGGCCTTCCGCCCAGCCTGCTCAATCTTCTGACTCGTGGAGATCCTATCCGCGGTCTTGTTTGAATCGGTCCTCATGAAACACACTCTCTGCCTTCTTCTCTTCCTCGGTTCCGGCCTGGCCGGTCTCCGTGCCGCCGAAAAACACCCGTCCGTCACCTTTTATGTCTCAGGCGTCGAGTGCGGGAGCTGCGTCTATGTCGTTCAGCAGTCGATCAGTGAAACAAAGGGCGTGGCAGACGCGACGGTCGTGCAGTTGATAGACTCTTACGCCAACGTGGTCTTTGACCCCAAGCTCGTGAGCGAGCACCAAGTCGCACAAGCCGTGCGCGAGGCCCTCGCCATTCACGGCAAACCTTACCTCGCGACGTTGAAGCTGCACGTGCCGGATTATGCGAAGCATGCCGCGAAAGTGGACGCCTTGTTTGCGCGCTGGAAAGACTGGGTGCAGCTGGAGACGGTGGACAAGGCCAGGGGAGATCTGCTCATCCACTTCAATGAACTCAAAACCGACCCCGGCAAATCCGGTCCGCAGGGCTGGAGCCTCGCACAGTTGGCTGCTGCGATGAAGTCACCCGCACCGAACGGCCTGGGGCTCGATTTCACCGTGGAGGAGGAGAAACCGTAAAGCCCTCCTCTTCTCACGTCATTCAGGCTACTCCTCGGCCTTTTTCTTCTTCTTGCCTTTTCCCTCGCCTTTCTTCTTCCCGTCACCAGACGTGGGTTTGACTTCGGCAGCCGTGGCGGGAATGGAAGCACCAAGCTTCGCCTTGATCTCGCTCATTCCCACCTCCCCGGCGAGGTTCGTCCACTCATACGGATCTTTGGAGTGGTCGTAGAGTTCCTCGGTGCCGTCGGCGTAGCGGATGTAGCGCCAGTTCGCATCGCGCACGGCGTGGTTGCCTTTGCCGTGGGTGCAGACGGCCACACCGTCCCACTTGGCGGCGGGGTCCTTGAGCAGCGGCATCAGGCTCGCCCCTTTCACATGCTCTGGCACCGGCAGGCCCGTCAGTTCGCAGATCGTGGGGTACATGTTCACATAATCGACCGGCGCCGTGCAGGTTGTGCCCGGCTTCGTCACGCCTGGGGCGATGATCGCCATCGACGTGCGCGTGGTTTCCTCCCACAGCGCAAATTTCCGCCAGTGCTCCTTCTCGCCCAGATTCCAGCCGTGGTCCGTCCACCAGACGATGACCGTCTTGTCCTTGCGCGGGCTTTGGTCCAGCCCGTCGAGCAGACGCCCCACCTGGTCATCCAGAAAGGAGATCGTGGCCAGGTAGGCCTGCACACCCTTCTTCCACTGGTCGCCTTTGACCACGGCGGCATGGTCGCCCTCCGGGCCTGCCATGCGCACTCCGGCCTTGGGGATGTCATCGAGATCATGCTCCTTCGTCACCGGCAGCTTGATTTCGGCCAGCGGAAAGCGGTCATAATACTCCTTCGGTACGTACCACGGCAGGTGCGGCTTGATGTACCCCAGCGCGAGGAAGAGCGGCTTGTCCGTCGGTGCCGTCTTCAGCTGGTTGATGGCCCAGTCCGTGGCTTTGTAGTCGCCCATGTCAGTGGGCTTGGCATCCACCGCACCCCAGTCAAAGTGACCGCGGCCGAGGCCGTTCATGTTTTCCTCGTGCTCTTGGATGGAAGGAAACAGCCCCTCCCACTTCGTCCATGAATCACTCCGCCCCTCGCTCCCGTAGCCATGGTAGATTTTGCCACCCCCGAGGGTGTTGTAGCCGTTGGCCAGAAAGTGTCGGTTGATCGTCACCACATCCTTCAGCACGTCCTGCGCTGGATCACCGTTTGTGTATATCCCTGTCTGCCACGGGCGCAGCCCGCTCATCAGTGCCGCACGCGAGGGGTTGCAGGCCGGGGCGGCGCAGTGGGAGTTGGTAAACGCCGTGCCACGCGCCACCAGGCGGTCAATGTTCGGTGTTTTCGTCTGCGGATGGCCGCCGAGATAGCTCGTCCAGTCGTTCAAGTCATCGACGGCGATGAAAAGCACATCGGGTTTGGATTGGGCGGCCGCGACACTGTGAAGCAGCAGGAGCAGGGCAAAGAGACGGGTCATGGCCCGCTTGAACGCGGCCATGCGTCCCGTCTTGCGCGCAAAAGCAGCTTAGTCGTCATCCTTCTCCAGCCGGTACAGCGCTCCGTCCTGGGAGAGCAGCACCGGTTCGCCATCCACGTCGGCCGTCACCAGCGTCGGGTTGAATTTATGTTCCGCGTCCTTCCGGTGCAGCACGCTGCGGCGGGAGGGCAGGCCGCTCGCGGGGTCGATCCCCAGCGCCCAGATGGTGCCGTAGCCCCAGTCGGCAAACACGAATGCCCCGTCCAGCTGTGGCAGTTTCTGCCCGCGGTAGAGCAGGCCTCCGACAATGCAGATGCCCTCGCCACGCAGGCGGGTGTAGGCATGTACAGGGTCCTTGACCGCTGTGTCCGGCAGGTCGCTGTGCGCGTGGAAGGCACTCTTCGCGGGGCCCTCTCGGTCACTCCAACCGTAATTCGCCCCGGCCTCGACTCGGTTGATCTCCTCCCACAGGTCCTGTCCTACATCCGCGCACCACAGCTGGCCGGTGCGTGCATCAAAGGACAGTCCCCAGGGGTTGCGGAATCCGAGTGCAAAGATCTCGCGGCGCACGGTCTGCTCCTTGGCAAAAGGGTTGTCCTCGGGGATCCCATACGGCAGGTTGCCACTCCGGCTGTTCACGTCGATTCTCAGCACCTTGCCATGCAGCACCCACGGGTTTTGCGCCAGACGGTACGGGTCATTCCGCAGGCCGCCGTCTCCCAGGGCAATGTACAGGCAGCCATCCGGCCCGAAGGCAATGTGGCCTCCCCAGTGGTCTGCCAGCGGTTGCGGGATCTCCAGCAGCACACGTTCCGTCTCGGGCAGCGCGTCTGGAGTGGCGTCCTTGGAGGCGCGCATTTCGCTGATGACCGTGCGCCGGGGCTCGTTTTGGGAGTAGCTGATGTAAAACAGCCGGTTCTCGGCAAAGCGCGGGTGAAAGGCAATCCCGTGCACCCCTTCCTCAAACAGCACGATGCCCTTCATCTTTGCGCGGAAGTCCAGAAAGGGCCGCCACTGGCCGCTGCCATCCAGGCGCACCGCGCAGAACTCCCCCCGCTGCATGGCCACCACCTGCTCACCGCTGGCATCCGGCAGCGAGGCCAGCATGACCGGAGAGTCGAATTCGCGGTCAAAGGCGAGCTTCCTCAGCACGATTCCGGTCATCATCTCCTCTGGCAGCTCCGCTGCGGGTATTTCCGGCGGCACAGGCACCGGCTGTGGAGAGCCGGCATCCGGGATGGCGGCATCAGCGGGGCCGTGAGCCAAAAAAACGGCGGCAAAAAACGCGTGCAGCCAAAAGTTTGAAAGAACAGGGGATTTCATCGGGTAGGTAGGTGATTACGGCTGCATGGACTATGCCATGATGACAGCAAGTGGCCATGCTTTGCTCAAAACACTGGGTGTTTTTTGCTCATGCGGCGGGCAGTCTCGCAGGACGTGCTCACGTCTCTTCTTTTAGATTGGGGATTGTCCCGAGGGCCAGACTCAGGCCAGGCATAGGTTTTACGCTCGTCAGCATTCAGGGGGCACCTCAGTGAGAAACTTTTTCCACGTCTTGCACTCCTTCCGTCGTATGCCAATGGTTGGCGCTCCTTTACGATGAGCGACCCAATCAGTCACGAGTGCGGTATTGCAGTGGTGCGGCTGAAAAAGCCGCTCGGATACTTCTATCAAAAATACGGCAACGCCCTCTACGGCTTTGACGCCTTGCAGGCTATCATGACCAAGCAGCGCAACCGTGGCCAGGACGGCATGGGCATCGGCTGCAGCAAGCTCGGCATGCCCCCCGGCCTCCCCTACATGTTCCGCATGCGCAGCACCGAAAGCGTGGAACGCATCGGCCAGGTCTTTGATGATGAGCGCAAAGAGTTCAAGCGCATCGCCCGCCGCATCGACAAGCAGCGCAAGGACGAGCGCGACCAGGAAGGCAAGGAATTCGTCTCCTTTGAGGACGATCCGGACGCCATCAAGCGCGAGTTTGAAATGGCCGGGGAGATCTACATCGGCCACCTGCGCTACGGCACCAGCGGTGACTTTGGCAAAGGAGCCCTCCATCCCTACATGCGCCGCACCACCTGGCCCACGCGCACTCTCATGGTCATGGGGAACTTCAACCTCACCAACACCCGTGAGCTCAACGAGGTCATGATGAAGCGCGGGCAGCATCCCGTCTTCGGCACCGACACCCAGAGCGTCCTGGAAGAAATCGGCTTTCAGCTCGATGAGGCCCACACCAAGCTCTACCACGACCTCCGCGACTCAGGCATCCCCGGTGAGGACATCCCCCATCACATCAGCGAGCAGCTCGACGTCACCGCCGTGGTCCGGGAGTCCGCCAAACGCTGGGACGGCGGCTACAGCATCGTCGGTGTCATCGGCAATGGCGACCTCTTCGCCATGCGCGACCCCAGCGGCATCCGCCCCTGCCATTATTACGAAAACGACGAGATCTTCACCATCGCCTCCGAGCGCGTCGCTCTCATGTCCGTCTTCGGCGTCAATGAAGAGGACATCCACGAAATCCCCCCCGCGCATGTGGCGGTGATCAAGGCGGATGGCGGCATGACCATCCAGAAATTCACCGAGCCGCGTGAATACAAGCCCTGCTCGTTCGAGTGCATCTACTTCTCACGCGGCAACGACTCCGCCATCTACCACCAGCGCAAGGCTCTCGGAGAGCAGCTGGTTCCCCAGGTGGTCAAGGCCATCGAAAACGACTTCGAGCACACCGTGCTCAGCTTCATCCCCAACACGGCGGAGACCGCCTATTTCGGCTTCCTCGACGGCCTGCGCAAAAGCCGCCGTGGCGTCGTCAAAGAAGCTCTCATGGACATGCTCAAGCGTGGTGAGTTTGACGAGGCCAAGCTCGACGATCTCGTGCTGCGCAACTGGCCGCGGGCCGAAAAAATCGCGCTCAAGGACATCAAGATGCGTACCTTCATCGCCCAGGAAACCGGGCGCGACGCGCTCGTCTCCGGCAGCTATGACATCACCTACGGTGTCGTCACTTCCAAGGACAACCTCGTGGTCATTGACGACTCCATCGTCCGCGGCACCACGCTCAAGAAAAGCCTCCTCCGCATCCTCGCGCGCACCAATCCCAAGCGCATCATCGTCTGCTCCACCGCCCCCCAGATCCGCTACCCGGACTGCTACGGCATCGACATGGCGGAGCTCGGCAAATTCATCGCCTTCCAGGCAGCCATTTCACTCCTTCGTGAGCGTGGCATGTCTCACATCGTGATGGAGACCTACCGCGCCTGCAAAACCGAGATGCGCAAGCCCAAGGAGGAGATGCGCAACGCCGTCAAGGCCATCTACGCTCCTTTCACCGACGAGGAGATCTCCGAGCGCATCGCCCAGATGATCAGCCCTGAGGACACCTCCTGGCACGGCACGGTCGAAGTCATCTATCAGTCCATCCCCGGCCTTCACTCCGCACTCGGTGCTGAATATGGCGACTGGTACTTCAGCGGCGACTACCCGACCCCCGGCGGCTATTCCGTCGTGAACCAGTCCTTCATCCTCTACTGCGAGGCCAAGGACGGCCGCGCGCATGAGGCCCTGCTTTAGATGAGGCGAGTGGCCAGTCGATGTGCCGCGGGCATCACTTTCGAATCAATACACGAACGGGCGTGATCGAGCCGACCTTGGGGCGTTCGCTACCGTCAGAGGGCCTCGGGCCGAGAAAATTTTCAAATGGGATTCGTATTGACCGCAGCAAGTCCACGCAATCTGCCAGCGGTGGGCAGATGGAGTGATCTGTTTGAAACTCCCGGTCGATCGCGGCGTGAGCATTCTGAGCCGGAATCTGCACACGAACTCGCTCGACCTTCACTTCTTGCTCAAATGGATTGTGAAATTCGGCTTTGATGTTCGAGCCGTTTTGACTCCACTGGAATTCGAGTTTCTTGATTTCAGACACATCAAGCTCACGCCATTGAGCCTCCTCTGAAGCTGACGTCCCATTTTCATGCAAAGCCTCGATCCTCTTGGCCTCGTCACGTTCCAGTTGCTCGGCCTCAAGATAAGAGACAAAAACCCGGTGTGCCTTTCCTGAGAAGAGGTCCACCACTACTGGCCTGTTGTTCAGTATCACGACCTCCTTTCTGAATCCAAACCACAACAGAGAGGCGCCGGTGATGGCGCCAAGGATGAAAGTGATGAAAAGCTTCATGGTTGTGGGAGAGTGGATAGCATGGCAGGGGATTTCGTCGCAAGACTAATTCACCATGAGGGCATCAGACGGAGTCCTATGCCGCTCCATTCACTCTCTTTTCACACCACCCCAAACGCGCACACCTCGTTCTTGTTCGCACACAGCCGCGTCAGGTGAAACTCCGCGCACAGCGGCGGCGCTTCGCGTTTGAGGATGTCCAGCAGCGGGTACTCATCGTGCCCCTTGAATTTGATCGTCACCACAAACTGCCGCATGCGCTTCTCCCGCAGCCATTCCAGCAGCAGGTCGATGCTCCGTTGCGGCGCGGCGATCACATCGCACACCAGCCAGTCCACCCTCTGCGGCGGTTTGTACTTGAAGGCGTCGGCGGTTTCAAAGTGCAGCCGCGGATTGCGCATCAGGTCCTCGCGCAGCTCAGAGCGGTCGATGGCGATCACATGCGCCCCGCGCTGAATGCCCACATAGCTCCAGCTCCCCGGCGAAGCCCCCAGGTCCACGCAGGTCTGCCCGCGCTCGATCCTTCTGCCCAGACGCTGCTCAGACTCCACCAGTTTCGTAAAGGCGCGCGAGGGCGCGCTCTTGTCATCTGCCAGCGGCACCTCACCTCGCGGGAAGCTTGAGATCAGGCAGCGCAGCGCATGCGGCTGCGGCGCCGCAGCAGCGGAAATCCACCCCGCTTCCGGCGAAGTCAGCACGCATTGCACCAGCGATGTCTGTGCATCAAACACCCCATCCGTGTCAGTCATCGAGCGCAGCAGATGCCGCCGCTTTTTCTTCAGCCTCTCTGTCAGCGCGGCACGGATGAGTTCGCAGCGGTGCAGTCCGGCTTTGCCTTCCCCGTATTGCGGCCAGAGGTGCAGTCGCCAAGGCTGGTCATCCGGGAAGACACCCGCGATGGCCTCAATGATCCGGTCAGCCCAGCCATTGATGGAGCTGGGAGAGACTTCCACCGCATCCGGCAGGGTCTGTCGCGCAAAAGCCAGCAGCAGCCCCTCCAGGGGCACCTCGGCGGCTGTCCCCAGCCCCTCCACCTCATGGGGCACCGCGTCCGGCGCTGCTCGCCGGATCTCATCGGCCAGAAAGGGGGCCGTGTCTGGATCAGAAAGGAAAAGATGCACGCCTGTCAGTGGTGATCACGGTTTCGCCGGGGTGTTTTCCTTGAAGGGAGACACCACACCCAGGGTTGAGGGCAGAAAGTCATCCGTGCGGAAGCACGAAGCAGGCAGCCCCTCCGCATTGATGAGATTGGCACCCTCCGGCCAGCTCGCCCACGCATACCTAACTCCGATGGGCTGCGGCACGGCATCGCTCCAGACCACGACTTCGTTGCCTTCGATCTTGGCCTTCGCCCACACCCATTTTTGGTCCGCCCCTGCGATCTGGAAGGTTTTCGGCTCGCCGCCGTCACGAGTTTTCAAACCCGAGCCGGTGTGGGTGAACTGCACGCGAACCTTGCCGCCCTGGATCACAGACGAGAGGTACAGCGGGCCGCAATACTCAGCGCCAGACTTGCCGTAGTCCTTGGCCAGCGCCCAGAGCGCCAGCCGGCGGCCGACCTCCTGTTTGTTTTTGGGGTGGATGTCGTTTTGCTCACCGATGTCGTTGATGATGGCGATGCCGCATTTGTCGAGTGTTTGCGCCGTCAGTGTCTGCGCCTCCTGCAGCTCTGCCCACGTGTCCGGCACACCGGGGTCCTGGGTGGCGGGCTTGCCGTTGCCATAGTTCGCGAGCTGTACGATGTAGAAAGAGAACGGCTCCGCCCACTGCTTCCGCCAGTTGTTGATCAGGGTGGGCAGCAGTTCCTGGTACTGAAAAGCCCGTCGTTGGTTCGACTCGCCCTGGTACCAGACGGCGCCTTTGATTGTGTAGGGGATCAGCGGCGCCACCATGCCGTTAAAAAGTACGCTGGGGTGGTGCGGCGTCTTCGTTGGGTCCTCCGGCAGGCGTGGTGCCGCGGGTTTCGTCTGCCTTTTGTCGGCTGGCAGACTGGCATTTGCGGCATCGATCTTTTGCACCTGCGCCTGCCAGCTGGCTTTGAGCTTTTCGTACGCGGCCGTCTCCTTCGTCCCATCCCATTTGGCCACGGCATCCTTCCAGTCCGCGAGCATCTCAGTGGCGCAGGGGCGCTCTTCCAGCGCTTCGCGGCCGGTCCAGGCCTCCACACGAGTCCCACCCCATGAGGTGTTGATCAGGCCGACCGGAACCTTCAGCGCCTGATGCAGGTGACGGCCAAAAAAGTAGCCCACGGCCGAAAACTGCCCCACATTCGCGCTCGTGGCCTCCTTCCACGCGCCCTTGCAATCAGTCTGCGGCGTCATGCTCGGGCTGCGCTCGACATTGAACATCCGGATCTGAGCGTGATTCGCGGCCGCGATTTCTTCCTGGGCTTTGCCCGCCTGCTGCACCGTCCATTGCATGTTCGACTGCCCGGAGCAGATCCACACTTCGCCAACCAGAACGTTTTTCAAAGTGATCGTGTTTTTGCCCGCCACCACCATCTCGGCTGGCTGCCCGTCTGCGTTCATCGGGTTGAGCGTGATCGCCCATTTGCCCGACGGGTCGGTGGTCGAGCTGTGCGTCTGGTCATGAAATGTCACCTTCACCTCTTCGCCTGCATCAGCAGTCCCCCAGACTCGGATGAGCTGTGCCTGCTGCAGCACCATGCCGTCGGAAAAAAGGGCGGGCAGTTTGACTTCGGCCCGCAGGCTCCCCGTCAGCAGGAGAAGGCAGATGATGGCTTGTTTCATGGCGGATGATCGTTTGGGCGGCGGTTTCGGGCAAGTAAGCCAAATGTCAGAGCAGGGTGCTGTCATCGGCACGTTCCAGCCGGCCGATCTTCTTTTTGATCGTCTCCAGCAGCACCGTCATCTCGTGCACGCTGCGCAGGCACTCCTTCTGTGTTTCCTCGTCGGCCAGTCCTGGCACGGCAGGGTGGATTTTCATGAATTGCAGCGCGATGTTTTTGCAGGCTTCACGGATTTGAGCGATGGCGGCGGGTCGGTCCATCCGCCAAGCCTAGAGCGCCAGCCCGCCCGTGCAAGACGCGGATCATTCCCCCTTCGGCTTCTTCACTCTCAGCGAGTCCTTCAGGCTGACGAAATCAGACAGCAGGAAGATCACCGTGAAAAAGGCCAGCAGCACCTCCATCATCGTGACCAGTTTGGCCGGGATCGTCAGCGGGGTCACATCCCCAAAGCCAAAAAAGGAAAAGTTCAGCACGCTGAAAAAGAAAAACTCAAACAGCTGCTCCCACTGGTTCCACGCCGCGTCGATCGAGCTGAAACTCGCCGGCTCCGCCGTTTCCAGGCACCAGTAGTCCAGCGCAAATGCCAGCGTGATCTGCGCCATGTTCACCCCCATCAGCCCCAGCACCCGGTGGTAGGGCATGTCCTCCTGGGTGGCCAGCAGGATGTGCTGGAGGTTTTCGACGAAGAAAAACACCGTTTTTGCCAACGCCGCTGCCAGCACCACCAGGCAAAAGGCACGGGTGCCCAGCCAGTGCGTCCCCCACAGGGCCTGCAGCCCTGCCGCCACCAGCACGATGACCGCCACCTCGCCACCCTGGCGGATGACCTGCCCTGCAATGCCCGGTTCCTTGTTCATCTGGCAGAATTGAAACTTCCTGGCCCGTCTCGTCGAGCGTAATTTTGTCCGTCATTCCGCATTCGCCAATCTCGCCTCATCCGTTATCCTCCGCCTTTCCTCCCAATGAACCTGATCTCCACGACCATCCGCTACTCCACCTACCTCCTTGCCGTCGCGGGCGTGATCGCCATGGGGTTCGTCCTCCAGACCATCCGCAGTCAGGAGTCGGCCATCCCGCCGCCGCCGGTTTTGCCACCGCAAAAAATCGCCCCGGATGACATCGCCGCCACCGGCATTCTCGAGGCCAAGGATGAAAACGTCGCCATTGGCGTGCCGATGCCCGGCCTGGTCCAGTCGGTCAAAGTCGTCGTCAATCAGGTCGTCAGGGAAGGGGACCCCCTGCTCATCCTCGACGATCGCGAACTGCGCGCCTCCCTCCTCAAGCAGCAGGCCGCCATCGCCATCGCCCAGGCCAATCTCGCCATCAACCGCGCCCAGCTCGCCAAGGTGCAGGACATGCTCGACCGCATGACCTCCATCCCCGATCAGCGTGCCATCAGCCAGGACGATCTGCGCAACCGCACCAACGACGTTCTCGTCGCCAAGGCCCAGTTGCAGGCTGCGGACGCACAGCTCATCTCCGCCAAGGCCGATGTGCAGCAGACAGAGCTCCTCATCGACCGCCTCACCGTCAAGGCGCCCAGATCCGGCACCATTCTGCAGGTCAACATCCGTGCCGGCGAGTACGCCTCTCCGGCAAACAAGCAGCCCGCGCTCGTCCTCGGAGACATCTCCACCCTCCATGTCCGTGCCGATGTGGACGAGCAAAACGCCATGGAAGTGGCTTCTGGCCTCGATGCCAGCTTCTCGCTCAAGAGCGACTCCTCAAAAAAATTCAAGGCCCAGTTCGTCCGTATCGAGCCCTACGTCATCCCCAAAGTCTCCCTCACCGGCGCCAGCACAGAGCGCGTGGACACCCGCGTCCTCCAGGTCATCTACAAGCTCGACAAGCCCAAGGACCAGCCCCTCTACGTTGGCCAGCAGGTGGACATCTTCATCCCCCGCAGAAAGTAGCCCCGCTGCCCGGCCCGCCGGCTGCCCGCCTCCAGGCAAGAGACTCGTTGTGTCTCCGCAAATTCCACGCAAGAATGCCTACCCTCATTCATTCGCATGCACTATCTCTCCACCCGCGGCCAGACGCAGCCGCACACGTTCTCTGAAGCTGTTGAAGCCGGTCTTGCGCCGGATGGTGGCCTCTTTTTGCCGGAGAGTCTGCCCAGCATCGCGGACAAGCTTCCCGCGTGGTCAAAGCTCAGCTACCCCCAGCTCGCGGCGGAGTTTTTCACCCTCTTCGCCCCCGAGATCAGCAATGCCGAGTGGCACCAGCTCACCGCAGAGGCCTACCGCCGCTTCGATTCCCCGGACGTGGCCCCCCTCAAAAAGATCACGGACAAAACCTACGTCCTGGAGCTCTTCCACGGCCCGACGCTCGCCTTCAAAGACTTCGCCCTTCAGCTCCTCGGCCTGCTCTACAAGCGCCAGGTCCAGCACAGCGGCAAGCGCCTCTCCGTGCTCGGCGCCACCTCCGGTGACACCGGCTCCGCCGCCATTCACGGCTGCCTGGGGCGCGATGGCATCACCATTTTCATTCTCTATCCAAACGGCCGCGTTGCCCCCCTGCAGGAGCGCCAGATGGCCTGCACCGGTGCAGACAATGTTTTCGCCATTCCTGTCCCAGGTACCTTCGACGATGCGCAGCGCGTGGTGAAGGACACCTTTGGAGACACCGCTTTCGCAAGTTCGGTCAATCTCTCCGCAGTCAATTCCATCAACATTGCCCGCGTTCTGGCGCAGTGCGTTTACTACATCTGGGCCTGCCTCAGGCTGCCGGAGGATGTGCGTGCCACGGCGGAGTACGTCGTGCCCACCGGAAACTTTGGCAACGTGCTCGCCGGATGGCTCGCGCAGCAGATGGGCATGCCCGCTGGCAGCTTCCGCGTCGCCACCAATCAAAACGACATCCTCCACCGCTTCTTCTCCAGCGGTGAGTACAGCCAGAGTGAGGTGCACCCCAGCCACGCTCCCAGCATGGACATCCAGGCCGCCTCCAATTTCGAGCGCTTCCTCTATTACATCCTCGGTCAGGACTCGGCACGTGTGCGTGAGGTCATGTCGCAGATCAAGTCGGGCGCTCCCTTCACCATTCGGCTCCCGCACACCTCCCTCCGCTCCACCCGCATGGACGACGACACCATTGTCAAAGTCATCGCCCAGATGTGGAAGGACTGGCAGTATGTGCTCGATCCCCACACCGCCTGCGCTTTCACAGACATGGCGCAGGACCGCGTGAGCGTTGTTCTCGCCACAGCCAGCCCGGCAAAGTTCCCCGAGGTCGTCCGGCAGGCCACCGGCAGCGAGCCCACGCACCCCACGCTCGAAGCCCTGAAGTCCAAACCGCTCAAAACCTGGCCCATGGCGGCAGACGTGTCCGCGGTAAAAGACTTCATCCGGCAACAAACAAGTCACGGAACCAAGGCTTGACGCACGGGGCGGCGGGTGGGTTTAATCAGAAAAAGAAACGCCCATGAGTTCGTCGCCCTTTTCTTTCGACATTGCCGGCCTGTTTGACCTCTCCCCCTATCTCGTCAAAGGCGGCTCTGCAGGCAATGGAGTCACGCTCATGATCGGAGACCTCTACTCCTGGCTACTGCTCGGCGGCGGGCCTCTGCTCGTCATCGCCGCCTTGGTCCTGGTGAAGGTCATGTATGGACGGGTGAAGTACTTCGCCCTGGAGTTTGGCAATGGCGGCTTCTTTGGGCGCATCAAGGCCATCGGGCCTTCCATCGTCTTCGGCGCGGCATTGTTTTTGCTCGGCATCGCCGTCACCTGGCTCGGCTGGCAGGTCATGGGCTACTCCGTCACGCTCACCGCCCAGGGGCTCCGCGAGGTCTCGCGCAGCCAGTCCGTCCAGTATGAATGGTCCGACGCCACCAGCGCCTCAGAGCGCATCAAATCGACGGAATTCTGGGTCGCTTTTGCCAAAAACGGCCGCAAGTGCCGCGTGAGCTTTCAGCAGCGCTTCATCGGCGAAAAACTGCAGGACCAGGCCATCGCCATCGCGGAGCACGCGCTCGCCTACTCAAAGATCCCCCGCATCAAGTAGGGCCGCCGCTCTGTTTCAGAGATTTCACCAGTACCTTCGAGTTCCGGCCGCTCTTGTCGTACTTCTCGCGCCGGCTCAGCGGCAGGGCATCCGGCCCCGTCACGGTGTAGCCCATTTTTTCCTCAAAGAAGCGGAACGCTTGCGTGCTCAGCGCCACGATGACCTCGCAGTTTCGCAGGCGCGCCTGCTCCTCGGCAAAGGCCACCAGCTTCCGCCCATGGTTCTTGTTCTTGTGCGAGCGGCGCACAAACAGGCAGGCCAGCTCCGCGATCTTCCGGCCATCCTCTTCGTAGGCATGCACCGCCACGGAGCCGATCGGGTTCCCGTCGAGTTCGAGCACGAAGAAGTCTTTGATCTTTGACTGGATCTGGTCACGCGTGCGCGGCACCAGCGCAGCATCGTCCACGCTCTGCTGCATCATCGAGAGCAGGGCAGGGACATCCGAGGAGCGGGCCTTGCGGATCTGCTGGTAGTCATCCGCGTGGATCATGGTTCCCACGCCCTCGTTGGAAAAGAGCTCCGCCAGCAGCGCTTCATCCTGCGTGCCGTCCACGATGTGCACCCGCGGCACGCCCTCCTGGCAGGCCAGGGCGGCGTAGCGCAGTTTGGACAGCATGCTCACGTCATGCTTGGAGTCCTTGCGCTTGTGCATCTCCCGGGCCTCCGCCACGGAAAGCTGCTCCAGGCGCGTGCCATCTGCGGCCGTGATGCCAGACTCGGCCACAAAGATCACCTTCGCCGCCCGCAGCGCGATGGCGACTTCCACCGCCACAGCATCCGAGTTCAGTCTCAGCGTGGCTCCTCGGCCATCATAGCCCAGCGGCGGCAAGATGGGAATGATGTCGGCCTTCAGCAGGGCGCGCAGAGACTCCTCGTCCACTCGCTCGATCCTTCCTGTGAATTCCAGGTCCACCCCGTCAATCACTCCCGCAGGATGCACCGCCAGCGCATTGGAAATCGCCACCGGCATTTCCAGCGCCGTCAGGTCGGCCATCAGGTCGCTGCACTGCCGCATGATGGCGTCCTTGGCTATCTCGATGCCCGCCGCGTCCGTGCGGCCCATGCCATCGTCGTTGTACAGGGTTATGCCACGCTTCTCGGCCAGCGCCCGCACCTGGGCACGTGCTCCAAAGACCAGCACCACCTCAATGTTCAGGGACTGCAGCACCGCCACATCTTGCAGCAGGCTCGCAAAGCCCGGCTGCGTCATCAGCGCCCCGTCAAACGCGATCACAAAAACGCGCTGCCTGAACTGCGGTACGTAGCGGAGGATGCCGCGCAAGTCTTCAAAGCGCTGCTGGGGTTTGGCGGAGTCGTTGTTCACTGTTTGAGCAGTCAAGATAGCACAACATCAGCTGTCTCGTCCCAAAGTTTGTCATCTTCCCGGTCGGAAATCTCGACGGTCACCGCTCTGAGCCCGGTTCTGGAGCTCTGCGCGGATCAAGCACATCACGCAAGGCATCGCTCACCTCATGCACGGCGGTGGAAAATAGCAGCACCGCCGCAAAGGAGGCGGTCATCTGCCACCACACATGCTGGCCAGTCTCGATCCGGGCTTCTTCCAGCATGGTCCCCCACGACGGTTGATCCACCGGACCGAGACCGAGAAAACTCAGGGAAACCTCCGCACCGATGAAACCGGCCACCCGCAGGCCGAACTCCACCAAAATCAGGTGCGTGAGGTGCGGCAGCGCATGCCTGCGGGCGATGCCAAAGCTGCTGGCGCCAAGCGCCCTGGCCGCCAGGATGAATGGCAGCGAGCCAAGCTTGATCATCTCTGCCCGCACCACCTGGCATACACCAACCCAGCCTGTGAGTCCCAGTGCCAGCAGCATGGCTGGGGCTCCATGCAAAGACACACCAAAAATGCTCTGCTCCCTCAGCAGCAGCGAAAGCGCGAGCAGCAGCAGCAGCCTGGGCACCGTGCTCAGCGTGGTGCAAAGCCATATCACCAGCGCATCCACCCATCCCCGCCTCCATCCCGCAAGCATGCCGAGCAGAAGACCTGTCCCCACGGCAATCGCGGCACCACCGCAGGAAATGATCACGGAAAGACGGGCACCCAGCCAGGTCTTCAAGGCCACCGAGCGTCCGAGGCGGTCGGTTCCAAACCAGTGCTCCCATGACGGCGGTGCAAATGATGGGCCGGCACGACGGGTCCAGTCCTCGTCCGGCCAGCCGAGGGAGCCCAGCAGCGCGGCCATGATGTAGGCCAGCACCACGATCAGCATGACACCCGGCCAGCCACGGAGGCGAAACACCTTCCGCAGCCGGTTCCAGCCCGGAGTTGTCATGGTCGCATTGCTGTAAGATGCCGCGCTCATGAAATCCGGATTCGCGGATCAATTCGCGCGGAGAGAACATCCGCCACGGTTTGTCCCAGGAGATGCAGCACGGCTGCGATGAAGGTCATGACATTGATCACCGGAAAATCACGCGCCGAAATGGCATCCACCATCATGCCCCCGAGACCGGGGATGCCAAAGACACGCTCCAGAAACAGCGACCCGGTCAGCAGAAAGGGGAGACGCGGCAGCCATCGTGCCAGCAAAGGCCCCAGTGCCGGGCGCAGCGAATGCACCGTACACAGCCGCCAGCCTCCCACGCCCTTGGCCAGGGCTGTGCGCATGAAGTCCTCATTCATTTCCTTGAGCAGCACGGCTCGGCAAAAGCGCACATCCGCTCCCAGGCCGATGACTATTCCCAGCAGCACCGGCAGGATCAGTCCACGGCCGCCTGCCCAGCCATGTACCGGCGCCCAGCCCCATTCAAAGGCCACAAAATATTGCGCCGCCAGAATCAGCGCCACCCCGGGGATGCTCATGTTCAGCGTGCAGGCACCGAGCAGCCAGCGGTCCCAGTGCGTGCGCCAGACAAATGCTCCCAGCATCCCCAGCACCACAGATGCCGCGGCAGAGCCCAGCATCACGGGTACGGTGATCGCCAGCGACGCACCCACGCCCTCTCGCAGCATGTGAGACACCGGCCTGAGCGCAGACCATGAGCGTCCAAAGTCGAGCGTGAACAGCTTGCGGCAATGACCGATGAACTGCGTATCAAACGCAGCCGCCATGTTTCCTGACAACAGGCGGTCCCACGCCACAAACAGCGGCTTGTCTAGGCCGTGTGCCCAGCGGATGTCGGCAAGCATCTCGGCAGATGCATGCTCCCCTCCCAAACGCACGGCAAAATCATCCGGCAGCAGGCGTGAAAGGCCAAAGGTCAGCAACAGCACACCAAACAGCACGGGTGCTGCTGCCATCAGCCTTTGGATGATGAAGCGTTTCATGGCGGCGGTTGCTGCTTCCACGGCACCCGGCGCTGCCCATCGATCCGGTGATATTTGATGAGACCCGCAGGGCCTGAGAAGGCATGGGGCTTGAAACTCGTGAGCCAGTCATGACGGACAGAAACCCAGTTGTAGGAGAGAAAGCCGATGCACGGAAGATCCTCCAGCAGAAGGTCCTCCATCTGGTGGCTTAGCTTGATGCGTTCGGGTGAGTCCGGCATGGCGGTCAGTGAATGGTACCACTTGTCGAATCTTTGGTTGTGATAATGAAAGCGGTTGTCCCCACCATCGCTGCCTTGGCTTGCAAAACGGCGGAAGAGGTCGGTCGGGTCCGGGTGCGTCATGCTGTAGCCGTCGCCAAAAAACATGGATGCCGGCCGCTCGTTCATCGTGGCGGCCAGAGAGCGCTCGTCAACGTGGTCCACATGCAGCTCCAGCCCCGCATCGGCAAGCCAGCGTGTGATCAACTGGCCGATCTGCCGCACGAGCGGCGAGGTTCCGCCCATCCTCAGTGTCAGCGGCGGGAGGGGGCCTCCATGCACCTTTTCGGCCTCGATTCGCTGCGCCTGGGCTCGTGGCAGATCAAACGTCATCCACCTGTCGCGCAGTTCCGGCCGGTGCTCTTTCATCCCCGGTGGCAGCAGCGAGCCTGGCAGGCCGCAGCGTCCGCCGAGGAAGAGGTCATTAAACTCCTGCCGGTTCATCGCGAGGCTGATGGCGCGGCGTAGCGGCAGGTTCTTCGCGATCACCGGATCTGCCATGTTAAAGCCGATCCATCGCAGAAACATGGATGGAAAAACATCTACCCGCAGCCCCTTCTGGTTCCAGGCCGGACGCAATTGCCAGTGCGCGTCTAGCACATCGGAGAAATGGTCAGTCGGTATGCCCAGGTGATCGATCCGGCCTTGTAAAAACAGCAGCCACGCAGGTTCGGAGGCTTCGATCACATGGAAATGCACCTCGTCCACCTGCGGCAGACGCCTGCCCGCATCTGCCAGCAACCCTGAAGCCGCATCATCTGGCGCGCCTTCGGCCGGATAGCTTTCCCGTCGGAAGGTTGGCGATTTTTTCAGCACCACACCTGTGCCCGGCTGCCACGAGTGCAGTCGGAAGGGACCTGTGCCCACGGGATGCCGCAGAAAATCCGCACCGTAGGTGCGCAGTGCATCTTTAGGCACAACGGCGGTCGCCGGATGCGCCAGGAGGTGAATGATCTGCGGCCACGCGCTTGTGAGCTGGATCTCCAGCGTGTGCTCGTCCACAGCATGCAGTCCAGGCACCTCCGGTTCCGGCTGGTGCTCGCGCACTGCCCGTCGGTACGCATCCAGACCCACGATGCGGTGCTCAAAGTGCGCCCAGAATGCAGAGGCATTGCGTGGGTCCGCAATGCGTTTCCACGAAAAGATGACATCCTCCGCGGTGACACCACGCCCCCGGCCTTCAGAAAAGCAGGGGTCGTCCTGAAATCGCGCATCTTCACGCAGGCGGATTCGGCACTTCAGCCCGTCGGCGCTCCATTGTGGCATCTCGGCGGCGAGGCATGGCACGACTTCATACGGCCGCTTCAAGTAGTGATATTGAAACAGTGGCTCATAGATGTTCGACGCCACGGCCGCCATGCCCGAGGCGAGACCGCTGACATGGATGGGATCGATTCCGGCCACCCTGTCCCGCAGCACGATGTGCTCGGAATCAGGGGAGGCGGCCTCTTCTTCACGTCCGCAGCCCGCCAGCACGACGGCAATCGCGGCGTGCTGCACCAGCTTCCACAGCGCCTGGCCCTTCCTGGTCACAGGCTGTGCGTCTGCACCGTTGTATGCGGCTCCTTGTACAGCTTGGTCCAGCCGCCGGCGACATGGATATGCCTGTCGATCAAGCCTGCGGCGAAGATGCCGCGTGGGTCCATTTCAAAGTCCAGTGCGGTCCAGCTGTCGATCGTCGGATCATAGAGGCAGACGGACTCCAGGAAACTCTTGTCGGCAGTCACACCGCCGAGCGCCAGCAGCTGTCCGTCCACTTCGATGAGGCTGTGCGCCACTCGTGGTTCCGGCATGGAGGCCACTTCCTCCACCTCGTTCGAGGCCGGGTCAAAACGCCAGACCTTGGCGTGGATGTCACCTTTGTCCCCATTCGGCGACCAGCCTCCTGTCAGGTAGATCAGGCCCCCAGCCTGTGCGGCAGGTGCATGCCGCACACCCAGTGGCAGGTCGGCCACCTTGTTCCATGCATCCACAGCCGGATCATAAGAGACGATGGAGGTCGTGTTCACATCTCCGTGGCGTCCGCCCAGCGCATACAGACGGCCGTTCACCACGCTGAGACCGGGTTTGACACGCGCTTCGGGGAGCGGCGCACAGGTGGTCCAGGTGTCTGTCTGCGGATCATAAACATCGACGCGGTCAGACGGCTCGTTTTCCAGCGGCTGCTCATCTGTGCTGCCGGCAGGAGCCACGAGGCCCGCCACCACATAGATTTTCCCATCGAGCACCGCGGCGACGACATTGTTGCGTGGCAGCGGCATGGGGCGGTGGGGCTTCCATTGGTTGGTCACAGGGTCATAGGACTCCACCGTGTCCACCGGGCGTTTGGCGGAAAGTCCGCCACCGAGGACATACAGCCTGCCGTCTATCACGGCTCCGGCGCAGCCTCCGCGGAGAGTTGGCAGCGGGGCGGCTTCGGACCATGCGGGATAGTTTGCTACTTTCATATGGGGGTGGGTTGGTGTTTGGATGGATCAGAACTCAAAGCCGAGTGTGGCATAGACCGTGAAGGGCTGGCCTGGAAACACACGTGAGTTGGCAAAAGATGACTCATAGTATTTCCGGTCAAAAAGGTTGATGAAGTTCACCCTCGCATAGACGGCGCTCAGCGGGCCGCTGGTCATCTCCCGGCGGTAGAAGAGGGCTGCATCAAAGCGGGTGTAGCCCGGCAGTTTGAACGTGTCATTGTTGTCGCCGGATTTGTTGCTCGCGGCAAAGATGCCGAAGCCGATGCCAAAGCCTCTCAGCCACCCATCCTGCTGGGTGTGCTTCAGCCACAGGCTGCCGCTGTTGCGCGGCACGTTCATAAATCTCGCCCCCACCGGCAGCGTGTCGGACCTGAGCACCCGCGTGTCGGTGTACGTGTAGTTGCCGATGATCTGCAGGCTGCTCGTCAGCTGGCCGGACACGTCAAATTCCACGCCCCTGCTGCGGAGCAGGCCACCGTTGACGGAAAAACCCGGGTTGGCCGGGTCGGCGATGGCGACGTTGTCTCGCGTCAGGTCATAGATGGTCGCGCTTGCCATCACACGCTCGGCGGGGGAGCGCCACTTGACGCCCGCCTCGTACTGCATGCCGGTTTCCGGGTCCAGCAGCCCGCCGCTGACGTTGCGGCTGGAGGTGGAGCTCGGAATGAATGAGGAGCTCACACTGCCGTAGATGCCCAAGGCGTGCACCGGCTGGTACAGCAGCCCGGCCCTGCCGGTGTAGGCCCGGTCAATGCGCTGCAACGTTTGTGGCGCCCCCGTCCGGCTGTAATCCGTGCTGTGGACGTAGTCCATCCGTCCCCCCACCAAAATCTTCAGCTGGTCTTTGCTGAACATCGATATTTCATCCTGCAGATACAGGCCCGACCAGATCCTCCGCGCATCCTGGCGGTTAAGGTCCGGTGTGGCGGGCAGCACTCCTCCATACACAGGGTTGAGAATGTTCACGGCGGTGTAGTTCGCGCGCACCAGACGGATGGTCTGCTTGCGGTCACGGTAGTCATAGCCCGCCATCAGCTTGTGCCGCGTCGGGCCCAGAGCGAACTTCACGATGCCCATGTTCATCCACTGCCAGGAGTTTTCGGAGAAGTCGGAGTTGTCATACAGCCGCGCTACCGTGCCAGCGCCCGAGGTGTTGGCGGAGCGGCGCACCGCGTTCATGTCGATGTCCCAGTGGTGATACATGAAGGCGCTGCGGAAGGTGAGGTTCTCGGAGGGGCGCCACTCGGCTGTCAGCCCCGCGAAGGCATCACGCTGCGTCTGGCCAGGGAGGTTCGGTTCTCCCAGGAAAGTGCTGATCGGCCCCACAGGCTTGCCTGCGGCGCTGAAAGCCACCCCCTCGTCCAAAGTTTTCTCCTTCTTCATGAACGAAGTGTCGAGCGTGATCGTCACCTTGCTTGAAGGCTTCCAAGTGATGCTTGGCGCGAGCCAGTAGCGCTTTTCGAAGACATAGTCTCGAAACGAGTTCTGGTCGATGTAACCACCGTTGATCCGGTAAAGCAGCGTCTTGTCCTTGTTCAAGGCTCCGGTGCTGTCCACGTGTCCCCGATAGCTGTCATAGCTGCCGATCGACTGCTCAACCTGCGTTCGGCTTTCAGCCGAGGGCTGCCGCGTCACCATGTTGATCAGACCGCCGGGCTGCACGACGCCAAACTCCATCGATGCCGGCCCCTTCAGAACCTCAAGCCGCTCCAGTTGCGGCAGATTGATGGAGGACATGCCTTCCACCAGAAAGCCGTTGTAATACATCTGAGTGGTCTGAAATCCGCGGATGACACCGCCGTCATTCGCGCTGTTGAACGACGCCCCCTTGTTCTGATGAAAGCCGCTGACATTGCGCAGTGCATCCTGGGCCTGAATGTCCCCTTGGTCCTGCATCACCTGGGAGGGCACCATCTGCACGGAGAAGGGCAGGTCGAATGCCTTGGTGCCGGACCGTGCCACCCCCGGGGCGTCCTTCACCACATAGCTGCGGTTTGCAGCAGCCTCCACGACGATCGGCGGCAGCTGTGTGCTTTCCTTTGTCTTTGCCTCTTCAGATGTGGGCTTCTTGGCTTTTGCATTTTCCGGAGGAGCGGCATGGAGCCCTGCGCAGGACAGCAGAAGCAGGCACGTCAGAAATCGTTGGGGGCGAAACATAAGGCGCGCCGGTTATAGGCACGCCGCTTATTTTGGCAATCAGCTCGCCTGGAAGAGGGCATTCGGAATAGCACTCCGGACATTTGCTGCCCCCTGGTTGGGCGGCTCTGGACAAAAAGCATCCCCTCTTAGCAGCTCTCCTCCGTGGGGACCGATCGGAACGTCTTGAAAAGCAGCACGTCGTACAAGCTCTTCAATCCGCCCGCGATCAACAACGGGCCCGAAAGCCATGCCGTCGGCGACAGCAGGCCGCCCGCCAGCGCTGGCGAGAGCGCGGCGCTTAATGACCTCACGGTGGCCAGGATGCCGTTGGCTGCAGAGCGTTCTTCCGGCCTCACCAGGCTCATGACGTA
Source organism: Prosthecobacter fluviatilis (assembly GCF_055388355.1). NCBI lineage: Bacteria > Pseudomonadati > Verrucomicrobiota > Verrucomicrobiia > Verrucomicrobiales > Verrucomicrobiaceae > Prosthecobacter > Prosthecobacter fluviatilis. The sequence goes on from NZ_AP043782.1 coordinate 5,248,598, forward strand.
GGACTGCCTCACCGGAACATCCATTTGTGAGAGGGTATGCCGTAGCAGCAGGCAGCCGATGGCCAGCCCGGCCGAAGGCATCACCGGCACCAGCATCAGCAGCACATTGGAGGGCAGATGGGTGAAAACCATCGTGTTGACCATGCCGATCTTTTGGGACAACGGCGCTGCCACCAGACCTGAGATGCCTGACAGCAGGCTTGTCGCGAAAAACACCTGCCCCAGCTCCCATTCACTGAGCGACCACCGCGTGGCAAACCAGTAGGCCAGCAGGCTTTGAGGGATGAAGCCTCCGGCAAACGAATCCAGGGCAAACAAGCCGCCCAGCCGCACCACCTTGGAGCGCGACTCTTGCAGCCCCGTCCAGTGCGACTTTGCCCTCTGCGTATTCTGTCCAGGCGCTGTTTCCACTTGGTGCGTCAGCAGCATCGCCAGCACCATCACGGCCACGCCGCTCAGGGCATAGGCCCATAGCACGTGGCTGGCTCCCCCCTGGCTTCCAGCAGTCTTCAGCCATGCCCCTGCACTCAAAGCGCCGACAGCTGTTGCCACAAATCCCGTGACATTGTACCACGCGATCAGCTGTGTTCGTCGCTGCGCGGTCGTGCATTGCGCCAGGCACGCCTGTTCAATCGCCAGAAAGGGGCCCACCTCATTGCCGCCCGGGCTGATCACGCCAATCGTGATCCCGAGCAGTACTACCCACCAAGATTCTCCCACCACCAGCATCATTCCCGCCAGCGCCATCAAAAACCCGCTGAGCATCAGCGTGCGGCGTCTGCCCCATCTGTCCGCATGGGTGGACAGTACCAAGGTCAGTGCCGCATCGGTGAGCAGTGCCAGCGTAAAAAGCAGCCCCACGTCACCCGTGCTCAGCCCGCGTCGTGCCAGATGCAGCGCCAGGATGACCGAGGTCATGCCAAAAGCATGCAGGCGTGTGGCACGCGAAAGAAAGAGGAGGGTGAGATCTCGGTTCACTCCTCATCCATGCATTCTCCTTCCACCGGTTGGCAACCAGCAGATTTCAAACAGGTGCAGAAAAACTCTTCAGGAGAGCACAACTCCCGCGATTTCTTCCCAAAGCTTGTCAATTTCCTTCGGGCCGTGTGAGGGCTTCCCCGCTTTCGCAAACCAGTAGTCCGCGTTCCATTGGTCCCCCTCGATCACGTGCAGCAGCGCATGTATCCACGATCCCATCTTGGTGTGGATGTCCTGCGCGATGTTGTGCGCGGCGTCCCAGTTCCCCTGCTTGGCATGCCACAGCGCCAGCGCCTCCGGAGAGATCGCCTCGGCTGCGGCCTGCGTGCAGCTCTTGAGTTCAGCGGCGGTCATTTCAGTCGTCTTCAGGGAGCGGTTTGCCCTTGGTTTCAGGGGCGAATGGCAGGATGAAAATGCCCAGCAGGAAGATCGCGCACATGGTCATGGCGGCGTAGCGCAGCGGCAGCGCCGGGTCCTGGGCGGCAAATTTGCCATAGATCCCCGAAGTCAGCGTCGCGGAGAAGAAGCTGCCGCCGGCTGCGGCAAAGCGCCCCAGGTTGTAGCAGAAGCTCGTGCCCGTGCTGCGCAGCTTGCTTGGAAAGAGTTCAGGCAGGTAGATCGCAAAGCCCGCAAACACGCTCAGCTGCGCAGTGCCCATCAGGAACATCATCCAGCGGGCGGAGATCGGGTCGCTCATCTTCCAGTACACCAGGAAGGTCGCGGTCAGCGCGGCGCTGAATCCCAGGAAGAAGGCCAGTCGGCGTCCCAGCTTGGCCACGTTGGTAAAGAGCGTCATGCCCACCGCAGCACCCATCATGTTCCAGAGATACGCCACCGAAATCGCGTTGTTCACTTCCGCCGCAATCTTGTCCGGTGCCGTTCCCGCCTTTTCAAAGTACTGTTTGAAGGCCACCTTTTGCAGGTCCACCGCATACTCGCCGATGGCCCAGAGCCCCACCACTCCCGTGCTTGCGATCACCGCCCCCACGAGGAGGTTTTTACGCCAGCGCGCGCTGGCCAGCAGGCTCGCGTAAGGCGCGAAAATGCTGCCTTTGGGCAGTTGGTTCGTGTCCTTCAGGTGCTGCCACGAGGCAGGCTCCTTGAGATACTTGCGGGTGAAGATGATCATCAGCGCAGGTGCCGCTCCGATCAGGAACATCCAGCGCCACCCCGACCCGGCGGTGATGGTGTGGCTCGCCTCCAGGGCGTCGATGCCGATCTTGGCAAAGCCCGCCGTGATGTTGCCGATCGTGGACAAAATCTGCAGCAGCCCCAGGCACTGCGTGCGTGCTCCGTTGGGCACAGTCTCGGCGATCAATGCCACCGCAAGGCCAAACACCCCGCCCACGCCGATTCCGGTCAGGAAGCGGAAAATCGTGAAGTCCAGCTTCGTCCTGCTGAAGTAGCTCAGCCCGGTGAAGGCGGAGTAAATCAGGATCGTCAGCGTCAGCATCCGTGCACGTCCGTACTTGTCTCCCAGCGCGCCAAAGATCAGTCCCCCAACACCCCAGCCGATCAGGAAACAGGCGGTGACCACTTTTCCAAACGCCTGCAGGTCAGGATTCGTTGGCGGCAGCTTCATCAGCTCCACCAGCGCAGGCACACGGGCCAGCGAGAACAGCCGCTGGTCCAGGCAGTCAAAGAACCAGGCGGCTGAGGCGACGATCAGCACAAACCAGTGGTAGCCGGTCAGCTGCTTGTACCAGGGAGCGTTGGAATCGGGAGTGGACGTGGAGCTCATGAGAAGCGCGGATGTTGAATGACTTGGAGGAGGATGACAATCCCGAATTCAAAGGATTCATGCCGCTCCAAAAACGCGGTTCTTTCATCGATGTTCACGCAGGCTGGAAAGTTTCTGTGGGTCTGTCTTCACTGGAGCTGCACAGCATGCAGATGAATGAATATGGGCATTGAATTTTGATCATTGGCCTTTAAACACTCGCATGTGCAAAAACGTCGCACTTCTCCTACCACTGGCGCTTGCGTGCATTGTCGCGGCTTGCGCCACATATGACGGCTCGCGTATCGCACGCTGGGAGTCCCGCTTTGACCCGGTGCCTCAAGGCGCAATGACGCCGGACCAGCTGCTTGCCGAGACTCGCGTCAAGCTCGACATCATCCCTGCCGGCACGGTGGGCCGCCGCTACTACCGGCCCATGACGCCGCGCTACATCACCATTCACAGCACCCAGAACTACACCGGAAACGCCTACCAGCACGCGCTGGCCTTGAAGCGCGGCGCTCTGCGGGCCACCAAGCGCAAGGGCGGCAATCGCATCGGCTTCCTCACCTGGCACTTCACCGTTCAGGATGACATCGCCATCCAGCACCTTCCCTGCCGCGAGCAGGGAGAGCACGCTGACTTTGACGGCGTCGGCAACAACTACAGCATCGGCATCGAGATGTGCGAGCATCAGGGCAATGACCTTGGTCGCACCATCGACCGCACCGCGCGCCTCGCCGCCTATCTCATGCGTGCCTACGACATTCCGCTCAGCAATGTCGTGCCCCACTACCACTGGCCGCGCTACGGCGTCTCTCCACTGCACAAAGACTGCCCGCATTTTCTGCTGGAGCGTGGCAGGCCGGGCCAGACCTGGCGCTGGTTCCAGGCGCGCGTGCAGTTTCACTACAACCGCATGCTGGCAGGGCCTGCGGCCCCGCTGGGCTGACTCTTATGCATTCCTGCCTGCTCCAGTTCGCGCTTGTGCTGACGGCAGTCTCGGCCTGCTGCGGGCAGACCGTGGTGGCTTGGCCGGAAAAGCCCGTGCCCAGCACCAGCAAAAAAGTCGCGACCCTTGAGGACAAACGGCTGAGTGAAAGCTCCGGGCTCGCCTTGGGCATCCGCGATCCCTCGGTTTTCTGGACCATGAACGACTCAGGGGGCGAACCCTGCGTCTTTGCCATCGACCGCAGCGGCAAAACACGCGCCAAAGTTCGTGTGCGTGATGCGGCAAATTTCGACTGGGAAGACATCGCCTCGGGCAAAGATGAAAAGGGCTCGCCATGCCTCTTCATTGGTGACATAGGCGACAATCTCTACATCCGCGCTTCGATTCAGGTTTACCAGATTCCTGAGCCTGCTGTCAAAGCCTCCGGTCAGCCTGTGGAGGAAACTGAAACCGTCGAGCCGCAGATCTGGCGCGCTAACTATCCGGACGGCAAGCACAACGCGGAGAGCCTGCTCGTCCATCCTCAGACTGGCCGCCTCTACATCCTGACCAAAAGCGACGACGGCAAATGCGCGCTCTACGCCTTCCCGCAGCCGCTTCAGCCCAAGGTCAGCATGACATTGGAAAAAATCGTCGATCTGACCTTCCCCAGGCTCATCCGCCCCGGCAAGCGTCCGCACGACAACTGCATGACCACCTCAGCCTGCTTCTCGCCGGATGGCACCCGCATGGTCGCCTCCACCTACAGCAGCCTCTACGAGTGGCAGCTCCCCAAAAACCAAACGCTCGCCGAGGCCCTGGCTCAGCCTCCAGTCCGAATTGAGCCCGAACTTCTCCGCCAGCTCGAAGGCGTCTGCTACGACACTGACAGCCTCACCCTCTGGCTCACCAGCGAGCACCTGCCCGCCCCGCTGCTGCGCGTGAGCCGCTGACCCCGCCTCACTTCACCCATTCAAAGAAGCCCATGGCCTCCAGCTCGCCATGCAGCTTGTCCTTCTGCTCAGGAGTTAGCGTGTTGTTCGGCAGTCGGGCAGGGCCCACATCCACACCCAGCATGCTCATCACCGCCTTCGCCGCGCCCATGTAGCCATGGCTCGCCAGCGTGCTGATGATCTGCACCCCGCGAAACTGCTCCACACGCGCCGCCTCAAAATCCTTCTGCGCAAACGCCGCCAGCAGGCGCGCATAGATCGGTGCTGCAAAGTTGAATCCGCTTCCCACCGCTCCCTTCGCACCCATCGCCAGCGCGCCGAGCATGTGCTCATCGCAGCCAAAGGGCAGATCCCACCCGCCGCCATCCGCGCGCAGGCAGTACTGGTAGGCCATCAGGTCAGGATTGGTAAATTTCACTCCCGCCAGATTCGGAATCCGCTCACGCGCCTGACGCAGAAACTCTGGCACCGGCAGGTTCACTCCCGTCATCGACGGAATGTCATAATAATAGAAAGGCGTCTCCGGTGCAGCTCCCGCGATCTGCGCCATCGTCTCCACCAGCATCTCCACGTTCTTCGGTTTGAAATACATCGGTGTCAGCGCCGCGATCGCCGCCGCCCCCAGTTCCTCCGCCTGCTCCGCCAGCGTCTTCGCATCCGCGACACAGTTCGCCCCCACATGCACCACCACACGCATCGCGCTTCCCTTCGTCACCGCCATCCAGCATTTCGCCAGCAGCAGCCTCTCCTCCAGCGTCAGCGAGTGGCTCTCCCCCGTGCTGCCTCCGATGAACACGATGTTCACTCCCTTGCTCTGCAGAAAGGCCGCCTGCTTCTCCACCACATCAAGGTTGAGCGCTCCATCCGGATGAAAAGGCGTGTGTGTGGCTGTGACGAGGCCATGCAGGCGCTGGGAGTCGGGCAGGTTCAGCATAATGCCCAAACGTGTGGGCTGCCAGATTCTCTGCAACATGAATCCGGGTGGTGAGTTTGTTTGTCCATGCGCATCGTCAGCCTGTTCCTTCTCCTGCTCGCCACTGCAATTCATGCCGACGACTGGCCCCAGTGGCTCGGTCCTCAAAGCGACTCCGTCTGGCGCGAATCCGGCATCATCGACTCCTTCCCATCCGGCGGCCCTCCCATCCTCTGGCGCGTCAAAATCGGCGGCGGCTACACCGGCCCGGCCGTGGCCGATGGCAAAGTCTATCTCATGGACCGCCAGGTCGCGGACAAAGCCAGCATCCCCGGCAACGCCTTCGCACGCGGCCTCATTCCTGGCACCGAGCGCGTCCTCTGCCTCGATGCCAAATCAGGCTCCGTCATCTGGGAGCACCGCTACGACTGCACCTACACCATGAGCTACTCCACCGGCCCGCGCTGCACCCCGCTCGTCAGCGGCGGCAAGGTGTGGACTCTCGGCGCGGAGGGAAATCTCCTCTGCCTCGACGCCGCCAGCGGCAAGGTTCTCTGGTCCCACGACTTCAAATCCGAATACGGCGCCAAGACTCCCATGTGGGGCTTCTCCGGTCATCCGCTTCTCGATGGCCAGCGCCTCATCTGCCTCTGCGGTGGCTCCGGCAGCCTGGCCGTCGCATTCGACAAAGACACCGGCAAAGAACTCTGGCGCGCACTCGACGCACGCGAGCCCGGCTACGGCTCACCCATCATCATCGAGGCCGGCGGTACAAAGCAGCTCATCCTCTGGCATCCGCAGGCCGTCAATTCCCTCGATCCCGCCACCGGCAAAGTCCTCTGGTCCCATCCCTGGGAAGTGCGCTTCGGCCTCACCGTTCCCACCCCGCGCCTCGCGGGCGATCTCCTCTTCTTCACCTCCTTCTACACCAGCTCCAAATGCTTCAAACTCGACGCTGCCAAGCCCGAGGCCACGCTGCTCTGGGAAGGCAAAAGCTTCAGCGAAAAAAACACCGACACCCTCCACAGCCTTATCAGCACCCCCTTCATTCAGGACGGCCACATCTACGGCGTCTGCAGCTACGGCCAGCTCCGCTGCCTCAAGCTCGAAACTGGCGAGCGCCTCTGGGAGAGCATGGCTGCCACCACCGGCGGCCCGCTCGTCCGCTGGGCCAATGCCTTCATCATCAAAAACGCCGACCGCTTCTTCCTCGCCAACGAACAGGGCGACCTCATCATCGCCAAGCTCTCTCCCAAAGGTTACGAGGAAATCAGCCGCGCCCATCTCCTCAAACCCACCACCACCGACCCCCGCCGCCCCGTCGTCTGGTCCCACCCCGCCTTCGCCAGCCAATGCGTCTTCATGCGCAACGACGAAGAAATCATCTGCGCCTCCCTGGCGAAGTGATCAGCTGCCGATGGGCTAATCACCCACAGCCTCCGCAAAGGGCGCCAGCATAGTGGTCCGCACAGTCCTCTGTGCGGCTCGCGACACCCAGCGCCCTCTCTCCTCCCCAACCCTCCGCGCGAGCCATCGAAACAGGCCAGTCTCACAGGCAGTTCACCCTCCCCACCTGTGATCCTATCCAGCCCTTCCTTCAGCGGCTCATGGCCCGGCCATTCGGCATTCGGATTTACTCATTCGTCATTTAATCTTCACAGTCCCTTCGGCATCCACACCTCCATCTTCGCCACCTCCGCCTTCGCCGCTGAACTCACCGGAATCCCCCACGCCTCAAAAAACGGCCCCAGGTTCTTATTCGCGATCTTCGAGTAGCGCACCAGAAACTGGTCACGCCTTTCATCGTCCCCCTTCGGCGCAGGGCCAAACTTCGGATCGTCAAAGCTGTACAGATACTTGCGCCAGCTCTCCCACCCAAACTCCTGCACCAGCTGAATGTAGGTCGTCAGCGCCGTGAAGGGATCGCTCTTCCACACCTGCCATTTGTTCGAGGCCTTCTTGATCTTCTGGATGTGCTCCTTGCGCGCCTCTTCGGAGATCGCTCCATGCCCGATCAGCCAGTCCTTCTTCAAAACCGCGTCATAGCAGTACATCCCGATGACGTTGTTCGTCACCTCGCCCGTTCCATCAAAGGTGAAATCACCGCGCTGATGATTGTGTCCGATCTCATGGTAAAATCCCCAGCCCGGAAACTTCAGTTTGCCAAAGGTCGTCATCTCCGGCGCCGCGCTCGTCGGGATCATGATCGGGTACCCGCTGTGCATGTAGCCCGCGCTGATCTGCACATCCGCCACGATTCGCTCGGGCCGCTTGCGTTCGGCCGTCTGGTTCGTCACATCATCCTGCGCCTCCACCACCTGCTTCCAGAACTCCATCAGCTGCGTCGGATTGTTGATCGCACGCGCCACCTCCGTCGGGCAGCTCAGGATCAGTTTGTCACACGCCAGCTCCGCCCACGGGGCAGGGCGCTTCTTGATCTCATTCCACTTCGCATCATCATCCTGCCCCAGCACAAACAGCGGCGCAGCCACCGCATGGGAGATTGCCACCGTAAATGCCTCGTCATCCTTCGCCCGTCCCGGTACTTCGATATAGATCAGCCCGCCAAAGGCGCTCGCCGTCTTCGTCGTCGCCGTGGCCAGCGGCACGCTGCGCGTGATGTCCGGCGCACGCTCCCACTTGTCCAGGTGGTAAAGCGTGTCGCTGTGGCAGCCTATCCGTACTGCATACCCTTTGTCCGCCAGCTTCTCCGGCAGCGTCACCGTGATCGTCTCTCCAGCCGCCGCATACAGCCCCGTGCTGGTCCAGCCCGGGATGCTCGGCGTCACACGGATCTCCCCGTTCACCCGCGGCGCATCCGCCGGCACTTTCCCCGGAAAAACCGCATGCGCAGGATGCGCCGCCACCCCTTCACCCGAGGCCAGCTTCAGCACCCGCGTTTCCATCCCCAGCCGCAGCCTCTGCGCAGCGTGCTTCTCCGCGGTCAGCGGAGCCTGGGCCGTCGGCACGGCTGCATCCGCTCCCGCATTGCCCAGCGCCGCCAGCACGGCCGTCTTGAGATTGCTGCGGTCCGGTGGCTGCGCCGCCATCGCGATCTGGATCGCATTCGTGCCCTGCTTCATCTGTTCCGCCGTCAGCGCCGGTCCGCCTTCGCGTTGCTTCTTGATTGCTGCGATCGCCTCGGAGGCATTCATCATCGCCGGCAGTTCCGTGCGTGCCTCAAAGCCTCTCAGTTGGTCAAAGGCGCTCATGTCCGTGATCGCCACGCCCGCAGGCATCAGCGCTTGGTTCAGCCCATGGGACACCGCCAGATCCTTGCCACCGCTCGTCTGGCTGAAGGCCCATCCCGTCATCCCGCCGATGAATCCACCTCCGCCCTTCACATACTCCGCCACCACCGCGCCTTCCTCGGGGCTGATGATGCCCTGCATGTTCACGATCACCACGTCGTAGTCGTTCAGGCTCTTCTTCTCGATCTTGTCAAAAGTCTCCGCATTAAAACCCCGCTGCTTGTACAGATTCACCGCATTCACCCCCTTCAGCCCCACGCGTGGCTTCTCCTTGTTGCCCGCCCACTTCACGCAGTTCTCCATCAGCTTCGCATGATCCCCACCTTCACCGCCTGCCAGATAGCTGTTGTGTCCAAAGAGGATGATGCGCCCCTTGCCATACCCCGCTGCCGCCGCCACCGCGATCTCCACCCCGTCCTTGTCCGGGGCCGACAAAATCGGAAACGCCATGTTCCCCCAGATCCCCACCGGCCCCGGCGCTCCCGCCTTCGGCACCGTTTTGACCCCGTCGAGAATCTTCCCCCGCTCGCCATTCACGAGCGCTGATGGCATCTGGGCTTTGAGAACCCCGGCAAACGCCAGGAGGACAAGGAGGGTGGCTGATTTCATGGTTGGGTTGGAAAAAAGTAAATGGGTTGAGAAAGCGGTTATCGATAAATCACCACCAGAAACACCAGCGCATCTCCCTTGCCGGTGTTCACGATCGCATGCGGCACATCCGCGCGGTAGGTCCCTGAGTCCCCCTTCGCTAGCTCCTCGCTGTTGGCGTCAGACTCGACCCGCACACTGCCCTCCTCCACGGTCAGAAACTCGCGCGTTCCTTCAAAATGCGGCTGGCTGCGCAGCGTCCCACCCGGCCTCAGCGTCAGCTCATAAAACTCCACATCCTTCTCCAGGTTGATCGGCGAGAGCGTGCGGATCTCGCACTGCTTGTCGCTGCGGTACACCTGCGCCCGGTCATTCGCCCGGATCACCTGGATCTTTGACGCACTGGCCTCCGCGCTCTCGATCAGTTCCTGCAGCGTCAGCCCAAATGCCCGCGCGATCCGGAAGGTCACCGTCAGCGTCGGGTTCGCCTTCTCCCGCTCGATCTCGCTCAGCATCGACCGGCTCACCCCGCTCGCCGTCGCCAGCTCCTCCAGCGACCACCCCCGGTCCCCGCGCAGCTTCTTCACTCGCTTCCCCAGATTTTCATTGATGGCCTCAGGGCTGGATTCGATGGGGGAGGGGACTTTGGGTTTGGCGGGCATGCGTGCCGGTATAACGGATGGGTGTCTTGTAAATTAGAAATAAAGTCACATGCTCAAATCATGATGCGTTCATATGACGGTTGACCCGTCCATCTCCGGCGCTAGTTTCCACCATGCCTTCACGTCCCAATGTCCGCCCCGAACTCGAAGCCGCCATGCGCCAGAGAATCCTGGTCATCGATGGTGCCATGGGCACGACCATCCGCGGCTACGGGCTCAAGGAAGCCGACGCCCGCGGCACCCGCTTCCTCACCAACGAAAAGGACCTCCTCAATAACGGCGACATCCTCAGCATCACCCGCCCGGACATCATTGAGGACATCCACCGCCGCTTCCTGGAAGCCGGGGCCGACATCATCGAGACAAACACCTTCAGCGGCACCAGCATTGCCCAGGCCGAGTTCTTCAAAGACGTGCCGGAAGGCCACCGCAAAGACCCCGAGTTCTTCCAGACTGTCATCGAGGACAAGTTTCTCAATGACCTCGCCTGGGAGATCAATTTCGAGTCCGCAAAGCAGTGCCGCAAATGGGCCGACCTCGTGGGCGAGAAAACCGGCCGCAAACGCTACGTCGCTGGTGCCATCGGGCCGCTCACCGTTTCCCTCTCCCAGTTCCCAGACCTCTCGGACCTCAGCTTCCGCTACGTCACCTTTGATCAGGTAAAGCAGGCCTACAAGCACCAGGTGCGCGCCCTCATCGCTGGTGGGGTGGACACCCTGATGGTCGAAACCATCTTCGACTCCCTCAATGCCAAGACCGCCCTCGTCGCCATCCGCGAGGTCTTTGAGGAGGACAAAGTCGAGCTCCCCGTCCAGATCAGCGCCGCCGTCGGCCCGGGCGGCGAGACCATGATCTCCGGCCAGGTCACCGAGGCCTACCTGAATGCCATGCGGCATGTGAAGCCCCTCTCCATCGGCCTCAATTGCTCCCTCGGCCCTGATAAGATGCGTCCCTTCCTGGAGGAGCTCTCTACCAAGGCCGACTGCTTCGTCTCCGCTTATCCAAATGCCGGCATGCCCAATCCGCTGGCCCCCACCGGCTTCGATCTCCTTCCGCCGGACATGGCCAATTTTGCCAAAGATTTCGGCGGCAGCGGCTTCGTCAATATCATGGGCGGCTGCTGCGGCAATACCCCCGAGCACATCGCCGCCATCGCCAAGGCACTTGAGGGCCTGCCACCACGTCAGGTGCCGCAGGACCCCCACACCATGCGCCTCAGCGGCTCCCAGCCCTTCGTGCTGAGAGGTGCCACACCGGAAGAGCGCCCGCCCTATCTCATGATCGGCGAGCGCACAAACGTCGCCGGGTCACCGAAGTTCGCCAAGCTCATCAAGGAGGGCAAGCTCGAGGAGGCCGTCGCCATCGCCCGCCAGCAGGTCGAGAGCGGTGCCAATGTCATCGATGTCTGCATGGACGAAGGCCTCATCGACGGCGTGCCCACGATGACCAAGTTCCTCATCCTGCTCCAGACCGAGCCCGAGGTGAACAAAGTCCCCATCATGGTGGACTCCTCCAAATGGGAGATCATCGAGGCCGGTTTGAAGTGCCTGCAGGGCAAGGGCATCGTCAACTCCATCTCCCTCAAGGAGGGCGAGGAAAAGTTCAAGGAATACGCCCGCAAGATCAAGCAGTACGGTGCCGCCACCGTCGTCATGGCTTTCGATGAGCAGGGCCAGGCCGCCACTTACGACGACAAGATCCGCATCTGCGAGCGCGCCTACCGCATCCTCGTCGATGAAGTCGGCTTCCCGCCCGAAGACATCATCTTTGATCCCAACATCCTCACCGTCGCCACCGGCATCGAGGAGCACAACAACTACGCCCTCGATTTCATCAACGCCACGCGCTGGATCAAGCACCACCTGCCCCACGCCAAGGTCAGCGGCGGCGTCAGCAATGTCAGCTTCAGCTTCCGTGGCAACAACAAGGTCCGCGAGGCCATGCACAGCGTCTTCCTCTACCACGCCATCAAGGCGGGCATGGACATGGGCATTGTCAATGCCGGCATGCTTGAGGTCTATGAGGAGATCCCCAAGGAGATGCTGGAAAAGGTGGAGGACGTCATCCTCAACCGCCGCCCCGACGCCACGGAAATTCTCGTCGATTACGCCGAGCAGTTCAAAGGCCAGGCCGGCACCACCAAGAAGGCCGAGATCGACATGAGCTGGCGTCAGGCCCCCGTGGAGAAGCGCCTCGAGCACGCGCTCCTCAAGGGCATCACCGACTTCATCAATGAAGACACCGCCGAGGTCTTCGCCAAGCTCGGCAAGCCCCTCTCCGTCATCGAAGGCCCCCTCATGGATGGCATGAGCGTCGTCGGCGACCTCTTCGGCGCAGGCAAAATGTTCCTGCCCCAGGTCGTCAAAAGCGCCCGCGTCATGAAGCAGAGCGTGGCCTACCTGCAGCCCTTCATGGAGGCTGAAAAAGCCGCCAACCCCAATCAGCGCAGCGCTGGCAAAGTGGTGCTCGCCACCGTCAAAGGCGACGTGCACGACATCGGCAAAAACATCGTCGGCATCGTTCTCGCCTGCAACGGCTTCGAAGTAACCGACATGGGCGTCATGGTCCCTTGCGACAAGATTCTGGAAAAGGCCCTCGAAGTCGGCGCGGATGTCATCGGTCTCAGCGGCCTCATCACCCCGTCGCTCGATGAGATGGCGCACGTCGCCAGCGAGATGGAGCGCCGTGGCTTCAAGCAGCCCCTCCTCATCGGCGGTGCCACCACCAGCCCGGCTCACACCGCCATCAAGATCGCTCCCAAATACAGCGGCAGCATCGTCCACGTGCTGGATGCCTCCCGCAGCGTTCCCGTCACCACCGCCCTTCTGAGCGAAGACCAGCGCGAAGGCTTCGTGAAGAGCAACGAGGAGCGCCACGCCAGGCTCCGCGAGGAATACGGCCGCAAAAAAGACCGCACCCTCCTCAGCCTCGCCGAGGCACGCGAAAAGAGCACCAAGTTTGACTGGGCCACGCAGGACATAGCCACCCCCTCCTTCCTCGGTACCAAAACCTACGAAGGCCCCGAACTCGTCGCCACCCTGCGCCAGTTCATCGACTGGTCGCCCTTCTTCCATTCCTGGGAGCTTCGCGGCCGCTGGATCGCCGCCGAGCAGCGTTTCTCATCCGCCCACGAAGACCCCGAGATGAAGACCAAGGCCGAAGCCGAGGCGCTCAAGCTCTACAAGGAGGCCAACGACCTCCTCGACCGCATCATCGCCGAAAAGCGCTTCACCCCGCGCGGCATCATCGGCTTCTTCCCTGCCAACAGCACCGGCGACGACATCGAGGTTTACACCGACGAATCACGCGCCGCCGTGCAGACCACCTTCCACACCCTGCGCCAGCAGGTCATCAAGAAGGACACGCCCAACTACGCTCTGAGCGACTACATCGCCCCCAAAGGCAGCGGCCGCGCCGACTACATCGGCGGCTTCGCCGTCGGCATCCATGGTGCGGACGACTTCGCGCACGAGTTTGAAAAGGCGCACGACCCCTACAGCGCCATCGTCGTCAAGGCCGTCGCGGACCGCCTCGCCGAAGCCTTCGCCGAATACCTCCACAAGCAGGCCCGTCTGGCCTGGGGCTATGAAAAGGAAGGGGACTTCGCCAACGAGGATCTCATCAAGGAGCGCTACCGCGGCATCCGCCCCGCACCTGGTTATCCCTCCCAGCCCGACCACACCGAAAAGCCCATCCTCTTCAGCCTGCTCGATGCCACCGCCAGGACCGGCGTCGAGCTCACCGAAAGCATGGCCATGCATCCCGGCAGCGCCGTCAGCGGCCTCTACTTCAGCCATCCCGAGGCCCACTACTTCGGCATCAGCGTCGTCGCCAAAGACCAGGTCGAAGACTACGCCGCCCGCAAAGGTATGACCCTCGACGAAGCCGAAAAATGGCTCGGTCCCTGGCTCGGCTATTGAAGCATTGAAGTACGACAGGCACTCATGCCTGTCGATCAGCGCACTCATCCTCCCAGGTCATTCGCGCGAGCCCCTGCATAGGGGTCCGCACAATGCGAAGCCGGCCGAAGGCAAACCTCTGTGCGGCGCTCCGCATTTCCCCCCCCGGAGGATAGCCGTCCCGGCTGTCCACGGCAGACAGGCCTCTGGCATGTCCTTTCCACCCCAGCATTCCGACTGCCAGGAAATGTCATCCGCGCAGCAATGTCCCACCCACGCAAACTTAGCGCAGCCTCATAAGTACGACAGGCACTCCTGCCTGTCGATCAGCGCACTCATCCTCCCAGGACCCTCGCGCGAGCACCAGAGCGCCAGCATAGGGGGGCGCACAACGCGAAGCCGGCCGAAGGCAAACCTCTGTGCGGAGCTCCGCATTTCCCCTCGGAGGATAGCCGTCCCGGCTGTCCATGGGAGACAGGCCTCCGGCCTGTCCTTTCCACCCCAGCATTCCGACTGCCAGGAAATGTCATCCGCGCAGCAATGTCCCACCCACGCAAACTTAGCGCAGCCTCATAAGTACGACAGGCACTCCTGCCTGTCGATCAGCGCACGCATCCTCCCAGGACCCTCGCGCGAGCACCAGAGCGCCAGCATAAGGGGCCGCACAACGCGAAGCCGGCCGAAGGCAAACCTCTGTGCGGCTCGCGCCACCCATCACATCCTTTCTCCCAGCTCCTCCGCACACCCCACCCCTCCGGAGGAGAGGGATCGTCCCGATCCCTCACGCCTCCGCATCGCCCAGCACTCCCGCATACCCTCCGCCAGTCTCCCCCCAGTCACTGAAACCAGCTCCGAATCCGATCAAACAATCCCCGCCCGCGACCATGTGATGCCGGACGCGGCGCCGGCGCATGATAGCCCTGATGCTCCGAACAAAAATTCTGCGGCACCAGATCATACGGCAGCGCATCCTCATACGCCGTTCCCGCCTGCGCACACCCATCCGTCGCCAGCTGGCTGCTCACCCGGCACAAAGACACCCGTGACAGCGGCAGCGACACCTTCGGCACCTCCGTCTTGTACCCAAGCGCCACCGCCTTCTTCATCACATCCGCCCAGATCGGCAGCGCCAGCGTGCCCCCATACCCGCCCTCCACAATCGTCTGCGGCTTGTCCAGCCCCACCCAGATCCCGCAGCTCACGCGGTCCGTATAGCCCGCAAACCACGCATCCTTGTAATCATTCGTGGTCCCCGTCTTGCCACCGCCCGGTTCCTTGAATCCATACTCGCTGCGCAGCGTGGCCGCCGTGCCTCGGTCCAGCACCTGCGCCAAAATGTTGCGCATCAGAAACGCCACGCTCGGCGTCATCACCTCGGACTCCAGCACCGGCGTCTGATAAATAACGTTGCCCGCCTTGTCCACAATCCGGTCGATCAGGAACGGCCGGCGCCGCAGCCCCTGGTTCGGAAACACGCTGATCGCGCTCGTCAGCTGCCGCGGATTCCCGCCAATGTTACCAATGAAAATCTGCGGCGTCCGCTCCGCAGGTTTAGCAAAGCCCGCATTCGTCAGCAGGTCGATCACCCGGTCCACTCCGGCGTAGTTCCCCAGTCGCAGCGTCATCGTGTTGCGGCTCTTCACGATCCCGTCCGTCAGCGTCGTCGGCCCCAGAAACTTGCCGTCCGAGTTCTGCGGATTCCATCCTGGCGAGGCACCCTCAATCTCACCCGGCTGGATCGGCGCATCATTGATCAGCGTCCCCGGCATGAAGCCGGACGCGATCGCCGCAGCATACACAAACGGCTTCACCGTGGACCCGATCTGTCGTTCTCCCATCGTGGCACGGTTGTACTTGCTGTGGCGGTAGTCGCGCCCGCCCACCAGCGCCAGGATGCCACCGGTCGTGTTGTCCTGCATCATCAGCGCCGCCTGCAGGTACGGCGTCGAGGCCACCTCCTGCGTGCCGTCCCACGTCTTGTCAAAATCGGCCTTTTTCGGGTGCGCGTAGCCACCCTGCTTTTCCACCGCCGCCAGCCGCTTCTCCACCGCTTCATCAGCCGCATCCTGCAGCTCCTTGTTCAGCGTGGTGTACACCTGCAGCCCGCCGTCCTCGATCTCCTGCTGCTCCAGGATCAGGTCCAGATCCCGCCGCACCGTGTCCAGTGCGTAGCCCCCCTGGCTTTGAAACAAAGGCTGCGCATGCAGCGCGATGTCCGCATACTTCGCCGCGATCTCCTCCTCCGGCGTGATCATCTTCAGCTCCAGCATCCGCTTCAGCACCGTGTCCCTCTCCTTCAGCGCCCCCTCATAATTCCGGAAGGGCGAAAAGCGCGCCGGACTGCGGATGATCCCCGCGATCATCGCCGCCTCGCTCAGGCTCAGCTGGCTCGCATGCTTGCCAAAGTACACCTGGCTTGCCCGCTGCACCCCGTAGATGCCCGGCCCGTAAAAGATGCGGTTCACGTAATGCTCGATGATCTGCTCCTTCGTGCACGCTTTCTCGATCCTCCGCGCCAGCATGATCTCCACCAGCTTCCGGTTCAGGCTCCGGTCATCCAGGTCCGGGTAGCTGTTGCGCGCCAGCTGCATCGTCAGCGTGCTCGCCCCCTGCACCACCCGCAGCTCCTTCACATTGCGCACCATCGCTCGCGCCACCCCGAGGTAGTCCACCCCGCCATGCTTGTAAAAGCGCGAGTCCTCTCGCGCCAGCAGCGCCTTCACAAACCACGGAGACACCTCGCTCAGCGGCACGATGATCCGGTTCTCCCCGTGCATCCGTCCCAGGATCACCCCCTTCGCATCCATCACGATCGTTCGCTCCGGCATGTCTCCCAGCTTCGTCAGATCATACGCCTTCGCCCTCTCACTGTAATACGCGATGATCGCCGCTGCCCCCAGCGTGCACACCAGCGATCCACCCAGAACAAAAATGATGCAAAACCGCTTCAACGATTGCCAGAGCGACAGGGAGGACTTCGTCGGCTTGCGTTCTTCGGTTGGCTTCTTTTTCATGGGCGCGTCGCATCGGGTCGCTGGTTTTCGACCAAAGATCAAGCCTCAGACGATGAACTCGCCGTGAACTTCAATTTCACATTCGGGCGTGACATTCGCCTTGCTGGTTCCGTACCATAGCCCACCACCAGTTCACCGGCCATGAAAGCACTCTGCCTCTCCTTCCTCCTTGCCTCCACCCTCGGCGCTTCCGCGGCGCTGCTCGAGTCGCCCCAGAAAGGCGGCCTCAAAATCCAGTCCCTCAGTTCCATCAGCTTTGGGCCGGA
Organism: Prosthecobacter fluviatilis; assembly: GCF_055388355.1. Lineage (NCBI taxonomy): Bacteria > Pseudomonadati > Verrucomicrobiota > Verrucomicrobiia > Verrucomicrobiales > Verrucomicrobiaceae > Prosthecobacter > Prosthecobacter fluviatilis. The sequence continues at coordinate 5,265,773 of NZ_AP043782.1, forward strand.
GGGCCTCCTGCTCGTGGCTGAGCCCGGCACCGCCAGCGTGCTCGCCGTTCAGACGGGCGATGTAGGCCCTCAAAAAGAAAAGCTCGCCAAGCCCGTCGCCGACATCGGTGCCCAGATCGCCGCAGGCCTCGGTGTGAAGAAGGAGGACATCACCGTCAAAGACCTCGCGGTCAATCCCGCCAGCGGCCGCATCTACCTCGGCGTTCAGCGCCGCCCGGACAACGCCGTGCTCATCGTCAGTGTCGGCTCTGACGGCAAGATCACTCCGCTGAACCTTGAGCCACTCTCATGGGCCCGTGTCACCCTGCCCGGCGGCACCGCAAGCAAGGTCACCAACATCACCGATGTCGCCTTCGACAAAGATCGCGTGTTCGCCACCGGCACCTGCAATGAGGAGTTCGCCTCCCGCATCTTCACCATCCCAGTTCCGGTCAAAGACGGCGCCACCGCTAGCGTCTTCAGCGCCGAAACCTACCACGTCGCTCATCGCAAGTGGGAGACCAAGGCCCCCATCCAGAGCTTCATTCCCTATCAGTCACAGGAGGGTACCTTTGTCGTCGGCGCCTTCGCCTGCACCCCCGTCGCCAAGTTCAAGGTGGACGACATCCAGAGCGGTGCCCAGGTCAAAGGCGTCAGCATGGTCGAGCTCGGCAGCGGCAACCGCCCGCTCGATCTCTTCAGCTACACTGACAAAAGTGGCAAGGAATGGCTTGTCGTGCATACCCAGCGCTTCAAGCAGAACGCCTTCGGTCCCAGCAAGATGTGGGGTGCCCGCATCAGCATGGACTACCTCGACTCACAGGCCCCCGACAAGACCAACGAGAACGCTGCCCGCCGCGACGAAAAACAGCACGACGGCCCCCAGGGGATCGAAATCGTGGACGCGCTCTTTGGTGCCGTGCAGGTGGACAAGCTCAGCGACACCGAGGCCGTCGTCCTCCGCGATGCCGAAGGAACGCTGACCCTCGAAGTCGCCGCCCTGCCGTGAAGCGCTGGCTCATGCTCTTCGCCCTCCTTGGCGCCACCGCCTTTGCCGCAGAGGCAAAGGTGGACCCCTCCGGTCACATCGAGTCCCCGGGGGTGGACATCCGCGTGTTTCGCACAGGAGCCACAGAGCCCCTGTTTGGCAGCATTTCAAAATCCGCTGCCCACGTCCGCTTCGCCGCCACCCTGCCGCTCGTCCCCGGAGAGACCTATCGTGTGGAAGTCCAGTCCCCCGACGGTCACTGGACCACCCAGCAGCTGCACTTCCAGCGCCCCGCCGCCGCCGCTCCTGCCGCCAGCATCTCTCCCGCTCCCACCAGTCTCCCGGCCAATGCCCTGAAGCTCTACCTCCACTTCAGCCAGCCCATGGAGCAGGGCGTGTTTCTCGATCGCATCACCCTCCTGCGCCACGACGGCAGCATCGTTCAAGGGGCCTTCCGCGAGACCGAGCTCTGGTCCCCCGACGGCAGACGCCTCACCCTCTGGCTCCATCCTGGCCGTCAGAAAACCGGCGTCAACCTCAACCAGGATGAAGGCCCCGTCCTGCAGGAAAACAGTCCATACACCCTCAAGATCGCCTCTTCCTGGCGCTCCACTGCCGGTGTGGCTCTCGGAAAGGACATCACCTTTCCCATCACCGCAGCAGCGCCAGACCACACTTGCCCTGATCCTCTCCGCTGGCAGATCACGCCACCCAAAGCCGCCACCCGCGATCCTCTGACCATTACCTTCGACGAACCCCTTGACCCCGCGATACTCGTTTCCGCGCTGACGGTCAAAGCTCGCGCCGCCACAATCACCGGCTCAGCTCACGTGGCCTCGGACGCTCGCACCTGGTCATTCACGCCTGCTTCAGTTTGGCCATCAGGCGCAGGCCTTGTCGAGATCGACCCCCTGCTTGAAGATCTGGCCGGCAACAATTTATTGGGACCTTTTGAGGTCGATCGCGACGCGCCGGAAAATGTCGCAAAAAAGAGCACCCTGGACTTCCAGTTGGGGGATTAGGAAGGCTTCAAGCCGCTCAGGAAATGGCGGAGCACGCGCGGCTTGTGCTCGCGTTCGGACTTGTCCCTGCGGCAATGGCTGACAGCAGGGTGGTCGTGGGCGGGTGCGGCGCGCACACCTCGCTCGGCGGCGGCAGGATCTCCAGATTGGCATTGCGCTGCAGCCAGGCATTGCTGAGCTTGTGGACCAGTGTGTCGATGTGGTTGATCTCTTTGGAATGAATCTGCAGCATGGGAATGCCGAAGGTCGAAAAAATGTCCTTCACCAACTGGCGGTCACGTGCCTTGCGGCTGGCCTTGCCGGAACTCCCGTCCTCAAACTCGATCGCCACCATCGGCAGCCAGTCCCCTTTGCGGTAGATCAGGAAATCGGTATGCCGCTGGCAGATCTTTAAAAACCCCGCAGCGTTTTCAGCATGAAGGATTTCGAAGAGCCGGGGTTTGCATTGAATGTGGCAGCGCTGGGCGGTCAGGTTTTCCAGGCAGGCATGGAACAGGGCTTCGTCGGAGGAAAGAAGGGGATAGGGTGTGGGGGATGCTTCAGATGAGGAAATGGATGCCGTAGCAGGTGAAGGCTGCATGTTTTATTGGTTATAAAAATTATTGTGGCGATCAACTTAGGTCTGGTAAGAACCCTGTAAGATCATGTGAATTGGACTTTATTCGGCCCTAAAAGTGTTCTAATGAACACATGTTGAAATCACAACCAATTTGGCCTCCTTCAATGATCTCGCCCGATGCTCCTTCTCATTCCCAGCCCCTGGTGGACTGGCTGTTTCTCGACCTGAACAGCTACTTCGCCAGCGTCGAGCAGCAGCTCAATCCCGCCCTCCGTGGCAGGCCCGTCGCCGTCGTTCCGGTGGACTCAGACACCACCTGCGCCATCGCCGCCAGCCACGAGGCCAAAAAATACGGCATCAAGACCGGCACCAACATCGGCGAGGCCCGTCGCCGCTGCCCGCACCTCATCACCGTCATGGCCGGGCACGATCGCTACGTGGAGTTTCACCATGACATCATCAAGGAGGTCGAGCGCCATTTCCCCGTTCATCAAATCTGCTCCATCGACGAAATGGCCTGCAAGCTCGACGCTCCCCGCCGCCCCCTCGAGGTGGCCACCGCCCTCGCAAAGCGCATCAAGCAGGGCCTGCGCGAGCACATTGGCGAATGCATCACCTGCTCCATCGGCCTCGCTCCCAATCGCTTCCTCGCCAAGGTGGCCAGCGACATGCAAAAGCCCGACGGCCTCGTCGCCCTCCTCCAGGAGGACCTGCCAGGCCGCCTTCTCGATCTCGAATTGCGAGACCTCTGCGGCATCGGCCGCCGCATGGAGCCCCGCCTTCACGCCTGCGGCATCCGCACCATGGCAGACTTGTGGGCCGCAGATCGCGAGACGCTCCACCGCGCCTGGGGCGGCGTGGGCGGCGACCGCTTCTGGCACGGACTGCACGGTGGCATCACGGAAGATGACGTTCCCCCTGCGCATCGCACCATCGGGCACAGCCATGTGCTCGCCCCCGAATTCCGCACCCCTCCCGCCGCAGGCATTGTCGCCCGCAGGCTCCTCCTCAAGGCCGCCAGCAGGCTGCGCCGCATGGAGTACCGCGCCAGCCATCTGCATCTCAGCATACGCTTGGAGGACGGGCCGCGCTGCGAAGCCCAGGCCAGATTTGACGAAGGCTCGGACAGCATCGCGCTCGCACGTGTGCTGGCGGATCTTTGGCTGCGGGTGATGAAGCAGGCCCGCTGGCAGCGCGTCAAAAAGGTGTCGGTGACCCTGTTCGGCTTGGTGGCAGAGGCCTGGCCGCGCCAGCTTGAGCTTTTCGATCTTTCCGGCGATTCCGCACCGAAACAGCAGCGCGAGCTCCTGAGCCGTGTGATGGATGACATCAATCAGAAGTACGGTCGCGACTCCGTCGTCATCGGTTTCACCCCAGACGCCGTCCGCACCTTCTCAGGCACCAAGATCGCCTTCACCCGCATTCCCGACCGGGAGGAGTTCAAAGAATAACACCCGCAGCCACGCAGCATAAAAAAGCCGTGGGAAACCAGGGTTCCCACGGCGCATCGCACACAGCGGCAGATCAGGCTCTCGTCACTTCGCCCAGAGCAGATCCCGGTGGCGGCGGCGGGTGATGATCAGCGCGCCGAGTCCCGCGCTCAGGATCAGGAAAGCCGAGCCAGGCTCCGGCACAGAGGCGCATTCGCAGCCAGTCACCGAGACCAGGTAATAGGCATTGCCGCTCACGTCCATCAGGTTGCCGCCTCCGTTGCGCAGGTCCGCTCCCAGAGTGAAGCCGGAGACCAGCACATTCGGGCCGATCAAGGCGTCCAGATTGAGCTTCCACAGGTCGGTGTTGGTGATCGGGTCGTTGCTGCTCAGCAGGCTCAGCGCATTGTCAGCGATGATGTCTGCGGCCGAAAAGTTGCCGAGCAGCAGGCCCCCGGTTCCATAGATGGAAACGGTCGGCGCCACATTGCCCGTGCTGAAGTCTGTGGACAGGTTCGCAATGTCAAAGTCCCCCAGCGTGGCGGAGAGGCCATGGCTGGACACCAGCTGGTCAAAAACAATGTTCAGCCCCGTGGAGGCTACCTGGATGCCCGGCGCGCAGCTCGCGTCATACAGGCCGATCCCAAAGTCCGTCAGCCCCCCATATGTATTCGTGTAGCGCACACCAAAGCCACCCTGAAACTCCAGGTTGATGTTCGGGTTCGCTCCCAGGGCAGTGGCGCCGTCCAAGGTCAGAGGCGTGAGATTTTGCAGCGCCGTGATGGTGTAGTTTTCACCGGCAGGCTTGAAAGGCTCGCTCAGTTCGATGGTCGTGGCAGCAGAGCCAGCGCCGGTCAAAGCGAACAGCAACGCAGCTGCCTGAGCCAGCAAAGGCAGCTGCCGCAGCTTGTGAGCAGGAGAGGGAAGTTTCATGGTTGAAAACGTTAGCATTTTCGACACTCAAAATAGACTCAATGAATCCAAGTGAATGCTTATTTATAAACTATAATTGAAACAATTCTCTGTAAAGCGTTTCAATTATGAATTTTTTATTCAACTTGGCTTGAAGGGTCACGTCATTAAATAAAAAGACGTCATATTTGCATTTCATTTACAATAAATGACTCATTTCTGACATGTCTGAGCAAATCCTGACAAACTCAGGCTGTCTGGGCATCTGGCCTCCACCATTTCAGGCACAAATTTTTCCGGCCCACATGGCCACAAAGCGCCATTTTACCCCCGGATCTCGCTCAAAAGAGCTCGGCACTGGTGGCAAAAAGCCGCCGGCAGTCCGCTAGATTAGAAGCGCCAGGTCACCGAAAGGCGAAACATCCGCGGCTCGATCGGGTGCACATGCACCCCGTCCACCGGCGCGGCATCACTTTTAAGCTGGGACGCATAGTAGTACGCCACATCGTAGTCGCTGCGGTTGAGCAGATTGAGGCAGTCCACCGCGACTTCCCAGTTGTTCTTCCGATACCCCAGGCGGGCATTCACCTGCAGCGACTCGCGCGTTTTGACGTCCACCACCGAATCCAGGGGCCGTGGCGCAAAGTATCGCGCACGCAGCGAGCCGAAGAGGCCCTGCGCGCCCCCCAGAGTGATGCCAGCATTGAGAGTGTAGGGAATCGAGTTGGGGATCTTTTGGTTCGGCGGATCCGTGTTCACCAGATGCGCATCGGTCAGTGTGGCCTCCACATCCACCATCACCCAGTCCTCAGGACGCCAGTAGCTGGAAAGCTCGATCCCCTTGCGCATCGAGGCCGCCCCCGGCTCCGTCGTGCCGGCATCCCCCGTGTAGATCAGCTCCGAATCGCTGTGCAGCATCCAAAACGAGAGCGTGTTCACCAGTTTGGGAATGGACTCGTTGCGAATGCCGAATTCCGCCCCGTAGGTCCGCACCAGCGGATTGACCCGGTCTGCCGGGAGGCCCGTGTTCGGATCCGTGGTGATGTTCACACCTCGTGCGTCATTGCTGTGAAAGCCCATGCCGGCGTTCACATAAAATTCTGTCTTGGCCCATGGCCCGAAGACCATGCTGAGCTTCGGACTCACGATCCCCTTGGTCAGCGACCCCGCATTCTCCGGGAGGTTGCTCTTTTCCACGTTGAACTGAAACACGTCGCCGCGCACCCCGGGGATGATCCGCAGCCAGCGCGCCGGTTTCAGCTCAGCCTCCGCGTAGAGACCGTACGTGGACTGCGTGATGTCGTCCTCCCTCACGGTGTTCCAGCGCTGACGCTGAGCGGTGTTGTACAGCCCCAGTCCGGTGATGATGTCGGTCCGCAGCTGCACGCCCAGGGTGAACCGCTGCTCCTGCCCCAGGGCATCAAAGCGCCAGTCTCGCGCCAGCTCACCACCGAGGAACCATCGGTGGTCCCTCTGCTCAAACTGGTCGCCCAGCGTGTCCCCACGGGCAAAGCTGTCCATGTAGAAGGTGAAATTGGAAAACAGATCCAGGTCGTAAAAGCCCGCATACGCATTGGCGCGCGTGGTGGTGCGGCCTTCATTCCGTACCCAGTCAAACGAAAGGCTGTAGCGCTGTGAGTTGCCGCCGTCGGTGGGGTCCAGGTTCCCATATCGGCCCACCAGGCCGCTCTCCATGGCACGCAGGGGCACCTGGTCGGTGGACCTCCATTTGCCGTGGTAGCCCATCAGGGTCAGGTTGATCTTGTCCTTGGCGTTCTCCCAGTGCCAGCGCAGAAAGCCGTTCAGCCGCGTGGCGTCTGAGGGCAGCTCCCAGGGCCCGTTGTAATACTGGTGCTCCAGCGCCACGGTCAGCTGCCCCGCACCGGCTTGGATCGTGTCTGCAATCAGCGTGCGCGTGTAGTCATATTCTCCCCAGGTCGTGGACAGGATGCCCTGCGGCAGCGCATCCACCAGCTTGAAGCGCGCCGCCCCGGTGGAGCTCAGATCGCCATGCTGCGCATAGTACGTGCCCTTCCAGTACTCCAGCTCGCCCACCAGTTCCGGGATGATGAAGTTCGTGTCCGCATACCCCTGGCCATGCGCATGGTTGCGCAGGTTCACCGGCATGCCATCCACGTAGATCGCAAAGTCCGTCCCATGGTCCAGGTTCGTCCCCCGCAGGTAGTACTGGTTCGCCTTGCCATCCCCGCTGTGCTGCGTGGCGATGAAGCCCGGAATGCTTTCCAGCAGCTCACCACGCCGCGAAAAAGGCCGCGCCATCAGCTCCTTGGCGCTGGTCTGGCCCTTAGAGGCCGAGGTCGCGATCCCGATCAGACTCTCCGCCTTGCCCTCAATGACTATTTCCGGCAGCTCCAGTTCCACCGCCTCTGCCAGCGAGCCCTCCGCCTCCGGAGCCTTCACCACCGCCTGGGCGTGACCGGACAAAGGCAGCAAAGCCAGGCTGAGGAAAATCTTGGATAGGCGAAAAACGGACATGGAATGGGGGAGGAGGGGCGGCGTCTCTAGGACGACCCTCCCTCCTCCTTGCCCATAAAATCACCGCAGTTTTTGCCCTTTGCCGCAGGCTCCGGCCTGCTATGGTGCGCCTCTCATGTCCGCCAAAGCAACACGCATTCTTCTTGCCGATGACCACGCCGTCGTGCGCAACGGCTTCCGCATGATCCTCGCCGCCCAGTGGGACATGGAGGTCGTCGGAGAGGCCTCCAACGGCCGCGAGGCTGTGGACAAAGCCATCGACCTCCAGCCAGACGTCGTCGTGCTCGACGTCACCATGCCCGAGCTCAACGGCATCGAGGCCGCACGCCAGATCTCCAAGGCCGTGCCCAAGGCGCGCATCCTCGCCCTCTCCATGCAGAAGGACTCCGTCTACGTCCGCGAAATGCTCCGCGCCGGCGCCAACGGCTACCTCCTCAAAGACAGCAACGAGAGCGATCTCCTCGCCGCCGTCCGCGCCGTCGCCAACGGCAAAGGCTTCCTCAGCCCCGAAGTCAGCGACGCCGTCCTCGACGACTACCGCAAGCACGTCACCAATCCCATCGACCTCCTCTCCCCCCGCGAGCGCGAAGTCCTCCAGATGATCTCCGAGAGCAAGACCAACAAGGAGATCGCCTCCGTGCTCAATCTCAGCGTTTACACCGTCGAAGCCCATCGCGGCCGCATCATGGAAAAGCTCAATCTCCATTCCATCGGCGAGCTCGTCCGCTTCTCCATCCGCAACGGCCTCATCGACTGAGAATACACTCACGAGCTCTTCTATAGCCGTGATGGAGCCCGGCAAGTTTCCCCTCTCCCCGCCCAGGATAAGTTCGTTCATGCAGTGCCCTTCGGGGTGAGGCCGGGTGCGATCAGTGCCGCTTCCATCGGGTTCTCATCTCTGGTCCTGTTTCACCAGTACCTTGACAGGCTCGTTCAGGTGAGGAGGCTGCGCCTTGTGGTAGCTCTCCATCACATCCAGCCCACGGGGTCCGGGAGGACGTCGTTGACGGCTCCTGCTGTCATGGTCGTCTGAGCCCCGCACCCTCCCTTTATGTCCTTCACGTTCCTCCGGATCACAGAGCGCTACGTCATGCGCGTCTTGGCGCTCGGTTTCCTGTTGGTGATGGTCCTCCTCGGCACGGCCGGCCTCGTCGCCGTGCGTCAGAGCCAGGGCATTCGCCGCGGCGTCGAGCAGCTCGCCCGCGATCAGTTCCTCATCGCCCGTCTCCGTCAGGACGTCCAGTCGGAGGAGAACACCATGACCGCCGTTCTCCATCAGTTCACTCAGATCAATCATAAGCGTGATGACCTCGTCAGGCTGCTCGCCGAGCTCGATGAAAGCGACCGCCAGGTCTCCCGCCTCAGTGGCGAGACCCGCTCTCTCGCAGACGCCGAGCTCTGGACCGAGCTCGACAGGCGCGTCAAAGCCTTCTCCCGTGAGTCCCATCGTCTTCTCGAAAGCCAGGAGCCCGTCCAGCGGGACAAGATGGAAATCCTCTTTCAGCATCATGGCCGCGTCTTCGAGCTCGTGGACAAGCTCATCAAAATCAGCTCCGACCACCTCTCCAAGACAGAGCACCTGCTGGAGCAGCAGTCTCAGGAGCTCAGTGACGACTCCACCCTCCTCCTCGGTTCCAGCACCGTCCTCGCCGCCATCTGCGCCATGCTCACCATAGCCTTCGCCCGCAAAAGCATCCAGCGCATCCGCTGGCAGTCAGAGGAGCTCAGCCGCGTCTCCTGGCACATGCTTCAGACCCAGGAGCAGGCCGCTCGCAGGTTCTCCCATGAGCTTCATGATGAGCTCGGCCAGTCTCTCGCCGCCGTTCGTGCCAACCTCACCAAAGGCTCCACCCAGGACCTCCCCTCACTGCGCGCAGACTGCCTCCACCTCGTGGACGAATCCATCGCCAACGTCCGCGAGCTCTCCCAGCTCCTCCGCCCCGTCATTCTCGACGACTTCGGCCTGGACGCCGGCCTGCGCTGGCTCGCGGAAAAATTCGGCCAGCGCACCCGCATGAAGGTGGACTACGAGTCCGACTTCACCGGTCGTCTCCCGGATGAAACAGAGACACACCTCTTTCGCATCGCCCAGGAGGCCTTCACCAACATCGCCCGTCACGCCGAGGCCACCGAGGTCAAGATCAGCCTCATGCACCGGGAGCAGACCATCCGGCTCACCATCGAAGACAACGGCAAAGGCCTTCCCCATCAGGGCGGAGACATCATCTACAGCCCCAGCCTCGGCATGGTCGGCATGCGCGCCCGCGCCCGCCAGTCTGGCGGCGAGCTCACCGCCACCAGCAGGCATCCCAGCGGCCTCCGCATCGAAATCGTCGTCCCCCTCCAAACTCCGCCAAAAGCAGAATAGCCCTCCCGGCTAAGCACGATGGCACGCTTGCCCGTCGATCAGCGCATCAATCTTCCCTAGGTCTCGCGCGCTTCCCTTCCACCACCTCCCCGGCGAAGCCATCCCGTTGGCATCACACATCCTCGATCCCGGACAGCTCTCCTGGCAAGGCAAAGTAGCCTTGTTCCTGCGGAACAAGGACCGCTCCGCTTCACCCCAGGCGCTTGGACCTGTTCTTTGAAGATAACAGGCCGGCGACTAACGCATCCAATCGGGCCGCTCCGTCTTCCAGGCAATATGACAGGCTTTTCGAGAACAGGTCTGATACCGTGCACAGTTGAAAACGGGTTCACTCTTCGTTTGAAGCATGCCCGTGACGTTCTGCCAGCGCGTCAGAGCTCTGGAGGAGTGGGATCGTCCCGGTCCCATACGCTCCCGCATCGTTTTGCTCTGGATGATTGCTCTTCCAGCCAGACGGCAGTGCCGCCCCGCATATCGCCGCACCATTCGTCATTTTCCCTCCGCGCTTTCCTAAATCCGCGCCCCCGCGCTCCGTAGCGGAATACCCCCTGATCAAGGGATGGCGCAGCCATCTCCTCAGCCTTATATAATAGGCTTTTGATCTTCAATGAGTACCCGCACCCATGCCAGCACCTGTGGCTGTCACGACTCCAGGCAGGAGACTCAGCCGGCAGAGGGGCGGCTCGAGCATCTGCGCCAGGTGGTGGATCATGCGGCTCGCTTCCTGCCCATCCAGGGGCCCCTGGGGGTTTTCATTCATTACAACACCCTCCTCTCCCTCCAGCACCGCAGATTTGAAGACGCGGTCATTGAAGGCGGCACGCTCTTCAAGGCCGAGCCCTTCCTCTCCGAGGAGGCCTATCAGACAGAGCGCGCCAAAAGCCGCATCCTCGATGAAGACCTCGACGCCGTCCTCTCCTGCGAGCCCGATGCCGAAATCCTCCCCGGCAGGCTCCGGCGCCGTCAGCTCCGTCGCGCCATGCTCGCTCCCGGCGTCCGCCGCGTGAATGGCATCAACATCTCCTGGCAGATGGAGGAGGGCGGCTGGCTGGACTCCTTCCGCACCGACCTCCCCCCATCCTCCGCCTCCGCACTCCGCGCAGATTCCCCCTCGGCGCTCTGGGCGGCATGCCTCGCCCGGGTCAAACCCCAGCCCGTCCCTCCTCCCGTCCCGCCAAAACGTCCGCGTGAGGTCGTCCTGGCGCAGCAGGGCATCGACTTGGACGCCCTCATCCACCCGCCGCTCATCCGCCTCACCGCCGCCTATCTGGACCAGGGCATTGCCTACTGGCCCATGCCGCATCGCGACAAAGGACTCCTCCGTGCGGCTCGCAAGATCATGCCTCAGGCCTTCGCCATCTTCCCGGCCCATCTCAGCGGCGTGCATGCTGAGTTCTTGCGCCAGGAGGCGGCCAATATGGACGCAGACGCCGTCGTGCTGGAGGCCCTCGCTCGGCTCGGTGTGCCCTTCGGCCAGTGGCAGGAATTCATCACCGAGGAGCTCCTCGCACTGCGTGGCTGGGCGGGCATGGTCCGCATGCTTGAGCAGGATCCCACGCTCGCTCCCCATGATCGCGTGCGCTGCTCCGTCATGGAGTTTCTCGCGCTCCGCCTCACCTACACCATCGCGGCTCTCACACACGTCGCCGGAGACACCGCCGCATGGCGCTCCACCCTCCTCCCTGTGCCGCGTTTTGATCCGCTGACTCACACGGCCCGTGTGTTTGACGTGGCCCAGCTCCTGGGCATCAGCAGCCATGACTTGATGGCTTTCCCGGACGCGGAGATGGCCCGCCTCGCACAGGAAATTCTCGCCTGTCATGAAATCGAGCGCCGCCGTCTGCTTCACCTCGCCTATGAGCGTCGCCATGAGCGTCGCGTGCTCATCCCGCTCGCCAGGCATCGCACCATGCCCTGCGTCTTTCCCAGCAGCAGCCGCCTCGTCGCCCAGGTCATCTTCTGCATGGACGACCGTGAAGAATCCATGCGGCGCGCCCTCGAGGAGGCCGACCCCGGCATCGAAACTGTCGGCGTCGCCGGCTTCTTCGGCGTGGCCATCCATTATGCCGGCATCGATGACCCTGGCGGCGTCTCATACTGCCCCGTCGTCGTCGATCCCGAGCATGCCGTCCGCGAGGTCCCGCTGCAGGATCAGGCGCATCTCCACAAACAGCGCCAGGGGCTGCGCCGTGCCTGGGCTGGCGTCGTACGCCATGGCTTCATCTCCTCCCGCACCCTCGTGCGCGGCTGGGTCAGCACCGCCTGCCTCGGCTTTTTGAGCCTTTTCCCGCTCGCGCTGCGCGTGCTCACCCCGCTGTCCTACGGCCGCTTCATCAAGTGGCTGAACCGCTCTTTCCTGCCCGAGCCCAGGACCGAGTTTTCCTTCATGAGCGATGACGCAGCCTCCCGGGGCGCCACCACCGGCCTCATGACCGGCATCACCTTTAAGCAGCAGGCAGACTGTGTGTATGAGGTGCTCGGGCCCGCAGGTCTTCACAAAGGGCACGCCAGACTGGTCGTCATCCTCGGCCACGGCTCCACCAGCCTCAACAACCCCTACGAGTCCGCCTACTGCTGCCAGGCCTGCGGCGGCCACAGCGGCGCGCCCAACGCACGCCTCTTTGCCATCATGGCCAACCGCCCCGCTGTCCGCGAAGCCCTGCGCGCCAGGGGCGTCGTCATTCCGGAGGACACCTGGTTTCTGGGCGGTTATCACGACACCTGCAACGAAGACATCCACTTCTTCGACCTGGATCTTCTTCCCGAAACCCATCGCGGCGATCTCCTGCGCGTCCATCAGTCGCTCGACAAGGCCCGCACCCTCAATGCCCATGAACGCTCACGCCGTTTTGATGCTGCCGCTCATGACATCGCTCCGGACTCCAGCCTGCGCCATGTCCAGGAGCGCGCGGAACACATCGGCGAGCCCCGGCCCGAGTACGGCCACTGCACCAATGCCGTTACCTTCGTCGGACGGCGGGAGATCACCAAAGGCCTCTTCATGGACCGCCGCGCCTTCCTTGTTTCCTACGACGCCACCAAGGACCCCGGCGATGAGGCGCTCGCTCAGGTGATCGGCGCGGCTCTCCCCGTCTGCTGCAGCATCAATCTCGACTACTACTTCTCTGCGGTGGACAACGACGTTTACGGCAGCGGCACCAAGCTCCCTCACAACATCAACGGCCTCCTCGGCGTGATGAACGGTTACCAGAGCGACCTCCGCACAGGCCTCCCCGCGCAGGCCGTCGAGATTCACGAGCCGGTGCGCATGCTCTTCATTGTCGAAACCACGCCGGCCCGTCTCATGAAAGTCATCAGCGCGGACCGTGAGCTCAACGAAATCGTCTGCAACCAGTGGCTCCGCATCGCCACCATGGACCCGGATGACGGTCACGTGGAGGTGTATCGTGACGGCGTCTTCAAAAGGCTGGAAGGGGATGAGGAACCGCTTCCTGTGGCTCCCAGCTCACAGGCCTGGTATCGCGGTAAAAGGGAGCACCTCCCCCTGGCTCGCATTGACCCCCGGGCCGCTTAACTCTGACTCTGCCACATCCAGCCTTTGTCCATGCCTCTTAAAACCCTGATCCCGATTCTCATCGCCACGCCCGGCGCGCTCTTCCTCGGGCTGAGCCTTGTCTGGCTCCTGGGCGGCGGCGTCGCGGAGCGCGTCATGGCGCGGATTACCAAGTCGGCTTACTTCCTTCTTGCCCTCCTGGCGGTGGTCATCGGCTGGGGCATGAGTTCGCAGGGGCTTCATTCCATTCAGGTCAGCTTGGGGGACTGGTTCACCGTCGGGCACTATGGCTATCCGCTCTCGTTGCTGGTGGACGGGCTCTCCCTGCCGCTTGTGGGCCTGACCGTGGCGCTCGTCAGCATTGTCGCCTTCTTTTCTGTGCGCTATCTGCATCGGGACCCGGGCTTCCTCCGCTTCTTCCTTCTCCTGCACCTCTTCACCTTCGGCGCGCTGCTCGTCTTCACCGCTGACTCGCTGGATCTCCTCATCGTCGGCTGGGAAACGATAGCCATCACCTCCGTGCTCCTCGTTGGCTTCTTCCAGTATCGGCCGGAGCCTGTGCGCAATGCCCTCTGGGTCTTTGCCTCCTATCGTGTGGCGGACTTGTTCATGCTGCTCGCCATCTTCCTGGCGCATCACTGGTTCGGCACCACCTCATGGGAGGGCCTGCTCGGCGCAGAGGGAGCCCCCGGCATCCATGGCGCGGTCGTCGCCGTGCTGCTGGTGATCGCCGCCGCCGGGAAATCTTCCCAAGGTCCTTTCTGGGGCTGGCTGCCTCGTGCCATGGAGGGTCCCACCCCTTCCAGCGCCGTTTTCTATGGGGCCATCTCCATCCACACCGGTGCTTATCTGCTGCTGCGTATCGAGCCGCTCATTCGCCATTCATGGATCGCCACCGGCCTCATCATCATCACCGGTCTGGCCACCGCCTTCCTCGGCACCCTCGTCCATCGCACCTGTGCCGATGCCAAGACCTCCCTTGCCTATGCAGCCCAGACTCAGATCGGCCTCATCTTTGTCGAGATCGGCCTCGGCTGGTCCACCTTCGCTCTCATCCATCTCGTCAGCCACGCCATGCTGCGCACATTGCAGTTCCTGCGCACGCCCTCCATGCTTCGCGACTACCATCGCGTGCACGCCGCTGCTGGCGGCAGGTTCAGCCCCACCGGCAGCCACTATGAATCCCTGCTGCCTCAATCTGTGCAGGTCTGGCTCTACCGTCTGGCTCTTGGGCGCGGTTTCTATGATGCCGTCGTCGAGCGCTGGATCGTCGCCCCTGTTCAGGCTGTCGCACACTGGCTCGCCCTTTTCGAACCCAAAGCTTCTGCGAAGAAGTCGTCAGATCACTGATCAAATTCATGCCCTACCTTTCACTGCCATACCTCACCGTCGCCCTGGCTTCATTGCTCGGTGGCGTGCTGGCATCCTGGAAGGCATCCCATCCACGCCGCGTCGCAGCGGTGGCCGCAGCACTCGCTTTCATAGCCTTCCTGGCTGCCGCGTGTGAGTCACGCGCCGCAGGGCAGGGGAGTCTGCACGATCCTTGGCTGCCCTTCTTCCAGGCCGATGGCCTCAATGCCGTCCCCATGGCCTTCTATGCCGCCCTGACCCTTGCCGTCATGGTGATCGCTCCCAGGCGTGACGCGGCCGGGCAGGCCCCCGCCGGCATGCTGCTCATCTCCCTCTCCGTGCAGACCGCCTACGCCGCCGCCTCCTGGGTTCCCATGGTCGCTGGCTGGTGGCTTTCCTGCCTGCCATTTGCATTAGGCATGTTCGGCAGTCAGCGGGAGACCCGCCTCACCATCGGCATCCGTTTGGCCAGTTGTGTCGCCCTGACCGCCGCCGTGATTGTTCTGAGCGCCTCATCAACCGCTGGTTTTGCCAAATATGGTACACTCTGGGCCGCTTTTCTCACCATCGCAGTCATCTGTCGCAAGGGCCTTTTCCCCCTCCACGCAGGCGTAGTGCATGCCTTCGAGCATGGCCCCCTCCTGCCCAAAGCCCTCCTTTTCAACGGCCACCTTGGCGTCGTGCTTGTAGCGCGCGCAGAGGTCGCTTCTCTCTCAGAATCAGCACACAATGCCTTCGAATTCCTCAGTCTGGCGGCTGTTGCCACCGTAGGCATCGCCAGTCTGCGTGCCTTCACAGAAAGCAAGCCCCGGCGTCTCCTTGCGTTCCTGTGCATCAGCCAGGCCAGCTTCATGCTCGCCGGCATCACCAGCGCCAACATCGAAGGAGTCACCGGTGCGCTCACCCACTGGCTGGTGGTGGCTGCTGCCTCCACCGGGCTCATCTGCATCGTTCGTGCGCTGGAAGTGCGGGTAAGTTCCAGTGAAGACCCTCTGATGCATCTCGGCCTTGCCGCCAAAGCACCACGTCTTGCCACCTTTTTCCTCATCTGTGGCCTCGCCCTTGTCGGCCTGCCCGGCACGCTGGGTTATTGCGCTGAGGAGCTCATCTTCCACGGCATGCTGCAAAACCACCTCAGCGCCGGCATCGTGCTGCTGGTTGCCACGGTCTTCAATGCCATCAACCTCCTGCGTCTCTACAACACCCTGTTCCTCGGCGTGCTGCCAAAGCACGTCATCAACATCCCCGACGCCCTGCCTCGTGAGCGCTGGCCGCTGACCGTCTGCATCCTCTTTCTGGTCTTGGGTGGCCTCATGCCACGTGTGGTCATCGGCTGGCGCTCAGATGCCGCAAACAGCCTTGAAAAGGCGGTGCGTGGTGCTTCAGCTCACTGAACTTCCTCATTCCACCACTGCAGCAGCATCTGCCGCGCGCGGTAGATCCGCCCTTCGGTGCCGCGCACGGAGCAGTTCAGCACCTTGGCGCACTCCTCATGGCTCAGGCCTTCCATGGCGCTCAGCATCAGTGCTGTACGCAGCTTTTCCGGCAGCAGCGCCAGCCCGCGCTCCAGCTTCTGCATCTCGCTCTGCCATTCCGCGCTTTCATCGGGGGAGTTTTGCGGACAGGGCAAAGGTTTTTCGAGTTCGCTCAGCGTCGTGGTGCTGTCTCGCTGCCGCGAAGCCCGTGATTTGGCCCGGTCACGGCAAAGGTTCAGCGCGATCTGATACAGCCAGGTTGAAAGCTTCGCCCGCCCCTCGAATTCAGGCAGCGCCTGCCATGCACGCACAAAAGCATCCTGGCAGACTTCACGCGCATCCTCGGCACAGCGCAGCCAGCGGCAGCAGAAGCCGAACAGCTTTTCTTCATGCTGTTTCACGATCCATTCAAAGGCGGCCATGTCGCCTGCCTGGGCGGCACGCAGGTGGGCTGCTTCCGCCGCATCTTCGGCCGCAGCTCCGGCCTGCGGAAGGATCAGGGGATCAATCGCGGGCAAGGCTGTCATGAGTCCACTCCAGGAGTCTGGCTGCCTGCGCAGGCCGCAGATAGCGTTTCATTGCAAAAAAATGATCCAATGTGGCCCGCTGCAAGGCAGCCTGCGCCTTGTTCAGCCGCTCCAGGGCAGCATTCATGGCTGCTTCGTTCATCTGGGGATCTCGGATGGTTTCGGCCAGGGATACATCCGCCTGACGCAACTCGTCTTTGAGTTTCACCCGAAGGGTTTCAAATTCGGCTTCAATGGGTTCGAGCTTCTCATGCTGCTCCGGGGTGATGTCGAGGTGCTCATGCATCCACGCATGCAGATCTGTTTGTGCGTGATCATGCGCGTGGCTTTCGCCATGACGGTGAAGGGTCCAGTCTGTGACCAGCCATGCGGTTCCCCCGGCCAGAGTGGCGGAGCAAAACACCGAAATCAGCATCCATTTGAGCCTTGAGGTCATTGTGGCTCTCCTGTGCGAAACAGCTCCATGGCGGGTGGTGTGGTATGGATGGTGTCACGTGATGCCATGGCCCAGCCCACCATGCCTGCAGTCACGATCCCAGCGATGGCGGTTACGATCAGCAGCCATCGCACAAAAGACTGCCAGCGCCTTGCCCGGCCATCATCGACGCGGACGCGAGCCATGATGCCTGCCTCCAGTGCGTGCGGCACAGCCACAGGTGGGGCGGCTGCGGCATGTCTGAGCATGCGATTGAGGTCGGAGTCGTTCATGGGAGCCATTTATGCATAAAAAATCGCTAATTTTGAATTATTTTCTCAGAGCGGGGGTCTAAAAGCATAACAACCACCGCAGGTCATGAACAACCAGCTCCAACTTCCCTTCCAGGGATGGAGACGTGCCGAAGAAAGTTCAAAGCACGGCTCAGGGGGAGGGAAGGCACCAAGGATCGGGCTCGCTTTGTCCAGCGGCGGTGCGCGTGGTCTGGCACATGCCGGGGTGATCCAGGTGCTCGAAGAAGAGGGAATCCCGATCACTGCCATCGCCGGTTGCAGCATGGGGGCGTATGTGGGTTCCCTCTGGGCCGCCGGCCTCAGCGGTGCTGACCTCGAGGAACGAGCACGGGAGATCAAAGACCGCGCCACGCTGAAGTCGCTGATGGATTACATCATTCCTCCTTCGGAAGGGCTGATCCGCGGTGAAAAGCTGCGCAGGCACCTTGAGAGAGATCTGGGTGAAAAGACCTTTGCGGATCTGGACAAGCCCCTGATCGTCATAGCCACAGATCTGGACCGTCTGACTCCGCATGTGTTTGATTCCGGCCGTGTTTCGCATGCGGTGCATGCCAGCTCGGCCATTCCGGCGGTCTGTGCTCCGGTGAGCCTGAACGGCCGGCGCTACACCGATGGCGGTGCTTCCGAGCCCCTTCCGGTGACCATCCTGAAAAAACGCTTCCATCTTGATGCGGTCATCGCGGTGAACGTGATGCCTGCGCCGGATGACTTCGAGTCCAAAAGCGACCGCGGGTTCATGTCCGAGGACAAACCTGCCTTCCAGGTTTTTTCACGCATGTTCCGCACCTTCTGGCAGAAGGTGAACCTGCTCGCCTATGGGAACGTTCTGGACACCTTCCGCCGCGCTCTGATGGCCGCGCAGCTGCACCTCATCGCCAAGGAGGAAGCTGCTGCGGATGTGGTGATCCATCCGCACTTTGTCACCTCGACGTGGCATGACTTTGAAAATTTCGGGCAATATCTGCAGGCCGGTCGTGACGCCGCAACCGCCGCGCTGCCTGCCGTTCGTGCCCTGCTAGAGACAGACACCAACCTCAACCAGGAGACAATCAGCCATGAAATTGCTCCGTCACACACCCGATTGGAACGCCACGCCGCCTGAGGCCTGGCGAGAGTGGCAGCTCACGCAACTGCGTGAGTACCTGAGCCGCCGCGTCGTGCCCTTCAGCGCGCATTACCGCCGCGTTTTTGAAGAGCATTCCATCCAGCCTTCAGACATCAGATCCTATGAGGACTGGAGCCGCGTGCCGTTTACTTCAAAGAAAGATCTCGCCAACCCGCGTGACTTTGTGCTCGTCCCGGATGAAACAGCGCTCCGCCATGAGCCCGGCATGCTGCTGACAGCGCTGCTGCATGGCCGGGCTGCTGCAAAGGAGAAGGCAGAGGCCGAGTTTCGTCCCATCCTGCTCACCAGCACCACGGGGCGCTCCTCGGATCCCGTGCCGTTTCTCTATACCAAGCACGATCTGGAGAACCTTAACATCAGCGGCACGCGGCTGATGCTCGCGGGGCGCTCGCAGCGGGATTTCAAGCACGTCAATCTCTTCCCGTACGCGCCCCATCTTGCGTTCTGGCTGGCGCATCACGCCGGGCTTGGCTTTGGCACATTCATGCTCAGCACCGGCGGCGGCAAAACACTCGGCACCGACGGCAACATCAGGCTCATCGACAAGATCCAGCCGGACATCCTCATCGGCATGCCCACCTTCATCTATCATGTGCTGCGTGAGGCCTATGAAACCGGCAGGCAGTGGCCCAATTTGAAAAGGCTTGTTCTTGGGGGTGAAAAAGTGGCCGATGGTCTGCGGGCGCGTCTTCGGGAGCTGGCCACATTGCTTGGCAGCCCTGACACGCACGTCATGGCCACCTACGGCTTCACGGAGGCGAAGATGGCCTTTCCCGAATGTGTCGGGCAATCCCTTGATGCCAGCGGCTATCACCTGAGCCCTGACCTCGGCCTGGTGGAACTGATCAACCCGGAAACTGGAGATGTTGTTCCCGACGGACATCCGGGTGAAATCGTCTTCACTCCTCTCGATGCGCGTGGCACGGTGGTGGTGCGTTACAGGACGGGAGACATTGCCGAGGGGGGGATGACCTGGGAGAAGTGCCCCAACTGCGGACGCACCTGCCCGCGGCTGCTGGGCCCGATCTCGCGGGTCAGTGAAGTGCGCGAGCTGCATGTGGACAAGCTGAAGGGAACGCTGGTGAACTTCAACCTCCTTGAACACCTGCTGGATGACCAGAAGGGCATCGCCGCCTGGCAGATCGAGCTGCGCAAACGCCACGATGACCCATTGGAAATGGATGAGGTGCATCTGCATGTCACCGCTGAACCCGGTGTGCGAGAGTCCGAACTGGAGCTCGCCGTTTCCCGCCGTTTCCATGAAGCCACGGAGATCACGCCGAACGGTCTCCACTTTCACACACTTGCCGAACTCCGTGATCAACTGGGAGTCGGCCGCCTCCTGAAGGAGGAAAAAATAGTCGATCACCGGCCCAAAAACCAACCTGCCGCCGCCAGTGTGGCACTCAGCTCCTAAAGCCATGAAAACTCCCTCTCTAGTCATTGTATCCGCCGTGCGCACGCCTTTCTCCCGCGCCGGGTCTGATCTCGCCCACCTTGATGCGGTCGAACTGGGCCGCCATGCCGTCTCATCACTGCTCACCCGCACGGGGATCGACCCCATGCTGGTGGATGAAACGATCCTCGGCTGCGTCGGCCAGCCTCCGGAGGCCATGAACATCGCGCGCGTGATCGCGCTGCGTGCCGGGCTTCCGGAAGCAAAGCCGGCCATGACGGTGCACCGCAACTGCGCCTCCGGCCTGGAGGCCATCACACTGGCGCATGCGAAGATGTGCGCGGGTCAGGGCGAGGTCTTTGTGGTGGGCGGGACGGAGAGCATGAGCAACATGCCCTTCTATTTTTCCCGCCCGGCGGTGGAAAAGTTCACCGCGCTGAGCCGTGCGCGAGATTTCGCCGGCCGAGCCAAAGCCGCGCTGCATTTCCGCCCGGCGGATTTTGCGCCCGTGATCGGGCTGAAGGTGGGGCTGACGGATCCGGTTTCGAGCCTGAACATGGGCCAGACCGCCGAGGTGCTGGCGCGTGAGTTTGGCATCTCCCGCGAGATGCAGGACGCCTTTGCCATGAGGAGCCACCTCTGCGCCACCCGTGCCAATCACCTGCTGGGCCAGGAGATCGCGCCGGTGCTGGGCGCGCACATGGTGGAGGCGGACAACGGCATTCGCTCAGACTCCAGCCTGGAAAAGCTGGCCAAACTGAAGCCCCTTTTTGACACCGTGACCGGCAGCGTGACGGCGGGCAATTCCAGCCAGATCACCGACGGGGCCGTGGCTCTGCTGGTAGCGACGGAGGAAGCCGCCGCCGCGCACAACTGGAAGCCGATGGGCCGCCTCGTCAGCTATGCCGCCACCGGGTGTGACCCTGCACGCATGGGACTTGGGCCGGTGCGCGCTGTGGATGCTGCGCTGCACCGCAGCGGCTGGAAGCTGGATGATGCGGATGTGTTCGAGATCAACGAGGCCTTCGCCGCGCAGGTGCTTGCAGTGATGAAATGCCTGGCTGATCCCGCCAGTGCTCGCAGAGCGGGGCTGGAGGCTCCGCTGGGCGAGCTGGACCCCGCGAAGATCAACGCCTGCGGCGGTGCCATCGCGCTGGGGCATCCTGTCGGAGCCACGGGTGCGCGTCTTGTGCAAACTGCGCTGAACCAGCTGCATGCCACCGACACGAAGCGCGCTGTCGTCAGCCTCTGCGTCGGAGGCGGGCAGGGGATGGCGGCGTGCCTCGAAGCCTTGTGAATTTATGTCCGTGAAATCTCATCCAACCCAAAGCCATGAAAACACTCTTTCACAACTGCCCTTCGATCATCCACGATCCTCCCCATGTGCTGGAGGACATCATTCACGGTCATCCGGTGCCGCCGAAGCATTTCCGGCTGGACATTGATCACGACGGAGTCGCCTGGATCACTTTTGACACGCCGAAGTCATCTGCGAATGTCTGGAACGAGGAGACTCTGCGTGAGTTCAACCATCTGCTGGAAGTCATTGAGCATGACACGCGTGTCAAAGCCCTGGTTTTGCGAAGCGCCAAGGAGCGAATTTTCGTCGCGGGTGCTGACATCAAGGCCATTCGCAGCATGCAACCTGTGCGGGTGAATGAGCTCATCTGGCTCGGGCAGGCTGTGTTTGACCGGCTCGCACGTCTGAACAAGCCCAAGGTCGCAGCGATCCACGGCGCCTGCATGGGGGGAGGATTTGAAGTCACTCTTGCCTGTGACTGGCGCATCGCCAGCGACCATGAGAGCACCAAGATCGGCCTGCCGGAGACTCAGCTGGGCATTCTGCCTGCGTGGGGAGGCTCCACGCGGCTGCCGCGCATCATTGGTGTGCGCAAGGCGCTCGATCTCATCACTTCAGGCAAGCTGCTCAATGCCAGTGCCGCCAAACGTGCTGGGCTCATCAGCCATGTGGTGGCGGCAGAGCGTCTGGAGGTTCTTGCCCGGCGTCTGGTGCAGGGCAGGCGTCCGGAACCGATATACCGCTTTGAAAATCTGTTTTCAGCCATCATCGGGCGCATGGCGAAGCGCAAGGTGCTCGAAAAGACCCGCGGGCTTTATCCGTCGATCCTGAAGGCCGTCGAGGTGGTGACGCATGCGGTGCATGGTGAGATTGAAAAAGGACTGCTGCTGGAACGCAACGCCGTGGCTGAACTGATCGAGAATCGCGACTCGGCCCGGCTGATCGATCTTTTTTTCAAGCGCGAAGAAGCCAGCAAACGTGCTGTGACGGGCGGCACAGCGCTGCCTCTCACCGATGCCACTGTCATCGGAGCCGGGGTGATGGGGGCTGGCATCGCGCATACACTCGCTTCGCGAGGCGTCCGTGTTCTCATGACGGACGTCTCCAACGACAGCCTCGCGCGTGGACTGGAACGGATTCATGGCCTCGTTTCAGACGCCACGCGCCGCAGGCTGGTGACTCAGGTGCAAGGCCGTGACACGCTGGACCGGATCAGCACCACGCATGTGAAGGTGCCGCTGAGCCGGCACCACCTCATCATCGAGGCTGCCACGGAAAACATGGAGCTGAAGAAGAAGATCTTTGGCGATCTGGCGGCCCGTGTTTCTGATGACACGATCCTGGCGACAAACACCAGCGCGCTGTCGATCGCGGAACTGGCGCACAGCGTGCCTCATCCGGAGCGCGTGATAGGGCTGCACTTCTTCAATCCGGTGCACCGCATGCCGCTGGTGGAGATCATCACACTTCCTGAAACGTCCGCAGATGTGCTGGCCACGGCGGTGAGCTTTGTGCAGAAGATCGGCAAGACGCCCGTGGTTGTGAAGGACAGCCCCGGATTTCTGGTGAACCGCATCCTGGTGCCTTATCTCATGGAGGCGGTGCGGCTGAACCAGAGCGGGGTGCCGGTGAAGGACATCGACGACGCCATGCTGGAATTTGGCATGCCCATGGGGCCGATGCGCCTGCTGGACGAGATCGGGCTGGATGTGGCGGCGCATGTGGCGCGTACGCTGGCCACCGCCTTTCCAGACCGCTTTCCGAACAGCGATGCGCTCGACAAGATGGTCAGTGCCGGGCAGCTGGGCAAGAAGAGCGGCCAGGGCTTCTACCGATATGAAAAGGGGAAGGAGATCGCGCCTGCGAGACATGCGGACCTGCCGAAGCACGAAAGCATACAGACCAGGCTGGCGCTGCTGATCAGCCAGGAGGCGATGCGCTGCCTCAAAGAGGGAATCGCGCGCAACGCAGATGACATCGATCTGGCCATGGTGCTCGGCACCGGCTACCCGCCGTTCCGCGGCGGCCCCATCACTTTCGCCCGGGATACGGGCATCATTGATTATTGACCCAACCTCAACTGGAGAACCAAGCCATGAAAACCACTCTGGAAGAACCCAAGTCCGAAGCCCGGACCCACATCGACACCTCCCGCATGAATGCGGGGCAGCGTGCCGCACTCGAAATGGCGGAGGCCGCCCGAGATGAACGCCGCAACAACGGAATCGCCGCCGGCATCTTTTTCGGCGAACCGGATTTCAACAAGCTGCTGCCGTTTCCTAAACAAAGCGTCGAGGACCACGATCAGGGAGACGCATTTCTGCACCGGCTCGAAGAGGTGCTGGACAAGCATGCGAACCCTGATGAGATCGACGCGACAGGCGAAATCCCTGAAGTGCTGCTGAGCGAGCTGGCGCGCATTGGCGCCTTTGGCATCAAGATCCCGCTGCGGTACGGAGGTCTGGGACTATCGCAGACGAACTATTCGCGGGCGGCGATGCTGCTGGGCAGCCGCTGCGGCAACCTCGCGGCGCTGCTTTCGGCCCATCAGTCGATCGGGGCGCCGCAGCCGCTGATCCTGTTTGGAACCGAAGAGCAGAGGGCCAAGTATCTGCCGCGCTGTGCCAAAGGTGAGATAAGCGCCTTCGCCCTGACTGAGAACGAAGTGGGCTCTGACCCGGCACGGATGAAGACGGAAGCCAGACTCGATGAGAGCGGTGAAAACTACATCCTCAACGGGGAAAAGCTGTGGTGCACGAACGGCACGAAGGCCGGGCTGATTGTGGTTATGGCGAAAACGCCGACGGCGGAAAAGCCGCATGCCACGACCGCATTCATTGTGGAGACGAGCTGGCCCGGCGTCGAGGTGCTGCACCGCTGCCGCTTCATGGGACTCAAGGCGCTGTACAACGGGGTCATTCATTTTGACAACGTGCAGGTGCCTGTGGCGAATGTGCTGGGCGGAGTGGGTCGAGGGCTGAAGGTGGCGCTGACGACTTTGAACACGGGCCGCATCACGCTGCCCGCCGCCTGCACCGGTTTGTCTCAGCGCTGTCTGGATATCAGCAAACGCTGGGCCCGCTCGCGTGAGCAGTGGGGCCAGCCGATCGGCCGACATGCCGCCGTGGCTGACAAGCTCAGCCGCATGGCCGCCGACACCTTCGCGATGGAGAGCATCGTGCGCTATGTCTCGGCCCTGGTGGACCGTGACAAGCATGCGGACGTGCGGCTTGAGGCTGCCATCGGCAAGCTGTGGGGCAGCGAGAAGTCCTGGCGCATCATGGACGACACGATGCAGATGCGAGGGGGGCGGGGATTTGAGACGGCGGCTTCGCTGAAAGCACGAGGAGAAGTGCCCGAACCGGTTGAGCGGCTGTTCCGTGACTCACGGATCAACACGATCTTTGAAGGCAGCAGCGAGATCATGAGGCTGTTCATCGCGCGCGAGGCGCTGGAGCCCCACCTGAACCTGGGGGCGGATGCGGTGAATCCGACCCTGCCGTGGAAGGTGCGTGCCAAGGCCGCCTTGCGGGCCGCGCGGTTTTACGCCGGGTGGTATCCCAGGAAGTGGCTGCCGCTGGGGGCCGGAGATGTGAAGGAGCTGCTGCACCCGGCTTTGCAGTTTGAGCTGGATGCCATAGCGCGGCAGAGCCGAGTGCTGGCGCGGCGCCTGTTTCTGGCGATGGCGCTGAACGGCCCCAAGCTGGAAAGGCGGCAGGTGCTGCTGGGGCACTTCGTGGATGTGGGGGCCGAACTGTTTGTGTGGGGCTGCACGCTGGCGCATGCGCAAAGCCGGGTGAATGACTCATCCATGCCAGACGTGGAAATCGACCGGCTGGTGAGGCTGGTGCGGTTCTTTGGCCGGATGGCACGTGAGCGCATCGCCAGCAGCTACCGCCATCTGAAAGAGAACCTGGACCAGGAGAGCTGGCAGGTCGCGCAGGAGGTCTGAGCGCATTTTATGCTGGCCTGATGCCTGCTGAAGGGGTTAAAACGTGGCTGGTTTCAAAACCGGCCACGTTCACTTCACCCTCCACACCGCCATGCTTAAAGAATTCAAAGCTTTTATCCTCAAAGGCAATGTCGTTGATCTCTCCACGGGGGTCATCATTGGAGCCGCGTTTGGCACCATCGTCACCGCTTTCACCAAAGGCATCATCGAGCCGATTCTCAAAGCCATAGGCGGCAATCCGAATGTCTCGCTGGGCATCAAGATCGGCGAGTTCATCAATGAAAAGGGGGAGAAAACGGCGAACATGCTCGACATCGGCATGATCATCAATGCGGTGATCGGATTCCTGATCACGTCTGCGGTGATCTTTTTTGTCATCGTGAAGCCGGTGAACACACTCCTGGCCAAAATGAAGAAGGAGGAGGCGGTCGCGCCGCCACCTCCGCCTGCCGCAGACATCGTGCTGCTCACGGAAATCCGAGATCTGCTGAAGAAGTAGGCCTTTAAGGAGACTCTGGCTCCTCGAATCGTTCGACGAAACGCATGGCGTGGTCGATGAAGCGGAGGAGAACGTCGTCGGTGGGGCCGTTTCGGTTTTTGGCGAGGATGAGCATGGCCTCGCCCTTCTTTTTCTCTTCGGCCTCCTCGTCTTCGACCTCCATCTTGGCGCCGGCGTAGTCGGAGCGGGTGAGGAGGCCGACCATGTCGGCGTCCTGCTCGATGGAGCCGGACTCACGAAGGTCAGAGAGAACGGGGCGCTGGCCTTTGCGGGACTCGACGGCGCGGTTGAGCTGGGCGAGAACGATGATGGGGACATTGAGCTCCTTGGCGAGGCCTTTGATACCGGCGGAAATTTCGGCGATTTCAATCTGCCGGTTGTCCTTGGCTCGGCGGCTCTGGGAGGTGACGAGCTGGAGATAGTCGATCATGATCATCTGGATGCCGTGCTGCTTTTTGAGGCGGCGTGATTTGGCGCGCATTTCCATGATGTCGAGGCCTGGGGTCTCATCGATGAAGATGTGGGCTTTCTGCAGGTCGCGGGTGGCCTTGGCCAGGGCATCCTGCTGAGCTCGGGAGAGCAGGCCGCGGGAGAGATCCTGCATGCTGAGGCGCGCCCGGGAGACGAGAAGACGACGGACGAGCATGGTGGCGCTCATTTCCAAGCTGAACACGGCGCAGGGGATGTTGCAGTCCACGGCGATGTGCTCGACGACGTTCATGGCGAAGGAGGTCTTGCCCATGGAGGGACGGGCGGCGATGACGAACATTTCACCGCCCTGGAGGCCGGAGCTCATGGCGTCCAGCTTGCTGTAGCCGGTGGAGAGGCCGCGCAGCTGGCCGGGATGCTCGAGCATGTACTGGATGCTGTCGATGGCATCCATGACATGGGTGGAAAGCGTCTTGATGCCCTCTTTGGCGCCGACGGATTCGCGGACGGCGAGGATGCGCTGCTCGGCGTGGTCGATGAGTGTGTCGATGTTTTCATCCATCTGCTCCTTACCATGCTCATAGGAGTGATGGATGTTGAGGGAGCTGGCATGGATGAGCTCGCGGAGGATGTGCTTATCCAGTACGATCTTCTTATAGTACGGGAAGTGGGAGGGGATGGGGACGAAGGCGAAGAGCTCTGAGATGGCAGCGGCGCCACCGACTTTGTCGAGGAGGTTTTGCTCACGCAGGGCGTGAGTGAGGGTGACGGGGTCGACGGGGAGGTTCTTGTCGTAGAACTCAAGGAGCTTCTCATAGACGGTGCGATTGGCGTCATGATAGAAGGCGAGAGCGGGGAGGTTGACGCGGCAGTCGCTGAGGCGCTCGAGGGGGTCCTGAAGGAGGCAGGAGAGGACGCCTTTCTCAGCTTCGTCACTGAAAGGGAGGGCGCGGTTGAAGGAAGCGAGAAGCTCTTCTGCAGAGGGGACTTCGTTGCGTTTTTTGAAATTCTCCCGCTTTTTGGCAGGCTCGGCACCACTTTTAGGCGGTGTGTCTGATGTCGCGGTGGGAGTGGAATTTTCGGCCATGGAGAGCGGGCAGGATGGAGGGCTGAGGATTTGCGTCAATGACGTGCTCAATCGTGACAAGGCCGAATTTTGCCTGTTTTGGGATGATTTCGGTCGTTTTGAAAAAACCGCGTCAACGACACCCCCTCAGAAATTTGTGTGTGAGATTTTGTGCGACCCAATAATATACTTTTATCAAAAGCTTGATGTGTCTGTGGTTCCTGGTGAAAAATGAACATATCCGGAACGACCGGATCAAACGCCCCTCTCAATAACAACCAATATGCTACTTACAGCCCTCAAACTTAAACTCGCGGCCCTCGTCGCGGTCGCTGGCATCGACACTGCCGAAATGCCCGGAGCATCCAAAGAGTTCACCGACATTCTCACAGCTCTCAAGGCTGATCAGGACAAGGTTCAGGCCAACCCAGGAGCAGGCCCTGACGTGAACAAGTCTTTCAACGACGCCGTGGCGAAAATCCGCGAACTGGCGCAGAAGGATGACAAAGACGCCATCTACGCGCTGGCCCATTGGGGAGTGCTCAGCGGTGCGAACATCAATGAAGTCGCCGCTCTTTTCCGCAAGGCTGCGGACAAAGGACAGATCCTTGCCAAATCCGAACTCGCCCAGGTGCTGATGCAGGCCGGTGCGCAGAACCCGGACGCAGTGAAGGAAGCCATCAAGCTGATCAAGGAAGCTGAAGCCGCAGACAACAAGGTTTCCCGCCGCATGCTGGCCCAGCTGCATCTGCAGGGCGTGACCGAAGGTGACAAAGGCCTCGTGGTGGTGGAGAAGAGCCCGGTGAAAGCCAAGGAGCTTCTGGAAAAGGGTGAGAAAGCCGGTGACGGTGAAGCGACCCTCGGACTGGCCCAGATCTACTCCGCCGGAGTGGAAGGCGTCCCGCAGGACCAGAAGAAGGCTCTTGAGTACCTCATCGAAGCCGGCAAGCAGGGCAGCGCAGTGGCCCTGAGCACCTATGGTGCCCGCCTGCTGAACGGCGACCCTGACACGAAGGAGAGCCCCAAGCTTGTGGCCAAGGACGTGCAGGCTGCACTGAAGATGTTCAACGAGGCTGCTGAAAAGGGCCTTGCTGCTGCGAACCGCATCCTCGGTCAGATCTATGAAAACGGTGTCGGTCAGGACGGCGCTGATGTGAAGCAGGACGTGGTCAAGGCATTCGACTACTACACCAAGGCCGCCAACGGCAACGACCCGCAGGCTCTCTTCCGCCTCGGCAATGCCTTTGAAACGGGCATCATCAAAGACCCGAAAGGCAAGCGTGACGACAAGGACAACATCCTGATCCAGCCCAATCCGAAGAGCGCCCTGGACCTCTACCGCCTCGCCGCCCAGAACAACCTGGCCGAAGCCTTCTACAACGTCGGCGTTTACTATGAAACCGGCACCGTGGTGGACAAAGACCCTGCCAAGGCATTCACCTTCCTGATGAAGGCCGCCACCGCAGGCATCGCCCAGGCCATGAACCGCCTTGCCGGTCTCTATGCCAACGGCACCGGAGTGACCCAGGACGTGGTGGCAGCCGCAGGCTGGTACCAGCGCGCCGCAGACATGGGCTTTGCCCCTGCGCAGATCGCTCTTGGCATCCTCTATGAGCAGGGTGCAGGCGTGCGCCAGAGCCGCATGGTGGCCGCTGGTCACTATGCAGATGCAGCCCAGCAGGGTGTGGCCCTGGCGATGCTTCGCCTGGCCAACCTGTATGCCGTCGGTGTGGTTCCTGGCACCCCAGAACTTCCCCGTGCCTGGGCCTACGCCATGCAGGCTGACGAAGTCGCCCAGAAGAGCGGCAACAAGGCCGACATGGATGTCACCGCAAACGTGATCAAGCAGCTCGAAGCTAAGATGAAGCCCGAGGAAGTCACCGAAGCGAAAAAGATCTATGACAAGCTGCCGAAGCCCCAGGCTGCAGCCGCTCCTGCCGCCGCAACGGTGCAGGATCCCGTCCCCACCAAGAGTGGTGATGCAAAGAAGAAGAAATAGCACTTGTCAAAGCACCGCTCTTTGCTAGTCTCCGGCTCCCCAAATCAGGGGAGCCGGTTTTTTTTAATTCCGGGGCATTAGCTCAGTTGGTAGAGCGCCTGCATGGCATGCAGGAGGTCAGCGGTTCGAACCCGCTATGCTCCACCAAACCGCGTGCCGTTTTTCTGATGGTGAAACCAAAAACCATCGAGCAGTGCCAAAACTGAGGGCCTGCCAGCGAAGCTGCCCTGCACAATCTGCGAGTTTCAATTTTTTGAGGCGGCAGCTCTGACAATCTGTGAGAGTATGCGGCGCGTTGACCCTCTGTGCGCATGAAATGACAGGCCCGAAGAAAATGAAGGAAGTCAGATTGCAGTTAGACACCCGGATTTTTCCGCTCAATATCCTTGCCGTTTCATCGGGGTTTGTTAACAAATCGACCCATAGCAGGCATTTTATATGAAGTTTACCATCAGCAAAGAATCCTTCCTGGATGCTATCAACCAGGTTCAGCATGTGGTCAGTTCGCGCACCACGCTCGCCATTCTCTCCAATGTGCTGCTCAAGGCGAAGGATGGGAGGCTCGAGCTTACCACCACGGACCTTGACGTCGGCGTGACCTGCTCGGTTCCCGCCGAGGTGGATGAGCCTGGCGCCACCACCCTCCCAGCCCGCCGTCTGGCCACGATCGTGCGTGAGCTGCCGGCCGAGGAAATCGAGGTCAAGGTGGACGAAAAGAACGTGGCCTCCATCCGCAGCGGCCCCAGCTATTTCAAGGTGCTCGGCCTGACGAGCGAGGAATTCCCCGCGCTGCCCCGGTTTGATGACGCACGCGAGTTCCGCATCGAGCAGCAGGTGCTGCGCGACTGCCTGCGCAAGACCAGCTATGCCATTTCCACGGATGAGACGCGCTATGTCCTCAACGGCATTTTGTTTGCCTTCAAAGACAATGCCCTGACAATGGTGGCCACGGACGGCCGCCGTCTGGCCATGGTCGAGCAGGAGCTGGAATTTCCGCAGAGCCAGGAGATCGATATCATTGTGCCGACCAAGGCTGTGAATGAGCTTTCCCGTCTGCTGGGAGACTCCGGCGAGGTTGCCATCCGTGTCACCGGCTCGCAGGTGGGTTTTGACCTGGGCGAGAGCCTGCTGGTGAGCAAGCTCATCGACGGCAACTACCCGAACTACCGGCAGGTTATCCCTGGGGAGTCCAAGGAGCGCATTCCTCTGGAGCGCGAGGCTTTCCTGCGTGCCATTTCACGTGTGTCCCTTCTGGTCACTGAAAAGTCGAACTCGATCAAATTTATCTTCACCCCTGGCAGCGTGGAAATCGTCGCCACGTCTCCGGATGTCGGAGAGGCGCGTGAGACGGTGGCCATCAACTACAAGGGGGCTTCGATCACCATCGCGTTTAATCCGGAATTTGCGATGGCACCGCTGCGCAATCTGAGCGCGGATGAAGTGCATCTGCACCTCATTGATGAAATCAGCCCAGGGGTGCTGCGCAGCGGCACCAATTTCCTGTATGTGCTGATGCCCATGCGTGTGAACGCCTGATCCCTCCTCTCTTCAATCAACACGCCATGAAACGCTCTCTGCAGGCATCCTTGCTGATAATGACCGCCGCCGGCTTCACCGCATGCCCTGGCCCCAATCCACCGCCTCCTGGAGGCGGGCGTGGGCGGTCTTTGGATGTGCCACCACGCTATGGCGTCCCGCAGGAGCAGTCTCAGTATTTTGACAAGGTCGATCTGACAGACCCGAACGCTGCAGCGGTGCAGACCCCTGACCCGAATGCCCCTGTGACGGGTGACAACGTCACGGCCCCGCCTACGACAGGAAACACGACGGCCCCGCCTCCTGTTTCTGTGACTCCTCCAGGAAGCACCCCGCCTCCTGCGCCAGCTCCGACAGCACCCGCCGAGATCCCGTTCGCCACGCGCATTGCTGGCAAGCCAGGCTTTGTCAAAAGCCCGTTTGATCCGAATGGGCAGGCGATTGATGTCCGGGACTTCCAGTCTGGCCAAAAAGCACGCTGCCCCTACACTGGGAAAGTGTTCCGTGTGCCCTGAGCCGTCTCCCCGTCCCACCTTATGTTATCTTGGGCGGGGGCTGGTGTGACCTGAGCGGGTGCTTGTGGCCTGATCTCAGGGCTTTAGGATTTGACTCTTTTGCATACCCTTCGTGTCCGTCGAACGTTCCATTGCCATTTTCAGTCCCGGCCTGCTTGGCGGGTCACTGGCCAAAACGATCCAGCAGCGCATGCCCGGAGTGGAGGTGCGTGTCTGGGCGCGGCGTGATGAGGCCGTGGAGGAGGTGAGGCAAGTTCTTCCGGGGGTGATCGCCAGCAAGGACATCTCTGCCGTCATGCAGGGAGTTTCTCTGGCGGTTTTGTGCATGCCGATCCAGCACATGCCAGATATTGCCCGTCAGATGGCGCTGTGTGAGCTTGCCGAGGACTTGATTGTGACAGATGTCGGCAGTGTGAAAGGCGGTGTGGTGAGCGAACTGGAGGCCATTTTTCTGCCCACCAAGGCGGCCTTTCTCGGCAGCCACCCGATGGCGGGCTCGCAGCGCACCGGCCTGGCGAATGCTCGGGGGGATCTTTTTCACCAGGCGGCATGCATTTTGACGCCGACAGCTCACACGAGGCCGGAGCATCTTGCAAGGCTGCGCATGTTTTGGGTCAAACTTGGCTGCCGCATGCAGGAAATGACGCCGCAGCAGCACGACCACTGCGTGGCGCGCGTCTCGCACCTGCCGCACGCCATGGCCGTGCTGACGACGCTGGCGGCCCTGAGCAAGGACACCCGGGTTCTGGACAGCTCTGCCGGCGGTTTTCGTGACACGACCCGTGTGGCGGGGGGGGATCCGGCCATGTGGGCGGGGATTTTCATGCAAAACCGCGCTGAGGTCATGGCTGCCCTGCAAGATGCATCATCTGTCCTGAGAGAGTTTCTTGAAATGCTCGAGAGCATGGACGAAGAAGCCCTCCGCCGCTTTCTCGCGCAGGCCAAAGCCCTGCGCGACCTCCTTCCGGCGGTCTGAAGATCATGGCCAGCCTCACGTCGAAGAAACTCAAAAGTATCCCTGCCGAAATCACCGTCCCTGGTGACAAAAGCATTTCCCACCGTTCCGCGATGTTTGCCGGACTCGCGAAGGGCACCACCATCATTGACGGCTTTCTTCCCAGCGAAGACTGCCTCTGCACGGTGCATGCGATGCAGGCGCTCGGCGCCACGATGGAGCCGCTGGAAGAGGTGGAGGGAGTGGGGCTGGTGAAGCTGGCGATCACTGGCAACGGCATGAAGCTGAAGGCTCCCGAGAAGCCGGTGGACTGTGGCAACTCGGGCACGACCATCCGTTTGCTTTCGGGCATCCTGGCTGGGCAGGACTTCAAAACCGAGCTGTTTGGCGATGCTTCTCTCTCGAAGCGGCCCATGAAGCGTGTTGCGGATCCTCTGGGCCAGATGGGGGCAAAAATCACCGGCCAAGGAGAGAAAATTTGCGCCCCGCTCACCATTGAGGGGTCTGCCTTGAAGTCCATTTACTACAAGCTGCCCGTCGCGAGTGCTCAGGTGAAAAGCGCCATTTTGCTGGCCGGACTCTACGCCGCAGGCAAGACGACGGTCGTGGAGCCGGTGGCTACGCGTAATCACACTGAGCGTCTCTTCTCCCACTTTGGCATCAAATGGCTGCGCGAGGACGACTGTGTCAGCGTCTATGGCGGACAGGAGCCGAAGGCCAACGACATCACCGTGCCGGGGGACATTTCCAGTGCTGCGTTCTGGATGGTGGCTGCCGCTGCCTCGCCGGGCTCCCAGATCACCCTCAAGAATGTGGGTCTCAATCCCACCCGTACCGGAATCATCACCGTGCTGCTGCGCATGGGGGCCCAGGTCACGAATTCTGAGACGCATTCGGAAGGCGAGCCCAGGGGCAACATCACTGTCCGCGGAGGTGATTTGAACGCCACGGTCATTGGCGGGGCGGAAATCCCCAACGTCATTGATGAGCTGCCCATTCTGGCGGTAGCGGCTGCGCTGGCCCGGGGCAAAACGCTGATCCGCGACGCCTCCGAACTGCGGGTAAAGGAGACGGACCGAATCGCGGCGGTGGCCTCCAACCTGCGCCTGATGGGGGTCACAGTGACGGAGCACCCAGATGGCATGGAAATCGAGGGTGGGGCCAAGCTGCATGGAGCCACGCTGCCATGCTACGGAGATCATCGCATCGCCATGGCGTTTCTAGTGGCGGGGATGTTTGCCGAAGGCACCACCACGCTGGAGGGGGCTGAGTGCATCTCCACCTCGTACCCGGGTTTTGAGCGTCATCTGGACCTCTTCCTGAATGGGGACGCCGGTGCACGGCCGATCCCGGTTGTGTCCTCAGTTCCCCAGCCGCTGGTGGACAAAATGAACCGTGACAAATCATGAGCGTGGCAGCTTCTGTGATCACGATAGACGGGCCTGCTGCTTCAGGCAAAAGCAGCATCGCACGTCTTGTCGCGCAGCGGCTTGGCCGGACCTACGTCAACACGGGCAACATGTACCGTGCCATGACCTGGGCGGTGCTGCAGGCTGGAGTGGACCCGAAGAATGCCGATGCGGTGCGTGCTGCTGCGGCTGACGTCGTCATCGAATCGCCCGTTGTGGAAGGGAAAATCCAGATCTGCATTTCCGGGCGGACGCTGACGGATGCGGAGCTCAACAGCGATCTCGTCAATCGTGCGGTTTCACTGATCGCCAGTGTGGGTGAAGTGCGCGACCGCCTTGTGGCTGACCAGCGCGCGCTTGCGGCCACCGGCCCCCTGGTCATGGAGGGGCGGGACATCGGCTCTGTGGTATTTCCTGACAGCCCGCACAAGATCTACATTGATGCGAGCGAAGAGGTGCGCGCGAGCCGTCGTGGAGCACAGGGGCTGACGGATCAGATTGCCGAGCGGGACCGCATGGACAAAGAACGCAAGAACAGCCCGCTTGTGATTCCCGCAGGAGCTATCGTCATCGACAACTCCCACATCACTCTTGAGGAGGCTGTAGATCAGGTGATCGCGGCATTGCAACTGACCTAACCGAGAACGGATGATGAACCTCTCCTACTGGCTCTGTCGTCGCATCTTTCGCGAGCTTGCCCTCGGGTTGTTTGATTACCGGGTGGTGGGTGCTGAGAAACTGCAGTTCTCCGGGCCAGCAATCGTCGCATGCAACCACGTGAGCTTTCTGGATCCTCCGCTTGTGGGAATCGCGTTTGACGAGATGGTTTACTCATTTGCCCGAAAAACGCTTTTTGATCATCCGCTTGCAGGAATGATTTTGCGAAGCTGGCAGGTGATTGCAGTGGACCGTGAGAAGCCTGACGCGGCTTCGCTCAAGGCGACGATACGTCTGCTGCGTGACGGCAAAAAGGTGGTGATGTTTCCTGAAGGCACACGCAGCTACGACGGTGTGCCGCGGGCTGCCGAAGCAGGGGTGGGGCTGTTCATCGCGAAGGGCAATGCACCTGTGCTGCCCGTTCGGCTGTTTGGCACGCATGAGGCTTTTCCGAGAGGGGCCAAGACACTGCGCCCGGCCAAGATCACGCTTGTGGTCGGCGATCTCTGGCAGCCTGATCTGAAAAGCTACAAGGAGTCCGGCAAAGAACTCTACCAGTCCCTTGCAGATGATGTTATGCGCCGGATCGCTGAGCTTAGAGTTTGAGCAGGGCCGAAGTGAATGTGCCTGACAAAAAAACACAGGCACGGAGAGGATCTGAAAACAAAATTCTGATCCATCTCAAAACAAGCAATGTGGAAAGCTAGGGAATGCGTGGTTTTTCAGAATTTCTCCACAGAAATCGTTACAGAAGATTCGTCTTCCGTTTAATCTTATTCGTGTAATGGAACAACGTCTGCTTAAAGTAATTCAAATCATCTCAGTCACTCTGTAATGTCTCCGCTTCGGTCCTTGATCGTGAAAACCGCTCTTCCGATCAAACCTCAACCCTCATCGCTCTCCCAAGCACAGCCCGGGTATGAAGAATTCAGCCCGACGGGTGGACCATGGCTGGTGAAGCAGACTTTCATGCGCGCGGAGACGGTCTGGCTTTCGTCCATGCTGGGTGCTTATTTTCCTTCGCTGCCTCGTGTGCTGGACATGCTCAACGAGGGCACGCAGACGAATGTGATGCTGGGAAGTGCGCCAGGCGAGGGGGTGAGGCAGTACTGCAGCCGAGTTGGTCCGTTGCCGATAGGCATCGCGTGCATCCTAGTATGGAGACTGGCGGTGGAGTTGGAGGCGCTGGAGTCCTTCCTGCCTGAGGCGGTTTCATTTGTCGATCCGCTGAGCTGCCGTGTGGGGCTTTGGCAGCAGGATTTTTTACAGCTGTTTGTGGACCGCTTTGAGACGCGACCCCTCGGGCGT
This sequence comes from Prosthecobacter fluviatilis, assembly GCF_055388355.1. Lineage (NCBI taxonomy): Bacteria > Pseudomonadati > Verrucomicrobiota > Verrucomicrobiia > Verrucomicrobiales > Verrucomicrobiaceae > Prosthecobacter > Prosthecobacter fluviatilis. The sequence continues at coordinate 5,301,269 of NZ_AP043782.1, forward strand.
GCAGAGATCGCCTCAAGAGTGTTGCAGGTCTGCGCGATGCTGATCAAAGGCCATCCGACCGAGCCGATCAGCGCGTCAGTGGCGGCCAAAGTGCCTTCGTCATTGCTGACGCATCTCCGGGAGTGGCAGTCTGCGGGAAGCACTTTGCTGACTCTGGGGCAGATCAAAGGGCTGATGCTGATGGCAACTGCGGCTGTGACACGCGGGTTGCGCGGCTCCAACATGATGTCGCAGCTTTTTGCGAATGAGCGCTGGCATCCGCTGCTGCCATTCCAGCGGACCACACCGCATGTGTATGGGCGTGCCGAAGGGTCGCGCATGCCGGTGATCTCCGTCCGACTTTCGAGGCTGCTGGCCCACCGGCACCGGCTGACAGAGATCGAAGTCCTGATGCTGCACAACCGTTTGCGCGAACAGGCTGCGGCAGTGCCGGTGCTGGGGCTGGCGCTGGATCCAGAGCATATTCTGCTGCGCCTGCCCGGGCTGCGGGAAAGTGCGCATGACTCCAAGATGCTGGACATACGCCTGGACAGCCTGCCAGAGTTTACGGTCGCCCTGGAGTCTGCGGCTGAATGCCTGACTTTGGGAAGATCTCCGGTGGTCATCCGGGAGGCCGTGGAACCAGGCAAGCCGTTTTCGGATCTGCGGGGTGACATTGACGAACAGCTCAGCCGCCTCTGGCAAACCTTGCAGGATGGCACGTTCAGCCTTTCCGGCTACAACATGGAGGCCATAGGCAACAGAGAACTGCCGGGGCAGTTTTTCTGCTATCTGGGGACGGCTTTTCAACGTGGTGGGCGGATTCAAAGCACAACGCCGCCGCGCAGCACGGTGGTGGCCCAGCAAGCGCAGCAGACACCGCTGATGTCAGCACCGCAGCGGGAGGTGCAGGCTGCCATGACGGAAGAAAGAGTGAAACCGCTCTCCGTTTTTCCTTTGAACCAATCACCCGATAAGCTACCGCAACACCCTATGAAGATGATTCTTATCACCGCTGGCAGCGGGGGCACCGGCAAAAGCACGATTGCCCGCCTTATTTACGAACTGGCTAATTTTGAAGAGCGCGATGACGTGGCCATGTTTGATTGTGATGCTTTGGGCAACCGTGACTTCCAGAAGATTTCTCCCAACAAGATTGAGTCCATGCCCATCGACAATGTGGATTCCATGCGTCGCATCGTGGAGACGGCGATGGATGGAAAGCTTGTTCTGGCGGATCTGCCGGCGAGCTGTCAGGACATCCTGGGGCGTGATCTGAACCCTGAGATCATCCAAAGTCTGCGTGAGGATGACGGCCTTCACTGGCTGCCCATTCACCCTGTGACCGCCAAGGCCGCGACGCTGCCTGCCATCAAGCAGTGGCGCACCTCCATCTTTGGAGAAGCGCCCTCCATCGTGGTGGTGAGCCTCAAAGACGGTCCGGTTTCCTCCGAACTGCTGGACGAGATCATCCGGCCGCAGGATCTGGTGCTGCGCATGCCGGTGCTGGATCAGAGCCTGGCGGCTGCGCTGGATGCCTCCAACGCCACCTGGATGGACATCCTTGAAGGACGTGTGCAGGACAGCCACCGCATGTTTGGCAACCCGCTGGTGAAGCGCCAGCTGCGCTTCAAGCGCAAGGAGTGTGAAGACGCTCTCTTTCCGCTGCTGCGCCGGATCATCAAGGACCCCAGCTAGGCAGAGCTGCCTGCATACTTTTCGCGATCAGCCCGGTCACAAGCCGGGCTTTTCTTTTGCCTACTCGTCCCGGCATTTCACGTCCTGCAGGTGCAGATCCAGTGCCGTGCCGGACATTTGAATTTCCACCAAGGTCAGAATCAGAGATGCCAGCATGAGCAGCAGGCTGATGCCAAAGGTGATCTGGCCGCCGGGCTGCTGCCCGAAGAAAATCAAGGTCATGCTGGCCACACAGAACATCATGCTCAGCACGCCCATGGATTGCATGTGCTTGATGATGCGGATGCGTTTCCGCAGGCTCCGAATCTGTGCCAGCAGCATGGGCTCCTGAGTTGCCTGCCAGTTGGCATGCAGGCCACGGACGACAGTGGCCAACCCCAGAAAGCGGTTGGTATGCGCCAGCAGAAGAAGCGAGATGGCGGGGAAGAGCAGGGAGGGAGTCGAAAGGGGGAGCTCTGGCAGTGTCATGGCTTTCCCCTTTCAGAGCTTAGATCACCCGGTCATTCCCACCATCCACCGGGATTTGCGCCCCGGTGACTTTGGCGAAGAGGGGGGAGGCCATGGCGGAGACCATGTTGCCGATGTCCTTGGATTTGATCTCCACCTTCATGAGGTTTTTGGTCTTGTACTCCTCAACGGTCATGCCGTAGCGGCTGGCGCTCTTGAGCAGGGCTTCGGGGGTCCAGAGCTTGGTGTCGAACACGGCGTCCGGGTGGACGATGTTGACGCGGATCTTGTGAGGGGCGAGCTCGAGTGCGGCGACGCGGCAGAGCTGGGTGAGGGCGGCCTTGGAGCAGGAGTAGGCGCTGGCGCCGGGGCCGGGGGCTTTGAAGTTGCGGCTGCCGACGAAGATGATGCTGGCATCGATGCCCTGCTTCACATAGGGGATGACCTTGTTCATCAGCTTTTGATGGCTGGTGAGGTTGATCATGAGGGTGCGGTCCCAGTCGCCCTGCGCCATGGTGTCGAGAGGGTCGTTCTTGGGGAAGATGCCGGCGTTGCTGACGACGATGTCGATGCCGCCGAATTCGCGCACGGTGAAGTCGATGGCGTCCTGCACGGGCTGGTCTTCGGTGAGGTTCACGACGATGCCGATGCCGCCGATCTTTTTCATGATGTCGGGGATCTCCTTGTCGATGTCGAGACCGACGACCTGAGCGCCTTGCTCGGCGAGGGATTCTGCGATGGCGAAGCCGATGCCGGCGGCGCAACCGGTGACGAGGGCAACCTTGCCCTGATGCACCTTGCGTGCGGGGCCTTTGCGGAGCTTGGCCTGCTCGAGGTCCCAGTATTCGATTTCGAAGATGTCTTTCTCTGGCAGGGGCTCCCAGCCGCCGACGGATTCACCGAGCTGCACGGTGGCGACGGTGGACTCAGCGATGTCAGCGACGATCTTGGCGTCCTTCAGGGTGTCGCCAAAGCTGACGACTCCCTGGCCCGGCCAGATGGCGAAGCGTGGGGCGGGGTCGAGCATGGTCTGGCCGCTGGCGTGACGGCTAAAGTAAGCGGCGTAGTCGTCTGCGTAGCTCTGCACGCTGGCGTCGAGGTCTTCACCGATGAAGGCGGGGGCGCGCTTGGTGCGGATGCTGTGGTCCGGGGTCAGGGGGCCGCGGGTGCCGAAGGTGGAGACGTTGGCGAGATTGGCATAACCGACGGCTTCGGGGGAGGCATTGAGGCGTGCGATTTGCGGGAAGCCACGGCGCTTGGAGACTGCCTGCCGCAGCTTGGCAAGGGCCATGAGGTCCGTGGAGGCAGCGGCAGTGGCGGCTTTGGCACCTTTTTTGGCGAGGTAGTCTTCCGCCATGGTCACCATTTCGATGTGGAGCTCGTAGCTCTTGCGGGCGTCGTCGTCGAAGGTGAAGAGGCCGTGTTTGAGCAGGACCATGCCCTGGATGCCTTCTTTGCGCAGGTCGCGGCCCGCGATGAGATCGGCGATGGTCTTGGCGAGGATGAAGCCGGGCATCACGTAGGGGACGACGATGACGCGGCTGCCGTAGATTTCCTTCACACGGGCTTCGCCTTCTGAGTTGCAGGTGAGGGCGGAGATGGCGTTGGCGTGGCTATGGTCAACGAACTTGAAGGGGAGGATGGCGTGCAGGATGGCCTCGATGCTAGCTGCAGGCGCATTGGGATTGGTCATGGCGGCGCGCTGCTGCAGGACCATGTCTTCATCGCTCATGGCAGCGAGTTTGGACATTTTGAGGAGGGCGTCCATACGCACGGGGGAGAAGCCGGCACGCTCGATGGTGGCCAGATCCCAGCCGCTGCCTTTGACGTAGCAAAGCTCGACGTCGTCGCCGAAGTAATCCTTTTCCGTGACCTTGACCGAGGTATTGCCGCCGCCGTGGAGGACGAGTGCGGGATTGCGGCCGAGCAGGCGTGAGGTGTAGACGCGTTGTCCGAGCAGATCGGTGCCGAAAGTGGCGGCTTCTTGGTCGTTCCAGAGGGATTGCATGTTGGGGAAAGGGGAGTCCAGACTTGGGGGCTGGAAGAGGGGATGTCAAGAGGGCAGGGGGCAAGAAGTCGTCAAGCGAGGCCTGCATAGGCCGCCTGCCCATCTTCCGGCTAGTGATCAGTCTGCCCAGGGTGTCAGATTTCGGCTGCGCATTTCAGCCAGCGTCCATTCGTACTCCCGCACGAGCTGGTCCACCACGTCGCCGCTGCGCATTTCCAGCGGCAGGACTTCCCAGGTGTAGGTCTCCATTTCGATGTGCTGGCATTTGGAGGGGTTTTGGGAGAGCCAGTCCATGGCACCAAGCAGGTGATCCCGTGTGCTGTCAAAACCGCCGCCGGGCTGGGCGTGGATGGGAATGTGGAAATGGACGCGCCATTCTTCGCCGAGGCTGCCGGGGCTGGCAGCGGCAAACTGCAGGGCGTCTGGCAGGTCCTTGAAGCGGCGCAGAGGCTCGTCCTTGCCGTAGCTGGCGATGACCTGGTGGAAGTACACCGGCTCGTCAAAGGCGTGCAGCTTGGACACGTTTTCGGGGGTGGGCTTGAGCTTGAGAGCGGAGCTGAAGTGAAGTTTGCTGATACGGATGCCGGCGCCGGTGATGCGTTTGAGCGCGGTTTGCGCGTCTTCGAACTCGATGGCGAGGTGGCAGGTGTCGTAGTTGAGGCCGACGAATTTGAAAAAGTCGCGGTCCTGCGGGTGGCGGTCGAGGTAGAGGCCGAAGAATTTGAGGGTTTCGCCGCTGGTTTCGAACAGTCCGAGGGGTTCGGGCTCGAGGCCGAGATGGAGGTCGTGGCCGGATTTGGCGGCGACTTTTTCGATGTGCTCGCGGCAGAGTCGGAGATTGGTGAAGATGGCCTGAAACTCGTCCGAGCCAATGGCGAAGGTTTTGTGTGAACCGGGCAGGGTGCTGACGCTGCCGCTGACACCCGGGGGCAGAAGCTGCGCGAGGATGTCGAAGAGCAGATTGGTGTATTCGAGCCGCTCAGGGGTGCTCCAGTCCGGCTTGAAGACGTGCTCCTTGACGCGGGTGCCGTGGAAGGAGCCGTAGGGGAAGCCGTTGATGGTGAAAACGTAGCAGCCATTGGCGTCCAGCCAGGCTTTGAATTCGTCGATTTTTCCGGGAGCGCTGAGTTCCAGGGCGGCCTGAAGGCTGAGGCGCAGGCCGATGCCGTAGGGGCTGCCACTGCTGACACGGTCCTTCACCCTCAGGGTGTAGTTTTTGAGGCCGTTCCAGGTTTCCTCCCACGTTTCTCCGCGGTGGATGTTGGTGCAGTAGCCGAGATGGATGCCGTGGTTGAGGAGCATGGTGCTAGGTGCTCAGAACGAAGCCCCGCGTCAAATGAATCGTCAGGCAAGTTGGCTCATCGGCCGGGCATAAAAAAGCGGGCGTCCTTTTCGGACGCCCGCTGTGAGGGAGGGAATGTGCGTGTCAGATCAAGGAATCACCTTCACAAAGATGTCCTTGTAGTAGGTGGTGCTCTTGGGGTCGTGGCCCTGGATGGCGAAGGTGCCTTCGCTGAGCTTGCGGCCGGGCATGTTTTTCAGCTCCTTGGCGGGGTCCCATCCTTCGGGCTCGACGAAGTCGACCGTGACCTTGCCGTTGACGGAAAGGGTGATGTGCTTGCCTTCGACCTTGATGAGGTAGTCAAACCATTCGCCGTCTGTGCTGGGAGCGAGGGGCACTTTGATATGCTTGCCGCCTTCGGGCTCTTTCTGGCCTTCCAGGAGGGCGAGGATGTTGATGACGCCATAGAGGCTGCCGGTTTTCTTGGGGTCGGTGTGGGTGCTGTTGACCTGGCACTCAAATCCTTTGTCCGGCCAGCCTTTGTCCTGGTACTGGGTGTGGAAGTACACGCCGCTGTTGGAGCCGGGGGTGGTTTTGACTTTGAGCTTGAGCTCGAAGTTTTGGAACTTGGCTTCGCCGGTTTCGCCGACGTAAAACAGATGGGCGCGGCCGCCGCTGACTTTGAGCTCGCCGTTTTCGACGGTGAAGACGCCGGGGACTTCTTCATTGGACTTCCAGCCGGTCAGGTCTTTGCCATTGAACATGGAAATCCAGCCGTCTTCGGCCTGGGAGGTGGTGAATGAGAGCGCCGCAAGGGCGGTGAGCGTGAGTTGTTTGAGCATAGAGAGGTTGGATTAACGTAAGGTCTGAGACGGGTCTAACGACTGAAGCGGCCCGGAAGGGGGGCAGCGGTCTGAGAAGGGCAGTGGTTTAACTGGCTTTTTTGGCCTTTTTCACTGCCGGGACGCTGAGGGTGGGCTCAATGGCCGCCTTTTTGACAGCGGGTGCGCTGAGATGGTTTTGCAGCGCTGCGCCGGTGACGCCAAGGAACTTGGCGGTGCGGTCGGCATCTTCGCTGAAATGACGAAATGCCAGGCGGGAGAGTTCGCGCTCCACCCATGGGAGGAGTTCGATGTCGGGGCTTTTTTCCGCCACGCTGACGAGCATGCTGAGGGCATCGCGCATGCGGGTGACGGTGCTGGAGGGGTCCATGTGGCGGGCGCCTTTGCTGCCAAGCGGAATGTCCGAGGGCAGAAGCACGTCGGAATTGCAGAGGGCGCAGGCGCGCTGGATGGTGTTTTCCAGTTCGCGGACATTGCCGGGCCAGTCGTAGGCGTCGAGCATGTCGAGCGCGTCATCGGTGAAGCGCATTTGCGGCCCACGGCGGCGTGCCGAGAGGCGGTGCAGGAAGAATTCAGCCAGCAGACGAACGTCTTCGCGGCGCTCGCGGAGCGGCGGAATGTGGATGCGGACGACGTTGAGGCGGTAGAACAAGTCCTCGCGGAAATTGCCCTTGGCGACTTCGTCTTCGAGATGCTTGTTGGTGGCGGCGAGGACGCGGACGTCGGTCTTGAGGGTCTGGTTGCTGCCGACGCGGGAGTACTGGCCCTCCTGGAGCACGCGCAGGAGCTTGCTCTGCACAGCCAGGGGCATGTCGCCGATTTCGTCGAGGAAGAGGGTGCCGCCGTCGCACTGTTCAAAGCGTCCGACGCGCTGATTCACCGCGCCGGTGAAGGAGCCTTTTTCGTGGCCGAAGATTTCGCTTTCGAGGAGGTTGTCAGGGATGGCCGTGACGTTGATGGCGACGAACTCCTTCTGGGCACGAGGGCTGAATTTGTGGATGGCACCGGCGACGAGCTCTTTGCCGCAGCCGCTCTCTCCGGTGATCATGACGGGGGCGTCAGAGCGGGAGACACGGCCGATGAGCTTGAAGACCTCCTGCATGGGCGCCGAACGGCCGATGATGGTCTCCTGAATCGATTCGGTGGGAACCTCCGCGCTCTGGGCGCGGGTGGCGTTGCGGGCCTCGATGGAGGTGAGGGCGCTTTCGACAACGGTGCGCAGCTCGTAGGGCAGGCGCTCCTTGCCGAGCACATCGTAGGCGCCAAGGCGCATGGCCTCGATGACGTGGCTGGTGGTGGCGGTGCCGCTGAAGAGGATGACCATGGACTGCGGATCGGTCTGGCGCAGCCGTTTGAGCAGCTCGATGCCGGTGGTGCCATTCAGACGGACTTCAGAGAGAAGCAGGTCGGCGCGCTTTTTCACATAGGAGGCCAGGGCGTCTTCGGCCCGCTCAAATGTGCTGATGGAAACGCCCGGTGCTTTCAGATGGGCGGCAGCCCATGCGAGAAAGTCGGCATCTGGATCCACGATAATGAGGTGGGTATCCGGGTTATCTGGCATTAGGCGTTAATTTTTGGGTTGGAAGTGCGTTATCGCAGCAATTGGGGGGGAGGTCAACATTCGTCATACGCCTCCGAAGCGGCGGTGGCGCTGGTGGAAGGCACGGATGGCGGTTTTCAGATCTTCCTTGGAGAAATCCGGCCAGAGCTTTTCGGTGATGTAAAACTCGGTGTAGCTGACCTGCCAGAGCAGGAAGTTTGACAGACGAACCTCTCCCGAAGTGCGGATAAGGAGGTCAGGATCTGGATAGTAGCGTGTGTAGAGATGCTTGCCGAACATTTCGACATCGATCATGGCTTTGTCCAGGTGTCCGCCTTCGATGCTGCGCAGCAGGCTTTTGACGCCGTCGATGATTTCCTCCCGGCCGCCGTAGCTGAGAGCCAGGATGAGGGTGAGGCCGGTGTTTTGGGAGGTGGCCTCAATGCAGCGGTGGAGCTCGTTCTGGCAGGACTGGGGCAGGTCGTGGAGACGGCCGATGGCCTGGAGCCGGACATTTTGCTTCATCATCAGGGGCAGCTCGCCACGGAGAAAGATTTCGAGCAGCTTCATCAGCGCCTCGACTTCGCGTTTGGGGCGCTTCCAGTTTTCAGAGGAAAAGGCGTAGAGGGTGAGGAATTCGACGCCGATTTCTCCGCAGCATTCGACGACCCGTCGCACGGTTTCCGCGCCGGCGCGGTGGCCTTCGGTGCGTGGCAGCCCCCGCTCTTTCGCCCAGCGACCGTTGCCGTCCATGATCATGGCTATGTGACGGGGAATGGGTTTCAGATCATCATTGGGGCGACTCATGCGAGGGGAAAATCTACTGCATGCCGCCCTGTGCGCCAGAAAGTTCTGCGTGCGCGCCCGTCTTGTGGCGGATTGCTGCAATCAGCTCGCGCAAGAAGCCGCACATGGGGTAAGTTTTTGCGCAAGATGAACCCAGGCACCACCGCCAGTCTGATCTGCCCGGCCTGCGGCCAGGCATTTCTCTCCATGCAGCAAAGCATGGAAGGCATGGTGCAGTGTCCGCATTGCGCGCATAATGCGCTGAGGGGCTATTTTGGCACGCAGGCCCAGGTGGCAGGGGTGGCGCAGGTGCGGAGGCGTGTTTCCCAGGCCCAGGCAGCACCAGTCCCGCCTGTTTTTGCGCAGCCTGCGGCGTGGCAGCCTGCCCAGCCGCCGCCGGTGCCCATGCCTACGATATCTGTGGCACGTCCGACTTTGCACCCTTCACAGGCGCTGCTGCCGACGGGTGGGCCGCCGCCGAGGGACGACTTCACGCCGCCGCCGCACCTGCGCAGCTCCCCCTGGCGCGGAATTTGTGCCGTGCTGGCGTTTGCGGCTGTGTGCGGTGGCGCTCTGTGGCTGTGGTGGGACAGTGTCAACGCATCGGCGGGCCAGCCTGGGGCCGTGGCAGGAGCGTCTCATGGCAAGGAACCGGTGCCGAATGAGCCGAGCGTGCCTCCAACGCAGATTTCCCGTGCCGTGATCCCGGCTCCGGATGCGGGAGCTGTGACCGCAGACACGAAAGCACTGGTTACGGAGCTGTTTGCTGCAGACAGCGCGGAAGGCCGGGCCGCCTGCATCCACGAGGCGGCCAAATACGGTGCTGAAATCGAAGCCTTGTTTGGTGGTGGTGCCAAAACGGAGCTTCGGCTGCTTTCCCGCATTCCTGGAATGCCGCAGACGCTGCCAGGTGGTGAGCCGGTGCTGGTGTTCAAGCTGGTGACTTCAGCCTGTGCCAATGGTGCTCTGGTGCGCCTGGAGAAGGGGGGCGATGGCAAACGCCGGATCAGCTGGCCGCTGCTGAGGGAGACCCACTCAGGGGCTCTGGCCGGCTTTCTCAAAAAGCCCGCAGGAGAGGCGGATTGGTTTTACGTCGCGCTGCGGCCCAGCCACGGTCTGGACATTGCTGTGGAGCTGCGTCCAAGGTACATCACGTTTGACGTGCAGGTTTCGGGCGGGGGGCAGCCGCATTTCGTGGCATGTGTCGAGCGTGACACGCCCCTGGGGCGCTTCATGGATCGTGAAACCGAGTGGGGGAAGTCGTATCTTGCCCGCCTGCTCGTGCGCAGACTCGACATCAAGTCTGATGCGCCGTGTGTGCTGGTCATTGATTGTGAAGGCGCACCTGAACGCTGAAGAGACGCAGCGGGTCACACTGCGTCTCTTTGGCAAGATTTGAGGCGTTCGGCCCGGCGTTATGAATTCTGGGGAGGCTCACCCGAGCGTTTTTCGTCTTCGCGGGCGAGTTCTTCCAGGGTCATTTCGCGGGTCGGAAGGTCTGCCGGATCTTCATCTGGCATCTGAGAACTCTGGTCCTCTCCCTGGTCTTCGACTTCGGAGTGTTCAACGTCTGGTGGTGGCGCGGATGGTTTGGCGGCGGGAGACTGGTAGTCGTCCTTGTCTTCGTCGTCGTCATCGGCTGAGGACCAGGGGTTGTAGTTTTCGTTGTCCCAGTCGTCGTTGGCAGATTCTTCCAGCGCTTTTTCGTCTTTGTCGATGTCGGCGTAGTACTCAGGGTAGGCGGCGCGGTCTTTCTTCTCCATGAAGTAAGCGAGCCAGATGCAGGTCTCATACAGCACATAGAGGGGGCCTGCGAGCACCAGCATGGTGAAGGGGTCGGGGGTGGGGGTGACGACAGCCGCAAAAATGGCGATGGCGACGATGGCGTAGGAGCGCGTCGTGCTCATGAGCTTGTAGTTGAGGAAGTCGAGCTTCACCAGGACCATGACGATGACCGGCAGCTCAAAGGCGACGCCGAAGAGCAGGATGAAGCGGGTGGCAAACTTCACGTAGCCGTCCAGCCGCCAGCCGTTGGACATGCCCAGGCTCTCATTGAAGGTGTAAAAGAATTCGAGCGCCTTGGGGAGCACGACGTAGAAGGCGAAGCTGGCACCCAGAAGAAACAAGCCGGCACCGATGCCGATGGCGGGGAAAATGGCCTTTTTTTCCTCAGGTTTCAGCCCTGGAAGGACAAACTGCAGCAAGAATAAGAGCAGCAAGGGGAAGGATAAAATCACCGCGGCGATCAGGGCCAGATTCATGACCATGAGGAAGCCTTCCTGAGGTGTCAGGATCTGCAGCATGGCCTTGAGCTGCTCCTGGGTTTTGATGACTCCGGTGGCCCAGAGCGGGTGCTTGATGATCTCAAAGAGCTGCTCGTAGAAGCAGAACGTGATGATCGTGGAGACCAGCAGCGTCATGGCCATGCGCACGATCATTTTGCGCAGGTCCTCGAGGTGATCGAGGAAGGGTTTTTCCTCATCGCCTTTGCCGCCCAGATTCAGGGCGACTTTTTCGCGAACTTTGAAGACTTTTTGGAGTAGGCCGGACCACATGGGAGTGAGGGGGGAAGGAAGTTGCGGGTGCGCAGGGCTAGAGCAGTCCTTTGGCCGCGATCCGCGCGTAGAGAGCCAGCGTCAGGGCGTTGGTGATCGCATTGGCAGCAATCATCCCACGCAGTTCTCCCGCGCTGACAAACCGCACGTCGCTGATGTGTTCGCTGCCATCCGGTTCCGGACGGCTGACGACACACACGGGCTTCGCCGTAAACAGATAAACGATCTCGTCGGTAAAACCTTGCGAAGGAAAATACCAGCCAAGCGGCTGGAGCGTGCCCAGATCCGGGTGGAGCGCGCAGCCGCACTCCTCACGGAGTTCATTTTGAATGGTGTGGATGACGGACTCACGGGTCACTGCGGTGTCGATCTGACCGGCGGGAAATTCCCACATGGTCTGCATGACGGGGAGGCGCTCCTGATGAACCATGACGAAGCGGCCGTCCTCCAGCACGGGGGCGATGGCCACGGCGGCCTTGCGCTTGACCACCATCCAGGGAACCTCTGTTCCACGGCTTGGGGTGGTGAAATGAGCTTTTTCGACCCCGACGTGGGGATTGAAAAACAGGGCTTCGCTGCGGGTTTTCTGCCAGCCGGGCTCGGCTCCTGGGGTGTAGAGGTCAAAATCCGGAATCTGCATGCAGGTCACTCAGGGGTGAGGGCTTTGCGCCAGCGTGCAAGCTGAGCTTTCACGTTCTGCGGAGATGGGGCGCCGATGCCTTTGCGGGCCGTCATGGCGGTTTCCAGGTTCAGGCAGGCAGTCACGTCGGCTTCGAAGGCCGGTGAGAAGCGCTGGAATTCTTCAAGCTTCATGTCGCCGAAAGTGCGCTGCTGCTCGATGGAGTAGGCCACCAGTTTGCCGATGACTTCGTGGGCCTGACGGAAGGGGACGCCATGATTGACGAGATAGTCGGCGAGATCGGTGGCCAGGAGCATGGGGTCGCTGGCGGCGGCGGTGGTTTTGGCCTGGTTGACGTCCATGCCTGTGATCATCTCGGTGAAGACTTCGAGCGCGATGACGGTGGTGTCGATGGAGTCGAAGAGGGGTTCCTTGTCTTCCTGCAGGTCGCGGTTGTAGGTCATGGGCAGGCCTTTGAGCAGGGTGAGGATGCTCATGAGATTGCCGATGAGGCGTGCGGATTTGCCGCGAGTGAGCTCGGCGACATCCGGGTTCTTTTTCTGCGGCATCAGGGACGAGCCGGTGGTGTGGGCGTCGCTGAGGGTGACGAAACCGAACTCGGCGCTGGCCCAGAGGATGACGTCTTCGCTGAGGCGGGAGAGATGAACTCCGAGGAGGGAAATAGCGAAGAGAAGCTCGGCGACGAAATCGCGGTCGCTGACGGCATCCATGGAATTTTGAGTCACACCAGCAAAGCCGAGCTGCTGGGCCACAAATTCGCGGTCGAGGATGATGGTGCTGCCCGCCAGTGCGCCAGAGCCGAGGGGCATGACGTTGAGGCGCTGGCGGCAGTCGGCGAGGCGGGAGGCGTCACGTGCGAGCATCTCCACGTAGGCGAGGAGGTGATGGGCGAATAGGACGGGCTGGCCACGCTGCAGATGGGTGTAGCCGGGCATGACGGTGTCTCCGCCGCGCTCGGCACACTCGACGAGGGCCGCCTGCATGGAGGAAATGAGCCCGAGGATGCGGGTGATCTCCGTGCGGCAATACAGGCGCACGTCTGTGGCCACCTGGTCATTGCGGCTGCGGGCGGTATGGAGCTTGGCACCTGCGGGACCAATACGCCGGGTGAGCTCGGACTCGATGTTCATGTGGACGTCTTCGAGAGACTCCTTGAACTCAAAGTCTCCTGCCTCGATCTGATGGCGGATCGCCAGCAGACCGGTTTCGATCTGATGCTGCTCCTCAGAGGTCAGGATGCCTGCTTTGAGCAGTCCTTTGGAGTGAGCGATCGAACCGGCGATGTCGTGGGGGTAGAGCCTCCAGTCAAACGACACAGATTCTCCGTAGCGCTGAACGAGAGCGCTGGTTTCCTGAGCAAATCGGCCTTTCCACATAAAATTTGAGGGCGCGCAGACTAGCGGCTTTCAGCGGCGGTGCAACCGCTGTGGCAAGTGTGTGGAAAGAGGCTGAAATGAGCCTGGGAGCACAAAATCTGCTCAAAGTACGCATTTGCCAGAATGGAGGTTCTTGTTAATCTCAACGCAAAGTTTGCGACAGAGTCTCAATTGCAGCACCGTTTTCTCTTTATCATGCCAGCCGCCACTTTAGCTGAACTCCCCGTTGGCTCCGAAGCCATCGTACAGGCCATGCCCACAGGGCGGTCCGGCCTCACCCGGCTGCGTGAGATGGGCATCGTCCCCGGGACACGCGTGCGGGTGACGCGCCGTGCTCCTCTGGGTGAGCCCATCGAGATCTGCGTGCGCGGCTCCCACCTTTCCATGCGCAATCATGAGGCGGCATTCATCGCCATCTCCCCCGCCGCCGCATGAGCCAGGCCACCACTGAGATACCGCTCATCGCCATCGTGGGGAACCCGAACTCCGGGAAGACCACGCTTTTCAACCTGCTCACCGGGCTGAAGCAGAAGGTGGCCAACTACCCCGGGGTGACCGTGGAGAAGAAAATCGGCGAGTGCTACAGCCAGCACGGCAAAAAGCTGCGGCTGATCGACCTGCCAGGGGCTTACAGCCTGAACGCGCGCTCTCCAGATGAGGCGGTGCTGCGTGATGTGCTGCTGGGGCGCCGGCCGGAGACGCCGCGCCCGGACCGGGTGGTCTGTGTGGTGGATTCGGCCAACTTGGAGCGTAATTTTTATCTTGTCAGCCAGGTGCTGGAGCTGGGGCTGCCGACGATCCTGGTGTTGAACATGGTGGATGTGGCCGAGCAGCGTCAATGGCGCATTGATGCCGCCAAGCTGTCTGAACTGCTGGGGGTGCCGGTGGTGAAGACCCAGGCAGTCTCCGGGCAGGGCCTGATCGAGCTGAAACAGGCCCTCAGCCGTGCGGACCTGACCCTGCCGAAGTGGAAAAGCGCCGTGCTTCCCGAAGGGGTCAAGAAGGCGCTGGAGCAAAGCCGAGGTCCGCTCTGTGAGACGGGGGCGATCCACGCCAGAGCGTCCCTGCTGGAGCCTCTGTACCTGCTGTCAGGGCATGACCCGACGCACTATGGAATCGCGGATTCACAGATGAGCCGAGTGCATGAACTGAGGCAGAGCATCGACGCTGCCTTTCCGGGCTGGGAAGATGAACTGGTGACGGAGCGCTACCGGGGAATCGAGGCGCTTTGCAGCGAGGTGCTCAAACGGCCAGAGCAGGAGGCGCAGACACTGACCAGCAAGCTGGACCGGATTTTTCTGCACCCGGTGCTGGGTTTTGTGAACATGCTGGTGGCGCTGATGGTGCTGGCTTACCTCATTTTCTCCGTGGCCGCCGTGCCGATGGACTGGATTGATGGTGGGTTTGGCCAGCTCGGCAGCTGGGTGGAAGGACTGATGGGGGAAGGGGACCTGAGGGATCTCATCGTCAACGGAGTGATTCCTGGTGTGGGCGGGGTGGTCATCTTCCTGCCGCAGATCGTGATCCTGTTTTTCTTCATCGGCATCATGGAAGACACGGGCTACATGGCGCGGCTGGCCTTCATCATGGACTGGGCGATGAGCAAGGTGGGGCTGAATGGAAAATCCTTCCTGCCTTTCCTCAGCTCGTATGCCTGCGCTGTGCCGGGGGTGATGGCGGCCCGGACGATCGACAATCCGAAAGACCGGCTCATCACCATCCTGATAGCGCCGCTGGCCTCATGCTCTGCGCGTTTGCCGGTGTACACGCTTTTGATCGGAGTTTTGTTTCCCACGGGGAAGGTGGGGGCGCTGACACAGGCCGCGCTGTTTGCGGGCCTGTACGCGCTGGGAACGGGTGGTGCCTTTGTTTTCGCCTGGATTTTCAGCCGCAGCATCATGAAGGGGGCTGTCAGCCCGATGATTCTGGAAATGCCGCCCTACAAGCGTCCGGCCCTGAGGTCCATCCTGCTGCTGGTGTGGCAACGTGCGAAGGCGTTCCTGGTTCGGGCCGGTACGATCATCCTGGGCATTTCCATTCTGATCTGGGCCGCATCCACCTACCCCAAAAGCAACACGGAGGACAAGGCGAAGCAGCTGGAATACAGCTTTGCCGGGCAGGCGGGCCGTCTGATCGAGCCTGCCATCAAGCCCCTCGGGTATGACTGGAAAATCGGCATCGGCCTGATCGGCAGTTTTGCCGCCCGCGAGGTCTTCAATTCGACGATGGCGGTGGTCTATGCGGTGGAGAGTGACGACGAGGAAAACCTCGACCCGCTGCGTGACAAGCTGGCAGCCGAGCGCAAGCCGGACGGGAAGCCAGTCTATACTCCGCTGGTGTGCATCAGCCTGCTGGTATTTTACGTCTTCGCCATGCAGTGCATCAGCACGACGGCGATTGTGAAGCGGGAAACGGGCTCCTGGAAATGGGCGTTGTTTCAGCTCGGATATATGACGGGAACGGCGTATGTACTTAGCCTGCTGATTTTCCAGATTGGCAGCGCGCTGGGCTACTAACCTCTCCACACCATGAACGCAGACTGGCAATCCATCGCAGCGATCGGGGTCGTGCTTGTAACGATCGCCTTGTTCATCATCCGCTCTGCCAAGCGCCGGAAGAAGCCGGGCTGCGGCGGCAGTTGCGGGTGTGGGAAATGAGGCGCAGGGTGTGCCACGGCCATGATTACTGTTGATCTCTGTACGTTTGACCCTGGCGCTGCGGCCAAAACGCCGGCGGCATTTGCCGCGGTGGTGGTGGACTGTGTGGAAGCCTCCTGGGACAGCGGGGCAGACCTTGTGCTGCTGCCGGAATTTACCTGGGTGGGCCTGGAGCCGCTGGTCGAGCCGAGAACGCTCAGGCGGGTGGCCGAGGTTTTCTGGGGCGAAGTGCTGCCGGCGGTGAAATCTCTGCTGATCCGTCCTAGGAAGGCGGTGGTGCTGGGTACTGTGCCGTTCTGGCACGAGGAGAGCCAGGAATTGCGTAACCGTGCCCCGATCCTGGTGGAGGAAAACATCCTGTTTCAGGACAAACTGCACCTGACACCGTGGGAGGCGGAGTTTTCACCGGGCACTGAACTGCGACTGTGGGAATTTGGCGGGCTGCGATTTGCGGTGGTGATCTGCCTGGACATTGAGATCCCCGAAATCAGCGTGCGGCTGCGTGGTGCAGGGGTGGACATGATCCTGGTGCCGAGTGCCACGGAGACCCTCCTGGGGGTGGAACGGGTGGACCGCTGTGCCTCGGCACGCGCGGTGGAGCTGGGTTGCATCGTCGGAGTATCTCACCTGACAGGCAAGGCTGACGCCGGACTGATCGATGAAAATGTGGGGCGCACAGCGGTGTATTTCCCTTCGCAGGCGGCGTTCCGAGAGGAGCCGAGGTGGAACGAGAGCGCGGTGTATGAGGGCGGGATTCAGAAGCAGCGGCTGACCCTTGATCCCAAGCGGCTGCAGATCATGCGCCGGATGCCCCAGGAAACGAATCCCTCGTTGCTGAAAAAAATGCCTGCCTTCGAACTGGTGGTGGGCTGATCCCTGCGCTGGTCAAGCCTTGGCTTTGGACCGGGTGGAAGCATGGCCTGCGACCTTGGTGTCGGACTTGTGCCTGGCCGACTTTCTGGGGGCAGGCTTCTCATTCTCAGCCTCTGGGGTGCGTTTTGAGGACCGGGCTTCGTTTTCTTCAGCGCGCTTCTTTTCACCTTCGGTGGGGACGAGGCGTGCCACTTCGATGGGCTGAGCAGAAGTTGTGGACGGGGCATTGAGCGCGGGTGAGCCGTCCCCATCGGTCACGACCTCAGCAGGTTTTTCCTTTTCGCTGGGGGGAAGGTGGCCTTTGGTGATGACCACTTTGGCGCCGACATTGACGTTGTCGAAAAGATCAACCACATCTTTCATTCCCATGCGTACGCAGCCGTAGCTGGCGGGTTGGCCGAGGCGATTTTCCTCCGGGGTGCCATGGATGTAAATGTAACGGTTGAAGGCGTTTTTGTTGGTGGTCTCCATGCCTCTGAGCCAGAGGATGCGGGAGACGATGGGGTCACGGCCTGGAGCGTTGGGTTTGAGCACTTCACCGTTCCAGCGGCGGCTTTTCAGCACGGCCCCTGCAGGCAGGCCTTTGCCGATTTTGGCGATGACCTCATGCTGACCCAGGGGCGTGCGATTGCTGCCTTTCTGGTCGCCGAGGCCGAATTTTGAAGTCGAGATGACATACTCCTTGGTGAGTTTGCCCTCACTGTAGATGCCGAGTTTTTGATCTTTGACACTGACCACGACATCTCCTTTGGGTGGCGTAGTGCATTGGCTGAGGGAGCCAGCCAGCAGGACACCCGCGACTGCCTTGACCAAGCAGTCAGCAAAACAGGGTTTTCTAAAAGTCCGGCTAAAAAGCAGCATGTGCTAGAAGAATGATATAAACTAAGATGTTCGCAACTCTGAATTAATACTTTGGTCAACGCCAGCAAGCTGGCATGTATTTCGCAAGACCCGTGCCATTTGAGCGATTGATACTTGTCCCAAGGGATAGCATGGCACTCTTTGACCCGTTTTACAACTCTAGCAACCATGGACGAACTACCTCTGCACATCCGCCCTTTTGAGGAGCAAGATTTGTCGCAACTGCGACAAATTACGGTGGCTTCCTTCGGAAGTGTCGCTCTGGAGCAGATGCTGGAGCACAAATTTGGCCTCTGGAATGAGCGGGACTGGAAGGTACGCAAGGCAAGCCACATCGACGACGACGTGGCCCAGTGCCCGGAGGGCTGCTTTGTGGCCGAGCGTGGCGGTGAGATTCTGGGCTACATTACCACCCGGCTGGACCGGGTGAATGAGCGGGGGCGTATTCCCAACATCGCCGTGGTGGAAAGCGCCCGAGGGCTGGGGCTGGGGCGCCGTCTCATCCAGCACGCGCTCGACTACATGCGGACGGAGGGGATGAAACTGGCGCAGATCGAGACGATGGCCTCCAATGCCATCGGCCAGCACCTTTATCCGAGCTGTGGTTTTGAGGAGGTCGCCCGCCAAGTGCACTATGCGATGAAGCTGTGATCCTCCCCCCCGGCCGGATGTCTGCGGGTTTGCATTGTCCCCCAAACTGGTCGATACACCCTGCCTCCTACCTCTAGAAACGCTTGTGACCACCCCACGCAGACCCGAAAACACCCCGAAGAAACCCTCCCTTTTCAGCCGCTTCAAAGCTGGGCTGAAACGTGTCATTGGTGGAGGCAAGAAGAAGGAACCGCCCCATGTGCCTGCCAAAGAGCATGGACATGCGAAAGATCATCACCCTGCCACCATCCACGCCCACAAGCGTCCGCATGAGGACAAACCCCGTGAGCCAGGCGCCCGCCCGCCACGTGAGCGTGAGGGACGCCCGCCGCGCGAACGTGACGGACGCCGCGGCGGACCACGAGGCCGTGACCGGGATGAGAAGCGCCCCGCACGTGGCCCCCGCGAAGACAAGCCTGTGCGTGAAAACCACGCTCCGGTGCCGCCGCCGCCTGCCCCGCCCGTGCCAGAAGGCCCGTACCCGGAGGCGTTTGAAGTGCTGGGTCTTTCGCCTGCTGTTTTGGCGGCTGTGCGCGAAAGCGGCTATGAGAAGCCCACGACGATCCAGGAGAAGTCGATCCCCATCATCCTGACCGGCAAAGATGTGGTCGGCGCATCCCAGACAGGTACTGGCAAGACCGCTGCCTTTGCACTGCCGACGCTCACCCGCATGGGGGCTCCGGGGAAATTCCGTGTGCTCGTCCTCGAACCTGTCCGTGAGCTGGCAGCGCAGGTCGTTGAGCAGTTTGAGAAATACGGCAAGCACACCGGACTGCGGGTTCTTCTCGTGCATGGTGGTGTGGGTTATGAAAAGCAGCGCAAAGGTTTGCAGCAGGGGGTGGACATCGTGGTGGCCACACCGGGACGCCTGCTCGATTTCATGCAGGAAGGCATCGCTGACCTGCGCGACGTGGAGGTGCTGATTCTGGATGAAGTGGACCGCATGCTCGACATGGGCTTTCTGCCTGATGTGCGTCGAATCGTGGAGAAGACACCGACTGCACGGCAGACGCTGTTTTTCTCGGCGACCATGCCACCCCAGATCAAGAGTCTGGCGGATTTCGCGCTCAAAGATCCCGAAAGCATCGAGGTTGGCATCCGCGCCTCGACTGCGGAGACCGTGAGCCACTACATGTACCCCGTGGCAAGCGATCAGCGCATGGAGCTCCTGCTCGCGATCCTGAAGCAGACCCATTTCGAAAGCGTCATGATCTTCACGCGCACCAAGGTGCAGGCTGACCAGATCTACTCCGCGCTGAACCAGCTCAATGAGTACAAGGTGGCCGTCATGCACTCGGACATCGGCCAGCGCGACCGTGAGCGTGCGCTGCAAGGTTTCCGCTCGGGCGAATTTGAAATCATCGTGGCAACCGACCTGGCCGCACGCGGCCTGGATGTGAGCAGCGTGACCCATGTCATCAACTACATGGTGCCGGAGCATTCGGAGGATTATGTGCACCGGATCGGGCGGACGGGCCGTGCGCAAAAAGAAGGGGATGCATTCACTTTGTTTGCGGCAGACGAACTGATGAACGTGGCCTCAATCGAGCGGCTCATCAGTCAGAAGATCGAGCGTCGGAAACTGGAAGGCTTCCCCTACAAGTACACGACGGCTCTCGACGACGAGGACCGCGCGCGCGCCATCCTTACCGGCCGGAAAAAGAAGAAGCGGCGGTAAAGCGCATGAGCGCCCAGGCTTTGAGCCGCTGATAGTGGAATGCCGGTGATGGCATGCCCGGGCGGGGCATGACCAGTGCCTTGAGCATCTGCTGGAGGCTGCGCGTGGCGCCCAGCCAGGCGACATGGAGCTTGTAACGGCGCGCGAAATGAAACACAAGCTGCGCAAACTCGAATGTCCGGTCATGACCGCTGCGGTCGTAGCCAAAACGCAGGGGCAGGCGCTTGCAGATGTGGCCCAGCCGCAGCTGCTCGATGGCCCAGGCGTAATCTTCGGCTGTGAGCAGTGTTTCATCGAAGGGGACGGCCTCCCATGCTTTGCGGCGGATCATGCCCATGCTGTTGCTGTAGATGGAGCCAAACTTGAGTCCTTTGACGAGCAACTCATCCCAGGTGATGGCATCGCTGTAGTATGGGTCGTCGTCCCACTTTGCACTGACACAGGCGACACGCGGGTTTTCAAAAGCCGCGCACATTTGCTCCAGGGCATCGTCATCATCCAGGGTGGTATGAGAGCTCAGAACCAGTATGAGATCGGTCTGCAGATGCGTGAGGCCGTAATTGAGCACGCGTGCATGGTGGTAGGGCTGCGTCCATGCGACCACACTGCCGCCTGCCTGAGTGATGAGTGCTGCTGATCCGTCGGTGCTGCCTGTGTCCACGCCGAGAATGGTGTGGGGGCGGAGGGTCTGCGCGTGCAGCCGGTGAAGGACACGAGGCAGCGTGGCGGCGGAGTTTTTGAAACGGATCAGGATGCCTAGGGTGGGACGCATGAAGCGGATGGTCTGTGGGCAAGACTACGTGCGTGTGGAAAGATTTGCCCCCCCCGCAATCGGGGGCGGTGAGATGAGAGCAGGACAGGGTTTGATTTCCAGGGTGAAGGACTTTTTCAAACTACTCACGGCCCTGCTGCTCTACGGCGGTTTTGCCCCCTTGCTGGGGGGCTTGCTGGCGCCGCGGCGTGCGTGGCAGCGGGCGCTGTTTGGGCTGATGGTTTTCATGCCGTCGCTGCCGCCGGGAAGGTTTACGCTGATGATAGGCAGCATCGAAAAATACCGAGGCCACACCAAGGGCTTTGAGGTTTCCTTGATCGAGGTGTTTGCGATAGCGCTGATCATTGCCGTGGCAAAAAGTCCACGGGACCCGGCCATGCCACGGCGCAAGGGCCTGCCTCCGGGAACCTGGGTGTATGCGATGTGGGCCATGGCAGGCCTTTTGTCTGTCTTCAATGCCTGGGACGCCTCGCTGGCCTGGATGGCGTTTTCACGGTTTGGCAAAGGCACGCTGATCTTTGTGGCTGCGGCGATGTACCTGCGTGATGACAAAGATCTGAGAGCCGCGCTCACAGGGCTGGCGCTCAGCCTGGTGGTGCAGGCGTGGATCTGCATGAAGATGCGCTATCTTGAAGGCTACTTTCAAATCAAAGGCTGGTTTGAGCACCAGAACCCGATGTCCATGTGGGCCTACATGACGGCGTGTGTGGTGTTTGCAGCCGCACTGAACAAGGAGGTCAAGGGGCGGCTGCTCTGGCTGTGCCTTGCGGCATTTGGGGCTGCGGGGCTGTGTGTGCTGCTGTCAGTTTCCAGAGCGGCGCTCGCCGCCTATGCCGTGGGTGCCGCCATTGTGCTGGGGATGGGATGGCTGCGCGGGCCCGGAGTACGCACGGCTTTGCTTTCGGTGATGGGACTGGCCGGAGCTGTGATGGTGATGATGTTTGCGATGGACTCTTTGAACTCAAGGTTGAAAGAGGTGAAGGAGAGCAAGGAAAAGAACGCGGAGGATCTGCGCCCGGTGCTCAACCGCCAGTGCAAGGCCATGCTGCATGACTACCCTCTGCTGGGCATCGGATGGAACAACTACGGCATCGCCAACAGCCGTCCGCTGGGGGCGAAATACAGTGCGGTGCTGGAGGAGTGGGATGAAAGCCGCGGCTTTGCCATCCTGGATGAATTTTACTGGGCCAACCCGCTGACAGAGAGCCTTTACTGGCTGCTGCTGGCGGAGAATGGCTGGACGGGGTGGGGGCTGTTTCTGCTGTTTGAGATAACGACGTTGTGGTGTGCGGCCCGTGCATGGCTCCACTATGGCAGAAGCCTGACGGGCTATGTTGCATTCGGCATACTCGTGGCGCTTTCCATCTGCTACCTGCATGGGACGGTCGAGCGGATTCTCACGCAGACGAAGAACCTTTCCCACTGGCTCATGCTTGCGGGAATGGTGTCCGGGATGGAGATGAGCCGCCGGGCTGAAGACCGGCGCGACAGACTGCAGCGTGCCTGATGGTCAAAACGCGAGCGCCGGCCCCTGCTGATTGCGCACGTATTTGAGCACCGCCTCGGTGCGTGAGCGCACCTTGAGCTTCTGATAGATCGTCTTCAAATAATCCCGCACCGTTTCGTAGCTGATGCCCATTTCGTAGGCGGCCTCCTTGGCGCTGAGACCTTTCACAAACAGGCCCAGAAGTTCATTTTCACGCTGGGTGATGCCGGGGATGCGCGGCTGGGCTGCGGCAGCCCTGGTCTGAAATGTGGAGATCACCATGCGTGAAATGGCAGGGCTGAGCGGCCCTCCGCCGAGAGCGGCAGCGCGAACGGCTTCAAGCAGATGCTCCGTAGGCACAGACTTGAGCACGTAGCCGCAGGCCCCTGCTTTCAACGCTGCAAAGACCTGCTGGGGAGTGTCGTCTCCGGTCAGCATGACGAAAGCGGTTGCGGGCATGTGGGATTCGAGCATGCCCAGGCATTCAATGCCTGTCTTACCCGGCAGTTTCATGTCGAGCAGCACCACATCAGGCCTGGAGTCCAGGATGGATGCCACGGCCTGCTCGGCGTTGTCGAAAACAGCCAGTAGTTCAAAGCCTCGCTCGGGGATCAAAATCTTTCTCAGCAGGGCCTGAAACTGCGGATCATCCTCGACACAGGCGACGCGAATGGAGGGCTGGGTGTTCATGAAGTTAGAAGCTCAAAAGAAACACTGGAAGCGTGTTACATGAGTAAGCTCCGAACGAAATTCGCAAACCGCAAGCCGAGGCCGTTTCAAAGCAGGCCTTTGAAGTGAGAATAAATTAAGATTTAGGATTTACTAAATGTGATTTAACGCCAACTCCGCCGATTGCTTATGGCTCGAAGTTCGTGGGCTGCTGCCGAGACGGCGTCTCAGGCGCAGAAATGGCTGTTCAACCCACCGATGAACTGCAGCTGAAACTGCCAGTGAAAGCAGCAGGGCTGTGACTCCCCGTACCAGTATCAGATTGACCTGGCTCAAGCCTGCAGGGGCCGGCAGCCAGTGCTGCACCAGCGAAAGCAGCAGGGCATGTGTCAGATAAAAGGCATATGAAAGCACGCCCAGCCGGCTGACCCAGCGCCAGTTTAGGAAACGTAGCGGCAGGGCATCGGGGTAACGGATGACCGTGATGAAGATGGGCATGAGTGCGAGTCCCTGAAGGGTGTAACGCCAGGTCTCGCGAAAAGGAACGCTGCGAATGACGAACGTGGCCACCAGCAGCGCGAAACACAAAGGCAGTGCCAGCCACAGCCAGTGACTGCGGCGAATGCGAGTGGGATCCAAGGCCGGATTTCCCCAGACAGCCAGTGCACAGCCGTAAAGAAGGCCGTCAAGACGTGTGTCCGTAGCGTGGCAGGTGCGCGGATGATGTGCGGTGCCGGAGTGCAGATCAACAACGGAGAAGTGATGAACCAGGAGCATGCGCCATGCGAGCACTGAGGCACAGAGTGTCATGAGCAAGGCAAACTGCTTCCGGTGCTCCGGCAGCCACCGCCGCAAGGCGAGGTAGAAGAACGGAAAGAGAAGATAAAAGTGCTCTTCGACGGCGAGCGACCAGAAAATTTCTGTGCCAGGCGGCTGTACGCCGCCGGAGATCTCCCAGTAGTTGGCGCCAAAAAGTGCCTGAGCCATGAATGCCTGACCATGAAATCCTCCCGGGAGAATGTGGAATGCTGTGAGCATGGCGACAGCAGCCAGGACCAGATAGAACGGTGGCAGAATGCGCAGGGTGCGTCGTAGAAAAAACTGGCCGAGACTGATGCTGCCGTGTCGTTCGCACTCCATGCGCAGCAGGGTGGTGATGAGGTAACCGCTGAGGAAAAAGAAAACGGTGACCCCGAACAAGCCAGGCACCACATGGGAAAGGCCTGCATGGCTGAGAAACACAATCATGATGGCGATTGCGCGCATGCCATCGAGCGAGGCGATGTGAAATGCAGCTTGGCTGGACTCACTAGATGCCATGACCGGGAACGAGTGCGGGGTGAAGGACGGACTTAACTGGAGTTTCGGCATCTGCTTCTGGAGGTGCGAAACCCATGGGGGTGCCCCAGTCGGGCTTGGCTGCACGGTGTCCCAGAACCCAGCGGTAAACTTCATGGATCTGAGCTGCTTTGGCTTCCCAGGAGAAATATTTGCGTACGTGTGCCTGCGCCAGCTCGCCTGCTAACTGCAACTGGGTGGGATCTCCATGCAGCTCTGTGAGCAACTGGCGCATGCGGGCGACAATGTCGTCACGCGTGGTCATGGGCAGCACGAAGCCGGTGCCTGGGGGGACCAGCTCAGGGGGGCCTCCATGGTCCAGCACGACGGCGGGGATGCCCAGAGCCATGGCTTCCAGCACCACGCCACCGCCAAATTCGCGGATGCTGGGGAACACGAAGAGATCGCTTTCGCGCAGGCGTGCTCCGAGCTGGGCATGCGGGATCCAGCCGTCCATGGACACACCTGACGAGATGTTTTCTGCCTGCACCATGGACTGCAGCCGTTCGCGTTCAGGGCCGTCTCCTATGATGTCCAGGTGCAATGCACCGCTCCGAACCAGAGGCGCGGCAGCGGAAATGAGCATGTCCACGCCCTTCAGAGCTACGAGACGGCCTACGAAGGAGATACGCAGGGGAGCATTGGCGCCTGTTGAGGCTGTTGCTTTGGGGGATGGGGGAAACTTTTCCAAATCGACTGCATTTTCCGGCATGAAGATGCAGCGGCTGCGCAGATGGGCGGGCATTTCATGGAGAGTCGTGCGTGAGGCTGTGAGGATGGCATGCGCGCATTCACGGGTTTGTTTCAGTCCAGGTGAAAAGCGGTAAAATGAGCGCAGCCGTCCTGCGCCGTCGCGTTCCTGCTGACGCAGATCTTCAAATCCCTGGGGCCAAGGCACACCTCCGTTGAGCGGGCCGAGCACAAAGGGGACGCCGATTTGTTTCAGCCGGGGGGCGATCCAGCTTGGTGTGGTGGGTGAAAGAGGCAGCAGACGATGAACGAGGTCGAATTCTCCGGCGCTCAGCCTGGGCCCGAATGTCTGCCACAATTTGCGCTCAAAGAACGGGTAAACGAGATTGGAAAGGACGGCGTAGAGACTCCAGCTGAAGCTGCCTTTGCGGCTGAACTTTGTGGCCAGGCTCCAGGAGAGGTGCTGGAGGCGCCGGTTGTTGATGGCGGTGAAGTGGACTCCCTCAACCATGCCGGCCTGGAGGAAGTCGGAGCGATTGCGCCACTCTGTGACGATGTGGGCGTCGGTCTGAGCTGAGATGGCCTTCGCACAGGACCAGCCAACCAACGCCGCGCTCGTAAGGGTCGGATTGGCTGCCTCTGCAATGATGAGGGGGCGCAGGCGCCGGGAAACGGGCGTCATTGTGTGGGGCTTGTAGGGCCTATGTTGAGGTTCAAACCAATGGGGGAGCTGTGAAGAGCACCCGCTGCGCTGCCTTCATTGGCCGCAACCAGGCGTGTGAAGGTATTGACCGCGTCATGCAAGAACCCCTGGGGGGACATGCTGCCTCTGCCCGGGACATACACGATGTCTCCGGGCTCAAGGCGCACGTTGGTGGCCTTGCCCTGAATGATGTCCCTGGCGTTGACCGTGGCTATCTGGGGCTCTGTCAGCGAGCCGCGCACAATGGTGACATGCGCGAGGTCTGCCTCCGGGCGGATGCCGAGACCGCGGCCCAGAGCGGTGATCAAATTCATCTCATTCATGAAGCCCACGGGCCTGGGCTCTGTGACCGCACCGAGGACGTAAACTTCGTTGGTCATTGACGACGGGAGATAGATGAAGTCATCGGGCTCGAGATAGATGTTCTGAGTCAGGTCGCCTTCGCGGATGAGCTTTTGAAAATTCACCGGCAGCATTTTGCCGCTGCGTATGAGAAAGCTGTGACTGAGGTCGGCCAGTTCTTCCGTGGTGCCGGTGAAACTTGCGGCGTAAAGCCCGCCGGCCTGGGTGACGGCATCCAGCACCCGCATGGGACGGTTCAGGGGGTAGATGCCCGGGGCATTGACGCGTCCCAGCACCCAAACTCGCTGGCTGACCACCTCTCTCAACGTCAGCGATACCTGCGGCTGCTTGTAGTAGCGGGTGAGCATTTTTTCCATTTCCTCACGGAGCTGCGAGGCAGGCTTTCCCTTCACATCAATGCCTGGAAGCAGATCGAAATAGAGCTTGCTGTCAGGTGTGACAAAAGTGTCCGTCCGTGTACCGGTTTCGCCTATGATTTCGATTTCGAGCTTGTCTCCCGGGCCGAGCGCGCGGGGCTTGGCTGAGGGTTTCAGCCATTCGGGGCGGATCGGTTCCTGCAGTTTGCCTTTGGTGAAGGTGGCGTCTGAGGCAGGACCAGGTGCGCGGGCATCGAATTTTTTCTGCTCCTTCATCAACGCACAGGCATTGAGCAGCGTGAGGCAGCAGGCGGTCATGGCGGTGGCTCTCATGCGCAAACTTCTCTGCTGCGCGGCCAGGCTACAATCCCCGCAGATGTGGGGCTATTTGGTCTGATCGAGGTATTTGATCACGGCTTCGGTCCTTGAACGGACATGCAGCTTTGCATAGACGGCTTTCAGGTAGTCGCGCACTGTGGCATAGCTGATGCCGAGCTTGTCAGACACTTCCTTGGGAACCATGCCCTGCGCCAGCAGATCGAGGATCTGGCTTTCCCGTGGCGTGAGACCAGGCATGCGCTTGGGGGCTGTCTTGGAAGGGGCCTGAAATGACTGGATGAGCAGGCGCGCGATTTCCTGGCTGAGCGGCGCACCGCCGGCACAGGCCTGGCGGATGCCGGCAATGATCTCGGACGGCTTTGAAGTTTTCAGCAGATAGCCGCTTGCGCCTGCACGCAGCGCAGCAAACACCTTTTGCGGATCGTCATGAATGGTGAGCACCACAAAGGCGGTGGCAGGCATGCGTGGTGCGAGATGGTGTATCAGGTCCATGCCGCTGACATGAGGGAGCTCGAGATCAACGACCACCACGTCCGGACGTATTTCCAGCAGAGGTTTGGCAGCGGCTTCTGCGCTTTCCCATGCACCGGCAAACGTCAGACGGTGGTCAGGCCTGCTGATGAGCTTTTTCAAAAAAAGCCTCAAGGTCGGATCATCTTCGATGACAGCCACTTGGAGTGCTCTTGCTTCAGAACGTGGCGTTTCTGGCTCCAAAGTGGCGATCATAGAACAAATAAGCTGAAAAAGATCAGACGAGGCAACTGCATGAATCTTTATTAGCGAAGCTGGGGCAAGATGGGCTGCTGAATGTAGGGACCGATGTTGGCGCGGGTCCAGCCGGACACAGCACCCTGGAGGAAGGCATTGACTGCCATGTGCAGCAGCTCTTCGGCACGTGCCCAGGGCTTGTCTGCGACAAACACAATGTCCTTGGGCTCAAGCCTGAATCCTTTGGCACGTGCGGTGATGACGTCTTCCATATCAACGACAAAGCGTTCCGGCTTGTCGAATGAGCCGCGCACCACGAGCACCCGACGCGTGTAGGCCTTTGGAGTGAAACCGCCTGCCTGGGCGATGGCACTGTGGACGGAGGTGTGGGCAAGCAGGCCCTGAGTGCCCTGCATCCTGACGTCTCCGAGCACATAGATCTCGTTGGAGTTTGCGGAGGGGAAGTAGAGGTAGTCACCAGGCTCGACTGCCGCATTTTGAGTCATGTCACCGCGCAGAAAAAGTGCCTCCAAATTGACAGGGAGCCGGGCCTGCCCACGCATGACAAAGCTGCGGCCGAGGTCTGCCAGCTCAACTGTGTTTTGCTGAAACAGGCCGGTTTCCAAGCCGCCGGCCTCAGCGACAACCTCGAGAATGGTGAGGGGTCTGTCCAGGTTGATGGCTCCTTTTTTCACCACCTTGCCCAGCACATAGACTTTGCGGCTCTGAAAGGTGGAAGGGGTGACGACAACGCGTGCATTACGGTAGTAGCGCCTCAGTGTTGCCGACAGGGTCTCACGCAATTGATCCAGGCTCAACCCCGCGGCCTGGATGTCATGCGCCTGCAGGTAATTCAGCCTGCCATCCGGGCCGACGATCACATCTTTCCGCTCAAGGCCTGCAAAGCCGGGCATGCTGATGTTCACCGCGTCTCCAGGGCCGAGCGGCAGTGCTGTTTGCGCAAGGGCCGGGCTTGTGCTGGCAAGCAACATGGCAAGCGCTGCGAAACGTGCCAGAGACACAGGCCGAAGGACGGGAGCACGGTCCAGCAAGGCGGCGACCAGCCTGCAGCCAGCATCGCGATACATGAGCAGCGAATCCTGCACTTTCTCCACCAGGCATGAGCCGCTTGAGGAAGCCCAGACAAGATTGGGGAGCTGCTCGGCTATGAGCAATGCCTCCGGCTCTTCTACGGCTGGGAGTTCGATGAAGATGACTGCTCCTGGAAGTGTGCGCCAGTGTGCGATAGCAGCCTGCCATTGCAGTCTCTGCGCTGGAGTCCACTGCCAGTCTGCATCCACACCGATCCGGTAAGGGCGGTCATTGATTTCGCAAGCGATGCGAGCCGGACGTTCGGGTTGGGCCATGGCGCCTGTGAGTGTCAGTGCATCGTCAGTCAGTTCATGAGTGATCATGATGCAGGTCTGACCACGGCGTATGACAGCCTCTGCGAGCAGCTTGATCAGGCGCGAGGCGGCGTCGTCTCCGGCGGCATGCATCACACCACAAATGATGGCGCCGCCACCAACGGGTGTGTGCAGCATTGGCTGCAGCCTTGTCCAAGTGCGGAAGGCCCATGCCTCCGCTTCATCAGCGGATGCTGCATTCAGCAGGGGCAATGCGCCCAGCACAGGAAGGCCTGTGGCGCGCCTTAGATCGCCGCTGCTGCGGAGGGTGCCGTCCTTCAGCGTCAGGATGATGCTGATGAGTGCAACCAGAGCTGCACCACCGCCAAAGCCCGCCGCCCCTGCCATGGCGAGTTTTTGCGTGGGCTTTACGGCGCTTACATCCTGAGCGCGAGACATGGAGAACAGACGGAAATAGCCCTGGGAGTTTTCTTCGTAGAGCGCTGCTTCGCGCTGACGGCCTGCCAGCAGGGAGCGCGATGTCTCCAGGGTCTGCTTCCGGGATTTGATGTGGGCGTATTCCATGGCCTGACGGGGGAGTTGCGCCAGGCGCTGATTGATCTCCTCACGCACTGCCACCAGCTTGGTGAGCTGCTCTCCCATCACCTGTTTTTCAGCCCGCAGTCGAACGAGGTCGAGGTACAGACTTTCCGCCACATTGCTTTCTCCGGGTTTGGGAGGGGCGTCTGTGCGCAGCCCGGAAGTCTTCATCTGCAACTCCAAAGAGTTCAGCTTTTCGATGGATTCGATCACGGCGGGATGCTCGTCGGTGTAGCGCACGCGCAAGTCTGCCAGCTCTTTTCGCGCCGTGTCCAGACGTGCCGCGTTGGTGTCCACTTTGCCGAGCTCGCGCTCGATGCCTTGGATTCGAACATCAAGCGTGTCGTGGTCGAGTTTGAGGGTCTCATACTTGAGCGTGAAATTGCCCAGTTCTGCCAGCCATGCGTCCATCTGTTTGTCTGCATCGAGCAAATGGGACTGACGGCCGTAGGCCAGAAGTTCTTCATTCACTTTCAGCAGGTCTGCATCTGTGCGATCGATCTGCTTTTGCAGAAAGACCTTCATGGTGGCTGCATCGCTGCGCTGGAGGTCTCGCGACAGCTGAAGCACCGTCTCGGTGTAGGACCTCAGCATTTCCAGCGCGGCGCTGGCGCTGATGTTTGAGGTCATGCTGATGTTCACGATGTCTGTGTTTCGTTCTGCGGAGATGAGCAGCCCTGAGCGAAGCGCGAACTCTTCATAACGATGCTCCGCGAGTGCGCTGGCGGTGGCAATGGTGGAGCCAGAGTACATCAGCGACATGAGTGTCGGTATGGTGAGGTCACTGGGCTTGAAGGATTCTCCTGAGTCCGACTGCCTGAATGCGGAAGCCTGCTGCTGCTTGATGATCTGGGACCTTGCAGTGTAGAGGGTCTCAAAACGGAGCCAGCCGACAGCGAGCATGGCCGCTGAAAAGATCAAACCCGCCAAAAGCATGAGCCACCAGCGGCGTATGAGGGCATCGACCAGCCGCAGCGGATCGAATGGCATCTTGATGGCGGATGATTCGGATTCAGGAGAAACAGCCGAAAGGTGTGCTGCCTGTGAAGGTGGAGGGGATTCCACCATCAGAGCCGGCTCATGCGGCCTGTGAGCGGAGGCGGGACTGAGGCCTCGTTTGCGATTGATCGCCGTCAGGCTGAATGATGCTGGCTGCCCTGCATTCATGAAGCGCACGAGATAGCGGTGGACATGCCGAGCAGCTGATCCTGGCGGTACAGATCGCAGGCCACATCATGCAGAATCTGAGGGGTGATGCGGTCGCTGCCTGCCGCCCATGCGTGCTCCATGCAGAGCTTTGCCGTGCGATTGACCTCGCGTGGGATGCCACGGGAAAAATGATGGAGATGGAGCAGTGACTCCGTGTCGAACAAACCGCCGTCGGAGTGACCGGCTGCCTTCAGGCGATGCTCCACATAGCTCGCAGTGGCGGATTCTGCCAGGGGGGTGAGGTGAAACCTGAGCCCGATGCGCTGCTGGATGGCCTGATTGCTGTTGATCAAGCGACGCAGCGGTGGCTGGCCGATGAGCAGCAATGTCAGCAGCGGGCGTCCATCGCCGTTGAAATTGGTGAGCCAGCCGATCTGCCGCAAGGTGTCCTCTGGCATGTCCTGAGCCTCATCGAGCAGCACAATCACGTGCCTGCCGCGGTCGGCGGCATTTTCGCAAAGTCTCTTCAGGTGCTCGCAGCGATTGAACTTTCCCTCAGGAACCGATCCGGCGTCGGGGTCGAGCTGCGCAATCATGGAGCGCAGAAGTTCGTCAAAACCGAAGCCGGAATTTTCACAGCGTGCAACGACAAATTCGCAGGGGTCGAGTCTCTGGGCGAGAACGGCAGTGGTGATCGTCTTGCCACAGCCGATGTCTCCCGTCAGCATGCCCAGGTTCATGGTTCTTTCGCTGGCGAGATAGATCAGGCGGTCTAGCGCCTCCTGGTGCTGGGGGCTGTGGTAGTAGAAACGAGTGTCCCACGTGGCCTCAAAGGGTTTCGTGTTCAGCTGCCAGTGATGAAGGAAGTCGGACATGTTTCGTCCGGAAACTTCCGCGCCGATGCGGCTGCTCTCAACCCCCCCAACTGCGGGAACCTGTGAAGGGTTTTTCGTAAACATCCATGACGCGCCTGGCGTTGTCATCCCAGCTGAAGCGTCTGGCATTCTCAAAGCCGGCGGCGATCAGGGCGGCGCGTTTTTCATCATTCTGTGCGATTTCCTGCAATGCCCGAGCAATGTCGCCGACATCCTCGGGGTCGATGATGCGGGCGGCTTTGCCAACGACTTCAGCCAGCGAACCGGATTTCGAACTGATGACCGGGCAGCCACAGGCCATGGCCTCGACGGGGGGAAGGCCGAAGCCCTCAAACAAAGAAGGATAAACCATGGCGGAGGCTGCCTGGTACAAACTGGGCAGCGCCGCGTCCTCAACAAAGCCGAGAAAGCGGATGTCCCTGGAGTGGCGGGACTCGCGTGCTGCTGTGTGAATGTGTTCCGCCCCATGCCAGTCACTCCCTGCCAGAACCAGCTGCCAGGGGGAGCCGCTTGTGTTTTTGAAGTGGTCGAAAGCCTCGATCAACCTGGTGTGATTTTTGGCCGGATGCTCGAGCCGCGAGACATAAAGAAAGAAGGGATCCTGAAGCTGCCAGCGCTGTTCCACCATTGCCTGCGCAGCGTTGGGGTCTCCGGGATGGAAGCGCGCATGGTCGATGCCATTCAGAATCACGTTTTGTTTTTCCATCGGCACGCCGAAGTAATGCTCGACATCCCGGGCCGTGCTGGTGCTCACCGCGATGATGCCATCCTGCCTGCGTGCAAGATGCTTTACAATGACACGGCCATAGATCATGCGGGCGAGGTCATATTTCTTTTTCACATGAAACGGCGCAAGGTCGTGTATCGTCGAAACAAGGTGGCAGTGTGCGCTGTGAACCATGCGACGATAGCTGGGCACGTGAAGCACATCGATCTGCTGCCTGGCCAGCCAGCGTGGCAGCATCTGCTGATGCCACCAGATGTTTCGCACGGCCGGACGCCAGCGTTCATCGACGGGAACAATTTCCATGCGACCACGTGCAAACTCAAAAAGAGGCAGATCCTGCGCCAGCGCCAGAATGTGAAATTTGACGATGTCCGCGTAGGGCATCAGCGCCTTTGTGAGTGCCAGCACATATTGAGCCACGCCAGTTTTTCCGCGCTGGATTACGCTGGTGGAAATGGCTACTTTCATGATGCAAGAAGGTGTTCCATGTGTTCATGACGAAGGGATTCGTGCACGACAGGGCTGGCATTGGTGAAGCGCAGGTGGATGTGCTGGCTGCTGGCATGATCTTTCAGGCGGGCCATCAGTCCTGGGCCGTCGCTGTCCATCAACTGCACGCCTTTGAGGTCAATGACGACAGGGCTGCGGCCATCTGCGGCGTTCTGGATGAGCCCGAGAGCGCCACGCCAAAGGCCATCCACACTGCTGGTGGTGACGGCGCCGCTCCAGTCAAGCTGAAGGGGCTCGGTCTTGGTGCCAGGCGGAGAAGCGGGCATGCTGACATTCAAAATTTTAGCGAGCGCCTCTTCGTGGCTGGAAGCCTGGGTGAAGATGGAGCTCAGTCGTGTCATCTGCAGCAGTTTGAGAACTGCGGGGGAAACACACGAAAGCACCAACTGCTTCCCGGACTGACGGCAGCGTTTTTGCATTCGCATCAGGAGGCCAAGGCCGGTGCTGTCGATGAACAGAGAGCCGCTACAGTCGATGATGACGCCCTCCTCCGGACCTTCGAGGCTGTTCATCCAGCTTTGCTCTATGAGGCGCACTTCGGCGGCATCCAGCCGTTGCGGGCAGGAAAGCTCTGCAACGCTGGAAATGTGGGCGTCTGCAACTTTGACCGGTGCTGGTGCGTGTGTGTTCTCAGCACGCCTGCCGCCTCTGGTCAGCCACCACTGTTTTGCGATGGTCAGTCCGAAAACGACAAAGTCGGTGGCGTAGCGTTTGAACAGCCGTCTTGGCTCCTGCAGGAGCCGGTACAGCCATTCCAGGCCGATCTTTTGCATCCAGATGGGGGCGCGCTGGATGTGGCCGGCGAGAAAATCAATCGTGGCGCCTACGCCTATGCTCACGGGCACACCGGCGCGCTGGTAGTTCATCGCTATCCACTTTTCCTGCTTTGGACAGCCGAAGGAAACGAACAGGAGGTCTGGGCGTGTGGCATGAATGTCTGCGCAGATGGCGGCGTGATCCATTTCATGCAGTGGCTTGAATGGCGGAGACATGACGCCGGCGATCCTGAGCTTTGGATGACGCAGCCGGACTGCCTGCACTGCCTTTGCGGCGACGTCTTTCTGCCCGCCGAGAAAATAAACGCCCCAGTTTTTAATTTCGGCAACTTCAAGGAGCTTGGGCACCAGATCTGAGCCGGCGACACGCTCTGGCAGGGCATTGCCGAGCCAGCGGGAGGCCCACACAAGCGGCATGCCATCGCAGACGACCAGATGTGCATCGAGCAAAATGCGCCGCAACTCCTCGTCATACATGGCGAGAGCGGTGAAGTCGACATTTGCCGTGGCGATGTAGTGAGGTTTGCCAGATGCAATCATCCCTGAGATGGTCTCCAGGGTCTGGCTGGTCGTCACATTATCAAAGCGGACACCCAAGATGGACAAGGCAGCTCCGCTCCGTGGATGGGGGGCTGCTTCAGTTGTGCTCATGGGAGTCCTCCGCAGGCTGGAAATGCTGTGAGTAGTAACTGCTGAGCTGCTGCCCGAGGCCTGGCCAGCCAAACCGGCTGCGGCAGGTCTGCATGCCCCGATCTTCAATTTTTTTGCGCAGTACTTCATCATGGAGCATGCGCTCTGTGTAGTGGGCAAACATCTCTGGGGTGTCGGCAAGCAGGATGTCCGTGCCGTGAAGCAAGTGCAGCCCCTGTGCGCCGATGGTGGTGCTTATCACCGGAGTGCCCATTGCCATGCTTTCCGGGATTTTAAGCCTGGTCCCGCCGCCGATGCGAAGCGGGACGATCTGCGCCCATGCACGGCGATACCACGGCCGTACGTCGGGAACTCCGCCTGTGACTGTGACGTCCGGCAAATCGCCGTATGCAGTCACTTCAGCGACCGGTGATTTGCCAACAATCAGCACTTTCAGGTCAGGCACCGCCTTTTTCAGATAGGAGTGAATCTCACCAAAATACCAACGAAGAGCGTCAATATTCGG
Organism: Prosthecobacter fluviatilis; assembly: GCF_055388355.1. Lineage (NCBI taxonomy): Bacteria > Pseudomonadati > Verrucomicrobiota > Verrucomicrobiia > Verrucomicrobiales > Verrucomicrobiaceae > Prosthecobacter > Prosthecobacter fluviatilis. The sequence goes on from NZ_AP043782.1 coordinate 5,335,705, forward strand.
CATGTAGTCCATGGCACCGCAATAAAGAACGGTGGGAGACGGGTCGCGTGAGACCTCGGAGGAGGAAGGGCTGAAATAGTCGAGATCCACCCCATTGGTGACCACTTGCACAGGAACGTTTGGGCTGACTTCAGAGTGGATGAACTGTTCGTCGTCGGGACCACAGACTACCTGCACAGAGCTGCGGCGGGCGACCTTGTGTTCGAACCTGCGCAGTTTCCAGATTTGCTCATGGTGCAGGAGGGAAGATTTGAGCCCTTTGGGCATGCGGGCGTACTGCTCTTCCTGGAACTGCAAATCCACCCTGCTGCGGTCTACGCTGAGCGGGATTTGCAAATGGTCATCCAGAAAGTACTGCGCCATGACGATGTCGCACACGTGCACCATGTCATACGAACTTTGGTCGAGCATCTCTGTTATGGTGTCGGCAAGCTGCGGCAGCCACCAGTGGCGCACTGTGGTTGGCAGAGGATTGAGCAGTCTGTTAGGGAACAGCCGGGGCCAGGGCGGATGCTCGAAGGGAACAAAGACCACCTTGCGGCAGAAGGCTTCGAAAATGCCGCGGTGCTCAGCGCGCTCGCCATTTTCGGAAAGAGCGATCAAATCAATCGTGTGTTCTCTGGCCAGCTCTCGCAGCAGATGAAACACCCGCTGATATGTGCCGCGGTCGATCGGGTAGGGGATGTAAGGGTAAACAACCAGGATGTGCATAAGAGCGGGATGTGATTTCTGTACCAAAGCGGCATCCACGGCTAAATGCATCGCCCTCAAGTGGGGGGAGGATGCTTAGTTGAACCGATTCCAGAGCGCGGCGTATTGCCGGATGGAAGACGCGGTTGCCTGGCGTCCGGCCCAGAGCATCGACACCAGCTCATGAAGCAAATGCTCGCGAGGATATCGGGTAATGCCTGATGGCATTCCTCGTGTGCGGAGGTGGATGAAGATGTTTTTCCACAAAGGCACTTCAGGGCATTTGTTGGTTTTGGACTCTATGTAATCGACTGGTGCCGACAATTTGATGGCGAGGCGGCGGCTTTCGAGCTGGAGAAAAATATTTCGGGCCAATTGAGAGAGGGCCGAGAGCTCCGTGATCAACTCGTCCCGTGTTTTTGTAGAGCGGTGCGGGTGCAGCTTGAAGGCGACTCCTGCGGCGTGATGTGAGAGGAGTTCAGGGTCTGTGTCGGGATGCTCCTGAAGTCGGCGATGCCGCTCCAGGCAGCTCCAATGGTAACGTCCTGACATTGTCAAAACCACGTCGCCCAGAGCGAGCTGGGCCTTGGCCAGATTGCGACCGATGAAGTCGGCATCTGCAGCCGTGAGTTTTTCATGGGCAAGCCGTTCATTGGCAAAGAGCAGGCCTGAGCAACGGTTGAAGAGGAGCCGGGTGGCCTCATGCAGCGGAATGCGGGTGGAGTCGCGGTGGTGCTCGCAGCCGGTGAAGAGCTCGTCTCCGCCTATGATCCACCTGTGCCCCATGACCAGATCATAGTAAAACATGCTCACGGGGCTGCGGCGCAGACGGGCTAGCGAAAGAATTTTGAACTCCACATCCAAACCAGCCGCATGAGAAAGGGCTTCTCCAAGCTGGTGCAGGGCGTGCTTGTAAAGACGGTCGTTGATCAGAGTGCTGCCGCGTACAAAAACGAAGAACTCCATGTCGTTGTAAGGCATGTCACTTCCGTTTTCACGCAGCACGCCGCCCTCTCCGCGTCCATAGCCTCCTGCAAGAGCCAGGCCCTGGAGCCTGCCCAAGGCGATGATGCGCTCGACCCCCGACCGCACATGAGCGCAGGTGGCCGCAAGATGCCGCTCAAGACTTTCGCTGCCGTCGATGGTGAAACGAGCACTCATGCAGGAATGGATTCACGGAGGTAATTTTCAACCTGGTCCACAATCGGAGCCATGGCGAAGCGCTCATGGACTTCCCGATGACCGGCTTCTGCAATGGTGGTCCGCAGGTGGTCTTCGCTCTGCAGCAAAAGGATGCGCTCTGCGAGCTGGGTGGCGGCTCCGGCATCGTAGGTGACAGCATTTTGTCCATGGCGGAAAAGTTCACGGCTTCCACCAGTCATCGTGCCGATAACCGGCAGACCACAGGCCATGGCTTCAAGCGGCGTCAGTGCAAAAGGCTCCTCCCACTCCGAGGTGAACAGCAGGGCGTCATGAGCACGATACACATCCGGCATTTCTGCTGGCGTGGCGCTGTGCCAGGCCACTGGCAGGTCATGCTCTGAGGCGAAATTTTTCAGCATTGTGACGTAGGCCTCCTCACCTCTGCCGTAGACATGCAGGGTTCCTGCAAAGGCTGTCTTGATGAGCAACAATGCGCGCAGCGCCGTCAAAATGCCTTTGTCTTCAGCCAGCCGGCCAACCCAGAGCCATTTTTTTGGCGAACGCCTTACAGGTGTGCCCTGGAAGAGGCTGGTGTCCACCGGGCAATGAATGACGCCTCCGTGCATGACATCGTAACCTTGCTGGGCGGTAAGCTCCCTGAGACGGGCGCTGGTGAAGTAAAGCCGCTGAAAACGAATTTCTGAGACGGGGCTGGTGGGAGCGATGGCATCGCAGCGCCGCCGGACTCCGCAAAGAGTCCAAAGGGCACGGTGTATGCGCGATGCAAATGATCCGTGGCCACGGTTCCACCAATCAAGCCAGACGTCTGCGGTCAAGCTGCGCAAAATCCAGTGATCACTGACGTCGTAGACTGTGGGAACGCCGCTTCTCTGCAGCGTGAGGCAGAGTGACTTTGACAAACCGCCCATGCACCAGACATGAACGACATCTGGCCGGAGAACTGTGAGCGCGGCAAGCAGGGTCTGATTGTTGTGAAGTTCCAGATACTTGAGGGCACGAAGGCCGAGCCAAGGATGGCCGTAGTAGCCATGAATACGCAGGCTCCGGTCAACGTGCGGCTCTGCTATAGGCGGACTGCCTTGCACGCCATGATTGGACGTGATCACCTGCACATCGTGGCCACGCAGCCTCAGGGCTTCGGTGATCGCGGCACAGCGGAGCTCATAGCCGCCAACATAGTGGGGGGGATAAAGATTTGTGAGGACAAGTATTTTCATGGGGCGGCCTCCTGCTGCTCGCGCCAGCCCTGACGAAATCCTGCCAGCCTGCCGCGGCGCTGCTCCCAGCGAATGCGCATGGCGTGGGCCATTTCGTGAAAACGACCGTGCTTCAGGCACCAGCCCATATCGTGCCGAACGTCGCTGAGCCAGCCGAGCAGAACGGTCCGGGGCCAGCTGAAAACATCCGGTTTCTGACTCCATGCCTTGCCGATTGCACGGGCGTCACCGAAGGAACGCTTCCAGCTTTGCTGGGGGGTGTAGTTGTGGCTGTGCATGACCACAGACTCCTGAACGTAGGATACCTTGTAGCCCTGTGCAAGGCACCAGCGCGTGTATTCGTCATCCTCCGCATACTGGAGGTCCTCGCGGAAGCCACGCAAATGCCAGACATCTTTGCGAAGGCCGCTGCTTACCATGCTGAAAAAATGCTCCCATTTTGCGGATTCACGCTCCATGCCGAAACAGCGGTCATAGTCGCAGGCAAAAACCGCCTGGCAGTCCGGGCGCGGAATCTGCCGGCCAAAGCATGCTGCGACACGGGTGTCTGCGAGAGTGTCTGCCAAAGGACGGAGCCAGCGATCATTTTGCGGTGTCGCATCGGCATTCAGAAAGATGACACGTTCGCCAGCAGCCAGCCTCATGCCATGATTCATCACCCGGCTTGGGTTGTACTCCTGAGGTGTGATTTGAATAAAATGCGCCGGATTGGCAGCACGGATCAGCTCTTGCGAGCCGTCGGTCGAACCGCTGTCGATGACGATCAGCTCGCGGTTCTGCCAATTTTGCGATAAAAGTGCTGGAAGGGTTTCCTTCAAGGCCCAGGCCTCATTGAAGGAACGCATGACGATGGATATGAGTGGGTCGCTCATGACAGTCCGGCGGTGAACTGCTTCTGCTGGCGATGGAAAAAGCTGCCGGAGGATTTACGACGCTTCAAGTCGATCAACTCCTCGTAAACACGGGCGACCCGGCCTGCGACTGAGGCCACATCATACTCAGCACGCACATGCTCCAGAGCTTCAGTGCTGAGATGGCGGTGCAGCTTGTTGTTGATCATCAGGGTGTCGATGCCGGAATGAAACTCCGCGGGTTGATCGAGATCGTAGAGCAGGCCAGTGCGGCCATGTTCGATCAAAGAGGCCGGTCCGGAAACGCGTGAAGAAAGCACGGGTGTGCCTGCAGCCCAGGCTTCCAGGATGACGATGCCAAAGGGTTCAGCGGACGAGCAAAGCACAAACAGACGTGCGGACTGGATGAGGCCGATCAACTCGGCAGAGCCTGAGGCCAGGCCTCCCGTGAGGAGGACGTCATTCCCCAGACCGAGACGGGCGATTTCGTGATGCAGCTCCTCCACAACAGAACGTGTGGTCCCAGCACCGACAAGCACCAGCATGGCGCGCGGGTGACGGCGTTTGATGGCGGGCATCTGCCGCACCAGCCAGGGCAGGTTTTTGGCGGGATCGAGACGTGCAACTTTGATGATAAGATCACGGCCAGCGATCTGAGGGTAGGCTTTCAGTGCGGCCGCGCGGCAGTCGGTGGCATACTGTGAGGCGGGCACTGAGTGCGGCTGAACGATGATGCGCTGACGAGGGTATTTTTGCTGCAGCAGCGCCGCTTCGCGCGGATTGCAGGTGAAAACTGCGTCTGTGTTTTTCAGCACGTGGCGGCTACGCACGAGGGCTCCCAGAATCTTGCCCCATTCAAAACCGCCCTTGAGCGGCGCAGTGAGCTTGGCATGCACTTCATCCGGAATGTCAAGAGCCCCGCCATGGAGAGTGACCACATGGGGCAGACCGCGTGTTCTGGCGGCCATCAGGCTGATGCCTGCCAGCCTGTTAAGGGCGTGTGAGTGAATCACATCAGAGCCGCTGGCGAGCAACTGCCAGAAAAGCTCGAATGAAAACAGATTCCCCCCCCAGGAGACCAGCGCTTCCCGCTGTGCCGGAGAAATGCCCAGGACAGGGACAAACGCACGGTAGCGAAGGATTTTTGCGCCTGTGTCGCGGAGCGGATCGGGGCCTTCCTCCAAGTCGTATTGCGGAGCATGCACTACCGAGGAAACACCATTTTGCTGCAAGCCCAGCATGAGACGCTGAAGAGCAGTCTCAGTGCCGCCCCATTGCGCAGGATCGTATTTGCGTAGGATGTGGGATGCTTGCATGGCAAATCACGCAGTCTGCAGCGTGGGTGGATTCTTTCTGAAGAGAGAGGGGAACTTTGTGCGAAGGGTCTGGCGCTCGGAAACCGTCAATGCCCAAAACCACACGCAAATGAGTGAGGCCAGGCCGCCGGTTGTGCCCATCACCAAAATCCGAAGCCAGGTGTTCTCGATCTGCCATTCAGGAAAAAGCAGCGGGGCGGCAAGGAGGATGATGGCGGGCATGCAGGCTGCCCAGGACGGCAAAACGGCCTCGCGAAAGAGGCGCCATGGTGAGAGGCTGACATCACGAGCGACCCATGGCCAGAGAAGAAACCAGCCAAAGAAAAGGGATGGGACAAGGGAGCCTATGGCAACCCCCATCACGTTTCTGAGCAGCAGCGCCAGCGTGATGCTCAAGGCGAGATTGGCGACTGCCTCACCGAGGCCAAGCCACATGAGACGACGCTCATGGCCGGTCATCATGTAGATGCGCTTGCTAACGCTGTGAGTTAGCGCCGAGCTGTAAAACCAAAGAAGCAAAAGATGAGCGACCTGCCAGGTTTCCGCCGAGAGGTGGGTGTCCCCGGTGAGCACTTTGAGGAGAGGCTCAAGCTCAAACGCACAGAGTACATATAGTGGGGTGGATATAAGGGCGCTCCAGCGAGTCCCACGCTGAAGCAGGTCGCGCAAAGCCGAGTGGTCTCCACTGGCATGAAGATGTGCCGCAGCGGGGGAGAGCGTGTCCTGAAGCTGCTTCGTGAACTGCGAAAAAACTTCGGCGACTTTGGCGCCGGCCTGATAGACTGCCACGGCGGAAATGGAAAGCGTGGCGCCGAGCACCAGCTGGTCTGTCTTTCCCAAAACAATGTTGGTGGCCGTGCTGATGTAGGCAAAGATGGAAAAGCCCATCGTTTCACGCATGACGGACTTTGAAAAAAGGCGCGGGCGAAGCTTTACCTCCGGCATGTGTCGCAGGGCGAAAAAGGCCGAGACCAGATCCGGGGCGAGAGCGAAAAACAATGCGGTGAGCATGATGGCCAGCAGACTCCAGCCCGCATATACAGCCCATGCGATGACTGCCAGGCGCATGAGCATGGCCAGGGTGATGATGTTATTGACGGTGCTGATGCGCTGCTGCCCGCGAAGAATTTCAGGGAAAATGCCCAAGGGGAACGCGAGGCCGATGGCGGCAAAAAACGCGATGAGAACGATGCGAAACTCATCATGATTGGCGGCTGATACTCCAAAGGAACGGACTATTTCATCGGCGCCGACCGCCACCGTGGCCGCCATAAGAATTGCCACTCCGAGGTAGAAAAACAGAATCGTGCTCAACACCTGGCTGAGCTTTTGCCATTCACCCGTGACCGAGAGTTCGGCGACGCGCTTTTGTGCAGCAAAACCAAAGCCGAAGTCCAGCAAAATGCCGTAACCAAAAACGCTCCAGAGCAGCGACCAAAAGCCAAATGACTCACGAGGAAGCGCCTGGTACAAGAGCCGGAAGGTAAGCAGCCCAACGACAATGCCGACAAAAGTACGCAGGTAGTTCGAGAGAGCGTTGCTCCAGATGCGTTGTTTGACGGAGTCGTAGGTCATCGCGAGTGGGAAACCTCGCTGTGAGTCATAGACTCAACAATCCCCGCAGCTGTGGGGGCCGCCATGCCTCTCAAGTCTTGGCGGAGATAGAGGTGGCGCTTTTTGTGTGAATGGAGAGATGCCGGATTCAGGCCGCCAACGCGCCGGGCGATAATCCGGTGGTCGTGCTCTCCGTTTTGTCCAGGCTCTTTTCCATCAAGCGGTGGATGTGCGGGATGTGGGTGATGTCTGCGGGGATATGAGGTGAGCTGCTGAACAGCGTTGCATAGCTCTGGGGATCGTGCGGATGGTAGCCGTGCATGGCACGGATCGGGCGCTCGCCCATGTGGCTGGGAACGATCAGCACACCTTCCTTTACCAGGAAAATGAGCTCGCCGAACCGGCCATTCTCAAAGTGAGCGCGCAACCGGCGCAATTCTTCCTCCGGCATAATGCGCCCTTCAGGGACTTTTTTCAGGGCTGCGGTGATCTTGTCCCGAGCTTCTATGCTGAAGAACCAGAAGCGCGCCATGGTGCTGTCATAGACTGCATTGTAGTCGGCGCCTATGCGCAGGCCCAAGGCGTCGATCTGACTTTTCAAATCGAGATGATGATCACAGTTTGCCATTCCGTGGTCACTGAAGACGTGGAGGTTCACTTCGCGGTAGTGCTTGCGAGCCGCCTCCATGGTTTGAGTGATCCATGCTTCGTATTCGGCAAGCTTGGAGTCGATTTGAGGGGATTGGTTGCCGACTTGATGGAGCAGGCCGTCGAGGCCTGCCCAGTACTGGAAAGCGAAGTCAATGCGTTCAGTTTCGATGTCGGCGATCAAGCGGTCACGATTGATGGGCTCGCTCAAGCCTGGGTCGGTGACAAAATAGGGGGTTCCCTTTTCAACCAGCAGATCAAATATGTTTGGTCCACGGTTCATGCCCCGTGGCTGCAGGGGGCTCTTTTTCTCGGTGAAGTCAAAAAGGTGAATGAGATGGAAGGGAATGTTGTAGAGATCGAAGTAGCCTTTGAATCCAAGCGCTGATTTGACCATCTTCGTGAGATGACGCCGCACGATTCTGCGGCTGGTGAGCGCCTTGGGAAGCCAGCGAAGCCAGCGCAAGCTGCGGAAAGGGGAGTTTTCAGGATCGTGTATGAAGTAGCACCAGTTGTGATGCTCATCCGGCCAGCGTCCGCTCAGGATGCTGGGAACGCATGTGCTGCTGTAGCCAAAGACGCTTTCAAGTTTTCGGCGGTGGGGCGCGAGTGTCTGGAGAAAATGCGGGCGGTCTTTGATGATCTCCCACCCGCAGGCATCGATCATGATAAAGAGATCCAGACGTTGTTTCATGAGGCGGCTTGCTGAGGTTCGATGGGCTTGGAGGCCGAGATCAGCCGCTCGACTTCACGGCGCAGGAGGGTGGGGCTGAAGGGCTTGGAAACAAACAGCGTGGCTGTTTCAAACCCCTGATACTGACCTAAGGCCAGCTGCCCGCGAGAGCTGAGAATCACGACGGGAATGTCACGTGTCTCATGGTCGGCCTTCAACTGCTGCAGGGCCTGCTTGCCATCCATCACAGGCATGATGTGGTCGAGAAGGATCACGCATGGATGCTGGCTCCTGGCCAGTTTTAGCGCTTCCTGGCCGTCAGCGGCGAGGAGAATGGGGCGTCCCAGCGGTTTCATGCTAAGCTCTGCTACGCGGCGCATGTGAGGCTCGTCATCAACGACAAGGATGGGACTAGCGTTTGGCATGAGACAAAGAGTTCTGGGTGTGTGCGGACAGCGTGTGGGATCCGCGTGTGATGACCATGAAAGTGGCGTCATCCTGCTGGCTGGAAGCATCCACAACACTGCGGTGCAGGCGATGGAGGCTGTCGCGCGAGGCGCTGGCGTCTTCACGTGCGGCCGCGGTGCTGAGCAGCCAGGCGGTGAGCTCATCTCGGCTGAGAATGCCGCCACCGGAGAACACATCGCTCAGGCCATCTGTGTGCAGAAGCACATGTGTGTGTGTGGCGAGGCTGAGCGGATGGTCCTGATAGTCTGCATCTGCCGTGATGCCCAATGGGGGGCCGTCTGCGGTGACCTCCTGAATCTGTCTGCCATCGCTGAGAAGCAACGGGGCATGGCCGGCACCGCAGACGTGCAATGCCAGGCCATCCGCGCTGACATGAACAAGCTGTGCTGTGATAAACATGTCTGAGCGGTCCAATTCTGGAAACATGGCCTGGTTCAGACGCTTCATGAGAGCCGACGGCTTTGAAGCCAGATCGAGGTGCGAGTGCAGGAGGCTGTGGAAGGCTGTGGCGAACAGGGCTGCGGGGACGCCTTTGCCCATCACATCTGCCACCACAAAGAGGAGAGACCCATCGGGAAGCAGGATGCCGTCGAGGTAGTCTCCTCCCACTTCTCCTACCGTGGCCAGATGAGCTGCGCAGTGTACGAACTGGGTTTGGGGAAGCTCAGCTGGCAGCAGGGAACGCTGGATGTCCGCCGCAATCTGCAGCTCGCGCTTCAGGAGCCGTGCCTGATTGGCTTCATCCCTGCGGTTCAGGCCGTGCAAAAGGGCGCCGAGAAAATCTCCCAGACTGCGCGCCACATTCAATTCACGTGCAGAGGGCTCCCAAAGCGGCTGAAAAACCCCCACTGTCAGCACGCCGGTGAGATCACCACCGCTTTCAAGCGGATGCGCCAGTCCGCTGATATGCTCACCTGCTTTTCTAAGCGGATCTGATGGTGCCCAGGGGGTGCTCTTATCAAACCACTGATCCTGGCGCGTGGCGGCTGCCCGGCTTTCAACAGTGTCTGAACTGCGAAGATCCAGAGACGGCTCCCAGGAAATGGCTGAGGGCACGCCGCCAATGAAGGAAAGCCTGCCTGCTTCGGTGCCCGCCGTGCGCAGCACCAAAAAATCAGCCCCAGCCAGTTCACGCAGTTCCTCCAGCCAGCGGGCGGCGAGTGCGATGGGCTCCACATCATTGCCGGCATCTGCGATGAGCCTGAAAATATTGGCAAGGGTCTCGTAACAGGAGGCGACCTCGGCGGTCATGAGATCGAGCGTTGCTTCGATGTCCTCCCGGGCGGCAGGCACAGATTTTCGATCTGCCCGAAGGCAGAGAACGTTTTGTCCCTGGCCACGAAGATACGATGCATGATCTGTCAGCGACTTTATGATAAACAGACCGCGGCCATGGTCGCTTTCATCGTCCTGAGGCAGCTCCACGCTGACGGGCCAGTCGAATCCGATGGTGTGATCTGTGATGCGCACTTCAATTTGGCTTTCGGACAAAACAACCTCAATGGCTGCTGCCTGCCTGGCCTGCTCCGGGGTGGCATACAGCACGGCGTTGTTTGCCGCCTCTGCCAGAACCAGCTCCCATTGCTGGCACTCGGCATCCTGAATTTGGTGATCAGCAAGCCATCCGACCACGGAGCGCACAGCCTCGCGTGCATCATCCAGTGTGGCAGGAAAATCGAGCCTGAATCCTTCGAAATGCTGCTGTGAAAACGCCATGAGCGGATCAGTCGTGGATCATTTCAAAAACGCGATGAAGTCTCGTGAGTTCGATCAGCTGGCACACGGCGGATGAGGGGTTGAGCAGCTTGAGGCTGGCACCACGGGCACGCAGGCTTTTGTTCAATGTCAACAGTACGCCGAGTCCGGAACTGTCGATGAAGCGAGTCTTGGAAAGATCGATGCTGATGTCTTCGTGCTCGGGCTTGATGTCCCGATCCAGGCGGTCTCGCCAGAGGCGGGCGGTGGCGGCGCAGAGTTCGGTCGGAGCGTTGATCTGTACGGATGCAGACAATGTCATGGCTTAGGTGCAGGTTTGAGGTGGGCTGTTGGAGGGCATGCTGTGTTCCTTGCGGGACAGCGGCAGCATAAAGCGTGGCAGGCAGTGAAGCAGGATGCGAAGGTCGAGGCGCAGGCAGCGGTGGATGGAATAACAGGCGCTGTGCGCGGTGTCGTTGTCACTGCTGTGCATGCCGTCGTTCATGATGTCGGCGTAGGAGAAGACACCTGCGGGGGCGTCAAACCACATGCGTTCAAATTCGCTGGTGAGCAGCGATGCGCGGGCCTGGGACAGAGGCCTGTTTCCCACCAGGTGCATGTCTCCACACCAGACGGCCCAGAGCTCGGGCCAGCGGTCGAACAGTCCGTGGGCTGATGCCAGGGAATAGAGCCTTGTGCTGGGGTTGTAACGGTCCTGCTTGGTCGCTGGTGGCAGCACCACCTGGCGGCTCTGAAAGGCTGGCTGCCATTTGAAAACGCGTGTCCAAAGCGCGTAAAGAAGCGCGAGCGGAGCGGTGACAAGCATCAGCAGCAGGGCTGTCATACGCGATATCCAGCCGCTGCGGACACCGCCAAAGGGCTTGTGCGCGAGGTTGGTGAGCAGGAAGTCATCCGTAACCTCAAGAAAGGTCCCTTTGCTCCAGTTTTCGAGACCACTGCCCCAGGCGAAAGAGTTTTGAACATTGGTCAGGGCTCCGACATAGGTGCTAGGCCCGACCCAGCTCTCACTGACAATGGCATGGCGGTCAATGTATGCGGCTTCTTCGATAACTGTTCCAGCGAGGATCTGGGCATTGTCTGCGACGATCACCTGCGGGCCTATCCAGACCGGGCCTTCAATTTTGGCAGTAGCGGCGATGCGTGCGCGAGTGCTGACGTGCACTTCCGGCGCGATCTCGCGCATGGTCAGGTATGACTCAGGCGGTGTGCTGCGCAGATTGCCCAGCATGATGTCAAACAGTGCTGCGGAGCTTTCCCATAGCGGCTTGTGGGGCATGGAGGGCAGCGTATCAAGAGTGATGATGTTTGGTGATCTTTCTCCTGAGTCTTTGCCCGTGAAACGCAAGCGGGTTTCTTCGACACTGGGCTCATGTTTGACAGAAAGGACGGTGACAGACAAACCCCACCGGCCGCCTTTATCCACAGCATGCCGGATTTCGTGCGGGCGGTCAGCCGCCAGGAGAGTGGCGTTTTTGACTCCTGCGGCAGCGAGATGCTCCAGCCACAGATCCAGCAAGGTGCGCCCCAGTACCGGCCAGAGGGCAAGTGGACGGATGCGTCGGGCAAAACCTGCACATTTACGATAATCCGGGCAGATGATAAAAACGTCCATGACTTACATGCCTTTGCCCAGCACGATGGCCGGAATGGTTTTGAGAAGGATCCAGAGATCTCTCAGGAAAGAATGGCTTTCAATGTAACGCACATCGAGGGAGACCTGCTCACCGAAGTCGATGCTGTTGCGGTCGCCGATTTCCCAAAAGCGTCCTTCACGCTCGCCCACCTGCCACAAGCAGGTGATGCCTGGCTTGGCATGGAGCCTGCGCCGGTCAGCGCTGGAATACAGAGCAGCCTCACGCGGCAGGCACGGGCGCGGACCAACGATGGACATGTCTCCTCTGAGGACATTGAAAAACTGGGGGAGTTCGTCAATCGATGCCTTGCGGATGAACCGCCCGATGGGGGTCACCCGCGGGTCGTTCTTCATCTTGAAGGTAATCCCCTGGGACTTTTCGTTTTGCGCGAGGAGCTGGCTGAGTCTGGCCTCGGCATCGATACACATGGATCGAAACTTGAGCATTTCAAAATCGCGGCCATTGAAGCCGATACGGCGCTGTCTGAAAAAGATGGGCCCGCCGTCGCGACGGATGAGCAGCGCGATTACTAGCATCAAGGGAGACGCAAGGATCAGTGCTATGATGCTGATCAGGATGTCGAACAGGCGCTTGACAGCAAGCGTGCCATTGACCACAGCGAGCCACATGCAGCGCTTGAGGCGCATCGCAAAACGCATTCTGAGGCGCCCCAATCGGCTCTGGGCCTCGAGGATGCGCCGCACTTCAGGGGCGTCAGGAGCGGGCAGTGTTTTCATCACGCCGGAACTGTAACGACGTGGCCGGAACTGTAACCCCCCTCAAGTGGGGGACTCGGGTGTGTGCAACTGCGGGATTCGCTTATGGCGCGGTCAAACATCGCCTCAAGACCAGCAATGTAGGATGGGAAGTCATAGCGTGCACTGACCAGCTGGAGACCATTCTCACCGAGTTGCCTAGCCCGCGCTTTGTTCTGAAGCAGATCATCAAGACTGGCGGCAAATGCATCTCGATTCATCCAGGGCACGAGGTGGCCGTTAAATCCGTCCTTCAGCCAGTCTTTGATTCCGCCGGCGTCAAATGCCACGACCGGCAGTGCATAACGCATGACCTCGAGGCCGATGGTGGCAATCGGCTCCGGCCAGACGCTGCTGAGCGCGACAACACTGCACTCCCGGTAGTAAGACTTGAGCTCTTCCTGGGGAATGAAGCCTTTGAAATGCACCCGGTCATCCAGTCCAAGTCTATGGCTCAAGGCCTCGCAGTAACTTTTGTGATTGCCGTCACCGAGAATGACGCACTCAAATTTGGATTTTACCCGTGCAAGAGATTCAAGCAGCACGTCAACCCCTTTGCCACGGATGATCTGACCAGCGTAGAGTATGAGATTACGGTCGCTAAATGTGCTCCTCAGGGAGGGATCTCCCATGCGTGGCACTGGAGCATGGATTTCAATGCGCGAGGCATCGAAGCCGTTTCGGAGCAGTTCATCGCGCATGTACTCTGTGACCACCACCATGCGGTGGAAGCGTTGGTTGAGCGCAATCTCCCGCTTCTTTGCCCGGTAGCTGACCCATTTGAGAGGGAAGCCGCCGCCGTTATTTTTGACGATGCAGGCCCCGCAGCCAAACACGCAGTACAGAGAGGCGGGACGTGTGCAGATTTTGCGCGAGAAGTAGTGGTACTTGTAGCTGCGCATGCAGTAGATGTCGTGATCATGCACCATGCGGACGAGGGGAAGCCCGCTGTTCACAAGAGACTGAATCACGTCCAGGTCGGCCATTTTATGGACATAGACTGCGTCGGGCTGGAATGCCGTGAGCGCCGCCCGTGTGCGGGCTGCATTGTCACCTGCCAGTTCAAAGCGTTCGCTGAACACACTATTCCATGCGTCTTCGTTTTTGCCTGTGCCCGGTCCATGAAGAATGCCAACCTGATGGGATCTGCCCCTGAGTTCCTGGGCTGTGATGAATGCATTTGCCTCAGCGCCTGCCAAGGCCCCAAACCGTTCGTGAACGTAGAGAATTTTCATGAGGTGACAGTAGTGGACCTGAGATGTTCAAGCTCCTGGCGCAGAGAGGGCTCGGCGGAAGCAAAACCGTGCCTGATCTGCTCTACCAGGGAGGGCTGGCCAGCGTGGCTGCCTGATTCCGCCAGATGCTCGAGGTCTTGGCACAGGGCATAAATGTGGGTGAGGCCGAAGAGCGAGCTGCTTCCTTTCAACGAGTGTGCGGTGCGTCGTAGCGCAGGCTGATCCTGACCTGCCGCGAGGTTTTCAAGATCCGAGATGCGTTCAGGTGTGTCTTTAAGCCAGTTTTCAATGAGTTCTGCCGTGTCTTCCGTGCTCAATTCATCTGCCAGCAGCTTGACGGCGTCTTTGGTTGTTTCTGCCTCCTCTTCAGTCCAGCCGCCGAGCGCGGGGGGGGGCGCGACAGGTTCTTGGGTATGAATGCTGGCCAGAGCCTCGGTCAGTGCCTTTGCCCTCAGAGGTTTGGATATGTAGTCATCCATGCCGGCCTCGAAGCAGCGCTCGCGCTCGCCATCCATGACGTTCGCAGTCATGGCGATAATGCAGCAACGTGGTCGTTTCCAGTGCGTGCTGGTTTCGATTTCTCGAATGGCACGAGTGGCCTCATAGCCGTCCATCCGCGGCATGTGGCAGTCCATCAGGATCGCATCATAGGGGCGTGCGGCGAATTGATTGAGCGCCTGCTCACCGTCACGAGCTACATCGGCGCTGAATCCGTGTTTTTCCAGCATCATGATGGCCATCCGAAGATTCACTTCGTTATCTTCCACGACGAGCAATCTTAGCTTTTTGGCGCCGGGGAGTGCGAGCGACTGCTCGGGCGATTTTGTCTCGGTGTTTTTTACGGCAAGCTGCTCAGATGCGGACACCTGATGGACTGGCAGTTTAAACCAGAAACGCGAGCCAAGTCCTGGTGTGCTGTGCACACCGATGGTGCCTCCCATCAGTTCGACAAGCCGCTTGCTGATGGCAAGCCCCAGTCCGGTGCCTCCGTAGCGACGTGTCGTGGAGCTGTCCACCTGTGAAAAGGGTTGGAACAGCTTGCGCTGCTGCTCCTCATTCATCCCTATGCCGCTGTCAGTCACACTAATCTCAATCTGTTCGCGTTCGCCTTCGGGTGCGGTCACTGGGATGAGCTGAATGCAGATGCTTCCATGCTCGGTAAACTTGATGCCATTGCCGACAAGATTCATCAAAATCTGACGAAGACGTCCAGGGTCAGCTTTTATCACCAGTGGAATTGCAGGGTCGATTGCAACTTTCAGATCGACCCCGCGGGAGATGGCTTTGTGCTGCAGCAATCCTACGACACCGTCTACGATGGAATCCAGCCTGCAGGTTTCCTCAACCAGGTCGAGCCTGCGCGCTTCGATTTTGGAGAAATCGAGAATGTCCTCGATAATGGTCATGAGCGCTTCACCGCTCTGGCGGACAGCCTCCACCATCTCATGCTGCCTTTCGTCCAGGCTGGTGTCGAGCAGCAGGGATGACATGCCGATGATGCCATTCATCGGGGTGCGAATTTCGTGGCTCATGGTGGCCAGGAATTCGCTTTTGGCGCGATTCGCGCTTTCCGCAGCTTCCTTGGCGCTCACCAAGTTCTGCTCGACACACTTGCGGACTATGAACTGACCCAGCTGGTTGCCAATGCCTGCGAATGCTTCCAGCAGGGATTGCTCGGGAGCGCTGGCATCGGAGCTGAACAATTCGAGCACGCCCAGAATGTCACCCTGAGTTACTATGGGAAAGGCGATCGCTCCATGAAGCTGGCACTTTTTGGCCATGGCTGCCCGAGGGCACTCACTCTGTTCTGCCACATCGCGAATCCATTGAGGCTCGCCACTGTGCAGGACGATCCCCGGAAGCCCGCAGCCTCGTTTAAAGGTCATGGTGCGGGAAAGCTCCACGAATCCCGTGATGTCTCTGAGCGGTGAATGCCAAATTTCCACGAGGTGGAGGTTCTGCTGTTCAGAGTCCAGCATCCATAGTGAGCCCGCGATCCAGCCGAGCTGGTTGCATATGAGCTGAATGACTTTGGCCGCCGCCTGGCGGACTGTGTCTGCTTCAGCCAGCGTGCGACTGGTGGAATACTGGAGGGCGCGGCGCTGATCATCCTGCCTGCGCTGGGTGATGTCGCTTTCGATCGACATGAAGTTAACTACCTCGCCTGCGTCATTACGGATTGGCTGGATTTCGATTGAAGACCAGTATTTCCTGCCCGAGCGGTGGTAGTTGAGCATTTCCACACGGAAACCGCGCTGCTGCTGCAGGCACTGGTTCATGAAGTTGTCCGCACCGGGGTCTGCCTCAGGACAGCGCAAAAAATCTCCAGGCTGGCGTCCGATGACCTCATCCAAAAGCCAGCCGGTCATGCGGGTGAATCCCTCATTGACCCACTCGATGCGTCCTGCTGCATCGGTAACAATCACAGCGTTATCTGTTCTGGCAGCCACCAGAGCCAGTTTGTGAGACTGCTCCTCCTGCTCCCGCAGCTGTATGCGCTGTTGTGTGAGCTGGCTGGCCAGTCGCTGCAGGTCAGTGGTGACTTTGCGCTGCATCTGCAGCACCTGCAGCAGATCCAAAGTTTGATCGTGCACGGCAAAATCCTGGATTGTCAGTCCCATTTGATGGGCCTGGTCAGGCTCTGTGAGCCAGGGCGAAGCGAGCATGATGCCCCGTCTTGGACGCTCCAGCAGCATCACCTGCCCGCGCAAGATCACTGTTTTACGCAGGTCTTCCAAGAGGAAAAGCCTGTCTGGATGGGCACGCGCGTGGGCATCACAAAACTCTCCTTCAGGGCTTTGTGAATGGAAGACATCCTGCAGCCGGGCTCCAGGCACCGCCTGCGGGCATATTTTGAGCAGGGAGGCCCCTGATTCTGTGATGACGGAGTTTGCGTCCCAGGCAAAGTAAAATGGGAATACGCGGACGAAATCCCGCACACTTACCTGTGTGTAATCGAGTGATCTGGAGCCCGGCTCGTTCATGCTGCGAGTGATGTCCGGCGTGCCGGGAATGCACCAGACGAATAAGCGGAGATTGTGGACTGAGTCAGACGAACAATGAATGGCGCAACGTAAAAAAGCTGGGCCACAGGTCCGACCGATTCTGGTGCGGGAGCAGAGCGCCGAGCGTTGCCAAATTCAGCTCCGATTTTTACAGAGATGAAATTTTTAGCGGCTTTGTGAACCTGGCTGCGCATGATGACTGTGGATGTGTTTCGCAAACATCGCTGTTCATGCCATGCAGTCATTCCCCGCAGATGCGGGGACTCTGGCAGTCTCTTGACAGAGGCTCCTGCTCTTAGCGTGAAGACGGGGCTTTGCGTGGAATCAGACGAAGTCGATGAATGAGGAGGCTGGCTTCAGGCTCACCTGCAGCCAGAAACAAAACCAGCTGATGAACATCTGTGCAGCCGGTGGATTGTGGCCATTCAATTTGGATCTGCTGACGCCCTGGTGCGATCCATCCTCCTGCCCGAAGACGGGGGCCTGTCTTGCTCTTCAGATCAAGGCGCAGCCCCAATTCGACTTTGTCCGATGCTTGCAGGGTCGCATCAATCTCCAAGCGATCAAAAGAACTCCAATCACGATTGCAGGCGTCCAGGTGCGCGCTGGCCGGTTTTTGGCGTGTGCGCGTCAGAAGCATTGACGCATCCTGCGCGTTACGCTCGCTCGTAGATGCTGAGTCCAGTGACCAAAAAAAACCTCCGTTGCCCGTCTGGAGATCCATCAATTCAGGAAACAGCCTGTCAGCCGCGTGCTTTGCCATCAGCACCCGTGTGAACCAACTCAGCGGAGAGTACATAAGCAGGACAACAGCCACAGCACGCATGATTGTTCGCCATAAGGGTAGTCGAATGATGGAGCCGCCGATCCATAGCGAAGCTGCCGCAATGCCTGTGACGCCCCACATGAAATCCCCGAAGTCTCCCGTGCGATGAAACCATGGTTGAATGATTTCGGCAATGGCAGCCAAAAAAACTGATGACAAAGAGGCCCGGAACATGCTGCCCCAGCTGCCGGTGCTGGAGTTTCTGAACAGCCTTTCCAAGGCAAGACAGCAGATGCCCATCAGCGGAGCGTGCAGGCGGTTAATGCACTCACCTCTCCAGCCAGCAGACCAGCCCCCCGGCAGCGGAAGCAGCAATGATATCCCACCTGTGACAAGCAGCAGGAGCGGAATCAGAAAACGTTGAAATGGAAGCTTCAAGTCGGAGCGGCGGATGGGTTAAATAGGCGTGAGTGATTATATCCCTGTGAATTTTATGCCGCACGTGTTGCAGAAAGCAGCAATGCGACTCTAAACTGCGATGTGAATACGATCCTGAAAACTTTGCTGCTATTTACTCAGCCTCTTTTTTTAGTCTGGCTCTTTCTGGGAATTTGGCTGCTAAGACTGCTGTGGAACCGAAATAATGTTCATAGGTGGATGCCGGTCGTTGCCTGGCTGTTGCTCACGGCCTTTTCATGCACTCCGATAGCCGCTGTGCTTTTGGCGGATCTTGAAAATCGCGTTCCCAGAGTCCAAATGAACACGTTGCCGGAGGCAGATGCGATCTTATGTCTTGGTGGAGGAGTTGAGCCTTCGTTGTCAGAGCCCACAGGATTTCATCTGAAAGTCGGCGCAGACCGACTGAGCACCGCCCTCATGCTTGCGTCTGCGAAAAAGGCTCCTCTGCTGATTCTTGGAGGCGGTGGGTATCCCCAAGAGCGGCGAACTTTTTCTGAGGCTGATGCGATTCGTGACCACCTCACAGCCCATGTGCCGCTCAGCATACAGCTGCACAGCATCGGGGTATGCAGTGATACACACGATGAAGCGCTCAAAGCGGCCGAGGTGATGAAGAAGCGTGGACTGAAGCGGCTTTTGCTCGTCACCAGCGCAAGTCACATGCCACGCGCCATCGCGGTCTTCAGCAAGACGGAAGTCCAGGTGACCCCTGTCCCATGCAACTACCTGAGCAGCCTCAATAACGTCGGTGATTTTCGCTGGCTGCATTGGCCCAGCCATCATGGGTTTGAGCTTTTCACGATGTGGGCACATGAGATCATCGGCCATTATGTGTATCTTTGGCGCGGCTGGATTTGAAAAGGAAGTGCCGGATCATGGGTGATTGTGCATGCATGTTACGTTCCTCATCATAATGAAACTCTTGTCACATATCAGGCTGCTGGCAGACCACTGCGCCTTTTTGTGCATGAGCGTCGCACACAAATGGTCACGGTCTGCAAGAAAAACCAGGCGTGAAGAGGCCTGCTTGATTGTGCACATTGGGCATCACTTTTGGGGGGCGGGCAATGTAGGGGATGACTTGATGCTCGCCGGATTTCTCTCCGAGCTGCGCAAGGCAGAAGTTCCTGTGCGGTTAACCTGCTGTGTGCCTGCACACCATGAACATCTCAGGATCCTGCATCCCGAGGTTGAGTGGAAGCCTTACGCGATGGCGGGGCGTTGGCGAGCCATCAGTGAAGCTGACTGCTGGCTCGGACTGGGAGGGACTCCATTTCAGGTGGACTCTGGCGACTGGCTGGAGCGGCATCTGGACGTAGAGCGTGAAATTTGTGAATGCCTGAACAAGCCCATGTATTTTCTTGGGGTGGGCGTGGGTAATGCCGAAGCGCTGCAAAGGCCGAAATACAAACGATTGATCAATGTGGCCAAGCATTTCTGGGGACGGGATGAAATGTCCACGGCCTTGCTGGCTGAGGCCTCGGGTGGAAAAGCATCGCTGGCAGCTGACATGGCCAACCTTTTTTTTAGCCAGCACAGACCTCTCCATATGGAACGGTCTATTGGCTGCCTTCTGCATTTCGAAGACCGGTCTCATTTTTCTTTGGAGGCCTTCTGCGATCTGTTTGAGCGCCATTCTGATCAGAGCCGTTTATGGCTGATCCAGGAATCAAGGCACCTTCGATGGTCTGAAAAAGCATTATGGCAGGAGCTGCCTGCTGCTGTGCAGGCTGAGATGCGCTTATCTCAACCCGAGTGGGCTGCTCAAAATATGAATGAGCTTTTGAACTGCTGGGGCATGCCAGAGGTGCTGATCAGCAGTCGCTACCATGGCGCGCTGATGGCTGCATGGAGTGGGTCCAGGGTGGTCATCATTGCCAGGAACGGGAAGCTGGCGGGTCTGGCTCGTCAGCTGGGCCTTCTGTCGGTTGCAAAGCTGAGCGACCCAAGCGCTTTGAGCGAAGCGATAAGCCGTTCGAAAGCTGTATCCACGGAGAGCCTCATGAAGTTGGCCCGCATGGCATCTAACTCAGTTAAAGAATGGCTGCAGCAAATGTTCAGTCAAATAGCGCACCCAGCGTATGATCGCCACATTTAGATTTTGGATCTATCTATTGGCGCTGAAAATGGCAGCGCTGGCAGGTGCGTTGGTGAGGCGGCCTCGTCGTCACTATCGTCTGGCAATCCTCAAGCTGGACCGGCTGGGGGATGCCGTGCTGTCTCTGGGGGCGGTGAAGCATTTGGCAGCCGGCCTGCCTGCAGAGGAGGTGCTGCTCGTGGTCTCCCCGATTGCCGAACCGTTGTTTCGCGAGGAATTTCCCAATACGCCGCTGTTGGTGCTGCCTGCCTTTTGTGGGCACTTCTGCCCTGACTTCCTGCGTTTTTTATGGCTGCATAGCGCGCAGCTTTGCGCGTTGGATGTGGATTCGCTGGTCTGTCTGCGGCATCAGCCCTCAGACTACCTGCACGCCATTGCCTGTTTGATTCAGCCAAAGTGCAGCCATGCTTCCACATGGGAAAAGCCGCGAAGTTCCCTGTGTCTGGCTTTTCCTGCGGCGACACAGACGCCTTATCCAAAAATTCGCGAGGAAGTCTGCCTTGAGCTCGAAGCTCATCGACGAGTGCTGGGGAATGCTCTGGGCAAAGAAGTCATGATGAAAGAGATCATGCCTTCAATCTCCTGCGTGACACCGCGCATGGGTGAGACGCTTGTAGTTTGTCCACAGGCAGGCAGCGACATCAGGGAGTATCCCCCGGCATTGCTCGCTGAAGCTTTGCGATTGTTTCTGAAGACCAACTCAATGCCAGTGCACTTTTGTGTCCCACCCGGAGCGCATGCGGGGATATGGCAGCGGGCTATGGATGCATCAGGGGTGGCTGTCGCAGCCTGGCTTACACCTGCCACTTTTAAAGAACTGCTGATTCTTCTCGCGGGTGCGCGTCTTGTCATGGCTCCAGAATCGGGTCCGGCCCATCTTGCTACCGCGATGAACAAGCCAGGGGTCTTTATTCTGGGGGGCGGGCATTATGGCATGTTTGCTCCCTGGCAAAAAAGCAGGCTTCAGATATGGCTCAACCACGCCATGAGATGCGATCAATGCAACTGGGAATGCATCCAAGCAGCACCCTACTGCATCACCCGAATCGCACCGGCTGACATTGCCGCCGCCTTGGTGGAGGTCTACACTGCCTCGGCAATCTGACCTTATGGACCATTGGATCCGGATAGTTATCAAGGCTGGAGAGGCACAGCTAAGCGAGACTAGACTTGATGTGCGCTCCGGTTTGTCAGCTTTAAGGTGATATGTTGGCATGTTGCATTTCCTTGCTTGCGAGCTGACATGCAAGCTCGTATCTGGGAACATGTTAACCTCACCAATTGCACACGGGCAGCATTTGGTTTGGCTCCTTGTTCCTGTGCATAATCGTCGCGACATTACCAGGCGGTGCCTGGTGCATTTGGACAATCTTGGCGTTCGCGGATGGACCCGGGTCATGGTCATTGATGATGGCAGCAATGACGGCACTTGTGAAATGCTGGCGCGGGATTTTTCCTGGGTGCTCACCCTGCGTGGTGACGGAAATCTTTGGTGGGCTGGCGCCATCAGGCTTGGCATGGAAGCGGCGCTGGCTGCTGGAGCTGACTGCATATGCTGGATCAATGATGACAGCCTGCCTGATCAAGGCAGCTTGGAAATGCTGGTGAAAGTCTCTCTCGAACATAAGGCTGTTTGTGGAGGGGTCAGCAGGACTTCGGATGGTGCTTTTGTGTATTCCGGGGGCCTCATCAAGCGCCGCTGGCCACGACATGCGGCAATTGCCCCAAGCCCGAAAGAGTCCCCGATGGCAGTGGAGTGGCTGCATGGCAACATGGTAGCCATTCCTGCATCTGTGTGCGCGCAGATTGAGTTGCCAGACTGTCACTGGATCAAACACAACTTTGCAGACGTCGATTTTACTTTTCGTGCTCACAAGGCCGGTATTCCTGTGCTGCTGGTGCCTTCAGCAACGGGAGTCGCTGAGCGCAACGATACGGCATCTTATTGGTCTTGGGCGGACCCTCGTCTTAAATCGAGGGCTATTTTGCAAGGTTTTGCGAATCCCAAAGTATGGTGGTATGCACCAAGCCTTGTCCGCTTCAAAATATTCCACTTTGGTATCCTTGGTGCCTTGGATTGTGGCTGGCTTTTATGCAAGGCCATGGCAGCCATTATTTTGAAGTATCTGCCCATCCAGAAGTTGACATTCACAAAGCAAAGAATCAGAGATTAATCCAATTCGATGTCCGAAGAATTCAAGACTGGTCAGCATATCCTTTCTGGTTACGAATGGGTGGTTTTTGGGCCCGACTGGGGACGGCATCCTTCAGTCAGCCAGCACTTGTTCAGTGAGTTTCTCGGCTTTAGTCCTGTGTTGTGGGTGGAAACAGTTGGGCTGCGAGAGCCGCAATTGAGCAAGCGAGATCTCATACGCTCGATTCAAAAAATTGTTGATTTCATTTCCGGCAGGCGGCGCCGTTTTGCGTCTGCTCCCAATGGACTGACGGTCATCTGCCCGCCAACCCTGCCTTTTACGAGGATAAGGCTCGTCAGACTCCTCAACGCCTGGCTTGTGCGCCGGGGCGTTGAAATGGCCAGACGACGACTGAATTTGAAGAATCCCACACTTGTAGTCTGCACCCCCTCACAGAGTGATTTTGTAGGGAGCATGGGAGAAGGGGCCAGCATCTACTACTGCTCAGACCAGTACTCCCTTTGGCCCGGGATGAATCAACAGCATGTAGTGCAGATGGAGCGCTCTTTGCTGAAACGTGTGGACGCCATAGTTGCCGTTTCAGATTACCTTGCAGCTCAATTCAAAGAATGTGGCAAACCTGTTTGCACGCTAAAACAGGGGGTGGATCCAGCCCATTTTTCCCGATCTCTGCCAGTGCAACCCACCGGACATTTTGAGATTGTTTATTTTGGAATGATTGACGAGCGGCTTGATCTGGATCTCATCGCCGACATAGCCCGCAAGTTGCCCCAGGCGATCATACGTCTGATTGGTCCAGCCAAGGTCGACTTGAGTAAAATTGCCGGCTTACCCAGCATTCATGTCGAGTCGGCCATACCTTATGAGGATCTGCCCAAGAGCTTGGTGACCACGAATCTTTTCATACTGCCGTTTTTGATGACGGAGCTGGCTCGCAGCTGCAGCCCGCTCAAAATCAAAGAGTATTTGGCATGTGAGCGCCCCGTGATCTCCATGCCGCTACCCGAGGCCGAGATGCTCTCTGAGTTTGTACATGTGGCCAAAAACCAGGCTGCATTCCTGAATGCCGTGGTCGAAGCCAAAGAAGGCAGGCTCTCATTTGATGCGGGCGCAACTCGGCGTTTTATCCAGACTGAGACCTGGCGGGCCAAGGCTGTGGAGTTTTGCAAGTTTGTGCGTGATGTTTGCGCGCAAAAAAGACTACCAACAAATTCCTTCGTACTGCCAAGGGAGGGTGGATAATTCCCTCCAGCCATGAACATCGATCACGATCTGATCAGGATGTGACAGCTCCTGAAGGAGTTCCAGAGAAACGCATTTCTGGGAAACTACGATGACTTCGCTCGACTGCAGCACTTCTTTGGCATCTTGCTTCAAGAGCTGTGCCAGATGAGGCATGCGGGCCTGAATTTGTTGCTCGTTGGCACCAATGAGGCGGGATAGATTGATCTGCGGATCGTAAATGCTGAGTTCGTGGCCTCGCCCCAGGAGGGTCTCGGCGGCTGCCACCATGGGGCTGCCCCGAAGGTCGTCTGTATTCGCCTTGAATGCGAGTCCGAGGAAGCCGATGCGACGTTTTGCCTTGCCCTCAATCAGGCTGACAAAAAGCTCCTGATGGGCTGCGTTTGTTGCCGCAGTGTTTTCAAGCAGCGGCAGGCTGAGGTTTTCCTGACGGGCGAAAGATTTCAAAGCGGAGACATCCTTGGGCAGGCAGGAGCCGCCGAAAGGATTGCCTGGCTTCATATAGTAGCGGGAGATGTTCAGCCGTGTGTCGGAGCACAGCACATCCATGACTCGGGTTCCATCTTCCCCCAAGTGCTTGCAAAGACGGCCGATTTCATTGGCAAAGCCTACTTTCAACGCATGGAAATAATTGCAGGAGTACTTAATCATCTCAGCTCCCTCCCATCCCAAGACGGCTGGCTGGCCTCCCATGATTTCAAACACCTCATTATCTTCAGGCGCTGCACCATCGTGTGTGCCGATGACAACGAGAGAGGGCTCGCGGAAATCTCGAACTGCCGTGCCCTCCCGCAGAAACTCGGGGCAATAATAAACGCGCACCTGGCCGGATGCGAGAAGGTCTGACAGCATGCTGGTCACGAGGGCTCTGGTGCTGCCGGGAAGCATGGTGCTGCGATAGAGCAAGATGTGTCTCTTTTTTGAGCTTCTGATGGCTTCAGCGATCTGCGCAGTGACTTTGTGGACGTATTCGAGATTCAGTTTGCCGGAAGGAAGGGAAGGGGTGCCAACGCAAACAATGCTCACATCTGTGGTCGTCACAGCCCTGTGTACATCCAGCGTGGCTCCCAGCCGATTATCCACTGTCGCACGAGCGAGAAGGTCGTCGATTTCCGGTTCGACGATGGGAGATTTTCCTTTGCCGAAGGACTCAACTTTGGATTCATGCAGATCCACGCCGATGACGTGGTGTCCTTGTTCTGCAAGGCATGCCGAAGTGACTGCACCGACATAACCGAGTCCGAAAACTGAAACATTCATGTGAGGGATTGAGGAAAAGTGAATTGGATAATTCCTTGGGAGAATCTGATGAGTCAAACTGCGCCCGCATGAGGCGGGCGATTAATCTGGAGAGCTGTGGATGGATGAAGGGCTTCTTTGATAGACACGCAGTACACCCGTTTCACCGGGCCTGCGAGTGACCGTTTGTTCAAAGGCAAGCTGCCAGCGATCAGGGGCCAAATTGATTGCAGCGAGCAACTGGCGCTCGTGGGGCTGCTGCCGTTCTGCGGGGGCGGAGAGGTCAACAAAGACCCGTGAAATCCTTAATTTGTCGAGATGGTCGAGCAATTGATCCTGGCTGGCAAACGCAGCCTGATATCCACGTCCCATCCAGTCGCTTGACCCCAGTTCCTTGCTCCCGCGATAGACTCTTAGAGGGGATGGGGAACGTTTTGGGCAGGCAAAAGCAGCCGCCGCTATGACAGCTCCTTCGCCCCGTGGATCTGAGGCGATCAGCCAATAAACGGCCCGACCTTCCTGAGGGGCAGGCAAGGACTTGAGGACCGCAGATCCAAACCCATGCACGTCTTTCGAAGGAATTTCTGAAACCTCCACTGCTCCGAGGACAAAAATGGCGGCAAGTCCTGCTAGACGGCCCCGGCCTAAATATAAGCTTACACGATCTGCCGTCAGCATCGCTCCCACTAACAGTGCAGGGAGGGCGGGCAAAAGATATCTGCCTGCCAGCCCTGCAGGAATCAACAGTATGATCAACAAAGTCCCCACAAGCATCGAGCATAATGTTGCTGACAAAGCCGAATCAGACTGCTGGGCGCGGCTTTTTTTCATAAGCAGCGCCATTCCAATCACGGCGGACAGCGTAAACAGGATGCCGAGCATTCGCGGCAGCTCGTGACTGTAAAAGGTCAATGCCGCAGGGACAAAATCGTGAAGCGGCACATGAATCATGCCTTCGGCGGTGATTTTGGCCGAATACAGCATCCAAGGCCCGGCCAAGATGGCGACAGGCACTGCGGAAAACCACCAGGACACTTTTTTGAGCAGATGCCAGCGACTGCATTGAATTGTAGTCAACGGCGGGATGACACAAAGTGCCATGGCTGATCCCTTGGTAAGAATGGCGGCTGCAGCAAGCAGTCCGAACCCAGCTGACCTGACGAATGAAGGACGGTTAAGATAATCCTTCCATGACATGGCAGCCAGAATGGAGAGCAGGACCATCAGGCCGTCAGACATGACCAGCTGGTTTTGTTTGAGGCTGGCAGGCAGGAGAGTGACCAGCAAGCCTGCCATGAATGCCGCAGGCACCGACATCATCTTGGACGCCAGCCGGTAAGTGAGAGCAGACAGGGCTGCAGACAGAATGCTTTGCAAGATCAGCAAGCTCTGAACGGAGACCCATGGCAGTAGCCACAATCCTGCGAGAATGTAAAATCCCGGCGGGTAGTGCCCCAAGGCGACTTTGGGAAAGTCGGCATAGTATTGGGTGGCGAAACTCATGGGCGACCGGTGCCAGCCATCCGCCAAATAATCACGAACCATCAAACTCGTTACGGCATGAGCGGCTTCGTCCGGATCTCCTCCCAAGTCGGAGCTCCAGCCGCCTTGTCGTGCTACGAATGTCAGATTCAGCGCCAGGCTTATCAAAAAAACCAGCCAAGTGCAGCGCCGCCTCAGAGGATTTTGCGTCATGGGAGTGACGTCCATAGTGCTAGTGAGGGGCTTTCTGTGCCAGGATGAGGTACTGGCCACCCAGCGGGAGCTTGCACAAGGCGGGTTCGAGTGATCTGAGCGCGGCTAGAAATCCAGGGAAAACAAACAAATAGTCGGTCGCCAGAATGTTAAATCCACCCTCCTGCAGAAGACGTCGTGCTTGAGACGGAAACAGCATCTGCGCATCCTTGTCGAAAGGCACCCGGCTCATGACCCAATGTACTGCGGGATTCCATCGGTTATTCTCCCAGAAGGCAAAGACTCCACCCGGCTTGAGGCTTCTCCAGATCAGGCGGACTGCAGCCTGACGCTCTGCAGGCAGGATGTGATGAAAAACGCCATTGCAAAAAGCGAGGTCAAATTTTTCGCTCGGCACCTCCCCGGCTTCTGCTGTGAATGATGCGGCGGGCCATGTGACCGTCTGCTGCGCTTGCTTGATCGAGTCTGAGGATGGATCATACCCCATGTATTCCAATACTCCGAGACCATCCCTGAGAAAGGTGGCAGAGGTGCCCGTGCCACAACCAAAATCGAGGCATGAATTGGTTGCCTTTCCGTGTTCCTGAAGCTTTTGCTTCATCCACCTCACACGTCCGTCCGCATAATACTCCTTTGTTTCACCGGTGAGTGAAAGGCCTTGTTGCAGCGCCGAATCATAATTGGCCGCGTAGGCATCGAATTCAGTGCTGTTGTGCCCATGTTCCATAGAACGCCTCTCTAGCATAAAGAGGCAGCAGCGCCAGCGGTGACTGACTCTAAATTCACCGTGTGGCCGGAGGCGACGGCCGAATAGAGAGACTCATATTTTGCCAGCATGGAGGTCATGGAGTAATGCTTGCAGACGTGTTCACGGCCAGCCTTTCCGATGGACAGAAGTTTTTGCATGTCTGTACCCGCAATGCCGAGCAGCGCCTCTCTGAGCCTGTCCACTGTCGAATAATCTCTGATCCACCCGTGCTCTTCGTCATGGGCTACCTCCTTGGCGCCACATGCCTGATTTGCCAGAACGGGCAGGCCGCAGGCCATGCCCTCAAGAACGGCATTGGGCAAGCCTTCAAAAGAGGAGGCCACAACAAGAGCGTCTGCCGCCTGATAATACGGAAGGGGGTCTTGCTGGAAGCCAGCCCAGTGAATGGCATCTCTCGCCCTGCTCTTTTCCATCTGACTGAGAACATGGTCCTTCTCGGCCCCGCCATCTCCGACCAGCAACAGGCGGAGTTGTGGAGCGGAGGCGTGCGCTTGTTCAAACGCTTGGAGGAGGTCTGCATGCCGCTTGGTATCCCCAAAACGTGCGACTTTTACCAGCCAGAGCCCTTCCGGAGCCAGGCCAAGTTTCTGTCGCAGTGCCGCCTTGTTTTCTGTGGCAGGGCGAAAATGACCGGAGTCTACCCCATTGGTGAGGACTGTCTGCCAGGCATGGCGGTGCCCCATGCGTTTCATCTGGTCCATTTGCTGGCCAGCCACGGTAAAAACACAGTGACAAGCCCGATAAAGCAGTTTGCGCTGCCTTTGGCGTTTCTGGCTGAGGTCCTCCTTGCCCCAAAGTATGTGCTCCGAGTGCACAATCCGTGGGTGCTTGTGGGGGAGTCTTGCCAAAGAGGAATAAATGAGCCCACCCAGGTGGTGGGTGTGAACCACGTCAAAATCCCCCCTACGAATCAGCTTTCTCAGCTTTGCAATGGTGTTGAGGGAAAAGCCTGGTGGCTTTTGCAGCACGCTGACCTCCACATCCGGGTGCAACCTGGAAGCGAAAGGACCGCTGGCGCTCAGACAACAAACTGTGACTGAGGCCCCCCTTGCCTGGAGATGATTGCATACCCGCACCATGATGTTTTCCATGCCTCCGGGACAGAGGCTGTCCACGATCTGGAGAAGACGGACGCGTGAGGTGGGGATGGTCATGTATTGGAATGGTGACAAGCTTGCCTCTGCTCCGTTAGGGCTGCAAAACTATTTGTCATACGTTTCGTTTTCATTTCCGAGTGGCATGGGGAATGTTGCAAGGGAGGGGGGGACGCTCTGCTTGCCAGGCTCCAAGTGCGCGCCATATTTCTCGCTTTGACTGTCAGACTTCAATGATATCCATCATCATTCCTTGTTACAATTACGCTCACTACCTCGCAGATGCTGTTGAGTCGGCTATTCAGCAGAGGCAGGATGGGTTTCAGGTGGAAGTTCTCGTGATGGACGACGGTTCGACTGATGAGACATCACGAGTTGCAACTGGTTTTGGAGATGCCATACGCTACGTCAAGCAGGCAAATGCCGGCCTGTCAGCTACTCGCAATCAGGGCATGCGCATCGCGGCGAATGACCTGGTGGTTTTTTTGGACGCTGATGATGTTTTTCTGCCCGGAGCGGTGAAGGCATTGTGGGAGGCCTGGCAGCAGGCACCTCGGGGGCTGGCCGTCATGGCTGGCAGGGAGGTGGTGGTGGACGCCCAAATGCACCCTAAAGGGCCTCAGGCGCAGGAAGAAACGGGACAGATTCAGGAATTCTCCGCCTACGATCTTGTAGTCAGAAACCGTTTCGCACCAGCTGTGCTTGCAGACAAGCGTGTGCTTTTGGAACTTGGCGGCTTCGAATCCGGGCTCCGTGCTTCTGAAGACCGTGACATGTGGATCCGCGTAGCAGCACGCCATCGAGTTGCGAAACTGGATAAAATTATCCTGTGGAAGCGCGACCATGGTGGAAACATGTCGCGTGCCGCTCATCGACAGACCGAGTGCATACGCCAGGTGATTGCCAGAGCAGCCGCAAACACCGATCTGAAGCTTAATTCGCGCGACTTGCGCACGGCTGTGGCAGTCTGTTGGTACCAGTCAGCTCTGATGTTTGCAGAGGGGGGGCAGTTTGGCATGGCGGCGTGGCGGATGTTATGTTCAATCGCGACAGCACCTTTGATTTCCAGCAAGCAGACCTCGATTGCATTTTTCAGCCGATCCCGAGCTGTGGCAAGGCTGGCACTTGCTTCGCTCCGCAACCAATGGGTGTTATCTTCATGCAGAAAGACTTCTTTAACCTGCCACGGCAATCCATGAAGGTTTGTACTTGTGGTGACCTAGGCCAGCCTCTCCTGACAGGCGTTTTGGGCAAGCTCTTCATGTGATTTCGAGAATGAACTTTCTCAAGCGCCTCCAAATGCTCGCTCTGCTGCGTCTCAAGGACAACATTCGATATTCGCGGACGTTGCGGCACTTGAATGCACTGCGTCTCTATGCCCAGTCACGGATTTCTTCCGATAAGCGGGCGGCGGTTCATGCCTGTCGTGCCCTGGGTTTTAGTGAGTTGTCCAGCTTGGACCAGCGTCTTTCACATTCCCTTAGGCCTTGGATTGACCTGCCGCCTGAAGACGGCTTCTGGGAAAATGTCATCCGCGCTTCTCATCCACGCTATGACGCTCCCTTGCGTCGCGAGCCGGGGTTGACGCGCTCGGTGCTGCTCAAGTCTCCCGCAGGCAGTGGGGAAAAGGGAGTGCTTCTGATGCTTTTCGAATACAACTGGGCACGTCTCGTACTCGGACTCACTCCGGAGGAATTTGCGTGGCTCGACGAGCATTACGATCTGGTGCTCTCCACAAGCTGGTCTCCAACTGACTATGCGGCGTTAGGACTGATCCTGTCTCGGACCTCTGGGCCAGTGTTTGTGCAGGCCTGTAATTTTCAGGAGGTGCCCAAGATTGCCGGATTGCATCCGCGTGTGCGTCTTCTGGAAAGCCTTGGCTGTGATTGGATCAATCCTGACCTTTACCCGCCTTCTTCCGAGCAGCGGACTATTGACTTTCTCATGATTGCAAACTGGGGGGAGTTCAAAAGGCACTGGGACTTTTTTCGTGCGCTGTCTCGCATGCCTGCCAACTTGCGCGTGGTGCTGGTAGGGCAGGCTGAGGGGGGAAGAGATGCGGAATTCATCCGTCGCCAAGCTCGCCTTTTTGGCGTCCCTCAGGCGCTGGAGGTTTATCAGTCCCTGCCTATTGATGAAGTCGCACGGCTGCAGTCGCAAGCACGCGTGGCGCTGATCTTCAGCAGGCGTGAGGGGTGCTGTGTGGCCTTTGTGGAAGCAATGTTCGCTGGCTGCGCTGTGGGCATTCGTGCAGACGCGCATGTGGGGCCTCTGGCCTACGTCAATCAAAGCACCGGTCTGCGATTGAGGCCCGGGCATCTGCCGGAGGATCTGATGAGGCTGCATGAGATTGCCGCTACGGCGCAGCCTGCGGCCTGGGCTCAGGAGCATATCTCCTGTTATCAGTCCCACATGAAACTCAACCGGCTGATGAAACAGAGCAGCCTTGAACGCGGACTGCCATGGACCCAGGATATTGCCTTGCCTCATTGGCGTCCTTATCCTGCCCATGCCCGCCGGGAAGAGGCGGCCGCGCTGATGCCCGCTTACCGTGATTTGCATGAGAGATTTCCCCGGGTGTTCGGAAATGAGTTTTTTGATCAGGTGAATCGAATTCTCTGAATTATTGACCTATCTTCATGACGGCCCCCGCCAACTCACGTTCGTTGAAGCACATACTCTGGTCCACATCACTGCTCGGCATGATGGATCATGTGCTGCGCAGTCTTTCGGTTTTTATAGTCTCACCGCTCCTGATAGGAGGACTTGGGCAGGAAAATTATGGTGTGTGGGTGCTGCTGGTATCTTGGGTCGGCTTGCTTGAAATGCTGGACCTTGGGATGGGAAATACGGCGGCCCGTTATCTCTCGTCGTCTGTCAGCCGGCACAACGCTGAAGAAACTGCATCCTTGGTTGGTTTTTTCCGGAAACATTACCGTCGTGTGGGCTGGGGCGTTTGTTTGCTGGCCATGGTAGGCAGCATCATTTTGCATCTGGTTTGGCCGGCAGCACATCAGAGCAATCCCGCTCTGATGTTTTTGGTGCTCGGTCTTGCGCAAGGGGGAGTGATGCGTTTTCGAGTGTATTCCGCCTTGCTGAAAGGACATCTCAGATATCAAACGATCATATTGGCAGGCTCGGCCAGAGTCGTAGGCTTTGCAGCAGGGCTGTTTTGTCTAAATGCCTCGGGAATTACTTTGCTGGGCACACTGACGCTTCACGTGAGTCTGCTGATCGGTGAACAAATGATTTTCTATATCAAAGGACGCAGGCTGATCCCTCAGGCCGAACCTTTGGCCATGGTGCATTCCAAACAGCGTGAGATCATGGGGTATGCCGGAAAAAACGTGGCTGCGACCGTGGCTCAGCTGCTGAGGGAGAGGATAGACACTCAAATTCTCGCTGCTTTTCTATCGCTGTCTTCGGTGACCCAGTATGCGGTCGGAGTCAGGCTGCCAAACCTAGCCATGGATATTTCCAATTCGTTGTTCGGCGGCCACCTCGTGGCGGGGTTCACCGCTGCCGCCGGGCGAAAATCGCCTGAAGAACTGACTGCTGACCTTCTCAAGGTGCTGCGTTTGAGTGCATGGGTGGGGCTTACAGGCTGTTTGCTTCTTTTTGTGTTCGGCCCGGCCTTTATCATTCGCTGGCTGGGGACGGAGTTCGGACCGGCGGGCAAAGTGTTGCGCGTGCTTGTGCCCGGGATTGCGCTGACAGTCATGCAATACCCTGCCTACTCCCTGCTTCCTGCGCTCAACAGGCATGGGCGCCTGGTGTTGCAATATCTGATCACATCCGGCATCAATTTTGTGGTCAGTGTGATCTTGGTGCAGCGAATTGGCCTGACCGGGGTGGTCTGGGGTACCATGTTTGAACTGGTCCTTCAGGGTTGCGTGGGCATGCCGTTGCTGATCGCAGGCGCTCTGCCTGTCTCCGGAGGCAAATACCTCTGGCATGCTGTGGTCCGGCCTTTGCTCGTGTATGGTGTGCTGCTGGCTCCTCTGTCCTTGTGGTGGCTGGAGAGTTATCAGCCACGCAGCTACGTGGAGATCGGCCTTGGTGTCTGTGGTCTTGGCAGTATTTACCTTCTAACCGGCTTTCTTTTAATTCTCCAGAAGGCCGACCGTCGTTTCATTTGGGGGAGGCTGCGTGCAACGGTTGGTTTTGACAAATCCAGCGAGTAATCAGGAGACGCTATTCCGGGCAGGGGCATACTGCACGGAGAAGGGGAATTCGATTGACTTGACGCATGGCTGGGGCAACGAAGCAGCCTGAGTCGATGACATCCGCAGATCAACAGTTCAGTGTCGATGGTGCCAGCGCGTGTTTTGCCACGCTCGCCTTTGGGCGGGACTACAGATACCATGCAGAGCGGCTGGCTCTTGATTTTGCAGTGCACGCCTCGCATTTCCCTCTTGTGATGCTTGTTGACCGGCCGCAGGACATCATGCCAAGACCCAATCTCCGGACGCTGCTCTACAGGCCTGAAGGAGCATTGCGTCGTTACCACGACAAACGTTTGCTCGTTCGTGCGGGGCTCGATGCTGGATACGCGACTGTTGTGGTGATTGATGCCAACAGCCGGTTGGTTGAGAAACTGCCAGACATGCTTGAACTCAGGAAAGGTGTAAATGCATTCATCACGCAGCCGGTCCTGGAACATTTGCGCGAAGAGGAGGCGGCCGCTTCAACAAGAAAAAGGTTTGCATCTACGGCCCATCAACGGCGTTGCCTGGAACGTGCAGCCCAAAGTCTGGGGCTTTCTTTGGAAAATGTTACATTCATCCAGGAGTCCATTTATGCGCTGCATGGTCCGGAGGATATTCTTAGACAGTTTGTGGAATGCTGGGGGCGGCTGGGACACTTCATGGATTATCATGGCCTGGCATGGTCTGAGGGGTTCGCGATTGGTCTGGCCGCTGCTGCCGTTGGGCTTGATGTTCACGAAAACCGCTTTCTGCCAATGAATTGCTTTTATAAGCATCGGCTGCATGGCGCGGCTTTGGCCCGAGGTCAGCTAGAAGCGCCCCGTGTGTTACAGGCGCAGGAGGACGCCCGGCTGCTGGCTCGCTTCATGCGCAGACACCCCTTGAACAGTCGTCTGCGCTCGCTGTACTCTACTGCAAGCATGGCCGCTCGCTGGGCGGCTTGCCGAATGTCAGGCGAGCCCCGTTTGCTATCGTAACATCAATGACCTCCCTTTACGCATCCACCGCCCAGAAGCTGCGTGCTTTCAGGCACCTCGCGAAGCTTACTTCATGGAGTGACGCATTGCGTTTCACCTTGGCCCGCCTGCGCGGATCTCCTGAGGTGAAGCTTCATCTTAAACATCCTGCATGCCAGATCACGCTGCGGCCGCGCAACAGTGATTTTGATGTTTTGCTGCAGACGTTTGTAAGCGGTGGCTGTGATGTGCGCGCCTTGGTTTCGGGGGCTCGCCGCATCATCGATGGCGGGGCCAACATCGGACTTACAGCCATCCAATTTGCCAGTCACTTTCCTGAAGCAACCATCATAGCTGTCGAGCCTGAACCCGCCAATTTTGATCTGCTAGTTCGAAATACATCTGCCTTTCCCCGTGTGCGGCCGTTGCAGGCGGCCATTTGGCCGCGGAGCGCGAATCTTTCTGTGGGACAGGCGCCTGAAGATGGACGCTCATGGTCTTTCCAGACTCATGAAGCGTTGGAAAGCGAAGCTGGAGTGACGTGCCCGGCTGTTCCTATTGACGAACTTGTTTCCGTGTCCAATCCCTGTGATGTTCTCAAGCTTGATATCGAAGGCGCTGAATGGCCGCTTTTGGAGCAGACGGATTTGTCCTGGATGGGGCATGCCTCATTGCTGGTTTTGGAACTCCACGGGGAAGACAAGGACGCCCGGCTTCAGCGTGCATTGGGCGGACGCTCGTCCAACATGTCGTATCAGCATGAAAAGGTCATCTTGCGGCCCCTGGTTGCCAGTGCGACTTGATTCAACCCGGCGTATTAAATGGCTCGCATTCATTTTATCAAGCACGGCCCCTTCTCTGGGACGAACGAGCATGTCCGCAAGCAACTCGTAGCCGAGTTCCCGGATCACGAACTGCGGGTTATTGATGTCAGGAAGGATTGGATCAATCGCGATCCTGTTATACGGCTCGCAGGCCGGGTGTGGGCCGCTGTGGAATTTTTCCCACTCGTGGCAAGGCGGCGGAGAACCATTGGAGATGTGTATCTGCGGACTCGACGCATGGGGCAGTACCTCAAGCAAAAAGCTCGCAAGGAAGTCGTTTCAAACAAAGATAAGCCTGCATTTACTTTTGCCACTCAGTCACTTTATGATGTGGCAGTTCCCGGTATTCCTCATTTTGTTTTCACGGATCATACCCACCTCGCAAACCTCTATTACCCTGCTTTTGACCGTGATACAATCCTTCCCGAGAAGGTGATCGCAATGGAGAAAGGCGTTTACACGCAAGCCGCACGTGTTTTGGTCATGGGATCGCATGTCAAAAGATCCCTTGAGGAACATTATCAGATTTCTCCCGGAAAAGTAGTGGTCTGCGGCGGAGGGCCGAACGTGATCGATTTTCCAGTTTTAAACAACAGCAGCTATTCCAACGGTCGGATCGCGTTTGTTGGCGTTGAATGGGAGCGCAAGGGCGGGCCAGTTTTACAGGATGCTTTTAAAAAGGTCAAAGCGTTGCATCCTGATGCCAGGCTGGACATTATTGGATGTGAGTTATCAGGTCTGCCTGAGGGAATGGTTTCGCATGGACGTCTTCCCCATGCTGGAGTCGCTGCGCTGTTGGCCCAGGCATCACTTTTTGTGTTTCCCACATTGATCGAGCCATTCGGCATTGCTCCTATTGAGGCGGCAACCATGGGGTTGCCTGTCGTTGCCACTTCTATCGGCGCATTGCCAGACATCGTGCAGGATGGAAAAACTGGGTTTCTCGTTCCTCCGCATGATTCGGACTCACTTGCGGATGCCATATGCCGCCTTCTTGCCGCTCCTGAACTTGCGGCCCGGTTAGGAACTGCTGGCAGGGAGCATGCTTTGATGAACTTCACATGGCGTGGTGCGGGCCGTATCATGGGGCGTGCCATCCGTGAAGGACTTGAACATTTACCTTCATCTCAATGACATATCTCTGCCGAATTCTTCAATTCTACGGTCAACATTTACGCCATCCTGGCCATTGGAGGTTTCTGGAGAAGCTCATCGCTCTTATCCGTCCTGTGCTGCCGGAGACTGCATTGGTCAGGGCGCAAGGCCTTCTCTGGAATTTGCACCCCCGTGACCGTGTGCAGGCAGAGCTGTTCTGGTATGGCGAGAAAGACCGTTGGGACATGTTACAGCTGAAGAAACTTCTCTCTTCAAAGTCTCCTGACCCGGTGATCCTTGATGTGGGAGCCAACTTTGGCTTTTACTCACTTGTTCTTGCCCGGCATCTGGGGCGTTCTGCCCAGGTTCATGCCTTCGAGCCTGGCAAAATTACGGCGGATTGGCTTGAGTCGAATATAAAGCTCAATCATCTCGAAAAAGTGATCACAATACATCGCCTCGCTCTTGGTGCGGAGGCGGGGCAGGCGACTCTGGGGCAACGTGGCGGTGACAGTGGGCAGGCACACTTGATGTCAAAAGCTGCCGACGGAGAATCAGTCGTGGTGGAAACAATGGATGGCTGGGTCCGTTCTCAAGCAAATCTAAGGCGCGTGGATTTCATCAAGATGGATGTAGAAGGGTATGAGCCCGAGGTATTGTTGGGCGGCACTGAAACCCTGAAGCAGCACCGCCCGCTTTTGCTGATTGAACTCAACCCAAATGCGCTTGCTAGGAATGGGCATACGGCTGCCGAGCTTGTGGGAGCCATGGAGGCGCTGGACTACAAGTTGATGGTTACCCGGCGTAAAAAGCTTGTGCCTCTTACATCCTTGCCGGCGAGCGGTGAATTTGTAAACGTGATCGGAGTTCCTCTTTAGGAAGGGGGATGCCAGAAGTGGCCTGGCATCAGGCATATCGACTTAGAATCAGCCAATGCGGTTCAGCGGTCTGTTGTTTCTACCTAGCTCCTTACGAAGGCTGGAAACCAGCGATCTCTCAGCCGCAGCACAGGCACTTCAACGAATTTTGCCACCGCAATGCCGACGAAAATACTGGCTAAAATATACAGGGCACTCAGCAGCATATGGCTCCAGGTGTTTTCCCCGAGACGATTCTTCATCGGTTCCAGCAGCCACCACTGAACCGCGAAGTGCCAGAGGTAAATAGAATAAGAATGAAAGCCGATTCGGGATAAAGCCCGAACGGAAAAGTTATTCGCAGGTAAATTCCAGCTGCAGCAGAGCCAAACCCAGACTCCAGCCGCCAGGTAAATCAAGGTGAATCCAAGGGTCAGAATCCACTGATTTCCTTCGATGGGAACCACAAAGGGCCATCCTAAGACCAGCAAACTGGCAGGCCGCAAATAGAGCGCCCAACGCTGCATTCGCGTTTGAATATGCTGGGCCCCATACACTCTGAACCAAGACAGCAAAACTCCGAAGCCGAGAGAGTCCAGCCTGAGATGGGTTGGGAACATCTGGATTCGGTGATCATACTTCACCACAAGATATGCAGTGAGAATTCGCATGGCCAGACATAACAGGCCCAGGACTATGAAGAGTTTAGGAATGTTACGAAAGGGATTTTCATCGACTTTACGATTTCGCAGCAGGATAGCAGTGAGAAGGGCAAGCCCAAGGTAAAAATGTTCTTCCACAGCAAGCGACCAAGTATGCGGCCACAATCCAGGCCAGTAGTTTTGAACAAATAAAATTTCAGCCGCGAATTTCTGAGAATCCCAAGTTCCCTTGGAGACCCATCTAAAAGAAACTGTCACAATCAGCAGCAGCCACAACGGTGGGTAGATTTTGAATCCACGCCTGATCAGGAATCTGCCAACACTCACGCTGCCCTGGCGCTTCCATTCCTGGAAAAGCAATCCTGACACAAGATATCCGCTCAGCACAAAAAAAAGGTCCACCCCGATCCATCCGCCGCAGCGTGCCAAATTCACAAGATCGCTCCACCAAACCGCTCCACCTGACGGACAGGGCTCCATGTGCCTTAGCAGCACCAAAATGACGGCCACCGCCCTTATCAAATCGAGCCCTTCATTCCGTTTGTTCATGGCCATTCTTTGCCTTCCCTCAGCTTTGTGTCCATACATAAGTATGATTACTTAATGAAAAGCGGCTGCCTGTCACCAGGCAGCCGCTCATCAAGGACCGAACCTAAGGGTTAGCCCAAAACTTCGACATTAGGCAGGGTGATGCCGGCGTTGAAGGTGTTGTTGCGTGTCGCTCCGACTGGAGCCGATGGGTCCTTGATGAGGACCGAATCGCTACCCAATCCTCCGTCAATGGTAACGGCACCATTGAAGATGTTCCCCGCGTTTGCATTGTTGGGGTAGGATCCCGCAAAGAGGGAATCATCCCCGTCTCCGAGGTTGATGTTCACTGCGCCACCGAATGTGGACACACCTGCGATGCTCGCTGAGTTGTCAATCAGGACAATGTCGCTGCCTGCTCCAGTGGAGATGGTGACGGCTCCAGTCATTGAGACGCTCTGCAGATCAACGATAGAGCTTCCAGAACCCATGGAGATGCCCGATGTGCCCAGGACGGATGATTGATAAACACGCACCACATCAGCGGTAAGACGACGCGTCAGTGCTGATGTGGCTGTAAAGTTTCCATGAATGGTCGCGCCATTCACGCCTAGAGCGTTGCCACCGTTGCCCATGCTCACATTGACAAAGGTGCCGATGTCCACGGCTGTGCCGCCGTTTTCAAAGTTGCCAATTTCAACGATGTCAAGGCCTGTGCCACCAGTGTATTGGAGTGAACTGGTCACCGTCGTTGTGGTGGACCAGAGATCCAGCTCATTGTCTCCATTGCCTACTGTGACACTGAGACTGCCAAGGTTTGCGACAGCGCCCTGCAGGCTGATCCAGTTGCTGTCTGCGCCACCTGTGTAGGTGAATGCTCCGGTTACAGTCAGATTGCTGCTGTTTACCAGGATGCTGTTGTCACCTGCATCCAAGCTGAACGTGGCCGAACCCGTGACCTGGAAGGTGTTGTTGATGGCCACTGTGTCGGTGCCTGTTCCTGCGTTGACAATCAAGTTCCCGCCAAGAACGACGCCTTGATTGAAGGTAAGCGTGTTGCTACCCGCGCCCAGATTGAAAGTCGTCGCATTCGCCTGGAGGCTGTTGCTGAAGGTGATGGTATCGTTGCCCGTGCCAACAGCACCCGAGCCGTAGGTGAAGGCTCCTGAGGAGACGATCGAGCCCGTGGTGTTCACCGTGTTGGTGCCAGCTTTGAGGTCGATGTTGACCGAACTGCTGCTTAGCATGCCCAAGGTGAGAGTATCGGTGTCGCTTCCAGAGGTTACGGCAAGCCCTCCAGTCAGGCTGAAGCCAGTGGCTCCTGGCAGGCCGCCTACGGTGATCGTTCCGCTGCCGTTTGTGTTGGTGACAGTCAAGCCTCCAGCAATGGTTGCAGAATTGGCCGCTGTTACCTTGAGGGATTGCGCTTGTCCTGCGGATCCTGTGTTGGTAACGGTGATCGCTCCGCTGTTGATAGTGCCTGCGGCGATGTTGACTGTATTGCTGCCTGCACCAGTCGTCACATTAAGGGCTCCATTGACTGTGAGCGCTGTGCTGGTAAGCGCGAAGTTGTCAGTGCCATTGGTGCCGTTGTAGGTCAGCGCGCCTGATGTGAAGGCGGTGCCAGCAACGGTGGCGGAGTTCGTGCCATCTCCCAAGTCGATCGAGACTGCACCGCTGGAGACAAAGGAGGCGCCGGCTCCGATGCTGACGGTATCCTGTCCGGATCCACCAGTGATGCTGTTTGTGCCGGTGCCAAGCGCAAAGCTGCCGCTGTTAAAGCCTACGGAGTTCGTCCCAGCTCCGAGATTGAGTGCAAATCCATTGTTGGCTGTGGTGGTGAAGGATGTGCCGTTGAACTGCAGCGTGTCATTGCCAGCCCCAGGAGTCACTGCCGAACCGTAGGTGAAGGCACTGGTGCTCAGCGCTCCTGTTGCTGTAAGGGTGTTGTTGCCTGCTCCGAGGAGGGTATTGAGTGCTCCTACGGTGGTAAGGCTCTTCAGTGTCAGTGTATCGTTATCAGCACCAGTGGTGATGTTAAGTGTGCTGGCGAGGTTCAAACTGGTTGTTCCTCCCACGGAAAGAGTTGTGGCGCCATTGCTGCTCGTGATGGCAACAGCTCCGCTCACGGTGCCCGTTGCAGCTGTGAGGTTGATGTTTTGTGCTTGTCCGGCCGTGCCTGTGTTTGTGATTGTGACTGAGGCCAGGTTCATGTTCCCCGTCACCGCCATGTTCACAGTGTTGGCACCTGTGCCTGTGGTGATGTTGACAGCGCCGCTCATTGTGGCGTTGGTGCCAGTCAGGCCAAAGGTATCGTTTCCGGTTCCGCCAGTGTAGGTTAGTCCTGTGACGGTGAAGCCATCAGAGGCAATCTGGGTGCTGTTCGTTCCGTCACCTAGGCTCAATGTGGCTGCTCCACCAGCAGTGAGGGCCGCATTAACAGCCAGAGTATCGCTGCCTGAACCGCCGTTGACCGTGAGGGCCGAGGCAAGTGTGGTTGCGCCTTGAAGGGTCAGGCTGTTAGTGCCATTGCCCAGATTGAAGGTGGCGAAACCTGCATTGAACGTTTGGTTGAAGGTGATGCTGTCGTTGCCAGTGCCCGTCCCGGGCGCCGCCCCCGTGCCGTAAGTGAAGTTGCCAGTGCTCACGGCGCCATTTGCCACAACAGTGTTGTTTCCAGTACCCATGAGGATATTGGCAGCGCCTTGAGCGGCAATGCTTTTCAACGTCAGTGTGTCATTGTCTGTTCCTGTGGTGATGCTCAGCCCGCCGGTGACATCGAAGCTGGATGTGCCTCCCAGAGAGATGGCTGTGGCGCCATTGGTACTGGTAACGGAAACGGCTCCACCCACAGTGCCTGCATTGGCAGTCAAAGTGATATTCTGAGCCTGACCAGCTGTGCCTGTGTTGGTAACAGTCACTGCGCCTGAGGACAAGGTCCCAGTCACTGCCATGTTTACTGTGTTAGCCCCTGTGCCCGTGGTAATATTGACAGCGCCTGCCATGGTAGCGTTGGTGCCTGTCATGCCGAAGTTGTCAGTGCCTGTGCCTCCGGTGTAGGTGAAAGCTCCTGTGATGTTTGATGTGGCTGACGAAATTTGAGCACTGTTAGTCCCGTCTCCGAGATTAATGCTCATGGCTCCGCCCACTGTGTAGCTGGTAGCCCCTAGCGAAACAGTGTCCTGCCCGCTTCCGCCGACAAAGGACACATTGCCCGCAAGATTAACACTTCCTGAGTTCATGGTCACCTGATTGGTGCCATTGCCCAAATTCAAGGTCAGACTGTTAGAGACAGCCGCCAAGGACACTGAGCTTCCGCTAAAATTGAGTGTGTCGTTGCCCGTTGAGCCGCCCACAGGTCCCCAGGTCAACGAGTTGCCGCTCAAACTGCCTGAAGTGTGCTGCAGCGAATTGTCACCTTGACCAAGGTTCAAGGTGATGTCTCCGGTCACTCCGAGGTTGCTGACATTGAGCGATTCATTCCCGGCACCGCCTGTCACCGACAGCAGTCCGCCGACGGTCAAAGAGGTGCCGCTTCCCACTGTGATGGCTGCATCGCCAGCACTGTTGGTCACGTTCATGTTGCCAGTAACCGATCCTGTGGTGCCAGCGCTGATATTCAGCACCTGAGCTGCGCCTGCCTGTCCGGCGTTTGTGACAGTGAAATTTCCGCCCACAGCGCTCCCAACAGTGAAAGCTGCCGGTGTAAAGTTGAGGGTGTTTGTGCCTGCCCCCACGTCGATCGATGTATTCAGGGAAACTTTGGAAAACTCGGCGGTGACCGTGTTGGCAACCGTCATGGTGTCATCTCCCGCTCCCAGGATGAAGCTTGTCGTGCTTCCTGTATGGAAAGTGGTTCCGGTAATCTGCACACTGTCATTCCCTGTTCCTAAGTCGGCCGAAAAGTTCCCGTTGGCTGCAAAATTGTTCAGAACCAGGGTGTCATTGCCTGCTGTGTCAGTGATGGTAACATTGCTGCCGTATGTAACTCCTGAGAGAAGGAGTGTGTCATTTCCATTCCCCAAGACTGTAATCAACGAGTTGACCAAGGGGGCTGAGATGGTTTGTGTGGCGGCTGTTACACCGCCAAAGCTGAACATGGTTCCTGATCCCAGGTGGTCCTGAAAAGTCAGCTGTCCGGGGCCTGCAAGCGATATGCTGACTGCATTGTCAGAAGCGTCTCCGGTAACGCCAATTCCGCCCGTTGTGGGGTTGTATGTGATTGCCACAATACCCGCTGGAACGATTTTTTCTTCAAGGATTTCAACAAGGG
Source organism: Prosthecobacter fluviatilis (assembly GCF_055388355.1). Lineage (NCBI taxonomy): Bacteria > Pseudomonadati > Verrucomicrobiota > Verrucomicrobiia > Verrucomicrobiales > Verrucomicrobiaceae > Prosthecobacter > Prosthecobacter fluviatilis. Next base: position 5,377,552 of record NZ_AP043782.1, read on the forward strand.
GAGTTGGTTTCATAATCTGAGCTATCAACTTTGTTTCTCGAAATTGGGATTATTCTCAATGACCACAGGCAAGCAGCGCATCTAATCAGTGATTTGCACTAGGTCAATGAACTTTAAATGAACATTCAATCGAAGATAAATGAACATCAATTAAAGATTGGATGATGGTTTACGAGCGTTAATAAAAGTTATTATTATAAGGTATCGGCTTAATAATATAGCTATTAAAAAGGGCGTGCATATGCACAAAAATGTAGCCTTGGCTGCTACAGATGAGCCAGTTACAGCCAATGGCTGTGAAAAGAGCGGATGTCCCGCAAGTGGAGTGAAGTGCTTAGGATTCCTTTCCTAAGTAAATCGAAAATTTCCCAATGGTGTCGTTATTAACGATGGGCTTTCAATTTTTGCATGTTGCCGCGGATTTTGGCGGCAAATCGGCGCAAACGCAGCCACAACGATTGAGTGGTGCTGCAAATCTGATGCCAGCGTGAAAGCAGAACCGTTGCGCTGCGACGGCGTGCTATGGCTGATCGGATCTCTATCGCTTGAGCTGTGGTCGGTGCTTGTCGTGACTCTGCCATGATCGCTTCGATGCGTCCAACGGCCCTTCGGAAGACTGCCACCTCGTTGTAGTCACGGACTGCCCGGAGGTAGCCAGCTGCTGCTATTTGCTGGCGTTCTTCTTCGTGGGCCAGATAGTAGCGGCACAGTTCAATGGACTCCTCTGTGGTATCATAAGCGACTATTTCCTTGCCGATTTCGAAGATGTCTCCGAGATGGCTTCTGCAGTCGCAAATTTGCATGACGCCGTTGGCTGGCAGCGCATAAAGCCGCACGTTGATGGGGCCTGAGGAATTGTGCAGGTTGATGCCCACCTTGGTGCGCTTGTAGAGGGGAATGCGGTCCTCTTCAGCGAGGAAGCCCGCCGACCAGCCGAGTCCATGATACCTGCCCTGAGGGAAAGCTTGCGCAATTTTGTCCAGCCGCTCGCGTCTCCAAGGCATTTCACGTTCACACAAAATAGTCAGATCAACGTCGCGAGGCTCTTTTAACACCTGGTCCAGCGTCAAATTGGGGTCTGCGTCATCCCTGCGGTATCCTAGCGGGAGAAATTCAGCCCGGCGGGCGCCCCACTCGAAATAACGATCCACCTCGGAGCGGTTGCATACGAGACATAGGTCATAGGCATGCGCCACAGGCTTTGAAACCGTTTCGGAATTCTCCGGGTCATCAAAATGCTGCATCACTTTGAAGACATTGAGTTGTCGGAGGAACTCTGGGTGGAGATTTTGCCCCCCGTAGTTGTACAGGACATCGCATCCGTCGAGTGCATCCGCCAGCTCTTCGTAAAATTTCATCAGCTGGCGGTCGCCGCGCCGCCAGCAGGTGTCGAGGTAGGGCCAGTTGATCTTGGGGCCTGGGGGATTGACAGTGAAAGGGAAGGCGCGCACATCAAAACCAGCATCACGGTAGCGCTGCATGAGTATTTCCGTCGTTTGGCGGACGTCTACCGGATAGCGATAATAGTGATAGCCGAAGAGAATACGCATGTTGATAGCAGTGGTTTTCTAGCCCTGATCAAGGGAATGTCCATTTTCAATTCATTTCAAAGGCCAGAAAGTCATTCGCGGAGGATCTGCCGTTTACTTGCTCTGTTTCTGTGAATATGTGAAACACCCGAATCCTGTTACGGATGGTCTTCAACTCCTTCACTTTCGCCTTTTTTTTCCTGTTCGTTCTGGCTGTGCTTCCTTGGCTGGATACCAGACGGTCCAATCTTTTTTTGCTAGCCGCCAGTGTGCTGTTTTACGCAGCTTGGGATGTGCGTTTCCTGCTGGTGATTGCCTTTTCCACGGGATTTAATTTCGTGACAGGCCAGCGGATCGCCATGGCGACAGGTTTGCTCAAGAAGCGGTGGGTATGGTTTAACATCACCATCAATCTGGGACTGCTTGGTTTCTTCAAATACTATCAATTTTTTGCGGACAACTTGAACGCTCTGCTGGCCCCCATGGGAATATCTCAGGGGCTGCCGGCGCTTCATATCATTCTTCCGCTGGCGATTTCTTTTTACACCTTCCATTGCATTTCCTATGTCATCGACATTTACAGGGGGCAGTTGCAACCAGCTTCGAGGTTTACGGATTTTGCGCTCTATCTGATGCTTTTTCCCCATCTGGTGGCCGGGCCGATCGTGCGTGCGTCACATCTTTTGCCGCAAATTGCGGCCAGGAGCAGGCCAAGCCAGGGGGATTGGGATGCAGGAATGTTTCTGATTCTGTGGGGATTGTTCAAAAAGGTCGTTGTGGCGGACAACCTGGCCCCAAAAGCTGACCGGCTTTTCGCTTTGTCACAAGCAGGTGCGGCTGAAGTTGTGCTCGGCACTGTGGCATTTGCGTTTCAGATCTATGCTGATTTTTCTGGCTACACAGACATCGCAAGAGGGGCTGCCAGGCTGATGGGCTTCCACTTTGATCTTAACTTTAAATTTCCCTACCTGGCCACCTCCCCTTCAGATTTCTGGCAGCGCTGGCACATTTCGCTCTCCCAGTGGCTGCGGGACTACCTTTACATACCGCTTGGCGGCAACCGGTGCCGAGAATGGCGTGTCAATCTGAACTTGATGCTCACCATGCTGATAGGAGGTTTCTGGCATGGGGCCGCATGGAATTTTGTCCTGTGGGGGGGCTACCATGGGGCGTTGCTTTGTCTGCACCGGGCTTGGAGCCGGCATGTGAGTCCTAGGCTTGGGCTGGGCAAACAAGTGGGTGCATTTAAATGGAGTGCAGTTCCTGCCATACTCTTAATGTTTGGCTTCACGCTGTACGGATGGCTGCTGTTCCGGGCAAGCAGCCTGGTTCAGGTGGCATCTTTTACGCGGGCCTTGTTCGTGCCGCTTTCCTTTCCGGAGCGTGCCTTTTGCACGGAGATGGCGCGTCAGGCTTTTTATTTCATGCCAATGATGCTGGTGGAGGCGTGGATGATCCGGCGGGCCAAAACGGAGTTGGTGTTTGGTTCTCCATGGCGTAATGCCTGTTTTTATGTGGTGCTCGTTTACGCAATTTTATTTTTAGGGGCTAAAAGCGGTGAACAGTTCATCTATTTCAATTTCTAAAGCCGCTCTGATCGGGGTGGCGTGCATTGTGCTCGTCGAATCATATCTGGGCACTTTTTCTGACGATCAGTTTACGAGGATCGGCCTGCAGCGCACGGCTGAACTGGAGCAACAATCAGCTCCATTGATTGAGATTTTTGGGGACTCCGTTGCTGATGGGGGCATCAACGAAGTGCTGCTGGCCCGTGAGCTTGGCTTGAAGCAGGATGAACTGGTGAATGCCTCGATCCCGGGAACTCACGCCTACTACGCCTACTTTGTTCTCAAGCGCCAGATAGACGCGGGGCATGTGCCCAAAAATATCATTCTCGCATACAATGCCCGCTCATATGCACGCGCTCCGGGGGAAAAGTTCTTGGCGAGGTTTGCTCGGTGGCGTGAAATGCCGACGGCTGTCCGCCACGGCATACCATTTGAAGATTTGGCCCGCAGTGTGGTTGCGCGTTTTTCATTTAGCTTGCGGTATCGCGATGAATTGAATGCCATGATACGGACGAAGGAGGGGGGCGGATTTTTCGATCCACAGGTTACCCCAGCGGAGGATCGTGCTGTAAGAACTGCTAGGTTGCCGGTTCTGCGGCCGGAGCCTTCTCGCATGGCTTCTGCATCAGGTTTTAATCCTGGATTTCACGGGGGGGCATTCATTCCCGCCGCAGAGATCACGAGCTCGTTGAGAAGCTTTTTCGAGCTGACGCAAAAGCATCAGATCGAGGTGTTTTTGGTAAGCATGCCAAAGACAGAAGAGGCGAAGAGACGACACAACGAAAACGGATTTGATGCGGCGTACGAAGGTTTTATGGATAATATGGTGATGCAGGGCGGTGCTCACTGGTTGCTACGTGAACAGCTCCCTTTGGCGGCAGATTGTTTCTCGGATGCCGTCCACCTGACTCCTTGTGCAGCCTTTGATTTCAGTCTGCTTCTGGCGGAAAAAATGAAGATGTCCGGTATGCTGCAAGGAATACACGACAAACATTAAACCGAGGCAGCATTGAATGCATCAAGCCGTTTAATGCCTGAACTGGTGGCTCGTTTGTGCCGGGCCTTGAAACACCTCTTACTGCGGGAGTCTTACGCCTTGCAGGTTCAGGCTGACAGGGAATGCTGTATCGCCTACAACGCATGATGCGCTGGAGCAGTCTTTGATTTCACACCATTGATCCTGGCCTGGCTTCCAGGGGGTGATGTTTGTAAATCCGGCGGCGATCATTATATGAGTCAGATGCGCTTGGTCGAAAACGGCTTTGTGAAAGTTAAATGGATAGTCTTGGCCACCCATGAGTACATACTGAATGGCGCTAATTCGGCGACCGGACGCCTCGTAGACACGCAGGATGCTCTCAAAGTCTGGCACGGCAATGCGTAGCAGTCCCCCTGGTTTAAGGATTCGAGCCCACTCTTTCAGAGCGCGGTTCACTTCTTCAATGTCAAGATGCTCCAGGCAATGGCAGACATAAATCATATCAACGGATGCGTTCCCGAACATCGGCAGAGGATAGACCGGTGAAAGGTGATGCACATGAGGAAAGCCAATCGCATCCACGTTGATAAAGCCCTTCTGGTCCACCGGACCGCATCCTAGGTGTAGGCGGACTTGACCGTCAGAGCTGGCAGGATAGGGACGCTTGCCCAAGACTCGTCTGAGCCGCCAGCGCAGATTGGTGATGATTACGCGTTCCTGGCCTCGCCAGGCATCTCGCAAGGATCGTGGCATTAATAAGATGGCGGCCCGGCGGAGAAGTTTCATTGTAGTGACTCGACGTTTTTTGTGAAAAATTGCCTGCGGCAGCTCACCTGGCAGGCCATGAACTCATTCAAGGACAAAGCTGCTTATGCAAGATCGGGTGGTTCTTTTCGCATCAATGCGGAGTGTTGCAACCTTTTCACTTTTTATCTGAGCAAAAGAGCGCAAGAAATCATTCTGCTCGACATGTGGCGGGACACGGATAAATGCTTGGGTGAATGACTGAAAACTTCGGCATCAAACGCGGCTACTGTTCCCGTCCTGCGCCTGACTATTACTCCGATACGTCTAGGCCTGGAGCTGGGGAGATTATTTGGCAGCCTGAAGTCTATGAGGTTGCGGCCCGTATGGCACGCACCCTTGGGCGCAGGCACATCCTGGACATTGGATGCGGTTCTGGGGAAAAGCTCGCCGCGCTTTATCCCGAATTCCAAATCATCGGAGTCGATTTCGGGGGAAATCTGGAGCATTGCCGTGAAAAGTATCCTTTCGGCCAATGGCTTGTTGCAGACTTCGAGAAGGCTGAAAACTTGCCGCTTGATGAAGTGATCTTGAAAGACTGCGTCGTCATTTGCTCAGACGTGATCGAACACCTGGTGGATCCGCGCTCCTTGCTGCGTCTGATTGCCTGTCTTCTCAAGCATGCTCCTCTGGCACTGATTTCCACTCCTGAGCGCAACTTGAAAGAAAAAGGCTGGCTGGACAACGGACCACCGCTCAATCCTCACCACGTTCGGGAATGGAGCTTGAATGAACTGAGTTCTTTTGCGGAGTCCATGGGGTTGAGTCTCGCATACGCAGGGCTGACCATTACCAACAATTTGCGCTGGCAGCGTTCAACCATTCTGCTGGGGGCCAAGGGGGCAACCTGGCCTGCAACCAATGCTGCTCAAAACTGTTTTCCTCCCAGCGTGAGCCCTGCCCTTTACTGGTTCCGGGTGGCGAGGAAGGCCTTTGGTGAGTGGCGAGCTTCGTTGCGCTCAGGTTTGAAGTCCTCCAGCTCCGCGGGTGCCGCATAATCATGCCATGACTCTCTTCCGCTCGTGTCATCATGTGCTGCTGATTGTGTGTCTTGCAATCGCAGCTGATTGTCATGGGCAAAGCTTCGAAGAAACCTTTGGTCTGAGACCGGTGCGGCTGAACATGAGGCAGGTGCTTGCTGGCGCACTGGCAAACAGCCTGGATGTGAAAATTAATTATGCGGACTTTGAGATCGCTCAGGTGCGGATCGATGGGGCCGGAGGGAAGTTTGATCCAGTGCTGAGTTTTACCGGTGCGTGGCAAGACAACCGTACGGTTCAGAACACGCAGGAGTACGTGCAGACAGGCGGCTTGCTCGTTCCACGGGCCTCCCCGCATCTTTTTAATCAAAACAACACCCAGGCTGAGACATCATTGGAATGGCGTATGCCGACGGGAACTTCTGTCGTGCTTTTTTCGCAGGTGGGCAGTTACCTCAATGACCTCAACAGGAACAGTCCTGCGGCGCTTTTTTCTCCTGAGCAGCGAGTCACCAATGGAATGAGTCTTGTTCAGCCGTTGATGAAAGATGCGTGGTTTTCTGCCAACCTGGCTGAGATACGCGCCAGCCGTTCCAATGCTCGCATAGCGGACCTTCAATGGCAGCAAAGCCTCTCGGAGGTCATCGCTGCAGTCATTCGTGACTACTACGCGCTGAGCTATGCATTTGAAAATATCGAGGTGAGGCGCGGTGTCCTGGCCTTTGCCAAAACTCTGCTGCATGAGAATGAGCGACGCATGGAGGCCGGTGTGGGGGCGGCGGTAGAGGTGGAAGAGGCTCGTGTCGGGGTAGCCACCGCTCGTGAAGAGGTGGTGGCGGCGATGGAGCTGATCATTCAGCGCCAGCGGGAACTCAAGACCCAATTGCAGTCCTTTGTGTCTGACGCGCAGGGGATTCTTTTTCTTCCAGCGGACGTGCTCCCTCCTGCTGTGGGTTCTCCTCCGCCACGCACGAAATGCCTGGCTGACGCACTCGTTCGCCGACCTGATCATCTGCGCAAACTTAGGGATGCTGAAAAACAAGACATCATCCTCAAATACGCGCGCAATCAGACGCTTCCGCGACTGGACCTGAAGGCCACCGTTAGCGCAAGTGGCCTGGATGGGAGTGTGTCCCGCGCCTATCAGAACTCCATGGATCGGCAGGGTTACAATTTCATGGTGGGCTTTGAATTCTCCGTCCCGCTGGGGAATCACAAGGCCAGGGCTGCGCGCAATGAAGCCGAGTTGCGCAAAGAGCAGGCGTTGATGACAGTTGCTCAATCCGAGCTGGCAGTGTCGGCGGAGGTGGAGGAGGCGCTTGCGGCCTGGCAGGCGGCGTCGACACGACTCACCTATGCTCGTGATTCTGTGAAAGCTGTTGATCAGATGCTGGCTGCCGAGCAAAAACGCTTTGATCAGGGCGTCGCACGTAGTTTTGATGTTCTGCGGGCCAGACGGCTGGTGGCGGATGCTCGCTCACGTGAAATAGCCGCGCTGGCAGATTGGAATGCGGCCCGCACGGCATTGCATGCGCGTACTGGGGTGCTGCTCGAACAAGTCGGGGTGACCATCGAACATGCGGAAAAAGGGGGGGCTTCTGCGCGGCTTCAGCCACAAGGCCCCGGCCAGCTCGCTCCAGCTCCATGATGGCACCCTCCGCCAAATGTGAAAACGACGGCTCTGCTGCCAGCCAGGATGCTGATTGGCATGTTTTCCTGCGTGATACTTTACCAGACTTTGCGGCACTGAGCGGTCTGCTGGAGCATTTCGGCCAGAAATTCGCTGCTGTGGCGGGAGCTGCCTGGTTCATTGAGACTACTTTTGAAGGGCAAACGGCACTCCGACGTGCTGTTTCCTGGGGAGCTCACCCGGCCTTTTCGGGCTATGCAGATCATCAGGCTGAGGATATGCAGCGCGCGGCTGCAGAAAGTATTCGGACGGGCAAGCCACTGCTGCTGCTGCCAGGCCTAAATGCTCCGGATCGCGGGCTTTTCAATCGTTCGGCGGAGCCGCTGATTTCATTGCCTCTGCTCTGTCGTGGCACTCCCGTTGGAGTGCTGCAGTGGTGGGCTTCCCCAGAGATCGACAGGACCGCACTAGCTCGCTTTGTGGAGCAACTGCAGTCAGACACCGTCATGCTGGGGCTGGCTTGGAAGCAACGTGAGGCGAGGGGCGCGGCGCTCAGGGGGGCGGCCCAGTCGCACATCCTTCAGCTTGCGCTGGATCTGTCAGCGGCACATGACGTTTCTGAGATGGCTCAGAAAATTGCAGTGCATGCATGCGCATTGCTGGGTGGGGAGAGAGCCACAGTGATCGTCCGCACTCGTGGGCAATGGCGTGTTCTGGCAGTTTCAGGTGTGGAGCGGATAGATCCACGAGGGGAACACGCCAGGTCAGCCGTTGACTTGGCGTCAGCCCTTGAGAACGGATCTCCTGCCAGTATCAATGGGTTGAGATTTGCAACGGATCCAGTGGTTGGGTCCGTAGGATGGGAGAACGCTCCGCAGGGCTTTTCTGCCAAAGCCACACTGGAGTGGTCGCAAGAGGGCGGGGGGAAACCTTGGGGGATAATCTGGCTTGAGGGAAGCGGCCCTGAAGTCTTTGAGTACCTGGAAAAGGCTGACAAAGCGGGGGATGAAAAAGCGCTGGCTACGTTACAGTTATTCCGTCGGATGGCTTCTTCTTCTTTGAGTCCTGCCATTGCTCGTGAGCAGGGCTTGTTAGGGCTTCTGGCTTCGCGGTTCGTGCAAAAGGCATCTTTCGACAAGCAAAAAGCAACTGTCCGCTGGGCCTGTAGACTGGGGCCGGTGTTGCTTCTTGTGGCAGCTGCACTTTGGCCGCTACAGGTCAAACTGGAAGCTGACTGCGTTGTGAAACCCGCCGTTAGGGGATTTGTCGCCGCAGAGGTGGCTGGTAGAGTGGATAAAATCCTGGTGCGTGAAGGGGATGTTGTTCAAGCTGGTGAAATCATCGCGCGACTGGATGACAGTCGGCTCGAAACAGAATTGCAGACCGCGGAGCAGCTAAGGCTGCGTCACGAAGGCGAGGCTGAGCGTCATCGGGGCAAGGGAGACGAGGCAATGGCTCGTGTTTCTGCCTCGCAGGCAAGGGCTGCTGAAGCTGCCTGCAGGCAGCTGCAAAGCGAGATTGTGCTCTGCGCACTCAAAACACCAGTCGCTGGCGTGGTAGTGACAAGAGACCTGCACCTTCTCGCTGGAGTCTATTTGGAAGCGGGCCAAAATTTTGCCGAAGTGGCTGGCACGAAGGACTGGAACTTGCGCTTGGATTTGAGAGAGGAAGATTTGGAGTTGCTCTCAAACGATCTCTCCAAAGGCGGCCACCCCGAAGTCAGGTACATCCTTCATACCATGAGTTCTGAGGTTTTAACCACCCACCTGAAGGGGATGGCGGACTTGGGCCCCATGGTTGTTCATGAGGGGGGAAGGGGTGTCGTGCCGTTGTTGGTGGGCCCGTTGGAGCCTCCTGTCAATTCTTCGCTGCGCTTTCGCTCGGGCTTGTCGGGCAAAGCCGTGATCGTCCTGCCGTCACAACCAGCCATCAAGGTCTTGACCCGTGATTTTCGTGCTTGGCTGCGGATGCGATGGTGGTTCTGAGAACAAGTGGTGTGCGGGCAACCCTGCCAGCGAAATCACTTGGCAGCTGTAGGTGGAGAGGGGTCAGTCACTCCACGTTTGGCGAAATCCAATTCGATCTGGCCGTAACGCTGCTCCCATGCCTGAACAGCCTTGGCGAGATTGAGAACTAAACGCTTGGCTCCATCGTAAGTCGTGACTACACGGCTCACGACCTTGGCCTGCTCATCGATCAATTGGCCGTAGGCGTTTAGATTGAGCGCAAAATCAATCACCAGTTCGTTTGGGGTGGGAATAACCCTTGCAACATTGGAAAAGATAGCCGGTGGTGGCGGGCCTTCCGATGTTTTTGAATTGGATGGTTCGTTACCGAGAACTTGAATCTGTTCAGCCATGCTCGCCTTATCCGGGCAGCCTCCTTACTAGTCAAGCTTTTAGTATCGCCGCTGCTATCTTTCGCTCAAAGCCGATAATGCGGATCTATGAACTCCAGCCATCTCTGCCAGAGCCAGCGTCCTAGCGGACTGCTACCGCAATCAAACTGAACACATCCGGTCATTCCTGGGCGTATGCATGCTGCCGGGGGCAGGGGGACGCGGACGCCAAAAAACGTTTCCACGGGCAGCATTCGTCCATCGGCCCCGGTGACGACTGCGAGCTCCTTTTCAAGAGCCTGAGCAATGGACTCTGGCAAGTGGCGGAATGGCTCCGTGTGTTCTGCCTGCTTTGCAACCGCTACGTAAGACTCGCTGGAGCAGCCACTCAGCCGCACATGCGTCTTGGCTTGTTGCGGCAACCAGTCCATGGCGTGCTCTTGCACTGGTACGTAGGCTTCATATGGGCCTTCGGAGACAATTTCACACAGTATTTCTCCCGGACGGTAGCCGCGTCCGAGCTGGCAATCGATCTCCTGGGTGACGACGATTCCCTTTGCGGGGCTGCAGATGCGTGTTTTCTCGAGATTTTGTTTTGCGGCCTTCAAAGCAACCTCTGCAGCAAGAACCTCCGCACGCGCCTGGACTAGTAGTCCGGGGGCCTCGGCTCCCAGCAAACGTTCAGCGTTCAGCTTTGAAGCCTCCACTTGGTGTTCTGCCTGTTCGACGGCAGAATTCAGGCGCGGGCTGGCCAGTGTCATCAGGAGATCACCTGGCTCTACGTGCTGACCAACTGCCACATGAACACTCGCAAGTCTGCCGGCGACCTCGGAGCGAATGACGGCCGTTTGAACCGGCGTGACCAAAGCTTTGCGCACTGGTCTGGTTGGGACGGGCAGCCATGAGACAGCGAATATGATCACTGCCATCGTCGCAAGTCTTTGCAGCCAGCGCGGGTTCCATGGCCCCCCTGGCTGACCTGCCATCCAGCGGAATCTTTCAGACAGGTAACGAAACATTGGAATGCCTAGCATGCCGAACAGAAGGACCAATCCTAGTGCATCGCCAGCCCAGCGGAGCCCCAGCTCCGAGCCGAACCATCTGAGAAGAGCGAAAATGCCGGCAATGACCAGCAGCAAATACATCTGCGATGCAAATCCAAAGACAGCCAGCCAGGTGAGGCGGTTATCACCACTGGTTGACGTCCGGGGGAGGAGTGAGCCAAAAAAGATACGGTCAATCACAGTGACGGCAGCGCTCATGGCTCTCTGACGCAGATTGGGAATGCCTGTCAGATCGCTCAGCATGTAGTATCCGTCGAATTTCATCAGTGGGTTGGCATTGAATAGGACTGTCCAGATGCTTGTGATCATCATCAAGGCAAACAAGACTTCACGCGCTGGTCCGGGACGGGATAGGGCCCATGCGATGGCTGCAAATGCAGCGATGACCAGTTCAACGACAATTCCCGCCGCAGCAACCAGCACACGCTGATGTTTTTTGGGAAAGAGATAACTGTCCGATACATTCACGTAAAAGAACGGAGAGAAAAGGATGAGCAGCAGACCGAGCTCACGCACCTCGCCCCCGTAATGTTTGCAGGTCAGCCCATGGCCCAGCTCATGGAGTATTTTCACGACAACCAGCAATATCCAGGCTGCGGCAAGGTTGGGCAGGTTCATGGACTGCTTTATCGCCGCTGGAAATTCATCCAGACGGGAAAAGACTGCCAAACATGCCCCTGCAAGCAGAATCCCCGCAAAGCGGACGGCGCCGACGCTCCAGCACCAGCGAATGCGCTTCTCAGCCCAGGCTAGCATGGAGTCAGGGTCCACCAGGGGGATGCGGGCAAATAAAAAACCGCTTATCCATGCCCACAACCCCAGCCATCCTGAATGACGATGGTGCCTGCGTGCCATGGCTCGGTGTGAGTCTGCGGTCGCGACTAGCAGGCCGCGTTCAAGCAACTGGGAGGCCAGTGCAGCCACATGTTCTGGATCTGATTTGACCCCCATCTCAGCAGCCAGGTCGGCAATCTGCCTGCAGCTGCGCCTGCCATCAAACAGACAAGCCAGATCATAATCATTCGCAGAGAGCTTGAAATAGGTGCGTGCCAGAGAGTGTTTGACCACGACAATCTCCTGGTCTTCGCGTGACTGCCGCGAATTCGTCAGGTCAGCTCTCAATGAAGGAGGAGACCATGATCTTTGGCCTGATTGGGAGAGTGGGCTCATGGGGCTCGCTCAGGCGCTGCTTTCTCGACCCGCATGCCCGCCTTTAGCTCTCCTTTGTCATTGGCTACGTCAACTCGAACCCGGACTAGGGCGCTTTCTGCATCCAGCACGGGATCCACCAAGGCGATTTTGCCATTGAAAAACTTCTCAGCCTGTCCGTTGCCTGCCAGTTTCATCCTGAAATCGTTCCCGAGGCGAAGCATTGCGGCTTCTTCGGCAGAGACGTAAAATTGCGCATAAACACGGTTCAGTCTCGCTACACGTACCACCACCTCATTGAGGAGCACTGATTCTCCCACCTCTTTGTGGATACGGACAACCACCCCTTCAATCGAACTGAAAATCGTGCGTTGTGCCTCCTTGGCTCGGGCGGTTTCCAACGCGTTGAGGGCTAGATCGAATGTGATTCGCTTGGCCAGTGCCTCGGTGCGGGAGCCGATATTTTCGGCGATAAGTTTGGCTGCCGCCTCATGTTCGAAACGCGCCTGCTCGACCAAGGCCTCGGCTTTTTTTATTTCAAGTTTTTCAAGACGGTCGTCCAGTCGCACAAGGGCATGCCCCTTTTTCACCAGATCGCCCTCGTGCACTTTGATCTCAGCTACAACACCAGGCACTGGGAACGTTAGATCTACGTCCTGAAAAGGCAGGATAATGCCCTTGAGTGGCGGTTCAGCGCCGTTGGAGGCCGTGGCGCAAAGACTGGCAATGAGCAGATACACCCATGACGGCAATCGGTGGATTTCCCAAAAACGCTGAACGACATTAAGCATAAGACGCAGGCTTGCACCAGAGGGTGGGAATTCGCAAGGGGCAAAAATTGACAACATCTGACAAGAGCAATAAAGGCAAACTCCGGCTTTTTTCCTGGTGTGTACATCCAGTGAACAAATTCTCGCGCATCGCCGGGGATGTGATTTGGTGATGTGAGCCCATGGAGTTTCGAGCCGCAGTCTTTTTCCTGTTTTTATACTACATCCGTCCCCAGGACTGGATTGCTGGGCTGGCAGGTTTCAATATCATGCGCCCTCTCATTCTGATCTGGGCTGTTGGTCTGCATGGTTCGCACCAACGCTCGCCATATCCTGGGATTCTCAAAACACCCCATGACTGGGTCATGCTGGCCTACTGGGGGTGGGTAGTATGGACAGCGCCAGATGGACAGGGGACATTTACCGCCTTTTTAACTCTGGTCGTCTTCTATGCTTTCACCGTGCAGTCATTGACAACGTGGGAAAGGATGTTGGCATACTTGAAAGCATGGAACTATGCGATTCTCGGAGTTGCTTTGATTGCCGTTGCCAGCCTGTACAAAATCGACTTTACGGGTGCCAGAGAAATGACCGAGCTCAATGAGGGGAGGCTTGCCATTGGTACATGGATGCACAACAATCCCAATGCGCTAGGCCACTCAGTGGCCGTGGTTGTCCCATTGAGCTTTCTTCTGCATTTCTGGCGTTCGGGACTCGTGGGGAAAATGGTGATCTTCCCGTTACAAAGCGCGCTTGCTCTGTATTGCATCTACGAGACGCAGTCGAAGGGGGCATTCCTGGTGACTGCTGCGTTGATGGTGCTGATTTTTGTTATTGGGCGACCTCTGGTTGTGAAGTTATTTGCCTTGGCGCTGGCTGTTTCACTTGGGGTCTCTGCGTTGAGTTTTCTTCCGCGTATGTCAGACATGAACAACCTCCGCTCTGAAGCTGGGGTGCAGGGAAGGCTGATGGCTTGGGAGCTGGCAAAGACCGCCATGGAGCGCAGTCCGGCAGGGTGGAAGCAGTTTGTGGCTTACATCAACTGGTTTGGACTGACCGAAAAAAAGGCAACTCATTCGAGCTATGTCCAAGTGGGCGCGGATTTGGGGGTGAACGGCATGTTCATTTATCTGCTGGCGTTGTGGGTTTCATTCCGAACGACATTCTTTATTCATCGCTTTACTCGCGAAAATGATGACAAGGAGCGCTGTCGCCGTGCCGCTATGGTCCTGATTATTGCTTATGCAGTGTCGAGCTGGATGATTAACAGGGAGTATCACACGGAATACTTTCTCTTGATTGCCGTGGCTGCTGCTATGCATCGGCTGCATAAAGCTGAGGAGCAGATTGCGCAGAGATCAGAAATTGCTGGATTGGCTTCAGCTGGTTGCTCAGATAATCAAGCGATAGGCACCGCACCCTCAGCGGGGTCAGCCGACATTCTGTCCCCAGGAGTGTTAACGCCTGCTGATCAATTGGACGGCCTATTACGAGCGGTTGAAAGCGACAAAAAGACAGATGCTGCTCGAGCCACTGATCATAAGGCGCTGTCTGCTTATGCCGAAATGCCCGTTAAAAAAATAGATGTCGTCGCTGTTCAGGGCAAACAGACTTGGAATCGCATCGACATCTTGGATCTAGCCGCCGGGGCAGCATTAACTTGGTTGGTGATTTATATTTGGGAATATATTCTTAAGAATCTCTAGTCTGCAAGCTCGGCGTCCCAAATCAATTGCTTTGTCATGGGGGCGGGGTGTTCTCCGGGTCAATTAGCTCAGATTGAGCTTTTTGGACCGGCTGCACCTGGGGGGCAAACCAGCCTCCTGGCGGTGGTCCTTTTCGGTATATTGCAAAGGATGTTACCATAAGGATAACCATAAGGAATAGCATTAGAAGCGACTCGAGTATGCTGAACCCTTTTGGTTGGGGGGTGATGCGTAAGAACATGTATTAACTAGTGAATGCAGTGGCTGGCTTCAGTAGTATTAGAACAGAGGCTCCTCGCGTTGCAGTTTTTTGGGAATGTATGATGACCGAGTCATTCCTTGGGTGGAACCAGCCATACCGAAATAATTCCCGTTATGGCTGTGTCCCAGAGGGTAGCTTGAGCAGCTTGCCAAGAGCATCATTGCGAGGAAAAGATGTATCCGTGATGAGATCATAACGCAAAAAAAGAGAGAATAAAATAAGAGTTGTCACGGAAATGCCGTTTTACAACATCATAATGCCAAGTAAATAGAAAACGACAGAAGAGGAACATGCAGACCATCATCACCAATTTTCTAAACGCATCTGCTTTGAATGTGGAGCCTGCGGTTATTTGGGCTTTGATTTTTGCTTATGCGATGCTTGTTGTCTGCGCTGTTGCAAGTGTTTGGTTTTCAAAGATTGGCAGCGCTGCCAAATTGGTGTGGCTTATGTTAATTGTAGCCTGTCCTTTTTTGGGAGTCATTCTCTACTGCATTGCATGTTTGATGCGTGCAGACTACTCAACCTTTGTTCAGATGGGATTCACAAAGAAAAAGTTACCTAATAAGGCGCATGCTGGCATGAAAAAAGCTTCGATCATGACGCAAATGCAAAAAACCGAGCACCAAGTGTGAGTAATTTTTTTCAACCAACGAAATGTCATTCTCGTACATCAAACGTAAGTTTTTTTTAGTGCTGTGCTTGTGCCTCGCAAGCATATCCACTATTCAATCTGTTTGTGCCGCAGAGCCTGATTCTTCTGCGGCCGCTCTCAAAACCGGCGGGTACTATCCTACCCGGGCTGAGGCGTCTGGACGCGGTAACGGTGGCGAAAGTGGTGTGGGTGCGGTGATTGAGCCGCAATTGCCGGGTGCCTTGCCTTCGGTTTCATCTGGCTTTTTTCCAACGCAAGCCGAATCGCCTCTCCTGCGTGGAGCATCTAATGCAAGAAGCGGATATTCCAACGGATATACCGGGCCTGACATCAGGGCTCAAACGGCTACAGACCTCTTTCCGTATCAGGATCAGACACCTAATTTCTACCAAAGAAATTCCATCTTTCACGGAATGGACGAAGTCTTGGGTGTGTTTGCAGGGCAAAATTCGGTGACGACCGAAAGCGACAGGATGAGGCACTCCGCGCTTACTTTTTCTGCCAACTCAGGTCTGCTGACACGGACATTTTCACCTGACCTTGCTACTTTGAAAGCTGGGCCGCTTGCTCTTGATCTTCTTTACATTGGCGCTGGGGCGGTCTGGTCCGACTATAATGGTGCGCAGAATTTTAAAACAGGTCAGGGGGATGGCTTTGTCAGTTACCTTAATGTAGGGTTTCGTGGTTATGCTAGGCTGACCGACACCATTTACCTGGCGGCAGCTGCACAGTTGATTTACCTGCCCGGAACCAATCAGCTTGCCTTCGGCATGGGTTATGGAAGCGCAAATTCCATGGGTGTGACTTTCAACTACTCAGACACCTGGGGTGCGTGGGATGTTATGCTGAGTGACCGGTTCATCGGCAGGCCTGGCTTGAATTTTTACGCTAGGACAACTGAGGATGGCAGCGATAGAGCTGGTCGATACTGGTTCGGCATTCAGCAATCAAACAACTACACTCGAGGTGATTTCTTTAGCAATAACGGGGCGTTTTTTGGTAACACGGTCCAATTTGCAGCTTCTAGATTGGTTTTGAATAACAAATGGCGTTTTATGAGTAAAATCGATCACTCCGACTTTTGGAGGACATTTGATTTTATTGGTCACAGTCAACGCGAGCATCTGGGGCTTGCAATGGGCTATGAAGGCTCCGTTATTCCATTTGCACCACGTTTTACATATGATGTTTACTCATCTGACAGACTGAAATCATTCAGGCATCTTTTTGGGCTTACTTTGACGGGAAGGATTACTGAAAATATCGACTGGGGTGGATATGTTGGCTACGGGTTTGCAACCGGGGCTACAAAAAACTGGGACAAATTTTTGTGGAACATGCGGTTCAATCAGTCTCTTACGGCGAGAACTGAACACAGCATCTCGTTTGGAGAAAACTTCTTTTTTAATGATTACTCAAGTGACTCACTCAGCGCAAGATATGCGGGTTATCAGTTGACTCATGGATTTGCCAGAAATCTTACCTTGTCTTTGCTGGCCCAGATATCGGATCGTGAGACTTATGCTTCAACTGGCAGCACGACGAGCGGTCTTTCTACATCACGTGCAGGCGGTGGCATACGCATGGCCTACCAGCCGTTGGATTTCACCTCAATCAACGCATCAATTTACCATGATGAAGCGCTGAAGCCTGCGGGCTCTTTTGACCGCTGGATTACGCGGATCAGCATTAATCAGCAGCTCAGCATGCGCCTCACCGGAACTCTCTTTTATCAATATTTAGAAAGCAATGGATATAGTGCCGCTCAATTTTCTGAGCATGCGATAGGATTTACTCTGCGTCGTTATTTCTGAGCAAAAAGCACTTTGATGATTTAGACTGGATATTATCGTAGAAAGCAAGCAATCATGAAAACAATGACAAAAAAGAGCCATCTTTGCAGTGAATCGTTCGGTGCATTCGCTTTTGCGATGCTCGGTTCACTTTGTCTGCACACAAGCGATGCACTCGCGCAAATGTACATCGCGCCAGAGGGGCAATCCAACGTTCAGACCAACAAAGATGCCCCGGCGGACTTTCACAAGTATTACGGTCAGCGTGTGAACTCTTGGAGAGATCGTGAGCGGCAAATCGCAAAAATTGATCTTGATGCCGATATGAATCAGGATGGTAATCTCAGCAATACCGATCCTGCTGACGGAGGCTCCTTTGAGGCTACTCCCCCTGGCATGATTTTGGGGGTCGGCGAGTTAACTCGAATCGTCATTCGTGTGATCCCCTACCGCGTTGACTTCGACGGGCATGTGGTTGTCAGTTTGGAGGCCGAGGGGATCAATCGTGGCGATCGTACCGGTGAATATGCCACTTTGGACGATGAGATGGCCTCAATGGGGCATATTCGCGTTTGGAGAGATGCGGGTAAAAAGCAACTGCTGCTTGATACCAGGGATCCTGCCAAGAGGCTTGTTGAATTCACTACCTCATACAAAACATATCCGTACAACCTTCCATTGACTGTGCCGCGGTACGTTTTTGTTGAAGGGGTGCGGCCTTCTCCGAAATACTCAGGCGATATCAGACTGCTGGTGACTGTGTCACATCGCAGTGCGGATGCACAGGCTGCCGGTGCAAATGCTCTCGCAACCACTGCTGGCAAGGAGCCTGCTCCGGTTGAGCCAGAGAAGAAAACTCTCGGTATCAAAAGCTTCAGAACAAGTTTTGATCACATTCTGTTCACCGTTCAAAAGGAACCGTTGGCAAAGCAGTTTGTTAACGACAATAACGCGGGAGTATGGGTGCCTCCGCCAGGCAAAAAGTACATTGAATTCAATTCAGCAGAAGCTCCTTGATACGTGAAGATTGCATTTGTTTGGCATTAATTTGGAAAACAATCATCAGCATATACTTAACTTAGTGATTAGAATGTCTTTGCGACGCATCGTTTTGCTGGTTTCAGCAGCTACGGGGTTGAGCATGTGCTCAAATGAGAATGTTCCTTTAGTTCCTCCCTCCAAATTAAACTTGGTAAAAAATAACCAGGTAGCTTCTAAAGTTGTTTTTCAACCTGGTGACAAACTTGAACTTTATGTCGAGGAGGATCCATCTTTTAACGGGGATTATATCGTGCGCCCGGGTGGGTATATTCTCATTCCTAAAATTGGACGGCTGAAAGTCGAAGGCCTTGATCGTGATGGAGCTGAACAAGTTCTGACTCAAGCCTTGCAAAGAAGCCAGCTCACTAAAGCTAAAGTTCTAGTGGAGCATGTTTCAGGCAATTATGATAGGCCAGGCCCTCCTGGTGTGCCTAAGATCATGGTTTTTATGACGGGGCAGGTCGCTCGATCGGGGGCTCACTATCTCCCTGTCACAGATGGCAAATCCATCGGGCTCTATGAGGCGCTTTTGATTTCTGGTGGGTTGTCTAAATTTGCTCAGCTTGGCAAGGTTGAGGTGTTTAGAAGCGATGCCAATGGTAGGCGCACTCGTACCATGATTGATCTTCGGCCGATCCGTGACGGCTTGGAGGATGATCCTCCGGTCGCAGATGGTGACATTATCAACGTCAGTGAGAAAGTGTTTGGCTTTTAAGTTGAACACTTTCGCTTCATGAAGTCGTTTACCGATCATCTCTCGCTAGGGTTCGGTGCAGGTGCCGTTCCTAGCGAGTAGTGTGACAAAGATTTTCATGACCCCGTTACCAACCAATTCAAAAAGCAAATTCGACCTGACCGTCGTTATCAAAACTTTGCTTGCCTACGAGGTTCATTGGATTTTGATGGTTGAACTCTTGGCGCTGGGAATTCTGGCTGCTGTTGTTGGGTATGTTTTTGCTCGGCCGTCCTATCTTTCGACGTGCGTTATCAAAGCTTACAGGTACTTGGATTCTACTCAGACAGCCATGCAGCCTGCTGGCGGAGGGGTGAGTATTCCCCTCAGGGCAATAGGGGGTAACATGGAGACTCCCTATGTGATTCTTGAGGCGGGAAAACGTATTGGTCTTGCTGGTCCCAAGACTACTTACAGGGGCTTTCGTGACGACGTAGTTCCAAAAGTTAGAATAGGTTATTTGGACGGTGACCTGATAGAAATGACCATTGAGGCCTTCTCACCTACTGCGGTTGAAGAACTGCCCAAGGCATTGATTGAGGTCTATGAAAGCAACCGTGCAAAAATACGCATGGAGATGCGAGAAAAAGCTGTCCAGAAATACATGGATGAGTTGGCCGTCATGCGTGAGCGGGTTTCAAAACAGCTTGATGCAAGGTTGAAATTTGAAGAAGAAAGCGCAATCGCAACAACTCAGGTGGAACTGGAGCATCTCAGTGATGTGCCTGTTCAGATCGTCAAACTGCGCCACCGGCGTGAAGAGATGGAATTGACGCGCCAGGTTTTGATCAAACAGGGGGAGAAGCTGGGAACGATTGGCCAGTTGGCACTTCTGACCAGTAATTCTAATGGCACAACAGCGTCGGGAACCAGTCTGGAAACAGGGCGTCTCGTAAGATCGAATGCCAACGGGCCTGTAACCTTCAAGAGCCCGGATACAACCAGTCGTACTGAAGTTGTAGTCCAGCCTGCGATGGTTGAGGGGCTTGTGCCTTGGAAGAATTTGGAGAAGCGCAAACGGACGCTTGAAGAGCAACTAAGAATGGACAGCATCAAATACCGTGAAGATCATCAAGGAATCAAGGATCTTAAGGAAGAGATAAAAAAGGTGGAGTCAGCCTTGGAATTGGAACTTTCGGTGGCTCGTCAGGCATTCGAAATCGAATCGGCTCAAGTTAAGGCTGAATTGGAGCAGTATGAGGCCAAATTGCCCGAGTACCACAAAGTGGTCAAAAATTATGATGAGAAGCGCTTGGGGTATGATCTGATGCAAAGAAGCCAATTGGCTTGGGACAACGCCTATGAAAAGCTTGCGAAACAAATTGAAGGGTTGGAGCTTGATGGACTTGGCAGCCCTGTGAATCTTGAACTGAAGGGCTTCACAGAAATGCGTAATGTGATCCCGGTCTCTCCAAGCAAAAGCAAGCTGGCCACGCTGGGGCTCTTGATCGGCATTGGTGCAGCCCTAGGGGTTCCCTTTCTGATGAGGCAGACTGACAGCTCAGTGAACAGCCTGGAAGAGTTTACGACAACGATCGGTCTGAGAGGTATTGGCCTGATCCCCAGAACCGATGAGGCAGTTTTGCAGGAGTTGAATCGATCTCCTGCCATTGGTGCTGTGATACCCAATGCTTTGTTGGAAAACTTCAGGTTGATTCGTAGCAGCATCCTTCTGAGTCCATCGCCATCAGGGGAGGAAAAAGTGATCATGGTGACAAGTGCAAGGCCGGGTGAAGGCAAGTCAACCATCGCATGCAATACGGGATGGGCGTTTGCGTCCATAGGTGAGAAAACCTTGGTAATCGACTGTGACTTGCGACGCGGACGCGTTGCCAACATTGCAGGGGTTGATAATGAGACGGGTTTGACGACGACTCTCATCGGTCAGACAAAGTTCGAGGATTGCCTGAAAAAATCGAGTGCAGTGAATCTTTGGGTGCTGCCTCGCGGGCCTATCATCCAAGGCACCACCGAACTGCTTAACACGCCTACATTCGCGAATTTGCTGGAGCAGCTCAAGAAGCAGTTCACGCGCATCATATTGGACACTCCGCCAGTGTTGGGGCTCAGTGAAACAGCCTTTCTTCAAAATTACGCGGCCGGCATTCTATTGGTAGTGCGTGCGCAGAAAACGCCACGCAAAGATGTGGTGGAAGCCGTCGAAACTTTGAGAAAGCTTGATGCTTACTTCTATGGCTTTGTTTTGAACGATGTTGATTTCTCCAAGAGGTTAAATTCATACCAATACTATTACTACTCTTCAAATTATTATGACCTCAACTGGGAGGCTGGAGAGGAGGGCAATCATCCGACCGCGAACGATGAAAAGTCCGCCACCTTCTTTTCAGATCGTTCTTGATCGACTTTTTTATGAGCAGCAACGGCAGCCGTTGGTTATCTCAAAAACTAAGAAGTCTTGCGGATGACACAGAATCCGGGCGTTTTTTGGAGGTGATTTGGAACGGTGGGAGGAAGCTGACTGTTTGGGTTACTGTTCTCTATGCCATTTTCCTGTTGGGTTTGCGGTTTGCCTTGCAATGGGTTGGTGAACGAAACGTTACAGCGGCTTTTTGTTTGTACCTGCCTCCGCTTGTTTGGCTGCTTCCGCTGTGCCTGCTAATGCCGCTGGCGCTGCTTTTTCACCGCAGGTGCCTCGTTTTCCTTGTCGCTTTGGCCGTTTTCACCATCTGGGGCTGGCTGGGATTTCAAGTGGGGGAGGAAAAGCGGGAAGCCGCTGATGGGCGTGTTAGCCTGAGCGTCATGACCTACAACCGTGGTCAGAACATGAATCAAAGCCTGCAGCCCTTCAAGAATGCCACTCAGCCGGATGTGCTGGTGTTTCAAGAAGCTGGCGGACGCGCTGATGGCTTTCTGCGTGCGACCGGTTATGCAGAATTCGGGCATGGAGTTAGCGTTGGCGAATTCACTCTGCTTAGCCGTTACCCCATCACATCCAACACACTTGTGCAGGATGCCGCATCGCAGCGGCCTGCCAGGGCTGCTAAGTTTACGATCGATTGGAACGGCCGCATGATTTCCGTTTATGCGGTGCATTTGATGACCCCAAGAGACGTGTTGCGCTCCTATATGCGGGGGGCTTTTCTATGGGGTGTACTTGGTGTTCCAGGAACCCCTTGGGCGAAGAAGAGAAAATATTATCAATCCTTCTGGGATGGGCAGATGCAGGATGCGAAAATGATCCTGGACGCAGTTCGCAGTGATCCAAATCCATGCATCGTTGCAGGTGACTTTAATGCGCCACATACAGGTTATCTGCATCGGATGGTTACGCGGGAACTGATCGACTCCCATGCAACCTCCGGGCATGGCTTCGGTTTTACCTTTCCAGGTGTTACGCACAACCCCTTGAGTCTAGGCGGGCCGTGGATGCGGATAGATTACATTTTTCATGACCGTCGTTGGGATGCCCTGGAGTGCATCACGGAAAAAGATCGGCCCTCTCAGCATCGCGCTTTGGTGGCCAAGCTGAGACTCACCAGCGCTGGACCGTAGAAGCATATTTCATCGTGCTTCCGCCCATGCGGCCATTGTCACGGATGGAAATAACCGCACGCTCAACATTTTGCGAACACGCCGGGGGAGCAGCCCCAGGGCGCTTTCGACCAAGTCATTTGCAAAGTTTAGCCCTGCGCCAGGACAAGGCTTGCCAGTGCGATACATGCAGGTCCTGGCAAAGCCGTGCTTGTGGAGCAATTTTCGCATTTCTCGATATGTCCATTCCTGGAAATGAAAGCACTGCAGCGTGTTGCCAAAATGCCGGGAAACGTCATGTGGGCCCGAGTAGCGGTGCGGAGTGTCGAAGACATACACTCCGCCAGGCTTGAGCAACCGTCTGGCCAAAGTGAAATGTGCGTCAACGTCTTCAGGGTGAAGATGCTCAAGAAACTGGTAGCTGAAAAGCACGTCCACAGTGGCGTCCGCCACGGGGAGTTCGTATCCATCGTACACGATCAGCTCAAGATTGGCCGGAGATTGCTCTCCTGGAGAGCGTTGATCGGATATATCCACGCCGATCACACTTCCTGCTTCCTTGGCAACAGCCGCTGCCAGACGGCAGTCGCCTGGGGCGAACTCCAGAAAGACACAGTCCTTGCGGAGAAATGGCCGAAGTAACCTCATCTGAGTCTCGACCTTGCGGCGACTGGACTCCGGTGTCTCGCGCCTGGTCAGCCGTGGGTGATCAGGCACACGTTCAAAAAGCTGAGTGTAGAGAGTTTTGAAAAGCTCGGTGCGTTCCTTTCTCGTGGACTGGCGCATTTGGACGGCCAGCTCACGCTCGACCTCAAAATGATGCCGGATGCGTTCGGGTGTGCGTGGATCTTGGGAGGACATGGCCTTTATGCAGATGTTGACTTGCAACGGGTGGTTAACTCCATGAAGCAGCTAGCGGCCTTCGTCCATGAAAGATTCGTTTCCACTTCTTTCCGCGCTTTTTCGGCCAGTCTCGCAGAGAAGGCGCAGTCTTGGGCGAGGCTTAGTAGAGAGGTGGCAAAAGCTGCCGCACCATCTGCAATCAAGATGTTTTCCCCCGGGGTCACGGCCAGGCCTTCTGCACCGATGGTTGTTGAAACGACTGGCACGCCCATGGCCATGGCTTCATAAATTTTGATGCGTGTGCCACCGCCTGCTTTCAACGGTACCACGATGACATCGCACTGGTGCACATGGCTTTGCACTTCCTCCACGGTGCCGGTGACCTCGATGCCTGCATCTGCGACAGCCAGTTCGCGAATCTTTGCAGGTGGCTTACGCCCGATGATTTTGAAGCGACAGTCTGGCAGCTTGGCCCTGACACTCGGCAGGATTTCATGCACAAAATCAAGTGTCGCATCGATGTTCGGCATCCAATCCATGGAACCAAGAAATCCCATGACAAATGGCTGCCCTGGTGGCCTGGGGGGGGCTGGTTGGAATGAGAGCACATCGACGCCTGTCGGCACATGGCCCAGCACATTTGTCAGCCTGTATTCAGTGCGCGAGATTTCGGCATCCTCCGGAGAGACGGTGATAACCCCATCAAATAGCGATGAAAGGCGAGCCTCCCAGCGCTTCATCCGTCTGTGCTGGATGCCCAGATACCACTTCTTGGTCAGAGAACTTTGGTTTGCTGCAAGGCGCTCCCAAATTTGGGCCTCGATGTTGTGCTGAAACAGTATGACCGGGCATTGAAAACGGAGGCCAATAAAGTTCAGGGCCGGGGCTAGGAAATCGCAGATGACAAGGTCAAACGACTGCTTTTGGGAAAGCTCCCTCAGCTTTTGGTGCAGCGCCCGGGCTTCATAGCGCTGCAATGCGTAGGGGCGAGTGGTGCAAAGGGTGCTTTTTGCGAGGTCTAGCCAGAAACGTAAAGTCCCCTTGGCGGGGGTGCGGGTGCGCACCCATTGTTTCTCCGTGGCATAGGCGTCACCCTCCTCCAGGGCATGAAGTTGTTCCCCTTCGGGCAGCAGGGACAGATAGACGACGTGGTGTGCTTTGCTCATCTCTGTGAGCAAGGCATGAGTCCGGCGTTTTCCACCGGTGTCCAAAGGCAGCAGGGGGCCAGTTTTTACCCAGAGAATACGCATGAAGAATTTGGCAGTGTGAAAGCGGTTGAGTGATCTCTCAAGCAAGTTGTCTGCCATCGGGTTTTTTTCCCCAAAGACTCAGAGGGGAGTGGCGGCAGCGCATGTAGGTGAGCAAGGCGCGTGCGCAACTCCACTGAAGCATCAAAAAGCCAGCGGGCACTGTGACTAGCCGCGAACGAAGCCCTCCAAAGGCACAGCCTGCTATGCCCAGGCCGTAGCAGGCCGTCTGGCAGGTTAGCAGCAGCCAGATCAGGGGGGTTTTGGGAGCGGCTGCATTCAGGGCAAACGCAATGATCATCAGCCACGGGACTGCAAGCCGGGCATATTTGTGGCTGATCAGCTGGATCCAGAGACGGTTGCGCCAGGGCAGCAGCCACCCTGGGTGGCGTTCGATCATCTGGTAGTTACCCACCAATGTTCGCAGCTTTCGTTCGGACTCTTTGGCGGGATCAAGAGTTTGTGGGTCGAAGGCGAGAGCCGTGGGGACATAGGCGATACGCCAGCCCTTGAGGGCGATTTGCATGGGCACCACCACATCATCCAGAATCGTGTCGGGCTGCAGGTCGGTGTAGAGTTCTCTGCGTATGGCGTAAATGGCCCCTGTGCAGCCGATCACAGAATCCACCCTGGCCTCACACTCTCTCAGACGAGTTTCCATACGCCAGTAAAGGTCCACCCCTCTGCCGGCTCCCGACTCAGATTTGGCGATGGTCAGAAGGCCACTCGCTGCACCGACCTCAGGATTGTTGAATGCTTCGGCGAGTCTTTGCAGAGCGTGTTCATCAAAAGACTGCCTGAGATCTGCAAAAATGATGATCGGATGCCGGGCACTTTTCACTGAATCATTGAGCGCCGCCCATTTTCCCCGCTGTTTCGGGTGTGACAGCACTCGCACATTCTTAACACCAGAACTGGCTGCCAGCTCGGCGGAATCGTCTTCACAACCATCGCAAAACACAATGTACTCGCGTTCACCCTCCCACGGGCATGCTGCCAGGTTTTTCAAGCGCTCCTGAATCCTGCCCGCGCCATTGTGAATGCACAGCACAATGCTGACGGCCTCTGGCATCGGTGACTCAGATGCCTGCGGGTGACTTCGCATTTTGGCCAGAGCCCACATGATGCAGGCATATCCGACCTGGATATAAGCGATGGCAAGAAGAGTGATGACCAGCAAAAAGCTCATGAGCGGATCATTCGAGATACCGCGCTGCCATCCAAAGTAAACATGCGTGTTGAACATCGGGGCAATCAGAGGCAGAAAGCAGCATGGCAAAAATCCTGCTTATGTCTGCGAATTTATTTCTTTCTGAGCCGCTATGGTAAAGGCATTCGACAAGTGGCTGCTGCCCTGGCTTCGTCAAAGCCTGCGCTCTTCAAACGCTCCGGTTACGGATGTCATGCTCGCCGTCTGCGATCATTTTGAGCCTTTTCACAGGTCAGACAAAGACGGTGCCATGCGTCGGATGAAAGCTTGGCAGGACAGTCTGCCCGGCATCACCGCGGCCGCTGTGGACCATGATGGGGGCGGTCCACGCCATACCTTTTTTTATCCGATCGAACAGTATGATCCGGATGTCATTCAATCTCTGACCTCACTGTGCCAGCGTACGCGAAATGAAGTCGAGATTCACCTGCATCACGACAATGACACCGCCGAAAATCTGATTCGCGTTTTGGACCAGGGAAAAGCGGACTTGCGCAGGCATGGCCTGCTGGGAGCCAGTCCACTCGGAGGGGCTGCTTTTGGCTTCATCCACGGCAACTGGGCTTTGGACGATTCGGACCCTCAAGGAAAAGGGTGTGGGGTGCGTGGGGAGCTCGCTATTCTCAAGAAGGCTGGCTGCTATGCGGATCTAACGATGCCCTCAGCTCCTCACCGGACTCAGGCTCCCATGGTCAATCAGCTCTATTATTCTCAGAGCAGCCTCGAGGGGTGCTCGCACCATCGGGGGGTGTGCGCCTCTGCCATAGGCTCCACGTCCAAAAACCTGCGTGACAGGGACGATTGGTTGCTTCTGGTTCAGGGGCCTCTTGGTCTCGACTGGCGGCGGCGTAAATGGGGCCTTTTTCCAAGAATCGAGAATGCAGACATCACTTCGGCCAATCCGCCGACCTCGCAACGCGCTGCTGGCTGGATCAATGCGGGCATCAGTGTGACTGGCGCCGAGGGCTGGCGGTTCGTAAAACTTCATACCCACGGCGGCCCGGAGAGGAATCACGCGGCATTGATTGGCGGAGCACGTCGCAAGTTTCACCAGGAACTTGGGGAACTGGCCAGCCGTTCGGGTTTCCGTCTTCACTATGTCAGTGCAAGAGAGATGGTTAACATTCTTCATGCTGCTGAAGACGGGAAGGGCGGGGGGGATGCCGGTTTGTGGAGAGATTACCTCTATTCCCCGCCGCCGTGCCTGCAAAAAAACGATGCATGAACCTTCTTGTAGCCACCAATCTGTTTCCAGATCAGAACGAACCCTGGCGTGGACTTGACAACGCCACACTGGTTCACGCCCTGAAGCGGCAAGACCCTAGGCTCAATGTTCGTGTGATGGCATTTAGGCCTTCATTCAGGCGTTTTGGCTCAGCCGCGGCTCATTTGAAATCCCGGCCTGTCGATGAATGTCTGCAGGTTGAGTATTTTTGGACACCCTACCTGCCCCGCTGGGGCGGCATGAACCACCGCCTGTTTTCGCATGCCTTTGCCAAAGCGCGAAAAGCCTTGCCTGCGGATTTCGTTCCCCAGGCGGTCTTGGTTCCTTGGCTTTTTCCTGATGCCTGTGGCGTGGCGCTGCAAGCTTCAACATGGGGTGTCCCCATCGTTGCAGTTGCCCAGGGCTCTGATGTTCACCAGTATCTCGACATGCCATTCAGGCGCCGCGCCATTCTGGCAATGTCCCGTCGTGTCAAAGCCATCATCACTCGCAGCAACGACCTGGAAAAACGCCTCGTCCGGCAAGGCGTTTCGGGCGCCAAAGTCTGCACAGTTTACAATGGAGTGGATGTCCACACCTTCAAGCCGGCATCCCGAAGTGCTGCGCGTGCAGCCCTCGGGCAGCCAGACGATGAACGGTTGCTTCTTTTCGTGGGCAATTTCCTGCCGGTCAAAGGCCTTGATCTGCTGCTCGCCGCTTCCGCTCAAGTCATGGCCGTGCAGAAGACGAGGCTCGTCTTGATCGGCAGCGGCCCGCTGGAAGGAGCTCTGCGAAGCCAGGCTGCAGAACTGGGAATCTCTGGGCAGGTGCACTTCGTTGGACGCCACGCAGCCCCCCAGGTGGCGCAGTGGATGCAGGCGGCAGACGCAGTTTGTCTGACCAGTCTCAACGAAGGTGTGCCCAATGTGGTCTTGGAGGCCATGTCCAGCGGTCGTGCTCCGGTTTGCATCGATGTTGGGGGCATTGGCGAAGTGGTGATTCCTGCGCTGGGCAAAAAGTTTCTTGTCCCACAGCGGGATGCTTCCGCGTATGCAGCAGCTCTGCAGGCTGCTCTGGATAGCCCACCGGATGAAGTCGCACTGCACGACATCGCCTGTGGGGCTTATTCTTGGGAGAGCTGCGCCAACAAGTATCTGGAGCTGCTTCGCGGTAGCTGAGGCAGGGAAAGGTCAGGCTTCGGCGAGAACCTGAATCTGCGGTCGGTTTGGCATTTCAGTGCTCTCGTCACCGGTATTTGAGATGCCATCTGCAGCGTCTAGGTCCAGTGCAGTCTCCTTGGTGTAACGCTGTCTTGTGGTGGCTTTCAGCCCCCCGCCAATAACGACACGCACAGTGTCCAGCAGAATCAGGCTGTCGAAAAGAACCCCTGCGTGTTTCAAATAATAGAGGTCGTACTCCAGCTTGCATTTGGAATCATTGATGGAAGCCCCATAGGGATAGCACACCTGCGCCCAGCCGGTCAGACCCGGTTGAAGCATGTGACGCTCCTGATAATATGGCAGCAGGTGTGAGAGCTTGGTGACAAATTCCGGACGCTCCGGTCTCGGTCCGACGAAAGACATCTCCCCACGAAAAACGTTCAGCAGCTGCGGGATCTCATCGATCCGATAACGGCGCAAAAATGCCCCGCCGGGAAAGACGCGAGGGTCGGATGAAACCGAAGACCAGACTGCGCCGCCTTTCTCTGCGTCAATGCGCATGCTCCGCAGTTTGTAAATTTGAAAACGCCTGCCAAAGCGTCCTATGCGCTCCTGCTTGAAGAAGACAGGTCCTTCGGGGGAGAAGATGCGCACGATGGCCATGCCCATGAGAAGGAACGGGGACAGAAGGACCAGCAGGATCAGGGAGTTCGTGATGTCAAAAAATCTCTTGAGCTTGCTGAAATACAAGCTGCGTGAATTGGACTCTGACTGCAGCAGCCAGCTCATGGTCACCAGGTGCAGCGGTATGTAGTGCAGGTGCTTTTCACAAATCGCAGTCAGGCTGCTGCAGGTGAAACCAAGATAGCGAAGCCTTCTGAATTCATTTCTTGCCTTTTCGTCTTCAACCCTTTTCTCCAAGAACACAATTTGCTCCAGCTTGTGTCTCCGAATCAGTTTGCGGACATTGCGCAGCCTTCCAAGAAAATCCTCCTCGGCCTCAGGTTCTTCATCAATGCTGATGCGTCCGACGACATGCACGCCGGCCGGGCAAAGTGTGCGCAGAAGCTGATATTCCTCAAGCTCCTCTGCAGATTCTGCGACGAAAGCAATCCGCGTTGGGGCGATGCGGTGCTTGTGATACATGAGCCAGTGGACACCGAGCAGCAGCGGGTAGGCAAAAAGACAGCCCAGCGCCATAAACCCACGGCCAATGCGCAGGTCAAAACTCATGTAGCCAACCAGAGTTATGATCACGAATGAAATGACAAACGCGAAGGTCAGCAGAACGCTGTGAATGATGAATGAGGACCTGCGCTGGGACTCGACAGAGTACAGACCCAAAATATAGACCGATGAACTCAGGGCTGATGCGCCGACCACGATCGGTGCGATGTAATCTTCAAGGCGCCAAAGTTCTGTAAACGTCAGGTAGTTGGCCAGCAGATAAGACCCGATGAATATACAGACATCCCGCAGGGCGCGTACGCCTACTTTGGTCCAATGGCCTCTGGTGGAGTTATGCATGAATCACACTTATTTCAGAAATTAAACTAAGATGTCCAAATAACTTTCGGCTGGGTAGTTAACGAAGCAGTTAAATGGTTGTTTGCAAAACTTATCAGGTGATCATTTCGAAAGATTGGTCAGGAGAACAGCTGGTGGGTTATCTTTGAGCCTTTTTCAGCACGTGCAGCCCCAGCAGGCCGACACAAAATGAAATGGAGATGGCGAGCGGGTGAAACCAGAAAAGCAAATCACGGGCCAAATTTAGGTTTACGAATCCTGAGAGAGACCACCTGATGCCGATGTAGCCTGCCAGCGCTGCACAGGCGCATAAAGTCAAAAGCAGGGAGAAGAAAAGCACCCCTTCATCCAGGTGGATGAGCTTTTGGGTTATTTTCAGCCGACGGTCTGAACTCTGCAGAAACAGCATGCAGCTGAAAAGATAAAACTGAGCCCCGATGATGCCTGCAAGAAGCAGCAGGGCCTCGCTGTGGAGGTCAAAAATGTGAAACACCCCGGCGATGCTCACCGGCCCAGTGCAGAACGCCGTTATCTGCATCAATGTGGTCAGCAGCACTGTCATAAAGCCAAGCAGCTCAAACAACCGAGGCTTTTCGGAAAAAATGAAAAGCAGGTGCCGCATGCCATCCCGCCAGGTTCTCAGATGCGCCACACGGCCTTCCGGCCCTTTGCGGAGTCCTGATGAAATTTCCACCGTGCGCGCACCGGCTTTGAGGGCCTTGATCAGCAGTTCAGAGGCAAACTCCATGCCGTTGGAGCGTATCTGCCATTCCTTGAAAGCTGATTTGCGAATGCAGCGAAAGCCCGAGTTGCAGTCTGAAAGCTTGCCATGAAAAAGCCAGTTGATCAGGGTGGTTAGCACTGGCGTGCCCGCCCACCTGTGCAACCAGGGCATGGCTCCTGGTTCGATGCTGCCAGTCATTCGGGATGCGATGGCCATGTCTGCATTTCCATCCTTCGCCGCCTTGTATAGCGCCGCTGCATCCTCATAAAGGTAGGTGCTGTCGGAGTCTGCAAACATGACATACTCAGCATGACTCGCTTCGATCCCCCCCCGCAGGGCGGCTCCGTAGCCACGTGCAGCCACCGGCACGACACGACAGCCCATGCTCGAGGCGATTTCGCGGGAGCGGTCCGTGCTTCCATTGTCAGCGACGACGATCTCATGACGGATTTCGCTTCCTGCCAGACTGTCCTTAACACGCTGAATGCATGAGCCCAGAGTCGCCTCTTCATTAAGACAGGGGAAGACAAAACTCAAATCAACAGCAGGTGATTCTGCTGGCGGGCTCGTGTTAAGCGGGAGAGTGCTGCTCATGGGGGCGCTTTGCTGCACCTGAATCCACCGAATGGCAAGTTCCCACTTTGCGCTTCAATGGATTCGTTCGCAGGTTTGATTCTAACTTGGGTTAGTCGGCTCATTCTGAAATGAAATTGTGACATTGCAGAATGAAAGAAGCGATAATGAGCCCAAGATCTGTATTCATCTTGGAATCTAATGCAGGATCGTAATGATGAGAGTCATTTTTTTGATGAGACATTGGTTTAAATTAGCATTTAGTCATAAAGTTAAGCGTTTGCTTTAAGCGTGCTTGAGTGGGTATGATGTGCTTGCACTCACCATGTCTCACTGAATACTCGAAACGAATGATCGCCAGAACCTACTCAGCTACTCTCGTCGGTGTGGACGCCGTGGAAGTGGAGATCGAATCGCACGACGGTGGCGGAACCCCGAAGATGTTCATTGTGGGGTTGCCTGACGCTTCAGTTAAAGAAAGTCGCGAGCGGGTGTCTGCGGCGATTTCTTCATCCGGTTTCATGATGAATGACGGGGTGACCACCGTCAACCTCGCGCCGGCTGATCTCAAAAAAGAAGGACCAGGGTTTGACCTGCCCATCGCCATCTCTCTGATCGCGCACAGGGCCAGAATTCCCATGGCGGCTCTGGCGGAGACCGCCATGATTGGCGAACTGGCCCTGAATGGAGAGCTGCGCCCGGTGCGTGGTCTGCTGGCTGTGGCGCTTGAAGCCCGGCGCAAAGGGCGGAAACGCCTTCTGGTGCCGAAACGTGCCGCGCTTGAAGCCAGTGTCGTGGCCGGGATCGAAATTGTGGGTGCACAAAATCTTCGGGAGGCAGTGGATTATCTCAAAGGGGACATTGAAATTGTGCCTGAACCCTGCCGGGCGGCAGAGCTCTTCGCGGCTGTTTCTCATTACGACATTGATTTCAACGATGTCAAAGGACAGGCCGATGCCACGAGGGCCATCGAAATCGCTGTCACCGGAGGCCATGGCTTGCTGATGATCGGCCCTCCAGGGACCGGCAAGTCGATGATCGCCAAGCGCATCCCCACCATCATGCCTGGCATGAGCGAAGATGAGGCGATCGAAACTACCAAAATTCACAGTGCTGCAGGGCTGCTTGGGGAGGCCGGTGCCTTTGTGGCCACACGTCCGTTTCGTTCTCCGCATCATACCATCAGTGACGCGGGTCTGCTTGGCGGCGGCACAAACCCTGGGCCGGGGGAAGTCTCACTGGCACACAATGGGGTGCTGTTTTTGGATGAACTGCCCGAATTTAAACGCAGCACGCTTGAAGTCCTGCGCCAGCCGCTCGAAGACGGAAAAGTCACCATTTCCCGTGCGGCAGGCACTGTGACCTTTCCGGCCAAGATCATGCTGGTTGCGGCGATGAACCCGTGTCCTTGCGGCTATTACGGAGATATCAAGCGAGAGTGCCGTTGTGGCTCGGTTGTCATCCAGCGGTATCGTCAGCGCATCAGCGGCCCTTTGCTGGATCGTATTGATCTTCACGTGGAGGTGCCTCTGGTGGATTATAAATCACTGGCTTCGAGCGAAGGCGGAGAGGCCTCTGAAAACATTCGTCGGCGCGTGGAAACTGCACGTGGTATGCAGCAGGAGCGCTACGCCAAACATGTGGGTATCTATACCAACAGTGCCATGACGCCCCGGCTCATCAAAAAGCACTGCGAACTCGATGCCGAAGCCGCTGGCTGTCTTGAGCACGCCATGGGCGAGATGAATTTCAGCGCCCGTGCGCATGATCGGATCCTCAAGGTGGCGAGAACCCTCGCTGATCTCGGGGGGCGTGACAAGATCTCTGCCGACAACGTGCTCGAAGCTATCGGCTACCGCACTCTGGACCGTCGGATGTGGGTGTGATGTTTTTTTTTAGCTGGCAATGTCCGTGCTCTGCTGAGGAATACGGATCAAGTGATCAGCGCGCGGGGGAGGTGAGGCCCCTGGAGAGACTGGGGCAGTGCGTAAATCGGCCGACAAGGCAGAGGCTATTTCCAGGCATCCCGCCACATGTCTGGATACCAGCGGCCTTCATCCATTTCAATAAGATCGAAGTCTGTCAAAACAGTGCCGTTGTCTGGCAGGCCATACTGTTTGATCATCTCGGGGATGAAGATGTCCGTTTCATCGTCATGCCAGCCACGCTTGCTCATGAAGCTGTTGTAGATGAGCACTTCTTCATCGGTGAGTCTGCGGCCGTTCGCGTAGCACCATTCCAACACCTCAGCATCGCTTTTTCCAGACAGAACCTGGAGTTTTATATCCTCATAGCCAACGCGGAGGTATCTGCATGTCCGCCCATCAAATCCCTGGCCCAGCATGTCGTGATAGTCGTCCGGCAGCATGCCTTGGTGGTGGAGCCGGATCTTGGAGCACATCCGGGCAAAATAGAACAGGCCATGTGTCTTTTCGAAGCAGCCTTTGATTCCTTCCGTTTTCATCGTGATGGTTGCATTTTCAGGTGTGATGGCAAAAGCGCGCCAGCAGGGAGCATAACATGTCTGCAATCGAGTTCTTGCGCACTTTGGCCAAGCTTGAGTTTCTTGGCCCAGTTTGATGGGCCCGGGACATCGTCGAGCCTCAGCATGTGCCCGGCAATGGCATTCTCTCATCGCATGCCTCGCCACGACCCGTCAGCTTTGATCCTGCCAGCGCAAGACATCGACAGTTTCTGACAAATGCCCGCAAGAAGTCCGCGTTTACTGGATGTATGTGGGCGGTGA
Organism: Prosthecobacter fluviatilis; assembly: GCF_055388355.1. Classification (NCBI taxonomy): domain Bacteria; kingdom Pseudomonadati; phylum Verrucomicrobiota; class Verrucomicrobiia; order Verrucomicrobiales; family Verrucomicrobiaceae; genus Prosthecobacter; species Prosthecobacter fluviatilis. The sequence continues at coordinate 5,411,279 of NZ_AP043782.1, forward strand.
CCCCTCAACACCCTGACTGATATGATCCGCCCATTCCTCGTTCTTTTCGTTTTCAGCCTTCTCCCGCTAGCGGCTTCCGCCCATTCTCTGTGGATCGAAGAGCTGCCGGAACATTCAGGGCTGGGGGTGCGCTTTGCCCAGTGGGGAGACGACTATGAGACTTCACCGGGACATCTCGATTCCTTCATCTTGGTCTCGGGGTGGACTCTTGATGACAAAGGCCAGCCGCAGCTTTTCGACGTCGCCAAAAGGAAGGATCATTTCTTCCTGGGCAAAGTGGATCATGCCAGGCCTGCGTTTGCCCAGGCGCAGTTCACGGTGCGCAAATTGCATGACGACAAACCCGCCCGTTGCCCCATCTTTTACTGCCGTTGGCAGCCCGAGGGGGCTGGTGCAGGTACCCCTGCGATGACCATGGACATTGTCCCCACCGGAAAGCCGGGCGAGGCCCGTGTTTATTTCCGCGGCAAACCCCTCGGTGGCGTCGAGCTTTTGTTCTTCTCACCCAAGGTCAGTGAGCAAAAACTTCAGGCCGATGCCGAAGGGTATGTGCATGCCCCGGACATCTCCACACCCGGTCAGTACCTCCTCGCGGTCGCCCGTTACTCGGAGCCGCTCCCCGGGTTCCTTAACGGCGTCGCGTTTGAGATCACCAGCCACAGCGCCTCTTTGTATTGGACTGTCAAATAAAGGAGGGGCTGCTTTCGCCCGTTATCTGCCTTCGCTTAAACGGCGTACCCATTGAGAAGGGGGGACGCCCTTTTCTTCTGCAAAAGCACGGCTGAAATGGGAAAAGCTCTGGTATCCTACCTCCAGGGCTGCTTCGGAAACATTGCAACGTCCGCTTGCGATGAGAGTGGCCGCCCTCTCAATGCGAACCCGCCGCAGCCACTGAGATAATGTGACGCCTTCCACCTGCGTGAATGTGCGGCTCAGATGGCTGGGATTGCAGCCAACAGTGGCTGCGAGTTCATCCAAAGAAAGGGGGGCATCGATCTGCGCGAGCACCAGGTCCTTCACACGCTGCACGCGCTCCTGGGCCACACGCAGTGTACGGCTGATGGCGTTGCCTGGTTCGGGGGACGCAATGCTGCGAAAGACGGAATGGATGAAAAACTCTGTAAGCCGCGCCGATTCCAGCAATTGCCTGGCCTGCGAGCACAAATGTGGTGGCATAGCCCCACGTGCCCACCCTTCCTCCTCCTCCAGCAGCGGCAGCACCAGTAGGTTGCGCGTGCTGCCACCCACCAGTGGCTCAAAGGCTGTGCTGACCTGCGACGTGACGTCCTTGAGCGTCTGGCGTAGCCAGGCGTCCGGAAACACCAGGGTCAGGCACTCATGCCGGGTGCGGCTCGCCAGGCGGCGTGCGATGGGCAACTCTGCCGGGCTGGCCCGCAGCCAGCAGGTTGTGTGGGGTGAGATCGTGCTGATGCTGCCATCCAGCCAGCGCAGTTCTGCAACGCCACAAAAGTTGAGATGAGCTACCAGGGCATCTGCCTTCGTGGCGCCATGCCAGTCTGCCTCAAGGCGCTCAGGCGCATTTAGCCATGAGCAGAACGGACTTTCGGGGGCAGTACTCGGCATTGTATTGGTAATGAAACTCAATCTCAATAATTAGCAACATCTTACCTTCTCGTGGCTAGCTCTGGAGAGCGGAGGGGGCTGGTGGACGCGGCAAGCCTTGCTGCTAGGGCCTTTTGGCTGCTTGTTTTGCAGGAACGGCTTCCTCGGGCAATGGCTTGGAGTCTGCGGAAGGGACGGAAATAACCTCAGGGGCAGCTTTGGCACCCTCGCCGCTTTCGCCCCCAATGGCGATGATCCTGCCGTCACCACTGCTCAGGAGACGATGAAAATAGCGTGGATGGGCCAGCTTGGCCACGGTCACCCATTCGCTGCCCCTGAGTTCCAGGAGCCGACCTGTCACGCCGCTGGCAAACAACCTTCCTTCCTGCGTCACGGCTGCAAAGCCGAAACCGCCAATTTTCCCTGCAGGCAGCGCTGGCCCATCGCTCCATTGACCGGTCTTTGTATCCAGAACTGAGACAGCACTCGTGGTTTCATTGTCGTCTGTCATGCCGCCTATCGCGTACACTTTGGAGCCGCTGCATTGCACAGCGAGGGCACGGCGCTTGAACGGCTGCGGATGACTTTGCCAAGTCGCATCAGATTGGGTAAGGTCGAGTGTCAGATAAGTGTCATGCCACACGGTGTCTGAGTCGCCCTCCATGCACCAGCCGCCGATCACGTAGAGAATCCCGTCACAAACGATGCTGTCGTGGCTGGAGCGCCGCTGTGGCAGCTTTGGCAGAGGCTTCCATTGCTGGCTTGCGATGTCAAAGCGCGCCGCAGTCTCACTGGACCACAGGTCCTGCTTCTCGCCTTTGGCATTGCGTGCCGCCATGCCACCGATGCGTATTACGCAATCTGTGGCAGCGACCAGTGATGCCCCCTGGGCAGGTTCGTCTTTCGCCAGCGCCTCCCATTGGCCAGCCCCCGCTTTCCAGCGGAAGAGATCCCCATGCACTTCATCGCGGTTGTATTTATGACGTTTGCCGCTGTGTCCTCCGTAGAAATACAGCGCTCCGTCTGCTGTGCTGGTGGCGCCAAAGCTGGCCACGGGCAGCGGCAGTTCCGGTGGCGTTTCGCCCGCTGCCAGTGCGGAGCTGAGACCTGTGACAAAGAGAAAAATCAGGAGAATGGCTTTCATACGGATACCTCCGATACAACGGCTGCCGGCCCGTGCTTGCGCTGCCTTGTGAAATACTGGCGTTGAAATGACATGAACTGCAAATCGTCCGGAAAATGTGGAATGGACAAAAACAGTCCCATTGCCGCCTTTTCCCAGATCCAGGTTGTGCACGGAGAATACGATGGTGCAGTTCACCCCACTCAATATGAAAACGATTCCGTTTCTCTTTTTGCTGCTGACTGGAGTCCTCTCGGCCCAGAGCCGGCAGGATGTGCAGCAGGCCATCACCCGGGGGCTCGATTTTCTCAAATCACGCCAGGACACCCAAAGCGGTCATTGGGTCATGACGGAAGACCCGGCGCTGAGCGCATTGGTGCTGTCAGCCTTGATCCAAAATCCTGCCGGTGCAGGTGCGGCTGAAGAATTGCAGAAGGGCTATGCCTTCCTCCTCAGTAATGTCCAGCCAGACGGCGGCATCTACACCAAGGCGCGGGCCAACTACAACACCGCCATCTGCCTAATGGCCTTGGTGCTGCGTGCCCGTCCGGAGGATGAGGAGGTTATCCGCCGCGCCCGGCGCTTTGTGGCGCATCAGCAGAATGATGCCGACGCACCCGGCAAGACAGACCATCCTTTTGACGGCGGCATTGGCTACGGCGGAGGGCAGGGTGGAGCACATGCGGACCTGTCCAACACCTCCTTCGCCCTTGAGGCCTTGTATTACTCAAAAAAGCTTTTTCAGGACACGGGCAGGCCGGTTGAAAAGCAGGATGATCTCAACTGGGACGCCGCCATCCAGTTCGTCTCACGCTGCCAGAACCGCAAGGAATCCAATGACCAGCCCTGGGCAGGTGCTGACAAAGATAACACGGGAGCCTTTGGCTATACTCCTGTGCCCCAGGCTCCGCGTGGGGGTAAAAAAGACGGAGGTCCGGTCCCCATGCGTTATTACGGCAGCATCAGCTACGCAGGCATGCTGAGCTTCATTTACGCCGGGCTCACGCCGGAAGACCCGCGCATGAAGGCGGCTCTCGAGTGGCTCGGAAACAATTACACGGTGGATGAAAATCCCGGCATGGGCGCGGAGGGCTTGTATTACTACTACCACACCATGGCCAAGGCTCTGGCCACTGCGGGCATCGGCCAGCTGAAAACAAAATCAGGTGCCGTGAACTGGGCGGTGGAGCTGTCACGCAAGCTCATCAGCCTCCAGAACAGCGACGGCTCCTGGGCCAACACCGCCTCCGGCCGCTGGATGGAGAGCGATCCCGTGCTCGTCACCGCCTACACCGTGCTTGCGCTGGAGCAGGTACACAGAGCCATGAAATAGGGAGGCGCGCTTTTTGTTTCAGCATGCAGCTTCACGCAACCAGTGGTTCCACTGTTTGTGGTGTGTGGGGAGGGCCTCCGGCCTCAGTCCCAGCCCGGCGCAGAAGCTCCCGTTCTGGTCGTAGATTTCCAGGCAGAGGTTTTCCCCGTCTTTTGCCCCGAAACGTGTCACCCAGGCTTCAGCCCGGCTCAGTTCATGCCGCAGGGTGAGCTGAGAGGTGCCTGCGAAAAACGTTGTGCCACAGCAGCAGTCCGCCCAGTGGCCGGGGTACATGCCGACTGGCAGAAACACGGCGTCATTGCGTACGCCGATGCCCAGTGGTGCATCCCCCAGAGTCATGGCACGCACCAGGGGCATCACAGCGGTCGTCCTCACCTGCCATGCATGGCGCAGCCCTGCCAGACCTAACGCACGCCGCCGCGAGACACCCTCCAGACCGGGGAAGGTGTTCGTCGGCAGCGTGCGGCGCAGTCCCCCCCAGAGACTGCGCACGGTCTGGGCTGCGGGCCCTGCGATGCTCAAAGCCAATGCATCTGCAGAACCACACACGCCCAAAGACGGCACATGTTGCGGCATCGCATGACGGCGGACCAGATCCTCAAACACCGCGATGTGGCTGCGGTTCGTGAGGAGCAGCTTCAGGCAGCCTTCGCCAGCGCGGTCAAAAAACTGCAGCGAGGCTGTCTGTTGCCCGCCTTCCAGAGACTCCAGCGTGGCGAGCACACCGCCGAGCTTCGCCGAACAAATCTCCAGGCCGGTGCCCAGGCATACCCACTCGGCAGAGTTCGGCACAGCCTCAAACTGTGCTTCCTGCATCGCCATCGCCGCCGTCACCGGCCCCGAGGGGGCGCATGCCATGAGCAGCCCCATGCCACCCAGCGCCGGCAGCAGTCGCGGCCAGCACGGGGCCAGTTGAACATATGAGGAGCCGCACTCATCATCCTGACTCCACAATTCTGGGCACATGCATTCGATGTCGAAGGTGCCGGGGGCGAAGCTGAAGGCGATTCTGTGTGGGAAGTGGGAGGTGTCCATGGCTGCTGTGTGTGCTGTCTTGATACACACTTGCCCGGAGTCGGTGCTTTGGTTGATTTGACGAAATCTGGCGGTCAAATGTGCTGTGCATGCCGCAGGTGCAAACCAGCGGCAGTCTTTGGCAAATCAGCCAAAGCATGGGCGGTCGGTGCATGGCTAAGGGCGTGCCTCCATGCAATACACCAATCTTCACACCCGCCTCAGTGTCCGCTCCGTTCTCAATCCTTCTCTCCTGCGTCGCATTCAGGAGTGCCGTCGCCGCAGCCGCAAAGCCCGCACGCATGCGGAGAAAATGGCCATGGCGGAAAAGACCGGACCTCAAGCTCTCGCCCACCCATGAGCCGCCTGCGTACCGACGCCGATCAACGCTGCCTGTTTTACAACGACTGTGTGCAGGCCCACCTGCTGGGGCTGGACCGTCGTTGCCCATGCTTCGAGGCCTGTGCGAAGGATGAAACCACCGTGGTCATCACCTTTGGTGAAGCTGCTGCGTACCTCGATGGGGCCCAGGTCCGCCTGCGCCGTGGCGAGCGCCTGCGCGTACCCGCCTCCTGTCCGCTGCGCCTCGTGGCTTCCGAGGCCGCAGATGTGCTCTTGCTCCGCTGTCCTGCCTCCGCGAGTGCCGCGTGAAAACGCCACGTTTGCTCCCATTTGCGAAATTGTGTCGGCAGTTTGACGCATCCCTTTATTCACCGCAAGCGAGCGTCATTCCTGGTCATTCCAACCAAAGCACGACATGTCTTCGCGGGGTTACGGCGGCGGTCTCATGAAACCACCTCCCGCTTTATTGCACACAATCTCTCTGTTCATGCTCACCTGCGGCCTGCCCTTGGCGGCTCAGGAACACGCCGTAAACGACATTAAAAAGCTGACAGAAAACGAAGCCAAGCCACAAAACGCCGCGGGAGGCCCCGTGCTGCCGGAAATCGTCATCGTTGCCTCGCGCAGTGCCCAGCCGGGCGCGGAGGTTCCCGCTTCCACCACCGTGCTCAATCAGGATGCCAGCGTCTTCTCACTTGCCACCAGCATGCGCGACTATGCGCGGTATGAGCCTGGTGTGAGCGTGCCCTACGGCTTGGGTGGCACAGGCCCGGCCGCCAATTCGCGTGCCGGTACCTCCAGCATCAACATCCGTGGCCTTGACGGCAATCGTGTGCTGATGACCATGGATGGCATCAGGCAGGCCGATCAGTTCACTTTTGGCGGCGCCTACAACATCGGACGTGACTACGTCGATGTGGACTCACTCAAACAGGTGGAGGTTCTCAAAAACGCAGCCTCCTCCCTTTATGGCAGTGACGCGCTCGCTGGCGTGGTTTCCTTTACCACCATCGACCCTGAGGATCTGCTGGCTCAATCTACCACCGGCAGAAATTCTGTGGCACGGCTTACCACCCGTTACGACAGCACGGATGATAGCTGGGGGCACACCCTCAGCATGGCGCAGCGTGCCGGCAATCTGGAGTTTCTCTTGCATTACACACGACGTGATGGGCACGAGATCGATAATCGCGGTTCCATTCAGCCGGACCGCACCGAGTACAACGTAAACAACTGGCTCTCCAAAATGGTGTGGAGACCCACGGCGCGGAATCGGTTTGAGCTGACGGGGGAATATCTGGAGCGGTCCAGCGACAATGATCTCCTCAGCGCACGCCGCACGGTCGTTGCCGCCCCTGGGGTGAATTACAATGTGAACTCCCTGCTGCTCAACGACGACCTTCGCCGCATGCGCTTCAGCCTGGAGCACAAGTATGACGCCACCGGGCTCGGCTGGATTTTCGACAGCCTGACATGGAGTGGCTATTACCAGCTCTCCGAAACAGCGGAATATCAGGTCGAAGATCGCGACCGCATCACCCCTTCCTATCAGGACCGTCTGCGCATACGTGACTACTTGTACCGTCAGGATCACATCGGGGCCAGCTTCGACTTCACCAAAGCATTCAAAACAGGGACGCTGAATCACACACTGGCCTACGGCACGCAGTTGGTCACCTCCTTCTCCCGTCGTGTGCGCGATGCCACGGAGTACAATTTCACTACAGGCACTCAGACAAAAACCATCACCCCGGACACTTATCCGCTGAAGGACATGCCGGACACACGCACCTCACGTGTGGGTGTTTACATTCAGGATGAAATCACCTGGGGAACAAACCAGCGCCATCACCTGACGCCGGGTCTGCGTGCAGAATTTTACAATGTGGAGACGAATTCTGACCCGCTCTACTTGCGCGCCAGTGCCGGTCGGCCAGCGCAGGATTTCAACCAGTTCGCCATTGCCCCAAAGCTTGCCTACCTTTTCAAGATCAATGAAGAGCACAGTGCCTACTTCCAGTACGCGAACGGCTTCCGCAATCCGAGCGGCGAGGAGCTGAACGCCACCATCACCAACACGGCGTTCGGTTACCAGACCGTGCCCAATCCAAGCCTGAAGAAGGAAACCAGCAACAGCTTCGAAATCGGTGTTCGCCGCAAAGGGAAGTCTTCGTCATGGAACTTCGCGGGCTACTACAATCATTACGAAAACTTCATCAACGGCTTCACGCAGGTGGGTGGTACCGGCGCCCCGGGCGATCCCATCATCTACCAGAGCACCAACCTGTCTTCAGCGGAAATCTATGGCTTCGAGTTCAAGGGGGAGTCAACGTTCGGCTTCATTCATGAGTCGCTGGACAACTTTGGCATCTTCACCAACGCCGCTTACAGCCAGGGCTGGGATGGGCAGAACAAGCAGCCCCTTGCCAGCGTTGATCCCTTCAAGCTTGTCACCGGTCTGCGTTATCGCCGGGAGACCTGGCAGGTGGAGCTGATCTCGACCTACTACGCCCGCAAAGGTTCCACCTTCTCCACTCCCGGCGGCATCAATCAGTTCCAGACGCCAAGCACCCTTACGCTCGACCTCGTCGCCCGCTGGCAGCTCTCCAAGAACATCACACTCAGCGCCGGACTCTACAACCTCACCAACCAAAAGTACTGGCTGTATCAAAATGTGCGTGGTGTGGACGCCGCTAATTCGCAGCTCGACCGCTACACCCAGCCTGGCATCAATGGGCGTGTGGCATTGACGGTGATTTTCTGACGCCACTATTGGGCCGGCGCGCACAGCGTGCGTCGGGGCGGTCAGTCGGACGGGCGGAGCGAGTGGTGTCGCGCCGCCCGTCTCTTTTTATGCGACAGCTGGCAGTCTGGAAAGGTGGAGATGGAGCTGAAGATCAGGTTTGCACTCCCGTATTTCTCATCCATGCTCCCGCGTCTGATGAACCTCAAACCCGCCAGCCGAATTGCGATTCGCGCCGTACTCAAAACGGTGCGCGCCCTTTGGCGTGCTTAACACCACGGTTTGAGGAACCCGCGCAGACAGCGCTCATCATCACGAAAAGCAAAATCAGACATGATGCCAGAAGGTAGCCCTCAAACCGGCACCTCCATGAGCGCCCCAGATACCAAACTTCTGCTTGATCCCCGGCGTGGCACGCAGGCCATGCTGCTTTCACTCGCATGCTTTTCCGGCAATGCCCTTCTGCTCAAAGACCTCTCGTCTCATCGCCATGTGGACCCATGGATGTCCATGACCTTTCGCGCGGCCGTCGGCCTGCTGGTGACGGTCATCCTCTTTGCGCCCGCAGGCTCCTTGAAGCTGCGCCGTTCCTTCCAGAGCTGGCTGCTCGCATCTCGTGGCGTGCTGGGGGCGCTGGGCACCGCAGCTTACTACACCACCATCGGGCCGCTGGGGGCCGGCAAGGCCACGCTCATAGGCAACACCTGGACCATCTTTGCGGCCATCATGGCAGCCTTCGTACTGCATGAGAGGCTCGGGCTCGTGAAGCTCTTTGGCATCCTTCTGGCTTTGACGGGGCTTAGTCTCCTCACAGGACTGGCACCGGGAACGATGGCCCATTTCGGACATCACGAAATGATTGCCCTTGTCGGTGCGGTGCTTGCCGCTGCCGTTGTGGTCGTGATCCGACAGCTGACCCGCACGGAGTCCAGCGCCACGATTTTCTCATCACAATGCATCTACGCACTGCTGCTCTCTCTTCCGCTGGCGGCTGCCAATTTCGTTTCGCTGAATGTCACGGATGTGCTGCTGCTCACTGCTGCGGCGCTATGTGCCAGCATAGGCCAGCTGGCCATGACGGAGGGCTTCCGTTTTCTTTCGGTCGCCGCAGGCGGTGCGTTCCAGATGATGGTGCCTGTCGTCATTTCGTTCGCCAGCATCACCCTGTTTGCCGAACCCTTCACCTTCGCTCAAGCGGCAGGCGGCGTGCTCGTGCTCTGGGGGGGGTATCACACCGTCGTGGGTGGGTTCAGCAAAAAGTCTGGCGCCAGCTGACTGGCGGCTAGAAAGCAAACCCCACCGTTACATGCAGGAATCCGCTCTGTTCCCCAGTGCGGCGGTTGGGATTATGCCCGTAGTCGATGCGGATTGGCCCAAAAGGCAGCTTGTAGCGCAGCCCCGCTCCAATCGCTTCGCGGAAATCTGAAGAATACGACAGAGGCGAGGAGTTGTTCCCCTGGCTCAGGCTGCCGATGTCCCCAAAGATGGCGAACTCCAGATTCGTCATGACCTCGTATGAAAATTCTGCGCTGGCAAAGAGCGCCGATGTACCGCCCAACGGCGTTCCTCCCGGGGTCACGGGTCCTAGTTTGCGCTGGCCAAAGGAGCGCACGCTGTACGGTCCGCCGTTGAACACACGGCTGTCGATGGGGATTTTTTCCGCGGTCGCCCCTTGAATCGTTGACAGCTCGGCACCTGTGGCAAATCGGAACTTCTTGGTGATCGGCACGTACCATGCACCCCGTAAGTCTGAACGCACAAAGCTCACACCTGAGCCCAGGGCGTCCGTGGAACTCTCAATCCGGGCGGAGATATACCAGCCCTTTTTCGGCAGCACCTGGCTGTCCCGCCGGTCATACATCACGTTCGCGCCCAAGTTCATCAGCGAGTAGTTGGTTGGGCCGGTCTGTTTCGCGTTGAGCACTTTTGAGCTGACCGTATTGGCCGTGGTGCCGACGAATACCGAGTAGCTCAGCGCGTGGTCCACCCGGCGTGCCACATCCAGGCTCAGTGCGGTGCCAAGCCGGTCATACTCAAAGCGGTTGAACTGCTCCAGTGCAAAGCGTGTCGTCGCTGAGTGCTGCGAATCAAACACCGCAGGGTTGGTCAGGCTGACAAAGCCCACCGGCCCCGCCATGCTGTAGCTCAGCTCCGCCGCCAGCGTGTTGCCCGTGTCACGCCAGTTCGTGTTTTTGTAAGTCACACCCGCCTGGGGGCCGAGGAAGGTGTCAAAGCCGGGTTCAAAGCCCACGGTTACAGGCTTTGCCTCCTCGCCGGTGATGCGCAGATCACCCGCCGCCATGTTGCCATTGTCAGGCAGTACCTTGGTGTCCAGCAGGGTGAACATGCCGGTGTCCAACGCACGTTTGAAAAAGAAATCCGCCTCTGCGGCCTCGTAGATCTGGCCGGTCAGCGGTTTGAACTTGGCAAGCAGCACACGTTTGGCCCCTGGGCTGAAGGCTTCATGTGCAGTGACACGGGAGATCCGCACACGCTCTCCCGGCACCATGCGGAAAACCACATCGACCGTGCCGCCGGCCTTTCCCAGCGTGTAGTCTGCCGTCGTGGCTGCATGCAGCCAGCCATGTTCAGCGCAGATCGAGTCCAGCCGCTGCTGGATCTGCTGCACCCGCGCTTCATTGAAGGGGGTTCCACTGGCTTCGGTCATGGCCGCCTGCGTCAGTTTCTCCAACTCAGGCGGAGATCCCACGATGGATGCCTTGCCAAAGATGAACTTGGGGCCTGGCTTGATCTCCAGCGTCAGATCGCGCCGCATGTCCGTGCCCGTTGCTGGTGCGGGAAGCAGCAGGGTCTCCGCATTCAGGTAGCCCTCGGCCCGCAGGCGGCGCTGCACCAGCCCCGCGCCCTGCTGCATGTCTGCCTCCACCCACTGTGGCAGCTTTTTGTCCACATCTTCACGTTCCAGAGTCGGCTTCATCAGGTACTTCTTCAGCTCGTCTTCCGGCAGTGGCATCTCACCCTTCAGTGTCACAGTTCCCACTCTCACCGCGTTGCCCGGCTTCACGGTCAGTTCGATCCCGCCCTGGGCCATTTTCCACGCCACTTCAGCGTCAGGCCATCCTTCGCGGATGAAATGCTGACGCACAAAAAACGCCAGGTCATCCGCCAGGGGCTCACCTGCCGGGCCGCTTCCGTTCAGGGTGAGCTGGTCCATCAGCATGCTGCGCAGGGGCTCCCACTGTGCTTCTTCCACGCCCTGCACATTCACCTTTGTCTGGCCAAAATGAACTTCATGTCCCATGCCAGCGCCCAGCAGGCAGAGCATGACCAGCAAAATCAGCCAGGCGCATTGCGCCCGGCCTGCGTTCATCTGGCGTTTTGTGTCATTCATCATTGTGGGTCTTCATCCATGGCCCTTGCGGCTTTGCCAAAGCGCAGCACATAGCCCAGCAGCGCCTTCATGCGGCCTGTCTGCGAGAAGCGGCCGATGAATCTGAATTTGGGAGTGATTTCATACATCGCCTGCATACTGTCATTGGAGCGGTCTGCACCGGAGGGGTTGAATGTCGTGTGCAAACGGGGCGGCTCGGCGCTCACCGTCTTCTTCTTGTGGAAAATTTTGCGGTAAGTTTCGGCGATCACGAGGAAGGCTGCGCGCGTCATCGCCTCGCTGGCCATCTGGGCATTGTCTCCGCCCAGTGTCATGCCCGTGCCCAGCAGGGTCACAATGTCGGCCTCGGACAGCGGTGGTGTGCTGGTGAATCGTGTCTTCGGATTCGAAGCATCGCCATACACATACAGCGTGATGTCATTGCTGCCCACGCGTGATTCGCCTCGCACATCCAGCTTGGGGGTGAATGGATTGTCAGGATTCATCGTCACCACTCCCTTGGTGATCTTCAGCAGGCTGAAGGGCAGCTTCAGCACCATGCGGTCCACGTTCGCAAAGCCTGTCAGCCTCGGGGCTGCTCCCGTGCCGCCGAGGGCGATGTCCGCTGAGATCGCACCGTTCATCAGATTGCCTGAAATCACCACGGGATCTCGCGTCTTCACTTTTAGGTCAAAAGTCCAGTCCTTCAGCATCGGCGGCAGTGCCAGTTTTTGCTCGATCTTGGAGGTGGAAGGCGGTGGCGGGGGCAGTTTTTCGCCTTGCTGGATCATGCCTGTTACATTGGGCAGCAAATTCACCTCCTGAAAAATTCGGCCGCGCACAGCCTCTACCGTACCGCTAACTCGGGCAGCCTTCAGGCTGCCGACGCAGGAGACGTCAGCGTTCGCGCGCACGCTTGAGGTGGGGTTGCGCATCACCAGGGCTTCCCGTGCCTCCACCTTCAGGTCAAATTTCGGATCCCCGGTGTTCGCGGCGTCCAGCACCCCTCCCAGCCGCACCTTGCCGCCTGCCAGCATTACCGAGATGTCCTCCAGCGTCACCTTGCGGTCATGGGTGCGCACCTTCACACGCAGATCTCGCACGCTCGGCATGTCGGCGCTCACAAAATCGATTGTCGGCGCTTTCAGGTCCAGGGCCGAATCAAGCAGCGGAGCCTTCACTGTGCCGCCCACAGTCGCGTGCAGCTTCAGTTTGGCCGGTATGGCCCTGATCATGTCGGGGGCAAACTCACGCACGAAATTCAGATCGCTCTCCGGCAGGTCCAGCGTGGCCTGCAGTGGCAGATCCATCGCTAAATCGGGCTGCTTCATGAGTTTTGTCAGCACCACCGGCACTGCTGCTTTCAAGGTCAGAGGCTGCACCGGCGCCTGCAGCACTTTCAAATCGAGGCCCAGCTGTTCGTTCCTCAGTGTGATCAGCAAGTCGGCAGACGCCGGTTGAAACGACTTGGGCAGCCCCGGCGCCTTCAGGTCTTTCACCCCCACCTTCACCGCCACATCCGCCGAGTCCAGTCGGCCGCCGATCTGGACATCCATGCTCAGAATTCCAGGCGGCACGCTTGTCACGCCGGCGGCGGCGGCAATCTCGTGAATCGGCAGTTCTTGTGCATTCAGCACCACATCCGTCGCCGCTCCGTTGGCCACGTCTGTTTGCATCACATCAAAGGGGGCACGTGCATGCCCGCTCATCAGTTGCCGGTCCTTCTGCCAAAAGCTCAGCTCGCTCAAATGGGCCTCCTTTTCTGTGATTTGTCCTTGGGTGAGCAGCTTCCAAGGCCCCAGCACGGCTTGCAGCCTTTCAATCTTCGCCGTCGTTCCGGCAAAAGTGGTCTTCAGATTCACGTCCGCCGCCTCAGGCATCCCCGCCACCTTCACTTTAGACGCCTGCATCTCGACTCCCCCCTGGCCACGCCATGGGCTCGCATCCCCATTGACAGCCACCTTCACCGCGAGGCCGCCCGACTCCATCGCAGGGGCTTTGAACGATGCGAGCAGCGTGTTCAGGCTGGTGAGCTGAGGCAGCGAGACATCTCCATCCAAGCTGAAGCTCCAGGGGGCTTTCAGGTTCGCCTTGCCGGTCAGTTCAATGTGGTTCTTCTCATCCACCACGATTCGGCAGGGTTGCAGAGTCGCCTCGCCCTTCGCGATATTCACCTTCATCTCGATCTGCGGCAGCGGCGCATCGCCGTACTTTCCGTCCTTCACGCTCAGATCGACGTCAGCGCTCAGGTTCATCACATCATTCACCTTGAGAGCGGCTTTGCCAGAAGTAGTCAGCTTTGCCGTCACCGGTTTTTCCTGTGGCGGCAGCCCCACCGTTTGCATCAATGCCGCCGGATCATTGATCTGGATCTGCCAATCTGCATTCACGGGCATTGCATCATCCATCGTCATGGTCGCGTTCAGATCTACTCGGTTCCCTTCACCCAGCATGAGTGCTGGCACGCTTACCTTTGCCTCCTTGCCGTCCAGGCTCACAGTCATCCCCAGCTTTGGCAAACAGTAGGCTTCAAAGCCCAGTTCGGTGCCGTTCAGCTGTGCTGCGACCTTCGTCGGTGTGGCCCCGACTCCTTTGGCCTCAGCCGTTAGTTCCACCAGGCCGCGTGCCGGTGGCGGCTGCGCAAGCAGTTGCGTCATATCGGCGATCTTCGCCTCCACCCGTGCAGTCCAGGGCGATTTCATCACATCTTCCGCCAGCTTCGCTTCGAACACCGCTGTGACCTCGTTCTTGCCACGCAGCACCTTCAGTTCCTGCACACGGGCCACACCGTCCTTGACCTGCAGTGTGGTGGAAACCGAGTCCAGCATGGCTCCCGCAGCCCGCACTTCGGGAATGCTTACTTGGCCGTCCATGGCAAGCGTCAACGGCTTCAGCGGATCGCCCTCCGCATGCAGCTCCATGCTCACAGGTCCAAATGATATGCCCACAGGCATCTTCAGCGCCTGCAGTTCGCTTGAAGCCAGGCCGCTCACTTTCACCTTGGCCTTTGTCTGCATGCCCCCGCCAAAGATGCCGCTCGCCAGAGCCTCGACGACCACGGCGGCTTTGCCCATGCCTGCGTCGAATTTGACACTGGCCGCGTCCTTGTCCCATTCGCTCAGATTCACCGCGAAAGACTTCAGCCTGGCTCCATACGGCAGATCAAGGTCCGCGATTTCCAGCGTGTGTTCACCCCATGCAACTTTCGCTTTCACGTCCGCCACCCGCAGATCTCCGGGTTCCATCTTAAACTCTGCGAGTTCAAAAATCCCAGGCATGCCGGTTCCGACTCGCAGGGTCAGGCCTTTGATCGTGATCCTGCTCCCGTCTGCCAGTGTCACCACGGCGTTGATGTTTTCAATGTCGATCGCCTTTGGCCAGACCAGCGGCGGTGGCTGGTTGGATTTCGATGCCGGTGGAGTCTCCGGTTTGGGCTCGCTTTTGGGCAGCTTTCGCAGATCCAGCACCACATCCGCATCTTTCAGTGTCACGCTCTTCACGATGTCGATGCTGCCGGTCCGGGCCAGAGTCCAGGTGTCATAAGCTGCGGAAATTTCACCGATCTGCGCCCGTTCCACCAGCGATCCGCTGGCCTCGATGCCGCTGAGCTTCAAGTCTCCCAGAACCGAGCCGTCCACCTGCCACTGGAGCTTCATCCCCGCCATCTCGGCTCCTTTGGCTCCGCCGTAGCCGATGACCCATCGCAGCAAAGGCCCGCGGAAGACGACCGCCAGCGCCACCAGCGCAAAGCCAGCCAGCAGCAGTAGCTTGATCCATTTCCACCAGCGGCGGGTCTTTTTAGGGGGGGCAGAAGGCACGCACATTGGATGCCTCAGATTGAAGCAAGTTCAATCCTGGCTACGAAACCTTTTGCCCCATCCATCCTACTTCGCCAGTTCCTCAGCCGTCCACAGCGCTGTACGCTCCTCATTGGCCGCACGCACGGTTTTCACCTGTTCAGGCGTCACCGCACCCGCCTGGTTGCCGAAATTGGCCCTCACATAGCTGAGCACATCGGCCACCTGCTGGTCGTTCAGCCCCATGGGGGGCATCGGCAGAGGGGCAAGCTGCTTGAACTCCTCGCCATTCACACGAATGGGCCCGCTGAGGCCGTGGGTCAGCATTTTGATCAGGCGTGTGGCATCTCCCGCCACCCAGTCGCTTCCTGCGATGGATGGATACACGCCGGGCAGTCCTTTGCCCTCGGGCTGGTGGCAGTTCAGGCACAGCGCATCATAAACCGCCTTGCCCGGATGATCCGCCACTGCCGCCGCGCTGGCGATTTTCTTCACATACTCAGCGTGTCTGGCATTGCCGCCAAAGCTCAGTTTTGCCAGCACCGGCACGTAGTGTGGTTTCAGGCTCTTCACCACCTGCTTGAGGGCATAATCAATGAACCTGTCCGTTGGCTTGTCCAGGGCCTGCACCGCTGCTTCCACCGCTTCGGGCTTGGTCACATGCGCGCAGGCCACCACCGCCTCAAGACGCACGCGCGGGTTCTCATCCCGCACCGCCTGAGCCAGTAGCTCCAGCGAATGGGTCGCTCTGGCGCCATAGGCACGCACACGCGCATCCTTCGCCTTCAGCAGGCGTTTTACCAAACCTTCGTTCGGTGTCTCGTGCGACTCATACACGCCGCAGATTTCCATCAGCAAATGTTCGTCATCATTTTTCGTGATGAAGTCATCCGCTGCTTTCAGCACTTCCTCCGTCGGTGCATCAAACAGCAGGCGCTTCGCCTGGTAGCGCGTCCAGCGCTCCGGCGCCTTCAGCTGTTCCAGCAGTTCCGCCGGTTTCATCTCTGCCAGCTTTGGCTGCTTCACCGGTGCGCGGCCCTTGGCCGAGATGCGCCAGATGCGTCCATGCGAGCGGTCACGCCGTGGGTCCGCATAGCTGGCCTGGTAGTGGCCGATCACCGGATTGAACCAGTCGCACAGATACATCGCGCCATCCGGCCCGATGCTCACATCCACGGGCCGAAACGAAGTGTCGCTCGATTTCACTAGCTTTGGCAGCTGCGTGCTCTTGAAGCCTGAGCCATCGTCTTCCAGGCGGTGCAGCTCCACCACATTGCCAAAGTACCCTCCAATCAGCGCGCATCCCTGAATGTCATCCGGCAGCGCCTTCGTGCCGATGAATTCCAGGCTGTTCGTCTTCGGATTCGAGTCAAACAACGCGCCTGTGGGATGATACTCATCCGGATCAGCCAGCGCCACCAGCCCCGGTACGCTGTAGTAGCCCACAGGGCGGTCGCCGCTCTTGTGGAAGACCTGGTTGTAGTCATCAAACGCCACGCCCCAGCAGTTGTGCCCCGCCTTGCCGCCGTTGAAGTAGGCTTCCATTTTCTGCGTGCGCGGGTTCAGCTTCCATACGCCTGCCTTCTCCAGCCGCGCCAGCCCCCAGGCTGTTTCCACGCGTGAGAAAGCATGCAGCCCCTGCGTGAACCACAGCGCGCCATCCGGCCCATGACAGATCGAGTTCGCCAGCTGGTGGGTGTCGCCGATGCCAAAGCCTGAAAACAGCACCGTCTTCTCGTCCGCCTTGCCGTCGCCATTTGTGTCCTTCAGATGCACGATCTGGTCAAAGTCACACACATACACACCGCCCGCGCCCACTTCCACGCCCTGAACCATCGTCAGACCTTCCGCAAAACGTGTGGATTTGTCCGCCTTGCCATCACCATCCGTGTCCTCCAGCACCAGGATGAAATCAGACGGCTTGATGCCCAGCCGCGTTTGCGGATACGTCGGTGAGCAGGCCACATACAGTCGCCCGCGTTCATCCCAGGAGAACTGGGTCGGCTTCGCCACGCCCTCCGCCTCGGAGGCGAAAAGATTCATCTCATACCCTTCCGCCACCGTGAAAGCCGCCATCTGCTGCTCCGGTGTGAGCACCGTCTCCGTGACCACGCGAGATTCCGCCTTGGGCTCTTCCTGCACTTTCTCGCCCTTCGCCAGCGCATGGATGCGCGCGTCCAGTTTCGCCACGAGCGGCTTGCGCTCCTCAAAGCTCTCACGCAGGGAAGGGGCGTCCTGCGCAGGCTTGCCAAACATCTGCGTCACCCGGTCGCCATACACAAACGACCAGTTCGCCGGACGCCAGCAGTCAAACCACAGGCGGTTCTTTTCCACGATCGCCGCCTTAACCGCCGCCAGGTCATCGGCATCACTTGCTGAAGCCCCAAGCTGCTGCGCGATCTCCCGCGCCACCACGCGCAGTCCCAGTGCATTCAGGTGCAGACCATCGTCAGTGAGCCGCTCCCCCTTGCGCGCTGCCAGAGGTGTGAACAGATCCACAAACACCGCCCCGCGCTGCTTCGCTACTTCGCGCACCGCCTCCGCATACGCCTTCACATCGGCATTCCGCTGCGTGATGTCCGGCGCATGCGATGCCGTGGGCTTTTCAAACGGCATCGGCGAAACCAGCACCAGGCGCGGTGTCTGCGCAGAAAACTGGTCCAGCAGCCGGTGATACGCCGACTTGAACTCCGCCAGCCGTTTCACGCCATCAAACGACTCCGTCTGGCCAAACTGTGCGATCACAATGCCCGCGCCCGCAGCATCGAGCTGCGCCTTCCAGTCGCCGAAATTCAAATCCCGCCACTGCTCATACACCGTGTCGCCCTCCCAGGCCATCGAGCGAAAACGCGGCCGCTTCGCCGCGAAGGCCGTGCCGAACACCGCTTCAAATTCGCCCACCTTCTGCTCGCGCACCAGATTCTCCTGGCCTGCCATCACGATCACCTCGTCCTGCTCCAGCACAAACTTGCCATCCTTGAACGCCTCATGCTTGGCCACTGCAGCCCCCGGACTGCCAAAGCGGTTCAGCACATCCTTCTCCTCCGGCACCAGCGCGTCCGGCAGGGCCTCGATGGTGATGTTGCGGAAGGAAATCTGCGCCTTGCACTTGCCATGAATCTGCAGGGCGATGAGTCCCTTGAGGTCGATGCCCGGCTCGCGCTCCGTGTAGTCCACCGTGCGCACCTTGTTCACAAACAACTGAATGCGCTGCTCCTCGGCGCGAATTTCATACGTGTTCCACTCGCCTGGCTTCTCCGCTTTTTCGATCAGCTCCTTCGCCGGCTGAAGCAGCATTTTTTTGCGGCGGGACTCGTCATACAGGCAGCCCGTGTAGCCCGCTCCGATGTCCGCCTGATAGCCGCTCATCTCATTCGGCGGCTGTGCGATGCGCACGCTGCGGAACTGCACGCCCCCGTTCACAAAGCCCTCCGTGCCTTCCAGCTTGTACTCCAGCCGAAGGATGAAGTTCCGATACACCTTCTTCGAGGTCAGAAACTCATTCTGCGGATTTCCCTCCAGCGAGCCACCCACGATCACCCCGTCCTGCACGCGCCATACCTTGGTTTTTTCTCCGTCCCAGCCGTTGAGCGTCTTGCCATCAAACAGAGACACTGGTTCCGCGGCGGAAACCAGCAGGGGAAAAAGAGAGAGCAGGGGGAGTAAACGCATGGTTGGGGGGGGAAGTTTGGGCCGGATCAAACCCGGATTCGGGCAAGATGCATGCTCAAAGTTTCTGCAAACATCCTCGCCGGACGTATGTTCTTTCTCTCAAACCATGCGCCTGCTCGCCTTCCTGTTCTTCTCCACTGCCGTCCTTGCCCAGACCGAGGCGGATTTCCTGACAAACACGCGCCAGCTCACCTTCGAGGGCAAACGCTCGGGGGAGGGCTACTTCTCCGCCGATGGCACCAAGATGATCTTCCAGTCCGAGCGCGAGGAGGGAAACCCCTTCTATCAGATTTACCTCATGGATCTCGAAACCGGCGACCAAGAGCGCATCTCCCCCGGCATGGGCAAGACCACCTGCGCCTGGATTCATCCCGATGGCAAACGCGTGCTCTTTGCCTCCACCCATACCGATCCCGACTCCAAAAAGCTGCAAGCCGCTGAGTATGAGGAGCGCAAGAACGCCAAAGTCCGCCGCTACTCCTGGGACTACGACGAGCATTACGACATCTGGGAATACTCCTTGGTGGACAAATCCCTCAAAAACCTCACCCACATCCGCGGCTACGATGCTGAAGGCGACTACTCGCCCGATGGCAAAAAAATCGTCTTCGCCAGCAACCGCCAGGCCTACGAAACCAAACTCAGCAAGGAGGACGAGGAGCGTCTCAAGATCGACAAGCAGTACTTCATGGAGATCTACACCGCCGATGCCGACGGTTCCAACGTGAAGCGCCTCACCGATGCCCCCGGCTACGATGGCGGCCCCTTTTTCAGCGCCGATGGCAAACGCATCTGCTGGCGCCGCTTCACGCCCAAGGGAGACGTTGCTGAAGTCTGGACCATGAACGCCGATGGCAGCGACCAAAAAGCCATCACCAAGCTCGGCGCCATGAGCTGGGCTCCCTACTTCCATCCCAGCGGCGAATACCTCATCTTCACCACCAACCTCAACGGTTTTGCCAATTTCGAGCTCTACATCGTCGATGCCGCTGGCAAGCACGCCCCCGTCCGCGTCACCACCACAGACGGTTTCGACGGCCTCCCTGTCTTTACGCCAGATGGCAAGAAGCTCTCCTGGACCAGCGGTCGCGGGGCAGGGGGAGCCTCCCAGATTTACCTCGCCGACTGGGACCACGACCACGCCCTCACCGCCCTCGGCCTCAAGACCGATCCCCAGGCAGTGGTCGCCAAATCTCCCGAGCCCGATTTTGCCGCCACCGCCGCCGAGATCCGCCCCGAAGACATGAAGCAGCAGGTCACCTACCTCGCCAGCGATGCCCTCGGCGGCCGGCTCACCGGCACCGAAGGCGAAAAACTCGCCACCCAGTATGTCGCCGATGTCTTCCAGAAAATCGGCCTCGCCCCCATGGGCGATGACGACACCTACTTCGACAACTTCGACTTCACCGCCGGCGTCGCCCTCGGCGATGGAAATTCTTTGAAACTCGGCGACCAGTCTTTGGCCGTTGATCAGGACTGGAAACCTCTCTCCTTCTCCCAAAACGGCGAGGTCAAAGCCGCAGGCATCGTCTTCGCCGGTTACGGCATTGAAACCCCGGACGAAGCCACCGGCAACGACGGCAAGAAACTGGAACCCTACAGCAGCTACGCCCACCTCGATGTGAAGGACAAATGGGTGCTCGTTTTCCGCTACCTGCCCGAAGGCATCACGCAGGAGCGCCGCAACGACCTCAGCCGCTACGCCAGCCTGCGCTACAAGGCGCTCACCGCCCGCCAGAAAGGTGCGCGCGGCTTGATCGTCGTAAGCGGCCCCAATTCCAAAGTAGTGCAGCAGCTCTCCCCTCTGACCTTTGATGCCTCCCTAGCCACCAGCGGCATCGCCGCCATCAGCATCACCGATGCCGTCGGCGACAAGCTCCTCGCCAGTGCCGGCAAGAACCTCAAGGAACTCCAGGACAAGCTCGACAATGGCGACCTCATGGGCGGCATCGACTGCAAAGGTCTCACCCTCTCTGCCAATATCGTCATCCAGCAGGAGAAGAAAAAAGGCCGCAATGTCCTCGGCGTGCTGCCTTATGGCGACAAACCCGATCCGCACGTCGCCCCCCTCATCGTTTGTGCGCACGTGGATCACCTCGGCAGCAGCGGCGGTTCCAACTCACGCGCCAAGGGCGATGAAGTGAACAAGATCCACCACGGTGCTGACGACAACGCCTCCGGCACCTCCGCCGTCCTCGAAATCGCCCAGTGGCTCGCCGATCTGAAAAAGCAGGGCAGGCTCCAGCTCAAGCGCGACATCATCTTCGCTGCCTGGAGCGGCGAAGAGCTCGGCCTCCTCGGCAGCAATCACTTCGTCGAAGTCTATGCCAAGATGATCAAGGGAGACGCCAACGCCAAGCTCACCGGCATGTTTGCCGCCTGCCTGAACATGGACATGATAGGCCGCTTCCAGAAGACGCTTGTCATGCAGGGACTTGGCAGCAGCTCCATTTGGGCCAAGGAAATCGAAAAACGCAATGCCCCCATCGGCCTGCCCATCACCACGCAAAACGACGCCCACCTTCCCACTGACAGCACCGCCTTCTACCTGCGCGGCATCCCCACGCTAAACGCCTTCACCGGCTCCCACGCCGACTACCACATGCCCAGCGACACCGCGGACAAGATCGACTACGTCAATGCCGCCAAGATCGCCAAGCTCATGGGCCTCATCGCCCGTGGCATCGCCACCACCGATTCCCCTCCCGACTACGTCGCCATGGAGGCCCCGAAAAACCAGGGGGCCCGCACCGGCCTTCGCGCCTACCTTGGCACCATCCCAGACTACGCACAGGGAGACATCAAAGGCGTCAAACTCAGCGGTGTCTCCCCCATCGGCCCCGCCGCCAAGGCAGGCGTCAAAGCCGGTGACATCATCATCAAACTCGGCGGCAAAGACATCACCAACATCTACGACTACACCTACGTCATGGGAGATCTCAAGATCGGCAAGGAGACAACCATCAGCGTCCAGCGCGAAGGCAAGGAAGTGCAGATGAAGATCACCCCCGGTTCCAGGGACTAGCATCTGATCCAACGCCGGAGCCGGATCAAAGGTAGAGGGATTCCTGGGCCACTTTGCCTTTGCGGCGGATGGCCTGATGCCAGCCGCTCGCATCGTTCAGCACGATCCAGCGCCGCTCTTCCGTGCGGTAAAACCAGTCTTTGTCCTGCTGGAAGTAGATCTGGCAGCCTTCGCGCTCAAGAATGTTGATGATCTCGTTGCTGTGGGATTCCGTGTCACTGATGTCTGTGGTCGCCTTCTGTCCCATCTCGCTGTAAAGATGGTTCAGATCGAGCAGCAGTGACGCCACATCCGGGTCCATGGGCAGCGCGTTGAGTCCGATCTTCTTGGCTTCGTTGATGAGAATCGGATAGGCGTGGGACGGATATTTGGAGTTCAGCGTCGCAGCGATCTCACTCCTCCGGCCCTGGTCCTGAATGTGGTGGGAGAGGATCTCCTCGCAAAGCATCAAGGAAAGCGAGTCTGCCCGGTCCACCGCACCGATCACCAGCGGGTGAATGTGCTGGAACAGCGCATGATAGGGGTTCATGTCGCGCGTGGCGTTCTCGTTTTTTCGCCAAAGGTTGATGATGCGCTTCACTTCGTCCAGGCTCACGCTCACACGGTCATTGTCGCGGTCGATCGGGGACAGATCGTGGGTCAGTGAGGTGTCCACCGCCGTCAGATAAGCGATGGCCCCCATCTGAATGTCCTCCGCCCCCAGGGCGATCATTGTGGCTGCGGAGGCGCACTCAAGAGGCACCAGGGCTACCAGCCTCTGGCAGTAGCGGCGGATGAGGTTCACCATGCGCAGCGCCGCGCGCCCGTTGCCGCCGTCGGATTTGATGAAGATGAAAATCTTCTCCTGCATGCCGATGTGTTCGAGCAGCTTGAACAGTGCCGTCACATCACTGTGGCAGACGGATCCACGCGGTCCGTTCCAGTAAGTCAGCAGCTTGCCACCCAGGCGTTCCTGGATCTTCTTGATCATCGTCTGCGTCTTGTCGAACAGCACCGGCGGCTGTTTAAACCTGGCGGCTGCGCCGTTCTTCCTGCTCTTGCTGTCTTTCGTCCTGGTGGTTGGCATGGCGGGTATGATCTTGTGGTGGTAAGTCTTAACAACTTCCACGTAGCGTCTGCAAATGCTACATCAGCAAACTCACGGCCTGAACATGAACTCCCGTGTGTTCAGCAGAGCCCAGGCGATGTCCTGGGCCGCCGTCTTTGGCGACTCACTGCGGTGCTGCTGGGCGGCCGCTTTTTCCACGCCGCTGGGATAGCGGCCGAGAAAGGAAATGAACAGATCTTCGGTGGACATATCCGCGGGCTCGGCGTCCACGGTGTTTTGCATGTCCGGGCTGTTCATCATGAACCGGGCGAGTTCATGCGAGAGCGGAGTGATGCTTTCATCAGACCACTCACGCGAGCCGCGGCCCAGCATGCGCAGGGGATGCTCCAGCGGCGGCACCTGCGGCAGTTGCCCACTTTTTTCGGCAGACACTACGTCCCAGATCACTTCGGCGGGCAGCCGGCGGATGTGAGGTGCGGGCACCAGAGAGCTGCTGTTCCAGTCAGTGTTCATGACGATGCTGGAGCGCTGGTACGCATCAGTGCGCGCCAGAATGCGCTGGAACTGGCCGATACGATAGCCGCAGCGGCGGAATTCATCCGCCAGCACGACTTCGGCATTGACCGCCGAACGTTGGGCGAAGTTTTGGCCGATCCATGCAAGACTGTTGGGATGCACCGATGCATAGCAGCACCTGCGAGTGGCGGGAATGTCAGATCTCTCGTGTACTTCCTCCCATGAAGGGGCCGGATCGCTTCCGCCCACGGTGCGGTCCACATGCTGGCCGGGCATTCCAAACAAGCTGCTCCATATCCGCATGGCGGCCACGTAGCCAAAGCGCCGGCTGCTTTCATGCGTGATCCAATGCGCCACCTGCATGTGCGGGTCCTGGTCGCGTTTCATGGCAGGTGCGGGCTCGCGGGTCATCTGAAGCAGCCTGGGCTTCACCTGTTCCCCCGACTTTCCATCCCGGTACTTGTATTGTGATGGCAGCCGGATGTTGTCGAACTGGTCATTCTGAGTGAAGCACGCGGCAAACTGGTGGCTCTCCATCTGCGTGTGGTCGTTGAAGGGGTGATCGTGGCACTGCGCACAGTGCAGGTCTTCCCCCAGCACAGCATAGGCTGTCTCCACGCCGGTGCGGTAGGCATTGCCTTCATCGCGGCGGCTCATGTGACCTTCGCCGATCAAATAGGTGATGATCTGATCATACGGCCGGTCATCCGCCGCCGCCTGCCGCAGCCAGGCGATCACGACCTCGTCTTCCTTCACGCGAAACGTCTCCGCCAGCATGCGGAAGCGTACCTCGGCGGCTCCGGGTTCCTTGAGCAGGGCATCAGTCAGCAGGGCTCGTTTGGCTGGGACGCCACTCGTGAGAAAGCTGCGTACCTCGTCTGGCCTCGGCAGTCTGCCGGCAAGGTCGATGCAGGCACGGCGCAGAAAGACGGCATCGTCGGCCAATGGCGGCAGGGCAGGCAGAGGCGTGCGGTTGTGCTGGCGCTGCTGCTGTTGCGCCGTCTGGTAGTCACGCACCAGCGCAGCGTCGATCCGCGTGGCCGGGGTGTCTGCACCGACGTTTTCCTGGCGCATGCAGGAGAAAAGTGCCACAGAGCTCAGAAGAAGGCTGCGTTTCATGCTGCCTCCAACGTCCGGGGCTGAAAGTTCTTAGAACCCGGCCTCTCGTGCAGGCTTGCGCTGCCGCCCCGGCGCGCTAAGCATCCCGGCCCATGAAAATCCTCGTTACTGGCAAAGGCGGACGCGAACACGCACTCATCACGGCGCTCAGCGAATCGCCTCAAAAGCATGAACTCTTCGTCTATCCGGGCAGCGACGCCATCGCCACCCTCGCCACCCGCGTGGACGCCGCCAGCCTGCCCGAGTTGATCACCTGGATGAAGCAGAACAACATCGACCTCTGCATGGCCGGTGAAGAGGCACTCCTCGTCAAAGACGGCGGCCTGTCCAATCTTTGTGCCGAGGCCGGCATCCCCTGCTGGGGCCCCCGCAAGGAAATCGCCCAGCTTGAGGCCTCCAAGACCTTCGCGAAAAAGTTCCTCAAACGCCACGGCATCCCCACGGCTGATTTCACCATCTGCACCAACGCCGCCGAGGCCAAAGCCGCTCTCACGGAGCTCCCCATCGTGCTCAAGTTCGATGGCCTGGCCGCCGGCAAAGGCGTCGCCGTCTGCACCGCCAAAGACGAGGCCGAGGCTTTCGTCGATGACGTCATGGAAAAGCGCTGCTTCGGCCCCGGCGATCTGCTCGTCGAAAAATGCCTCACCGGCCCCGAAATCTCCGTCTTCGCCTCCGTGTGCGACGACAAATATCAGATCCTCATGCCTGCCCGTGACTACAAGCGCATCCGCGACAACGACCAGGGCCCCAACACCGGCGGCATGGGCGCCGTCGCCTCGCTCGAACTTGCCGATCCCGCCCTCATGCAGCGCATCGAGCTCGAGATCGTCCAGCCCACCGTGCAGGGCATCTTGAAGGACGGCCTCAAATATCGCGGCTTCCTCTACTTCGGCCTCATGCTCACCCCCACCGGCCCCCAGGTCATCGAGTACAACTGCCGCTTCGGCGATCCCGAAGCCGAAGCCGTCCTCCCCATGGTGCGCGGAGACTTCGCCACCTACGCCTTCGAGGCCGCCAAAGGAAATCTCCAGCCCGACCTCATCCGCTTCGAGCCCGGCTGGAGCATCTGCCTCATCAGCGCCAGTGCCGGCTATCCCGCTACCTCCCGCTGCGGCGACGTCATCTCCGGCTTGGAATCCGTCAGCGGCGCTCGCGTCTATCACTGCGGCACCAAAAAGAACACCGCAGGCCAGTTCGAGACCAATGGCGGCCGCGTCCTCGCCGTCGTCGCCCAGGGGGCCACTCGCGTCGAAGCCCGCGATAAAGCCTACGCTGAAAGCACCAAGATCACTTTCGATGGTCTCCAGCGCCGCTCAGACATCGGCAAGATGCATTTTGAGTAAGCTCTGAGTGGAGGAGGGATCTTATGGATCCCTCCATCCGTGGGGGGGGCGTGCTTCAAGCACGCTTCCCCATCCGCGCCAGCCTCTCATCGCTCTCCAGATGACCGCTCCACCCAAAGTGGCACTGAAACTCAAAGCAGTCCTTCATCTCCTCAAACGGTCCCTTCCACTCCGCCTTGTTTGAGGCCACCGTGATCTCTGACGGCCTGAATCCCACAATCGGCAGACGCTTCACCTCAAACGCATCCTTGAGCAGCCGCGTCTTCTTCCAGTTGAGCCCCATCAGTTGCGCGCTCACACAATCCACCGCCACCGGATGGGTTCCCGCGATGATGACACCGCTTGCCACAGGATCGCACGACATCGGCCCGTCTCCATCTCCGCCGATGATCCCGTCCACAATCGTCAGGTAGCGCAGCGGCTTCTCCCGCTTCTCGCCACGTCCGTCGAAATAGAAGAAGCACTTGTGCAGGTCCAGGATCATCCGCCACGCCGTGTTGTTCCCATGCCAGTTGCCGGAGCGCACGACCTCCTTCGTATCGCCAAACACCATCCGCCCCAGCTTCTTCAGCGGCACAAAAAGCTTGGAGAGAAAGAACCGCCCAAAGAGGATCTTCTTAGCATTCCGCATCAGCGTCCCTTCCAGCGCCCGCTTGGCGGTGGATTCCGCAAACTGGTCGCCGCCTTCCGCTGGCGTACCCTCCGTGTGGCGCGGCAGCCAGTTCGTGCGCGGCGTGGTACCCACCAAGTTCTTCAGCGCCACCGTCAGCCCCACCTTCTTGTGTGTCTTCAGCTTCGGCACATTGATCAGCACATCCGCGTTCATCGGCGTGCGGCAGATCCGGTATTCATGGTGCGGGTCCGTATGCTGCCGGTTCGTTGTCGCAAAATCAAACGACGCCCCATACAGCTTGCCCAGGCCGGGATGCCCTAGAAACTCGCTGTCCTCATCCAGGTGAATGTCCACGGCCCCGGACGGATCACTCGGCAGTTCCCGTTTCGCGATCGTTACCCCGTCATCAATCGTCCATTCCTCGCAGCGCATGTCAAAAAGCAGGAAGGCCACTCCAGGAAACTCCTTCGTCAGGTCCGTTACCATGTCATCCAGCCGGTGCAGCCTGCGGATGGTCGCAAACGACGAATCACTCTGCGGTGCATCACACAGCGTCACAGAGCCACGTCCCTGCAGCTTCTTTGCCGCCCACCGCGCCACTTCGCGCACTACCAAGGGGTGTGTGATGATCGTCAGCCAGCCGCCTTCATCCTCCGGCTTGCTCGCATTGTGCTCCTTCACCCAGTTCGGCTTGATCACCACCCGGTCCCCCGGCTTGATGAAATCCGCCGAAAGCTCCAGCGCGTTGATCGCGGCCTCGATCTGCTGACGGAGGGCATCGGCGTCATCATAGCTGGCTGGGCCGTTGAAGACGGAGACTTTGGGGGCACCAAACGAGGATGGGGAGATCATGTTCAAAGATAATGCTGACAATAAAGGGAGGCACGTTCCCTTTGCAACGCCACCGCAGCCCTCGAATCTCCCGCATGCAGACACTGGTGCGCATCATGCGAGTACTTTTACCCCTGACTCTCGTGGCGGTGCTGCTTGGCATCATCTGGCTGCGTTTCAGGAGCGGGTTGGCTCAAAAGACCAGGCCGCTTGATCCTGCATTTCTTCGCTTGGCACCGCTCGAAATAGCTGCTTTGCCCGTGGCGGCACGCTTTGACATGCCCATGGGGTCTGAGCATGGCGCACTAACTTACAATGCCCAGCCCTTTCGCATCCAGCGTCATCTGGGAGACGATCTCAACGGCATCGGCGGCGGGAACTCGGATTTGGGAGATGCTGTTTACGCAGCAGGGGCCGGTCAGGTGGTCTATGCGGGAAGTCCCGGTCCAGGTTGGGGCAAAATGATCTTCATAGCTCATCGCCTGCCTGACGGAGACGAACTCGGCCCCGTCGTTCAGACCGTTTACGCCCACCTGGCAACCATTGAAGTGCAGAGCGGGCAGCAAGTGGAACGCGGCCTCCGGATAGGCACCGTTGGCACGGCTGAAGGTGCCTATTTGGCACATCTGCATTTCGAAGTGCGGCTCGGTCCTTATGTGAATCCTGGACAAGGATATGCTGATACTCCTCTCAATCGGGTTTCGCCTGAACAGTTCATTCGAGCACGTCGGGCAGGATCAGATCAATTGCTAAATCCCACGCCAGAAAAATCTAAAATGCCAAAAAGATGATTTGAAGGAAGACCATTTGAATCCGTCATTCATGCAGTCTCTCCCACTCATGCGCCTGATCTCCATTGTTTGCTGTCTGCTGGTCTTGGCGGTTTCGCCAGGATTGAGCCAGCCGGTGAAATCGACTCCGGCCGCAGTCAGTTGCGAAACTCTGTGTGGAGAGCTGTTCACTTCGATCCGCATGGAGCCGGACAAGCTGATCATGAGACTCGAGGAAGCCCTGGTCATTCATGAGGCATGTGCCGGGGAGATCGTCACTGCGGCCATGGATGCGGTGAATGCCGAGCCCGGTCGCGTGCGCAAAATTGTTGAAACCGCCATGGACCTCGCCCCGGCTCGGGCGGCCGTTATCACCGCTGCGGTGAAAAACTACACGTCCCCCGTTGTGGTGGCTGCTGCTGAGGAGCATGAGGAGGTGAGACGTGCGGTCTTGCCGGCAGCTGAGCCCCCCCGTCCTATGGACGGAGAGCAGGTGCGGCGTGCCGAGCTGCCATTGCAGACCCGCAGCATCCCCATCGTCGAAGTGCGGCGCGCTGAACCTGCGGCGGCCATGGAATTCAGTGAGCAGCAGCCCGGGCCATCCGTGAAACTGACGGATGTGCCCAAGGCGGCGCCGCTGAAGTAGGCAGCGCGTGATTACTTCGCCGGAATTTCATTCAGCGTGTAATAGCCCACCTTGTGTAGCAGCGGCAGCTTTTCCGCGCTCCGCACACCGTCCAGGTGCAGCTCATGGATATGCCCCTTGGTCAGCGGTGAGATGGTCAGACGCACCGATTTTCCATCCTCAGAGACCTTTGCAGCCGTGATTTTGGGCAGGATCTCATCGACTTCATCGCCGCCATACTGCTCGCGGTACGCATAGGTAAACTCACGCATGCTGTAGCTCTTCGCATCGCCGGCCGTGGCCGGATCCACCGGCTGTGTGAAGGTCAGTTCAAATCCGTCCGGCTTGGCATGCATTTCATGCACCTCAAAGGGTGTTTTCCCGGTCCATTCGCATTTCTCAAAACAGAAAGGCTTTCCCCCGCGTGCACCCCAGCCGCGGTCACTGCCGCCCACAAACACGCGCCCCTCTTCGTCCATGCGTCCGCCGATGATCCCGCTCGCAAAGCCGCTGCGGAAGGGAATCACCACCCCCTGCTTGATGCCGTTCACCGTTTCGAGATACACACGGCTCAGATTGCTGTGGCTCTGATCGGCGATGAAAAGCTGCTTGCTGAAGGGGCCAAATTTCCCCCCGCTCAGGTCGCAGATGATGGCGCTGGCAGAGTTGCCGACCTTTCCGTGCACCAGATACACCGCTGGCGGCAGCAGCTGCTTGATGCGCTGCCTCTCTATCACCATGCGGTCAGGGTCTCCACCCGGCCGGTCCTCCTTGCGGCTGCGCTCTCCCTGGAAAGCCTCCGGCAGGGGATCGATCGGCCGCGGCCCCATGTTCGGCGCCAGATCATACCAGATGTTCCCACCGGGATGCCCCTGGAAAGTCCCCGGCACCAGATGCTGCAGCGTGCATGAGCCATGCCATGGCCCCTGGTTGTCGCAGTAATAGACTTCGCCGTCTGCATCAAACCCCACGCCCCCCGGACTGCGGATGCCCGAGCACGTCGGCACCATCGTCCCGTCAGGCTTGATCCTCAGCGCCCATCCCCGAAACGGCACCGCGCTGCTGAAAGACCCTGTCAGGCACAGCGTCACCCACAGGTCTCCTGCTTTGTCAAAGCGGCTCCCGATCGCATACTCGTGGTAGTCTCCGGAGACGCCCCAGCTGTCGTTCACGTTCTCAAACACATCCGCTCGTCCGTCATGGTCGGTGTCTTTCAGCCGTGTGATCTCATAACGCGTGGTCGCATACAGGTTCTTGTCCTTGGGATTGTAGGCGATGCCCAGCACCTCGTGCAGGCCTGAAGCAAACAGCTTGTAGCTGACGTTTGAGGCATCATTGCTCCCTGCACCGCTCACGATCCAGATTTCACCCCGGCGTGTGCCCAGCGCCAGCTTGCCGTCCGGCATCAGGTCGATCGAGCCTACCTCCATCGCCGTCTCCTTCGGCGTGTCAAACGTGGTGATCTTGTAATAGTCAGCCTCCACTGGATCTGCGGCCAGCAGTGGGGTGCAAAGCAGGGAGAGAATAAAAAAACGTTTCATGGCAGTGCAAAAAGGCAAAAGGTTACTGTGCCCACTGGTAGGTGATGATCATGATGCCGGTCCGGCCGGGAATGACGAGGTTCTTTCCGGCAATCTGTGCGCCGGCGGCGCTGATGAGGCATGACGGCGTGCCCTTGAGGGTAAAGACGCCATCCTTGCCCTCCAGCGCTCCGCTGCCAATTCGATACCAGGCATTGGCGGGCAGTTTGCCGGAGACCTTCACGGTGCGTATGAGTTTGGCGTTCCCATCCGGCTTGTTGCCGTCGCCCACGGCTTGGAAAGACTCCTCCACTTCCGCCCCCTGCCACGCATAGCGGAATGTCGGACTCCGCTTTGTGTCCAGCGAGTAGCCCCTCCATTCAAATCCCTCATGGCGCTTCACCTTGCCCCATTTCGGCCATTCAGCTTCCGGCTTCTCTGTCACAAAAAACGCCGGCGTCACCTCTCCTGTCGGCTGCAGCACATCATACCCCAGCGGCTTTTCGTGGCCGCCACCGCGTGAGTTCCAGTGACGGGCTGCGTCCATGAAGGCCCCCCGCCAGATCAGCGCCAGGTTCATGCTTTCGGCGCTCCATGCCAGATTCACTCCGCCAGGATAGCCCACACCGATCCCGCGGTTCCCGGCTCCCTGGATGAAGTTGCGGTACATCACCGTCTCATCCTTCACCACCAGCGGGATCGGATCGAACTCCTTCTGCTTCTTCGCGCCGCCCTGCCATTTCGGGTGCAGCCATTTGGAGAGCGGCGTGATCTGCGTGTCCGCCGCCTTCCACGCCGCATACAGCTCGATCTGCCCGCCGGCTTGGAAATACTCCAGACGGAACTCATGCTCTCCTTTCTCCAGTGTCAGCCCTGCCTCCTTGATGTCTCCCGAAGGATGAATCCCGTCATACTCCACGATCTTCTTCCCATCGATCAAGATGCGCGCACCGTCGTCGCTGGAAAGATAAAAACGATACGATCCTTTCTTCGGAGCGACCAGCTTCCCCGTGAAAACCACCCCAAACTCATTCTTGTAGTCGTCCAGCTTCACCTGCAGCAGATTGTCCTCAATCTTGCCCTCCCGGTGCGGCTTCAGCTTCGAAAAATCCGGCAGCTCTTTCCAGTTTCCCAGGTAGAGCGCAAAGTGCAGGTCATGCAGCGTGTCCCCCAGCGGGGCCACTTTCAGCACACCGCGCATCGTCAGCGCGTGACCAGGAAACGTGCAGACATACGGATAGCTGCCTGGTTTTTCAGGAGCAGAAAAGCTCAGCACCTCCTTTTCATGCGGATTGAGCATCTTGGAGTGCGCCCAGATGCGCGGATCATCTGGCAGCCAGTTCCGCTTCAGAGCCTCCTCCGGCTTTTCCATCTGCTTCATTGCCATGGCGGCCGTGTCGGTGCCCGGCTTGCAAAAGACCACGTTGTGCGGGAGGTCATCCCCGTTTTCAAAGGTGATTTTCACTGGCTGGCCCGGCTGCACGAGCATTTCGGTGGTGTCGTATTTCATCTGCGCCGTCATCGTTTTCAGCGCAAAAACGGCGGGTTCGGCTGCCCGCACGGTGGCGGCTAGGAGAATGGCGAAAAGCAGGCGGGTCATAAGGAACGCGTTTAAACGCAGGTGGTGCAGGATGCCTTGCTAAAATGCACCGTCAAAGCCCTCTGTTTGAATTCCTCCTCACTTTGGGCTTGGCGCAGGCTGCGGAATTTGGTTATCTTCCCTCATGCAAAACTGGTATCTGCTCAAAGCCTCGGACAAGGAAGTTTATGAAGCCAAGGATCTCGAAACGCTGCGTGGTTGGGCTGCTGATGCCAAGATTTCCCCCCTCGACAAGATCTCCAGCGACAACCGCATGAGCTGGCAGCGTGCGCCCATGATCGCGGAGCTCCAGATGGATCTCCTCGTTCAAATGCCCGACAACTATCTCTACGGCCCGACAAACGTGGCCACCATTCAGGAGTTTCTGGCCACGGGTGAGATTGATGAAAACGTCACGATCATCAACTGCCTGGACAACACGGAGTCACGCCTGGCGGATTTGTCCTGGTTCCAGGCCAGCCCGCATCATGTGCGCAGCGCCGCCACGACTTTCATTGGCACCGGGCGTCCGGATGACAAGAGCACTGTCGGAGATGTCATGCAGCAGTCACGCATTTCCACTTTGGAAAAGCAGGTGATGGAACTGCAGCGTGTGGTGGATGAATGGCAGCAGGCTTACAATGGCCTGCGCCAGCAATACGTCGAAGCAACCGGCCGTGAGCCGATGTGATCTGACTCAGGCTTCGTCGCTGGTCTCGCTTTCACTGCTCAGGCCCGGGAGATCCTTGGCTTTGTCGGCGTAGCGGTCAAAACGGTTGGAAAGGATCAGCAGGGTTGGGGCCCACAGCCCGATAAAGATTCCCAGACGCTCGGCGTGCGCCTCCTGCTCTGGCGTGTCTCCGTTGAAAAACCACCAGCTCCAGATGGAGAGGATGACGGAAAGCATGCCTGCCTGAAAGCAGATGGTGCTGAGGGTTCGGCAGATGGAAGGATTCATGAATTAAAGTCTGGCACACAGACAGGGCCTTTTGCAAGCAATCCTCGTTGTCAGGTCAAATCCTGCGGACTAAAACGCAGCCGCAGGCGTGCGGCGCTCTCAGCCCTTGAGAATCGGCCGTTCTGTGGCATTGTGCCTCTGATGATCTACTCTGCAGACATCCGTGGCGCTACCGCTCCGGTGACGCCACGGCAGCCTCGCGTGGCTCCGCAGCAGCCTCGTGTGCAGCCGCTTGCAGCTCCGCCAGCCTTGGAGCCTCCTTGGCATGTCATCCTGCTTGATGACGACTGGCACACCTTCGAGTACGTGATCGAAATGCTGCAAGTCATCTTTGGCCATCCCCGGCAGCTCGGCAGGCGAATGGCCGAAGAAGTGGACCAGCGAGGGCGCGTGATCGTCGCCACCGTCCACAAGGAGCTGGCAGAATTGCGACAGCAGCAGATTGAAGGTTACGGGCCCGATCCCAAAGAGACCAATCCTCAAGGGCAGGTCTCCATGAAGGCTTTGATCGAGTGTTCGGAATGATCTTTCCTCTTCAGTTCTGCCCCCGGGGTTCGGGAATGCCGCGTAAAATCAGGATGGAAACGACTGACATGGCTGCTGCCAGGGCGGCGACCATGTAGAACGATCCGCTGAGCGAATGAATGACTCCGCCCAGGCTGGTGGCGAACATCAGAGACCACACGTTGCAAAAGCCCAGCATGGCCTGCAGCGTCGAACGGCGCTCCGGCGGGCAGAGTTCCGCAGTCAGTGTCAGATCCCCCACGCGGTCCAGAAACAGGCCGAAGCCGAGAATGAAGTAGGCAGCGGTAAAGCCTCCGAATGACTGGGTCTGGCTGGCCCAGATGCACATAATGATGCAGATAAGCCGCGAAAGAATCAGCAGCACCCTGCCTCCTTTGTGATAGCCCAGCCATGCGGCCAGCATGCTGCCGAGGATGGTGCCGATGTTTTGGCAGGACACAAAACTGCCTTCATCCGCCTCAGGCCTTCCGGTGGTGTGCAGCGCATGCAGCGTTAGAAACGAAACCACCATCAGATACCCCATCCCGGTAAAGCGGGCTGCGATCAGCCTGAGCAGCTGCGGCTGCCTGCCCAGCAGGCCGGGCAAACTGCGCAGGTAGCTCCAGTAGCTTCCGGTGTGCGGGTGGTAATGGTGTGCCGCTGGCAGCTCGCGCATGAACGACTGCGAGAGCCAGGACAGAAACAAAAAGCCGAATGTGATCAGGTGCAGCACCGCATAGCCTCGCTGCCCCGGCATATGGCTAAGCACCTGGTGGATCACCGCACCGGCCACCATGCCGATGCACGCCTGCGTGATGTAGCGTGCCGCCCAGCCCGCTGCACGCACCCGTTCCGGCACCATGCGCGTGACCATTTCCATCCATGCCACCACGCCTACGCCTCCGATCAGGCCTGAAGCTACCGGAGTCAGCACCACCAGCGGCAGCAGCCATGCCCCGGCATCCTGCCAGTGCCATAGCAGCAGCCCCGTGATGAGATATGGCAGCCTCTGCAGGATGCCGAAACCCATCACCCACGGCTTGAACCTCGTGAGGCGCTCGACCAGGGGAGAAACAAAGAGCCCGGCCATCGCAAACGCTGCGGGCAGGATGGCGGGCATGATTGCGATGATCGCAGAGCGCCCGCCGAGCTGTTCCACCATTTTGGGCATCACCGTCTCCGGCTGGAGAAACGCCACCCCCCCCATGTACAAACCGCCCTCCAGGCAGTGGCAGATGAAATTCCGCCGCACGACCTGCGGGTGGTGTTGAGGGTGTGGGGCTGCGGTGTCTGCGGGCATCGCGGTGGGGTGGGCTCATCGTGGCGTGGACTGGCGCAAATGAAAGCGAATCGTCTTTCATCTGTCTTGCACGCAGGTTCCATTGCTGATTCAATAGGTTCATAACCCAAGAAAACGCTATGACACTCAATCCAAAGCTTACCAAGCTGCTCAATGAGCAGATCAACAATGAAATGTCCTCCAGCTACGTTTATCTCGCCATGGCGGCTTGGTTTGAGCAGACTCCCTACTCCGGCTTTGCCAAATGGATGTTCGCGCAGAGCCGCGAGGAGACCATGCATGCGCTGAAATTCTACCAGTATCTTGTGGATCGCGATGCCAAGGTCGAGTTCCAGCCCATTGCCAAGCCCAAGATGGACTTCAAATCTCCTCTGGATGTCTTCCAGCACAGCCTCAAGCAGGAGCAACGCGTCACCCAGCAGATCAATGATCTCTTTGAGGTCGCGGAGCAGGTCAAAGACCATGCGTCAAAAAACCTGCTTCTCTGGTTCCTCAACGAGCAGATGGAGGAAGAAAAAACTGTGGGGGACATGCTCGAACGCCTCAAGCTCGCCGGCAATGACACAGCCAGCCTCCTTGTCCTCGACCGCGAAGCAGGCGGCCGCCCTGGCGCAGGTGCTGCCTCGGAAGGGGCGGGAATCGGAGCATGATCCGCTCCTTTACGGCAGCAGCATCATGTCCCACGGCCACAGCGGTGTGTACGTGGCAGACTCGATCCACCCGCGTACAGGTTCGTCTTCGCTCGGGACTTCGACATAGCTCCACGCTCCGCGTTTTTCCAGCAGCCTCACCTGGCTGCCGGGCGGGAGGGCAACGACATTGCCCGAAGTGACCGTGGCTGATGTGTAGGCGTTGACGTCGCGTGCTGTCACGACCATCACATCCTTGACACGGTCGCCCGGCGCAGGGCGGATGGCGGCAAAGGTGGCAGACGGAATGAAAACCAGCACGCCGAGGAGCCCGAGTATCAGTGCGTTGGCACTGCCTCCCCCCTTCTGCGACTGCGAAGCAGCAAGAATCCAGCGCATCAGCGCCAGAAGGACGATCCATACGCCTGCCGATGCAGCAATGACCCAGGTGTTTTTGCTCAGCATCAGGCTCCATTCAGCCAGCGGTGACTTTTCCCCAAAGCTGAAAAAGCGCAGCTTTTCATCAAGGTGCCGGAGATTCTGCCGCACTTCAGGGTTCAGCGGATCCAGAAGCTGCGCACGCTGGTACCATAGCGCAGCACGCCCCATGTCCTCCTGTCTGTAGCGGGCGTTGGCGATCAGCGTAAAGACCTCGGAGCTCAAAGCAGGAGGGTGCTGTTTGGTGAGTGATTCGCCGAGGTACTGTGCCTGGGTGAACTTGCCCTTCTCCAGAGCCTCCCGTGCCTGCTGATAAACTGCATCAGGAGAGGCTTCTGCCGCTCCAGCATCAAAGGAGAAGATGGCCAGTGTGGCGATGAAAATGGCGCTGCGTTTCAGCAGCGGCGCCAATGTGGACAGGATGCGGTTGCGCTCACCCGCCCCTAGTGGCTGCCCTGGCGTGGAGGTGCCCGTAAAGCTTTGGGTCTCGTAGCGGTGGATGATCTGCCGTAGCGCCTCGTCCTGTATTTCACCGGGCTGGCTCCGGTGAATGAAGTGGGCGGCCCGTTGCAGAAAATCACGGTCTGCCAGATGACTCTCTTCTAGGCCGCGCCAAAGATCTTGCAGCTCTCCTCTCAGCCCGCTCATCGCTTCCTTGCGGTGACGGCGGTACCACGTGAAGAGTGTCGCCAGAATCACGAGGGCCGCCGGGATGGACTGAATCGCCCAAAAACGTGAACTCGTGGTCAGAGGGGCGTTGGCCGTCGCGGGGCTCAGCCATCTGGCCTTGGCCGGAATGTTCATCAGAATGTCGCTGATCTGCGGCTTCGGCTGCTGCACGGCAGGCGGCTTGGGCGGCTCTGTTCCGGCAGCCGCTTCCACCGCTGCAGTGGCTGTCGCCATGGTGCCTGGCTTGACGCGCAGCGCTATCGGTGACGTGCGTGCGGAAATATATTTTTTCTGCGTGGGGCTGAAGTAGCTCAGCTCAAAAGGTGGCAGCTCCTTGTGCACTTTTTCCGGCACAAACACCATCGAGTAGCCGATGCGGCGCTGGAGGGCCGGGGTCAGATTGGGGTCGATGGGCCCGTCCACATTGTAGCGTCGCGGGGGGTAGGCTTTCCATCCCTCGGGCGGCATCATGCTGGGCGGATTCAGCGCTTCAAAATTGCCCGATCCATCGATGGTGATGTCCACCGCCAGCGGATCTCCAACACCAAGCTCGTTAGGAGTCGCGGTGGCGCTGATGCTGAAATCACCCACTGCTCCGGTGAAATTCTCAGGCTTGCCCTCCGTCGGCAGCGGCAGCACTTTGACTTTCACCTCCTGGCTTTTGACCACGTGCTTGCGCGGCTCCACTCCGCCCATGATCACGCCAAACGGCAGCCCCCGGCTCATCTGCCGCTGGGTGTTTTCGTCCAGCACCTCGTACAGCAGTTCACAAGTCGCCGGGCCCACCTTCAGGTCTCCCGCATGCAGAGCGGAGAGGGTGCTGCGGTAGGTGATCACAATGTAGTCGATGTCGTTGATCCGCTGGGCGTTCTGCTCGGCCTGCTGCGGAAACCGGGCGATGGCAAAATCATTCTTGTTCACATCGATCAGCCCGATGCGCCGCAGCATCACCCCTCTGCGTGGCACAAAAAGGCTGGCGCTGATGGGCACCACCTCGCCTTGATAGACTTCCGTTTTACCGACCTCGATCTGAAACAGCGGAATGCTGGCATCTTCGGCTGCATTCGGCGTGTTGGCTGGAGACTCCGTGACGATGAAACGAACTTCGTTGGTTTTGAGGATCTCTCCGTTGACCAGCACTTCCTGCGGGGGAATGACGAATTCGCCGGGTTCGCTGCCAATCACTCCCCAGGAAAATTGCGTCGAAACGATCTCCTGCCCGCCTCGGATGACAGAACTCTGTCGTGTGGTCAGTGCAGTGCTCATTCCGACCTGCACAGGAAGCCGCAGTTGCGGTTCGCTCTGGATGACGCCGTTTTGCACGGAAATGACGTAGCTGACTTCCTGCCCGGTGTGCGCGTGATCGGGCTGGATGTAAGCGCGGATCGTCGCTGCGGACGCACTGCCGGTGCTGAGCAATATCAGACACATCAGCCCCTCCAGAATGCGGGAGAGTGTGTGTGCCCTCCAGCTGCCTGGCCTCGGGCTCTCAGCCCTGGCTGCTGACCGTTTCCGGATTGAATGGAGATCGAGGCTTTGAGTCATTCGAGTTTGGGATTTCGTGCGCCATTGCCGAAGACGGCTCACCAGTCTTTTTTGTTCGGCGGCGGTGTGTGGTAGCGGGTGGACAGCGGAGCAGTGTTCTCATCCATGTACTGGAGGATGTATCTTTCGGCCTCTCCTGGGGTATAGCCAGTGCGTGGGTTGCGCTGGTCGCTGGTCATTTTCTTCGGGTCTTTGTTCTTGTCCTCGTCAGGCATCGCCACGGCTTTGCTCTGCGGCTCTTTTTTCCCGTCCTGGTTACCACCAGCAGCCTGGAGCCGCCCTTCAGGCAGTTCTTTGGCGTCCTTCCCACCGATGCCGTCATCCGCTTCCTTCTTCTCGCCTTTGATTTCCTTGGGCTCCTTGGGTTCCCCCTGGCCGTTAGGGTCGCTGCCTTGCTGGCCGTCCTCTTGTTCGTCGCCCTCGTCACCTTCTTCCCCTTGCTGGCCTTCACCCTTGTCACCTTTCTGCCCTTTTTGCCCCTTCTGGCCTTTGTTACCTTTTTTACCCTGCTTTTCTTCCAGACGCTTCAGTTCCTGGCGCAGCTGGGCGAGCATTTTGTCCGCATGGTCTCGGTTCTCGCGCAGGTTCTTGTTCTCAGGATCGAGCTCCAGAGCGGCGTCCAGGTGCCGCAGCGCGTCAGTCCAGCGCTGGAGCGTGATCTTGGGCTGCTGCTGCAAACCTTTCACCCCTTGATCATACAAAGTCTGCGCCAGTCCCCGGTGCGCCCTGGCTCGCAGCGACTTGTCCTGCGTGTGGAGTGCTTCGCTGAAATTCTTCACGCTGCCATCGTAGTTCGTGAGATCATGCTCCGCTGTTGCGAGGCCGTAGAGGAGCTCATCGCGGGAGCGCGCATCGAAGTCCTCGCGTTGCAGCAGCTTTCTGTAGATCTCGCGCGCCTTTTCAAACTGGCCGCTCTCAAGTGCTTTGCGCGCCTCGTCAGGAGTCGGGCCGCCAGACTGGAAAAAGAATCCCAGAAAGTCTGAAGCCACCGCTGCCTGCGCACTGGGTGCGGGCGCAAAGACGGCGACTGCCATCGCCAGCACGGCCGGACGTGCGGCGGCAGAGCGGGGCAGGGCGCTGATGATCCAGGCAAGCATGAGCAGGAATATACCCAGACCGAGGGGCCAGGCAAAGCGCTCAATTGGCTTTGACTTCTGCCGGTTGGCAGACTCCTGCTCGGTCAGGCGGTCCAGCACAGGCTGGATCGCCTGGCGGCTCAGGGGGCGGGCGTCCAGTTTCAAAAACCGTCCTCCCGTGGCGGAGGCCAGCTGCTGCAGGACACCGCTTTGCAGCTGCGAGCGCACCACATTGCCAGCCTCGTCTCGGATGTAGTCGCCCTCCACTTCGGGATCTGGAATGAGCGTGCCGCCTTCAGTGCCGACACCTACGGTGACGACCACGACTCCGGCCGCTGTGAGGCGTTGGATGTACGAGGTCAGATTGGCGTCGGCATCGCCTCCATCGCTGAAAATCACCAGCGCATAATTGCTCTTTGGCAGGCTTTTGATGGCACGCAGTGTCACCTCCAGCATGTCCGCCAGATTGCTCCCGCCCCATTCGACGATCGTGTGGTCAAAGGCCAGCAATGACTCGATGATCGCGTCATGATCCGTCGTGAGCGGCGCCTGCAGGTAGGCGCGGCCGGCAAATGCCAGCAGGCCAACCCGCTCGCCGGGGAGTTCCATGATAAGGTCGTGCGCTGCCAGCCTGGCACGCGTGAGACGGTCTGGCGGCACATCACGCGCGAGCATCGAGCGCGATGTGTCTATCGCGATGAAAATGTTGCGCCCCTTGTCTGGGGTCTCAAGCTTTTCCTCCCCCCACCGTGGTTGCGACACCGCGACGATGAGGCATGCCATGGCCATGATGTATAAAAAATACGCGAGCCAGGAGCGCCAGCGCGACCGGCCGGTGACGAGCCCCGTCCGAAGGCGCTCCGCGGTGAACAGCCGCTCGGCCTTGGACCCCTGCGCATCCACCAGCAGTTTCAGCCCCACCAGAGCGGGGATGATCAGCAGGAACCAGAGCAGGTGTTGATGGGCAAAGCTCATGACGATCAGGTGGCGACTGGCTCCGGGGCCGAATGCAAAACGGTCAGGGAAAGCAGCAGCGCGAGAAACAGCGAGATGGCGGATACAGCCAGCGGCCAGGGAAAAAGCTCTTCGGTTTCGACGATTTTGTGATGCTCGATCTTGGTCTTTTCGAGCTTGTCGATGGTGTCAAACACGTCGCTCAGCGAGCTGAGGTTCTGCGCCATGTAAAACTGACCGTTGCCAATCGACGCCACTTCCTTGAGCGTCTCCTCATCAAACAGCTGCTGCCCCACTGGCGTGAAGGTGCCGCGCCTTGGGTCTGGGATGCTGTGAATGCCCGGCGTGCCAATCGCGATGGTGTAGATCTTGATGCCGAGCGTGGCGGCCAGCTTCGCCGCCACCTGCGGGCTCAGCCGGCCGGAGTTGTTCGCGCCGTCGGTCAGCAGCACGATCACCTTGCTTGGAGACTTTTCACGCCGCATGCGGTTGGCGGCGGAGGCGATGCCAGACCCGATCGCGGTCCCGTCACTCACACGCTGTGTCTGCACTCGGTCGAGGTTGTTGATCAGCCAGTCACGGTCCAGAGTCAGCGGGCAGGGCAGGTAGGTCTCCCCTGCAAACGCCACAATCCCGATCTTGTCGCTGCGGCGGCCTTTGATGAAGTCCGCCATCACTCGCTTGGCCGCCGTCAGCCGGTTCACA
Source organism: Prosthecobacter fluviatilis (assembly GCF_055388355.1). Lineage (NCBI taxonomy): Bacteria > Pseudomonadati > Verrucomicrobiota > Verrucomicrobiia > Verrucomicrobiales > Verrucomicrobiaceae > Prosthecobacter > Prosthecobacter fluviatilis. Next base: position 5,451,964 of record NZ_AP043782.1, read on the forward strand.
GGCTGCCCCCCGATGTAGAAATCCTCGATCAGCATCGAAAGCGAAACATCCACCGTCAGCATGATCGCGATGCCCTCGGCCTTTTCCTCCTCATAAGACAGGATTTTCTGCGGGCGGGACAGCGCCGTGATGCCGAAGGCCACGCTTACCAGGATGAGCCCAAAGACGAAGCCGCCCAGACTGCTGCGTGCCGGCCGGCCAAGATCACGCAGCAGCGACGCGGTGGGAAATTTGATGGACGCCCTTTGGCCGCGGGAACCACGCAGCAGGGCCAGCAGCGGCACCAGTGGCAGCAGCAGCAGCCACATAGGGTGGAAGATCTGAAAATTGGGAAACCCCGGGATGATCATGGCTTCTCCTCCTGCATGCGTGCCAGCGCCTGGTCAAGAAGCGCGGCCGATTCCTCCTCCGTGCGCGGAGACGGCATGAACGATATCTCGTCACACAGATGAGCCACCGGCTCAAAACGCTCGCGCCACACTCCCTGGGACCGCGGCACCGGCATTCCTGGCAGTCTCTCCATTTTGCCATCGAAAATTTCGCGTGTCGTACGTGCCGGGGCTGGCACGGCGTAGCGCTCGTGCAGGTAGCGCCGCAGGATCTGGGACACCCTGTGGCTCATGTCCTGTGGAGGGACGGATTGAATGCGTGCGCGCAGTTCGTTCAGTGCTTTGAAAGCTGCGGTCCATGGCTGCCGCAGCGGTGCTGGAGGCTCCTCTTTGGGCCGGATCAGTAGCCACACGATGATGAAGATCAGCAGGCACAGCATCACCAGGGCAGCCCACGGAATCCACCACGGCGGCGGCAGCTGCACACTGTCAGGCGGCGGCAGTTCAGGGTGCGGCATCGGGGCAGGGCCCGTCAGCTGCGCCAGAAGCGTTTGCATCACAAAAAGCGCGGCCTTCATCCACGTTTCCTCCTTTTGCGAGAGCGGAAATAGGCCTTCAGCGCGGGCGCGTAATCTTCATCTGTGCGCACCGTTATGCGTTCCACACCGCAGCGCCGCAGCAGCTGCACCAGCGCGTCCTGCCGCTCGGCAAGCCGTTGCGCATACGCGTCTCGGACAGCGGGGTGGGACGTGTTGACAATGATTTGCTCTCCGGTTTCCGGGTCCTCGAGGCACACGCGTCCTGCGTCCGGCAGTGTGATCTCGCGCGGGTCCAGGATCTGTGCCACCACCACATCATGCTTGGCTGCAACAGCCCGCAGGCTTTTCTCCCAGCTTGCGTCAGGGGTGATGAAATCCGAAACCAAAATCACCAGGGCCCGGTGGGCGATGCGCTCTAGCGCGAGGTCCAGGGCGGGCCTGATGTCCGTTCCCTGCTGCTTCGGTTCGTTGCTTAAAATGTCACGCAAGATGCGCAGCGCATGCGGGGCGCCCTTCATTGCGGGCAGATAGTGCTCGATGCCGCTGGAAAACAGCGAGAGCCCCACCTTGTCCTGGTTCTGCACGGCGCTGAAGGCAAACACGGCCGCAATCTCCGCCGCCCGTTCGCGTTTGGAGTCTTCCTGGCTGCCGTAGTCGCCGGAGCCGCTGACATCGACGCAGATCATCACCGTCAGCTCACGCTCCTCGACATACTTGCGCACAAACGGATCATTCATGCGTGCCGTGACGTTCCAGTCGATGAAGCGCACATCGTCTCCCGGCTGATACTCGCGGAAATCGTCAAACTCAATGCCCTGCCCCTTGAAGCGGGAGTGGTACTGGCCGCCCAGCATTTCTTTGACCATGCCACGAGTGAGCAGCTCGATGCGCCGCACGCGCTTGAGTATGCGTGTGAGTCTGGCGTCGTTGTCGTTCTGCACAGTTTCCCGGTTCACGGTTTGGCCAGTGTTAAGGAACAGGCAGCTTGTCGAGCAGGGTCTTGATCACATCATCCGTGCTCACACCTTCCGCCTCGGCCTCGTATGAAAGCAGAATGCGGTGGCGCAGAATGTCTGGGGCCAGGTCTTTGATGTCCTGCGGAATCACGTAGTTCCGTCCGTTCAGGAAGGCCAGCGCCTTGGCTGCCAGCGCCAGGTTGATCGTGCCTCGCGGCGACGCGCCGCATCGGATCAGCAGCTTTAGGTGCGGCGCCAGCGCTTCGGGGTGCCGCGTGGCATGGATCAGGGCGACGATGTAGTCGCGGATCTTTTCATCCATGAACAGCGAGTTCACCACCGCGCGGCTCGCGCTGATCGCGCTCACATCCGTAACCTGGTTCACATCGAGTTTCGGTGCCGAGGTGGCCATCGCATCCAGCACCATGCGCTCTTCCACCGGAGTCGGGTAGGTCACGCGCACCTTGAGCAGAAAGCGGTCAAGCTGGGCTTCCGGCAGCGTGTACGTACCTTCCTGGTCGATGGGGTTCTGCGTCGCCAGCACCATGAACGGGTCCGGCAGTTTGTGGGTGTTTTCTCCGATCGTGACCTGCCGCTCCTGCATGGCTTCAAGCAGGGCGCTTTGCACCTTGGCCGGCGCGCGGTTGATTTCGTCAGCCAGCACCAGGTTGGCAAAGATCGGTCCCAGACGTGGGGTGAATGTACCGTCTTTCGGGTGGTACACCATCGTGCCAATCACATCTGCAGGCAGCAGGTCGGGGGTGAACTGAATCCGCTGAAACTTGGCTTTCAAGGTCCCGGAAAGGGTTCGCACAGCCAGTGTCTTGGCTATGCCCGGCACACCTTCCAGCAGTACATGGCCGTTTGTCAGCAAGGCCACTAGCAGGCGGTCCACCAAAGCGGTCTGGCCGACCAGCACACGGGCGATTTCGGTTCGGAGCGGCGCCACCCAGAGGGAGGCTTTGGAGATGGCTTCCTGATCAGGAACAGCTTGGGGGGCGGCGGAGGCAGGCATGTGTGTGTGCGGTACAGGTCAACGGGGGCGTTCCCCGCGTCAACCTTCAAGGATCAATGTATTAACGCCCCACAAGCCGGTTTATGTTGCTGGAATTGTAAGACGTTTGGGCTTTCATGCCGCCAATGACCCTCAAAGATCTCCGTCAGCAAGTCTGTGAAGCCAACCGCGCCCTCGAGCCCAGCGGCCTCGTGCGTCTCACCTGGGGCAACGTCAGCGGCATTGACCGCTCGTCTGGCCTCTGGGCCATCAAGCCAAGCGGCGTGGACTATTTGGAGCTCAAACCTGCCGACATCGTCGTTCTCGACCTCGAAGGACAGGTCATCGAGGGCAGTTTGCGCCCCTCTTCAGACACCAAAACGCATCTCGTGCTCTACCGGGAGTTCCCCGAGATCGGCGGCATCACCCACACCCACAGCCTGCATGCCACCATGTTTGCCCAGGCTGGTCGCGAGCTTCCCTGCTATGGCACCACGCATGCAGACCATTTTCACGGCACCGTCCCTCTGGTGCGTGCGCTCACCCCGGCCGAAGTCTCTCAGGATTATGAGCACTTCACCGGCGTCGCCATCGTCGAGCGACTGCGCGAGCTGAAACTCAGCCCGCTCGAAATGCCCGCCGTATTGCAGCTCCACCACGCGCCCTTCACGTTCGGAAAAAGCGCCATGGATTCTCTAAAAAACAGCATCGCCCTCGAAATGTGTGCCCACATGGCTTTGGGCTCTGCCAGCCTGCATCCCACCATAGGCTCCATACCTGGGCACATCCTGGAAAAGCATCATTTGCGCAAGCACGGACCGGACGCGTATTACGGACAGAAATAGCCACCTTCCCTTTACCCGCACATGAATACTTTCAGCACCCGCGTCTCCCTCCGTTTTCAGCGCCATTTGCTGCTGCCTGGCCTGCTGGGCGTGTTCCTCATGGCTGGATGTTCCAGCGAAAGAAGAGATCGGCTCTGGCAGACGCTCGACCCGGCTGGCTACAAGCATGCTCATAGCGAAAGCTTCAATGGAGCCAGAGCCGTGCCGACTCCTGATTTCACCAGGACAACCAAGAGCAACGACATCCCATTGGAACTCGACGAATAAAAAAACTGGAAACGCAAAGCCCGAATCGTTAAGCGGTCCAGGCGCTTCAAATAAAGCATGGCTTAGTTGGGGGGCTTCAGCCTACCCCCTTATGTTTAGGGGTGACCAGCCCCAGATTACCAGCCTCCCCCCCATCATGCCCCGCACCTTCGCAGGGGCTCGGTGCGGCGCGGGTGAGTGCTTCCTCATTGAAAATCAGCGTTATTGCAGGCGTCTGGCTCTTGGCGGTTCTCGCCGGCAGCCTGTTGATGGCCCAGTACTCCCAGACCGCCGGTGCGGCAGGCTCCCCGCCATCTCATTGGCCGGAGACCAGTCAGATGCCCCTCTCACCGGGGCAGCCCACCCTGGTGATGTTTCTGCACCCGCGCTGCCCCTGCTCCCGGGCCACACTCGGAGAGCTGGAGCAGCTTGCGGCTCATTGCCCGGGATTGTTCCATGCTCAGGTCTGGTTCATCAGGCCGGAGGGCATGGCTGAAGAATGGGTGAAAACCGACCTCTGGCACGCTGCCTCAGCCATCCCTGGCGTGCAGGTTCATGTTGACCATGACGGCAAGGAAGCCCGCAGTTTTCAGGCCGCCACCTCCGGCCAGACTCTCCTCTATGACGCTGCCGGCGCCCTTGTTTTTCAAGGCGGTATCACCCTCGCTCGCGGCCATGCCGGAGACAATCCGGGGCGGGACGCCATTGAGGTGTTCCTAAAGCAAAAAAACACTCTTTCTGCCAGTGCCCCGGTTTTCGGCTGTGCCCTCGCAAGGGAAAAAGACCAAACGGAATGCACCACATGTCAGCCGTAGACTCAACCCCAAAGCCACAGGACGCCGCATCAGACACGGCTGACGTTGGGCGGCGTCCATCCTCCGGTGTGCAGCGCCAGCAAGCTCCTCCGCTCGTGGAAGCCCCCTCAGCACGCCCTTTGGTGTTGCCTGAATCTGCTTTGCAACGGCGTGCGCTGGAGCTCTTTCGTGCCTCGGAGAATGATCTGCATCGGCATACAGATCAGCTTTTTGCCCGGCTCATGATCGTCCAGTGGGTCGCAGGCGTTGTCGCCGCATTGTGGATTTCCCCCCGGACCTGGATTGGAGAAACAAGCCAGCTCCATGTGCATGTCTGGGCTGCTCTTTTCCTCGGAGGGGCCATCAGCGGCTTCCCCGTTTGGCTGGCCTGGCGCTGTCCGGGTTTGGTCGTCACGCGCCATGTCATAGCCATTGCCCAGATGCTCACTTCAGCGCTGCTCATCCATCTCACAGGCGGGCGCATCGAGACGCACTTCCATATTTTTGGCTCACTGGCTTTCCTGGCGTTCTATCGCGACTGGCGTGTGCTCACTACGGCCACCGTTGTGGTCGCAGCAGACCATCTCATTCGCGGCCTTTTCTGGCCCCAGTCCGTCTTCGGAGTGCTCACAGCCAGTCATTGGCGCTGGATCGAGCACGTCGGCTGGGTGCTCTTCGAAGACGCCATTCTCATCGTCGCCGTTCATCGCATGCTGCAGGAAATGTCAGAAATATCCCTGCGTCGCGCCACCCTCGAAGGGAGCAATGTTGAAATCGAGCGGCAGGTCGTTGAGCGCACAGCTGAGTTGAGCAAGACGCAGGCGGAGCTGCTTGAGACCTCCCGTCTCGCGGGCATGGCGGAAGTGGCCACCAGCGTGCTGCACAATGTCGGCAATGTGCTCAACAGCGTCGGTGTTTCAGCAGAGCTCGCCACGGGCAAGGTTCGCGATTTTCGCATCAGCAGCCTCAAGAATGTGGCGGAGATGCTCCAGCAGCATGAAGCAGACCTGCCTGCATTCCTCACCACCGACCCGCGCGGCAAAATGCTGCCTGATTATCTGCTCAAGCTGGCCACCCACCTGGCGGAGCCGCAGAAGGTCATCTTGCACGAGATGCAAATGCTGCAGAAAAACATCGACCACATCAAGGAGATCGTCTCCATGCAGCAGCGCTACGCACGCGGCACCGGAGTTGTTGAAGTGCTCTCCGTGGCAGATCTCATCGAAGACAGCATACGCATCAACGCGGCAAGCTTCAGCCGTCATGAAGTCAGCGTGGCTCGTGAGATCGCCCCCGTCCCACCCCTGAAGACGGACAGGCACAAGGTCATGCAGATCCTGGTGAACCTCCTCAGCAATGCCAAGCATGCCCTGGACCATAGCGAAGGCGAACGGCTCATGACCGTGCGTGTGGTGCTAAACCAGGAGGGAATGCTGGAAATTTCTGTCATGGACAACGGTGTCGGCATCTCCCCCGAAAATCTGAAGCGCATTTTCTCCCATGGCTTCACCACCAAAAAAATGGGGCATGGCTTCGGTCTGCACAGCGGCGCGCTCGCCGCCAGGGAGCTGGGAGGAACCTTGAAGGCGCATAGTGACGGTGTTGGGCGGGGAGCCACCTTTACCCTGACGCTCCCGCTGGAGAACTGACCCAACCATGACACACACCACCGCAAAAATGACCGCCCCGCATCGGCGCATTCTTGTCATCGACGACAACCGCTCGATTCATGATGACTTTCGCAAAATCCTGGCCCCCGTCGACGCCTCAGACGACGCCCTCGACGCGGCAGAGGCCGCGCTGTTTGGCACAGCACGGCAGCCTCAGACTTTCACCATAGACACCGCCAGCCAGGGGGAGGAAGGCCTGCAGATGGTCAGGCGCGCACAGGAGGAGGGGCGGCCCTATGCCATGGCCTTTGTCGATGTCCGCATGCCTCCCGGCTGGGATGGCATCGAGACCACCCGGCAGATCTGGCAGGTTTGCCCGGACATGCAGATTGTGATCTGTACCGCCTACGCAGACTGCAACTGGACTGACGTTCAGGAGCAGATCAAGCCCCGCGATCGCATGCTCATTTTGAAGAAGCCCTTCGACATCATCGAGGTTCTCCAGCTTGCCATTTCGCTCACTGAAAAATTCCGTCTGCTGCTGGAGTCCAAGTCCCATTTGGAGGATCTCGAACAGCGGGTGAAACAGCGTACCCAGGAGCTTGAGTCATCCCAGCATGCCGCGCATGAAAAGGCGTCTTTGCTGGACCTCTCCAGAGATGCCATCCTCGTCTGCGGCCTTGATCGCCGTGTCACCTACTGGAACAAAAGCGCTGAACGCCTCTATGGCTGGAGTGCGGCTGAGGCGGTCGGGCGTCCGGTGACGGACATCATTGCAGACAGCAGCAGCGGCTCTTTTCAGCAGGCCTATGACGAAGTCGTCCAGGCCGGGGAGTGGGACGGTGAAATACAGCAGGTCAGAAAGGAGGGCCGCAAGCTCGTGGTGGAGGGGCGCTGGACTCTCCTGCGCGATGCCGCAGGCCAGCCCCGCAGCATTTTGATGATCAATACAGACATCACCGAGCGCAAAAAATTCGAGGAGCAGCTTCTGCGCTCCCAGCGCATGGAAAGCCTCGGAACGCTGGCTGGCGGCATAGCTCATGATCTCAACAACGCGCTCACGCCGATCATGATGTCCATAGAGCTGCTCAAGCTTCATGAAAAGGATGCGCTGCGCATGGGCGTGCTCGCAACCATCGAAAACAGTGCCAGACGCGGTGCGGAGATGGTTCGCCAGGTTCTTTCCTTCTCACGCGGCGTTGAAGGTCAGCGCGTGGATGTGCAGGCCGGGCATCTGCTCAAAGGCATTGAAAAAATCGCCACAGAAACTTTTCTCAAGAGCATCCGCGTCACCAGCGACATTCCGGCAGACCTCTGGATCGTCCAGGGGGACCCTGCGCAGATTCATCAAATGCTGCTCAACCTCTGTGTCAACGCACGCGACGCCATGCCCAATGGCGGCACTCTGACACTCAGCGCGGCCAATCATCTGCTCGATGAGCAGTGCGCAGCGATGATCGCCGGCGCAAAGCCCGGTCCATATCTCCTCATTGAGTTGGAGGACACCGGCATAGGCATGTCGCCCGAGGTTGTGGACCGTATTTTCGAGCCGTTTTTCACCACCAAAGAGCTCGGCAAAGGCACCGGCCTGGGGCTGTCCTCCGCGCTGGCCATCATCAAGAGTCATCAGGGCTTCATTCGTGTCTCCAGTGAGTTGGACAAAGGCTCCAAATTTCAGGTTTATCTGCCGGCGCAGGCGGAGGGCTTGAGCCTGACGTCCCCCGGTCAGGCGGAAATGCCACGAGGAAATGGTCAGCTCGTTCTCCTGATTGATGATGAGGAGCCCGTGCGGCACATCACTGGCCAGACATTGGAATCCTTTGGCTACCGTGTCCTTCCTGCGGCAGATGGTGTGGAGGCCTCCACCCTGTACGCCGAGCACAAAGATCAGGTCGCCGTCGTGCTCACAGACATGATGATGCCCGTGATGGATGGTCCGGCGACCATTCAGGTGCTGATGCGCATGAATCCGCAGGTGCGCATCATCGCCGCCAGCGGCCTGGGCGTGAAAGACATGGTGGCCAAGGCCACCAACGCCGGTGTCACGGATTTCATTCCCAAGCCATACACTGCGGAAACATTGCTCAAAATGCTGCACACAGTTCTCCATAAACGGCGCGCTGCCGCTCTTTGAGCACATGACGACTTCTGCCATGCCTGGGACGGCGTTGCCGCCAACTCCGAAACCATTCTTGAAGCATGACTGAAACGTCTGCCTTCATCCCCGGTGCTGCCGCCACGTGTGTCCTGGCACGGCGGCTTCCTCGGGGGGGCGCAGTCCGCATCAGAATTTTTGTTCTTCTGCTGGTTTCACTCATGGGGGCTCCTGTGGGCCTTTTGGCCCAGGAGCCATCTGTCCCGCACACCATCCGGATCGTGACGGATGACAACTTTCCTCCTTATGTCTTCAGGGACAATGAAGGCAGGCTGCAGGGGATCATCATCGATCAATGGCGCGTCTGGGAAAAGCGCACCGGCGTCACCGCCGAGATTCATGGCATGGACTGCAACGACGCCGTCCGCAGAATGAAAGCGGGAGAGTTTGATGTCATCGACGCCATCTTCAAAACGCCGGAGCGAACCACCTATCTCGACTTCGGAAAGCGGTATTCCACCATCGAGGTCTCCATCTTCTTCCGCTCTTCCATAGCCGGCATCAACAGCCTCTCCTCCCTCCGGGGATTTCCGGTTGCTGCCAGGCTTGGAGACACCGTTGTCAAGCTGCTGCAGGAAAATGAGATCACCCCCATGATGTTGTACAACAACTGTGAGGCCATCATCACAGCGGCCAATGAGCGCAAGGTGAACGTCTTCGTCATGGACAAGCCCCCAGCTCAATACTTCCTCCAAAAAATGGGCATCGGGTCGGAGTTCAGAATGTCCGACCCTGTCAGCATCGGGGAGTTTCATCGTGCTGTGCGCAAGGGCAGCACCAGGCTTCTTCAGCTTGTTGAGAGAGGCTTCGATGATGTGGGTGTCAAAGAGATGGCCTGGATTGAAAATAAGTGGTTCGGCCAGACCCTGGACGGGCACCCCTACCTGCGCAGCCTGGGTTATGCCGCTCTGGCGGCGGTTTCTTTGGTTACCCTGCTGCTCGGTCTGAACTGGATGCTGGCAGGCCAGGTCAGGCTCCGCACACGTGCCCTGCAGGAGCGCGAGGAGCAGCTGCGCCTCTGCGTCGAGCACAGCCCCGCCGCCATTGCCATGCTGGATCGCAGCATGAAGTATCTCGTGGTCAGTCTTCGCTGGATGCACGACTACCGTCTGGGCGGGCAGTCTGTCACCGGGCGCAGCCACTATGATGTGTTCCCTGAAGCGCCGGCTCACTGGGTTGAGATCCACCGCCGCTGCATGGCGGGTGCAGTCGAAAAAAATGACGATGAAAAGTTCGTTCGCGCGGACGGTGCCATCGATTGGATTCGCTGGGAGATTCGTCCGTGGCATCAGGCTGACGGCACGATCGGCGGCATCATCATTTTTTCCGAAGACATCACGACTCGCAAGCAGGCTGAGCTCGCCCTCCGCGCAAGTGAGGCCGAGTTCCGCACCCTCATTGAGTCCGCCTCCGATGGAATCCTCGTGTCCAACACAGCCGGGCGTTTGCTGGACGTCAATGCGGCGGTCTGCCAGATGCTCGGTTACTTTCGCGAAGAGCTCGTTCACATGGGGGTTGTGGACATTGTGGCATCCGGTGAAATGGTGCGGATTTTGCCCGAATTGGCACAGCTGACTGAAGGCGAGGTGGTGCGAAGCGAATGGAACTGCCATCGCAAGGACGGCACGTATTTTCCCTCCGAAGTCAGTTCGACGGTTCTTCCTGACGGACGCCTGCAGTTCATCATGCGCGACATCACCCAGCGCAGGCTTGCCGAGGACAAAATTCGCGAGCAGGCCTCCCTGCTGGACAAAGCTCGCGACGCCATCATCGTCTGCGCTCCGCAGGAGCATCGCATTCTCTATTGGAACCGCAGTGCCGAAAGGCTTTATGGATGGCAGGCGGCGGAGGTCATGGAGCATTCGCTCCAGCAGTTGCTCCAGCCGGACTCTGCGCAGTTTCTTGCCGTTATGGAAGCCGTCTCCGCTCAGGGAGAGTGGGCTGGGGAGCTGCAGCAGCATGACAAAAATGGCCGCCCCGTGATCGTCGAGTCGCGCTGGACCTTGATCAAGGATGCTCTGGGCCGTCCCAAGTCCATCCTCTCCATTAACACCGACATCACCGAACGTAAAAAGCTCGAGCAGCAGTTTCTGCGTTCGCAGCGCATGGAAAGCATCGGCACCCTGGCCGGCGGCATCGCGCACGACCTCAACAACGTGCTGGCTCCCATCATGATGTCCATAGAGCTGCTCAAGCTCCAGGAGCAAAGCGCCCAAAAGCAGGACATACTCGCCACGATCGAATGCAGCGCCAGCCGCGGGGCGGATCTCGTGAAGCAGGTGCTCTCGTTTGCCAGAGGCGTGGAAGGACGGCAGCTGGCCATCCAGGTCGGCCATCTCCTCAAAGAAGTCGAAAAAATCACCAACGAGACCTTTCTGAAAAGCATCCAGGTGCGTTGTGAAATCCCTGCGCCCTTGTGCGTGGTGCAGGGAGATCCCACTCAGATTCATCAGGTTCTGCTCAATCTTTGTGTCAACGCCCGCGACGCCATGCCCAACGGCGGCCAGCTGAAGCTCTCCGCCAGAAATCTTGTCATGGACAGTCAATGCGCTTCAATGATTGCCGGCGCCAGCCCCGGGCAGTACGTCCACATTCAGGTGGCTGACAATGGCACCGGCATGCCTCCCGAAGTCGTTGACCGCATTTTCGAACCCTTTTTCACCACAAAGGAACTTGGCAAAGGCACTGGCCTCGGACTCTCGTCTGTCTTGGCCATCGTCAAAAGCCACCATGGCTTTCTGCGGGTGGAGAGTGAGCTTGGCAAAGGCACCACATTTCACATCTATCTCCCTGCCCACATGTCCGAGCATGCGGAAATCGAGGCGGCTCAGCCTGGAGAGCTTCCCCGTGGCAACGGTGAAACGATTTTGGTGGTCGATGACGAGGCCGCTGTTCAGCAGATCACCAAACAGACTCTCGAAACCTTTGGCTACCATGTCTTGCTGGCGGCAGATGGCGCAGAGGCAGTCGCTCTTTATTCCTCGCATCGCTCTGAAATTGCATTGGTTCTCACAGACATGATGATGCCTGTCATGGACGGTCCGGCGACGATTCAGGTGCTGATGCGGATGAATCCAGAGATCTGCATCGTCGCTGCCAGCGGAATGAACGCCGCCGGTATGGAGGAAAAAGTCGTCGGATCAGGCGTCAAAAATTTCATTCCCAAGCCCTACACGGCCGAAACTTTGCTCAAGACGCTCAATGGGGTGCTCAGGCATCGGGCGCTTGGCGCATGTTAGAAATGCCGGAAATATCCACTTCTTTGATGACCAAAGCATTAGATTCCCGATCTTAATGAAGTAATTTAGGCGTCTATGATTTATAAAATTCACACATCGTGACATAGATGCAATATGTTGGAAGCGCCCTCCATCGCAGCTAATCCGCCTGAGGCTTGTGCGACGGCACAAGCAACTCGCCCGACCTCTAAAAATACGTTTTCAGAGGCATGGCATCTGGACTGGTTGAGCAGTCCGCTGGGACGGAAAAAATCTCCGGCCTTTCCCATGCCGTGCCGCATGCGTGGCTTCATCATCAGCCTCTTCTTGGCTGCGATATGTGTGGTCGCCAGCGGGCAGCAGCCTGCCCGACCGGGCAAGATCACCGTAGTTACAGATGACAACTATCCCCCTTATGTTTTCAGGGACAGTTCAGGCGTTCTCCAGGGCATTATCATGGATCAGTGGCGTGCCTGGGAAAAAAAGACAGGCATCACTGCAGAGGTCCGCGGCATGGACTGGGCGGAGGCTGTTGCGAGGATGAAAGCAGGCGAGTTTGATGTCATTGACACTGTTTTCCACACCCAGGAGCGCGCTGCCTATCTGGAGTTTTCGCGACCTTACGCCACACTCCAGGTTCCCATCTTTTTTCGCACCACGATTTCAGGCATCACCGACCTGGCCTCGCTCAAGGGCTTCCCTGTGGCCGCCAAGGCAGGCGATGCGATCGTGCACCATCTTCAGGTCAATGGCATCGGTCCGCTGCTGCTCTACAAAAACTATGAGGCCATCATCACAGCTGCCAATGAGCGTAAGGTAAACGTCTTCGTTGTAGACAAGCCTCCCGCTCTTTATTTTCTGCACAAGCTCGGCTTGGAGTCGGATTTCAGAATGACAGAGCCCGTCAGCGTAGGCGAATTTCACCGGGCTGTGCGCAAAGGCAACTCAGCCCTCCTGAAGTTGATTGAAGACGGATTCGACGGCGTGGGAAAAGACGAGTTCGCCCAGATCGATAAAAAGTGGTTCGGCCAGAGGCTTGGCAGTGTTCGCTACCTGCGCTATCTCGGCTACGGGGCTCTCGGCGGCGCTTTCCTCTTGGCACTGCTCGTCGGCTGGAACTGGATGCTCACCAGGCAGGTTAAAAAGCGCACCAGGGCTTTGCGGGAGCGGGAGGAGCAGCTGCGTCTCTACACCCAGCACAGCCCTGCTGCCATCGCCATGCTGGACCGCGACATGAAATACCTCGTTGTCAGCCGGCGCTGGATGCAGGACTACCGGCTCGGCTCCCGCTCCGTGGTGGGGCTCAGTCACTACGAAGTCTTTCCTGAAGCCCCGCCCCAATGGCGGGGCATCCATCAGCGCTGCCTGAAAGGCGAGGTCGCCAAATGTGATGAGGAGGCCTTTTTACGCTCTGATGGCAGGACTGACTGGATCCGCTGGGAAATCCAGCCTTGGCGGCAGGCCGATGACTCCATCGGTGGCATCATCATGTTCACCGAAGACATCACGGCCCGCAAGCAGGCCTTGGAGATCCTTCGAGAAGGGGAGGCTCGTCTCATCAAAGCTTTTCGCAGCAGTCCCGTTGCCTTGATCATTGGCCGCATGCGGGACCAGCGGCTTGTGGAGGTGAACGACGCATTTTCCAGCCTTTTGGGCTGGACCCGTGAAGAGGCTGTTGACCGCTCCATGGTGGAGCTCTCCGTGATTGACGAAGCCTCGGCCGGCTTGCTCCGCAAGACTCTGGATGAAAAGCGTTCGATCCGCGACATGGAGCTCGCCTTGCGCGCACGTGATGGAGAAATGCTCCATGTCATCGTCAGCATGGAAACCATCGAATTCCAGGGCGAGCCTCATACCGTGGCCACCTTTGTGGATATCACCGGCCGCAAGCGCACGGCCGCAGCTCTTTCCCAGGTCAGCGCTGACCTCGGGCGTGCCCAGGCGATCAGTCACATAGGCAGCTGGGAGTACAGCGTGGCAGATGGTGCCATCAAATGGTCTGACGAACTCTACCGCATCTTTGGCCTCCAGCCTCAGTCCCTCGTGCTCACGTATGAAAAGCTGCTGGCCATGGTTCACCCGGACGACCGTGCCCGGCATGACGCCTATCAGGCCCAGCTTACACAAGCCACGCCAGGATCGGTCATCCCTCCCTTTGAATACCGGGCGCTGCGCGCAGACGGCCAGGTGGCAAATGTCCTCGTCAAAGTGGAGATACACTTTGATGACCAGGGCAGGGCTGCATGCTGCTTCGGCACGGTGCAGGACATCACTGAGCGCAAGCGGGCTGAAGAAGCCCTCCGGGAAAGCGAGGCCACCTTTGCCGCAGCTTTCGAAAATGCCCCCATCGGCAAGGCCCTCGTGGCTCCGGACGGGCGCTTTCTTCGCGTCAACCGCGTGCTGTGTGACATCGTCGGCTACACCGAGCAGGAGCTGCTTTCGGTCGCTTTTCAGGACATCACTCACCCCGATGATCTTGGCAAGGACCTCGACTATGTGCAGAAAATGCTCCGTCATGAGATCAAAACATATCAGATGGAGAAGCGCTACTATCATCGGGGCGGCGGCGTGGTCTGGGTCTTGCTCTCGGTCTCGATGGTGGACGATGAACAGGGAAGCCCTTCCTTCTTTGTCTCCCAGATGCAGGACATCACCGACCGCAAAAAGGCGGATCAGCGCATCCGCCAGCTCAACCGCCTCTATGCCGTTTTGAGCGGCATCAATGAGACCATTGTCCGTGAAAAAAGCTCGGAGACCATGTTGGCGGAGGCCTGCCGCATCGCCGTTGAAAAGGGCCTCTTTGGCATGGCCTGGGTCGGCCTCCTGGATGCCGCGTCTGGCAGGCTCAAAGTCGCCGCACATGTCGGGGCAAATGACGGGCTGCTTGCTGAGATTGCAGCCTGTGTCGCCGACTCTCCGTCAGGTTTGGGCTGCACCATCACCGCGCGCGCGCTCCGGACCGGGCGGCATGCCGTCTGCAATGACATCGAGCACGATCCCGAAGCCGTCGGATGGCGTGAGCGCGCCTTGAGCAGAAACTATTACTCCATGGCCTCCTTGCCTCTGAAGGAAGGGGAAAAAATCATCGGCGTTTTCAATCTCTACTCCGACGTCGTGGCGTTTTTTGACTCGGACGAGCTTGCCCTGCTCGACGAGCTCGCCATCGATATTGGCTTCGCGCTCGACATCAGCAGGCGTGAGGCCGAGCTGCGCGAAGCTGACAGGCGATTCATCAAACAGCGCAAGACCCTGATCGAGCTCACGCGACACTGGGCGGGAGATGGGGAGGATGCCTTGCTTCTGCTGCGAAAAATCGCCGAGGGAGCCGCCCAGACTCTGAACGTTTCACGCGTCAGCATCTGGCGCTACAACAGCGACCGCTCCGCCATCAGGTGTGTGGATTTGTATGAATGGGAGGAGGGGCGGCACTCATCCGGCACGGAGCTTTCAGCAGCCACCCATCCGGCCTATTTCCAGGCGCTGGTCGATCAGGAAATGATCATCGCAGATGATGCCGCTCGCAATCCCAGCACCGCGGAGTTCGAGGCCGGCTACCTTCGCCCTCACGGCATCACATCCATGTTGGACGTCCCCATCATCGTGGGCGGCTGCCGCACAGGGGTTCTGTGTCTTGAGCATGTGCGCACAGCGCGGGAGTGGACGGCGGACGAGAAAACCTTTGCTCTCGCCATGTCCAATCTGGTTTCTCTTGCCCTGGAAAGCGTGGAGCGCAGGCAGGCGGAGACCTCCCTGCGTGAAAGCGAAAAAAGGTTCCGGCAGTTCGCTGAGACTATCGAGGAGGTCTTCTGGATGACTGACCCCTCGGGCGCTGAAATGATCTATGTCAGCCCGGCATATGAAAAAATTTGGCATCGCACCTGTGCCAGCCTCTATGAGGACTCTCTCAGCTGGCTTGCTTCGGTCCATCCGGATGACCGCCAGCGTGTTGAACTGGCCGTCGCAGCCAAGAGGAAGCGTGGCGAATATGACGAGCGGTTCCGCATCCAGCGTGAAGACGGCACTCTCCGGTGGATCCATGACCGGGCTTTCCCCGTGCGTGATTCCCACGGCAACGTCCTGCGTATCGTCGGCACTGCCGAGGACATCACCGAGAGCAAGCAGGTCGAGGCTCAGCTCCTGCGCTCTCAGCGCATGGAAAGCATCGGCACGCTCGCTGGCGGTATCGCGCACGATCTTAACAACGTGCTCACTCCCATCATGATGTCCATTGAGCTGCTCAAGCTGCAGGAAACCAATGAGCAAAAGCTGAACGTCTTCGCCACGATCGAAAACAGTGCCAGACGCGGTGCGGACATGGTGCAGCAGGTTTTGTCCTTTGCACGGGGAGTGGAAGGCCGGCAGATCGCGGTCGATGTCGGCCGGCTTCTCCGGGAAATCGAAAAAATCACCAACGAGACTTTCCTCAAAAACATCCAGGTTCGCACCCATATTCAGACAGCATTGTGGGGTGTGCAGGGAGATCCCACCCAGTTGCATCAGGTTTTGATCAATCTCTGTGTCAATGCGCGGGATGCCATGTTCAACGGTGGCATCCTCAAACTCTCGGCAAGCAATGTCGTCTTGGACGAACACTGCCGCGAGATGAGCGTCGAAGCCCGGCTCGGAAAGTATGTGCTCATTGAGGTGGAGGACAACGGCGCGGGCATGCCTCCGGATGTGCTGGAGCGTATCTTCGAGCCGTTTTTCACCACAAAGGAGCTGGGAAAGGGCACCGGCCTCGGACTGTCCACCACACTTGCCATCGTCAAGGGGCACAACGGTTTCCTCCGGGTGAGCAGCGCCCTCGATGAAGGCACGAAATTCCAGGTTTATCTGCCGGCAGATGAGGCGGCGGACATGCAGCACTGCACGACTCCGGAGACGGTGCTGCCTCGTGGCAACGGAGAGCTGGTCCTAGTCGTCGATGATGAGGAGACGGTCCGCCAGATCATCAGTCAGACGTTGGAAGCCTTTGGATACCGCGTCCTTCTGGCCTCAGACGGTATCGAGGCTTCGACTCTTTTTACCGCCCACCATCAGGAGGTCGCTGTAGTCCTCACAGACATGATGATGCCCGTCATGGATGGCCTGGCAACTGTTCAGGTCTTGATGCGCATCAATCCGCAGGTCCGTGTCATTGCTGCCAGCGGTTTGGGCCTCAAAGACATGGTGGCCAGGGCGATGAGCGCCGGTGTGAAGCACTTCATCCCGAAACCCTACACGGCTGAGGCATTGCTTGCGGCGCTGCATGCCGTGCTCGGGAAATGACGCCACACGCAGTGCTGGCAGCGCCTCACCTGCCAGATTCGCTGGCCTAAACTTGAAGGCCTATTTCTGTTTTGCCTCGTAGCCCGGCAGTGGTTTGCCGTCGTCTCCCAGCTTGCCGCAGGCCCAGAGCAGGCCTCGTGCAACGAGATCGAGGTACACGGGGGACTGCATGGTTTCATTGCCATGGCCCAGTGTGGTCCCGAAGACCTTGGCTTTGCCATACTCATTCACCCAGATCACATTGTGGTCCATCTTCGTGTCTTCACCGTAGGCCTTGGCCAGGGGGACAAAGTGCTCCCAGAGCTTTTCGTTCTTGTACAATTCATCCTTGGCGTCGAGCCACTCCGCCGGAAAGCCTTTCATCACCGGATGCTCTTCAGCGATGTTTTTCACGTTCAAATCACGGTTTTTCTCGTGGCTCATCGAGGTCTGGCCCACACACTTCCGCCATTCGTCCGTCTTTGCTGCACGGTAGCTGTGCGTGGAGCAGTGCAGCATCACAGCCGGCACTCCGTCATGGTGGGCCTTGGCGATGCGCTCCACAAAAGCCACGTCCTCAATCGCCCCGAAGCACTCGTTGTGCAGCACCACGTCATAGCCTGCGGCCCAGTTGTCTTTTTCATAGATCGAGATCCTGTGGCTCTTGTCTTTCTTGCCCTCGGGTCCCTCTTCATGGACAATGGTGAACTCCACATTTGCACGCGCGCTGAGCCCCTCGCTCAGGATCAGCTTCTGGTTCTCGTAGTCATGGCAGCAGCCCCCGGTGATCATCAGCACCTTGAGTGGCTTCGCCTGCTCGTTTGGTGCGGCGAAGGCAAACAGACAGGCGACAGACAGCAGGGTGATGAGAAGAGGGCGCATGACGGCGGGGTAGGGTTGGGAGCCTGACTATGCGCGGAATGCAGGCCCTGTCTTGCATGAATCTTGATCGCTTCAGTTCTGTCTTGTTGTTGATATGGGAAATTTGGTAATAAATCAGCAAATTTCTTTTATGAAAAAGTTCATTCTTTTCCTTGCCTTGGGGCTGGTATGTTTCGGGCAGACCCCGCAGCAGGCGGCCGAGGTGGGAAAATATCATCAAATGCTCCTCAGGCACCCTAGGGCTGGCCTGGTCTTCGACAGGTTTTACTCAGCATGGATGGAAACAGGCACGCCGGACTCGTTGGCGGAGTTTCTCAGCGCGAAAACCGCCACCGCCGCCGATCTGCTCGTTCTGGCGATCTTTCACGAGCAGCGTGGCAATGAGGCAGAAGCTTTGAAAGCTTACACTTCCGCCTTGGATCGCGAGGGCACAAACCCGCTGGCTTGGTTGCAGAGGGCAAAGTTGGAGGCTCGCATGATGAGTTTTTCCGCCGCCCTGAAATCACTCGCCGAAGCTGAAAAAGCAGGTGCAGATGCTGAGCTTGCCCGCGAGCTGGGCCAGCTGCGCGGGCGCTGGCTGCTGCGCACAGGCAAGCCAGATGCCGCTCTCCAGGCCTGGCAGGACTTGCTCAAGGCTCATGCCGATGACGAAGATCTGACGGAGGAAGTCATCGAACTCCAGCTCGACGAAGGCCTTTTTGCCGAAGCCGAAGCGCAGATGCTGGCTCTGATTGCCAAAACCAAAGACCCGTATGCCAGGGCAGTGCGTCAGTTGCGGCTGTCAGAGATCCAGCTGCGCGCCAGCAGGAAGGACGCCGCGCTGGCTCTGCTGACGGCGACACTCGCGGGCACCGGCCAGGGCACCTGGATCGAGGGCGAAGTGCTTGCGCAGATAGAGGCAATGTTTCGTCGCGACGAGAACCTGAGCGGGCTGGTCAAAGAATTGGAAAAACTCCAGGCCGCTCATCCTCAGCGCACGGCGTTGGATCAGCAGCGCGCGCGGCTCCTGGCTGAGTTGGGCGAAAAAGACAAAGCCCTCGCCATCTATGCGGCGCTGCTGCAAAAAACACCCGGTCAGCGTGCTTTGCGCGAGACCTACCTGGATCTCCTGGCTCGTTTCGAGCAGCACAAGGAGGCCATCCTTCAGACAAACATTCTCCTGGAGCAGTCACCGGATGATCGCGAGCTCCTCATTCGTCTGGCCACATTGCAGGAGCGGGCAAAAGACAGGGCCGCTGTCAGCGCCACGCTCGAAAAGTTTCTGGCCGCCAAAGACACCTCTGAGTTCGATCACCTCCGCGTGGCCCGGCTTTACGAAAGCTGGGAGCGGAATGAAGACGCCACGCAAGCTTATGCCCGCATGGTCGCCGCCTTCCCCGAAAGCAGTTCGGCCAGGGAGGCTCAGGCTCATTACCTTCACCGTATTGGCAAGCGCGATGAGGCGCTGGCCATCTGGCGCGATCTGGCAAAAAAAGGCACCCTCGCACAGCTCATGGCCGTTGGGCAGGCGCTCATGGCGCGCCTCGAACCGCAGGTGGCTTTGGAAGTTTTGCAGGCGCGTCAGCCGGAGTTCCCGGGCGATGAGCGGCTGCTCGGCCTTTTGATCAACGCAGCGCTCGGTTCAAAAAAGGCCTCGGACGCCATTCCTTGGGCCGTGGCGCGCGTGCGTGCCACGGCCAATGTCGCCTTCATGGACGATGCGCTCCGGCAGGCCGTTGCCTGTCTCAAGGCGGACGAGCCCAGGCTTGACGAAACCCTCGCTGCTTTGAAGCGGAATGCTCCCAGCATCCAGGAGCGCATTCTCCTGGCCACACTCCTCGAGGAAAAAAAGGACAGCCTCGGCGCAGAGAACACCCTGCGCCAGATTCCACCCGAGCATGCCCTGGCTGCACAGACTCGGCTGCTCAGCCTCATGGAGTCTCGTCAGGATTGGCTGCGTGCGCTCCAGGAGGCGGAAAAACTCATCGCCATGCCTCAGGGCAAAAACTCCACCAATGCGCAGCGCCTCGTGGAGCTGGCTGAACGCGCCGGAAAACTCGACCAGGCTCTCAAGTGGGTGTCCGAATGGAAGTCACTCTCTCCCGGCTCGCCTTCACCTTGGTTGCGGGAGGCCAGGCTGCTGCAGCTCGGTGGCAAAGGTCGTGAAGCTCTGAACATGCTGCAGACTGCCGCGCACAAATTTGAAGATGACGAGTCGGTCGCGGAGGCGCTGGCCTCCGGTTACATCCAGCAGGGGCAGATGGGTGACGCGGAGCGGATTTACTTCTCTCTTTTTGAAAAGGAGGAAAAGACCGAGGACAAACTCCGCTGGGTTGCTCCACTCGCACGCCTCGCCAGCGATCGCGGCCAGTCCAAGGCGCTTACAGATAAGTTCATCGAACGTCAGCGCACCAACAGTGCGGATGCCGCTCCATGGCTGGCCCTCGCAGAGATCTATCGTGTGACGGGCAGCACCACCGAGCAGGAGCGCTCTCTTCGTGAAGCCATGCGTCTGCGCCCAGACGATGTGAATCTGGCCATCCAGATCGCACGCATGGACCTGGACTTAGGCCAGTGGAAACGGGCCCTCGAGGGGCTTCAGCGTGTCGCCGCCCGTTCCAAAGGTGGGCGGGTGCAGCAGATGATCGCTTCGATTGAGATTGAATACGGAGATGCAAACACCGGCTACCGCATGCTCTACGAACTCGCCGGCGGCGCTGAGATAAGCGCGGATGACGCAATCACACTGGCTAAAAGCATGACGGCGCAGCAGGACTGGAGGCGTGTCATCAGCTTTCTGGAGCCGCTGCTTCAGCGTTTTCCGGAAGACTACCGGCTGGCTTATCTTCAGGCGGTCGCTTTCGAGGAGGCGGACAGGGCAGATGCCGCCATGTCCATTTTTATCCGGCTCATGGGGCACTCTCTGGAACTGCCCTCCGTTAAGGCCCTGGTGACGCCCTCCGTAGTCAGGCCCGGCTATCTTGAAGAGTTGGAGAAGCGCACCCCCAGGGGTTATGTGGATCTGCTTCGTCTGACAGACGGCCGCAGCTACCAGGCTTACAACTATCGTCCGAGTTCCATCCGCTTCTCCGGGCAGAGCCCCAGCAAAGCAGTGATGCTGCCTTCCAGCCTGGACATGCTTCACCCCATGTGTGTGGCGCATGCGGTCACCCTCATGAAAGGGGAGTCGGCTCAGAAAAAGGAGGCATGGATCGCCGAGGCCAAAAACGCGCGCGTTCCCGGCGCACCGTACCTTGACCTCCTCGAGGTGGACCGGTACAACCGCCTGATCATCAGCCCTCCTGAGTTGGAGTCGCATGCCGATGACGACGTTCTGCTGGCCTTCTCCATCAGCAACAGTGAAAACGTCACGTTCAACGTCGCTTCACGCGCATTCGAAAGGTTTAAATCCAAATACCCTGAACTGATGGTGCAGGCCGCCAGGCATGCGGTGATGGCGGACAGCAAGGCTGGAGCGCCGTTGCTTGGGGAGGCCCTGGAGGCACTCGAAAAAATGCCGCCGGAGATGCTGCGGAAAACCAATGTGCCCACCTACTATCTGGGCACATTGATCGGCGGTGGTCAGAGAATGCGGGAGGACTCATACGCCCCCGGATTGCCTGAGCCTTTGTGCCGTCGCATTCTGTCGCTCCTCCTGCGTCAGCTTGATGCCACCGGGCCTGATGCAGCGGCCACGGCATACCTCTCTGGCGTACCCAGCGTCGCCAACGCCTGCCGCAGTCTCAAGGCGTGGAAGGAGTTCGTCGCCCTGATGGAGCGGGAAGTGAAGATCTGGACTGAGCATGAGCCTTCACGTCAGTCCTGGGCCAGATTCCCCTCCTCGGTGAGCCGCAGCAGCCAGTCGTCAAATGGGGGGCTGCTTGCCCCGTTGTCATTTCCCGCGGGCTCCGTCGTCCCCGGCACCCTCAGCCTGTACTTCGGCCGCAAGGACATCTACAATCCTCGGAACGACGACAAACTGGAGCCTGAAGAGGAGCAATACGCCGGAGTAAAGCCCTTCCTGGACAGCATCCAGTCAGCTTCATTGCGCATTCTGCTGGCCTACAAAATGGGCGATCGCGAACGTGTTGAGCGCGAAATCACCCAGCTCCTCGACTCCCCAGCTCCTACCGTGGACGACCTGCTGTTGGCGGCCTCCTGGTACAGCATTTCGTTCAAGCATGAGCGCGTGGCAGAGCTGCTCGTTCGCGCCTCCGGCATGAGCATTTCCCCGGCCATTCGTCCCGCTTATGACGCCGCTCTCGCGCAGGTTGCGTTGAAGTTGAAACCGCAGGCCGGAAGCCCGCTCCTGGAGCCTGCGCAGATGGCCCTGCGTCGCCTCCGCAGTGCGCGCGTGACTTCAGAGCAGAAAGACGAGCTCGTCGCCGCCATGAAGACCCTGCAGATGCCCGATGAGGCGGAGCAGTGGGCTCGTATGGCCGTGGTGGTGCCGTCTGTCCCTCAGCGTTCGGCCAGCTATGCCGGTAGCAGCAACAGCATCGACACCAAAAAACTGCAGACTCTTCTTGGGGGCAAGGATGAGGAGGCCATCGTCAAAGAGGCCGTCACCCAGCTGCGTCATGCGCTGGCTTATGCCGGCAATGGCAATCAAAGCTACGCCGCCAGCAGGGCCAAAGAGATCATGCGCCTTGTCGGCAGGCCGGGCCTGTCTGAAAAAATCCAGGCGGCCTTTGACCTCGGGGAAAGCGCCACGGTGGCAAAAAGGTTCGAGCTCGCACAGTTTTTCGAACTCGTCGGACAAAAGCCCCAGGCCATCACAGTGCTGGAAAAAGTCGTGGAGATGAATCCGAAGCATTTTGAGGCTCGCTTGCGTTTGTGCGCCTTGATTGCCGCCACCGATGCGCCGAGTGCGGTGAAAATGATGCAGGATGTGCCACCCTCCGCTTATCGGCAGAACAACATCGGGAGCCAGATCGCAGAGCTGCTTCGCCGGGATGATCAGATGCCTTTTGAGGCACGCATGAGCATTTTCACCGCCCTTGCTGGGATGTTGGACTCCTCGCCGCCTGCGGCCGACGCCAAGGGCCTTGAATGGATGATCGACCTTCCGTACATGATCGCAAATCAGACATATCGTGAGTCCCCCATGCTCGCCTATCTCTATTTGCGCCCCGCATTGGTCCAGCGGGACGGGGTCGACTTTCACCTGCCACCCACGGCTCCTGCGGCGCAAAAACGTCGCGAGGTGCACGATCACCTCTGCAAGGCGATGATGAAGCATCCCGTGCTCGCGGAGGAAGGCTTTCGTCGCTTCGCGGCCCTGGCCATTCAAGATGGAAACAAACTCAATGAACTCGCAGATGCCGCCCGTCAGATTTTGGAGGCGGCCAAAGCCGCGTCACGCTCGCAGTTGGGGGGCGCGAAGCGCCGGTTTTACTCATCTCAGGAGGTGACTAGCCTTTGGTCGCCTTCGCCGGCAGAGTTTCTCATCTGGAAAGCATGGAAGGAAAATCAGATGGAAGTCATCGCTCAGGAGATTTTGCCCCTCGCAGCTTCAGCTCTGGACAGCTCACAGCAGCGCATCTTGCGCGCGCAGTTGGCTGTCTGGTCCTGCAGTCCCGAGGCTTTCGTCAACAATGCTAGGACTTACCTCGCCGCCATGAGCGGTCGCAGCACTTCCAGCTATGCGGCAGATCAAAATCTGGTTTGGCTCATGGACCGCTGGCAGGAGCGCGGGATCGGGGGGGCGCCGCTCGATGAGCTGCTTGCCACCAGCATGAAGCAGAACAATGGCTTTGGCGAAGGCTATGCCGTCACGCACTACATCGCCGTGCGCCAGCAGATGCGACCTGAGTCTGGAATGACGCCGTTCCTGACACGGCTTGTCTCCGCCACGCTCGGCGCTGACAGCTCGGCCTGGAGCAAGGCCATGAACAGCATGGTCAGTGTGTACTATGGCGGCGGTGGCGGCTCCATCAGCAACCCTCCTGCCTACTCCATGCTTCGGGTCATCAGCAATGCGATACGTCGGCCGGCGACTTTTGGCACAGGCTTGCAGATGGCATCCTTGGTGGGCATTGCAGACAACCCCACATGGTCTCGCAACAGTGCCTCCAGCATGGTCGCAGTCTTGAAATCTCCAGATCATGCTTTTTCCGCACTCGGGGCTCTCGGGTGGCTGGACTCGGCAGAGCAGATGCTCCTGCCGGAAGACCCGGACTGCATGCAGGTGGAGTTCATCAAAAAAGTGCGTGAGAACCGCGAGACCATGCAGGATCTGCGCTCAAAGCTGGCTGCCGTTAAGCAGCGCACGTTTGGTGTGGAACTCTGCGAGTCCTTGCTGCAGGACGCGCCCTCCGGCCCCCTTTCGGCACTGTTGAAACGTCGTGCTGCGGATGTGGCGAAGATCCCCGCAAAAAGCGGCCCCGCCATCATGGCTCTCATCAAGCTGCAGATTCCCGCCCTCAATCAGCCCGCAGGCGCAGATCCCGCTCTGGTCAAAGTGCTCGATCCGCTCCTCTCCCTCGAGAGAAAGCAGGCGCTGGACGAGGTGGACCGCTGGATTGCCGCCGCTCGCATCGAGGAGGTGCACTCAGATGCCCGTAGCTTCTCAGACAAGCTTCAGGCGATGCTGAAATCTCTTGTTCCCGGTGATCTCGACAGGGCACAAAAGCTCTTCCTCCATGCCTGTGAGCTCATGGAGGCCAGGTCCCGCGATGCTTCTTGGAGCAACTACATGGGTGACAACGGCTGGTTCCGTCGCTCGGAAATCCTCGACGCCTTCAAGAAGGATTGGCCCAGACCTGAAACCATGGCCTTCGTCATGCGCCTCCTCCATGAGGACGCCACAGGCAATCTCTCTCCCGACGGCTGGGCCGCTAACAGCGGCTATGGACAGGCATTGATCGAGATCTGGCGCAACAACGGCGGTGGCGCCGCCATGGGGCGCGGCCTTGATGCCATGCTCAAACGCACGGCCGAGGTCATGCAGGACACACCACACACGCTGCTGCCCCTGGCCTTCTTTGATTTTTATCTTCGGCTGCCTCAGAGCCTCCGTGTTCCTGCCATGCAATATGCGGCCCGCATGCCCGCCTCACATCCGCAGGCCGCACTTGGCCGGGAGCTGGATTTCGCAGGCCGTTTCTTTCTCGCCACAGACTCACAGGCCCGGCAGAACGCTGCCGCTCAGAAAGCCGTCGAAGAACTGGGCGGCATGCAGCCCGTGTGGCGGCATTGCCGCGCCATGCTCAGCGCGGACAAGGCCAATGCGCGGGTGCGCCAGGCCCTCGTTCATTTCCTTTCCTATTGGGCGCGGGACAGCATTGACCCCGAATGCGCCAGACTCGGTGCCGCCGCCGCGCTGGTTTCCATGAAGCAGAAGCACTGCATTCATGGTTATCAATACGGCTGGATCATCCGTGCCTTCAACCAGCTGCCGGTCGATGCTGCCTGGCAGGCTGCCGCTCAGGAACACTGGGATGCATGGCTTGCACGGCTCGCGGATGGCGGCCTTTGCAGCTACCAGCCCTGTGACTGGGCCATCAACAGCATGCTGCGCATGACAGCCCGCTCGGGCAAAGATGACTGGATGCGCGCCATGCTGCGCACGCACCATCACACGCTCAGCAATGAGCAGTCTGGCATCGTCAGCCTCATGCTCGGCGGTCGGCCTCAGCTCGCTGCGGAGCACTTCAGGGCCGAGTGGCGCAGCTTCCTCATGGACCCGCAAAAGGAGCTGCTCTGGAGCAGGGAGATTGTCGAAAATCTGCCCGCCTTCAAAGCCGCCTGCGGCGACCCTGGGCTGGCCTTGCTGGGGGAAATTTATCTCTCCTACATCAAAGACCCCGCCAAGCCCGAGCAGGCCGCCATTCCGGGCTTCAAGAACCGAGAGGAACGCTTCAAAGACCTCGCACGACGCTTCAAAGAAACAAAGTTCACCGACGAGGAAATGCGCAAAGACTGCGTCGAGATCATCTGCCAGTTTTATGACGCCGCAGACCTGATCCACGAGGCCGCAGATCAGGTCGCTGCCAAAACCAACATCGAGGCGCTTGCCGCCATCGATCAAACCTGGGAGCACTGGCGTCAGCTCAAGCCCCTGCAGTTCTCCCTTGGCTGGAAGGCCGCGCATGGGGATGTCCAGCCAAACATAGCCGCCTATGACCGCGCTCTCGCCGCTCGCTACAGTCAGAGCTACTACCAGCGCTCAGCTGTCAAGGAAACCGGCTGGGGGCCCACCTGGGTCGCCAACTGGCTCTGGTCCCGCGAGTCCGAGGCCGGGCGTGAGCCGGACGTCCGCGCAGTTTTGCCCTTCCTGGATCATGTGATCACCAAAACCCCCGCCGATCTGCGGGATCTCCATGTCGCCGACTGCGTGACTCAGAAATGGCTCATCCATCTCGTTGTCAATGAGCCCGAAGCCTTCGAATCCTGGCGCAAAGGCTTGAAGGAGGAGGACCGCCGCGACCTCAAAAAGCGCGTGCAGGAGCGCTGGGAGATCTGGGACTACATTCGCCAGCTTTCCGGCACTCAGAAAAAAATGCGCCTCACGCCTGAGCAGCGCGCCCGGCTGGTCGTTGCTGTGCTAGGCGACGAATGGTCCGCTGCAAAGTATCCCGCCGCAGGTCCGGGCATCCCCAATCTTGTCAACGAAATCGTGCAGAAGGGCGGCGTCTTCAAGCCGGACGAGTTTGCTCCCCTCGCAGCTCAGATCGCCGCCGCACTGCCGCGCATGGGCCGCACCGCCGGGGAGGCCGCCGAGCTTCTGGCCGCAAACGGCAAAAGCGAAGCCGCCGCTCCGCTGTTTGCGCTGGCTTTTGAGCACGCACGCAAGGAAAACGAAAAGGACTACGGTCTGGCTGCCGGCTACCTTGTGAAGCAGGCGGAAATCCTGGAGCGCACCGGCAAAAACGCGGAGGCGCTTCAGCGGCTTAAATCACTCGATGAGAAGCGCTTGGGAGGTGGTGTTAAAAAAACCGTTGAGTCCGCCTTATCGCGTCTTTCCAAATAGCCCAAGCAAAATCTTGTCCCAAACGTCTCGCTCTGGTAAAACCTCCGCAATTCCGCTCACCATGCCTGCTCACGATCGAATCCTCGCGTTTCTGTCTGCTGTCAAAGCACGTTTGGATCTCGCCTGGCTGGTCCGGGCCTTCTGCGGCTCTCTCCTCCTCGTCGGCTCCGTGCTTTGCATCTGGTGCTTGGTCTGGGTCTGGCGCGGTTACGCCGTGCCGGCCAGCGGCTACATTGCAGCAGCGGTCGCCTTGCCCTTCATGGCGTTGGCGGCATGGATGCTCGGCCGTGCCTCGCAGCGCAAAGCCGCGCGCATTGCCGACGAGCACTTCGGTCTAAAAGACGCCATCAGCTCCCATCTGGGTTTCACAGACGAGCATCGCGAGGGCGCATTCATCGCTCTGCAGGCCGAGGCCACCGCCGTTCGTGTGCAGGCTCTCTCACCCCGCAGCATACCGGTGCAGTGGCCGCGTCGTATGCTCACCATTGCCAGCGTGCTGCTCATGGCCTGCTTCGTCATGGGCTTCAAAAAAGACTCCCCCCTTGTTCTCGAGCGTATCGCGCTGGAGACTGAGACCCTGCGCAAGAGCGACGAGGTCAACAAAGAGCTCGAAAAGCAGGTCGAGGAGCTCCTTAAAACCGCCACGGATGAAGAAAAGGAGCTGCTGCATCCCGACGAATGGCGTCAGTGGGTCAAAGACCTCCGCGAGACCAAGGACCGCAAAGAGGCCATGCGGCAGTATGCCGAACTCGAGCGCAAGATCAGCGAGGCTGCCCAAAAGCTCAGCCAGCGCGATGCCGAACAACTTCTCGCCAAGGCCGCACAGGAAATGAAACAGACCGCCGAGCTCAAGCCCATCTCCAAATCCCTGGAGGAGCAAAACTACCGCCAGGCCGCCTCCCAGTTGCGGCAGATGAAGCTTCAGGCCGACGTGCGAAAACCCGACGAGGCGCAGAAGGAGCTCGCCAGGCTCAAGTCCGCCTCTCAGCGCATGGCCGCCGCCGCTCGCAATTTTCAGCAGCGCACCGGTCAGCAGGGAAATCAGGGCAAAGGAAATCAGTCTCAGCCCAGCCAGAACCAAAATGCTCAGCAAAGCGGCCAGAATCAGCAGCAGTCTCAGGGCCAGCAAGGCAGCCAGGGGCAGCAGAGCATGGATCAGCAGATGACCTCTTTGGAGCAGGCCGTCCAGAACCTTGAGCAGCAGCTTCAACAACAGCAGCAGCAGAATCAAAGCCAAAGCCAAAGCCAAAGCCAAAGCCAGTGTCAGGCCTGCCAGAATCAGGCCAACCAGGCGCTGCAAAACCTCACCCAGAGCATGTGTCAGTCTTCCGCCAAGCGGGACATGATGAAGAAGCTCCAGTCCCTCGGTCAATGTGCGGGCAAATGCCAGGGCTTCATGTGCAACAAGGAGGGCCAGAGTCTCAGTCAGTGCATGGGCACCCAGCCCGGAGGAAAAAAGGCCGGTTCAGGCAGCGTCGAAAGCCGCCGCGCTGAAAGCGACGCCACCCAGGACAATGGCAATCGCGACCAGCTTACCGGCCAGAAAGGCAGCGGCCCCAGCAATACCAGCATCGAATCCGCTGATAGCGGTACAGGTCGTGCCACTCGCGCCGCCACACTCCAGGAAAAAGCCTTCCAGCGTCAGGTCGAAAGCTTTATCCAGCGCGAAGATGTGCCCGCCGAAGTGAAGGAAGGCGTCAAAGAGTACTTCAAAGGCATCCAGCAGGTTGGCAATGAATCGGCCGCACCTGCGGCAAAATGAATGCCCCCTGACGTCGCTGCACTTCCGTCCCTCTTGTCATCGGCTCATCACCCTACCAGCACACCCCAATCTCATGCCTGACACCCCTGCTTCCGTCGCACACTTCAAGGAAACATTCGAAAAACTCCGCGCCGAAATCTCTAAATTCATCGTCGGTCAGCAGGACATCATCGAGCAGGTGCTCAGTGCTGTGGTCTGCGGCGGTCACGTCCTCCTCGAAGGCGTCCCCGGCCTTGGCAAAACCGCGTTGGTAAACACGCTCGCCAAGGCCCTTCATCTCAAATTCCAGCGCATCCAGTTCACGCCCGACCTCCTTCCCGCAGACATTGTTGGCACTCAGATTCTCGTCGAGCGCGGTGGTCAGAAAGTCTTCGAGTTCCAGCAGGGGCCCGTCTTTTGCAATGTGCTGCTTGCAGACGAAATCAACCGCGCCACCCCCAAGACCCAGTCCGCACTCCTCGAAACCATGCAGGAAAAGCGCGTCACCGTCGCAGGCACCTCGCACAGTCTAGGCTCCCCCTTCTTCGTGCTCGCCACCCAGAACCCCATCGAGCAGGACGGCACTTACCCGCTGCCCGAAGCCCAGCTCGACCGCTTCTTCTTCAAGCTCTACGTCCCCGTCCCCAGCCACGGCGACTTCATCGAGATCCTCAATCGCACCGGCGGCAAGGCCTCTCCCGAAATCAACGCCGTCGCCACCGGCGAAGACATCCTGCAAATGGGGCAGGTCGTCCGCGAAGTCCCGCTGGAGGCCAGCGTGCAGGACTACCTCGTCAAGATCGTCCGCGCCACCCATCCCACCGATGTCAACGCCACCGACCGTGTGAAAAAATACGTGCGCCACGGCTCTTCGCCGCGCGGTGCGCAGACCATCCTTGCCGCCGCTCGCGTGCGTGCTCTCCTCGACGGCCGCTACCACGTCGCCCGTGAAGACATCGCCAAAGCCGCCACCCCCGCTCTCCGCCATCGCATCCTGCTTTCCTTCGAAGGCGAAGCCGAAGGCGTGAAGACAGACGAGGTCATCGCCGATGTGATCGAAAAGGTGAAGGCATGACGCTGACAGATCCAGCCTTCATCCGCCGCCTCGAATCCCTCTACTTGCTCGCACGCAAGATCCTGGGTGGTTCGTTGCAGTCAGACCGGCGCAGCACCAAAAAAGGTGCCGGCATCACCTTTGCCGACTACGCGCAGTACTCGCTTGGAGACGACTACCGCAGCATCGACTGGCGCATCTACGCCAAGTTCGAGTCCCTGCTCATCAAGCTCTTCGAACTGGAGGAAGACGCCACCATCTACCTCCTCGTTGACTGCAGCCCCTCCATGGCCTCCAAGCACGCTTACGCCAAGCAGCTTGCCGCCGCACTGGGCTACATCGCGCTCAACACCCTCGACCGCCTCGCCGTTTACGGCCTCGCAGACCGCCTGCAGCCGCTCTTCGAACCCAGCCGCGGCCGCAATCAGGTCATCCCCTTGCTGCGCTCGCTCGAGGCTGCCAAAACCTTTGGCGGCAACACCGACCTCAACGCCTGCGCACGCGAGTTCGAGGCACGCCATCGCCGCAAAGGCCTCGTCTGCGTCATCTCAGACTTCCTCCTGCCCGGCGGCTATGAGGAGGGCCTCAGCCGCCTCCAGTGGCACAAGCATGACGTCTTCTGCCTCCAAACACTTGATGACAATGACCTCCGCTGTGAGTGGAAAGGGGACGTCACCCTCGAATGCCTCGAAACAGGACGCAGCGAGCGCGTCACCATCTCCCCTCGCGAGGCCAAACTCTATGAAGAGGCCATGGCCGAATGGAATCTCGGTCTGAAACAAACCTGTGCCAAACGCGGTCTCGGCTTTCTCTCCACCAACACCGACGTCTCCTTTGAAGCCGTCATCACAGACCTGCTGCGTCGCGGAGGTCTCGTCACATGACCCTCCTCGCTCCAGCATTCCTCTGGACTTTGGTAGCCCTTGCACCGCTGGCGGCCATCTATTTCCTCAAGGTGCGTCCGCGCAAAAAGCCGGTCACTGCATTCTTCTTGTGGCAGAAGATTTTCACCGAGAAAAAAGCCTCCGCTCTCTTCAAACGCCTGCGCGATGTCTTCTCCCTCCTGCTCATGGCCCTCGCCTTTGCCGCCATCGCCTTCGCCTTGGCCGAGCCCGATTTTGCCGGAGATGAACGCAAAGACCTCCTCATCGTCGTGGATCACTCCGCCTCCATGTCCGCCAAAGACGGCGCCACCACACGCCTCGATAAAGCCAAAAAGCGCGCCCGCGATCTCATCGCCGGCATGAACGGCACCCAGCGCGCCGCCGTCGCCTCCTTTGCGGAAGTCACGCGCATGCTCGAGCATCCCACGCGCCATCGCAAAGCCCTGCTGGAGGCCGTGGACTCCATTCTGCCCACCGAACTTCCTTCACGCGTCGAAGCCCTGCGGGCCCTGCAACCCGGCGACGAATGGATGAAGGATACCCGCGTCCTCCTCATCACCGACGGCTGCCTCGATGCGCCCGATCGCTTGCCCGGTGTTGAAGTGCTCCGCATCACCGACTCCGCCAAAAACATCGGCATCGCTCGCGCTGACCTCCGCAGTGTCCCCGGCGGTCCCGCCCGCCTCGGCCTCTTCATCCTCCCAGTCTCCTCCTTCACCGAACCCGTCAAAACCGACATCACTCTCACTCATGTCGACTCAAACAGGCTCGTGAAGATCATCCCCGTGACCTTGAGCCCCGGAGAAAACGCCGCAGTCACCCTCATCATGGAGGATGCTCCCTCCGGTTCCTGGAAAGCCACGCTCGGTTTGGAGGATGCCCTCGAAAGCGACAACACCGCCTTCCTCTACGTCCCCCCACGCCAGCCCGTGCCCGTCGGTGTTTTGGCTGACGATCCCTTCTTTTTCCAAAATGCTGTCAGCGCCTTTGAGCGCAGCGATCAGATGCTCTCCCTCGCGGAAGATGCCAAGACCGCCCAGCTCATGCTCAGCAAAGGCAGGGTCCCCGCCGGCATCAGCACAGTCGTCTTCCAGCCCTCCGGCGAATCCTCCGTCTGGTCCAGCGTTGGCTCTGAAATCTCCGCGCCAGTACCAAAAGTCCTCGCCAAAGACCACCCGCTCCTGCGCTACCTCGATGCCGAGACGATGACCTTCGCCGGCGCCCGTCAGATCACCGCACCCACCGGGGCCGTCGTCCTCGTCGCCGATGAATCTGGCCCACCGCTCATCTACCTCATGCGCCAGGGCGCACAGACCGTCTGCGTCGTGAATCTCGATCCGCTCGCTGCACAGTTCTACCTCAGCGCCTGGTTCCCCGTCCTCATCCACAACGCCGCCGCACATCTCACCAATCGTGAGGACATGCCACCCGCCACGCTGCCCACCGGTTCCACCGCCCGCGTCCCCGGCCATGCAGATGCCACCCCCTTCGGCCCCATGCTCACCACGGGTTTCCACGAAGCCGACTCCTGGACCTTCGCCACCTCACTCGTCTCTCCAGAGGAAAGCCTGCTTAAAAACGACACGCTCAAAGAAAACGTCAAACCCATCGCCAGCGGCGAAGCCCCCAGCTACTGGCTCTTCGTACTCGCCATTGGCATCCTCGCCGGCGAATCCATCCTTTACCACAGGAGGAAGGTGGGATGAGCTTTACCTCCTTCACACCTCTTCTCTGGCTCCTCTTGCTCCTCAGCGCAGGCTATGGCTACTGGCGTTCCCTCGTTGACCGCCCCACAGGCCTCAAGATCACCTCTTTCGCCCTCCGCGTCCTCGGCGTCATCTTCCTCGCTCTTGCTCTGTGCCAGCCTTATGCCGGCGAGGAAACCGACGAAGCCCACGTGGTCTTCCTGCTGGACGTCTCCCAATCCGTCGATCTCGAATCCGCCAAAGACGCTCTGAAACAAGTCGAAGCCGGAGTCAAAGCGCTGCGCCCCCAGGACACTCACTCGCTCTTTGCCGTGGCCAATGGCCTGCGCGAAAAGAAGCTCCCCGAATTCGTCAAGATGCTCGACGACTGGACCAAAGGCGTCGCCGATGATGCCTTCCGCTCCCACACTCGCCTCGGCGATTCCTTGCTGGCCTCCCGCCTCGCCTTCCCGGCCGGCAAAGCCAAACGCCTCATCGTTTTCAGCGACGGCATCGACACGGAGTCCGGCGTGGACTCATCCCTCGAACAACTCCGGCACGAAGGCGTCGATGTGCGGTTCGCTCCCCTCAAAACCTTGAGCGACCCCGAGGCCGCTCTCGTCAGCCTGGAAAGCGCCTCCCCCTTCGCCTTCCACGGCGAAGTCCTGCGCCTCACCGCCCGTGTCATCGCCAATCAGCCCATGAATGCCCGCGTGCGTCTCCTCAGCAAAGGCGTCGCCGTTCAGGAAAAAACCGTCGCCCTCAAGCCCGGCGAGGATGCGAAAGTCTGGTTCGACACCGAGATGACCACTCCCGGCCCCAGCGTCTGGAGCGCCGAGATCATACCAGAGCTCGATCATTTCCCCATCAACAATCAGGCCACCACCACCATCACCGTCCGTGGCAAGCCCCGCATCCTCGTCATCCATCAGGACGAGAAAAAAATGCGCCCCTTCATCCGCTCACTCAAAGAGCAGGACTTCGACGTCGATCTCCGTGGCAAACGTGGCCTCCCAGAAGGCATGGAAGACATGCTCGCCTTCGACGCCATCGTCCTCGCCAACATGTCTGCCACAGACATGACCCCGCGCCAGATGAGCCTTCTTCGCAGCTACGTCTCCGACTTCGGCGGTGGACTCTTCATGACTGGCAGCGAAAACAGCTTCGGCCTCGGCGGTTACTACAAATCCCCCGTCGAAGAAGTCCTCCCGCTCGTCTCCCGCTTCGAAAAAGAAAAGGAAAAGCCCTCCCTCGCCATGGCTCTCGTCATCGACAAAAGCGGCTCCATGTCCGGCCTTCCGTTGCAAATGGCACGTCAGGCTGCCAAGAGCGCTGCGGAACTCCTCGGCCCGCAGGATCAGATCGCCGTAGTCGCCTTTGATGGCGATGCCCAGATTATCTGCGAAATGACCCCCGCCTCGCAGCAGGGCACCATCCAGGCGGCCATCGACTCCATTGCCGAAGGCGGAGGCACCTTCATGTACACCGGCATGGTCGCTGCGAAGGACATGCTCGAGCGCACCACTGCCAAAGTGAAGCACATGATCTGTCTCACAGACGGCCAGACCCAGGAGGCCGACCACCTGGGCCTCGTCCAGCAGCTTGTCGACAGCGGCGTCACCGTCTCCACCGTCGGCCTCGGGGAGGGCGCGGCACGCGAGCTGCTCGCCCAGATCGCGGAGGCAGGGAAGGGGCGCTATTATGAAAGCAACGACCCCGCCACCCTTCCGCAGATCTTCACCAAGGAAACCACCCAGGCCTCCAAGAGCGCTGTGCAGGAGGGCGTCTTCACCCACCTCGGCATCACCGAGCATCCCATGCTCGCCGGCTACGAGGCCGAAGGTCTCCCCGTCGTTCTCGGCTACGTCATGACAGAGGCCAAACCCGCAGCCCAGGTGCTCCTCGGCGCGGAGAATGGGGATCCCCTCCTCGCCGTCGGCCGCTTCGGCCTTGGCATCGGTCTCGCCTACACCGGAGATCTCACCGAAGTCTGGGGCGGCGAATGGCTCGCCTGGGACGGCTGCGGCCGCTTTTGGGCCCAGGTCCTGCGTGGCGCTCTGCGCAAGGCAGATGTCGAAGGCATGGACTCACGCGGCGAAATCCGCGACGGCGCATGGATCATGAAGATCGACCGCCGTGGCGACGATGGCGCTCCCGTCTCCGGCATCCATTGGAATGCTCAGTCACTCGATGAAAACGGCAACACACAGGACGTCGCCATCCGCGAGACCGGCCTCGGCCGCTACGAGGCCCGCGTCCCCGTCGGCACTCGCAAGCATCTCAGCCTTCGCATGCATGATCGCGACCACGACAAGCTCGAAGTCAAACACTACCACGCTCCCTATCCTGCCGAGTACCGCCTCAATGGCAAAACCCCGGACAGCCTCGCCTCCCTCGCCAAATACGACACTGCCACCCTCACTGCAGGTCTCTCGCCCGCCAAACAACTCCAGCCCGTCGGCCACTGGTTCGCCTGGAGTGCTTTGGGCATGCTCCTCGGCGGCATCCTCCTCCGGCGGATTTGAGTGGAGCGCCGTCAAATCGTCGGCATAGGATCACGTACCCATGAAAATCGTTCTCCTCGACGCCCACACCGCAAATCCTGGCGACCTCTCCTGGCAGCCTCTCGAAGCCATCGCCCCTTGCGAGGTTCACGCACGCACGCCGCTGGATCAAACCGTCGCCCGCTGCGCCGGTGCCGAGATCGTCATCACCAACAAAGCCCCTCTCACCCGCGAAATCATCGCCGCGTTGCCCGCGTTGAAATACATCGGTGTCACCGCCACCGGCTTCAATATCGTCGACGTCGTCGCAGCCAAAGAGCACGGCATCGTCGTCAGCAATGTCCCCGGCTACAGTACTCCCGCTGTCGCTCAGCACGTCATCGCGCTCATGCTTGAAATGACCAATCACGTCGGTCACGCCGCGCAGAGTGTTGCTGACGGTGGCTGGGTCAGGTGCCCCGATTTCGCCTACTGGGATCACCCCATCATCGAGCTTTCCGGCCGCACCCTCGGCATCATCGGCTACGGAGAAATCGGCAGCGCAGTCGCGCGCATCGCCGTCGCTTTCGGCATGAAGGTCCTCGCTTCTAAGCGCACCTGGAAAGAGCCCCCTCCCGCCGGAGTCACCGCCGCCGAGATCGACGACATCTTCCGTCAGTCAGACGTCATCAGCCTCCACTGCCCGCTGACAGACGCCACCAAGCATCTCGTCGGCACGCGCACTCTCGGCCTCATGAAATCCACCGCCATGATCATCAACACCGGTCGCGGCCCCCTCGTCGATGAGCCCGCCCTCGCCCAAGCCCTCAACGAAGGCCGCATCGCAGGTGCCGGACTCGACGTCCTCTCCGTCGAACCCGCCAAGGCAGACAACCCGCTCCTCACCGCCAAAAACTGCCTCATCACCCCCCATGTCGCCTGGGCCAGCCGCGAATCCCGCGCCCGCCTCATCGACATAACCGCCGCAAATCTGCAGGCCTTCCTCGCAGGCAAGCCCGTGAACGTCGTGAACGGTTGAGGTTTCGTCGTTCTAGAAACAATCTGTTCTTCGAAAACAAAAACGCACCGGCAACGATCAGTCGCCGGTGCGTTTTTGTGTTTAGATGGCTCGGATTTACAGCGCCGCGATAACCGCCTCGCCGATCTCCTTCGTGTTCACCTTCTTCGTGCCAGGAGCACCGCTGAAGATGTCACCAGTGCGCAGGCCGTCGTCGATGACCTTCTTCACCGCCGACTCGATGCTTGCCGCTTCTTTTTCCAGGCCCAGCGAGAAGCGCAGCAGCAGCGCCACAGACAGAATCTGCGCGATCGGATTCGCGATCCCCATGCCCGCGATGTCCGGGGCGGTGCCACCGGAAGGCTCGAACAGGCCGAAATACAGCCCGTCGCCCTTCGGCTTGCCAAGGCTTGCGCTCGCCAGCATCCCCAGCGAGCCCGCGATCATCGCCATCTCGTCGCTTAGGATGTCGCCAAAAAGGTTTTCCGTCACCAGCACGTCAAAGCTGCGCGGTGCCTTGATCAGCTGCATCGCCGCATTGTCCACATACAGGTGCGCCAGTGTCACGTCGGGGTACTCCTTCGCCACTTCCACCATTGTCTCACGCCACAGCACGGAATTCGTCAGCACATTCGCCTTGTCCACGCTCGTCACATGCTTGCGGCGCAGTTGGGCGGCCTTGAATGCCACATGGGCGATGCGCACGATCTCGCTCTTCTTATAGACCATCGTGTCGATCACCTCGATGTCGCCATCTGGCAGCGTCGTGCGGCTCTTCGGCTGGCCGAAATACATGCCGCCCGTCAGCTCACGGACGCACAGCACATCAAATCCGCCTTCCACCAGGTCCGGACGGATCGGCGAGGATGACGTCAGGGCAGGGTAGCAGATCCCCGGGCGCAGATTGGCAAACAGGCCAAAATGCTTGCGCAGCGGCAGCAGTGCGCCTCGCTCAGGCTGCTCATTCGGGGGCAGTTTCTCCCACTTCGGGCCTCCTACGGATCCAAACAGGATGGCATCACTCGCCTCACAGGCGGCCACCGTTTCCGCTGGCAGGGCCTTGCCCACCGCATCGATCGCCGCACCACCCACAAGCTGGTGGTTGTATTCAAAGGAAAGACCGGAACGGGCGGCGACGGCATCAAGGACTTTAAGCGCCTCGGCCATGACTTCAGGGCCGATGCCATCTCCGGGGAGGACTGCGAGTTTGTACGTACGTGACATATAGGTAGGGAAGGGGGGCTTAACTGCATCCAAATCCCCCCCCTGGCAAGTCCCCGCCCCAAATTATGAAATTTCAAATCAGCAGACAGCCCTCCGTCTCCAGTCTTCTGGTCCCGCAAAACCACTGTCAACAACCGTCAACCACTGTAAACAACAGTAAACTCCCCATCAAACTTCCCCCAAATTCTCTCTTGCCAAAAAGAGCATCTATGATTCCTTCTCGGCCCCACATCCCAGAATTTCACACCGCCTGACAAGTTGTCCGGCCATTCAAACGAACCATGAGCGAAGCAACCACCATCGATTCCACCTCCTTCAAGATCCACGAAAAAGACACCGGCAGCGCCGACGTCCAGGTGGCTCTCCTGACGAAGCGAATCAACGCTCTTACGCAGCACCTCGCTGCGCATGAGAAAGATCATTCCACACGTCGTGGCCTTCTCCAGATGGTCGCACGTCGTCGCAAGCTGCTTGACTACCTCAAGCTGACCGCTAACGAGCGCTACCAGAAGCTCCTCAAGAGCCTCGGTCTCCGCCGCTAAACAGAACTTCCCAAGGGGTGATGCCACGTGCATCGCCCCTTTTTCTGTTTTCAGGCTATCTACACGCATGTCGGCAAATGCCGACGTTTTCATGCTGCATGATGCACGCTCGTGCATCGCTGCCGGGCTGAAGCCCGGCTCCTGCCTTTCACCCAAACCAAACAAACAACACAAGCCAAATTATGGCCATCCATACACAAAAAATCCAGCTCGGTGCTGGAACCCTCGAAATCGAAACCGGAAAGTTTGCCAAGCTCGCTGACGGTGCCGTCACCGTGCGCCTCGGCGACACCATCGTCCTCGTCACCGCTGTCTCCGCCACGAAAGTGAAGGACGGCCAGGACTTCTTCCCCCTCTCCGTTGAGTACAAGGAAAAAGCCTCCGCAGCAGGCCGCTTCCCTGGTGGCTATTTCAAGCGCGAAGGCCGCCCCACGGAAAAGGAAATCCTCACCTGCCGTATGACGGACCGCCCTCTGCGTCCGCTCTTCCCGAAAGGCTACTACTACGACACCCAGGTCGTCGCCATCCTCCTCAGCGCTGACGGCGAAAACGATCCGGACATCTGCGCCATGAACGGTGCCTCCGCCGCTCTTTGCGTGTCGGACATCCCCTTCGCAGGCCCCGTCGGTGCCGTCCGTATCGGCCGCATCAATGGCGACTTCGTCATCAATCCTACCCAGAGCCAGCGCCTCGACAGCGACCTCGACCTCGTTTACGTCGGCAACAAGACCGACGTCATCATGATCGAAGGTGCCGCCAACGAACTGCCCGAGGCCGAGTTCGTCAAAGCCCTCCACTTCGCCCAGGCTGAAGTCACCAAGATCGTCGCCGCTCAGGAAGAACTCACCCGCCTTGCTGGCAAGACCAAGCGCGAAGTTCCCCTCATGCTGGTGAAGGACGAGCTCCTCGAAATCGCCTACGCCGTCGCTGGCGACCGCATCGAAAGCGCTCTCTACACCCCCTCCAAAGTCGCCCGCGGCAAGGCCGTCGGCGCGCTCAAGGACGAAGTCGAGGCCGCCATCAAGGCCAAGTTCCCCGAAGCCACCGGCTTCGAAATCAGCCAGGCCTTCGACTACCTCCAGAAGAAAGCCTTCCGCATCTCCATCCTCGACAAGAAGAACCGTTGCGACGGCCGCGGCATCGACCAGCTCCGCCCGCTTTCCGGCGAAGCCTCCGTGCTTCCCCGCACCCACGGCTCCGCCAGCTTCACCCGTGGCGAAACGATGGCTCTCTCCATCGCCACCCTCGCTCCTGCTGACGAAGCCCAGGAAATGGACACCTATGCAGGTGGCCCGGACTCCAAGCGCTTCATCCTTCATTACAACTTCCCTCCGTTCTCCGTCGGTGAGACCGGCCGCTTCGGTGGTCAGAACCGTCGCGAAATCGGCCACGGCGCCCTCGCAGAGCGCTCCATCGAGCCCGTGATCCCAGCCAAGGAAACCTTCCCCTACGCCATCCGCGTCAGCAGCGAAGTCATGGAGTCCAACG
The DNA here is from genome assembly GCF_055388355.1 of Prosthecobacter fluviatilis. Lineage (NCBI taxonomy): Bacteria > Pseudomonadati > Verrucomicrobiota > Verrucomicrobiia > Verrucomicrobiales > Verrucomicrobiaceae > Prosthecobacter > Prosthecobacter fluviatilis. The sequence continues at coordinate 5,490,851 of NZ_AP043782.1, forward strand.
GCTCCACCTCCATGGCCTCCGTCTGCTCCGGCGTCATGGCCCTCCTCGATGCAGGCGTGCCTCTCAAGCGCCCCGTCGGCGGTATCAGCGTCGGCCTCGTCACCGAGTTCGAAGGCGACAACATGAAGCGCTACCTCACGATGCTCGACATCATCGGTAGCGAAGACCACTTCGGCGACATGGACTTCAAGCTTTGCGGTACCTCCGAAGGCGTCACCGGCTACCAGCTTGACCTCAAGCTCCCCGGCATCCCTCTCAGCATCCTTGAGGAAGCCATCGTCAAGGCCAAGGAAGGCCGCACCCAGGTTCTCGCAGCCATGGCCCAGGCCATCGCTGAAGTGAAGCCTCTCAGCCCATACGCCCCGCGCATCGAGATCATCAAGATCAACCCCGACAAGATCGGTGAGCTCATCGGCCCTGGCGGCAAGAACATCAAGGCCATCCAGGCCGAGTCCGGCGCTGAGATCAGCATCGAAGACGACGGCACCGTTTACGTCTATGCCAGCCGCAAGGAAGGCATCGAGCGCGCGGTCGAAATGATCAGCGGCACCTCCCAGGAAATCGAAGTCGGCAAGATCTACACAGGTCGCGTCGTCAGCACCACAAACTTCGGTGCCTTCATGAACCTCGGCGGCAAGAAGGACGGCCTCATCCACATCAGCGAACTCGCCGACTTCCGCGTCAACAAGACCGAAGACGTCGTCAAGACCGGCGACATCGTCTCCGCCAAGTGCATTGGCATCGACGACAAGGGCCGTATCAAGATGAGCCGCAAGGCCGCCATGAAGGAAAAGGACGCCGCCGCCAAGGCTGAAGCCGAAGGCGCCGCTCCTGCTGCTGACGTGGGCTAAGCCTCATCTGTCTTCAACATTCCCCCCCACGAAGAGGCCGCTGCAAAGCGGCCTCTTTTTTTGTGTCCGTCTAGAATTGGTATTTCTCGAAGGAGTTGCAGTCAGCCCTTCGTTCTGACAAAAATCGATCACATCAACCAACCTCGCATGACCTCACGTCGCTCCTTCATCACCCAGTCCGCCCTCGCCTTTAGCGCTTTGTCCGCCAGCCGCGTGCTCGGTGCCAATGAGACCATCCGCATCGCCTCCATCGGCCTGGGCGGTCAGGGCCTCGGCAACGCGGGCCGCATGGCCAAAGTCCCCGGCGTAGAAATCGCCTACCTCTGCGATCCCGATACCGCCGCCTTGGACAAAGCCAAAAAGGTTTTCCCCAACGCCAAGACCACCCAGGACCTCCGCAAGGTCATGGAAGACAAGAGCATCGACGCCGTCGTCGTCTCCACCGGCAATCACTGGCACGTGCTGGCCTCCATCTGGGCCATGCAGTCCGGCAAGGACGTTTACGTGGAAAAGCCAGTCTCTCACAACATCTGGGAAGGCCGCAAGCTCGTCGAAGCTGCCCGCAAGTACAACCGCATCGTCCAGGGCGGCACCCAGCAGCGCAGCGATCCCCTCCAGGACGAAATCAAAGCCTTCCTCGACGCCGGCAGCATGGGCAAAATCAAATACGTCCGTTGCAATCACTACAGCATGCGCGCCTCCATCGGCAAACGCACCGAGCCCCTCACACCTCCCGCCACCGTGGACTACGACCTCTGGCTTGGCCCTGCCAAAGACGAGCCCATCTACCGCGAAAAATTCCACTACGACTGGCACTGGGACTGGAACACCGGCAACGGCGAAATGGGCAACTGGGGCCCCCACATCCTCGATGACCTTCGCAACGTCGTCTTCCGCGACAAAGTCGCCCTGCCCAAGCGCGTCATCGCTGGCGGCGGCCGCTTCGCCTGGGACGATGCTGGCGAAACACCCAACACCCACTTTGCCTACATGGATACCGGCAGCATCCCGGTCATCATCGACTTTCACAACCTCCCACGCCAAAAAGGCATCAAAGCCCCCGACGTCTATCTGCGTCGCCGCACCGGCGCCTTCCTCATCATCGAGTGCGAAGGCGGCTACTACACCGGCAGCCGCGGCGGCGGCACCGCCTTTGATTCCGAAGGCAAAAAACTCCACATCTTCAAAGGCGATGGCGGCAAAACCCACGCCGCCAATTTCATCGACGCCATCCGCAGCCGCAAATCCGAGGACCTGAAAGGCGAGGTCGAAAAGATCCACTTCTCCAGCGCCTGGTGCCATCTTGCCAACAACTCCTTCCGCCTCGGCCAAAAGTACAATCGCGAACAGGCCGAGGCCGCCGTGAAAGACTTCCAGCCCTGGAACGACGTCATCGCCGATTTCCACCAGCACCTCATCAAAAATGAGCTCGATGCCTCCAAGCTCGACATCAAGATGGGCCCCATGCTCGAGATCGACTCCGCCAAAGAAACCTTCATTGGCGACACCGCCACCCCCGAGGCCTTGGCACTGCTCACGCGTGAGTATCGCTCGGGCTTTGAAGTGCCCCAGTCAGTATAGGCCGGTTCTTTGAAAACAACCCGCAGCCGGGTGCCGCACTCCTTCACATCAGCAAAAGAGCGTCAGGAGAGACCCTCCTGACGCTCTCGCGTTTGTCACAGCAAAGTGAATGTCATTTCGGCACTGCGGGTGCCGCTGGTGCTGGGGTCAGTGCTTCCTTGGCCTTTTTGGCGGCTTCTTCCACGGCTTTCGCTGCTTCAGCAGCTTTCTTCTCTGCGGCTTCCTTGAGGGCGGCGGCTTCCTTTTCAGCGGCAGCCTTCATTTCAGCAGCCTTTTTCTCCGCAGCTTCTTTGGCGGCTTCCAGTTCCTTGGCTGCAGCGTCGGCGTTGGATTTGACGGCCTCTTTGACCGCTTCAGACGCCTTCTTGGTGTCTTCCGCAGCTTTGGAGGCTTCTGGAGTCTTGTTGCATGAGGTGATGCCGCTCGCGAGCAGCCCGATCATAATCAGTGGGGTCAGTTTCATAGGTTTGGTTTTTGAGCGTCTGTGATGTCAGGTCTTTTACAACCTGTATTGAGGATCAGAATGGGATAAGGTGACTACTTAGCATCGAGCTTCAGTTCGCTGAGCGTGTTGGCTTTGATCTCCACTTCCTGCTCGGCCTTTTTGTCGCCTTCGCTCCGCACCACCAGCACCTTGCCCGCTGGGATGAACAGCTTCGTGTTCGCATCGTAGGAGTAGGTGATCTTTTTGCGGTTGCCCTCGGCGTCCGTGCCTCCAAACACCTCCCAGGTGCCGGTAGTGGCAGAGCTCAGCTTCAGGCTTCCTGCGTTCAGATTCAGAGCCTGTGTCATGGTTTTGCCCGCTTGGATCTCGATGTCCGCCTTGGCGGTTGCCGCACCCCTTGTCACCACCAGGGTGTACTTCCCGGCCTTCAGGTGAAATTTCGGCTGCGCATCATAGCTGTAAGCAGCCGTTGGGCGCTCTCCCTCGGCATTCGCCTCACCCAGCACGTTCCAGGTCATCCCGTCCGGGGCCGGATCCGCCCCCTCCGTCATCAGGGCTGTGGCCATCAGGCTCCCGGAGTTGATCACGACGGGTACTTCCGTGAGCTTGCCCGCCGCGACTTCGATCTCTTGCTTCGTCTTGGCTGCCCCCCAGGTGATCTGTAGCAGGTACTTCCCCGCAGGCAGGCTGAAAGTCGGCTGCCCATCATAGCTGTAGCCCGCAGTGGGGCGGTTGCCCTCCGCATCCGCAGCCCCCAGCACTTCCCAGAAGAGGTCTTTGGAAAGTGGTTCCCCTCCCTCCGAAGCGCGCGCCGTGAGCTTGAGCTTGCCAGCTCCCAGTGAGACGACTTGCTCCGTAGTCGCTCCAGCTTTGACCTCCACCATGGCCTTGCCCTTCGCATTGCCATACGCCACTTCGACCAGGTACTTCCCCGCTGGCACTGAAATCGTGGGTTGCGCCTCATAGCTGTACGCCACCTTGGGGCGGTGGCCCTCGGCGTCTGCCTCACCCAGGATGTCCCAGGCCACATCCTTTGCCACAGGCGTTCCCCCCTCCTCCATGACCACCGCCAGCTTCAGCTTGCCGCTTCCCAGCAGAATCACGATGTCCTGCGTCTCTCCCGCTTTCACCTCCACCTCTCTCTGCCCCTTGGCGCTGCCATACGTGGCCACGACGAGGCAGGGGCCTGAAGGCAGCGTCATCTTCGGCTGCGCCTCATAGCTGTAGCCCAGTTTCTTGCGTTGGCCCTCCGCATCAGGCGGCGAGAAAAAATCCCACGCCACATCCTTGGCAATCGGCGGCTGGCCTTCGGCGCTGACCGCGCTCAGCTTCAGATTCCCGCTGCCCAGGATCAGCTTCACCAGTTGCGGCGTTCCCTCCTTCACCGTGACCTCCATGCTCGCGCTCGCATTGCCTCTCGTGGCCATCAGCAGGTACGTGCCCGGTGCCACCTGCAGAAACGGTTTTGCCTCATAGCTGAAGGACACCTTCGCTCGGTTGCCCTCGTTGTCCGCTGGCCCCAGCAGGTCCCAGCTCACCTCCCTTTCAAAGGCGGTTCCGCCCTCCTTGTCATAGGCCTCGGCTTTGAGCCCCGTCTCGGCAAACACGACCTCTTTCGTCACCGTCTCACCTTCCTTCAGCACCACATCCATCTCCATCGACTTGCCGTTAAACTTGGCGCTCAGCGTGTACTTGCCCGCCTTCGGCAGCTCCGTGCTCCAGTGCCCCCCGCTGCCTGTGGCGATCGCACTTTCCCCACCGCCCTCCGCAAAGACCTGGAAGCTCACGCCTTCGAGTATCGCCCCCCCGGAAGACTTCCTGGCTTCGACCACTAGCGTCGGCATCGGCTTTGCCACCTGCTTCATCGCCGCTTCGAGGGAGGTTTTCAGCGTCGCCGCGTCTTTCGCTCCGAGGTACATGCCCCCCGTCTTCTTCGCCAGACACTCCAGACCGGAAGACTCCCCTGGCTTGAGGTCGAAGCCGATCACATGGCACGTGAAATCGATCCCCAGTCGCTCCAGATCCTCCGCCGCCAGGCAGGGGTCTTTGTCGCAGGTTTCCACCCCATCGCTCACGAGAATTACAGACGCCCGCGACTCTTCAAATTTCAAATACTTCGCCGCCTGGATCACCGCCGCCGTCAGTGGCGTCTTGCCTTTCGGCTCCAGTGCAGCCACCGCCTTCAGGATCGCTCCCGCGCTGCCCGGCTGCGGTGGCACCAGCAGCTCGATGTCCTCGCAGTCGCCCTTCTTGCGGTGTCCGTAGGCCATCAGCCCCAGTTCCATTTTCGGATCAACGGAGCCCACAATGTCACTCACCACTTTCTTGGCGATGTCGATCTTCACCCCTCCGGGCACCTGCCCATACATGCTGCCCGAGGCGTCAAAGACGATGATCGCACGCGCCGGCGCGGCAGGTTGTTGGGCTCGTAATTGCGGTGCTCCGGCTAGCAGCGCGCATCCTGTCAGGGTTGCAGTGATGAAGCGTTTCATGGGTCTTGTTGAAAGTGACGCCACACACAGACAAGACAGGCACCCAATACCGCTGAAAAATATTAAAAGATATCTGGTGCGGAGCTTGCTTGCAGCGCGGCTTGCAGTTCTTGCAAGGCCCTGGCCGTGGCCGGAAACACCCCATGCTCGGTCACCAGCGCAGTGACGAGTTCCCCCGGCGTCACATCAAAGCCGTCATTGCGCGCCTGCGTGCCCTCGGGGGTGATCAGCACCTCCTCCCGCCCCCCGGCGGCATTCACTCCGGGCATGTGCGTCACCTCACGCGCACTGCGCTGCTCGATCGGGATGTCACGGATCCCGTCCGTGATCGTCCAGTCTATCGTGCTGACCGGCGTTGCCACATAAAAGGGCACCCCATGCGCCCTCGCCGCCAGCGCCTTCAGATAAGTCCCGATCTTGTTCGCCACATCCCCATGCGCCGTCACCCGGTCCGTGCCCACGATCACCACATCCACCAGCCCGCGCTGCAGCAGGTGCCCCGCATTGTTGTCCACGATCAGTGTGTGCGGCACGCCATGCTCCTTGAGCTCAAACGCCGTCAGCGACGCCCCCTGGCCGCGCGGCCGCGTCTCGCTCACCCACACATGTACCTTCATCCCCGCATCATGCGCCTGGTAGATCGGAGAGATGGCCGTGCCCCAGTCCACCGTCGCCAGCCAGCCGGCGTTGCAGTGCGTCATCACATTGAGCGTCGCAGCCGCATCCCCCTTCTTTTCATGGATGGCCCGGAACAGTTCCAGCCCGTGCCTGCCGATCGCATGATTCGTCACCACATCCGCTTCGCAGATCGCTAGCGCTTCCTGCCAGGCGGCCTCGGCTCTTTCTCCCACATTCCGTCCAGCCACCGCACGCTTCACACGGTCCAGCGCCCAGCGCAGGTTGATCGCTGTCGGCCGCGTGGCATGCAGCACATCATACGCCTTTTGCAGCGCCCCGTCAGTGGCATCATCACGCAGCGCAAAATACAGGCCAAACGCAGCCGTCGCCCCGATCAGCGGCGCTCCCCGCACCCGCATCACCCGGATGGCCTCCGCAGCATCTTCCATCGTCTGCAGCTCGCGCCACTCCACCAGGTGCGGCAGCAAAGTCTGGTCAATGATCCTCGCGGTGCGCGTGGCGTGCTCGGCTTCGATGGATCGGTGCGGCTTTCCGTGAATGTTCATGCGAGGGCAATTTCAGAAAAATGGTGGATGCTGGGGTGCTCATGCGGCGGTGTCGGTTTGTTTCCAGGCCGGACCGCCAGCGCCGTGACCATGCCCGCATTTCGTGCCGCGTTCAATTCCTCCGCGAGATCACTGACGAAGAGAATCTGCTCTGGCCTCAGCCCGCAGTCCGCCGCGATCGCCGCGTAGCTGGCCGCTTCGCGTTTGGGGCCCGTCGTGGTGTCATGGTAGCCTGAGAGGTGCGTCGTCAGATCTCCGTGCTCCGTGTGTGCAAAGAAAAGCCTCTGCGCGTGCACACTGCCGGAGGAGTAGATGCGTATGCCCAGCCCCTCGCGGCGCCAGCGCGCCAGTGCAGCCGGCACGTCTTCAAAGATCCGGCTGCGCAGCTCCCCTTGTCGAAAGCCCTCCTCCCAGATCATGCCCTGCAGCTGCTTCAGCCCCGTCACTTTTGCGTCCGCGTCCATCAGCTCGTGCACAGCCGCCTCGGCTTCCGTCGCAGTCGCAAATGCCTCAGTGCCTGCATCTCGGGCCAGCTGCGAGATCACCTCCGCCCCCCAATGCCTCTCGATGTGGGCCCCTGCATGCTTCCGCGCATACGGAAACATCACATCATGCACAAAGGCCAGCGGCGAGACAGTGCCTTCGATGTCCAGCAGGACAAGGTTGCCTCCAAATCGGATCATGCCGCGATGGAGGCTCCTTGCTCGATCCGGATGCCTTTGCTCACGAGGTAGTTCGGCCCAAAGCACAGCGGCTGATAGCCGCTCGCGATGGCATCGCCCGTGTACAGCGGTGTCCAGCCGGCCTTTTCCCGGAAAAGCCGGATCGCCCGGATCGTGCGGTCCGCGCACAGGTCAAACCAGTGCTTCATCCCGGCGGGCACATTGATCAGATCTCCTTCCTCGACCTCGATGGAAAAGACCGGATCTCCGTTTTCCGGATGGATGTAAAAGATGCCGCGTCCCTTGAGGATGAAGCGCACCTCATCCTCCGCATGGCGGTGCTCCTGGTTGAATCGGTTCAGCATTTCCTGCAGGTTCGGCACATCAGGCGTCACGTTCACCACATCAGCGGTGATGTAGCCGCCCCTCTCCTTCAGCGCCTCCACCTCAGGGGCGTAGGCCTCCAATATTTCCTCCTCGGAGGCATCCCGGCCGGTCCTTCCCGCCACCTGCCATCGGTCGTAATGAATGCCATGGGGCTGGAGAAAGCTGCAGATGTTCGGCACGTCGGCGATGACGCGTGTGCTCGACGGGATGCGGATGTAGGCCATGGCCGGACTGCCGCTCAAAACGAGCCGAAGAGCAAACGTTTCTGCGTGACGACTTCGAGTAGAAACTCCAGCACCTCCACCTGCCGGCGTGCCTCCGCGATGTTTCGGCCCCACGTGTACAGCCCGTGCCCCGCCATCAGAAATCCGTGCCGCAGCGGTCGCGCGGCGTCGTTCAGGCGCAGGCTTATCACCGTCGCCAGCGAGGCAATCTCCTGCGTGTTGGGGTAAATCTCTATCCACGCTTCCGACTCATGCGTGCTGATTCCCGAGAGACCTTTCAGCATTTCATAGCCGGAGAGGCGCACTCCTCCGTCCTTCAGAAAATGCTCGCTCAGCACGGTGGCGGCTACGGAATGCGTGTGCAGCACGGCCCCCGCGCCATGCTTGGCCAGCACGGTATGCAGCAGCGCTTCGGAGGAGGGCTTCAGCCCGTCAGGCTTCAAGGCTCGTGCCTTTTCATCCACCGTCACAAACTGCTCTGGCCGCAGGCGTCCTTTGTCAAAGCCGCTGCCCGTCATCAGCAGCGTCAGCGGCTCACGCTCCGTCACCACGCTGTAATTGCTGCTCGTGCCCAGTGACCAGCCTCGGCGGTGGAAGTCCCGTCCGCATTCAATCAGTTCCTCGCACAAAAGCAGGTTCTCCTCGCTCGCCGCTGTCGGTGTGTCTTTGTTTGGCATGACACGCGATGATTCGGCCCGTGCTGCTGAAGTCAATGGCGGCGATGTGGCAGAATCTCCACATCAGCACGTTCCGGCTGCCTGCTGGACTTCACGGCTGCCTTTGGTTACTTTTACCTATGAGCACTCCCTCAAATGGCGACCACGACCTGGACATTGCCAAGGTCAATCAGCGCGCACAGGAAATTGAACACAAGCTCCCCCGGCTCAAAAAGGTGTTCGGTCACGCCAAGGTCATGCTCAGCATGGTCAAAGATTATTGGACCGGAGCTTATCGCGAAATCCCTTACTGGGCCATCAGCGCGGTTTCGCTGGCACTGCTCTACGTTCTCAATCCTGCCGACGTCATTCCGGACTTCATCGTCGGCGTTGGCTATCTCGACGACGCCACCATCGTGGCCTTTTGCCTCAAACTCGTGGAGCGTGAACTGGAGCGTTACCAGGAGTGGCAGGCCGCTCAGGCCAAAGCTGGCAAGGTCGTTGCCGGGTAGTCTGGTCTCATGCCATGATCCGTTGAAAACAGGTCTGCGTGCCAGACACAGCAGAGATGTTGTCTCAAACAGAAGCGCGGCTGGCTCTCAGTCCGTAAGTCGGCCGTGTTTGGCGTCGAGCGCGTTTCCCACCGCCCTCCACTCCCTCCGCCAAGCCGTCCGACCACGAGGGGCTTCGCATGTCCCGATGTTTGCGTAACGCCGATGGATGCACGGGCTCTCGCTCCCATCCTGCGCATGGCTGCCATGCAACCGCTGGCAGCTTTATCGGCATAAAAAAACCGCCGTGCAGTATGCCTGCACGGCGGCGTGATTGGGTCAGCAGCTCAGTCTGCCTTACTTGGCAGGCGTGCCATAGACCTGAACTTCACAGTAGTGGTTCATGTCGTTGCTGGTGTTGCCATTGCTCCACAGGCGCACATAGCGGGCCTTGATGCCCTTGGCGTCCACCACGCGGCCGTGGTTGGTTTCCACGTAGGCTGGGTCGCTGCCCTTGCCCATGCCGGAGGAGTCGTCATGGTCGGAGTTCCACAGCGTGGTCACGCCGTTCTTGAACTCAGGATCGTCGGACACCTGCACTTCCACGTCGATGTAGGCCTGAGCCTGCTTGTGGTAGTGCCACATCGCGATCTTGTAGATGTTGGCCTCGGCTCCGAGGTCGATCTGCACCCACTGCTTGCCGGGCATCAGTTCCACGAAGGAACCGTCGGCGCCGTCGGCATCACCGTCGGTCACGAGGCTGAGTTCGCCGATGATCGGCGCACTGTCAGAGCTGGTGACGGGCTTGCCTTTGGCCAGGTTCGTGGTGCCTTTCGGGACCATGATGGACTTGATCACCTTGCTGGGGTCTGCCTTCTCGAGGTTTGGCAGCTCAGCAGGCACCGGCGTGCCGATGAACATGGGCTTGGGGAACTCAAGTTTGATCTCTTCAAGATCACCGGCAGGAGCAGCGGGCGCCGCTGCGGCTGCTGTTTCGGCCTTCGTTTCTTCTTTCTTGCCGCAGGAGGCAAGGTTGAGGACGAGCGCAAGGCCCGTGAGGATGTGGAGGGTGTTTTTCATGGGGAATCGGTGGTTGTTGATGGCTTGTTGTATGGTTTGCGCCGTCTTAGGCCTGAAAGTCTTCGGGCTTGAAGATGTATTTGGCCCCGAGGTCTTTCGCCTCGTAGGCCTTCAGCACGGTCACGCAGGACTTGAAGGCTGCTTCCACGTTGCACGTCAGGTGCGCCGGGTTCTTCATCTGCACCGCTTCAATGAAGTTCTGAACGTGTGGCGTGTGCGGCTTCACCTTCAGTTTCACGGCCATCTCCCACTGGGAGAGTGCCTTGCTCTCACGCACGTCAGCCACGCTCACCGCACCGTAGGACGGGGGCTTGGGCTTTTCCCAGTCACGGGGATGTTCCCAGAACTTGTTCTTGGCCTTGTCCGCAGCCTTCATGATCGGCGCGTTCTCACCCAGGGCGTAGGCTTCCCAGTCCTGGCCAGGCTCGGCGTAGAGCTGGTTCCCGTTGGTGTCGAGTTCGGAGATGATCGCCGTGCCGCCGGTTCCCATGTGCTTTTCATACGCACCCTGGGACCCCGTGGTCGTCAGCACCTGGTAGTAGGCGCGGAGCGCTCCGGATGGCGTCTTGAATTCGTAGATGCACATCATGTTGTCCGGCAGTTCGAATTTCGGACGCCCATCGCTGCCGTCGAAGTAATCCACGCCGCCGGAGGCGATCACCGAGACCGGTGTGGACTCATACATCCAGTTGAACATGTCAATCTGGTGCGCTCCCAGGTCGGAGAGCGGGCCGCCGCCGTACTTCGCAAAAAAGCGCCAGTTGCGGAATTCCTCGATGCTTCCATACCCGTGCTTCGTCAGCACATCCTGCGGGATGTCATAGCCTTTCACCGCACCTTGCGGCGCGCTGCCGGAAACCCCTCGGTTCCACTGCGCATACGCATGCGTGATCCGGCCCAGCATCTTGCCTGGCTTGATGATGTTGTCGCGCAGGTTCAGGTAGCGCGGATTCGAGTGGCGCTGATGTCCGATCTGGAAGATCCCGGGGTTCGCCTTGCCGGCGCGCACCATGTCGCGTGCTCCTTCGATCGTGTTGCTCATCATCTTCTCGCAGTACACGTTCTTGCCCCTCTCAAGGCACAGGCGTGAATAAGGCGCATGCATGAAATCCGGTGTCGCGATGAAGACCGCCTCAATCGACGGCTCCTTGTCGAGCATCTCGTTGATGTCTTCGTAGATTTTGATCTCGCCATCGACCTGGTGCTTGTTCTCACCCAGAAAGCCGCCCCGCGTCTTCGCGATGGAAAACTTCCAGATGTCGCACATGGCCACCCACTGGATGCCCGGCACGTCTTTGGAGGCCACGCGCAGGGCGTTGCCTTGGGCGCCGCAGCCGACCAGCGCGCACTTGATCGTACGGCCTTTTTCAGTCTGCTGGGCGATCGCGCCCTTGCTGGTCGCGAGATAGATGCCACTGCTCGTCAGAGCACTGGTGCGGAGGAAGCCGCGGCGGTCCATGAAGCGGGACAGCGGCGCTGGAGAGGAGGGAAGGGGCTGGGAATTCATAGGTGCGTTCAGGCGCGTGGGTTCACTGCCAATGACGACGCTAAGTCGTGGATTTATGCCTTCTTGCGGGAAAGGAGGCCGTCGATCGAGAAGGTTTTCGCCTTCGAGGTCACCAGCGCAGCGGCCACGATCAGAATGGAAAGACCGATGTTGCTGACCACTTCCGTGTCGTCCGGCAGTGCCGCCAGGCCCAGGCCCAGGGAAAGGAACACCAGGCCGGCTGCCAGCAGGCCAAACTCCGTGAAGATGCCGACCGCGACCCAGATGCCCACTGGGATCAGGATGTAGCCGATCGTCGCCGCAAAGGCGTCACAGGCCCACTGCGGCATGAAGCTGTTGTCCGTCATCAGCTTGGCCAGCGGGCCGGTCTTCTTCGCGTAGTTGTCCAGGCCAAAGCTCACAGTCGGTCCGTTGCCCCAGCGGAACTTGTCGAGGCCTGCCATGAAAAGGCGCATGCCGACCCAAAGGCGGAGCAGGACATGGGCGAAATCATAACTAAGGCTGCCGCAGCATTTGGAGGAGGTAGAGTCGGACATGGATGGGGTCGGGGTGGCTGGTTGAAGTGAGGGGTCGATTTTGAACCGATGCCCTTGGAAATCCAGCAAAATTTAGGATGTACATCCTTCGCAAATCTGAACGACCACGGGCGGTGAAAATGCCGGAAGTCAGCCGTTGTTGACCCGGATGTGACGATTTCTACACACAATAAGGCGGATTCGGCAGCTTGTTGCTCGTCGTGCTTGCCATTCCAGGCTTCTCCGCTTAAAAAAGACTGCTTAATTAATCTTAACTCACTCCCATGAGCTCACTCTCGTCCCCCAAACTCCCTGCCCAAGGCATTCTCGAACCTCTGGGCGACGAAGATCGCGACATTCTCAGCGGCTACGGTGAATTTCTTCCGGTTCAGCCAGGTCAGCATTTGATTGAGGAAGGGCAGCAGCAAAACAGCCTCTTCTTTGTCGTCTCCGGCAAGTTCCATGCCACCGCCATGCGTGGGGGCCACAAGGTCCTCCTTGGCTCGATCCAGAAGGGCGAAACCATCGGAGAAATCAACCTTCTCGACCCCAACGTCGCCAGCGCCAGCGTCACCGCAGTCGAGTTCTCCCAGGTCTGGCGCATCGATGGTGAGACTCTCGAAAGCTACATCAATGAGTACCCTCGCGCTGCCGCCTGGCTCCTCATCGGTGTCGGCCGCACCATCTCCCACCGTCTCCGTGCGGTGAACGAGAAGATCGCCGCCTTCTACAGCGCCTGATGCATCACAGTGAGCAGGGCTGTTTTGCGCATGATTTATGAATCGTGCATTGCAGCCCTTCGCTCACGATGGAAAACTCCGGCATGTCTGGCCTGCTGCCATTCCCTCCGCATACCACGCTGGAAGCCATCCAGGTCATTTTTCTTCTCTTCGCCGGCCATGCGCTGATGGATTACCCCTTGCAGGGCGAGTTCCTCTCCACCTGCAAAAATCGTCACCTGCTCTACAAGCTGCAGGACCCCTCCCGCCCCTTGGTCATCTGGCCTTGGTGCATGACGGCCCACTGCCTCATCCACGCAGCAGCCGTCTGGGCCATCACCGGCTGTTTCTATCTCGGCCTCATTGAGTTCGTCCTGCACTGGCTCATCGATTTCGCCAAATGCGAAAACAAGACCACCTTCGTTCAGGATCAGGCACTGCACTTCATCTGCAAGATCGCCTACGTCATCGCTGCCATGCTTTACTGAAGGTTGCTGGTTCTCCGTTCGCAGTTCACGCTTCCCATGCTAACAACAGGGAACTAAAAACCGAGAACAGCGAACTTCCTCCATGCAGCGCACCGCCATTCTGAACGTCGTCGGACTCACCAGCCGCCTCATCGGCGAGCACACTCCGGCCATCCGTGCGTTCGTCGAGCGCAACCGCTCCGCCCTTATCGAGCCCGTCCTCCCCGCCGTCACCTGCACCGCTCAGGCCACCTATCTCACCGGCCGTCTCGCCCGTGACCACGGCGTCGTCGCCAACGGCTGGTATGACCGCGACTACGCCGAGCACCGCTTCTGGAAGCAGCCCGAGCAGCTCATGCACGGCGAAAAACTCTGGGAGGCCCTCCGCCGCGTCGATCCCCAGTTCACCTGCGCCAAGCTCTTCTGGTGGTTCAACATGTACTCCACCGCGGACTTCGCCATCACCCCGCGCCCGCTTTATCCCGCCGATGGCCGCAAGGTCTTCGACATCCACACCCAGCCCATGCCGCTGCGGGACCGCATCAAAAAAGACCTCGGCCCCTTTCCCTTCCGCCACTTCTGGGGCCCCGGCTCCGACATCAAATCCTCCATCTGGATCGCCGAAAGCGCCAAATGGATCGAGGAAAAGCACTGGCCCGGCCTCTCCCTCGTTTACCTCCCCCACCTCGACTACAATCTCCAGCGCGTCGGCCTCGACATGGAGAAAATCCGCACCGACCTCCGCCAGATCGACAACGTCGTCGGCGACCTCATCCGCTTCTACGAGACCCGCAACATCAAGGTCGTACTCCTCTCCGAATACGGCATCACAGACGTCGAGCAGCCCGTTCACCTCAACCGCGTCTTCCGCGAAAAAGGCTGGCTTAGCATCAAAGACGAGCTCGGCCGCGAAACCCTCGACCTCGGCGGCTCCAAAGCCTTCGCCATCGCCGACCACCAGGTCGCCCACATCTACCTCAACGATCCCAGCCTCCTCGCCACCGTCCGCGCCACCCTTGAGGCCACCCCCGGCGTCGCCCAGGTCCTCGGCAAAATGGAAAAGCACCTCGTCGGCCTCAACCACGAACGCAGCGGCGACCTCATCGCCGTCGCCGACGCCAAAAGCTGGTTCACCTACTACTACTGGCAGGACGACAAAAAAGCCCCCGACTTCGCCCGCTGCGTTGACATCCATCGCAAATGTGGCTACGACCCCGCCGAGCTCTTCCTCGATCCCGCCATCAAGTGGCCCAAGCTCAAAGTCGCCTCCAAGCTCGCCAAAAAAGCCCTCGGCCAGCGCATGCTCATGGATGTCATCCCTCTCGACGCCACCCTCGTCAAAGGCTCCCACGGTCGCATCCCCGAAGACCGTGCCGACTGGCCTGTCCTCATCGGCGACTTCGACTCACTCCCCCGCACCGGCATCCTCTCCGCCCACGAAGTCTGCAACCACCTCTTCCGCCTCTGCTCCACCGGCAACGGCTACTCCAGCGTCTCCCGCTAACTCAAAATCGTCCTCGATCTCATACCCTAATGCGATGAAAACGGGTCTGAAGGCGGAGGCACGAGCCGACGGAGGGGGATCATCTTGATCCCCCCACCTGCAGCGTGTTCGTGGATGTGCGAAGACGCTGGGCGACGCGGGAGCGTGTGGGATCAGGACGATCCCACTCCGCCAGAATGCTGACTGGCCGCATGGAATGCTGACTTTCACCCATGAGACCCGTTTTCAGCTATGCGTGGTATGAGTGCTCAGCTCCGTCCTCAAGCCCCGAGCCCCTCAAAGCCTCCGACATTCGTCATTCCGGCTTCGTGATTCGTCATTTCCTCTTACCCCCCCGCCGTGATCTGCACCACCTCGATCACATCCCCCTCGCTCACCACGGCCCCCTCGATCTCCCTCGGCAGCAGCGCCACCTGATTCTGCTCCACCACCACCGGCTTGCCACCCAGCCCAATGCTCTCCAGCAGCGACTTCACCGTCTGCGGCTCCGCCAACTCACGCTTCTCTCCGTTCAAAGTAATCTTCATATCAAAATTCGGGGTTCACGCAGCCAAAATCGACGCATCCCAGTCCTTCCACACCGGGTCCAGCCCCTGCTTCCTCAGCATCTCCGCCACACTCTGCGGTGACCGCTGATCCGCGATCCCAAACTGCCCTTCGGCACGATTCGTTTCCGCCTTCTCCGCCACCTCCACGCGCTTGCCCTTCACCGTCAGGTGCAGGTCTTCCGCCCCCGCGCCCGTGTAGCCGCCTGGTTCCGTATGACTCCCCGCGCTCATCACCGTCACGCCTAGAGGCGCCAGCGCATCCCGCAGCGGTGCAGGCTCCCGCGTGCTCAGGATGATCCCCACTTCCGGGAAAATGATGCGGTAGGCGCAGATCGTCTGCACCAGCGCCCAGTCAGGGAAATCCGTCATCGGGCTGAAACCGCCCGCCGCAGGCCGCAGCCGCGGAAACGCCACCGTGAATGTCGACTTCCAGCAGTGCTTGTACAGATGCTCCAAATGTGCCGCCAGTCGCAGCGCCTCCAGCCGCCAGTCACTCAGGCCAAACAGCGCCCCAATGCCTATGCGGCGAAACCCACCCGCATACCCGCGTTCCGGGCACGCCAGCCGCCAGTCGAAGTCCTTCTTCGGCCCCGCCGTGTGCATGTCCTTGTAAATCTCGCGGTCGTAGGTCTCCTGGTACACCACCAGGCCCTCCGCACCCGCCTTCACCATGCGCTCATACTCCGGCGCCTCTATCGGCCCCACCTCGATCCCAATCGTCGGCACAAAATCCCGGATCGCCCGGATGCACTCCTCCAGGTACCCATCGCTCACAAATTTCGGATGCTCCCCCGCCACCAGCAGGATGTTCCGAAATCCCTGCGCCACCAGATGCCTCGCCTCAGCCACCACCTGGTCGATCGTCAGCGTCACCCGCAGAATGGAATTGTTGTCGCGTGAAAATCCGCAGTAGCTGCAGTTGTTCACGCATTCATTGGAAACATACAGCGGCGCAAACAGCCGCATCGTCCGCCCAAAATTCCGCCGCGTGATCATCCGCGACTCCTTCGCCATCGTCTCGATCTGCCCCGGCCCCTTCGGCTCCAGCAATGCTGCAAACCTCTCCATCAGCGGCGTTTTTCGCGCTGGCAGCGCATCGAGCGTGGGAATGAAGGAAGTCAGCATGGGGAAGGGGGCGGATATAATACGCACCCACCGTCCCATGCAACGCCACGAACACCAAATTCCCCCATCAAGGCGTGGAAGTCTGCGCCCCCGGCAAATCCACCTTCCCCTCTGCCACCTCTGCCACCTCTGCCACCTCTGCCACCTCTGCCTCTTTGCCCCTCTGCGGCAAAAACGAACCTCCCCAAGCCGCACTCCACCACTCCATCATCCCACCTCATTCACCCCACGTACTGCGTGATAAACACCTCGTTCCCCTCCGCATCCCGGTACACCCCCAGCAAAATCGGCTCCCCCTCCCGCTGCTGCGGCGACTGCAAAATCTTGCCACCCGCTCCCGCGATCTTCTCCGCCATCGTCAGCACATCCTCATACTGAAAGCTCAGCCCCGTCGGATTCCGCGAGCCATCATGCCCCCCATGCAGCGCGATGATCGCATCGCCAAACCTCATCTCTGTCCAAAAATCGCTCACAAACAGCGGCTCCAGCCCGATCACATCCCGGTAAAAGCTCACAGCCCGCTTCATGTCCGCCGCCATCAGCATGAACTTCACTTTCTCAGGTTTCATGCCACAAAACTGCCCATCGTTCACCAAACCGCAAGCCCCACGCGCATCTCTCCCTCGTTGAAGAACAGTGGCGCATGACACGAGTGGCCCGTTGCTCACAGCAGGTGGGTCATGGCGTTCTAGAGGCAATAATCTGCTGTTCGCTCCAGTCCATCAGGCTGAGGGGTCACCATACGTCAGCGCCGCGGTGCAGCTTGGCGAACCCAGCATCAAGCTGCGGCACCGCCACCCAGAAAGTCGCTCTTTTCAGAATTCTACTTCTGAAAACACGCTACACTCCTGCGCATGTGGAAAAACCTCCTCATTCTTCTCCTCGGCTCCGCCCTGGCGGCCCTGCTCATCCTCCGCCGTGAGGCAGGTGCGCCCACCACCCCCCCAGTCACCCCTCCGATTTCCATCAAGATCGAGACTCCGCCCGAGCCCCAGCCCCCAGTCCCACAGCCTCCGGCAAAACCAGAGCCGCACCCCATCACCAAACTGCTCCAGGAAGCCCGCGCCAATCCCGCCCTCGCCGGCGCCGCCATCGGCTTCTGCCTCCTCAATGACAAAGGCGAAGTCATTCTCGATGACAACGCCACCACCGCCTTCATCCCCGCCTCCAGCCTCAAGACCCTCACCACCGCCACCGCTTTGGAGATCCTCGGCCCGGACTTCCATTTCACCACCGGGCTCAAAGCCTCCGCTCCCATTCAGAATGGAGAGATCAAGGGCGATCTCGTCATCATCGGCGGCGGTGACCCCATGCTCAAGATGGACGATCTTAAAGCCTGGGTGGCAGAGCTGAAACAGCGCGGCCTCCTGCGCATCACCGGCGGCATCCGTGCAGACACCAGTTTCTTCACCGGCAGCCTCTACAGCGACTACTGGAACTGGGGAGACATCGGCAACGGCTATGGCAGCGGCGTCTCAGGCCTCAACCTCAATCACAACCGCTACATTGTCATGTTCCGTGCCGGCCCCGCTGAAGGCACCCCCGCAGAGCTGCTCGGCATCAATCTCGAACTCCCCCAGGCCGCCTGGAAAAACGAAGTCACCACCGGCCCGGCAGACTCCGGAGACGGCGTCGTCATTCACGGCGGCGAAATCACCACCGCCATTCACCTCCGTGGCACCGTGCCGCTCGGAGCCGCCAAGTTTCAGGCCAAAGGCGCCGTGCCAGACCCGGCTCGTTTCGTCGAGCATCATTTCCGCGCACTCCTCACCGCCGCAGGCATTCAGGTCGGCTCGGCTGCCACCTCCACGGCTCAGCCCTCCTATGCATTGCTCCAGCACGACTCCCCACCCCTCATCGACATCATCAAAAGCATCCACGCCACCTCCGACAACCTCGAAACCGAATGCGTCTTCCGCATGCTCGGCGTGAAGACAGGCAAGCCCCCCGCCCAGGTCATCCGCGAGCACTGGAAACCGCGCGGCCTCGACTTCATCGGCCTGCGCATGGAGGACGGCTGCGGCCTCGCCCGTGCCGACTTCATCCGCCCGCTCGACCTCGCCCGTCTGCAATACCATGCTGGCACCGGCCCGCAGGGCCCCGCCTACAAAGCCTCGCTCCTCTCCAAAGACGGCCTCACCTGGAAAGGCGGCGCCATGTCCGGCATCCGCACCTTCACCGGCTACGCCAAGACCAAATCAGGTGCCGAATACTCCTACGCCCTCATGATCAACCACTACACCGACGGCAAAATCATTTCCGAGTTCTGCCGCCAGGTGTTCGACGCGATGATGGGCCTTTAGCCTCCCATGCCTTGGCATGATGCCCAATCTCGGCGGCCGCATGCCTTCAAAGTCCCGCCATCGCCAGCCGCACCAAAGTAGCCTTGTTCCTGCGGAACAAGGATCGCTCCGCTTCACCCATCCACGTGCATGGCAGTATGCAAAACTCCTTCCCGATGGAGCGCGAACAGGGCGTTGCTTTGCCGCAGAGAATCATGGTCGCAATGGAGCCAAGCCAGAGGTGAAATTCCTCCTTTGCTCCCTCTGCCCCTTTGCGGCAAAATCGAACGTCTCAGCCACTTCGGAAAGCCATTCATCAATGGCTCCTGCCGCTCGCAACGCCCCCTATTTCAGCTCCTGAATCCGCAGATTCCGAAACTTGTACGTCTGTCCCTTCTCACCGTGATGCTGAATCGCGATCACACCGCTCGCATCCTTGTCGTCTTCCACATCCGTCGTCAGCACCCCGTTCACGAAAATTTTCAGACTCTTGCCCCGGCACTCGATCCGGTACGTGTTCCAGTCATTGCGCTTGAAGGCGTCGCCCGCGCGGGCACGGAAGGCAGCCTCGCTCTCCTTGTTGCCCTTGATCGGGCTGATGAACCACATCCGCCGCCCCTCGTCATACAGACCCCCGCTCCACTTGCGGTTCGCATCACCATCCACCTCTGCCTGGTAGCCAAAGACCTTGTTCTTTTCCACGTGCGCGCGGAACATGAATCCGCTGTTCGCCTGGCCTTCGGGCAGCAGAATGTCGCCCTCAAAAATGAAATCACTGTAGGGCTTCTCAGTCACCACAAAGAACTTCTTCTCGCCCGTGAGGTGGATCTCACCATTCACAATGTCGATCTGCCCCCAGTCGTACGGGTTCTTCCAGCCCGTCAGCGTCTTTCCATCAAACAGGGACACAAATTCACCTGCAAAAGCAGGAATCGAGACGACCAGGGCAAGTGCGGCAAGGAGGATGCGGGATTTCATGATTGGGCCGACATGAAAGCGAGGTCCTGCAGATAAAACAAGCAGCTTTGCTCGCAGTGCATCAGCCGCTGGTCTGTGCCAATGGGATGAATGATGCTGAAAACAGATCTGTAGAAGCTGAGAGAGCTGAGAAAGAGCGTCGGCCATCAGGTCATCAAGACACAGCGCCGTGGGCCAAAGGCCCACAGGAGTCAGCTCGGGGCGCAAGCCCTGGGTGTTTGATCTCACTCAACATCGCGCTCCGAAGGAACGCAGGAAAGGCTTCGAGATCATGATCGGAGTACAGGCCCTCCTGCAGCTCTCTCAGCCCTCCAGCGCTCGTTCAGTCGAAGCTGCAGGCCGCTTTCCACAATGGATGGTATGAGACAAAAGACCTGGCATCTCTCCCCTCAAAAAAAGCGGGCTGCACTTTCAGGGGGGAGTCAAACTCTCCTCCAGTGCAGCCCGTAGTTGGTCTAGGCGATGATCTCAGATCTCATCAGTTCCCGCCACGCAGCTGGCCGACAATCTTCGGCACAGCCATCTTCGTGGTGTTCCCAGAGCCGCCAGCCGCGCGGTTGTAGCCACCGCCCAGCGCCTTGTACGCCTTCACAAACGCGTTCAGCTGCTCTTGCTTCAGCTCGATCAGGTCCATCTTCGACTCCAGGGCGTCACGTTGCGTGAAGAGCACTTCCGTGTAGTCCGCACGTGCATTGAAGAACAGCTGTCCTGCAATCGTGATGGAATCATTCAAAGCCGCCACCTGCTGGCTCTTGAGGTCGTAGCTCTTGCCGTAGTTTTTGATCTGCGCCAGCTGGTTCACCGTCTCAATGTACGCCTTCAGCACCGTCTGCTGGTAGGTGTAGATCGCCCCGATCTGCTTCGCGCTCGCGCCCAGGAAGGCCGCCTTGATCGCGCTTCGGTTGATCAGCGGCGCCATCAGGTTGGCTGCGGCACCGTACATGATCGAAGCTGGCGCGTTAAACGCGGAGGCAAGGCTGAAGGACTGCAGGCCCAGCGCACCCTGAATGCTCAGGGCAGGGTAGAACCTCGCTGCCGCCGCTTTCACATCCAGTCCCGTCGCCGCCAGTTCCAGTTCTGCGCGCCGCACGTCCGGGCGGTTGCGCAGGAGCTGCACCGGAAGACCGCTGCCGATGCGCGTCAGCATCAGCTGGTCAAAGCCCTCGGACCGGCGCTTGATCGGCTGGGGATAGCGGCCCACCAGATAGTTCAGGTTGTTTTCCGTCACCGTGATCTGCTGCTGGATCTTGAACTGACGGCTCTGGTTCTTCAGCACTTCAGCTTCGAAACGGCGCACCGCAAGCTCCGTCACCCGCGCGTTCGCTTTCTGCAGCTTCACCGCCTCAAGCGCGTTCTGCTGGATCTCGATCGTGCGCTTCAGCGTGATCAGCTGATTGTCCAGCGCCACTAGTTCATAGTAATTCGTGGCGATCTCGGCCACGATGTTCGTGATCATGAAGTTCCGCCCTTCCTGGGTTCCCAGATAGCGCAGGATCGCTGCGTCACGCTCGTTGCGCAGCTTCCTCCAGATGTCCACTTCCCAGTCAAAATCCGCTCCAAACCCAAAGTTGGGCGTGTTCGTCGGAATCGGCCTTCCCGCAGCGATCTCGTTCGCCGTGTTGTCTTCCGCAGCTCCCGCTGCCGTATGACGTCCCACCTTGTCGATGCCCGCAGTGGTGCCTCCGGTCACGAAGGGGAAAATGGCCCCTCTCGTACGGCGCACGTCCTGTTTCGCAAACTCGATCTCTTGAATCAGGATGTTCAGCTCCTGGTTGTTCTGCAGAGCCTGGCCGATCAGTGAGGTCAGGTTCGGGTCCTTGAAATACTCCTTCCATCCGATCATGGCGGAGTTGTTCGGGCCCGAGGTGTCAGGGAAGTTCGCCGGCAGCGGCGGGTCGCTGGATGGCAGCGGCCCGCGACGGAGCACGGAAGAGCACCCCTGCACCATGACCAACAGACAGACGAAATTAAATGCTAGGAGTTTGTTCTTCAGTTTTTTCATGTTCTTGATGACCGTGGCCGTACTCTCCGAGTTCGCTCAAAGGCATGTCATCTTCATCAGGAAGAAGTTTGCCGCGAGCAGAGATCGTACCGAAAATGTAGTAAAGTCCAGGGACAACCAGCAGGCCAATCACCGTTCCCAGGAACATCCCCCCGGCCGCAGACGCACCGATGGTCTTGTTGGCGATCGCGCCTGCGCCATGGGCCCGGAGCAGGGGAATCATCCCCGCGATGAATGCGAAGGACGTCATCAAAATCGGGCGGAACCGCACCTTGGCGCCTTCAATGGCGGCTTCCAGGATCGTCAGCCCCTCCCCGTGCCGCTGCGAGGCAAACTCCACAATCAGAATGGCGTTCTTGCCCAGTAGGCCCACGAGCATGATCAGCCCCACCTGCGCATAAATGTCATTGCTCAGCCCCATCGCTCTCAGCAGGGCAAACGAGCCCATCACCCCGATCGGCAGGGAGAGAATCACCGCCAGCGGCAGCGTGAAGCTTTCATACTGGCCCACCAGCACCAGGTACACAAACAGCAGCACCACCACAAAGATCACCACAGCCTCGTTTCCGCGTGCGGCTTCATCAAACGAGAGGCCGGCCCAGGCGATGTCATAACCGCGCGGCAGAGACTTCGCCACCTCCTTGATCGCTGCGATGGCTTCACCGCTGCTGTACCCGTCCGCCGGCGCACCTTGGATGCTCGGGGCAGGGTAGGCGTTGTATCGCGTGATCTCGTTCAGGCCCAGCCTTGGCACCAGTTTCATGAACGCTGAGTATGGCACCATCTCGCCCTTCTCATTCGCCACATACAGGTCTTGCAGATCCTTCGGCAGCCTGCGGTAGTCCGGATGCGCCTGGATATACAGCTTCCAGAACCGGTTGAACAGGATGAACCCCTGCTCGTAGGTGCTTCCCACCATGATGTCCAGGTTGTCCATCGCCTTGCCGATCGACACCCCTTTCTGCATGGCGATCTTGTTGTCGATGATCACCTCCTGCTGCGGGTAGTTCGCACTGAAGAACGTGAACAGTCCGCGGATTTCCTTCCGCTTCGCCAGCTTCTCCATGAACTCGTTGTTCACATCCTGCAGCTTGTCGTAGTCACCGGAATTCGTCTTGTCCAGAAGGCTCAGCGCAAAGCCGCCCGCCGCACCGTATCCGGGCACCGCCGGAGGTTCGAAGAACTCGATTCGCACCCCGGAGATCTCTTGGCACTTCTCCTTCAGCTCCGCGATGATCTGCGGCGCGGTCAGATGGCGCTCCTCCCAGTTCGTCAGGTTGATCAGACACGTTCCGGAGTTCGATCCGCGGCCTTCCGTCAGCACTTCGTAGCCCGCCAGCGTGGACACTGAGTCAATCCCTTCAATCGTCTTCGCCACCTTCATCAGCTCGCGAGACTTCGCATACGTACGCTCCAGCGTCGTTCCCGGCGGTGTCTGCAAAATCGCGTAGATCATGCCCTGGTCCTCCGTCGGGATGAATCCCGCAGGCAGCGTCTCATTGATGAAGTAGATCGCCGCACCGGCTCCGCCCAGGATCAGGAACGTGAATGTCCGCAGGTGCACGATGCGCCTCAGGATGCCAACATAAAGGTCCGTGACCTTGTCGAACCAGTAGTTGAAGATCCCCAGCAGCCACGCGATCGGTCCCCGCGACTTGTGGTGGTGGTCCGTCCTCTTCAGAATCATCGCGCATAGCACCGGCGTCAGCGTCAGCGCCATCACACCCGAAAGAATGATGGACACCGCCATCGTGATCGAGAACTGCCGGTAGAACACACCCACCGGACCCGACATGAACGTCACCGGCACAAACACCGCCGTCATCACCAGCGTGATCGCGATCACCGCACCCGCGATTTCATGCAGCACCATCTGCGTCGCCTTGTAGGGCGAGATGAACGTGCCGTGCATCTTCGCATGCACCGCCTCCACCACCACGATCGGGTCATCCACCACGATCCCGATCGCCAGCACCAGCGCGAACAGCGTGATCAGGTTGATGTTCACCCCCAGCAGCTGCATCAGGAAGAAGGCTCCCACCAGGGACACCGGCACCGCCAGCGTCGGGATCAGCGTCGAACGCCAGTCTCCCAGGAACACAAACACCACCAGCGCCACCAGCACGAATGCTTCCACCAGCGTGTGCAGCACCTGGTGGATCGAGGCATCCAGGAAGTTCGACACGTCATAGCTGATCTTGTAGTCCATCCCCGGCGGGAAGGATTTCACCTTCGCGTCCTCCAGCTTCGCCTTCAGCTCCTTGATAACTTCCGCCGCATTGCTGCCATAGCTCTGCTTGATCACGATGGCCGCGGACGGGTCGCCGTCCAGGTCGGAGTAAAGGTCGTAGAACTCGCTTCCCAGCTCCACTTCCGCCACGTCCTTCAGCTTCAGCAGCTCGCCGCTCTCCGTGGAGCGCAGGATCACGTTCCCATACTGCTCCGCCGTGTTAAATCGGCCCGCATACACCAGCACGTATTCCAGCGACTGCGAGGTCTTGCTGTCCGCTCGTCCTATTCGTCCCGGAGAGCCGATCATGCTCTGCTCTCGCAGCGCTTTCATCACCTCCTCGCTTGAGACGTTGTAGGCACGCATGCGGTCCGGCTTCAGCCACACGCGCATCGCATACTGCCGCGTTCCCAGGATCTTCACGTAACCGACTCCGCGTGTGCGGAACAGCTCCGGGAAAAGCGTGATGTACGCGTAGTTGAAGAGGAACTTCATGTCCGCGTTCTTGTCCTTGCTGTACAAGTTCACATACATGAGCATGTTCGGCGCTAGGTTCCACACGATGATGCCCTCTCGCACCACCAGCGGCGGCAGTCGGAACGACACCGCGTTCACACGGTTCAGCACGTTCACCGTCGCCTGGTTGGGGTCCGTCCCCATGTGGAAGAAGATCTGGATCACCGCCTCGCCCGAGCTCGCCGCGCTGGACACCATGTACTTCATGTCCTGCACCCCGTTGATCGACTGCTCCAGCGGAATGAGACAGGACTCTTCGAGCACTTTCGCGCTCGCTCCCGGGTAGTCCAGCGTCACCGTCACCAGAACCGGTGCCACGTTGGGAAATTGTGAAATGGGCAGTGTGAAGATCGAAAGTGCCCCCAGGAAGAGGATGATCAACGAAATCACGATGGCCAGTGCTGGCCTGTGCAGGATCTTTGTAAACATGGTCAGGTTATTTTATTCCGCCTTAATCTTCAGTTCTTTGAAGGCCTCTTCGGGCTTCTCAAATGTGTATTCCCCGGCTTTGTCGCCATCTCTGGCCTGCCGCATCCCTTCAAAGATGATCTTGTCCTCCGTGGTCACACCGGAGCTGACGATGAAAAGGTCTTCCACCTCCTCCACGACATGGATTCTCTCCTGTTTGATGATGTTGTCCTTGCCGACCACATACACATAATGGTGGTCCAAAATCTCAAAGGTGCATTTCTGCGGCACGAGCAGCGCATCCTTCACCAGCTTCTTCATGCGTATGTTGCCCGTCTCTCCGTGCCTCAGCAGGCGGTCCGGATTCGGGAAGTCCGCACGGAAGGGAATGGTGCCGGTCTGGTTGTTAAACTCCGCCTCGATCACGTTGACCCTTCCTGGCTGGTTAAAAATCTTCCCGTTCGCCATCAGCAGCTCCACCTTTTTTCTCTCCTCCGGCTGCTCCTCCGACATGTAATCCAGATACTCCGCCTCAGGCACATTGAAGTACACCCACATCTCGCTGTTGTCAGACAGCGTGGTCAGCAGATCCCCTTCATCCACCAGGCTCCCGTTCCGCAGATACAGCCGGTCCATCAGTCCCGTGAAAGGGGCATTGATGTTGGTAAAGCCCAGATGCGCCTGGGCCAGGTTCACCACCGCCTTCTTTTGCTCCCATTTGGCCTGGGAGATGGCCAGCTCCTTGTCAGACACCACCTTGCTTTCCGTCAGCCTTTTGGTGTTCTCGTATTCCACTTTGGCCACTTGCGCCTCAGCCTCCGCGCTTGTCAGCTCCGCCTGGTAAACCAGCGGCAGGATCTTGAACATCGGTTCGTTTTCCTTCACCACCTGCCCCTCTTTGACAAAGACCGACTGCAGGTAGCCGCGTTCCACTGCCCGCAGCTCAATGTTTCGGCAGGAGCGGATCTGGCACACATATTCGCGCGTGACCAGCGTATCTTTCTTCAGTGGATTTGTCAGCACCAGCTTGGGCTGCTTCTCCTCCTCTTTGTGTTCAGCCTCCTTGTGATGGCAGCCGCTGAAGAGAATGCTGGCCGCTAGGCCGACATAAATGAGGGATTTCCGGGAAGCGAGATGCAGTGGTTCCATTCTTGGTCCTAACGAGCCACAAACTCCAGTCCATTCATATAACCTCTTCAAGGGGTTTTTGGCCCCACCCCCGACACCAGTGCGGCAGTTCGCGTGGGATTTCAGGCGCTACAACGGAATAAAACAAAAACGAATAAAAAGTAGTTCGAGATACTAGGCATAAAACCAAATATTTGACGCCATAAGAGCGTAAACCCTCAGTTCTCCCAGGCACAGCCAGTTTTCTCATCAAAACCTGCGCTGGGCCAGCACTACCCGTCAACCCTCCCCTTTACCCCCCCTGTCCGCCTTGGTTCTGCCTTCTCAAGCTGGGCAGTTCTCCACACGCCCTCCGTCATCACGATTCTGGGAGACTCCGGAATGCCACGCTCATTTTGCTGGTACTGCGTCACCAGCAGGTCCACCGCAGCAGCTCCCAGCACATCCGCCTGCTGGTCCACCCCCGCCACCTCAGGCATGTCCGCTCGCCAGCCCAGCGAGACATGCTGCGGCCTCCGGTCTCTCGGCATCTCCTCCAGCCACTCCTTCACCAGATGTCCGCCATCGATCACCACCTCCGGCTTCGCGCGTCGCAGCCACTCCTGGAAATCACTGCAGTTCAGGGACTTGCGCAGCGCCAGCAGCTCCCCCGGCTTCGTCAGCGGATGATGCGCCAAAAAGCTCGCCGACCACGCCCGAAACATCCGCTCATTGATCGTGCTCCCGCAGTAAAAGCCGATCCGCTTATACCCCTGCTTCTTCAGCATCCGCAGCGCCGTCATCATCCCCAGATAGTGATGGTGGTGCACCCGATGCAGCTGCGGCCTCGCATAGCCCAGCCCGATCACCACACTGCAAAACTTCTCCCACGCCATGCTCACATGCCCCCGGCTGCGCGACACCAGCGGCGAGAGGATGAATCCCGGTATCCCTCGCGCCTCCAGGATCTCCGACAGCCTCCGTCCCGTCATCCCTCTCGCTGCCAGGTGAAACTCCTCCAGCTTAAACCCCAGCTTCTCCGCCTGCCGGTGCGCTCCCAGCACCAGCTGCTGCGACCACGAAGAGCTTTCCCTCTCCCGCGAGCTTCGCTCCGCCCAGACAAACGCCAGCGTCTGCGGCGCGCTCGTTTTCCGCGTCCGCCGCATGTGCGTCATCAGCTTCGCGATCTCAGGGTCCGGCCGGTACCCCAGCTCCGCCGCCGCCTGCAGTATCTTCCCCTTCAGCTCCGCCTCCACATGCTTCCCGCCACGCAGTGCACGCGACACCGTCATCTTGGAAATCCCAAGCCGCAGGGCGATGTCATTCATGGAGGGTCGTGCCATCCCGCATTCTACACAGCACCGCCGCGCGAATCCAATCTTGCTCTTGCCCTCTCTCCCTGGTTTCGCTTCACTGGCTGAAACTTGCGCACAATAAACCGCTGCTAAACCCTTCTCAGGCGTAACCCCCCCATACTCCCATGGACATCCACCGCAACGGCTCACGCCCCTCCGCCCAGGGCCCTGCTTCCTGGTTCACCGGCACCGTGCGCATCGATCCCCTCGTCCAAACCGAGGCCCCCGCCCGCGTCGCCGGCGCCACCGTCACATTCGAGCCCGGCGCCCGCACCGCCTGGCACACCCACCCACTCGGCCAGACCATCATCGTCACCTCCGGCTGCGGTCGCGCCCAGCGCCTCGGCGGCCCCGTCGTCGAAATCCACCCCGGAGATGTCGTCTGGTTCCCGCCCGGCGAAAAACACTGGCACGGTGCCTCCCCCACCACCGCCATGACTCACATCGCCATCCAGGAAAGCCTCGATGGCAAGGCCGTCGACTGGTTGGAGCACGTCACCGACGAAGAATACCAGCAGCCCACTCAGCTCAACTAACCCTCTCAACATCCCCACTACTCCCATGCCCACCGCCAAAGCCTACGCCGCCTCCAGCCCCACCTCCGCCCTCTCCCACCTCAGCATCCCCCGCCGCGACCCCACCGACCGCGACGTCGAGATCGACATCCTCTACTGCGGCGTTTGCCACTCCGACCTCCACCAGGCCCGCAATGAGTGGAGCGCCATGCCCACCGTCTATCCCTGCGTCCCCGGTCACGAAATCGTAGGCCGCATCACCCAGGTCGGCTCCGCCGTCAAAAAGCACAAGGTTGGCGACATCGTCGGCGTCGGCTGCCTCGTCGGCTCAGACCAGTCCTGCCCCCAGTGCGCCGCCAATCTCGAGCAGTTCTGCCCCCACGCCACCTTCACCTACAATTCCCCAGACAAGCACGGCACCGCCCCCGTCACCTACGGTGGCTACTCCTCCTCCATCGTCGTTGATGAGCACTTCGCCCTCGCCGTCCCCGCAAACCTTAGCCTCCCCGGCGTTGCCCCGCTCCTCTGCGCCGGCATCACCACCTACTCCCCCATGCGCCGCTGGGGCGATTTGAAGGGCAAAAAAATCGGCGTCGTCGGTCTCGGCGGCCTCGGCCACATGGGCGTCAAGTTCGCCCACGCCTTCGGTGCCCACACCGTCGTCATCTCCACCTCCCCCAAGAAAAAAGACGCCGCCCTCGCCCTCGGTGCCGATGAAGTCATCATCTCCTCCGACGCCAACGAGATGCAGCGCCACGCCTTCAGCTTCGACTTCATCCTCGACACCGTCTCCGCAGATCACGACATTAACAGCTACCTCAACCTCCTCAAAATCGACGGCACCCTCACCCTCGTCGGCGCACCCGACAAACCGCTCCCCGTCTCCGCCTTCGGCCTCCTCTTCGGTCGCAAGCGCCTCGCCGGATCCCTCATCGGCGGCATCGCTGAGACCCAGGAAATGCTCGACTTCTGCGGCACCCACGGCATCACCTCCGACGTCGAAATCATCCCCATCCAAAAAATCAACGAAGCCTACGACCGCCTCCTCAAGAGCGACGTCAAATACCGCTTCTCCATCGACATGGCCTCCCTCAAAGCCGAATAAAAAGTAGCACGGGCAATCCTGCCCGTGTCCCCCCACCTCTCCTCACGCGGTGCGTCCTCTCGGACCCACCGCGTTTTTCGTGGGAAGTACGACAGGCACTCCTGCCTGTCGATCAGCGCTCCCTTTCTCCCCATCAGCCCACGCCCACCCCTCGTAGGTTGGGTGTGGCGTTAGCCCGCCCGACCACCAGCGCTCCACACTGCCCCACGCCTCCATACCCATTCCACCACGCGGTGCCCTCCCAAAGGCACCGCGTTTTTTATTTCCCGCCATCGTCCCACCATCGTCCCACCATCGTCCCACCATCGTCCCACCATCGTCCTCGTCCTCCTGCTCGAACTCGATCCATCCACTCACCCCTCATCTCCCCATCTGGTTGTCTCATTGTCTGAAAGTCTCCCCATCTTCCCGCATGTCACCACTCCCCCAAATCATAAATCATAAATGCCACCCCACCCTGTTACCGTAACAAACACTCCACGATTGCTTTCCCCCCTCGTCCTCGTTTAAAACCACCCCCAACCATGAAATCTGTCCTCCTCGCCACCCTCCTCACCCTCGCCACCGCCGCGCACGCGCAGCCCCTCTGGCTTGAGGCAGAATCCTTCTCCACCCCCGGCGGCTGGGTCCTCGACACCCAGTTCATCGACATCATGGGCTCCCCCTACCTCATGGCCCACGGCATGGGCAAGCCCGTCAAAGACGCCACCACAGACATCGACCTCCCCGCAGGCACCTACACCCTCTGGGCCCGCACCAAAAACTGGGTCGCCCCCTTCAATGCCACCGGCGCCCCCGGCCGTTTCCAGATCACCGTCAACGGCACCGCCCTCGACCACACCTTTGGCACCACCGGCAAAGACTGGCAGTGGGAAAAAGCCGGTCCCGTCAAACTCTCCGGCGGCAAAGCCACCCTCGCCCTCCACGACCTCACCGGCTTCGATGGCCGCATCGATGCCCTCATCCTCGCCAAAGACGGCGAAGACTTCACCCCGCCCGCCGATTTCGCCGCCACAAATAAACTCCGCCGCCAGCTCCTCGGCCTCCCAGAGAAAGCCCCCGAATCCCCCGAGTTCGACCTCGTCGTCGTAGGCGGCGGTTACTCCGGCATGGGTGCCGCCATCTCCGGCGCACGCCAGGGCCTCAAGGTCGCCTTCATCCAAAACCGCCCCGTCCTCGGCGGCAATGGCTCCAGCGAAATCCAGGTCTGGGCCATGGGCGGCACCCGCCGCGGCCTCTACCCCCATCTCGGCGAGATCGTCGAGGAGTTCGCCGACCGCGCCAGCAACAGCCCCGCCGCCTCCCCCCAGGAGTTCAATGACAAGCTCAAAGAAGACACCGTCAACGCCGAGAAAACCATCTCCCTCCACCTCAACACCCACGTCTACGGCGTCGAAATGACAGCCGACAAAAAGAACATCCGCTCCGTCATCGGCCTCGATACCAAGACCGGCAAAGAAACCCGCTTCCTCGGCAAGCTCTTCGTGGACTGCACCGGCCACGGCAGCGTCGGCGCCCTCGCCGGAGCCGAGTTCATGATGGAAGAAAAAGGCCGCATGGGCATGAGCAACATGTGGGTCATGCAAAACCTCAAGCACCCCGTCACCTGGCCCGCCACCCCCTGGGCCCTCCCCCTCACGCTCGAAGACTTCCCCGAGCCCAAACCCATGGCTCCCGTCGGCAAAAAGAACGCCGAAAACATGAAAGGCTACGACCTCGGCTACACCCCCACACCCGCCCCTGAGGACTACGTCCATGGCGAGTGGTTCTGGGAAAGCGGCTTCGACAAGCACCCCCTCAACGACCTCGAGCTCATCCGCGACCACAACTTCCGCGCCGTCTATGGCGCCGTCTCCGCATTGAAGACCCTCAAGGCCGACAAATACGCCGACTTCGACCTCACCTGGCTCGCCTACATCGGCGGCCCCCGCGAATCCCGCCGCATCGTTGGAGATATGATCCTCAACGGCGAAGACATGGTCAAAGGCATCATCCACCCCGACGGCTGCGTCCCCACCACCTGGGATCAAGACCTCCACTATCCCAAAGAGCAGTACGCCAAAAACTTCCCCGACAATCCCTTCATCTCCCGCGCCGAATTCGGCAAGCACACCGACCGCAAAAACGGCTACCCCGTCCCCTACCGCTGCTTCTACAGCAAGGACATCGGCAATCTCTTCATGGCCGGCCGCACCATCTCCGTCGAGCGCCACGCCCTCGGCTCCACCCGCGTCATGCGCACCTGCGGCATGATGGGCGAAGTCGTTGGCAAAGCCGCCTGGATCTGCGTCCGCCACCACACCACCCCCCGTGGCGTCTATGAGCAATATCTAGACATCCTCAAAGACCTCATGTCCCAGCCCGGAGCCATGCGCCGCGACACCCTCGAAGGGAATCTCTACCTTCCCGCCAACGCCAAAAAACTCCCCGACCTCCCCCCACCCGGTACCTCCGCAGACAGCATCGACCCCAAGAAGCTCGAAGGCATCGTCATCGACGACACCGAAGCCGAGCTCACCGGCAAATGGGCCCACGGCGAAGGCCTCAAGCCCTACGTCGGCAAACACTACAGCTACAGCTCCGATCAAACCGCCAGCGCCCGCTTCCCCTTCAGCGTCAAGCAGACCGGAAATTACGAAGTCCGAATCTACTTCCAGCCCCACGAAAACCGCGCCAAAACCGCCCCAGTAACAATCCTCACCGCCGACGGCGAAAAAACCGTCACCGTCGATCAAACCAAAGCCCCCAAAGACCCCCAAGGCGCCTACAGCTTGGGAACGTACAAGTTCAATTCCGGTGAAGAGTCCGCCGTCATCTTCCGCACCGCCAACGCAGGCGGAAACGTCCACCTAGACGCCGTCCAGGTCCTTCCCGCCAAATGATCCCTCTCTGGGAACTTTAAACTTTAAACCTGAAACTTTAAACTCCCTCCGGCTTCAGTCTCGACGCCATCCAAATCCTCCCCTCCAAGTAACCCAGTTGCGCTTTATTGGTGTCTAGCTTGCCCGATCCTGGAGGCGTCTGTTGGCATTTGGCGAGTAACAGTTTTTGTAGTCCCACGAGCGAAGAAAGACTTGGCTCACACGGCGGTTGCAATTACTGGGAAATGCACAGATGCGTGCCCCTACCGAAGTAGTCACTCAATTTGTTGGCGAGGTATCTCAGCTACGATTCAGAGCAGACTGGAGCAGTGATCAGCTCATGGTCCAGTTTCATCGGATATGCTGGCGGGCATCGCCTCCTCTCGCGCCTTTTTCGTGTTGTAGCGCACCCCGAGCAGGTGAACCCCGCAATGTCCCCGGGTAGTCTATGGAAACCGTTAGAATCGCATGGGGGGGTGGTCCTTTCCTGCTTGGAGTGGAGGCGTAAATGAGGGGGTTGGTGGTGAAGAGTCCTAAAAAAGTCTGTTGCTTTAGTTGCAAATCGCTACCATGGGGCATACCAGTGATCTGAAGATTTATGCCTTGGAAAGCTCTGCCGCCAGAATTTGACGCACTTCGCGATGTCGGCGAAATGGCCGTAAAGTCATGGGCTCCCAATGCGGCTTACACGCTAAAGGCATTAAGTGGCGGTCTTTCTGGGGCAGCGGTGTTCCGTGTTGACTTTAGGCCCTCAGCTGAAGGGGAGGCCTTGAATGGCACCTACATTCTTAAGCTCAGCCTTTGGCCCAGGCACGCTGATCAGACTGCTGAAAATGTTGCGTATAAACTTGCGAGCGAATTTGCTTCGGAATTTGCCGCAAAGCACATTCCAAAGCTGAAAGCAGAATTTCCCCCAGTTGGGACTGATCCCAAGGAGACAAACGGCTACGCGATGCTCTACAGTATTGCAGGTCAGAGCCTTGACGCATTTCAAACTGCGTCAAATCGTGAAGATTCGAGTTTGCGGGAGATGGTTGGATGCGTCTCGCGAGATCTACTTCACGCATGGGTCGCAACCGTGCCAGAGAAGCCGCATACTCCACATGAACTACTCACCGAATGGTTAGGATACCGCCTGTCGCCCGATGATGCACCGGAGTTTCACACACTGGCCAACCGCATCCTGGGCACTAGCGCGACATTTACGGAGGCCGCTGAGGTCCTCATACATCCGCTGCATTTCTGCGAAGAACTGAAGCAGGTACAAATCGAGCCGCGTCCTCAGCTAAAGGCTTTGCTTCACCATGATTTGCATGGAGGTAATTTGCTTTTCTACGCTCGTGATCCGCAATCTCAGCCTTATCAGATTATTGACTTCGGTCTGTCTAAAATGGGACCAGCTGGATTTGACCAAGCCTATCTCGAACTCTACGCGATTCTTAACGCACTTGGCGAGTTGCCCGCATCGGCGCTCATCGGATTGCTGAAGACGGTGGATAGGCCCGAACGGTCGGAGCGGCTCCCTAACGGAGCCCTTTGGGCTGCGGATATTGTCAAGACTTGCCGTGCGGCAGTTCATTCGTGGCAGCAGCAGACATTACCAGATCGGAAGGACGACGTGGATCGACAATTCTACCTCGCTCGCGTGGCAGCCGGGATCAATTGGGCAAATAAGCCGATGGGTGAAAACAAGAGGTTCCTCGCCTTATGCTATGCAGGCTGGGCTGCGCGGCTCTACGTCGAACGCCATGAGCCTACAAGCTTGGGACGCCTTCTTCGTAATACGGCTGTTCATACGCTTTCACACTCGTCACATACGGATGATAAACTTTGGAATGTCTTTCTTGATGTAGTGGGTCAATTTGCTCGCAATACTGGTCGTTATATTTTGGTCGCTGAAGGATTGAGCCATCAGCCGCTCGCTGCAAGTCTCGGCCAGTTGCCGTGGTCGGCGGTGATCGACTTGGACCCGGAGTCCGAAACCAAAGGGTTACATCATCTGGCTTCAGCAATCCTGAAATGCCACCGCGGACTTCATGTATTTGAGCCGACGAGCATTCCGACCAGCAACCTAGATCGAGGTTGCGCCTGGATGCTGGCCGGTGGTCGGTTGCTATCCAAACAGCTGCCGCAGGCACTGGATGATTGGGTAGCCAAGACACTTCCACGTATCCGCGTCCTTCTTCAGAAAGTCTTTCAAGAGACAACGCCGACTCCTCTTTTTGTTGTGATGCTGCCGGGGGCCAGTCGAGACCCGCGCACGCCGATGGAGCGCTTGAATCGCATCGCAGATGTGATGTTCGAGGCCAGTAACGGCGAGGCGACGACGATTATTCTCGGTGGAAGCGACATTCCTTCGCAGCTTCGGCACAAGCATGTCCCGTTAGCTCTGAAAACTTTTCTGGAACGGCTGAATAATCTCTATGGCACATCAACAATCCAGTTCGAAACCGCCGTTCCTTCGGCGAGGGGGTGGACAGTCATCTCAGTAGATCGCCTGCGCACAATGCAAGAATGCCTACTGGTGCTTCATTCTCGTGTGCTTGATGACGAGTCAGAAATTGTTGCCGCACGTGATTCCGTGGAATTCTGGCGGGGCAATCCACCTTTGCTCCATGATCTTGCGGCAGACATTGACATTCCGCGAAATGAAAGCATCGAGAAGTTGCAGCCGACGTTGCGCGACCGGCTTGAGGCACACACTAACCACACCGTGGTTTTCTACCATCAGCCAGGTTCAGGGGGCACGACCGTTGCCTTGCGCGCAGCGTGGGATCTGCGGCTCGAATATCCTGTGGCGATCATTCATAAATGGTCGGACGCAGTAGTGGATCGAGTGGCGAGTCTCTTTCGTCTAGCAGAAAAGCCGGTCTTAGTCGTGGCGGAAGCTAGCGTTCTTTCCGAAACAGACAGAGAGGATTTGCATCGCAACTTGCGTGACAGGAACTGCCGCGCGGTTCTGCTTTATGTGCGCCGTGTCTTAAAAGAGCCAGAGGACGACGTAATTGGGTTGGTGCGTGAGATGGACGCAGGTGAGTCGGCAAAATTTTTCAAAGCCTACTCTGGACTGACCACTGATCCGCGGAGGCTCGAAGATCTTCGACGGATCACGTCTGACACTACGCTGGCTCGATTTCGCAGCCCATTTTTCTACGGCCTAATCACTTTTGAACGGGATTATGTAGGACTGGAGCGTTATGTGGAGGAGCATTTGCGCAACTTGCGCGAGAAGCCCCGCACGCTGCTGAAATATCTTGCCATCTGCACCATTTACTCAAACAGCGGCATACCTGAGGCGGTATGCAAGCTCCTTCGAAATTATCCCGCAGACGCGAAACTTGCACTCGAAGAACTTTTGGGTGAGGGCCCTGCCCGATTAGTGACGGCGCGCGCAGGTCAATGGCGTTTGCAACATCAAGTAATTGCCGAGGAGGTTCTCTCGCGCATAACCGGGGGGGGGTATTGGCGCGTCGATCTTGTGGACATGGCGACTGACTTCATTCGAGAGCTCCGCGCTTGCACGGATGCTCAGTCCGAGCAAGTGAACGAGCTCCTGCGAGAGGTCTTTACGGATCGTCAAGGTGGAGGTTCGACCGATGCAGATGATCGTGGAGACTTCGCTCCCCTAGTTGTTGAGGTAATAGATAGCTACGGCAGCCCAGAGCCTGGAAAGGTCATCCTCAAAATGTTGACGGACGAGTATCCGCACAATCCACATTTCTGGAATCACTTGGGACGCTTCCAAGTCTACAAAGTCGGAAGTCATTTCGACTTCGCTGAGTCCTGCTTGCAAACGGCGGTTGGTCTTTCTCCGCATGATCGCATTCACCATAATACCCTTGGGGTAGTGCGTCGTGCTCGTGCTCGGGAGGTTATCGATCGCATGAAGTCTGCTCAACCGAGCGAGTTGCTCGAAGCCGTGCGTCCACATTATGAAGGTGCGGCAGACGCATTTGCCGAAGCACGTAAGCTAGGCCCCGAAGACCCTTACGGCTACATCTGCCATCTACAAATGATCGTCCGCGTTGCGCATGCGGTAAAACGTGCGCTTGGAATTGACAATGTGGCGCAGATCGGTGGCGAACATGTAAAGATCGCCGATTGGTTGGCCGAGCAACTCTCTCTTGCCGAGAATCTCCTCAACGATGCGCGCCGACTTTACGGAGTGCTTGACCGCAATCGCGATTTCCTGAACGAGTGCGCTGCTGACTTGAGCAAACTTTACGGCGATCTCGATTCCGTCATTCTGATTTGGGAAGTGTCAGAAAGTAGCGGACGGAGCAGTAATCGCAGCCGACGCGCGTTGGCCAATGCCTTTTTTGCACGTGGCAAGCGCCAATGGCGTCAGCTTTCGCAAGCCGAGATCCGTCGAATCTCCACGCTTATGCGTGTGAACCTGCGTGAAAGCTCGCGGCTTGAGGAAGATTACCGCCTTTGGTTTGAAGCCTCGATACAACTACCGGAGTTCGATTTTGACTGGGCCATAACGAATCTCAGCGCATGGTCGCATCGCTACAGTTCGTGGCGTCCGCACTACTATCTTTACATTCTGTTTTTTCAGCGCTGGTTTGCAGCAAAATCGAACTCGCTCACTGAGATGGAAAGCGCCCTTGATCAGTGCAAAAATCTCGTCATTGGCCGCAAAACCAATTCCGAGCAATGGATGGCCGTCACTCCTATAGGCTGTCCATTGATTTCCAGCCTGGACCTGGGCGGGTGGGATCGAACGCGAGACTTCTGGCCGCACGAACAATACCTGCGCAGAGTTAACGGCATCATCACAAGGATCGATGGCCCACAGGCGGGAAAGATTCAAATTGACGGTGAGGTCGATGTCTTCTTCGTGCCGGGTGCAAAGCGCAAGGATGCTGATGGCAAGTCATCAAGCGGGGGGCGATACGTATTCGAGCGCAACCAAGACGAGGAAACCATGGTAAATTTTTATCTTGGCTTCTCTCCGAGCGGGCTGCG
Organism: Prosthecobacter fluviatilis; assembly: GCF_055388355.1. Lineage (NCBI taxonomy): Bacteria > Pseudomonadati > Verrucomicrobiota > Verrucomicrobiia > Verrucomicrobiales > Verrucomicrobiaceae > Prosthecobacter > Prosthecobacter fluviatilis. The sequence continues at coordinate 5,527,619 of NZ_AP043782.1, forward strand.
AGGTTGGATGGTGCAGCCCGGCCATATCAGCGAAGGAGGTCGCGCCGGCGGTTTTGTCGATGCCGAGATATATCGCTCTATTCAACTGGCTGAGGAAGCGGTGCCAGCGGCGATTGCAAAAAGTCGGTTGGAACACCTCCAGCTACAGACGGTCATGCGGTTTACCGATGATCTTATTAAAGCCCGCGCGGACCTTGGTGTTGATCTTACGTTAACGGAGCTTCAAGACAGAATCGAGGCCGCATTTGGGATCGACGGGCTCTTTGGACAAAAGCGGGCGGATCTATCCGACTTTGCCAACGTTCTACTGAATACGGGCGAGTATGAATTGATAGAATCCGGTGAGGAAACCATTGTGCGGCCTAAGGGGGACAGTGAATCGGCATCCGATGCGCCCCCCCCATTCTATTTGTCGGGCGTGAGGCAGCTAGGCATTGTAACCAGATATACGCGCAGCAAACGCGCTGGATCAATTCGGAGCGCCGCAGGCGTGGTTTACTCCTTTACGGCGAAGAATGTGGAAGGTCCCAGCCGACCCATTTTGCAGTTCCAAGATCCCGAACGACGTGTAGTGGAATTTTCTGAGGGATCAACGACCCTGGATGCCGTTGCTGTGCGCTTTTTGGCTCCGGAACTGACTTTGTACAGTGGTAAGTCAATAGACCCCACAGAACTACGTCCCCTTGTAGAAGAAACAATTTCACGTCTAGTGCGGAAAGCTGCCGACAAATCCGAACCGATTCGATTGCGCGACCTGCAGAGCGATCTAGAGCGAGAATTCCCTGGCTCAATATGGCTCTTTAAGCGTCTCGGGCACGAAAGCTTCAGCGCTCTCCTCAAGACTTTGCCTGACATACGGATTAACAAGCAATCCCCTGAGTGGGTCGTCGTCCTTGCTAAGGAGCCTGTCTTTGGACGCTTACCTTCCTCGGTCTCCCCACCACTGTCGACTGCTCAACCGAAGCTCAACGTGTCGGCATCTGGAGGGGGGCTCGGAAATGACATGGCTACTAACAACCAGCGACCCCGAGTTCGAATTGACTCACCGCAGCCCTCAAAACCGCAGCCGATAAAAGCTGTTCTAGATGCAAATTCATCGCCATCTTCACCAGCCGACCGAATAGCAACGCCTACTAAGAATTCGACCCCATCACGCCCCGCTGTAGTCAAAGTTTCAGTTTCCGAAGCCCAGAGTATCATTCGCCAGACTGCTGCGGAATTCGCTAGGCAAGGCAAACAGACCGTCTCTATCTTCGAATTTGGTGACTTATGTTCTCGGTTGCTTAGACACAAAACGGCACTACCTAAAAAATTGAAAATTATTCTAAAAGATATGCCTGAATTCGTTGTTAGTGGAGACTCGGCAAATTTATTAATTCAGATCCCTCGGTTGCCGCAGTGACTATTTCGGCTCACGCAAAACAAAAGTGAGATCTAATGGAATCTATTTTTGGAGGGGAACGTCTTTCGTTCGCCTCATTCATGAGGCACGAACCCCTTAGAGCGCGAGGTAGCCAGCAACGCCCTCGATTCCGTATCCACCTGCCGGATTGCTTGGCCCGTCGAGGGCAGAGGTGCATCACTACGCCACCACTCACCTCCGACTAAACAGCCCATACTTCGGACTGAACACATACGCCGCCACAAAGAACACCCCCAGCACCACGATGATCGTCGCGCTCACGCTCCACCCCAGCGGGTACGACAGAAAGAACGCCGCCACCGACCCCACCGCGCCGATCACCCCGCCGCCCCAGAACAGCGCACGGGCATTGTTCGTCAGCAGATAAACCGTCGCCGCCGGGGCCACCATCAGCCCCACGCTCAGAATGCAGCCCACCGCCTGCAGCGATGAGATTAAGACCAGGATCGTCACCGCAAACGTCGCATAATTCAGGAGCCTCACCGGCACCCCCAGGCTCGCCGCAATGTTCGGCTCAAACAGATAGATGAGCAGCGGCCGTTGCAGCGCCGTCAGCGTGATCACCGCAATCGCGCTGATCCCAAACGCGATCCACAAGTCCGAGTCCGCCATGCCCACGATGCTCCCAAATAGCCACTCATCCAGCTTCTGCCGCATGTCCAGGTTCTTCAAAATCAGCACCCCGCCTGCAAACGCCGTCGTGTACAGCACCCCCATCGCCGTGTCCTGATCCAGCCGCGACGTCCGCGAAAGAAAGATCGACCCCAGCCCCACAATCAGCGCCGCAAAGATCGCCCCCGCCAGCGCGCTCCACTGCGACAGCCCGATGATCAGCACCGCCAGCGCAATCCCCGGCAGCAGCGAGTGCGACAGCGTCCCAATCTTCAGCGCATCCTTCCGCAGCACCACAAACGCACTCACAAACCCGTTCGCAAACCCAATCATCAAGCACGCCATCAGCGTCCGCTTGGCAATCGGTTCAGCAAGGAAATCAGCAAAGGTGGACATGGAGAAAAGGCTCTTCAGCTCTCAGGTTTTATCTTTCAGCTTTCAGTTTTGATCTTTCCGTTCGCCGCCTCCCCGCTCTCATACGCGCTCGCAATATTCCCCGGCGTAAACACCTCCTTCACCGGCCCAAACGCCACCTGCTGCCGTTTGATGATCAGCACATCATCAAAGATGTTCGCCACCGTCTGCAGATCATGATGGCTCGCGATTAAGAGCCGACCCTCCGCCGTCAGCTCCTTGAACAACCGGCTCAGATTATCCTGCGCCGGTTTATCAAGGCCCGTGAACGGCTCATCCAGCAGCAGCACATGCGCCTCCTGCGCCAGCGCCCGGGCGATGAACGCCCGCTGCTGCTGCCCGCCTGAAAGCGCGCTGATCTGCCGGTCCTGCAAATCGCACAGGTCCATGCTCACCAGCGCCCGCTCCACAATCTCTGAATCATGCTTCGAATACTGCCTCCACCATCCCAGGTTCGGGTAGCGCCCCATCTCCACCAGCCCGCGCACCGTGATCGGAAAATTCCAGTCCACATCACCACGCTGCGGCAGATACGCGATCTCATGGCTGCTCCGCGTCAGCGGCTTCCCACGCCACAGGATCTTGCCCTTGTCCGCGCGGATCAGCCCCGCCAGCGACTTCAAGAGCGTGCTCTTCCCCGCGCCATTCGGACCAATGAGCGCCATGCTCCGCCCGCACTCCGTCGCAAACTGGATCTTCTCCAGCGCCCGCACCTCCTGATACTGCACACTCAGGTCCACCACCTCCAGCCGATGGTGCTGCGTATGCGCGCACCCTCCACCCCAGCAGACGTGCTCCTTGGTGTGAGTAGGGGAATGGGAAACAGCCGCGCTCATGTCATTTCCATTCAAACGTGATCACCTCATCCAAACTCGCCGCAGACGACCACCGCGTCTCGCTCCGCGTCGCCAGTCCATCCGGCTCCAACTCCACCGTCACCGCCGTATCCGGTGTCCCCTCCGGCCACGTCGCCTTCACAAACACATCCACCCCATCCTTCGTCGAGGGCAGGGGAGCATCCACCTCCATCGGCGACTCCTCCACACTCGAGATCACCTCCTTCTCACCGATCTTCACACTCAGCGTCACCGGCCGGTGCGCATACCGCACCCTCACCAGCCCCTTCACACTTTTCTCTTCCACCATCTTCTTCAGCTCCGCAGCCTTCACAGGCGTCGTCGTCCCCGTCAGAATGCTCAGCGGAATCGCCAGCACCACAAACGCGAGCACGAGTAGGAAAATCTGAATAGGCGGAAAACCTCTCATGACATCAAGAACGGTTAAAAACGCCCCCGGCTGCTGCGCAGAATCTCTTTAACCACAGAGGATGCAGAGAGGCACAGAGATCCGAATCTCAAATTCTGAACCTCTGTGCCTCTCTGTGTCCTCTGTGGTGAATTCATGACTGAGTGCAGACTTGTTTCAAAGAATCGCGACACAACTCACTTCGCAGGAGCAGCAGCCGGTGCCAGCGCCGCCACAATCGACCTCACATTGTGCGCCAGCATCGTCTCAAACGTGTGAGCCACTTTCGCCGTGCCATCCGCGATCAGCGGCTCCCCAATCTTCACCCCCGTGCTCCGCGCGATCTCCGCCAGCACCTTCGGGTTCGCCTGATCCTCCGGAAAGATCGCCTTGATCCCATGCTCACGGATCTCCTCGATCGTCTCCGCCACATGCTTCGATGACGCATCATCACTCCGCCCGATGCCCAGCAGCGAGATCGGCTCAAAGCCATACTCCTTGCAGAAATACCCAAACGCCCCATGCGCCGTCACCAGCAGCCGGTCCTTCTTCCCAATCTTCGCGATCTCCTTCTGCGCCCAAGATTTGAGCTCTCCAAACCTCTTGCTCGCTGCCTTCGCCCCCGCCGCATACGCACTCGCATTCGCCGGATCAATCGCGCTCAGCTCATCCGCCACCACACGCGCCGCCCGCTTCATGTTCTCAGCACTATGCCACCAGTGCGGATCCTCTGCCCCATGGTGATGATGATCATGCTCGTCCCCATCCTTCTCCGCATGCTCATGATGATGCTCCTCAAACGGGATCGAAGGAATCTTCGCTCCCACCTCCACCAGCTTCACATCCGCCCCCAGGCTGTCACGCAGCTTGTCCAGAAAGCTCTCCAGTCCCTTGCCTGAAGCCAGCAGCAGCTTCGTCCCACGCATCTCCGCCAGATCCTTCGGAGCCGGCTCAAAATGGTGAATGTCCGCCCCGGGCTTCAAGATCTCCACCACTTCCACATTTGCCCCGCCCACCTGCCGCGCCAGATCCGCCAGGATGGGGTGCAGCGTCGCCACTTTGGTGGCGGCCAGGCCCGGCAGTGCTGCGGCGAGAAACCCAAAAGTCAAAAAGAGCTGCTTCATGAAAAGAAGCTAGGTCACAAAAATCAAAAATACAAATGATTTGCAATTGCAATCAACTTGCATATAAAGCCTTCATTCATGCAATCCATTTGCACTATGCCAACTCGCATCCGCCTCCCACTGCTTCTGGCCCTCATTCCCGGTGCCCTTTTTGCTGAATCCGACACAAGAATCCAGCAGGCCAAAACCGCCGAAAGCCACATCGAGGACATCCCTCTCGATGAAATGGTCATCACAGCCCCCCTGGACCGCCCCCTCTTCCAGCAGGCCCAGGCAGCCTCCATCCTCAATGGCCAAAACCTGACCCTCGCCCTCGAACCCACCCTGGGCCAGACCCTCGCCCGCATGCCCGGCGTCAGCAGCTCCTACTTCGGCCCTGCCTCCAGCCGCCCCATCATCCGCGGCCTCGATGGCGATCGCGTTCGCATCCTCCAAAACGGCCTCAACACCATCGACGCCTCCGCCACCAGCGTCGATCACGCCGTCAGCTTCGACACCTCCAACCTCAAGTCCGTCGAAGTCGTGCGCGGTCCCGCCACACTGATGTATGGCTCCAATGCCATCGGTGGTGTCGTCAACTCCATCGACGGCCGCATCGTCGATGAAAAGCTCGATGGCACCATCCGTGGTGCGCTCAATGAACGCTTCACTTCGGTGGACAACGGCTATCTCTCCAGCGCGATGATCGAAGGCGGCTACAAAGGCCTCGCCTTCCACGTCGAGGCCTTCACCCGTGCTGCTGAGGACTTTCGCATTCCCGGCAATGCTCGCACCACCGCAGAACAGACCACAAATCCGCTTCCACCTGGAGAGACGGAAACGCGCAAGATCATCCCTAACAGCAACCTTCGCTCCGAAGGCATCACCAGCGGCCTCAGCTATGTGTGGGACAAAGGCTTCTTCGGCTTCGCATGGACGGAGTTTCACACCAATTATGGCTCTCCTGCCGAAGAGCATGTCGTCATCGACATGCACCAGCAGCGCCTTGATGTGCGCGGTGCTTTCTACAAGCCGTTCAAGCTGATCAAGGAGATCAATTACAAGATTGCCACCTCAAGATACCAGCACACCGAGTTCGACAGCGGCACGCCTTCCACCCTCTTCAAGAACAACGGCTACGACGCCCGTGTGGAGGTGAAGCATGAAAAGATCGCCGGGATGGAAGGCGTGGTCGGCTATCAGTCAGATCGCAGCGAGTTCAGCACCTCAGGCGATGAAGCCTTTCTGCCACCCACCATCACACAGGCGGATGCCGTCTTTCTATACGAGGACATCAAACGCGGCCCAGTAAGCTTCCAGTTTGGCGGGCGCTATGATCACATCTCAGTGGAGTCGCTCAACAGCGCCGCCTTTGGTCCGGCGCTGGCACGGACGTTTGACAATCTCAGCAGCTCGGTGGGCATCGTCTTCACTCCGAATGATGAATACGCCGTGGCATTCACCATCAATCGTGCGGAGCGTGCACCGACCTACCAGGAGCTGTTTGCCAACGGCACTCATGCCGCCACAGGGGCGTTTGAAATCGGCGATCCCAACTTGCAGCAGGAAAAGTCCCTCGGGTTTGACCTCAATCTCAGGAAACGTGTTGGCTGGGTGACCGGCAGTGTCGGCGGGTATTACAATCGATACACCAACTTCATCGGCCAGTTTCCGACCGGCGTCGTGCATGTGGTTGGCGGGGAGAGTTACAATGAGCTGGTCTATCAGGCCACGAACGCCGAGTTCATCGGCTCCGAACTGGAGGCCACCTTCCACCTGCTGCATCCCATCACGTCGGATCCTGCGGCAAACCAAAACAACCTTCATCTGCAGTTGCGTGCGGATGTGGTGCGTGCACGAGACACCAAAACGGGACAGTCCCTGCCACGCATCCCGCCCTTTCATCTGTCCAGCACGCTGATGATGGAGCACGGTCCATTCGGAGCCCGACTCGAAGGCATCTATGCGGCGCCGCAGAGTCAGCTGGCGATGAATGAATCCAGAACAGACAGCTACTTTCTGGTCAATCTGACGCTGACCTACCGGATTGTGCAGGGGCCTGCCACGATGGATTTTTATGTCAAAGGGATGAACCTGACGAATGAAGACGCGCGTGAGCATACATCAGTCCTCAAGAACCGGGTACCACTGCCAGGACGTGGCATCGTGGCTGGTCTTAAGCTGACGTTTTGAGGGGGATAGGTGTATCAGAGGCTTTCATCTTCAAAGTCTGGTTATCAAAAATGACACTCCAAATGGAGTTTTTTTCCAAATGTAAGATAATTTTCATAATAATCGGTTGCTGCTAAAGCTATATTGAGTATAATTTAGGTATTCAGTACACTTTGAAGCGATGGAAGCAGCCAACTCGAATTCCAAGATCTTAAGCTCTGGTGCCATGTTCCATGCACTTGAAGCGAGGCGTGCGTGGCGGGAGAATGAGCAGCTATCTCCTCACTTTTGGGTGCTCGTGAGCATTTTGGGAGACTTGGTGATGGCTGTTTTGGCGGCTTATGCGGCGTTCTGGCTGCGCTTTCACACGATCATCCGTGAGTTCGGCAACTTCGATGTCATGTCGTTTCGCCAGTATGGAGGCCATATGGCCTTGGGAAGTTTGTCACTGGTCCTGGCGCTGGGCTGGCAGGGGATTTACCACAAAAACGTGCTTCTGCGCAGCCGCTGGGTGTCATCCAAGATCGCCAAGGGGGTGCTGCTCTGGACGGCCGGGTTCCTGGCCATTACGCTCGCCTTGAAGCTGGAGCCCAGCATCTCTCGTGTGTATGTGATGCTTAATGGAGCCACCGCCCTGCTGCTGCTGCTGGGCTGGCGCGCGGTTTTCATCTCATTCCTGCAGGCACCGGGCCGCATTGAAGCTTTGCAGCAGCGCACTTTGTTTGTGGGCTGGAATGCCGAGGCTGTGGCCCTGTGGAAGACCATGAAAAGAGACCAGACAGGCTCGTTTGACATCATGGGCTGGGTGAGAACTGGAAGCGCTGAGGACGGAAGCCCGGTGGACGAGGTTGTGCCTTGCCTGGGAGATCTTCATGAGGTGGAGCATCTGGTCACCACACATGCGGTGGACATGATCGTCGTCGCGGATCTGCATGGCCCGCGCGAGCAGATGATCTCCCTGGCCAATTTGTGTGAGCGTGAAATGATTCAGTTCAAGGTGATCCCCTCCTATTTCCGGGTTTTTGTTTCGGGGCTCACTCTCGAAACAATCGCCGGCACCCCGGTGCTGGGGGTCACACGTCTGCCTCTGGACGACACGTTGAATGTCATGACCAAGCGCATGGTGGATGTCATAGGAGCCACGGTCGGGCTTGTACTGAGCGCTCCGATCATCGCGCTGTTCAGCGCTCTGGTCTGGCTGGAATCACGAGGTTCCGTGTTTTACCACCAGCGTCGCTGGGGTTTCAACGGAGTGCCCTTCAACATCATCAAGATCCGTTCCATGAAGCTGAATGCAGAGGCTGCCAAGGGGGCGCAGTGGTGTGTCAAAGACGATCCGCGCCGTCTCAAGGTGGGAACCTTCATGCGCAAGTGGAACATCGATGAGCTGCCTCAGTTTTGGAATGTGCTCAAGGGGGAGATGAGCCTGGTCGGTCCACGTCCTGAGCGCCCTGAGCTCATCGCCGGCTTCAAACACCAAATCCCGCATTACAACGCGCGTCACCACTCCAAACCTGGAATGACCGGCTGGGCGCAGGTCAATGGACTGCGTGGGGATACCGATCTGGGAGAGCGCATTCAGTGCGATCTCTGGTACCTGGAAAACTGGAGCCTGTGGCTGGATTTCCAGATCATGATGCTGACCTTCTTCAAGAGAGACAACGCCTACTGAGGAGTCAGCGGGGATTGGGAGAAAGTGTGCGGAATCGGGTTTCGGCTTGTCCTCATCTTCCACTGTCTTTAGGCTCCGTTGAGTCATCTTCACATGCCGCTGTTCACGGTTTTTACCCCTACCTTCAATCGCGCGCACACGCTGCAGCGTGTGTTTGACAGCCTGCAGGCGCAGACCTGCCGTGATTTCGAGTGGCTGGTGATCGACGACGGTTCCACGGACAACACCCCCGAGCTGATAGAACGTTATCAAAACGAGGCCGACTTTCCTGTGCATTACCTGTGGCTGCCTCACCGTGGAGCGCACCATTTGCACAATCTGGCACTGCAGCAAGCCCAGGGCCAGCTCTCCATCAAGCTGGACTCCGACGATGGCTGCGTTCCGGAGGCGCTGGCGCGCCTGAAGCATCACTGGGAGAGTATTCCTGAAAACATGCGTGACAGGTTTTCGGGAGTCACAGGTCTTTGCCGTGATCAGAACGGGCGTCTCGTTGGCTCACTCTTTCCCTCAGATCCGTTGGACTGTTCGGCTGCGGAGCTTGAGTACCGTCACAAGGTGAGAGGGGAAAAGTGGGGTTTTTTGCGGTTGGATGTGCTCCGCCAGTTTCCCTATCCCGAGGACGTCCCTGGCAACTTTATTCCCGAGTCCTACATCTGGTGCCAGGTGTCGCGGCACTACCTGACGCGACATGTTAACGAGGAACTGCGCATCTACTGGACCGATGCCCCCTCGCTGGTGCACGGGCCTTCCAATCCGCGCACGAATGCCGAAGGTCACCGGCTCATGTTCAAGATGGTGCTCGACTTGGAAAGCGGCTGGTTCTTCACCGCGCCGCTGCGTCTGCTGCGGGCGGCGGTGCAGTACAGCCGGTTTTCGTTTCTGAGCGGTGCTGGCGTTTTTGCCCAGTTTCGTGCCTTGAGATCTTTGGGCGGGCGGCTGCTCTGGCTGGCAGCGGTGCCAGCGGGGGCGCTCCTCTGGTGGCGCGACTGCGCGCGGTTTCCGCAGAAGTGAGGCGTTTCAGTGCCGGGTGAAGGTGCATGGACCAGGCTTGCACCCGGCGTCGATCAAATGCTCAACACTCTGCCGCTGCTGGCTGATCGAGCACTTTTTGGAGCAGCGCACCCGGCACAAAAAATGGCGGGGTGCCTCGGAACGAGCCAGTTAATGGAGGTGGTAAGACTAACGCCGCACCAGAGCCGGTTCGGGATATTCAAACGTTTTGCCTTCGTAGTTGCGAATGACGACGCGTTGCTCGTCGCGGACCAGAACGTAGTCGGGATTGAGGGGGACTTTGCCGCCGCCGCCGGGGGCGTCGATGACGAACTGGGGAATGGCGTAGCCGGTGGTGTGGCCGCGCAGCTGTTCGATGATGTCGATGCCGTCCGCGACGCTGGTGCGCAGGTGGGAGCTGCCCTGGATCAGATCGCACTGATACAGGTAGTACGGGCGCACGCGGCACATGAGGAGCTTGTGCACGAGGGATTTCATCACCTCGGCGTTGTCGTTGACGCCGCGGAGGAGGACGCTTTGGTTGCCGAGGGGGACGCCGTGGTTGGCCAGCATGGCCAGGCCGTCGCGCACTTCGGTGGTGAGCTCGCGGGGATGGTTGGTGTGGATGCTCAGCCACAGGGGGTGATGCTTTTGCAGCATCTTGCAGAGCTCCGGGGTGATGCGCTGCGGCACGAAGATGGGGACGCGGCTGCCGATGCGGACGAATTCGATGTGCTTGATGGAGCGCAGGCGGGTGAGCAGGGCATCGAGCTTGGCGTCAGAGAAGAGCAGGGGGTCGCCGCCGGAGAGCAGGACATCCCGCACTTCCGTGTGGCGTTCGAGGTAGCGGAAGGCGGCCTCAAATTCGGTGTGCAGTTCCTGCTCACCCACACCGGAGACGACACGGCTGCGGGTGCAGTAGCGGCAGTAGCTGGCGCAGCGGTCGGTGACGAGAAAGAGCACGCGGTCCGGGTAGCGGTGGACGAGTCCGGGGACGGGCATGTGGCTGTCTTCGCCGCAGGGGTCGCTCATTTCATCCGGGTCTTCCCAGGTTTCCTCGATGCGCGGAATCACCTGGCGGCGGATCGGGCAGCCGGGATCTTCGGCGTCGATGAGGTTGAAATAATGCGGCGTGATGGCCATGGCCAGCTTGTTGCCGGAGAGCAGCACGCCTGCGCGCTCCTCTTCTGTGAGCGTCAGGTGCTCTTCAAGCTGTTTGAGCGTGGTGATCCGATTCTTGAGCTGCCAGGTGGCGCTGTTCCAGTCGGTGGTGGAGACGTTCTTGGCGGACCAAAAACCTGGAGCCGAGGAGCGAAACTCCTTCTCAGGCAGCGGGGGGGTGTCGTGCATGTACTGCGGGATCTATGGGCGCGGAGGTTAGGCGCGGATGGGTTGGAATGTCAAACGTCCCCTGAGACAGTTTGGGTGCATTCCTTGCCGCTGGCCTGGCCCGGCCCCAAACCCCGACCGAGGGGGCGCAGCTATTTATCGCGGGAATCCACGTTCTGGGCCTGGCGGCTCAGCCGAGGTGCGAAGCCACGATGTAGATGCACAGAATCAGGGCTGTGAACAGGAACAGATGACTGGGGTGTAATTTCATGGGTGACCGGTTTTCCTTAAGCAGCGTGTGTGCCATGGTGAGGAGACCTGCTGCTTTCCACGATGCGCGGGGCGACCGGGACGGGGACGGACAAAGGCTGGCAACGCCTGCTGCAAAGGTGTTTGCCGCGAGCCGACAACTCGGCCACACTTGGCGTGATGCCCGACATCGTACTTGCCACGCTGAATGCCAAATATATCCACAGCTCTTTTGGGCTGCGCTACCTGATGGCAAACCTGGGTGATTTGCGTGGGCGGGCCTGCATTGCCGAATTCCAGATCAACCAGGCGCCGCTGGAAATCGTGGAGGCGGTGCTGGCTCTGGAACCGCGGATTGTGGGCTTCGGGGTGTACATCTGGAACGTCGTGGAAACCACGGAGGTGCTGGAAATGCTGCGGCTGCTGAGGCCGGATATCCGTGTCGTGCTTGGCGGCCCAGAGGTGTCGTATGAATGGGAGGGGCAACCCATCGTGGCGCTGGCGGACCATGTGATCACCGGCGAGGCGGATCTGAAATTTGCCGAGGTCTGCGGTGTGCTGCTGGGGGAGGATGTGGCGGCGCAGAAGGCGCTGCCGAAAGTGATGCCTGCCGGACTGCCGGTGCTGGAGCGTGTGGTTCTGCCGTATGATTTCTACACGGAGCCGGATCTGGCGAACCGCATTCTCTACGTGGAGGCTTCCCGCGGGTGCCCTTTTACCTGTGAGTTCTGCCTGTCGTCGCTGGATGTGCCGGTGAGGGCGTTTGCGCTGGAGGCGTTTCTGGGGGCCATGCAGGGGCTGCTGGACCGTGGCGCTTTGACGTTCAAGTTTGTGGACCGGACCTTCAACCTGCACCTGCCAACGAGCATGGCGATCCTGCGCTTCTTTCTGGACCGCTGGCGCGAGGGGATGTTTCTGCACTTTGAGATGGTGCCGGACCGCCTGCCTGAGCAGCTGCGGGATATCATCCGTGAGTTTCCTGCGGGCGCGGTGCAGTTTGAGGTGGGCATTCAAACCTTTGATGAGGCGACCTCCAAGAACATCAGCCGGCGGCAGAACCTGACACGGCTGGAGGACAACCTGCGGTTTCTGCGGGAACAGACCGGCATCCATGTGCATGCGGATCTCATCGTCGGTCTGCCGGGGGAGGATGTGGCGAGTTTTGGGCGCGGGTTTGACCGGCTGGTGAAAATGGGGCCGCAGGAGATCCAGGTGGGCATTCTGAAGCGGCTGCGCGGCACGCCGATCGTGAGGCATGACGAGGAGTTTCAGATGAAGTACTCGCCGGTGCCTCCCTATGAGATGCTGGAGAACCGGGACATTCCTTTTCTGGAGATGCAGCGAATGCGGCGCTTTGCCCGCTACTGGGACCTGGTGGCGAACAGCGGCAACTTTAGCGCCACGCTGGCGCTGCTGTGGCAGCAAGGCGCTTCACCTTTTCAAGAGTTCATGGCCTTTGCAGACAGCCTGTATGCCAGGCTGCGACGCACGCACCAGATCGCGCTGCCGGTGCTGGCTCAGGCGCTGTTTGACTACCTGACAGGCACCTGCGGCGTGCCGGCCGACACAGCGGCGGCCACGATGATGAAGGACTGGAACCGTGTGCCTGGCCGCGAGGGCCTGCGGCTGAGCGGGGCCCAGACGGCGGAGCGTGAAGCGCCGAAGCGCAGCACAGCGGGGAGCCGGCAGGCGCGGCATGTGGTGGCATGACTGGGGGGCAAACGATGAGCCAAGCCTCCACCATGTGCGTACTGCCGCAGGACTACCCGCGCATCCGGGTGGTGGGAAGCTTTGAAGAACTGGTCATGACGCCGATGAGTGATGGCGTCAACGCCCTGTGCTGGCCGCGTGAGCTGCGGGGAAATTTTGGCGAGATCGTGGAGAAGCTGGCGGTGGAGAGGGGGATCACGAGCATCGATGAAGCGCGGCTGCGGGCGCTGGACCTCAGCGGGGCGGGGCAGGTGGCGCGGGAGGTGCTGCTGCAGGACCAGGAGCTGCTGCGTGAGCGGGGGCTGCAACCCAGCCTGGACTGCATCAACGGCTACGTGAACGAGATCGAGTCTGACCTGCTGCGCACGGATGTGCAGTCCTGGCATGCGGACAGCGCGACAGTGGAGGCGGACACGTTCCTGTGCACTTATTTCGGGGCTGCCTCCGAGGGGCTGCCGAATGAGGAGGTGGTGCGGCGGGTGGATGTGCCGGAGTTTCGTGCAGAGCTGCTTAGACTCTACGGAGGCAGAGATGATGAGGGGTTCTGCGAGTTTCTGAACGAGCACTACCTGGACTTGCATTATGCGACGAAGCCCCATGCCAGGCCGTTTTCGTTCGGCCTGGGGCATCTCTGGCGAATAGCCATCGAATATCCCGGATGTCCGGTGCCGCCGTGCGTTCACCGGGCGCCAGCGACGCTGCCAAGGCAGCCGCCGCGCCTTTTGCTGATCAGCTGAAGGTCGGAGAGGGTATTGCACCGAGCGGACAGTGGAGCTAGTCTGGCAGCTGACTGACCATGCTAAACCTGCTCCGAGAAATGCTGCACTCGCCAGTGCTGGACATCGTCCAGCGGCTGAAGCATTCCACCGGCATGACGGTGACGGAGCTGTGTACGGCGATGAAAATGAGCTACATGGGGGTGAAGCAGCACTGTGTGGAGCTTGAAAAGGCCGGGTTTTTGGACACGTGGCGGCGGCCCAAGGCTGCCGGCAGGCCTGAAAAATTGTACCGGCTCACGCCCAAGGCGGATGCTCTTTTTGCCGGCGGCGTGCCGGATCTGACGATGGATGTGCTCACGACGGCGGAGCGGGTCTATGGGGAAAGCGCACCGCCGAAGCTGCTGTACACCTATTTCCAGTCCAAGGGGGAGGCCTGGGCTGCCAAACTGGCCAAAGCGACGACACTGGAGGAACGTGCCCGCCTGCTGGCGCGTCTGAGGAGCGGAGATGGCTGCATGAGCGCCGTCGAGACGGATGCGCATGGGCGTCTGGTACTGGTGGAGCACCACCGGCCGCTGCGTGAACTGGCGGCGCGTTACGCCATCGTGGATGAGCTGGAGTGCGAACTGATCGAGCGTCTCATAGGCTGCGAGGTGCGTCGTTCGGTGGAAGAAGTGTCGGGTCTGGTGCGTGTTACTTTTCTAATCAAGACAACAGCGCATACAGAATGACTTCAGGGAACGCAGGCAGGACAATGGCATGGATCAAGGCAGTGGCGGCAGCAGGCACCGGGCTGCTGGCATCTTGTGGAAGCAGCATCGCTCCGCTGAGGCCGGCCTGGCAGCAGGATCCCAACCTTTTTCACCAGGGCTTTCCAGCCTACCAGGCCCAGACAGCGACGACACCGCACATGGTGGCACGAGTGGTTTACGCGGAGCCTGAGCATGTGCGGCACATGGTGGAACGCCAGGACGATGTGCCGGAGACACAGCGCGGACTTGCGCGCATGGGGGATGGAACGGTGGACCTCGGCGTGCAGGACGCGGCCTCCGGCAAGTGGCTGGTGTCCCACCTCTGCGGTGGCATCCTTTTTGTGGAGGGGCTGCCCAGCCAGGCCTACCGCATCGTGCTGAAAAACCGGACGCCAATGCCGCTGGAGCTGGGTGCGGGAGTCGATGGCAAGGATGTGAAGACGGGGAAGGCGGCAACTCTCGGGCGTGGAGGCCTGCGGGTGGAGCCGCGTGGCACGATCGTCCTGGACCATGCAGCCCATGGGCCGCTGCTGTTCAAAAAGGTGGAGGGAGATGCGGCGCTGTTTGACACCAGCGCGCAAGGGATGCCGGGTGTGATCCAGCTGGCGGTGTTTCTCGCCTCTGATGCGCCGAGCATCGGGCCTGAAAAACTACGGGCCAGCCAGATAGCCCCCTTTGGCTTGTTCCCTGTGGGCAGGCCGGAGCAGTACCGCTAGGACCGGGTTTGTTTTGCCTCCCTTGCGGGCATTGTTCCCATGCGAGCTGTGCGCTGATGAGGACTCCCTGCTTGTGAGTTTGGGCGCCTTGGGTAGTTTGGCGGGTTCATGCTTCGTTTTCTGCGCAGTCTCATGCTCTTCCTTGCCGCCAGTTTCCTGCTGGCGGGGGGAGTGTATTTGAACACGGCGGCTTTTCATGAGAGCTGGCATGGCTTTGTCACCCGAGAACTGGCGCAGCATGGGGTGCATCTGAATTTCCAGCGCCTGACGGTGAATCCGTTTGGCGGGCTGGTGGCGCGTGGGGTGAAGGTGTTCAATGACGCGAGCAAGCAGCACATCGTGGCTTCAGTGGACCGTTTGAATCTGGATGTTGATTTTGGAAGCCTGATCGAGGGAAGGGTCAAGATCGACGGAATGGAGCTGCTGCATGCCAGCATGGCGCTGCCGGTGGACCCGGAAAGGCCCGAACTGACGGTGATCGAGCTCAAGGACCTGAGCGCACGTGCCCTGCTGGAAGAGAGGCAGCTGGACATCCGGCATGCGGAGGGGCTGCTGTCTGACGGACTGCGCATCATGATCAGCGGTGTGCTGGACCTGCCGGAGCCCAAGTCCGACCAGCCGGGCGCCAGTGCCCAGGACCGGCTGATCGCGATACGCGAGCACCGGGTGCAGATTCAGCATGGTCTGGACTGGCTGGCGCGATTTCATGCGCCGCATGTGCCGATGCTGAGTGTGAAGGTCTCCGGTGCGCTGGACCGGCCACAAGAGCTGAAGGCAGAGCTGCTGTTTCAAGCGGATGGACTGGCGTTTGAGGATTATGTCTGGAAGGAGCTGGTGGCGGAGGCGGAGTATGATGGCGGGTTTATTGATCTGAAGAGGCTGCACCTGGTGGACCACCTGGGTGCGCTGGAAGCCACGGCGACCTGGCGCATCGGTGCGGAGCATCTGCGCTTCCGGCTGACGTCCAGCGCCGACCTGCCAGGGCTGGCGAGGGCGTTTTTCAACAATGAGCAGATGCGCGAGGTGGTGTTTTACGAGGCGCCACAGCTGGCGCTGGAGGGCAGCATCTTCCTGAACAAGCCCGGGGAGGGTGACTTCCTGCCCGCCGAAGTGACGGGCAGGCTGGACTGCGGGCGGTTTGGCAGCCGGGGGGAAGTTTTCAATTCACTCAGCCTGTCTTTGGGGGCGACACGTGATGGCATCTTTGTGCGTGATGCGCTGCTGAAGCACAAGACGGGCTCCCTGGCTCTGGATGTGATGCAGCACCGCACCCTGGGCTTTAAGTACAACCTGGCGCTGCGCATGGACCCGAATGCGTTTCTGCCGTTTGTGCTGCTGCCGAAGACGCGGGAGATCATCCAGCGCTTTGTCTTTGACGAGTCTTCACACATCGACGTGCAGGTGTCGTGCGCCGGGCCTTCGGTGAACCGCATTCGCGAGTGCCCGACTTCAGGTCATGGGGTGCTGCGGCATTTTCGCTACAAGGATGTGCCTTTTGAGTCTGCGGAGATGGACCTGGCCTTTTTGGGGGACTTTCAGAACTATGCCAATGTGCAGGTGCAGCGCCCTGACGGGCCGGCGGAGGCGGAGCTGGTGTTTGTGAACGATGATGACGACGAGAAGTGGCTGAGGCTCGTCAATGTGCGTGCGACTGCGGATGCAGCGGGCATCGTGAGGGCGTTTGCTCCGAAGGTGGCGGATCAGATCGCGCTCTACCGCTTCTCCCCGGGCACGGATGTGACGGCCAATGGCACGATCGGCTACAAGGGCAACCCGCAGCTTAACAACTACAAGGTGAACTTCAAAAACCCTGTGGGAGGGGCGCATTACGTGCTGTGGAACGAGGATTACCCGATCAACGCGCCCGCCGGCGAAGTGCACATCGTGGGAAGCATGCTGAACTTCGATTTTGGCGGGCGGCTGTTTGGCGATACGCTGCATGCCAAAGGAGCGGTGAATCTGGCGCCGGGAGTGAAGGGGTATGATGTGGAGGTGCGGGCCGGACGCTTTCCGTACGATGTGTTTGGCCGCAAGCTGCCCTTTGAGGAGGTGCGTGCAGATGTGCGCAACCGGGAGGGGATCTCCAGGATCAACATCGCGGCGGACGTGCTCGGCGGCGGCATGACATTGAAGGGCAGCCTGAACGACAACCGCGAGCCGAACACCTATGAGGGAGAGCTGCGGATGAACGCCCTGAGCTTTCAGCGGTTTGCACAGGTGTACTCCCCGGGAAATGAAAGCGTGGGAGACATCAGCGGGCATTTCAAATTCACGGGACGGATGAACGACTGGAAGGCGCTGAAGGGGGGCGGTGCGCTGATCATCGTCAATGGAAACCTGCTGGCCCTGCCGGTGCTCGGGCCGCTGACGCCGATCATCGGGGCGTTCCTGCCTTCGCCCATCAAAGGGTACAATGTGGCCAAAAAAGCGGACTGCACCTTTGAGGTGGCGGATGGCTTCATTGTGACGGAGAACATTGAAGCGGAGTCCAGCGCCTTCCGGATCGTGAGCCGTGGGAATGTGGACTTCATCCGGGACGACATCGATTTCAATGCGGAGGTGCGGATGCGGGGTCTGGGCATCCTGCTGTTTCCCGTGACTCAGCTGCTGGCCTACAAGGGCTCTGGCACACTGCAGGACACCCACTGGTCACCGCGGATCTTTGGCGGCGGGAACAAGGACGAGCGCAAGCCGCCGACAGAGAAAGAGCTGAAGGAGGCGCAGCGGATAGGCGGGAGCCCGGCCAGGCCGAAGGCTGCCACGCAGCCGCCGAAACAGCGGGCGCTGTTTGGAAATTGAGTGCGCCTCAGGATGGCCTGTGGCAGTAAAGCGTATGAAAGTGGAACGACTCAAATACGTCATCTGGGCGGCGGACATGAACCGCGCGGTGAATTTTTATGCCAGCGTCTTTGGAGGCACGGTCCTCAAGCAGAACGACATCATCAGCGAGGTGGAGATCTGCGGCGGCGTCATCGGCATCCATGGTGGCGGGGAAGGGGCGCGGACCTGGACCGGGCTGAGCTTTCAGGTGCCGGATGTGATCGAGGGCGCGCGGGAGATCGTGGCCGCTGGAGGTGTGCTCACACGGGAACCCGAGCCCGAAAACGGTGAGCCGCCGCACCTGGCCATGTGCGTGGACACGGAGGGGAATGAGATCATGCTGACGCGGAAGCGCGTGCGGTGAGGCTGGCAAAAGATCAATGCCCCCACGGGTCAGCCTAGGGCTGAAGCGATGGGTGCATGGACGGAGAAATGAACGCGTTTGGGGCCTGGTGAAATGATTCTGGCCTGGATTTGGCCTTTGATGACTTTTATTTGCTGAGAACGGGGGTGGAGATACGGGGCTGGGGCTTGCCCAGGCGTCCAAACGCGTTGCATTTGGCTGCTTTTTGGGCCATCCATCTCCCCCCGCCCATGACCCCCAAGATCGACCCTGCCCTGCACCGTGACAAGAAACCGGACTGGATTCGTGTAACGCTGCCGCGTGACCCGAAGTTTTGGAGCACGAAGGGGCTGATCACGGATCTGAAGCTGCACACCGTGTGCGAAGAGGCGCAGTGCCCGAACCGCTGGGAGTGCTGGAGTCAGGGCTCGGCGACGTTTATGATCGCCGGAGACCGTTGCACGCGTGCCTGTGGTTTTTGCGCGGTGAAGACGGCCAAGCCTTTTGCGCTGGAAGCAGACGAGCCGCAGAGAGTGGCGGAAGCGACGAAGCGGATGGGGCTGAACCACATCGTGATCACCGCTGTGGCGCGTGATGATATGAAAGATGGCGGGGCGGATCACTTTGCCCGGACGATTGAAGCGGTGCGCGAAGCGGTGCCGACGATCACGATCGAGATTTTGGTGCCGGACTTCAACGGCAAGGATGATGCGCTGGAAGTGGTGATGAAAGCGAAGCCGCATATTTTCAACCACAACCTGGAAACGGTGGAGCGCCTGACGCCGCTGGTGCGCAGCCGTGCGATGTATCACCGCAGCCTTCACGTGCTGAAGCGCGCCAAGGCGATGGCGGCCGAGCTGGGCTCCAAATGCGCTACCAAGAGCGGCCTCATGCTGGGCCTGGGCGAGACTGAAACCGAGCTTTTCCAGGCGATGGATGATCTGCTGGAGCACGACGTCACGGTGCTGACCCTGGGCCAGTACCTGCGCCCTTCCGCGCAGCACCTGCCGGTGATCGAGTACATCCACCCGGACACGTTTGAGAACTACAAGCAGATCGCGCTGAAAAAGGGCTTCCGCCATGTGGCGAGCGCGCCGCTGGTGCGCAGCTCGTACCATGCGTCGGATTTCAAGCCTGAGCTGGATCTGGAGTAGGCTTACTTGCGGAAGCCGCCAGCCATGCGGTTCCAGAAATTGGCGAGTGAGACGACGAAGCCCAGCGCTACGATCTCCTCATCTGAGAACAGGGTGGTGAGGCACGCGTATTCTTGAGCATCATCATGCACGGTGGCCTTGTAGGTCAGGGCTTCGGCCCAGGCGAGTGCGGCCTGTTCTCGAGGTGTGAACAACGCTGATGACCGCCACTCCGCGAGCTGTTCGATGCGTGCCTGAGCCTCCCCGAGCTTTTGAGCCTCGCCTTGGTGCAGCTGGATGCAGTAGGTGCAGCCGTTGATCTGTGAGACTCGGAGCTCGACCAGTGCCCGCAGGCTGTGATCGATGGCGGTGTGCGCCAGGTCACGGGTCAGCTGCCGAAAGCGTGATGTGAGCTCCGGCTCGATCTTGGCGTAATCAATTCTCATGAGGGATGGTGTGCGGGGATGGTTTAAAGAGTGCCTGTTTCCAGCTGCTCCAAGTAAATAAATTCGGGGGCTTGGACGCCTGCTTCAGCTCGAATTTGAACAAGCTTGGGAGATTCGAAGAACTGTTTGGCGTCGGCGATGGAGGTCCAGGCGGAGAAGTGAACGATTTTGTTTGGGCTGTACTGATAGCGAAGGACCTGATAGGCGCGCTCGCCCGCTGCTCTGCGAATGCCTGCAGCACGGTCGAAGATGTTTTTCCAAGCCGGATAGTCGGCGACTTCATGAATGATGAGGACGTGGTGCATGTGAGGTGGGCGTGGAGTGAGGGGTAGGGGAGGTTTGAGTCTTGTGGAAATGCTATCAATGCATCAGATTGATGTTCTAAGCGCATGAATAGACCCTCCCTTTACGAGTTGGAATGC
Organism: Prosthecobacter fluviatilis; assembly: GCF_055388355.1. NCBI lineage: Bacteria > Pseudomonadati > Verrucomicrobiota > Verrucomicrobiia > Verrucomicrobiales > Verrucomicrobiaceae > Prosthecobacter > Prosthecobacter fluviatilis. The sequence continues at coordinate 5,547,889 of NZ_AP043782.1, forward strand.
TTTGTCGCAGTTGCCGAGAATCTGAGTTTTTCCAAGGCTGCGAGGAGGCTGAATTTATCCCAGCCTGCCCTGTCCAGGCAGATCCAGGCTTTGGAGTCGAAGCTCAGCGGCCGACTGCTGGAGCGCAATACGCGGAGGGTTGCCCTGACACAGGCAGGCAAGCTGTGCGTGGAAGAGGCGAAAAAAGTGCTGACACAGCTCGACCAGGCCACGGAGAGCATCCGCCGTGTGGGCGCAGGAGAACCCATGCGGCTGCGGCTAGCCTTTGTGGGGGCTCTGCTGGATGATGGTCTGGCGAGGCTGCTGCAGATGTTTCGCGTCAGCCGGCCCGACTGCCAGATACAGCTGATGGACATGGCTCCGGCAGAGCAGCTGGTCGCCTTGGAGCGCGGGGAGATTGATGGCGCATTCATCGGTGCGGCACCGGCCAGGGTTTCCCGGCACATCAAGACCGTGATCTGGAAACAAGAGCGGCTGCAGGTGGTTTTGCCGGAGCAGCATGCCCTGGTCAGAAAGCTGATGCTGAAGCTGGCCCAGTTGGAGAACGAGAGCTGGGTGATGGTCTCCGCGAGAGCCGCCCCAGGGTTCAGGGAGCATGTGAGCGCGCTATGTCAGCGTGCCAGAATTCAGGCCAAAGTGGTGCAGGAGTCGGACCGGGTCGCGGCCGTGCTCACGATGGTCGCCGCCGGGCAGGGGATCAGCATGCTGCCTGCGTCCTTGTCCCGCTGGCTGAGCTGCGGAGTCGTGTTCAGGGACATTGACGAGACGAAAGCAGTGCTGGCTCATGCCTTTGCATTCAGGAGCGGAGACCGGGGGCGCGAACTGCTGGAGTTTGTGCAAATGCTTGGCTCACAAAGCGCTGAAACGGGGCAAATCATGCGGTGAGCTTTCATTAGTCCGCACCTAATGAAACGTGTGAGATGCGAAAGCGGGTTGCGTGCGCGGCATTCCGCGTTCTGTTCGCTCAACCCCAACCTACCACCATGTCCATTCGCCCCCCTGCCGAAGCCTACGAAAAAGTTCCGACTGTCATTTTCCCAGACTCCGCCAAGGCGGCCAAAACGCTGGCACAGGAAGTGAAGCAGCTGATCGAAACGAAGAACAAGGCAGGCAAACCGGCGGTGCTGGGGATGGCAACAGGGTCAACGCCAGTGCCGTTTTACCGTGAACTGATCCGTCTGCACAAAGAGGAAGGGCTGAGCTTTAAAAACGTCATCACCTTCAACCTCGATGAGTATTACGGGCTCAGCTCCGACCATCCTGAAAGTTACTCCATGTTCATGGCGGAGCAGCTGTTTGACCACATCGACATCCCGAAGGCGAACATCAATCTGCCCAGCGGCACGGTGCCGGGAGACCAGGTCTTCAACCACTGCCGCCAATATGAGGAGAAGATCGAGGCGAGCGGAGGCATTGACCTGCAGATTCTTGGCATCGGCCGGACAGGGCACATTGGATTCAACGAGCCCGGCTCCAGCCGCGACTCGTTGACCCGCCGGATCACGCTGGACCGTGTGACGCGGCAGGATGCGGCGAGCGACTTCCGCGGGGAGCAGAATGTGCCGCACTTTGCGATCACCATGGGTGTGGGCACAATTTTGAGGGCCAAGAAGCTGGTTCTGATGGCGTGGGGGGAAAACAAGGCTGTCATGGTGGCCAAAGCTGTCGAAGGGCCGATGACGGAAGTTATTTCGGCCTCCTTCCTGCAGGATCACCCCGATGCACGATTTTTCATCGACCACGGGGCCTCGCGCGAACTGACCCGCGTCAAGCTGCCTTGGCTCGTCGGTCCGGCGTCCTGGACCCCGCGCGAGACCCGGCGTGCGATGGTCTGGCAGGCATTCAAGATCAAGCGGCCGATCCTGAAGCTAGTGGACGAGCACTACAATGAGAACGGTCTTTCAGACCTGCTCTCCGAACAGGGGCCAGCCTACCAGCTCAACATTCGCATCTTTAACCAGCTGCAGCACACGATCACCGGCTGGCCCGGCGGCAAGCCTGATGAGGACGACACCTACCGGCCTGAGCGTGCGCGGCCCTACCCGAAGCGCTGCCTGGTGTTCAGCCCAGAGCCGCAGGACGCCATCACTGGCATGGGTGGCACGATCGACCGACTGGTGGAACAGGGTCACGATGTGCGGCTGATTGCACTGACTTCCGGCAGTCTGCGTGTGCCAGACAGTGAGGCGGATAAATTTGCGGAGACACTGCTGGAACTGGCCTCCAATGCAACGAACCCCACCACGTGGGAGCCTCAGGTGGCCTATGCCAGGGAGGCACTGGGACTGCTGGAGGCCAAGGGCGAGTTTGGCGAAGATCCGCCGCTGCTGAGGCAGCTCAAGGGGCTGATTTTGCGCGGTGAACTGCGTGACGCCGCCCACACCGTGGGGCTGGCGAATGACCGCGTGACCTTTGTGGACCTGCCTTTCTATGAAAATGGCCGCTACCGCCGCTTCAAGAGCACCGAGGAGGACCACAAGGTGCTGGTGCGTCTGCTGCAGGAGCACAAGCCGCATCAAATTTATATCACCGGCGACGCTGCCGACCCTTCCAGTGTGGCGGGCATCTGCTTCCGCCTGCTTGTGGCTGCCCTGCAGTCGTGCGGAGGCGAGGACTTTGCGGGTTCCTGCAGTGTGTGGCTGTACCGTGGCAAGGAGCGCCCGCTGGAGCCGCATGAGATCGACATGGCGATTCCGATGAGCCCCCTGCAGATTGAGCGCAAGGCCAATGCTCTGTCACGCTACGGAGCCCTGTCTTCCCTGGAAAAGGAGGCTCCGGAGACCAACCGTGAAAATGCGCGGCTGTATGATGCCCTGGGCCTGGCAGAGTATGAGGCCATTGAGACCTTCCAGCGCTGGCGCCGGGTCTAGGACCGGGTGTCAGTCAGCTACCGCGTGCCTGGCATCGCGGTAGCTGCATTTTCCCAGGCGGCGAAGCTCATCGCAGTGAGCTTCAATGCGCATGCTCTTCATGCTGGGCTGGAAGCCCAGCCGACGGGTGATGCAGTCATGGAGGAGAGCGGTGTGGTCGTCCTCAAATTCCACCACCCGATCGCAGTCGAGGCAGATCAGGTGATTGTGCTGGGGCTTGTCGAGAAAATTGGGGTCGTAGTAAGTCTGGTCACGTCCCAGATCTACTTCACGAAGCAGCCCGCACTCGACCAGCAGGGTGAGAGTACGATAGACGGTGGCACGGGATACGGTGCTGTCGAGCTTGCGTGCTTTTTCCAGCAGTTCCTCTGCTTTGAAGTGTTCGTCGGTGGCGAAGGCTGCCTCGACGATGACATCCCGCTGCTTGGTACGGCGCAACCCCTGGCTGGCCAGATGGGTTTCCAAGCGTTTAGTGATACGTTCATCCATGTCAGGGAGAGGGTAGCCATGGCGAAGGATCGTGCAAGGCAGCGCTTTTTCTGAATACGGTGGTTGAGATTGGTTAATTTAGAAGGCGGGAGTGATAAAATATCGTATAAAGTGAATGAGTGGAAATTGTTAACTTGTTGTTTTACAATGAGTTAAATTGCAAAAAAGAGGGGGTGAGCAGGGCTAAAAGCAGACCCAAAAGAGATAGGGATATGGCGGTAGCGTTCAAATTAATTTAAAATAATTATGGATTTTATTGTTAATATTGATAAAATTCATCGGACTGCCTGATTCCAAGCATGCCTTTACCATTTTCATTCTCCACCCAACGCCAAAGCTCCGAGGTCGCAAGGCCCGCAGAGCCCATCGCCGTGGCCATTGCGGAGAAGCTGATGAGCTTTGCCCCGGGTTTTGTCAGCACTGAGCCTATGCCAGTCGGCACGGGAAGCCCGTTTGCGCTGCCGGAGCAGGGGGCCATGGTCTGGGCAGCCCAGATGCAGCCAAGTTTATCTCCTTCAAATGTGGCGCATGCGCCCTACGCACCGGGGATGGAGGCCAGTAGGTCGGCAGAGCTGTTTGCGACAAAGGCTGTACCTGCGCCTGCACCTCTGCAGCCTGCCGCGCCAGCGGGCGCTGTGGCGCATGATCTGCCGGCCCAGATCGAGCAGCTTCGCAACGACATCTTCGGCATCGCCATGAATACAAGCGCCTTGAATGACCGGCTTGACCGAATGGAGCAACGTCTTCCCCAGACAGGGCAGCAGGCGCAGGCCAGCCTCGTTGCACTGCGTGGTGAGATTGAGGCGTGGCTGGAAAACCACCTCAGCGCGGCCGTCGAGCACTGCATGCAACAGATCCTCAGCCGCATGCAATCTGCTCCCAATCGTGCTGTTAATTGACCGTTATTGCCCTATTATTCGTTCTCACCTTCTATGAATTCCCTGAGACTCCGCATCCTGTTTCCCCTCTGGCTGTTCGGCTTCCTGCCGGCCATGGGGGCCACTCGCATCATGGGACAGCCGCTCGAGTGGTTCTTCGGGATCAACGGGGTGCTCCTTGGCGGTGGCGTCTTTCTGGCCGCCTATCTGGTGGCCGGCTGGCTGCTGAAGCCGACAACGGCTGTCATGAAGGGCACCACGGCGGTGCTGCGCGGGGTGCCCCCAGATGCGCAGTCCGCAGAATGGCTGCCGGCTGATTTCTGGAAGCTGCGCTGTGACATCAACATGATCTTTGCCAAGCAGCGTCAGGCGCTGAACGCGGCCGAACAGCATGCCTGCCAGACGGCACAGAGACTGCTTAATGCGGAGCGTCTGCTGCGTGAGGCATTCACGGCTCTGCAGGGCCTGTTTGCCGCGAGTGACGAGGGTGTGCTGGTGGTGGACGCCCAGGGGGCGATCATCGCATCGAACTCGAAGCTGGATGATTTTCTCGGGAAGCCTGTGGAGGAGATCGCCGGACGTGACTCAAAGCGCATTCTCAGCGCCTTGATCGACCGATTTGAAGAGAAGGCTGTGATCACGGCCTGGATCGAAAAGACCTCAGCGAGTCTCGAAGGCCAGGCTGAAACGCCGCCGCTGGTCTCCCATGACAACCGTGTTTTCTCCCTGCGCTCCAGCCCGATGCGGACGGATGCCGGCGAGGTGATCGGACGTATCTGGATCGTCAAAGACCGCTCTGAGATGCGCGTGCTGGAGAACCAGCTGCGCGAATCGCAGAAAATGGGAACGATCGGGCAGCTTGCCGGCGGCATCGCCCATGACTTCAACAATCTGCTCACGGCCATTCGTGGCAACCTGACGCTGGCAGAGCTGACGCCTGCCTCCAACCAGGCCGGAGTGCGTGACAAGCTGCAAAACGCCAACCACGCGACCACGCGGGCGGCCGAGCTCGTCAAATCCCTTCTTGGCTATTCGCGCCGCAGCACCGGTGCGGCGGTGCGCAAGGCCATGAATCTGAAGCGCCTTCTGGCGGATGTGCAGAACCTGCTGAAGCACAGCATCGATCCGCGTGTGACCATTCAGATGCGTGGAGGCATGGACGCCTCGTATGCCACCGGTGACGCCACGCAGATCGAGCAGGTGATGCTCAATCTCTGCCTCAACGCACGGGATGCGCTGCCTGCGGACAAGGGGGTGATCGAAATCGCTGTCGAGAACGTGACCCACCGCAAGCCGTCGAAAGCGGCGGAAAACAACGAGACGGCCGAATTTGTGATGCTCGTGGTGCGTGACAACGGCCACGGGATTTCCGAAGAGCACCGCCAGCGCATCTTTGAGCCCTTCTTTACGACAAAGTCAGGAAGCAAGGGAACAGGGCTGGGACTTTCCACCGCCCAGGACATTGTGCGTGAGCACGGGGGATGGATCGAATTTGACAGCGAGCTGGGACGGGGCAGCGAATTCCGAGTGTTCCTTCCAAGGCTGCTCAATCCTGAACAGGTCGAGGAGGAGTCGCCGATCGACAACGGTCCTGCCATCAATGCCCCGGTGGGCAGCCAGACCACCATCCTGGTGGTGGACGATGAGGCTCCGGTGCGCTCCATCGCGATGAACATGCTGGGTTTCCTTGGCTATCGAGTCCTGGAGGCCAGCGACGGCCAGCAGGCGCTGGACATCCTTCTACGCACCCAGGAGAAGGTGGACGCCGTCCTGCTGGACATCTACATGCCCAAGCTTTCCGGCCGTGACACGTTTAAAGAGCTGCGCGCCGTGGGCAATGATGTGCCTGTCGTGGTGTGCAGTGGTTTTGTCATTGATCCTGATGAGTTTACCATCCTCAGCCAGGGCCGGACGCCGCCTGTGGACATCATGCTCAAGCCTTACTCTCTGGACGGACTGAGCAAGGCGCTGGCGAAAGCGGTGCAGAAGCCGCAGACGGATGCCCGGGCGTTTGAGCTGAGCGACAACCGTGCGCCGCAGCAGCCAACGATGCTTGTTTCCTGAGACCCAATCTGGTGAAAACCGTCTTCCGGCGGTCATCTTTCCCCTTTTCGATTGCCGCAAAGGCGCTACCATCCGCGCCCCATGATCAAAGTCGGCCTCGTCTCCCTCGGTTGCGCGAAAAATCTTATCGACTCGGAAATCATGATCGGCCACCTCCAGCAGGCGGGCATGGTCATGACGCCTGAGCCGGACCTCGCGGATGTGCTCATCGTAAACACCTGCTCGTTCATCGACATGGCCAAGAAGGAGAGCGTGGGCGCGGTGCATGATGCGGTGGACCAGCGTGCAGGCTCGAAGAAGCGGGCGCGGCAGAAGATCATTGTGGCCGGCTGCCTTTCGCAGCGCTTTTCGCAGGAGCTTCCCGGCCTGATGCCGGAGGTGGATGCCTTCATTGGCCTCGATCAAATCACCGAGGTGGCCCCCATCATTCAGAAGCTTGTGGGGACCAAGGAGCACGAGCAGGAAAACTTGGTGACCCGTCAGCCGCAGTACATCCCAGATTATGACACGCCGCGCTTCCGGCTGACGCCGCAGCACATGGCGTACATCAAGATTGCCGAAGGCTGCAATCATCCCTGCTCATTCTGCATCATTCCGCGCATCCGTGGCCGCCACCGCAGCCGCACACAGGAAAGCATTGTGAAGGAGGCGAGACAGCTCATCGCCAGCGGTGTGAAGGAGATCAACCTTATCTCCCAGGACACGACCTATTTCGGCATGGACAAGTGGACGGAAGAGCGCCCGAAGCCACGCAGCGGGGTGGACTCCACCAAGGGCGAGTCCCTTTCCTCTCTCATCCGCGAGCTGAACCAGATCGAAGGTGATTTTTGGATCCGCCTGCTCTACACGCATCCCGCGCACTGGAGTGACGATCTCATTCAGGCCATCGCCGAGAGCCCCAAGGTGGCGCGATACATCGACATGCCGCTGCAGCACATCAGCGACCGCATGCTGAGCCTCATGAAACGCGAGACGGACGGCGCCTACATCCGCGACCTGATCAAGCGCATCCGTGCTGGCATTCCGGGCATCGCCATCCGCACCACGTTCATTGTCGGCTTTCCGGGTGAGACGGAGGCAGACTTCAACGAGCTGCTGAAGTTCATCGAGGACACCAAGTTTGAGCGTGCCGGGGTCTTCAACTACTCCCGTGAGGAGGATACGCGTGCAGCGAAGATGGAGGACCAGATCCACCACATGACCCGCAAGGCCCGCTGGAACGAGGCGATGCGTGCCATTCAGCGCAGCATCGAGGGCTTTAACACGACGCAGGTCGGCCGCAAAATGCGCGTGCTTGTGGAGGAGCCCGGAGTGGCGCGCAGCGAAATGGACGCCCCCGACATCGACACCACGGTGTTTGTGAACAAGAAGCTGCCGGTGGGCAGCTTTGCGGATGTCACGGTGAAGGAGTGGCGCGGGTATGATCTGGTGGCGGCGTGAGTGACGGCCAAGTCACTCTGCGGCCTTGGGCCGGAAACGTTCGGCGACGCGGTCCACACCACCGCGTGGCCCTTGAACGGGCTTAAACCCGGCTGAGGCGTCCCATCTGGTTTTTTCCGGGTAGGGATAGAGCGGCATGTCGATTTCAGTTCTGCCGTCGTTGACCCGTTGTGCACTGAGAGCGTGAGGTGCTTCGCCTTTTTCGCGCCAGTGCATGACCAGGCCGAGCATGTCGGGCAGTTTGTTGATTCCAGGGCCGGGGCCATGGCTCATGCCGGGGACGATGTAGAGTTTGCAAAATGACGCGGTTTTTTCAAGGGAGCCGAAGTGCTCGATGACGCGCTCGTAGTAGTCGAGCGTGGCGTGGTAAGGGACGCAGGAGTCGGAGGAGCCGGAGATCATGATGAGCTTTCCACCGCGTTTTTCGAAGGGGCTCAGGTCTGCATTTTCAGCGTTGAGATAGGGGCCGAGTGCTGCGGTGTAGGTGTCGATGTCCTTGCCGAAGTCGAGGCTGTAGAGGTCTTTGTCCTTGCCGAAGACCCATTGGAAAAGATAGAGGTGCCCGTGGGCGATTTTGAAGGAACTGCCGAGGGGGATGCCGTCGAAGATGCGCTCGCCGGTGATCGTGTGTTTGGGGCCGCCGAAGAGTTTCCGCAGCGCTTCGGCGTGCTTCTCCGTCAGCGTCGGGTCCTTCTTCTGGGCAATGGCGATGACGGCTTCGATGTCGTAATCGTTGCAGCGAGGATCGGAGACCATTTTGCCTGCGGTCTGGGGGATCTCGCGGGAAGCCATGTATTTATTGCCTGCGGCTATGATGTTCTCCTCCTGCGCGGGGGTGAATGGGCAGTCATGGAAAATCTGCTCGTTCCAGAGGAAGTAAGCATGCAGAGGGGTGCGGCAGTGGGCGGGGACGTTGGCCACGATGCCGTCATAATCTTCGGGATAGCGCTGGGCCTCCTGGAGTGCCTGCTGGCCGCCGGTCGAGCCGCCGGTCGAGCCGCCGCTGAAGTAGGAGTACTCGGGGGCGCGGCCATAGTAAGACTGGATGACCTCCTTGGCCAGCGTGGTCATGAGATGGGTGGCGCGATAGCCGAAGTCCTTCCACACATCCGGTTTGCCGATGCCGGAATCAGAATTTGGGGCGGTGCCCATGTCTGTGGTGGCCACTGCGAAGCCGCGAGCCATCGGCCCTGCGAGGCTTCCTGAATTGATGCGCCCTGCTGCGCCGCCGTTTCCCAGGCCGATGAAGCGGCGGTTCCACTGTGCTGCTTCAGGGAGCCAGATTTCCACATGGATGCTGGAGTCTGAAGCAGGTGTAAGGTTGGCTTTCACCACGACATGCGGCGGCACTCGTGTGCCTGTGCTGGCGCTGCTTTCTTCTACGAGAGTGATTTTTCCGGCTTTGATCGGAAGCTTTTCAAGCGCTGCGAGCTTTTCGGCCGGGGCTGCCGTTGCTGTGATGACGGCGAATGCCCTGAGGAAACCAAGGGTGCAAAGCAGGCTGAAGGTCCTGGAGGTGTGGTGTTTCATGGCGCAGGGCATTGAGTGCGGCCGCTGGCTGCACAGGCATGCGCTGGAGGGTGATGAAACACCCCGTGTCTTGCAACCGATGAATGGTGTTTTCGTGCGAACGAAGCTGCTGGCTTATCTCCTTCTGGAGGTGCGTTTGCGTGCTTTGGCCTGGGAACGGAGGGTCTCGTTGATTTCTTCCTGAGTCATAACAATGGCATGACGCACGGTGACTCCGTCCAGCTCTGCGACTGCTGACGCGGGGGCTGGTGGTGCTGGGACTTGCTGGGCAGAAGGGGGGGGCTGCCCGGTGGCTGACACCCTGGCGGCGGGCGCGGGCGCTTCTGCGGTGACTGGCGGCGCGGGGGGGATGATGGTGGCGGCCACTTCTTTTGGGGGCGAGCTTGGCTGAGCAGGCGTGGCATTCCCGGAGGTGGTAAGTATGGCACGACGTATGACGGGTGCATCCTCGGGTGGGGGAGCCATGCGCGGTGCAACTTCTGGCGCAGCGAGCTGAGGCTCCGGAGCGCTGGCAACCATCGTCCTCGGGGTGGCGGCTGCTTCTGGTGTGGCTGGCGCAGGGGGAGGGGGCGACTCTTTCGGGAGGGCTGGCGCTGAAACGTTTGCTGCCAAGGCCTGGGGGGGCTGGGGCGGAGCAGGGGCGGGCTCAAGGGCCAGCACAGGGGTTTTGTGAATGACGGGCTGTGGCTGGGAGGGCGGATGGGCCGGAGGCTTGGAGAGAGCGGGGGCCATTTCTTCGGAAATGGGGGCCGGTGTTTGAGCGGGAGGCTGTGAAGAACTCACAAACAGCCCTGAGGTGGACTCTGTGAAATCTCCAAAGATCATCCATGCCAGCGCTCCCAGGAGGACTGCCGTGGCCGCCAATGCGAGCCAAGGGAATCTGAACCGAGGCGGGGAAGGGCGATGGAAATCGAGCGATTGAAGGTCGTGGCTGACCGGGGCCAGAAGAAGAGTCTTTCTGGGGTGATCCACCGGAGCCTCTTCTGAGGGCCTGTCTTCTTCAAAATCAGAGACAAAACCTCCGCTTTCCGTTTCCTGCTGGGCGAGCGGGGGCTGTGCGGCCAGGGGATCTTCCAGGCGGTCCATCTCGGCACTGGCTGTGGTCAGAAGATGGGAGAGCTTTTCGGTAAAGTCAGGAGGAGAGGGAACGGGGCTGCTGCTCAGCGCCCGCTGCAGGGAGTCGAGCACGAATCCGGCTGCCGTCTCGGGCATGCTGCTGGGGAGTTTGGCTATCTCCCGCATCTGCCCTTCACCTGTGAGAAGATAGGCGGCCAGGCAGATGAAGGCACGATGACGCTCCTCGCGAGCGGCGATGACAGTGAGTTCCTCGCCGATGGGAGTGGCCCACGGGCCAAGATCGATGAGTCGGGGCTTGCACAAACTGCGCATGGTCTTGTGCAGGCGAAGCTTCACCACAAATTTGGGCCAGGCGTCCAGCCGCTTGAGGTGCAGGCGCTCGAGGTCGCGAGGCAGGACGGGACCGTCATAGCCGACGCAGAGCTGGATGTTGGAAGGATCCAAGTCAACCCGATGAACCCCGGTTTCCAAAGCCTGCTCCAGCCCGGAATGGATCTGCCTGAGCAGCGTGACGACTTCTCCGGGGTTGAGCGTGCCGCGTTTGGCCATCAAGGCGCTGAGAGACATGCCCGGCTCGCGGACCTCTGAGAGAAATGCCCAGTCGGGGCCCTTCCAGAGGTTGAGCATGTGCAGAAGGTTGATCTGCTTTGAGGGGTCCTGCCGCCAGACCTGGGGCGGCAGGGCCATGAAGTCAGGCTGATTGACGATCCTTTCTGGCGGAAGCAAGTGCAGGGTGACTGACTGGTCAGCAGACACGTTGACCGCCGGAAGAGTGAAGGCATGGCGGCCTGAGAGCTCGGGATTTTGGATCCGGAAACTTTCTCCGAACAGGTTTTTGAGGGGGATGTCTCCAAGGAGCAAAGTCTGGAGGTGGGAGATGGGCAGGGTGGAGATATCTGCCACCAGCAGCATCTTGGGATTTCGGGCCTGCACCAAGGTGGCGTAGGAACACATGGCCTCGCGGATCTCATCGCGCAGACTCTTGAGGGTGATTGACACGTCCGCTGGCCGGGTGGTCAGGACCGATTTGATGACAAAACGCAGGTTGGCCGGGAGTTCGGCGATCGTGCTGAAATCTTCCGGATTTCCACTGGAGTAGGGCTGCCCGGTGAGCAGCAGGAAGAGCAACCGGCAAGTCTCACCTACAAGCCTGGAAACGCCCAGGGCGGAGGCAGGGGGCGCTGGTTGAGAGAGCCCGTAGTCAAACAGGCGGAGCTGCAAGTATTCCTCCTCCTGTGAGGTGACGAGCACCCGCTCCACGCAAAGGGTGGAGTGCAGGTGCAGGCTTGCATCGATTTTGACGAGGTCCTGGAGGAGATGCTTGACCAAGGCGAGGGAGGTCACGACCGGCAAAGCACCACGCCTGCGGACATACTCCTGGACAAATTCACCGTCATTGAGGCCGGTGACATAGTAGGCCAGTCCGTCATCCATGCCGACGTCGAGAATCCGCATGAAGGACTGGCCGCGCAGGCCTGAGGCTGCGCGAAGATTTTCGCATGTGCGGGACTGCTGGTCTGCATCGACGATTTCGGGCTTTGCCGCCGCATGATCGATGTTTGTTTGGGTCTCGTGGAAACGGTGGAGAGCACTGACGAGGGTGCGCCTGCGTGGCCGCTGCCGCTTTGAGCTTTGCCTGTCAGATTTGAAGCGGCGCCCGCCAAGACGAGAGCTGCTCCAGCCTGGGGGGAACTGCCAGCGCGGGGGCTTGACCAAGCGTCTGATGGTGGCGGTCTGGCTAGGGGGGGCGGCTTGAGCAGTCTGGCCGGTGAAGATGTGGAGTTCCACCAAGCGGCAGTTTCGCTGATCAAAGGCCAGCATGACGACTTCATCCTGAGCACGCGGCAACTTGATCGGCGAGCCATTGCGGTGGCTTGCCAATGAGAGGGAACCAAAAAGTTGAGGCCCTTCATTCATAGCTCTGACGTGTCCGTATGGAAAATGCAGTGGGTATTTATTTCGCGCGAGGCGTATTATCGAATATGATCTTTGCGACTCAACGATGCAATGGAAAATATAAATTATTATTCTGGGTTTAGAAAAATGTATTTAGTTTAGTTAATCTTGGTTAAGAATAAGTCTGAAAAAGGTGGGGCTGACTTGCTTGCTTGCTCTCGCGGGCTCTCGTGGCCATGCTGCAGGCATGACACGCAGCATTCTCGCCATCGGCGCCCATTATGATGACTGTCCTTTCGGCATCCCTGGCACTCTGCTGAGGGCTGTGCAAAAGCATCAGCGAGTGGTCATTCTCAGTTTGATTGGTGATTACACCAACTGGCCGCCGGTCAGAGGGCGGGAGCAGGGACTGATGGAGCTTTCGAAGCAACTGGCTGCTGAGAGAGGCATGGAGATGCGCTTTCTGCCCTACAAGAGCCTTGGCTTCGAGCCGACACTCGAGACAAAGCGTGCCGTGGCTGAAGTGGTGGCTGACGTGAAACCTGACACGGCCTTCATGCTGTGGCCGCGAGACCGGCACCCGGACCATGAGGCTGCCAGCGCGATCTGCCATGCGGCCTTGTACCAGCCGGCGAGGCTGCTCGGGCGGGATGAGGTGAAATCGCCTTCACGGGTGTACTGGTATGACAACGGTCCGGGGCACACGATCGGCTTTGAGCCGGACACCTATGTGGACGTCTCCACGGAGTGGCCTGTTGCGAGCGAATGGCTTGGCAGGCTGATGGCGTACGTGCGCAATGAGGCGTATGATCCGACGAAAACGGACGCCGCCATGGAGACGAAGAGTGTGCTGGCCCGCTATCGGGGGCTGGCCTGCGGAGCCAAGTATGCGGAAGCCTTTAAGAGTGTGCGCCCTGTGGTGAATGCTGAATTTTGAAACTCAGCTTACCATCTCATGGGTGGTACCCCCGGTAGGATTCGAACCTACGACAAATTGATTAAGAGTCAACTGCTCTACCAACTGAGCTACGGAGGCATGTTTGAAACCAAACAGCGTTGGAGGGAGGAGAGTCTTAATCATGTCCGGGCTTCGCGCAAGTGAGTTTTTGCCTCAACAGACACTTTCGGGCCGGCAAGTGATTCAATGCAGGGGAGAGATGCGGATTTTGTGGAACTCGGTTTTGCCTTTGGAGGACCAGTCGCCAGCTCGAAACTGGAGCACATTGAGGTCGCTCTCGATCTTTGGCCCGTCGCAGAAATGGCTGCCGTCGATTAGGAGTTCGGTTTTGTCCGTCGTGGCTTTGAGGGTGATGTGATAGAGTTTGCTGTGTTCGTAGTCGAACAGCTTTTCCCCCTTGGGCTGAGGGTACAGGCCGAAGGTTGGCTTGCCGGCTTCATTGGCAAACTTGACCTTGCCCATGAGCAGCCGCGGGCGGTTGCCGTTGAGCACATTGATGTCGAAGTCGATCTGGAAGGGCGGCTTGCGGCTGAGCTCATAAAGCATGGTGCTGTCGCCGCTGCCTGTGAGCACATCGGCGGTGCGAGTCCATTCGCCGGCCTGTGGCAGCCATTTGAACGCATTGCCGGGGGCCAGGAGCTCTTCAGTCTGGGGGGCAGGATTGGGCTCCAACTCCGCGAGGATGAACGCTTCCACCTGGCTCTGCTCGGCAGAGCCCAGCAGTTTGAGTGCCTTGGCCTTCCACTTATTCTGGGTCGTGAGCAGACGAGCAGCCTGACTCGCATGGTAACCGCGCAGGAGCGCGGACAGTGCGACCTCGTCTGCGGCTGGGACTGGCATGTCAGCCGCCTGCACCCGGGTGTCCTGCTTCAGTAGCCCTGCGAAAGCCATGATCTTGCCGGCTTCAGCGGTCTTGCGTTCCCGGCGCAGCTCGTCGGCCAGTTGCCCGGCCTCCAGAAGGCTGGCTGCATTGAGGTCCCTGAGTGAATCGCGGCAATCTTTGGCAAAGCCTGAGCGCAGTGCCTCCAGGCTGCCAGCATTGATCTCTTTTTCCGTGGCAGCTGGCGGATCGAGCTTCCGAATGGCAAGATGGCGGATGTGAGTTTCGGAATTGTCCCGGAACATCTGGGAGCAGAAACCGATGACCGAGTCTTCCCGCATTTCAAATGCATTGCCTGCCTCGTCAGTGACTCTACGATCCACCGCGATGTCCCGGTGGTCCAGACGGTAGGTGATGGCACCTGCGTGGCAAATGATGTGGAAACGGTGAACTTGACCGTTTGCAGGGAGCCTGATCTGAGGAGCATCCGACAGGTAGGCCCGCCGTAGCAGGGTGGCCGCATCTTCACTGCTGGAGTGCCCCCACTGGTTGCAGCCCACCCAGTCTTCATGGTTGAACGTGCTGTGGTAGCCGATCATGATGCTGAGCCCTTGAGTGCCAGGAGCATTCTTGATCTGGTACAAGCCAGAAAGTTCGAAACTGGAGCCAACCCGCCCGTTGTGCAGCAGGTAGGCGGCACCGTCATGTCCGGTGTTGACGAGGGTGCCTGTTGGCAGGCCTTTCCAGAAACCGCTGCGGTGATACCAGCCGCTGAGATCTGGCGTGGCAGGCAGGGGCACCCACTGGCCGGAGGCAAAGGCTTTTTCAAATTTGCAGGCGGCGATGCGCTGCAGCAGCAGAGCCGGAGGCTCGCCCTGGAAGCGGGAGGCGATGTCCTGAAAACTTTGCAGTGCCTCGTCAAGTTTTCCGAGTTGGTAGTTTTCTTCGGCTACCTCCCATTCAGCGTTCAAACCGAAGGCGAAGACTGCAGACTGGCCGCGCACGTCGGTTTCATTTGCCTGCAGGCTCAACCACCGCCGGGTCTGCCTGGGAAATGGGACGGGCACCTGCTGAAAGGTTTCATAGGCCGTTTCATAATCCGAGGCCTTCCATGCCATGAGCCCCAGATCGGCCAGGCGCCATGGATGCTCCCAAAGGCGATAGACCTGCTGAGATGTGGCAAGGCTGCGGAGGGAGGCTGTCATGACCTCGCGAAGCGGCGACCTTGACAGCAGACTTCGTGAGTCCTGGGAGTCTTCTTCGAGATATTCGAGGGTCTTGCGCAACGCCTTTGCGACTCCGGTGTCATGGCGTTCTGTGAGTGCACAGGCGCAGTAGAAGGCCTTCATCTTCTCCAGGCTGCCACCCCAGCGTGGGCGCAAGGCCCACAGATAGTTTTCATAAGCGGAATAGTCGTCGAACTCAGCGGAGGTCGCGCGGTCAAACCAGAGCCTGAGGGAATCCTCAGGCCTGCCGTGACCGCATTTCACAATGTCAATCATGCTGGCAGCGGCGGGAGCGCGATCTGGGTGCAGCTCCCAGGCCATGAGAAAGTGTGCGCGTGCCTTGATCTGGTGTTCTTCAAACTTTCTGCCGTTTTCCTCGCTCACTGTGCTGACGTAACCGCCGCCGCGGTAATCCCAGGCGATGTGATTCTGAATCCGGCCATGGAGCATTTCGCGAAGCCATGGGGTGAAATGGGAAGTGGTGCAGAGCTGCGCCAGCTCGGCAGAGCAGTCTTTGGACTGAACGCCACCCATGGCGTGACCAAGATCATCATACAGCAGTTCATCATCCTGCGGGCCATACACCGCCTGGTCAGGCGCGCTTTTCATGAGCTCCTTGAAAAGCGCCAGATTGATTCTGGAGATGGTCTCCTGGGAACTGTAGCGCTGGATGGCGATGTCCCTGAGCTCTGCCTGGATGTATGATGGAAGCACAGAAGGGTAGTCCCGGATCATCCTGTGACGGGAGGCTTTGGAGAGGTGATCCCGCGCCTCATGGGTGCCTTCACGAAATTCCCAGACGGCCGCAGCGGTGAGCCATAGTATCAGCGGATCGTCCACATGATTCCTGATGAGCGCCGTCCCCTCTTGGGCCAGCACCTCCCAAGGACGGCTGTGATCGACGTCAGGATGACCGGCTTTGATCATCAGCGCCTGTTTGGCAAAACTGCGTGCGGCGTCAGCGTACTGCGGCCATTTCTCCAGATGCTTTTCAAAGGCAGGCATGAGAACGCGCTGCATCCAGGCAAAGCGTGGGCGTGCCCGGTCTGTTTCAAAGCGTGTGCCGGGCTTGATTTCGATGGGGGCGAAATCCTGTCCAGCCATGAACTCACGCGCAGCCTTGCGCCAGTCGGTTTCTGCGGCGGTGGCGTGTGACAGGAGCAGCAGCGGCCAGAGCAGCGCATGAATCATCTTCATGGCTGAAATGACACCAAGAATCCTGATGTGTGTCCAGTGTGATTTTTTTTCAGCAGGACTTAAGCGGCAGGCTTATAAGTGGGCATGCGCTGTTTAGCATTCATGTTTTTGTTTTCATGGGCGTCTGGCCTTCTGGCGGATCTGCCTGTGCATGTTTCCCTGGCTGGCGGGCAGGGACCGTACACGATCAAGCAATGGAAGAGCGACTGGCCGGGGTGTGAGTTTGAGGGCGGCATTGCCCAGGGGCGGGTGGCGGTGGTCGAAAGCGATGCCTTGAAATGGCTGCGTGTGAACTTTGCCGTGGGGAAGATCGGGCCTGAACAAGGTGGGGCCGGATGGCGCATGCCCCTGGGAAAACATGAGGCAGCAGAGCTGAGCTACACGATGCGCTTCAGCAAGGGCTTTGACTTTGTGAAAGGTGGCAAGCTGCCGGGATTGTGCGGTGGGCCGGACAATGTGAGCGGCGGTCGCCGGGCAACAGGGGTGAATGGATTTTCGGCAAGGCTGATGTGGCGCAAAGAGGGACGAGGCGAAGCCTACGTGTACCACAAAAATCAAAAGGGTGACTATGGCGACAGCTTCGCCTTTCCTGCGGACTTTCGTTTTCCCACGGAGGTGCCTGTCAAAGTGAGGATCGCAGTGACTATGAACGCGGTGGGAAAGCGCGACGGTGTGCTAAGGGTGTGGATTGATGGCAGGCCTGTGGTGGAACGCACTGACATGGAATGGCGCACGGTGGACAGCTTTGGGGTGGATGGGCTGTACTTTGAAACCTTTCACGGCGGTGGCGACTCCACATGGGCACCAACACACGACTGCTGGGCGGAGTTCACGGAGATGAAGGTGACGCGGTGAGATGGGGCGCGTGAGTCCGCTCTGGCTCAGCGGTCATTTCACCGGGAGCAGCTGCACTGCATCGGCTCCGACAATGCCGTCGGTGTCCTTGTTGCTGATGGTGATGACGGCAAGCTGGTCTGCGCTGAATGTGAAGGTGCCGAGGCTGACAAAGAGACCGTCGATGGCGGGGGCTTTGCGTTGATTCACGATCACGGTATCCGTACCGCCAGCATGCTCGATGCGCACGGGGACGTTGCTGGCGCGATTGGTGGCTGAGGCGTAGGACATGCGCACTTCGTATCTTCCGCTGGTCGGAATCTTGAGCCGGTAGGTCAGGCTTTTTTCTCCTTTGTCGCTGTTGGCATCGTGCAGGCTGGAACCATCAACGGGGCTGCCGAAGGTGCTGCCGGTCCAGTGTCCGGTCTGCTCGGCCTCCTGCTCGCTCATGACGATGCCCGGCAGCTTGGCGGAGCGGATCATTTTGGCCATGGTGGCGAGTTCGAGCACGGCCTTCTGCTCCAGCAGCTTCTTCTGCAAGGCGGGCACGTCGATCTTCTGCACGGGGGTGTTTGCTTTGAGCGCCATCACAGCGGCGAGACCTGAGGCATGGCCCAGGGCCATGTACACGGGCTCCATGCGCAGTGAGCAGCAGGCGATGTGGCTGGCGGAGAGGCAGACGGGGACGAGCAGGTTTTCGCACTCGGCGATCTTGGGCGTCAGGCTGCGGTAGGGGATCTGATAGGGCAGGGCTGGTGTGTCTTGAAAGCTGCCTTCATCACGCACGGTGCCATCCTCGGCGAGGATGCGCTGCACGATGTGGCAGTCGATGAGGAAGGAGCCCATGCCGATGGAGTCATTTTTGAAAATATCGGTCTGCAGATCTTTCTGAGTCATGACGTAGTCGCCGATCATGCGGCGGCCTTCACGGACATAGAGGGCGTAGGGCCAGTGGGCGTTGTCGGTGAACTCATCTTTGCAAAGCCCCCAGGTGTTGGCTTGGTCGCGGAGGCTCTGCGGCACGCGCTCATCGTGGCAGAGGAACCAGAGCATGCCCTGGATGAAATCGGTGTGGTCCTGCCAGATGCGTGCGCGGGTGGCGGCATCGCCATCAGGGTAATCGAAGTTTGCGCCCGGATAGTCGGTGGAAAAGAGCCCCTGGGCATTGAGGTCGTATTTGCCGTTGGCGGTTTTGCCGAGATGGAACAGGCGGCCAAAGCGGATGCCGGGGAATGCCTTGATCAGGCGCAGGAGCAGTTCGTACTTGGTGGCATCGTAGCTGGCGGGCTTGGGGAAGGGGATCTTGATGTCCTCCCGCTGAGTGACGCAGATGCGGAAGTTGTAGCTCTGCGTGCGGTTGTCAGCACTGCCGGGGGCGAGCTTGGGATCTGGGAAGACGCCGTAGATGGGCTTTCTCTGTGCATCCAGGCCGGAGATGCTCACGGGGGTGCCGTGGATGTAGCTCGGGCCTTTGCCGCCGATGCTGGGGCAGTCGCTCTCCATCACCTCAACGGTCCGCGGGCGGATGGGCATGGGGTGGTAGCCTGCGAGTGGCTCGCCGTATTGTGCGGTGCTTTCGCGGCCGACGATGTAGCTCACTTTGGCTGCTGCCATGAGATCGCCCTCATAGCTGGCGTCGATGAACTCCTTGCCATGGTAGGTGGCGCCGTCGCTGGTGGTCAGGCTGGTGATGCGTGCGCCGTCTTTGGAGACCGACTTGAGCGCCTGGGCTGTGACAACCTTGACGCCTGCTTCTTTGAGCATGGCCTGGAAGGCGGCCATGTTGGCGCCCGGTTCCGCATACCACATGGGTGTGTCGGGTTTCAGGGCGGCGGCCCGGGCGAAGTATTCACGGGGAAAGCCGCCGATGGTTTCCTGCTTGCCCACGTCCGTGCTTGTCAGGCCACCGGTGACCATGCCGCCGATCCATTGGGTGGGCTCGATCACCACCACGGATGCGCCCTCTCGTGCTGCGGTGATTCCCGCGCCCAGTCCTGACGGCGTGCCGCCGTAGATCACGAGATCAAAATCTGCTGCGCAGATGGAGGAAGTGAGGCCGAGAAGAAGTAACAGACGGTGAAAAAGCATGAGGCGAAAAAAGAGCAGGCGGCAGCGCCATGCATCTCTTTTCGCCTCGTCTTGTCAACCGGCTCCCTTATTTCTTGGCGAAGGCTTCATAAGCCTCGGCGACCTTGCCTTCCTTCTCATCGCCCTTGTGGAAGTAGAAGAGGTGGTGCAGCAGGGTGTATTCACCTTTTTTCAGCTCATAGGCGCCATCGGGGGCGTTTTTGTCCAGGGCTTTGGTGCCGAAGGGATTGGCGGTGAAGAGGCCGTAGTCACGCACGTGCCAAGGGGTGGGGAAGCGGAAGCTGGAGGGATGGTTGAACATGGCGACGCCGAGCTTCTCTCCGCCCACGGTGCCGTAGTAGTCGCACCACTTGGCGCGCTTGCCCCAGGCCTCCACGTCGGTGATGCCTTCGCTGTTGATGATGTGGCCGCTGCCCTTTTTGTTTTTCTCGATATTGACCGCCATTTCGGTGGGCACGCGGATGCTGAGACCGGCGTCCTTTTTGTCCTCAAAATTCACCGGGCCCTCGGTGGCCAGAAGAACCTGCTTGAGCTCGATGCTCCGGGTGCCTTCGCCGGCGGTGAAGATCATGGTGCGCTCTTCTTCCAGGTACTTTTTGCCGCTAGGGTCGAGGTAGTCGATGATGGAGACGAGCACGGCGGAGTCGGGCTTGGCTTCCAGTGTCTTGAATTCGCGGTGTTTCTCGCTGCCCAGTGATTTGACGCGCTCGGCGGTCTTGGCGGAGTCGCCAAAGGTGGCGCGCTCGGCCCAGGACTCGATGCCATTGATGCCTTCATGGCCAAAGCAAATGCCGCGATGGTGCGGGTGATCGTGCTGCTCGCCCTCGATCGTTATCATCGGATAGTTGCGGGTCATCTGCTTGCCGGTGGGGCCAAAGACCGGGGCGAGGTAGGGCTTGTTGGCCTGGTCCACGACGTATTCGGCAAAGACCTGTCCGTCCACCTTCACGATGGCACCGCCTGTGGCGGTCTTTTCGACAGAGAACTGGGCGGCGCTGGCGAGCGACGTGAGAAGGAAGGAGGCGAGGAGGAGTTTCATGGTGGTGGGAATGAACGTGGGGGAGATTGGAATGCTTTCGGCGGAGATCAATCCCAGCCGCGGAAGAATTCCAAGGCGGTGCGGGTGGTGTCTGCCGCCACTGTTTCGACGGACTCTCCGCGCAGGCCTGCGACAGCGCGGGCGGTGTCTGCCACGTAGGCGGGCTCGCAGCGTTTGCCGCGGTGAGGCATGGGCGCGAGGTAGGGGGCGTCGGTTTCGAGCATGTATTGCCCGGAGGGAACGGCGCGTGCGGTGTCGGCCATGAAGCCGGGGTTTTTAAAGCTGACGATGCCGGTGAAGGAGATGAGGTGGCCGCGATCGAGCAGCGGCTGCGCCTGCTCAAAGGTGCCGGTGAAGCAGTGGAAGACTCCGCGCAGCCGATCGCTAAACGGCAGCACGAGTGCGGTGAGGTCCTCCCAGCTTTCGCGGTTGTGCAGGATTACATTCAGCCGCAGTTCCGCTGCGAGTTCGAGCTGGGCTGTGAGCACACGGGCCTGGTGGGCTTTCCAGTCTGCGAGGGCAAAGCCCTCGGGCGGGGCGTGGAAGTAGTCGAGACCGATCTCGCCGATGGCGCAGACTTTGGGATGTTGGGCCAGAGTTCTGAGCTCTTCGACCCAGGCATCTCCGCTGACCGTGTCTGCATCGCAGGGATGGATGCCGACAGCCACACGCACGTCGGGTTCGTTTTCGGCCAGGGCGAGCAGCTTGCCGGCGTTTTTGAGATCCGTGGCGGGAGCCACCATGCGCGAGACGCTGGCGGCGCGTGCGCGCTCCAGAACAGCGGGAAGGTCGCCGTCGAACTGTCTGCTGCCAAGGTGGGTGTGCGTGTCGAAAAACATGGTCAGCGCCTTCGCATTTTGGGGGCGGGTGTCAAGCCTCGTGAATTACTCCTTTCCCTAGCGGCTTTGTTCGTGATACACCACGCCCATGCTCCTCCGCCGACTGCACCTGGTTTTGCTTTGTCTGCCAGCTTTTCTCCGTGCCGCGCCGGAGGATTATTTTGGCATCCGCGTCGTCGATGAACATACCGGGCGCGGGGTGCCGCTGGTCACATTGGAGACGACGAACCACATCGCGCTGACGACGGACAGCGCAGGGTGGATCGCCTTCAATGAGCCCGGGCTGATGAACCGGGCGGTGTATTTCAGTGTGCGGGGACCAGGATACACGATGCCCAAAGATGGCTTTGGCTTCACGGGCGTGCGATTGAAGCCTGTGGCTGGAAAGTCTGAGGAAGTGAAGGTGCTGAGAACCAACATCGCCGAGCGCCTGTGCCGACTGACGGGGCAGGGCATCTACCGGGACAGTGTGCTGCTGGGGCATGAGCCGCCGCTGCCCAGCCCCAATCTCTCCGCAGACGTCATGGGCCTGGACTCTGTGCAGGTGGTGCCATGGAAGGGACGCTACTTCTGGATCTTTGGCGACACGCTGCGGCCCAACTACCCGCTGGGAAATTACCACTCCACGGCTGCGTGGAGCGATGCGCCGGACAAGGGCGGGCTGGAGCCCGAGCAAGGCATCCGCTTTGAATACATCACCGATGGAAACGGGGCGGTGGCGAAGATGCTGCCAGTGGAGGAGCCGGGGGCCGTGTGGATCTTTGGCATGCACAGCGTGATGGACACGCAGGGCAAGGAGCATCTCATGGCCCACTACTCGCGCTGGAAAGACCTGGGCAAAAGGCTGGAGCACGGGCTGGCAGAGATGAATGAGGCGAGCGGGCGCTTCCGGTGTATCGCGGCGCTGGGGGATGAGTTTGAGTGGCAGCATCCGCAGAGCAATGCCGTGAGGGTGAAGGGGGAAGAAGGAGAATGGATTTACTTCTCCACACCTTTCTGCCGCACACGGGTGAAGGCGGACTATGATTCCGTGCAGAACACCTCAGCGTATGAGGCGCTGGCTTGGTCCGCTGAGCAGGGTGATTATGTCTGGCAGAAGGCGCTGGCACCCACGACGCAGAAAGACGAGGAGAAACTCATCGCAGAAAAGAAGATGCCTGCAGAAAAGGCACGCATGCAGGTGGTGGATGCACAGACGGGAAAACCGGTGCGGCTGCATGCGGGCAGCGTGCAATGGAACAAGCACCGGGAGCGCTGGGTCATGATCGCCGTGCAGCAGGAGGGCGGAGACTCCTATCTCGGCGAAGTGTGGTATGCGGAGGCCAGGCAGATCGACGGCCCCTGGCGCAAGGCGGTGAAAATAGCGACACACCCGAAGTACAGCTTCTACAATCCGAGCCATCATGCGTTCTTTGATCAGCAGGATGGCCGCTTCATTTATTTCCAGGGTACCTATGCGGAGACGTTCTCAGGCAATCCTGTGGCGACGCCGCGGTACGACTACAATCAGATTCTATACCGGCTTGATCTGGACGATGCGCGGCTCAAGGCGGCGTGGGTGGAGTAGCAGGAGTGGCGCAGGCTTGCGGAATTCGCGTTATCAAGGAATGCGCTCGCCGTGGATTTTTACTCCGGGTGAGCCTCGTGTGCACACTCCATCGAAGGTGTTGTCATCGGTCAGTCTGATCTCCCAGTCCCAGGTGTGGGTGAGAAGGTATTTTCCGGCCTTGTAGCTGAAGGTGCCCGTGTCTTTCCAGTAGTTATAGGTGTAGTCCTTGTTGAAGGTCATTTCCATCTTGAGGTCGTTGCTCTGAGTGGTGTTCCATTTGCCCACGATCTTGAGAGGCCCGTTTGGAAGCGGCTTGAGCCGGTCCTGCCTGGCTTTGACGACTTGGGCATCTTCAATTCTGCCTTCCTTGGTCAACTTAGCGATCAGCGGATCTAGCACCCTGGAGTAGGCATCTTTCAGTGGCTGCAGCCTGCGCTCTTTTTCCTGAGACAGCTTGCTCACTGCGGCGCGGTAGCTGCTGCGCAGCTTCTTCAGGCTATCCTGAGTGCCGGCGTCATCCGTTGCTGGCACGGACTTCGTTGCGGTGACTGACTCGACCTCTGCCTTGTAGGCGAGCGCTTCATCCAGCTTGCCTGACTTCTGTGCAGACGCGCGCGTGTTTTCGATGGTGGCCAGATACTTCGCCCTCAGGTCAGCCACCGCATTTTCATAGGGCTGGATCACTTGCGCATTTGATTTGGCGTCATAGTCAGCCTGCAGAGGGGCCAGTTCCGGCACCATCTTTTCCTGTGCTTGGGTGCTGATGAACGCAGCCGCAGATGACAGAAACAGGATGAGTGCACGAATTGATTTCATGTGGAAGTGACTTGTGGAAGTGAGCGGCTTACTTTGCGGTATAGTCTTATTGATTGCGAGATTTTTTAAGGGGGCGGCGGTTGGATCGGATCAAACGTTTGAAAAACAGGCTTTTCCTCTAGCGCCTCATTTTGATGCTTGTCGTAGCGTGACGAAATCGGCACCACGTGCGGGCTTCAAGTGGCGTGCGTCTTCGCCATGCATGGCGGCATGGATTTTCCACGGAGCATGGAGTGGCTGGCGCATGTCGGCAGATTTGGCCTGGGCATGCTGACATGGCTGGGGCAGCTGACAGCGCTGATGGGAGAGCTGGGCGTCGGGCTGCGCAGCGGTGTGTGGAGGCTCAGGCTGGTGGCACAGCAGATCGTTGCCATTGGCTATGGCTCGCAGCTGGTGGTGGTGGTCACGGGAGCTTTCACAGGCGCGGTGTTTGCCTTCCAGTCGTATGCGAAGTTCAAGGAGTTTGGCATCGAGACGACCGTGGGTGCCATTGTCTCTGTGGCGCTCTGCCGCGAGCTGGGGCCGGTGCTGGCAGGATTGATGGTGGCCGGGCGTGTGGGGGCTGCGATGGCGGCGGACATCGGCACGATGAAAGTGACCGAGCAGATCGACGCGCTGCGCGTGATGGGAGTGCACCCTGTGGACTACCTGGTGCTGCCACGCTTTCTGGCCATGTGCATCTCCATGCCGCTGCTGGTGGCGGAGAGCATCTCTTTCGGGCTCATGGCCTCCTATGGGCTCATTGTGTATGGCTTTGATGTGCCGGGCAGCTGGTTCTGGCGGCATGTGGTGGAACATACCGAGGTCATGGATGTGGGCATCGGCATGATCAAAGGCCTGGTCTTTGGCGTCATCATCACGCTGATCAGCTGTCACCAAGGACTGGGGGCGGAAAATGGCGCGGTGGGTGTCGGTCTGGGGACCACACGGGCGGTGGTTTATTCATCCTTGGCGATTCTGATCTCGAATTTCTTTCTGACCATCGCGCTGAATTACGTTTCGCCCATGGGGTCAGGGACTTGAGGATTGGACCGGGAGCCTGCTCAAGGCTTCGAGTCCGCAGCTTCCTGCGTTTTGATCCACTGGATGCCTTGTGGAATGCCTGCATTCAGCATGGAGTCGTAGTGATCGCCTGTGGGCACTTCGACATGTTTGACTGTCTTGCCTGTCTTTTGCAGTCGTTCAACATAGGCATTGATGCTGGCAGGTGGGATCTTGGAATCATCCAGCGCATTGAAGAGCAGGACCGGGCAGTGAATTTGCTCCGCATTCCGAAAGGGTGAGTTTTCTTCCACAAATTTGCGAAATCCGGGGACGCCGGTGTCGAGTTGAGAGATCACTTTGTCACCGTAGCGTTGCTCCAGATCGGTGGCTGGTGCATAGGCGATGCAGCCGCGTATGGAAGGTAGTTTTTGAGCGAGATTCAATGCCACGACACCGGCGGAGCTGTGACCGACGGCATAGACTGGAGAGCCGCTGAGAAAGGGATGTTTTTCTTTGGCCAGTTGCAGCGCCGCAGAGGCGTCTTTGAGGCCGCCCTGACTTTGAATGAAAGAGGTGATTGATTTGACGACACCTGCATCGGTCACTGGATCATCAGGCCATGGGCCACTCAGACTGTAGGCCACGACGGCAAACCCAGCCTTCACATAGGGCAGATGCTCGGGTACATCGCCATCTCCCAGATCCATGCCATGAAACATGCGCGTGCCGGCCGCTGCGATCAGGATACAGGGAATGGGGGCTTCCTTTACGGTGGAGGAATGATAGACCCACACCTGATTGCCGTTTTCTGTGATCTTATACTCCTTCCGAATGATGTCCGCAGGAATAATAGACCCGGTTTCAGATGCCGATATTAATGATGTAAGGAGAAAAGCGGACAGTCCGGACAAAATAAGTTTCATGCCATCTGAGGCTAATTGGCTGGCAGAGAGGATACAATGTCAAAAATGGGGAAGATGCTTCTGCCTTGCTCTTTTCAGCCCGTCCCGATAGCCTCGCCCGGAAATTCAACCAACCAACCCAACCATCCC
This sequence comes from Prosthecobacter fluviatilis, assembly GCF_055388355.1. Lineage (NCBI taxonomy): Bacteria > Pseudomonadati > Verrucomicrobiota > Verrucomicrobiia > Verrucomicrobiales > Verrucomicrobiaceae > Prosthecobacter > Prosthecobacter fluviatilis. The sequence continues at coordinate 5,573,535 of NZ_AP043782.1, forward strand.
ATGTCTGCTAATCTCGCTGAACTGCTCGGTACGATGATATTGGTGCTCCTCGGCGACGGCGTCGTCGCCAATGTGGTGCTCAAGCAAACTAAAGGTAATAATGCCGGCTGGATTGTGATTACTGCAGGTTGGGCATTTGCCGTGGCGATAGCGGTTTACTGCGTGAACTCCATCAGCGGCGCACATTTGAATCCCGCCGTGACTCTTGGGCTGGCGGCAATCGGCAAATTTAGCTGGGCACTGGTCCCTGGTTATATCTTTGCGCAGATGGTGGGTGGCTTCCTGGGCGGCATTCTCGTCTGGCTGGCCTACCTGCCGCACTGGCCAGCCACCCAGTCCCAGGGGGACAAGCTGGCGGTCTTCAGCACCGGCCCTGCGATCCGTCATACGGTTGGAAATGTGATCTGCGAAGTGATTGGCACCGCCATGCTGATGCTCGGCATCCTGGCCATCCTTTCCCCAGCCAATCTGGTGCCGAATTCCGGCTTCGACAAAGGCCTGGCTCCTGCGCTTGTCGGCCTGCTGGTGGGCTCCATCGGCCTCTCGCTGGGTGGCCCTACGGGATACTCTCTCAATCCCGCACGCGACCTCGGCCCGCGGATCGCCCACTTTGTGCTGCCTATTCCCGGCAAAGGCGGCTCCGACTGGGGCTATGCTTGGATTCCCGTGGTAGGGCCGATCATTGGTGGGGTGGTGGGTGCCTTGGTTTACAAGGCGCTGTGGGCGGCTGCGTGACGGCCTGCAAGGAGTTTGAGACGAAATCGAAGCTTTCAGCCCCAGGCTGAAAGCAAAGAAACCCTCAGCATCTTCGAGATGCTTTGCTGGGTTCTGGGCGTTTTTATTTCAGAATGCCTGCGCATTAATAAATCACTTCGGCGTGTGCGGCACGAGAACGTCGGGTGACTCATTTGCCTGGCGTGTGCGCTTGGCCGTTTCACGAGCAAATTGCTCCTGGGAGCGGCGTGCCTTGGCGGCGGTGATGTTGGGCAGGTGCCATGTGCCGTCGGCTTTAAGAACTCGTCCGCGGGCGGTGTCGGCAAAGTGCACCTCCAGGATGTGCTGCAGGCGTTTGCGAGCTTCCTTGTCTTCGACAGGGGTGAGGAGCTCGACGCGCTTGGAGAGGTTCCGGTTCATGAAGTCCGCGCTGGCGATGAAGACGGCGGGCTTGCCCCCCTGGCGGAACCAGAAGATGCGGGCGTGTTCGAGATAGCGGTCGATGATGCTGACGACGCTGATGTTTTCACTGATGCCCTTGATGCCGGGGCGCAGGCAGCAGATGCCGCGCACATTGAGGCGGATCTTCACGCCAGCCTGGGAGGCTTCGTAGAGCGCCGTGATCATCTGGCGGTCTTCGAGGGCGTTCATCTTGAGCATGATCTCTGCGGCTTCGCCCTGGCGGGCACGCTCAGTCTCGCTGCGGATCATGGAGAGCAGTCTCTCGCGCAGGCCGTAGGGAGCCATGCTGAGCTTGCTGAAATGAACGAAGCGCGAGCGACCGGTGACGGTGTTGAAGAATGCGGAGGCGTCCGCGCCGTAATCGGCACGGCATGTGAGCAGGCTTATGTCGGTGTAGAGCTTTGAGGTGGCCTCGTTGTAGTTGCCGGTGCCGAAGTGCATGTAGCGGGTCATGTGGCCGGATTCGCGGCGCATGACGAGGCAGACCTTGGCGTGTGTCTTCAGGCCCGCGACACCGTAGATGATCTGTGCGCCTGCATTGATGAGTTCGGCGGCACGCTCGAGGTTGCGGGCTTCATCGAAGCGGGCCTTGAGTTCGACGAGCACGGTGACATGCTTGCCTGCCTGAGCGGCGCGGATGAGCGCGGAGATGATGCGGCTGTTCTTGGCGGTGCGGTAGAGGATCTGCTTGATGGCGATGACGTTTGGATCGGCGGCGGCCTCTTCCACGAGAGCCAGGACGGGGTCGAAGCTCTCATAGGGATGATGCAGCAGGATGTCTCCGCGTTTGATCGCGTCGAAGATGCTTTCGCCCGGGGTGATGGCGGTGGTGGGGAGGCTGTCCCAAGGGTCGACCTTGAGCTCTTCAAAACCGGAGATGCCGGCGATCTGAAAGTAGGCGCGGAGATCGAGCTCTCCGGGAATGTCGTAAATCTGCGCTGAGCGTGCACCGCAGAGATCGCGGATGATGCGGGTGTGCTCACGCGAGGCGCCGGTTTCGATTTCGATGCGGATGGCGGGGCTTTTGAGGCGTTTTTCGAGCACCTGCTCCATTTCGCTGGCGAGGTCGAAGGCGCTCTCGTCGTCGACGGTGATGTCCGTGTTGCGGCTGACGCGGAAGCGTGCAGGTGAGGAGACTTTTTCCGCCGGGAAAAACTCGCCAATGAACAGGGTGACGACATCCTCAAGGTTCACGTAGAGGTGCTGGCCGCCCTCAGGATCAGGGACGATGACATGCCTTGGCAGATTGGCTGGCAGAGGCAGGAGCACATGGCGCTTCTCCGACTGCCCGTTGTCTCCGCCGGTGACGGTGCAAAGAAGAACGATGCTGAGTGCGGGGATGGCTGCGCGTGCGCCGGAGTCATCCACGACCACCGGGGACAGCACAGGGAAGATGTGCTCGTCAAAATACTCGCGCAGCAGGGTGCGCTGGGCGGGGGAGAGATCGGTGTTCAGGAGGCGACGGATGCCTTTTTCCTTCATCAGCGGCACAAGCTGCTGCTGCAGGATGTCATACTGGCGCGCCACGAAGGCGGCAGCCTGCTGGTGCACCTGCTCCCATTGCTGGGTGGGGGTGAGGCCGGCATTGTCTCGCATGCGCAGTCCCTGCTCGCGCAAAAACTGCAGGCCGCCGATGCGGACCATGAAAAACTCATCGAGGTTTGAGGCGGTGATGGCAAGAAACTTGACCCGTTCAAGCACGGGCAGGTCCGTGCGCGCGACCTCGTCGAGGACGCGGGAATTGAATGAGAGCCAGCTTAGCTCACGGTTGATGAAATGTTCCTCGGTCAGTCGCAGCTGCGGCAGTGCGGGTGGGGTCTCAGGATTTGGCGAGGATGATGTCATAACCGTAAATTTCGCGGAAGAGGTCGCATTTCATGTCGATGGCGATCTGCTCGACCGTGGTGTCATCCGCCCCCTGGGTCAGCACGTTCAGCCGTGTGCCTTCGGGGCGGAGCTGGATGGATTTGATGCGCTGCGCATGGCTGCGGTCCAGGGCGTCTGCGAGGCGAAGCAGCGCAGCGAGCTTGAGGACGATCATGCGCTCTTCGCGTGAGAGATCGGAGAAGTGGGGGTGATTGGGCTCGGGATTGTAGCGGCGATGATAGCGTGCGAGCAGTGCGACCATGACGCGGTCATGCGAACTGAGACCGAAAATCTCGGTGTGCATGAGAATGTAGAGGCTGTGCTTGTGATGCTCGCGCGGGCTGATGAACATGCCGACCTCGTGGAGCGTGGCGGCGATGCGGAGGACAAGCTCGTACTTGGCGTCTAGTCCATGCAGGTGCTGCAGCTCACGGAAGAGCTGGCGGCAAAAGCCGGCGACGTGGTCGGCGTGCTTGCGGTCGGTTTTGTAGCGCATTCCGATCTCGCAGGCGGCCTGCATGACCTCCTCCTGGAAAATGGCGGTGCGGGAGCCGGAGGTCATGAGGTCGAGCATGAGCTCGAGCTGGAAGTCGCCTTCAGGCACCCAGAGAGAGTCGTCGCCGAAACGGCGTGCGAGCGCCAGATTGGTCTGCAGGGCGGGGATGATGCCTTCGCCGCCCGTGTAGTGGACGTGCAGCTCGCGAACGAGCTCGTCAGGACTCAGGCGGGCCAGCTTGTCGGTGAGGCGTGCGAGATCATCCTCCAGCACGCGATGGGCGCCGTGGCGTGCTTTGCCGAGGCGAGGGGCCACGCTTTGGATTTCTGCGCCAATGGCGACATGATGGTCGATTTTTGCATCGGAATAATCCTGAGCCAGGTGATCCACGACACCGCGGATGTGCTCCTCCAGATGGACCATCTGCTGGCGTGCCTCGTCATCCGGTGTGGAGACAGCCTCGCGTGCGCGGAAGATGCCGAGGCGGTAGTTGCTGTAGGCGGCGAGGCGACCCTGCTGGAAATAGATGGCGCGGGTGTTTCCCGGGCCGATGTGCGAGACGAAGGTGTTTCCCCGGGCAAGAAGAGGGTTCTTCAGGAGCATGCGCTGCGCGATCTGATAGACGAGGCGAGTCATGTTGCCGTCGTCGATGAGGCTTGGGGCCACCCCGCTGTGAACCTGCAGACGGTTCAGGAAAATCTCGTGATTGACGGCCTCCGCGAGGATGTTGGAAGTGAAGAGCCGCAGCTGCGAAGACGGGATGCCGTATTCGCGCATGGTCTGGAGGTAATCGCGGAGAATGGCCGCAGCCTGGTCGACAGTGTTACGTGAGATGCTGCGGGCGCGGAAAATGTCGCGCGCGACGGGCAGCGGCCGGTCCAGGCTTTCGATGCGGGTGAACTGGCCGTTGTCATCCTTCCTGCCGATGACGAGCGAGACGGAAGCTGCGCCAACGTAAATAACGGCATGCTCTGGCGGCGGTTTGAGCGAGGCAGGTTGAGTCACGTCACTCATGAAATGGATCTGTGATGAAGCATGCAGTCATGGTTATTTTGCGGTGCTTCGCATCCAGGCCACCGCACCGACGGTCACGGCCTGGCCGCCGAGCTTGGCAAGCGAGTATTTGACGCCACGGGCAAGCTCCGGGATGGCGTAGTGCTCGACCTCCTCCTTGAGCAGGTTCATGTAGAGGTCCGGCAGTTCCTCGACGAGGCCGCCACCGAGGGTGATGCGATCTGGAGCGAGGAGATTGACAACGGTGGCAACGCCCATCCCAAGGTAGCGGATGGAGTTGCGGAACATGATCATGGCGGCATCTTCACCGCTGCGGAAGGCGTTTGCGAGCGCTTTGCTGCGGATGTTGCGGAGGGAGCCCTCGGTCTTTTTGTCGAGGTCGGGAAGCTGGCCGCGATAACAGGCCAGGCCGGCCTGTGAAGCAAGGGCGAGACGGCTGGTGAGGTCTTCGAGCGTGACGGTGCCAAACACCGGGCTGCCGATGTGTGTGCCGGGCAGCAGCAGATTGCCGAGCTCCATGGCGGATATGGAGCGGCCCATGACAATCTGGCCGTTGTAGACGAATCCCGCACCCACGCCGGTGCCTGGAAAGACGCCCAGCAGGGAGCGGGCGCCTTTGCCTGCGCCAAGCACATACTCGCCGTAGGTTCCGGCATCGACATCGTTGAGCACGGCAATCGGGCATTTGAACTGGTTCTGCAGCAGCTTGCGCAGCGCCATGTTCGTCCAGCCCAGGTTGGGGGCAAAAATGAGAATGCCCTTGTCAGGATTGACCAGGCCAGGGCAGCCAATGCCGATGCCCTGCAGGCCTTTGGGGTCCACGCCGGCTTCTGCGATGGCCTCATGGATGGCCTTGATGATCTTGTTGCGTCCTTTGGCCGCGCCGTCGGAGCCGTTGGTGGATTTGCGAGCGGAGCCGAGAACGTTGTAATTCGCATCGAGCACGGAGGCCATCATCTTTGTGCCGCCGAGATCAAAGCCGATCCAGAAGGGCACATTGCGCAATTGTTTGGACGGCTTCTTGGGCGCAGATTTGGTTTTCGCTTTGTTTGCGGGCATGGCGTGGGAAGGACTCCGTCAAGACACACGGGCTTCCGCGTACGGGCAAGTGACAATGTGTGCCGCCAGCCTGTTACTTTGCCCAATGTCTTGAAGCAAATTTCAGGTACTGCGTCCAGTCATAGTCGGTGACGTCGTGCTTGCCGGTGCGGTTGTGGTAGCCGATGAAATCGCCCACAGGGGTGTCGATGGCGGGTTGTGCGTCCACGACGACCCCTTGTTTGCCAAAGAGGGCGTAAACCGGGCTGGCATGCCTGCCGGAGAGGAACTCGCCCTTTTGGTCCGCCCAGTGGTCTTCGGCAGCGCTGGCGATGTAAATGGGACGTGGTGCGGCCAGGGCTATGAGCATGTGCATATCCACTGGGCATGAGGCGGCATTGCCGGCATAGCGCGCGTAGTTTGGGGTGAACCAGTGCGGGAAGGCCTTGGTGATGATGGCGGTGGTTTCGCCATAGTCGCGTCGCATGAGGGCTGCACCGCCTTCGCCGGAGTCGTTGGAGATGACGATGCCGAACCGCTCATCCTGCGCACCTGCCCAGAGGGAGGTCTTGCCCAGGCGTGAATGGCCGATGACGGCGAGATGCTTGCCGTCGATCTGTGGGTCGGTCTGCAGATAGTCGGCGATGCGGCTGAGGCCCCAGGACCACGCGCCAATGGCACCCCATTCACCTTCTTTCCAGACGGTGTCAGCACCGTCCTTGCTCGCGGCTGCACGCAGCCCCTCTTTCCAGCCATCTGCGTGGTCAGGTTCAATATCGCCGTAGTAGGCGGTGGCGACTGCAAAGCCCTGCTTGAGGATCATCTGGAGAGGCCAGCGGCTGCTTTCCGTGCCTCGGGTGGCTTCCGTGGCGCGATGATCGACGATGTGCTTCTCCTTGCTTTCGCGCATCCAGCGGGTGCTGAGCGGTACATCGGGTTCGGTGCTCACGGCATGATTGCCGCCAAAGCTGAGGCCGACGAAGCAGGGTGCAGATTTGACCGCATTCGGCGTGTAGAGCATCACATCCATGCCGGGCCATGCAGGGCGGGAGGGCAGCGAGATGTGGATAAATTTGCGTGTCGCGAGGCCGCCCAGCGCGTCTGCTTTGGTCGCGGTGACTTCAAATTTGGGGGAGCCAACATCGGAGGGTGTTTTGCCATAGACGTGGTCTTCAAAAAGCTGGAGAATCTCGGCGCGGCGCTTGCCTTTCCAGTCGTCGGCGGTGGTCAGTTTCAAGTCGGGCAGAGGGGCGTTGCCGACTTTGGCTTCGTCATAGTTGACGCCTGGGCGGGGAGTCTGTGCCAGGGCTGAGGCAGCGAGCAGAAGAAAGAGTGGGGTGCGCATGATTGGGTGACAATGAACGTGTCGAGGCGACCGAATTGTGCGTGCCTTTGCCGTTCGGGAGCTGTTTGATTGCGGGAATTTATGAATTCCTACCCTGAGCCTCCACCACAGCCTGGATCGAAGCCTGAGCCCACCGTGAGCCACCCGAAGCCGGGGGCGGTGCTGGCTTTGTGTGCGATCATCGCATGCGTGGTGTTTGTGGTGCGCATGCAGTCTGCCCACAGGGCTGGGGGCGGAGAAGAGGTGCGCCCGAACCGCGTTCTGGAGCTGATGGCACGCTATGCGGTGGGCGTGAAAGAACTGCTGCAACTCTCCGGGAATGGCGGGAGATCTGCCGGGGCGGGGGCTTCTGCCGGGGCATCGCAGGCCATGCTTGTTGAAGTGAAAAAGCTCTGCCGCTCGTCTGAGGATGAGCTGCGACGGGTTATTTTGGAAGGCTGGCTTGGAGATGCCTGGCCTGACGAAGCCGCTCTGGATGCGCTGGCTGCCAGGAACGAGGGGTTGCGGGAGGATGTGAGGACGCTGCGCCAGCTCAGGGCGCTGCGCGGAAAGGTGGCGGACGAGGCGTGGGAAAAACTGCATGGAAGGCATGGCTGGCTGGCTGATCTGGCGCGCGCGCAGGCAGCAGGAGACGGCGTGGCCATGAAAAACGTGGCGCAGGCAGGGCTGAAGACGGCTGTGTTTCTGATGTGTGCCAGCTTTGTCGGGCTTGTGGCGGTGGTGGGAGGAATGGGGGTGCTGCTGCTGGCTTTTGTGCGCTGGCGTGACGGCAAACTCAGTGTGACGCTGGCCATGCGCAGCCAGGCGGAGGGCGGTGTCCTGCTGGAGGGGTTTGCGATTTTTTTGGCGCTGTTTTTGTTTCCTGCGTGGCTGCTGCGCCGGTTTTCGATGCCGCTGCCAGGCTGGGCGGCTTACGGGCCTGCAGTGGTCGCCCTGGCCGTGGGCATGATGTGGCCGCTTTGGCGTGGCATGCAGCGCTCTCAGTGGCGTGAAGCGCTGGGGCTGCACCGCGGACATGGGCTGTGGCGGGAGATGGGCGCGGGAGTGCTGGGCTGGCTGGCTTCGCTGCCCATGCTGGTCCTGGGAATGGTCGCTGCCTCGTGGATCATGAAACTCACGGGGGAGTTTCCCACTCACCCGATTGTGGATGCCTTTGCCGGCAGCGGGTGGATGAGGCTAGGCGCTATTTTGCTGGCTGTGGTGTGGGCTCCGGTCTCAGAGGAAATCATGTTCCGGGGGCTGCTGTTTCCCGCGTTGTCCGCATGGCTGCGCTGGCTGATGGGGGTAGTGCTGAGTGCCTTTGTCTTTGCTGTGATCCATCCGCAGGGCTGGGCAGGGGTGCCGGCAATCATGATGCTGGCGGGCTCCTTTTCTCTGCTGCGCCTGTGGCGGCGGAGCCTGATAGCGCCCATGACGGCACACGCGTTGAACAATGGCGTGATGTGTGTGGCGATGCTGCTGCTATGGTGAGAAAAAGCCGGGGGTGGCGAGGCAAGGCAGGACTGCGCAGGCACAAAAAAACCGGGCTGATTTCTCAGCCCGGTTTTGGAGTTAACAGGGGTTTTACCAGCCTGCTGAATTAGTGCTCGTAGCCAGACTCACCGTGTTCGGCGAGGTCAAGGCCCAGGCTTTCCACTTCAGGCTCAGGACGAAGACCGACAACGATCTTGACGATGATGGTGATGACCAGCGTGGCGGCGATGCTCCAGGCGATCGTCAGGCCAGCGGCTTTCAGCTGGTTCATCAGGAGGCCGTCCTTGAGGCCGGCGACAACGGAGTTGGCTTTCTCATCAGCAAACACACCCGTGAGGATGGCACCCATCGTTCCGCCAACGCCATGCACACCGAAGGTGTCCAGAGCGTCGTCGTAACCGAGAAGGTTCTTCAGGTAGGCGACAGCAAGGAAGGGGACGATGCCAGCAGCCACACCCATGATCATGGCGGAGTTGGCTGTGACGAAGCCTGCGGCAGGGGTGATCACCACCAAGCCAGCCACGATGCCGGAGCAGAAGCCGAGGACGGAAGGCTTGCCTTTGAGGATCCACTCAGTGACGGCCCAGACAAAGCCAGCGGTGGCGGCGGCGAGTGTGGTGGTCATGAACGCGTTTGAAGCGATGCCATCAGCACCCAGGGCGGAACCCGCATTGAAGCCATACCAGCCGACCCAGAGCATGCCGGTGCCGACTGCGCAAAGAACCATGCTGTGCGGAGCCATCGGCTCCTTGCCAAAACCTTTGCGTCTGCCAAGCAGAAGGCAGAGCACCAAGGCGCTCCAGCCAGAGGTCATGTGAACGACCGTGCCGCCTGCGAAGTCGATGGCCTTGATCGTTGCGCCCGGGTTAAGCGGGCCGCACATGAAACCAGTCGTGCTCCACACCATGTGGGCGAAGGGGAAGTAAACGGCGAACATCCAGAGGGTCACGAAAACCAGCACTGCGATGAACTTCATGCGCTCGGCGATGGCGCCGATGATGAGAGCGGGGGTGATGATGGCGAAGCTCAGCTGGAACATGGCCCACATGGCGTCAGAGATCCACCAGTAGCCTGCACCGGAGGCGTAGGGAGACACGCCTTCGAGCATTTTCATGGAGAAGTCACCGATGAAGGCATTGCCAGCACCGAAGGAGAGGCTGTAACCACAGGCCCACCAGAGAATGGTGACCAGACCGGCGATGCCCATGCACTGGGCAATGACGGAGAGGACGTTCTTTTTGCGGACCAGGCCGCCGTAGAACAGGAAGAGGCCGGGGAGGGTCATGAAAATGACCAGTGCGGTGCTGGTCATCTGCCAGGCATTGTGGCCGGGGCCAGGGCCTGCGATATTGGACTTCCACGTTGTGTCACCATCTTTGCCAGCCTGCCCGTTGGTCACGTACTTTTCGAGGTCGAAAACACGTTGCTCAAGGGTGGGGGCGGCAGGCTCAGCAGCAGCTGCGGGAGCCGGAGCCGCTGCTGGAGCGGCGGCCGGGGCTGGGGCGGCAGCAGGTGCCGGTTCAGCAGTCTGACCTCGGGCTTCGCCGGGGTTGAATGCGAGTGTGGTGAGGGCAACTACCGCAGCAATTGCCATGCTGCGCCAGGTTCGAGTGTGGTTGAGTTTCAGCATAAGTCAGGATGTGGAATTTAGCTCCAATCCCATCTCAAGCATGGCCCGTGCCAACTCCGTTTTGTTTTCCTGGCAAAGCTATTTCAAATCTGCCCGGTGCGTAGCTCCAGGCCGGTCTCGAAAATAAAAAAAGCGGGTGGAGAACCACCCGCTCTGAAGGAGAACGCTGACTGCAACCGGCCGGTTTACTTGGCGAAGGGGCTGAGGACGATCTTTTTGAAGTCTTCAGCCAGCTTGGAGATGGCATCCTTGGGGCCCGTGAGCTTCACAAAGATGTTGGACTCCCCGGCGGGAACAATGGCGGCGATGAGCGTGTAGTTCTCACGCGGGGTCTTCGCACCCATGGGAGGCCCGTCGTTGTAAGTGCCGGTGGCGGTCACCAGGGTGATCTTTTTGTCTCCGGCGGCAAGCTCTTCACGCTTTGATTCAGGAGTGCCCTGAAACTGGCCCAGCCAGCGTTTCACATTGGCTTCAATGTCGCCACCGCCACCAGGGCCGGGAAAGCTGTAAAACACAGCTTCAACGGGCTTTTCGGCACCTTCGACTTTGGCCGAGAGCGTCCCTGCGCGGAACATGCCGGTGCTCTGGATTTCAGCCCATGGGGTGGCAAACTTGAAGGCAAGGCCGTTGACTTCGAGCTTGCCCTCTTCGCCACGGACGGCGGAAGTGAGCGAAAGCAAGGCGATGAGCGCGGGGATGAGGAGGTGCTTCATGAGGTGGTGGGGTGGAGAGATTGCATACTACTTGGTGACGTGCATCACGCCACGCATGAGGAGCCAGTGGCCAGGGAAGGTGCACATGTAGGGGTAGTCACCCGGCTCTGCTGGCGCGGTGAATTCGATCGTCTCGCTCTGGTTCGGCTGGACGAGCTTGGTGTTGATGACGATGTCTGCCTTGGCTGCCTCAGGGATGTAGCTTTTGGCCATGCCCTGGGGGTCTGCCAGCATGGCGTTGGCAAGCTGGCCAACGGCGTCGAGCTTGCCGGGCTTGAGCAGAAGAAAGTTGTGCGGCTGGGGGGCGATGCTGCCAGTGTTGTTGAGCGTGAGCTTCACCTTCTGTCCTGCAGTGACGCTGAGTTCGGTCTTGTCGTACCCCAGCGGATTTTTGGCGTCCGGCTTGAGCTCGATGGTGGCGACGCCGGCATCCTGGGCGAGGCTGGAGAGTCCGAAGGTGGCGATGGAGAGGAGAAGGAGATGATGGATCTTCATTTTTTTGTAGGGGGATATTTTGCGGGGGGGAAGCTTAATCGGGCCTTGGCGTTCCGCAATTTCAACTAATTTTCTTGGCGTGCCAAAGTCCGGAAGGTGCAGTCTGGCACGAAAGTTTCTTGCCCTGGCTGGCGTAGTCACAATGTATATCCCCTCAATATCATGAACGAGTTCCGTGAAACCTCCCTCGCCGCCCACTCGCTCAGCCGCCGCCAGATTTTGCGGGGGCTGGGAACGATGATCTCGCTGCCGTTTCTGGAATCGTTTGGAGCACGCGCCTTTGCTGCGACGAAGCCAGCGGCCAAGCCAATTCGTGCCGCATGGATGTACATTCCCAACGGGGTGAACGTGGAGCAGTGGATGCCGACGGGGGAAGGGACCAGCTATGAACTCTCGCCTTCTTTGAAGCAGATCGAGAAGCATCGCGATGACTTTATGGTGGTCTCCGGCCTGATGCAGGACTTTGCCCGCAGCCATGGCAATGGCGGCGGTGATCACGCGCGGGCGACGGCGACTTTCCTCACCGGCTGCATGCCCAAAAAGACGGCAGGCGCAGACATTCATCTGGGCATTTCTGTGGATCAGATCGCAGCACAAAAGATCGGCCATCTTACCCGGCTGCCCTCTCTGGAACTGAGCACGGATGGGCAGCGCAGCTCGGGCAAGTGTGACTCCGGCTACTCCTGCGCCTACCAGTTTAACCTGGCATGGAAGAATGAGACCATGCCGATGGCTCCTGAAATGGACCCCCGGCTTGTGTTTGAGCGCATGTTTGGCCTGGGTGCCACGGCTGGCAAAGGGCCGGAGGCCGCGCGGGCCAAGCGGATGCAGAAAAGCATTCTCGACACGGTTTTGGACGAAGCCAAGAGCCTGCAGGGCAAGGTGAACGCCGGCGACCGGCGCAAGCTCGACGAATACTTCTCTTCGGTGCGCGACATTGAACTGCGCATTGAGCGCGCAGAGAAGTTCTCTTCGCAGATGCCGGATGTGAAAATCCCTGAAGGTATTCCGGATTCCTACGAAGAGCACATCCACATCATGTTTGACCTGATGGTGCTGGCCTTCCAGACCGACACGACGCGGCTTTCGACCTTCATGCTCGCGCATGATGGCAGCAACCGCAGCTTTCCCGAGCTCGGTGTGCCGGACGCGCATCATTCGCTTTCGCATCACCAGAGCGACCCGCAAAAACTGGCCAAGATCGCCAAGATCGACCAGTTCTACCTGCGGCAGTTCGGCTACTTCCTCGACAAGATGAAATCGATCAAGGAGGGGGACAGCACGCTTTTGGACAACTCGATGATCGTGTTTGGCGGCGGCATTGGTGACGGCAACCGTCATAATCACGACAACCTGCCGATCCTGCTGGCCGGGCGTGCGGGAGGAACCCTGACGCCGGGCAAGCGTGTGCTGCTGCCAGGCGAGACACCGATGACGAACCTGTACCTCTCCATGCTGGACCGCCTGGGTGTGCCTGCTGAAAAGGTGGGAGACAGCACGGGCAAGCTGGAAGTCAGCTAAGGGCTCCGATCTCTTGCTCCGGAAGTCATCTTTCAGCGGCCCCCGGGAATGACGGGACGCTTGATCGTGTCAGGCAGATCTGGCGAAGATTTGCGGATGCCAGGAGGTGGCATGTTGTTGTTTGAAGAAGGGGCACCTGATCTACCGCGGCTTCCGTTTTTGGAAATGCCCGGTGGGAATTCTTCTGCCTGTGCCGTTTTTGGGGCAGGCGCGCTGGCTTTGGGCGCCATGGGCAGCGAATACCAGTGCATCTGAGGCACGGCGCTGAGTTCCACCCACTGCTGTGAGCCCAGCTTTTTCCATTCCAGCTCCACCACCGCCCATACGTGGGTTTCCCAGGGCAGCCGGGTGCGCAGTTCCTCGGCAAGCGCAGAATCCTTGTCAATAAACACGGATGCCTCGAAGGAGTTGGGAGGGGCGGGCATGACGCGGAAGGCATCTTTGCGGTCCAGGTTGGGCACGCCGTCCTCAAAGAAATGACGGCGGATGATGCCGACGTGGAAGCATGCTTTGCCTGGCATGTAGGCCTGGAAGAATTTTTCCAGCATGCGGTCTTTGAATTCCACAAAGGCGACCCAGTCCACTTTGAACCCGTCTTCTTTCTCTTCGAGCATGACAGGGACGGAAAACTCCCATGTTTTGTTTTCCAGGCTGAAGATGCAGTGCTTGCCGGAACCCAGCTCGGGGTTGGGGTCCATACGGACAAACTGAATGCGGTCCACCAGGATGGGGCCGTCTGGCGCATGTGCGTAGTAGCGCTCCATGTGGGGCTTCATCAGATCAGCACCCAAGGTGTGCTTGAGCCGTTCTTCGAGTGATTTAGAGAGGAGGAATTTTTTAAGCGCCTCGGCTGCCGGGCGTGACTCGGCAGTGATGCCCTCCTCCTCGATGGTGTGAGACTGTGACAGGCTGGATGGGGACGCTGCCGGAGCCCCTGCCGTCCCACCATTCATGACTGGCTTTGCAGGCACTTCCAACAGCGGGCCTGCCGCAGGGGCTGTGGGGGGCATGGGAGCGGTGCTCGTTGCCGTGGGCGGTGTGGCTGGCTGAGGGACTGCAACCTGCTGGGCAGGGGTGGCCGACTCCACTTTGGAGGGGGCCGGTTCCTGAGGATCAAATCCGACAGTGATGGGGGCCGTCTTGTCCCGGGCTTCTGGTGCTGCTGGAGAGGGGGCCGAAGGCTTTTCAGGTGCTGCGTTGCCGCCTGCAAGCTTGGCAGGGCTGCTCGGATTGGAGCTGATGAAGGGCCTGTCAGAAATGCCAGAATCGTCCTTGGAGGCTTCTTCGGCCGCATCATGGCTGATGAGGCCTGGGATCAAATCCGGCAGGTAATCCTTCAAAAGAAAGCCGACAAGTCCAAGGAACCCGAGGAGAAAGATGGCTGCGAAGGCAAGCCTGATGAAATTGGTCCCACGTGGCGCCCTCAGGCTGGAGATGCTGCGTCCAGGCGGCACCGCTGCCACGTGCGCAGCAGGTGAGGCGTCGTTTCCAGGGGGGACGCCCAGATTGAGCGGTGGCAACCCTACAGGATGCAGAGGCTGTGTGACTGGAGAAGATGGGGCAGGGGACACATCTCTGCCTAGGAGAGAGGTTCCTTGCAGGCTGTTTAGCGCTCCGGGCATGGAGCCCGAGCCACCCATGTTTGGCAGAGCTGGCGAGCCGGGAATGAAGCGCGACTGATTGGGGAGGCCCGTCCCTTGAAGTCCCGATGCGCCATCCGGAGAAGACATGGGTGCTGCTCCTTGCGGAGACGACCAAGGCATCTGGCTGGCAGGAGCGCCGAGCGTGCTGCTGAGAGGGGGCTGACCTGGGGCGCGCTTGGGCGGCAGACCGGTATTCAGACCCGGCTGGGGCATTCCCATGCCCTGCATCTCTCCCATGATTGGAGATTGGGGAGCTGGAGGCCAGGCTGGTGCAGGGGCTGGAGGTGGTGACCACTGTTGCACCGGAACTTCAGCGACCGCCGGTGCGGGTGATGTGATTGTCTGACCGCAGCTTGGACACGGACCAGTGACGCCTGCCATTTGCGCAGGGACAGTCAGGTTCGTGCGGCAGAAACCGCATTGGAACTGGATCGTGTCCTGATTCATCACATCACTTTATTATGGTCAATTTCACTAATTATCATTCAAGGATTGGTTTTGACAAATTGAAGTTGGAAAACTCTCTGAGTTCTTGGAACTTGGGCGGCGCTGAAATTTAGGAGTAGCGTATCATTCCGCCTCCGCCGCCTGTAAACGCGCCACCCAGTCGAGGGACTGTTTCAGGTTCTGCGAGCATCCAGACGCGGCGCTGTCTCTTGAGATGCAGACGGTGAAGAATCTGGCGTTTGGTGAAGATGCCGAGTCCTAAGAGCAGCAATCCTGCCGAGAGCCATAGCATGACGGTGGCGATGCTAACAGGAGCGGGGGCTGCCGGCTCTTTTGACTGAGGGCTGAACTCGGCCAGTGCCGGCCCGGTGCCCGGCTTGTCTGCAGCTTCAGTGCCCAGAGCTTTCTGCAGCCAGAACAGCCGGGTCGAAAGATGAATGGTGTAACGTCTCAACTGGTCGTGCTCATCACTCGTCTGCAGCGCCTCTTGCAGACATGCCTGGATTGTTTCGGTGAGAAACTCACTGGAGATCTGATTGTGTATGGACCTGCTGACAAACAAACGGGTCCGCCAAGGTTCCCCCAGGGGATAGATTACCAGGCAGGCATCTGAATTGAGCAAGCTTCCAGAAGCGAATTTGTCCACTTCGGCCCCCTCCGGTAGCTTCTGGTCACGCCCTGTGATCACAACGTGCAGCTTGATGCGTGCATCCT
The DNA here is from genome assembly GCF_055388355.1 of Prosthecobacter fluviatilis. NCBI lineage: Bacteria > Pseudomonadati > Verrucomicrobiota > Verrucomicrobiia > Verrucomicrobiales > Verrucomicrobiaceae > Prosthecobacter > Prosthecobacter fluviatilis. Next base: position 5,589,106 of record NZ_AP043782.1, read on the forward strand.
GGGCATGGAATCCGAGCAGGCGCATCATGTCATGGTTCTGGATTTCAGGGATGAGCTGATCCGGATCAATGAGGTACTCCTTGGGCAGGCTCTTTTCGCATGCAGAAAGAAACTCGGGGGTGACATCCTTGAGCGAAGCCAAGGGAGTGGGCAGCTGCCCCCGGCTGGGCTGGCTCTGCCGCTGCTGGCTGAGGATCGCCTCGGGCAGGAAAAGCCGCATGTCTTCCACCTGGAGGCGGGGGGAGATGCCGCTTTCTTTTTTGCTAAAGAAGTGATCGAGCCGCGGGCCGCTGGCCAGAGGCGTGTTGATAAGGTCGTTGATGTCTGAGACGGCTTCACCGCTTTGGGGGGGAGCCCCTGGGCTGCCAACGCCTGGAAGATTGCTGCGGAATTTCCTTAGGTCTTGCTCACTCCAGCGTGGTAGCGGCAAGATCTTTTCCTCATTCTGTTCTCCGGTCTGTGAAACCTCTGCAGATGCATCGCCTGAGCCTAAGGCGCATAGAAACAGCAAGATGAGAATAGGCCTTGAGCCTAGCAAAAGCGCGCCCGCCGTTGATTTTGAGGTGGGCGTGATCATGCTTTAGAATTGGGGAATTCACCTATCGGCCGAGTGGCTGACCGGTGCCCGCTACGCAGGGGCTGGAGGCCGATGTCGGCTATGGTGTCAGCCGAAACCGTGGCATCGGGCTGCCACTGCATGTAACGGGCGTGCTTGCGGAGCACTTCGCCTATGCGGCTGCAGGAGGCTTCAATGGCCAGGCTGAAAGCGCCTTTGCGCAGATGGTCGCCGATGGTTTGCATCATGCGACCGATGATTTTGGTGCTGAAAAACTGCTCGATAGCATATCCGAGGGTGATGCTTGCAGTCTGAGCTGAGGGATCCACCACAAGCACGGTGCCAAAATCGTTGCGACGGCTGACCGAGTGAGTGTTAAAAGCTCCTTGGTTCAGCAGCCAGAAGCCGAGTTCTGCCACGTTCAAGTTGCTGGGCAAAGAGCCTAAGTAAATGGCAAAAAACGCTTGTGGAAAACTGCGTTCGAAATCATCCAAAATGATTTCGAGATGCCGGGTGTCCTCAAGTCGAAGGCAGTGGGCCGCATCGGTGATGCGCTCTAGCCTAACCCATTGATTTCCAAGGTAACTATGCAGCAATGTCGCGGAAAAACCGCAGGCCGAACAGGAGTTCTGCTCGGCGCGAACGCTAGCTTGGCAGCGCGGACATTTCATTGTTATAGAATATATGGAATATACAACTAATCAAGCTCTATTTCATCGCTCCTGACACAGAAAAAATGTTTACACCGGGTGGCCTTTGTGGTGTAACTGTGAGTTGACTCAATAATTAAAGAACGAACGCTGATTTTCTATGGCTTTAAATCCTCGGAATCGACGTTCAATTTTCCATCCTCTGATCATGAAGCTCGCCCCCACCATCGTCATTCTCGGCAGTCTGCTGGCTGCCGGTTCTATCCAGGCCAAATGGTCGCGAATTCCCATCATCAAAGAAAAGCCTGTTAACACGATCAGCGGTCCTGCCAGCAACGCCTCTCTCGACAGTTCGTCGGGCTTTGGTCACGTCGATTCGATTCTTTCCAGTGACATCACATCGTCTTCCACGGTTTCAGCCGGGAAAAGCTTTGTGCTCGTCAATCTGGGCAAGCCGGTGCTGATTTCCTCATCCTCCTTCGTGAATGATGGCATCGAAGGCCGTGCGGTTCTTTCTGCTAGCGCAGACAAGAACGGCTGGGCTGTTCTTGAGGAGAAAGTCTTTTCGGCCGCCGACCGCACGGTGGAGTTCAAATTTGCCGGGATGCAGGCGAAATACGTCAAGCTTGAGCTGGCGCTCTCCAAAGGCGGGATGATCCGCTTCCTGCAGTTCTTTGGCGCAGCCACAGACAAAGGGTATGCCGTGAAGCAGTCCGCTGATGGCAAGGGTGGCAAGCCGGCGGACCTTATCAACGGCCTGGGCGGTGCGCGTGTCGTTTATGCCGCGCCCAAGCCGGCCAACGGTCTCGACACCGCCATCACCTACAACAAGTTTGCCTTCCCTGAGTCTGATGAAAAATACCGCACCATCATCTATGACTTCGGTCAGCTGCGTATTTTGAATGAGTTTGCCTCGGTCCACTCTCCCCGTCCGGTGCGCTTTGAAGTGTTTGCCTTCGACAACCTTCCGGAAAAAGAAGACTGGCGTGGACGCATGGCCTTTGACCCGAGCGATTTTGGCAACATTTCACCCGTGGCTGTGGCCGAAGACACCCGGGGCACAGGCTCGCTGAAAGCCAAACCCGCCAAAGCTGTCAAAACCCGCTACCTTGCGCTGCGCTGGGAGCCTGAGTTCAACCCGCCGGACTTCCAGTGCACAGGATCGGCTGAAGGTAACATCATCAACATTGTCACCACGAACACGGTGGTTGTGACCAACGCTGACGGCACCAAAACGGTCGTGACTGTGACTGTGGGAGACGCTCACGGAGCCGGTGCTGCCACCAGCGACGTAACACCTGAAAATGCCGGCCAGATGGTGGCACAGGGCAGCGCACAGAGCGGAGACACCACTGTGGTCACAACGGCGACCTACCCTCCAGGCGTGGATCCCCTCAATCCTGGAAACGTCCAGCCGATAAGCTCTTCCACAACAACTGGCACCTCGACCGTGACGGTGACAACGCAGTCTGATGGCACCGTGGTGACCACCAGTTCCTCCAAAACGACTGATGGTAACGGAAACACGACGACCACGACGATCACTGAGACCAAGGACTCCAGCGGCAATACAACGACCACGGTGAACCAGTCCACGCAAGACTCCAACGGCAATACCACCACCAATGTTGACGCAACCAACACTGGTTCAGGAGGCAACAACAGCCAGACCAGCACGCAGGGCACCAGCGGAGATGGCAATCTGGCAGGTGGCAGCTCTCCTTCACCTGGTGGTAACGGGTCGATCACCTCCAACGTGACCAACACCATTTCTACAGCGGCTACGTCGCCTTAAACAGGGCGGTAACTCATCTTTAACCCGCGCTGGCTTGCTGCTGGCGCGGGTTTTTTTATTTCTGCAGGTGGCTCGCTGGAAAAGAGCCTTTGTCCTGCTGAGGGAATGTGTCAGGCCTTCGCAGCACACTGCGGGCACAGGCCGTAGAACTCCAGCTCGTGATAGAGCTTCTGGAAGCCGGATTCCTTTTCAATCTGCTTTTCCAAGGCTTCCACCGGGCAGGCGATGTCCAGACGCTGAATGCGGCCGCATTGGGTGCAGATGAGGTAGTCGTCATGCCGCCCCGGCTGCAGGAGGGTGTAATACGCGCTGCGGTCATGCAGCCCCAGCCGACGTATGAGGCTGAGTTCCTCGAGTTTGACCAGTACACGGTAAACCGTTGCCTTGTCGGCCCCGCTGGTGAGATCGGGGGACTCTGCGATGTCCGCAAGGGACAGGGGCTGATGCGAGTGGACAAGGATGGAGAGAACGTTCTCCAAAGCTTTGGTTCGTCGCAGCCCGGCTTCACGTGCGCGCTCCATCATTTTGGCGGCCAGTTCGCGCGCTGAGTCTGCATCATGATGCTGGCAGGTGGCGGAGTGGTGGTGGTGGAGCATCGTGTTTCAGAGAAAGAAATTCTAGGGGGGAGACATCGTCTGCTTTTTCTGCTGAAACAACCATTCATGCAGATCCGCACGTGGATAGACGATGCCTGTGATGCCGTGCCCTGCTCCCGCGAGTTCGGTGTATTTCATTCGTTCGCCGCCCGCCTGCCTGACAGCCTCCACTATGGCGCGCGAGCGTTCGACGGGGACCATGTCGTCCTTGTCGCCATGGAACACCCAAAAGGGTATGGGCTTGAGGATTTCGGCGTTTTTGACATCGCCACCGCCACAAAGCGGCACGCAGGCGGCAAAGACCTGCGGGTATTTCGCCGCAATGCCAAAAGTGCCAAAGCCGCCCATGGAAGAGCCTGTGAGATAGAGGCGGTCTGAGTCAATGGGGAGGTGATCAGTGAGATCGGCAATGAGGGCGAGCAGATTGTCCGCCACCTGATTCTTCCAGCCGATTTCGGCAGAAGGGCATTGCGGAGCCAGCAGAAAGCAGGGCTGCTTGGACTGGTTCTCCTCGTTGGTCCAGATCTTTGGTGCGCCTCCGAGCTGAGACTCGTTGTCGCTGCCGCTCTGGCCGGAGCCATGCAGCCAGATGACGAGCGGGTAACGCTGGGTGCCGTCCAGCTTGGGGGTGCCCCAGATCTGGTAGTTCAGCCCCTGCTTGGAAACGCCTTTCACAAACTGCCCGGTGATCTTCTCTGCATAGGCTCCTTCCTTCAGCCCGGCATCCCGGCGTTTCTCGCGAAGCAGGCCACGGATGTAGTCCTGATCTTCCTTGGAGAGCTTGTCCAGCGCCAGCCGGTACTGGTTGAAGTCGGTGCTGCGGCGTATTTTGACCTCCTTGTCGGAAAATTCGACGAGGTTGCCCATGAACTTCGATTTCCCGTCGCTAGAGGTCCACTGCCGCGGAGGATCCGCGGCCTGTGCTGAGGAGAGCAACAGGCCGACGGCGAGAGATCGGAGGAGCATGTTCATGCCGGATGCTAAGCCGCACGGGTCTGCGACGGCAAGCACTTTGCATGAGGCTGGGATCAGGGGGTGATGCGCGCGCCGGCTTTTTTCATTTCCTCGACAAGCTTCTTTGAGGCTTCGTCGATGGCATTTCCCTCGATGAATATCTGGCAGTACGGCGCCCACTCACGCGGGCCGTCGTTGTCTTTTTTCCACATGCGCTGCAGCGGCGAGAGGTCGGTGATCTGGTTGTTTTCGAGAAAGAGGAACTGCAGTTCCGTCAGCGGTTCCAGGGGGGAGATGTCCTTCACCCCGTTTCCTTTCAGGGAAAGCATGGAAAGCCACTTCATGCCACCGATGCCGGCGATGCTCGTCAGCTGGTTGCCTTCGAGATAGAGAGTCCACACCTTGGGCAGCTTGAAGAGCGGCGTGGCGTCCTTGATCTGGTTGTTGGCGAGGTAAAGGGAGGTGAGCGACTGAATGCCGCCGAGCGCGGAGACGTCCGTCACCTTGTTGCCGGTCAGCTCGATGTATTGCAGCGCGTTGCAGGCCGCGAGCGGCGTGATGTCGCTGATCTGGTTGTTGGAGACATCCAGGAACTGCAGGCGCTCCAGACCTTTGAGCGGCGCGAGATTTGAGATCTGATTCTCCGGCAGTGTGAGGGATGCCAGGGATTTGCACTTTTCGAGGCCAGTCAGGTCCTTGATGCCTGCCTTTTTGCCTTCGATGATCGAGACCGTCGCCACATCTTCCGCAGTGATCACTTCCTGATTGTCGCGCTTGGCAAACACTTGCTTCCGCACGGCAGCCTCCAGGGCCTTGTCTGGGAAAATGGCCACCGGCTTCGGTGGTGTGGGCTTGGCTGCGGCGGCCGGGGCTGCAGGTGGGGTAGGTTTGGCGGGAGGAGCGGCCGGTTTGGCTGGTGCAGGCGCGGGCTTTTCAGGAGCCGCTGCTGGCTTGGCCGGAGCGGGGGTAGGGGGCGTGGGTTTGGCTGGTGCTGCGGCGGGCTTTGCCGCGGGCGTCGCAGGTGCTGGCTTGGCAGGAGCAGCGGCTGGTGCAGGCGTGGCTTCGGTCTTGGATGGCGTTGCTGCTGCTGCAGGAGCCGGAGCGGCGGCGGGTTTGGCATCTTGGGCTTGAAGACTCAGGGCAACAAAAAGCGCAGGGAGGACGAGTCGAAGTTTCATGGCGTGGGAAAGGTTAAGGGCATGATACGTAGAACGCAGGTTGCATGTTCAGCAAAAATCGCCTCTCTCTTGCTGTCATGGTCAACGTTATTGTCATCCTTGAGATCGATCCGCTGAAGATCGATGAATTTCTTGAAGTCATCCTCGAAAACGCCGCCGCTTCGCGCTTGGAGCCTGGCTGCATCCGTTTTGAGGTCAGCCGGGACAATGAACAGTCCAATCTCTTTGCCCTGAGCGAGAGCTACGTGGATCAGGCTGCTTTTGACCAGCACTACACCACGCCGCATGTGGCCAAGTGGCGCGCCAAGGGACCTGGGTTTGTGCTCAAGCGCTGGGCGGTCAAAGGTCCGGTCTATTGAGCTGAAAGCACCGGTTGTTTGCATCGGGCTTTGCTGCTGCATATTTGGCGTCACAGATGCCATGTGTGAGGCTAGCACTGCGCGATGAAACGCCTTGTTATCCTTTGTTGCCTAAGCCTGGCAGGTCTCGCCGCCTATGCTCACAAGACCGATCTGGAGCACCCTTATGAAGCTGTGGCGGGTTACGGGTACTTCATGCAGTACGTCAAACCCGTGCTGGAAACCCACTGTCTGGCGTGCCATCGCGGCAGTCATCCTCCTGCGGGACTGTCACTGGTGCAGCGCAGCGGGGTTTATGCGCCGCGCAGGCATGGGAGAGCTTTTGTGGTCCCGGGAAACCCCAATGCCAGCAGGCTGCTGACTGCGGTGGCAGAGGGCGGCAGTCACCCAGGGGCCAGCCCCATGCTCTCTGCAGCAGAGGTGGATATTCTCTACGAGTGGATCGAGGACGGCGCTTACTGGCCGGACAATCCGTCAGGCTTTTTGCAGCCGTGGGAGTTTGTACCACCGCGCAAAAAGGGGCTGCTGGCGACTGAGAAAGCTGCGGCACTTTACTTGATGCCGATGACCATCGAGTCCGGGCCCACGAGGTGCTCCACGCGGCAGTTGGTGAAACCGGCCTCCTGCATCCAGCTGATGCAGTCTGCTCCGGTGTAGTCAAAGCCGCCTGGGGTTTCGATGAGCATGTTCAGGCTCATGAGCAGGCCGAAGGCGTTCTCCTTGCGGGCGTCGTCGATGATGGAGTCATACACCACCACAGCTCCGCCCACGGGCAGTGCGGCGTAGGCTTTGTTCAGCAGCATGAGCTTGGTGTCCAGATTCCAGTCGTGCAGGATGTGGCCAAAGAGCAGCACATCCGCCTGCGGCAGTTCATCGGTGAAGAAGCTGCCTCCGGCAAACTTCACTCGCTCAGCCAGACCATTGGCGGCGATGTAGTCTTCAAAGATGGGTGCGACTTCAGGAAGATCAAAGCCGATGCCCTGAAGGTGAGGATTTGCCAGAGTGATCTGCGTGACGAGGTCTCCCTGCGCGGTGCCGATGTCTGCGCAGCTCTGGTATTTCGCCCAGGGGAACTTCTGTGCGATGGCCATGTTGGCACCGCGGCTCACGCCAGACATGGCGCGCAGGAATTCCTTCAGCTTTGCCGGGTCTGCGTAGAGGGTGGCAAAGGGGTCGTGCCCGCCTTTGGATTCGTTTTGAGATTCACCGGTGCGCACTGCCTCAGTCAGGCTGCCCCAGAAGGGATAGAGGCGGTGGTTTGCCATCTCCAAAATGCCGCCAATGTAGGAGGGCTTGGCCTTGTCCAGAAAGAGGTCGGTTTCCGGAGTGTTGCGGTAGATGCCATCATCGCCACGTTGCAGAAACTTCAGCGCCACCAGCGCATCGAGGAAATCGCGAGCACCACGCGGGTGCAGCCCCATGCGGCCCTGCAGCGTGCCGAGATCGCCGGGGTGCTTGGCCAGTTCGGTGAAGATCTCCATCTCCACGGCGCTGAGAAGAGTCTTGGAGGCCCAGAAGGCGAGGCCGGTCTGCAGGATGTGGTCAGGGGTCAGGCTCATGGGCGGGAGTTTGTCGCAGTCACGAATGGCTGCAACTGATACACTGCTTCATTCTTGCCTGCTGCCGAACTTACTGCCCCACAGCGCGCTTGAGTGCATGCTGGGCCTTGTTGTACTCAGTCACGGCCAGCACGCGGCTCTGGCGTGCACGGGTCAGCTCCTCGCGCGCGAGCAGGTATTCCAGCACCACGCCCACCTGGCTGGCCTGGCGCTCCTTGGCCAGCTTGGTCATCTCTTCGGCGGCGTCCACGGCTTCGTCATTGATCTTGATCTGATCGTTGGAGGACTGCACGCGGGTGGCGGCTTCGACGACTTCACGGCCGATCGCTGCCTTGACCTGGCTCGTCTGCAGTGCGGCGCTTTCCTCGCGTGCGTCTGCCAGCTTCTGCCGCTGGCGGTCAAACAAGCCACCGGGGCCGATCTTCCAGCCGAGGCCAAGGTAGTAGTCCTGCTGGCTGCCGAAGTTGCCCCACTGGTTGCCCACATTGGGGCCGCCACCGAGTCCGCCTGCAGTGTAGCCCGCCTGCACGGTGGGGATGAGTGGCGCCACACGAGCGCGGTCTTTCTCCGCATCCATGGAGCTGTGAATGGCAGATGCAGCCTGCACCTCCGGGCGCTTCTGCTGTGCCTGCGAGATCATGGAGGCCACGCCTTTACCGGCCATCATTTTGACGGGCACGAGATCGGACTTGGCCGGACGCAACGTGGCATCGGGAGTGAGACGGAGGATTTCGGCGAGCTTGGCCATGGCGAGATCCCGCTGCTCCTGGCCCTGGCGGATGGCCAGCTTGGCACGGCTGACCTGGGACTTCACGCGCAGCAAGTCGGCGCGGAAGGCGGTGCCTGCGGTGACGGCTCCTTCGAGCTGCTTGCCGTAGTCTTCGGTGATCACCAGATCCTCGGCGATGATGGTCAGCATGGCCTCAGTGGCCAGCAGGTCGTAGTAGCGTTCCACCGACTGCGTCACGATGTCGATCCGTGCCTTCTCAGCGAGATGTTGCGCGGCCAGAGCACGCTGCTTGGCGGCGAGTGCGGAGTAGTAGATGTCTCCCGGCGACCAATCGATCACCACGCCCGTGCCCACATTGTAGGACTGCTTGTTCACGTTGTACACATTGCCCAGAATGTCCTGCAGTCGGCCCTCATGTTCACGATATCCGGCACCAATGCTGAGAGCTGGCCAGAAGCGCTGCCAGGCCTGCTTTGACTCTGCCAAGGCCTCATCGTGCTTAGCACGCGCGAGCTGGATCTCGTCGTTGTTGGCACCTGCGAGACGCATGACGGTGCGGAGATCGACGAATGCGGGAGCGGGTTCGGCGGCGTGAAGTGTGGAGGCCGCAAAAAAGGCCAGGGCCAGATGACGAACAATTGAAAACATGGCGTGGGAGGAATGAAGTTTGAGTTTCGTCATTTCACCGTGACCGGCTGCTTGTCCGTCACCAGCGTGGTGCCGGGCAGGAGGATCACGTCGTCAGCTTTGAGGTCGGGGATTTCCACATTCGTGCCGTCGTTGAAGCCTGGCTTTACGGCGGTCTTGATGGCTTTGCCGTCGATGTGTTTGAAGACGAAGGCATTGGTCTTTTCCATCACCAGTCCGGCCACGGGGATGAGGGTGGCCTTGTCGTGTTTCTCCACGGCGATCTTGGCCATGGCGTACATGCCGGGGCGGAGTTTGAGATCGGCGTTTTTCAGGTCGGCCTCGGCTAGCATGGTGCGGGTGGCGGGATCGAGTGCGTAGGCGATGCGGGAGATGCTGGCCTCCACGGGCGTGGGGCCGCTGGCGTCGATCTGGGCTTTGACGGGCTTGCCCACAGCCACGAGCGAGGTCTCCATTTCGGTGACGGGGATCTGCAGACGCAGCGTGCTGGCATCGACGATCTCCACGATCTTGCTGGTGTTTGCGGTGACGAGTGCTCCTGCGTCCACATGACGTGCGGTGACGATGCCATCAAAGGGTGCTTTGATCTCGGCAAAGGCGAGCAGTGTGGTGATGCGCTCCATGCCTGCCTTGGCGATGGCCAGCTTGGCCTCCAGTTCATCGACTGTTTGCGGCAGCACCAGATCGGGCGATTTGGCGCGGGCCTCGTGCATGCGCTTTACCTCGATGCTGGCGGCGTTGACTTCAGCCTTGGATTTGGCGAGATCGGCCTGGAGTTCTGGCACCTCGATCCGTGCAATGACCTGGCCGGATTTGACGGCATCGCCTTTGTCCACGCTGATGGCGGAGATGTAGCCTGTGACCTTGGCGTGAAGCATCACCTGCTGCCAAGGCGCAAGCGTGGCGGGCAGGGAAACCCAGCGGTGGATGGTGCCGGTGGAAGGCTTCGCGGCAGGAAGGTCGAGGCCGGATGCGGCGGAAGCGAGGAGTATGAGGAAGATCAGGAGACGCATGGGGGATTGGATGGTGGGGCGCAAGATGGGTGATGGCTGGGCACAAAGAGTAGAGGGGTTGTCGTCACTCCACCGAGCGGCGAATGGATCAGGGGCGGGAGAGGTCTGGAGCGCCGTCGCCGTTTAGTTGGCGGGAGTGGCGGATGAAGCGGAGGGATTTGGAGGGAAGAATAATGTGGATGTCCTTCAGCCGGTACTGGTGGTGGATGTAGCTGATCTCGTTCTTGGTGGAGATGACGAGGGTGTTACCAAAGCGGCTGGCGGCGAAGTCCATGCCCCAAGCTGCGGCGGGTGTCTCGCGCCAGTGCGGATCTGCGGGGTGGTAGCCAGCGGCACCGCCGGCGGGACGGGCAGAAATTTTGATTACTGGGGTGGCGGTTGTGACTTCGCTGACCGTGGCTGTGGCCTCGGCGGCTTCGCCAGCACGGAGTATAACACGTTTGATGCCTTGGGCGTCAAATTCGACGATACCTCGCGTTGGGTGGCGGGCTTCGACGGGCTGTGGCTGAGTGCATGCGCCAAGAAAGAGCGGGAGCAGCGGCAAGCTGAGGAGGATATGGCGGACAGGATGGCTGCTCATGGTAGGTTATGAGATGCGGTTGGCTGGCTGGAGCTTGATGTGGTGATTCAAGATTCGAGAGGTTCCAGTGAGGCGGGTTTGGCAGTCTTGGATGCGAGCAGTGCGTAAACGGCAGGCAGCACCAGCAGCGTGGCCACGGTGGCGAGGGCGAGGCCGCCGATGGTGGCGACGGCGAGCGGGCTGGTCTGGGAGCGCGCGAGAGCCATTGGGATCATGCCCGCGATCATAGCGAGAGTGGTCATGAGGATGGGGCGCAGGCGTGAGGTGGCGCCCTCCAGCGCGGCGTCGCGCTTGCTCATGCCGCCAAGCTGCGCGCGGTGCGCGAAGGTGACGAGCAGGATGGCATTCGCCACAGCCACACCCACGGACATGATGGCTCCCATGAAGCTCTGCAGATTGAGCGTGGTGCCGGTGAACATGAGGGCGAGCACCACCCCGAGCAGAGCGGCTGGAATGGTGGTGAGCACGATGAAGGCGAGGCGCACGCTTTGGAAGCTGGCCACGAGCAGCAGGAGGATGGTGATGATGGCCATGAGGAGGCCGGTTTGCAGGCCGCTCTGCAGCTCCTTCAGCGGCTGCACCTGACCGCGCAGCACCACGCTGACTCCGGCGGGTGCAGGATTGGCGACGATGATTTTTTCCACCTCTTTCGCGATGCTGCCGAGAGGGCGGCCCTGAAGATTGGCGGTGATGGAAATAGATCGCGCCATGTTGTAGCGGTCATACTGGCCGATGACGCTGCCTTCGGTGACTTTGGCGATGTTTCGCAGCGGCACCGGAGGACGGTTCTGCGCGGTCACGGGCACATTGCGCAGGTCTTCGAGGCTTTTCATCAGCGGCTGCGGCACCTGCACCTGCAGGGAGTAGCTGACGCCGGTCTTGGTATCTGCCCAGAAGTTCGGCACTGTGAAGCGGCTGCTGGTGGTGGCGGCCACGAGGCTGCGGGTGGCATCGCTCATTTTCACACCGAGCAGTCCGGCGCGCTCGCGGTCGATGTGTACATCGACACTGGGGTAGTCGAGCGTCTGGCTGAACTGCACGTCCCGCAGGTCCTTGAGTTCGGCGAGCTTGGTCTTGAGCAGCTCGGCATGCGCACGGCTGGCGGCGAAATCCTTGCCGCTCACCGCCACTTCGATGGGGGTGGGAGAGCCGAGTGCCATCACACGGGAGACGATGTCAGCAGGCTCAAAGGAGAACTGCACCTGCGGGAACTCGGCGGCGAGGCGGGCGCGCAGTTTCTCGCGCAGCGGCGCCACGGCCACGCCACTGCCTTCCTTGAGCTGGATTTGCAGGATGGCTTCCTCGGGGCCGCTGTTCCACTGATGGATGAGATTCACAGGATAGTTCGGCGCATGCACACCCACGAGGCCCATGCTGATGGCGACTTTGTCGGGGCCAGTTTCTTCACCGACGATGGCGAGCGTGCGCAGGGCGATCTGTTCGGTGGTTTCGAGGCGCGTGGCCGTGGGCGCACGCAGGCGGAGCTGGAGCTGCCCGGCATCGATCTGCGGAAAGATCTCCGTGCCGAGGAACGGCAGCAGGATGCTGATGGCAAACACCACGCCGACGAGATAAGCGGGCACGAGGATGTGGCGAAGGGCGATGGAGGGCTTGAAAAGCAGCGCGATCTTCCGGCTTGCGGCAGCCAGAGCCACCGGGACGGTTTCGCTGCGGCTCGTTGCCTCACGATGCCACCAGATGTTCAGCACGGGCACCAGCGTGCTGGAGAGCAGGTAGGAGGCGATCATGCTGAAGCCCACGGCGAGGGACAGAGGCAGGAAGAGCGCCTTGGCCGCGCCGGTCATGAAGAAGCTGGGCACAAACACCGCCAGCACGCAAAGCATGGAAAGCGAGCGCGGGCCGATGGTTTCCTCCGAGGCGTCCAAGACCAGCCGCGCCAGCGAGCGACCACCGCCCATTTTGAGATGGCGGTGGATGTTTTCGATTTCCACCGTGGCCTCATCAACCAAGATGCCGACGGCAAGTGCGAGGCCGCCGAGGGTCATGAGATTGATGGTGTAGCCGCCGATCCACAGCGCGAGCATGGCAGCGGCGATGGCGATGGGGATGTTCAGCACCACGATGAAGGCGCTGCGCAGATCCCGCAGGAAGATGAGAACCATGAGGCCGGTGAGGGCTGCGCCGAGGATGCCTTCTTTGACCAGGTCGCGGATGGCACGGATGATCCAGGGGCTCTGATCAAACTCGAAGGTCACGTTGATGTCCTCGGGGCAGGCGGCTTTGAATTTGGGCAGATTCTGCTTCACCAGCTCCACGACGCTGAGGGTGGAGGCATCGCTGCGCTTGGTCACGGGCATGTACACAGTGCGCTTACCGTTCACGATGGCGATGCTGTAAAGCATGTCGCTGCCGTCGCTGACTTCGCCGAGGTCGCGCACATACACCGCGCCCTGATCAGTGACCTTGACCGGCACGGCGGCGAGATCCTGGATGTTCTTCACCACCGCGTTTGTGGGCACGATGGGGAAGCTGTTGGGCAGGGAGAGATTGCCGCTGGGGCTGATGGTGTTGGCCGCCGTCATGGCTGCGACCACATCATCGGGAGACAGACCGTATGCGCGCAGGCGGTCGGGCTTCACATTGATGAGGATGGTGCGCGCGCTGCCGCCGAAGGGTGGCGGGGCGGAGACGCCGGGCAGCGTGGCAAAGAGCGGACGCACCATGTTCAGCGCGGCGTCCTGCATCTGGCCCACGGTGCGCGCGGGGTTCTCGGTGGAGAAGACGAGATTGCCCACCGGGACGCTGCCTGCATCAAAGCGTGTGACGAAGGCGCCCGGAGTGCCCGGCGGCATGAAGGAGCGCGCGCGGTTCACATAGGCGATGGTTTCCGAGAGCGCGGCGGACATGTCCGTGCCGGGATGAAACTGCAGCTTCATGATCGAAGCACCTTGGATGTTCTTGGACTCCACGTGCTCGATCCCCGCGATGTAGAGGAAGTGGTACTCGTAGTAGTAGGTCAGGTAGCCCTCCATCTGCAGCGGGTCCATGCCGCCATAGGGCTGCGCCACGTAGATGGTGGGGATGCCCAGCGTGGGGAAGACATCTCGCGCCATCTTTTCCTTGGCCTGCCAGGCGCCAAGAAGGATCGCCACGACGGCGACGATGACGGTCCACGGATGGCGGAGTGCTAGTCGGGGAAGGGACATGCGGGAAAATGACGAAAGGCTGAAGGGGGGGCTGGAAACTGGCCGGGAGGGCAGGTTCTATCAGGCAACAGAACTGTCAAACTAGCCGGTTATTGCACTCGGAGGCAATCCCATAGGTTGGTTTTATCAGGAGCATATCCGATACGATCTGTCTTGCGGGGGCAGCATGAACGCAGGAAGTTCAGGGCATGGGTCACTCTGAAAATCATCGGGCGCATCGCATCGGCTGGCTGCGAGCCGCAGTTCTCGGGGCCAATGACGGCATTGTTTCCACGGCGAGTTTGATCGTGGGTGTTGCGGCGGCTGAGTCGAGCCAGAGCAATGTGCTGGTCGCTGGCATCGCTGGACTGGTCGCCGGGGCGATGTCGATGGCGGCGGGTGAGTACGTGTCTGTCAGCTCCCAGTCAGATACAGAGCAGGCCGACATCGTGCGCGAGCGCCAGGAACTGGCCGAAGATGACGAGAAAGAGCACTCCGAGCTGGCGGAGATCTATGTGAGCCGTGGTCTTGAGCCGGAACTGGCCAAACAGGTGGCGGTCCAGTTGATGAAGAAGGATGCACTCGGCGCGCATGCCCGCGATGAACTGGGTATTTCTGACACGCTGATCGCACGGCCGGTGCAGGCGGCGCTCGCCTCGGCGGCGTCCTTTGCCGTGGGCGCCGCGCTGCCGTTGCTCCTGGTCGTGCTGGTGCCTGCATCCGTGCTTTTATGGACGGTGTCGTTGAGTTCGCTGCTGTTCCTGGCCTTGCTGGGGGCGCTGGCGGCTCGTGCGGGTGGTTCGCCAGTATTGAAGTCCGCCTGGCGTGTCACATTCTGGGGAGCTTTAGCGATGGGGCTGACGGCGGGCGTGGGGAAATTGTTTGGGGCGGTTGTTTGATCAGCGATTCTACCGTCAGGCGAAAGCGACTTGTTTGGCGAGGCCCAAGAGCGCACAGGCACCGATGACGGGCATAAGCCCGGCTTTGAAGCGCTGCATGGCGATGAAGGCCGCGATGGCAAGAACTGCAGTGAAGGTGTCAAAACCGCCGCTCGCTGGCCATAGCGCGTGGGTGGTGAATTTGACGCCGAGATTGAGAATGACTCCGACCACGGCCGCCGTGATGGCGGTGAGCGCGGCGCTGAGGCGGGGCTGCTCGCCGAGTTTCTCAATGTGCGGCGCCCCAAGGAAGATGAAGAGGAAGCATGGCAGGAAAGTGACCCAGGTGGTGATGAGCGCGCCGACCGTGGCGCCCGCGAGGGGTGTCAGTGCGCCAGGGTGCTGCCAGCCGCCGACAAAGCCCACAAACTGCAGGACCATGATCAGCGGTCCGGGCGTGGTCTCGGCGAGCGCGAGACCGCTCATCATCTGCGGGTGTGAAAGCCAGCCATGGATTTCCACCGTTTGCTGGGCCACATAAGGCAGCACGGCATACGCGCCGCCAAAGGTCACGAGGGCTGCCTTGCTGAAGAACAGTCCCTGCTGTGCCTGCGTGCTGCCCCAACCGAGCCATGCTGCGATGGCAAAGACCGGCAACCACCACAGCGAGAGGCACAGCACGGTGATGGTCAAGGTGCGCGCCCAGGTGGCCCTGGGGGCAGGCGGCAGTGCGAGCGCTGGTGCGTGCCCTTTTGCCGCCCCGTGGCCTTTGCCGGCAGGGAACTGCTTTGGCAAAAGCCGGTTTCCCACATAACCGAGCCATCCCGCGCCGAGAATGATGAGGACAAAGGAAATCTGGAAGAAATAGATGGCGACAAAACTCAGCGTGGCCAAGCCCCAGAGAACAGGGCTTTTGAGCGCCTTTTTGCCGATGCGCAGCACGGCCTCTGCCACCACGGCGATGACAGCTCCGAGCAGGCCGTGGAAAATAGCTGCGAGCCACGGAAGATGCCCGCCCGCCATGTAGAGCCAGCTCAGGCCAAAGAGGATGAAGACGGACGGCAGCACAAACAGCGCTCCTGCGGCGATGCCTCCCTTTGCGCCATGCAAGCGCCAGCCGAGATAGGTGGCGAGCTGCTGTGCCTCCGGACCGGGCAGCAGCATGCAGAAATTCAGCGCATGCAGGAAATGGGAGTCACCGATCCAGCGGCGCTTTTCGACCAGCTCCTTGTGCATGATGGCGATCTGACCGGCCGGACCGCCGAAGCTGATGCAGCCGAGCTTGAGCCAGTAGCGAAGGGCCGTGGCAAAGCTGGGCATGGTGGGCGGCGTTTCGTCGTGACTCATTGGAGCCTCAATGCCAGAGGGCGCAGCGTTGATCAATGGGGATAAGACTCAGCGCGGCGGCCCCTTGGAGTCAGAGAAGCACGTTGTTTTCGGGCTGCAGCTTGGGAGGCAGATTTTCCTCGCCCAGTATCTCGCGGACATCGATTTCGATGTTGCGGCAGATGGTGGAGATGGGGGTGTCATTGATGGCGTTGTCGAACGGGTTTTCGCTGAACTCGCCGGTCTGCTCCATGGTGTAAAAGACCCAGGAAATAAGGATCGAGAAGGGAATGGTGAGCCAGACACCGGGCCCGCCCATAATGGCACTAAGATCCTTCAGCAGGCCAAAGGGAAGCAGCAGGATGAAGATGTGCACAAAGATGCGGCTGAAGATGTTGTACTGACGGAAGAGCGGGGTCGTCTTGATGCGTTCGCAGCCGCCCTGGAGATTGTGAAATTCGGTGACGAGGCGCATGAGCTCGATGTGCTCAAAGGGATCGAGCGCCCCCTCGCGCTTCATCCGGGCCAGGTGCTCGGCATGGACCTTGAGCAGCATGCAGGCGGGATTGTTGAGGCTCTTGAGGCGGTCAAAGTAGATCATTTTGTCGTGCTCCCCGAGCACGCGCTTGAGCCCTTTTTCAAATTCCTCCAGTTCGTGGCGCTCGCCGGCGAAGGTCTTGTGCAGGTTCTCCTTGCTGGTGGCCCACGGGATGGTGCGGCGCAGCTGAAGACGGAGGATGTTGATGAAGGCGAGGTGGCGGTAGGCGGCCTCACGCACCTCATCGGAGTCGGCGGGAAGGCTGGCCTTCAGGTGGGCGACAAAGCTGCGTGAGGCATTGGTGATGCCACCCCACAGGCGGCGGGCCTCCCACAGGCGGTCAAAGGCCTGGTTGTTTTTGAAGCCGACGAAGAATGCCACGGCGGTGCCGATGGTGCCGATGGGCAGGAAGGGAATGGCGATCCAGCGCAGTCCGGCGAAGCGGTAGAGCACAACCGCGATGGTGCTGATGAGCAAAGACTCGATGAAATTCCGACGTGCGAAGTGCCAGAGATGGATCAAACGAAAGTCTTTGCCGACGTACATGGTGCGCTGTTGCGGTTGGGGAGATGAGGATTTGGGAGGCCGAAGAAAAGCATGCTGCATGCCAGCCCGGACTTCGGCGAACGAGGCTGTCTATATGGGCCAAACGTGCCCTGCGCGATCCATTTTTTCCGCCTGTGGCGGGGAGGAAGCCGACGTCGGGCATGGACGGCAGCCCTTCATTTTGCCAGAGGCTCCTGAGCATCGGGCCAGAGCATGCATGCGCCTGCGTCCAGCCTTGTCCCCGGAGTAAAAGACGGCTGGCGCAAACTACCTCAAATAGATGAACTCATTGCTCATCATCAGGGCTTGGCAGAGGAGCGTCCAGGCTTCCAGTTCGCGTTTGGTGGAGTCCTGCTGGGTGGAGTTTAGGGAGGCGTCGGCGGCGGTGAGGTAGTTTTCGGCGCGGCGGAGGTCTTCGGCGGTGGCTTCGCGGGCAAAGGCAAGGCGGTAGGCGGCGCGCAGGCGGGCCTCCTTTTCGGGGGAGACCTTGAATACACGCGCGGCGAAGTCGCGTGCGGCATCGGTGACGAGGTCGCTGTTCATCAGGAGCAGTGCCTGAGGCGAGACGACGGAGCTGTGGCGCAGGCCGGTGCTGGTGGCTGGATCCGGATAGTCAAACTGCTGGAAGAGATCGTAGAGATTGTTGCGGATGATGGGCATGTACAGCGCACGGCGCGTGCTGCCGTAGGTGGTCAGATCCTTGGAGGTGTGGTTGAAGACAAACTCGCGATTGCGGCGCGGGATGGTCTTGCCGCCCATGGTGGTGTCCAGACTGCCGGCCACCTGCAGCAGGGCATCGCGGATTTCCTCGGCCTCCAGACGGCGCACGGGGAAATGGTGCAGCAGCAGGTTTTCAGGATCGGCCGCATCTCCCTGTGCGGTGGAGAGCGAGCTCTGCTGGTAGGTCTGAGAGCTCATGATGAGACGGTGCATGTCTTTCATGCTCCAGCCGCTGGTGGTGAACCAGCGGGCCAGCCAGTCGAGCAGGGCAGGGTGTGTGGGTTGCTGGCCGAGCAGGCCAAAGTTGTCTGTGGTCGGCACGATGCCCTGGCGGAAGTGCCAGGACCAGATGCGGTTGGCGATGACACGGGAGGTCAGCGGATGATCTGGGCGGGCCAGCCAGCGTGCCAGCTCCAGCCGGCCGCTTTGATTCGTGGGAAACTGCGGCGTGGTCTTGAGCGCCGTCTGCACCACCTGAATGACGCCGCGCTGCACGGGCTTGCCCAGCGCGAGGTGGTTGCCACGGATGTGGATGGGCAGCTCCTTGAGGATCTTGGGGGCTTCAGACACCGCGATGGCGGTGGGCAGGTCGGGGAGATTGCTCTCCGTGGTCATCATGGTGTCCTTCAGGGAGCGGACCTTTTCGGCCACGTCTTTGGGGAAGAGGATCATGGGCTCCGGTGGCAGCGCGAGGAAACCGGCGGGTGCATCCAGCGCAGCGCGTGCCTGATGCAGCAGGGAGTCCGCATAGGTGTCTGCGGTTTCCGCTTTTCCTTTTGCCTTGGCAGGCGCGGCGGGTGTGACTTTTTCTGCTGCTGTGAAGATGGCGCTGTAGTAGCCGCGCAGTGTCTCCACGCTGCCGGACTTCAGCGCGTCCTGCCAGGGCTTGAAAAAGGGGAGGTTCTCATTCGCGGCGAGATACACGCGGCAGTTTAGCAGGATGTGCGGGCGCAGGCCGTTGGCCTTGGCCACGGGCTCCACCTGGCTCATGACGGGAGTTTCGGGCAGCTTCGCGGCCGCCATGAGGTAATCGACCGCACGTGCTCGCACCTCCTTGCGCAGAGCGGCGATGGCATCTCCCTCGGCCTTGGAAACGGCGGCGCGCTGGTTTTTGAGGATGCGCTCGGTGGATTTTACCTCGGCAAAATCTTCCAGCGATCCCATCGGTGCCTCGTAGGCCGTGCTCAGCGCGCCGATGCGGTCCACGCTGAAGCTCTGCGTGCTCTTGAAAATGGCGGCCAGTGCGTAGTAGTCGGACTGGGGGATGGGGTCAAACTTGTGGTCGTGGCAGCGCACGCACCCGAGAGTGAGGCCCATGAAGGCGCGGCCCATGACGTCGATCTGCTCGTCCACCACGTCCATGGTCAGCTTTTCCTTGTCCGGCTCTGCCAGCACCTTGGCACCCAGGTTCAGGAAGGCGGTGGCTGTGACGTGTTCCTTGCGCGCGGCGAGGTCCTTGGCCTCCAGCAGATCTCCGGCGATCTGCTCGGTCAGGAATTGGTCGAAGGGCTTGTCCGCATTGATGGACTGCACCACGTAGTCGCGGTACCGCCAGGCGGTGCCGAGGGCGATGTTTTCGTCGAGCCCGTTCGAGTCGGAGTAGCGGGCTACATCCAGCCAGTGGCGGCCCCATTTTTCACCATACTGCGGCGAGCGCAGCAGGCGGTCTACCACCTTGGCAAAGGCGTCAGGGGATTTGTCTGCAAGAAAGGCGTCCACTTCCTGCGGCGTGGGCGGCAGGCCGGTGAGGTCAAAGGTGGCACGGCGGATGAGCGTGCGCTTGTCGGCCTGCGGGGCCAGCTTGAGTCCTTTTTCCGCGAGTTTTTCGCCGATAAAAGCGTCGATAGGATTGGCGGCTCCCGTCTTGGGAATGGCTGGGGTGGCGATGGGGCGGAAGGCCCAGTGCTTGGAGCCTTCCTTGAGATCGATGACACGGGGTGCGCTCTGTTTTCCGGAGATAACGGCATTGCGCGGATCTGGCGCGCCCATTTTCACCCACTCCTCCAGCGCCTTGACCTCCGCCGCAGGCATGGCCCCCTTGGGAGGCATCTGCAGATCCTGGTTTTTGTAGCGGATGGACTCGATGATGTGGCTCTTGTCGGGATCGCCTGCCACGATGGCCGGACCGCTGTCGCCGCCTTTGAGAATGGCGTCTCGTGAGTCGATCAGGAGGCCACCCTTGCTCTTGCCCGCCTCGACAGAGTGACATTCGTAGCAGCGCTGGACGAGGATGGGACGGATGGTCTTTTCAAAGAACGCGATTTTGGCATCCTCCGCGGGCGCGGCAGCTGCGGCGCTGGCTGCATGCAGCGTCGTGACTAGGGCGATGGAAA
Organism: Prosthecobacter fluviatilis; assembly: GCF_055388355.1. Classification (NCBI taxonomy): domain Bacteria; kingdom Pseudomonadati; phylum Verrucomicrobiota; class Verrucomicrobiia; order Verrucomicrobiales; family Verrucomicrobiaceae; genus Prosthecobacter; species Prosthecobacter fluviatilis. Next base: position 5,609,211 of record NZ_AP043782.1, read on the forward strand.
AAGCGGCCTTCATAAGACAGCAAAACTACGGCCATAAAGCAGGGCTTCTTGCTGCGGAGGTGAGTTTGACTAGGCTGTAGGAATGTCCCCCGTCCTCCAGACCCTCTCCGAACTCGTCCGCATCAACAGCATCAACAGCTCCTACGAGGGCGGCCCCGGCGAGGCGGAGGCGGCGACGTATGTGCGGCGCTTCTTTGAGCAGCGCGGCATCGAGGTGTGGGAGCAGGAGGTGTTTCCAGGCAGAAACAATGTCATCGCCCGCATCCCCGGCCGTGACTCCACGCGGCGCATCGTCTTTGAGGCGCACATGGACACCGTCTCCATCAAGGGCATGACGATTGATCCTTTTGATCCCGTGGTGCGTGATGGCAAGATGCATGGCCGTGGCTCCGTGGACGACAAAGCCGGGCTGGCCGCCATGATGCATGCCGTGGCGGACATTCACGCCAGCGGCGAGCTGCCGCCCTGCGAGGTGTGGATGGCTGCCGTGGTGGATGAGGAGTATTCTTTTCGTGGGGTGGTGAAGCTCTGCGAGGGCCTGCAGGCCGCTGCCGCCGTGGTGGCGGAGCCGACGGAATTCCGCTGCGTGATCGCGAGCAAGGGGGTGCTGCGCTGGCGCATCAAGACGAAGGGAAAGGCTGCGCACAGCTCCAAGCCGCATCTGGGTGTCAATGCCATCACGGCGATGGCGCGTGTGGTGCTGGCGCTGAATGAGGATCATGCGCGCATGCAGCCTGCGGCGCATCCGCTGCTGGGGCCTGGAACCTGCAATGTGGGCGTGATCCACGGCGGCGTGCAGGTGAACTTTGTGCCGGATGAAGCCGTGATCGAGATCGACCGCCGCCTGCTGCCTGGTGAAGAAGTGCCGCAGGTGCTGGCGCACTACCAGGTGCTGCTGGATGCTCTTATGAAGCAGCATCCGGACGTCGTGGCGGAGATGGAGGCTCCGATGCTGCAGGACTGGGCCTTTCAGACGGATGCAGGCGAGCCGCTGGTGCAGCTGGCGCGCACGCTGCTGGGAGAGATGCAGCGGAATGACGAGGTCTGCGGCGTGCCCTTTGGCAGCGATGCCAGCAAGTTTTCACGCATGGGCATCCCGACGATTTTGTTTGGACCGGGCAGCATTGATCAGGCGCATGCGGCGGTGGAGTACGTGGAGTGCGCCGAGGTGGAGAAGGCGCTGGCGTTTTACACGGAGATCGCGCGGCGGTTTGTGTGAGGGAGGGCGGGATATGGAGATATTCATTGCGGTTCTCCGGGTAAATGTGGTTTGCTATTGGAGTGCAAGTTGTGAGGAAAATGCCTCTCTCCGTTCAACTCGTGCTTAGTGATCCAAACCAGTAGAATCATGAAAGTTGCGCTAATCATTTTAATCGTGCTGGTCTTCACGATGAATTCGTGGGCTGCAGACAGATCGAAGGATCTGGCCTCAGAGCTTTCGGCTGCCTGGGAGTCCGTGACTGTCTCCATGATGATTGATCAGGGATGCGTGGCTCCGGAGTGGCGCGGAGTGCGCGTTCGGTCGGACAAAGGTGTATTGACTGTCTCGACATGGAAAGATGCTGGCAAAGGCGGAGCCAATGACAAGACCGAGGGGCCCGTGCGGCCTGTGGCGTCTTTCACGAGAGAGAAGCTCTGTGCAGCCATTTTGAGGCATTATCAGACTGCGGTTGCGTCTGAAGATACTCAAGAGTACCTGGCGTCTCTTTCCACGCAGGAGGAGCGGGAAAAGGAGATGTCCCGAATTTTTAAGACGACGGGGCATCCCATCGGTGGTTTTGGCGCCATAGGTATCGACATCCGTATTGTCCGGGATGGGCGTGTGATTCATTTCTCGGACAGCTATGGGGAGATCGGTGCAGACGCTTTTGGAAGGTGGCTCGAGGAAATCATCTCTCAGGCAAAGTAAGGCTCGCGAGCCGCGTATTAGTCGAAGTGTTGCCCTGCTAATGGTTTGCGCCCTCCGGAGCTAAGTCGTAAACCGCTCTCACTGAGCTACGGGGTTTTCTCAGACTATTAGGCAGCCGGGGGTTGGCGTGAGCGTTGATCGACGGACAAGAGTGTCCATCGTACTCCAGGCTTCACGAAAATGACTTCCGCAGATGACTCGGCAGGATTCCCAGCGCTTCGCGGTACTTGGCCACGGTGCGGCGAGCGACTTTGATGCCCTGGCCGTCGAGGAGTTTGGCGAGCTTGTCGTCGCTGAGGGGCTTGTGCTTGGGCTCGTTTTTGATGAGATCGGCGATGGCGTTTTTGACACTGGTGTTGCTGAGGTCGTCGCCGGATTCGGTCTTCACTCCGTGGGAGAAGAAGAACTTCATGTCGAACACGCCATGGGGCGTGGCGATGTATTTGCCGGCGATGGCGCGGCTCACAGTCGTCTCATGCACGCCCACTTCATCGGCCACGGTGGCCATGTTGAGAGGGCGGAGGAAATTGGTGCCCTTTTCCAGGAACTCGCGCTGGTATTTGAGGATCTGCGTGGCGATGCGGTGGATCGTCTGCTGGCGCTGATGGATGGAGCGGATGAGGAACTTGCCGCTGCGGATCTTGTCGCGCACGTAGTTGCGCACTTCGCCGTTGTTGCTGGGCTGGGAGAGGAGGTCTTTGTACGTGTTGCTGATGCGCAGGTGCGGCAGGTCGTCGTTGGTCATCACGGCGACCCATTCGCCACCCTGGCGCTCCACGACGACGTCGGGGGTGACGTAGTTGTTGGACGAAACCGAGAAGCGCTGCGCAGGGCGCGGGTCGAGCGTGCTGATAAAATCTGCCGCGCGGGAGATTTGCTCGAGCGGCACGCCCAGCTTGCGGGCCAGGATGGGGTAGCGCTTGTTGGCGAGGTCGTCGATGTACTGGTCCACCAGACGCCAGGCGAGGCTCTGTTTTTTGCCGAGACGCTCGAGTTGGACGAGCAGGCACTCGCGCAGGTCCTCGGAGCCTACGCCCACGGGGTCAAAGCTCTGCAGCAGCTTCTTGGCGGCTTGCAGGGAGTCGATGGGTATGGCGTGCTGGAGGCTGAGGTCGTCGATGCGGGTGTTGAGAAAACCGCGGTCGTCGAGATTGCCGATGAGGAACTCCACCTGCTCTGCCACGGCGGGCTTGGCGTCGGAGGTGTGGAGCTGGGAGAGCAAGTGCTCCTGCAGCGTGGTCTGCGCCACGATGGAGTCCATGAGGAACTGCCAGCGTTCCTGGTCGTCGCTGCGGCGGGTGGCGGTCTGCTGGCGGCTCTGCTGCCAGTACTCGCGCCATTCGTCGTCCATCTGCGTCAGCGCGTCGATGTCGCTGTCGTCCACACTGCGGTCATCGGGATCGTCAGGGATGGCGTCCTGGATGGAGGTTTCAGGCGCTTCGAGCTCCAGCACAGGGTTGATCTCGATCTCCTGCTGAATGATCTGCCGGAGCTCCAGAGTGGGAGCCTGCAGGATCTGCAGGCTCTGTTGCATCTGAGGCCCGATGGCGAGCTTTTGTGTCTGTAACTGCTGGAGTCCGTGGTCGGCCATGAATGGTTGGAAGACAGCCAAGCGCCATCCAAGAGGATTAGCAAGCAAACATCAGGCCATCACGTTATTTATTTTCAAATTTGGCAAAAGAGCTGCCGCTGGCATAAAAACAGAAATCCCGGTGGTTACCGGGATTTCTTAGTGTGATCTGGAAATAATCTGAAAGCCTCAAGGTACCTCAAAGACCTTTTGAGTGGTGGGGTCAAGGGCGAGCGAGCCGCTCTCGAGTCCTGTGATGTCGAGTTCTTTATATGGCGGGTAGGGGCTGATCACGCGGCCAGGCTTGGTGGTTTTTTTGCCCTTGAGGAATGAGCCTGAGGAGCTTGCGCCGGAGTTGGAGGTGGTGGTGGGGAATTCTTTGGGCGCGGACTCGGAGCGGCGCGTGGTAGGCGCGGGGGCTTCGGGTTTGGTCTCCTTTTTCGGAGTGGCTGTCACGGGGGAGGTGGGCGTTTTGGTCGCAGGCGGAGAGTCGCTCACCCTGGGCGGGGTGTATTTGGGGGGCTGGGCAGAGGGCGACTTGCCCTGCGGACTTGGCGCAGGCGTTTTGCTTTTGCTGCCGGAAGTGGGCGCTGTTTGCTGCTGCTGCGGAGGGTAGCTGTAGTTTGGCTGGGCTGGCTGTTGCTGCTGCCTTTGCTGCTGCCTTTGCTGGGGGGGGTATTGGTAATTTGGCTGCTGAGGGGCGTAACCCGCGCCCGGCATCGGGTAGCCCTGTGGGGACTGCTGCGGGTAAACCGGGGCCGATTGCGGGCGTGGGGTGGAGTCCAGGCTGTAGCTGCCGCCGTTCTGGCCATAGCCCGGGGCGGGATAATCGTAGCCGGTGGGGTCCTGCCCGTAAAAGAGGCGACGCGCCATCTCGCTCATGCGGCGGCCAAACTTGGGCAGGAATTGCAGGGGGCTCTCATACTGCGGCTGTGCCTGCTGCGGGTAGCCATAGCCTGGAGGCTGCTGCTGGTAACCCTGGGGCGCCTGCTGATAGCCGGAAGGTGGTGCGTACTGCTGTGGATATCCACCCTGAGGCTGAGGATAGCCCTGCGGCTGCGGATAATAGCGCTGCTGCTGTGCCATGGCCGTCGATGCAAAGACGATGGCGGCGCACCAACCCAGTCCGAATGGGCTGAAAAGCCTACCGCGAGTGGTTTGAGAATTCATAATGATTAATAGTTCTTAACTTTCTGAGAACTTCAAGCCGCAATTTCCAGCCATCTGCCTCAGCAACAGGGTTACTGAGTAGATAGACGAATGCGGCTGAAGTTTGTTCAGCTGCATTGCCATTGTTTTCAAATTTGCCGGGACTTCACCCAAGGGACACGAAATCAGATTTTCGCGCTACGCCATGGGTGCAGCGCTTTACTCCGCCAGACGGGCGTCGATGTCCTTGTCCAGCCAGGCCCACATGGAGGCGAGACCGGCGGACACTTTGGCCTTGGCGGCGGCGAGCTCCTCGGCGCTGAGGCTCTGGCCTGCGGCGGGCACGCTGCGGCCAAACATGTAGTACTTGATCTTCGGCTCGGTGCCGGAGGGGCGCACGGCAAAGCTGCGACCGTCGGCCAGGTCCACAAAGAGCATCTTCTCCTTGAGCACCACATCGCCTTCTTCGTCCTTGATCTCGTCCTTGCGGAAGTCGCGCACGTTGACGACTGCGGAGCCATCCACCTCCTTGGGCGGATTGCTGCCGTAGCTGTCCGCCAGCTTGGCGATCTGCGCGGCGCCGGTGGCACCTTCAAAGACCTTGCTCTCATTGCGCTCCAGGAAGTAGCCCACCTCGGAGTACACCTGGTCCAGCAGGCCTGCTACGGTGAGGCCCAGGCTGGCGGCGTAGGCGGCCAGCTCGGCAAACATGACCACGGCACCGTTGCCGTCCTTGTCGCGGCTGAAGTCATCGCCCATGTAGCCGTAGCTTTCCTCGCCGCCGAAGATGAGGAACTTGCTGTGCTGCAGACGTGCGGCGCGGCTTTCCACGTTGTTCAGATCGCGGTAGCGAGCCTGGATGTCCGCCGGCAGGGCAGCCTCGTACTTGGCCAGCTTGGAGCTGATCCACTTGAAACCGGTGAGGGTGTTCACGCAGCCCACGCCAAACTTCGCCGCGATGGCGTCTTGCAGCGGACTGGTGACAAAGGTCTTGAGCAGCACGGCGCGGCCCTTGTTGGCCGGGGTGAGAATGCCCAGCTCAAACATCGTCTTGGTGCGGTACCAGGCCATGAGAGAGCCCACCTGGTTTCCGGTGAGGAGGACCATCTCGCCCTTGGAGTCACGCACGCCCACGCCCATGCGGTCGCAGTCAGGGTCGGTGCCGATGATGATGTCCGCGCCCTCTTTGTTGGCCAGATCCACGGCCATCTTCAAGGCGGAGGCATTCTCCGGATTCGGAGACTTCACGGTGGGGAAGCGGCCGTCGCGCACGTCCTGCTCCGGTACGGTGAGGAAATTGAAACCGAGTTTTTTCAACAGCACGGGCACCAGCACGCCGCCGGTGCCATGCAGCGCGGTGAAGACGATCTTGAGCTTCTTGGCCTCCTCCTTTTTCAGCAGCTCGGGCTGCAGCATCATCGTTTCCACACGGGCGAGGTACTGCTGGTCCATCTCGTCTCCCAGCAGGATCAGCCTGCCCTGTTCGGCAGCTGGCAGGGCGGTGTAGCCTTCGTCTTTGATGGCGTTCACCTCTTTGATGATGCCGGTGGCGTGAGGCTCCACGATGCCGGCGCCGTCGTTGAAGTTCACCTTGTAGCCGTTGTCGTGCGGCGGGTTGTGGGAGGCGGTCAGCATCACGCCCGCATCTGCACGGAGCTGGCGCACGGCGAATGACATCTCCGGCGTGGCACGGCAGCTGTCGAAAAGATAGACGTCAGCGCCTGTGTCCGTGGCGATCTTGGCGCAAAACTTGGCAAACTCTGCGGAGAAGTGGCGCGTGTCGTGCGCGAAGACGATGCTGGGCCTTCCGCCCAGCTTGGCATTGGCGCGGTAGTTTTTGATGTATGTCACCAGCCCGCGGGTGGCGCGGCTGACGTTGTAAAAATTCATGGCGTTCGTGCCCACGCAGGGATGGTCCGGACGCTGGTCTGCAGGGGCGGCTCCGAGCTCGGCCTTGGTGACGATCTTGCCGATCGTGCGCCCGCGCAGGCCGCCGGTGCCAAACTTCAGCGCCTGGAAGAAGCGGTCGTTCAACTCCGCCCACTGGCCGGCCGAGGCGAGCTCCTCAATGCTGGAACGATAGACCGGATTGTCGCTGGCAGCGAGCAAAGCATTGATGTTGTCGAGGCTGGCAGGCAGGAGTTGCCCGGAAGTGACGGCGGCTTGGAGTTGATCGGCAAGGGACATAGGTGAAAAGTCAATCTGTAGCGGACCTTTAAGGAATCAAACGGCAAAGCGCTCAGCGGGAGATGAGGAATGGCTTATCGTTTCCGGGCTGTGGGGGCGCCTGTCCGGCATGGGCGGGCTTTACAAAAGCTGTGACGGATTTGCACTCGCCAAATCAAACGACGCTCATTAATATCGGCACTGTTCCGAGCCAACGCACAACACAACCCTCCTACCTTCTTACGATCATGGGCCTGATGGATTACCTCAAAGGACAGTTTTTGGAAATCATCCAGTGGAATGATGATTCACGTGACACGCTCTCCTGGCGCTTTCCTGACGAGGACAAGGAAATCAAGCGTGGTGCGCAGCTCATCGTGCGCGAGTCGCAGGTGGCGCAGTTTGTTTATCTTGGCGAGTTCGGCGACACCTTCGGCCCCGGAAAGCACACGCTGAGCACGGAGAACATCCCCATCCTCTCCACACTCAAGGGCTGGAAGTACGGTTTTGAGTCTCCCTTCAAGGCGGACATTTATTACGTCACCACACGTCTCTTCACGGGGAACAAGTGGGGCACCAGTAACCCTATCATGATGCGGGATGCGGATTTCGGCATCGTGCGTGTGCGCGCCTTTGGCACCTTTGACTTCAAGATTACCGACCCCAAGCTCTTCCTCAAAGAGGTGGCCGGTACGGACAATCAGTTCCGTCTGGATGAGTTTGCCGACACGATGCGCAGCCGCATCGTCAGTGTGTTTACGGACGCGCTGGCCAGCGCCAAGGTGCCGGTGCTGGACCTTGCCACCCGCTACTCGGAGCTGGGAGAAGCGCTGCTTCCCATCATCAATCCCAACACGCAGGGCAAGTATGGCATCGAGATCACCAGCTTCATCCTCGAAAACGCCAGCGTGCCGCCGGAAGTGGAGGCCGCCATCGACAAGCGCAGCAGCATGGGTGCCATCGGCAACCTGAATGACTACGTGAAATTTCAGATGGCCGAAGGAATGGCCAAAGGCGGTGGCGGCCCTGCCGGATCCGCCGCCGAGATCGCGATGGGTTTTGGCATGGCCAACCAGATGATGGCCCAGGGAGCCTTCAACATGGCCTCCGGCGCCGCAGCACCGGCTGGCACTGCTGCTCCAGCACCCGCCGCCGCGCCTGCCGCCGACATCCTCACCCCCGCGCAGGTGGCGCAGACCCTCGGTGTGACCGAGGCGGACGTGATCTCCAGCATCGAGTCCGGCGACATCAAGGCGAAGAAGATCGGCACGCAGTACCGCATCACCAAGGCGGCGCTGGACGAGTTTCTGGCGCATTGAGCAGTTCTGCCCGCATCGCTTGGTTTGCACGAACCCTCTCCCATGAAAACATGGTTGCTTTCAGTTTGTGCTTTCCTGCTCACCGCAGTTCCTGTGCTTTTTGCCCAGCATCGGCTGGCGTACGATGGATTCGACTCCATCGAGAGCATGCAGCGCAGAGTGCGGGACGTTATTGAGGTGGATCGCATGCCTCTCTTTGACAACGCGCCATTTCTAAAACTGCGAAAGGGGGACAAGCTGGTCAAAGCCAAGGAAGAGGTCCATCAGTACGACAAACCGCGTCCGGACCCTGACAGGATTAATTATTACCTGTTCTCGGGTGGCAGTTATTACCAGCTTTGGACGGAGGAGAAGGATGGAAAGGTGCTCTTGTCCGCGCCCTTTTATGCCGCTGACAGCTGTCTGCTTTTCGATTGGGAACTGACCATGGCCAATGCCAAGGCGCTGCGGCAACTGCTGCCCCGCAGCTATGCCAGATCACTCTCAATTGCCGACTTCGACGCGGTGGCGGCTGTTGTCCGAGGGCGGTTTCCCGAGGTTATGGAAAAAACAGATGGCGGAGTACGTCCCGAATTGCATGAAGACCGGATTCGCAGCATTCCCGGGCATGCGTTTGCCGAGTTTCATGGACTGGCCTTCGATGGTTTCTCCAACTGCTTTTATCAGTATTCGGTGAAGATCGGCCCGGAGGTGTGCTCCATCGATGAGAGGACGCTGTTGCAAGGTCCCGGGCACATTGAGAGGCATGAATTTGAACGCGTCATGATTGATGGGCCAAACGGGAACCCTGGAGCGGATGTCGATCCTGCAGTCGCTAAAATCAAGAAAGCCGAGTACGACAAGATGCTTCAGTTTCGGAAGCTTGTGGAGGATACCCTGAGTGCAAGATCTTCGTTACGATAAAGCGTCCAGCCTCTAGAGACTGTCCTGGGAGAAACGAGGCTGTTGGGAAAAAGAGTGTGGCAACCGGCTGTGGGGGATTGTGCAGCCGAAGCGAGTGCTTGCAAACTTTGGGTGACAGCTTCTGGTATCTTTGGCAGCCGGGGTGTCTTCACACTCTCTCAGAGAAAGGCGGGTTTTCGCCACATCCGTCCTGCTGGGCTAGTGCTCACCACGGGCCGTACTGCTGTAACTGCAGCGGGGCGGTGCGGATGAGGAAGTAGCCGTGGAAGGGCTGGATGGTGGCGGCGGGGGCGGGGGTGGTCTGCGGGGTCCAGGCGGGCGGGGTGGTGGTGCCGTCGAGGTAGTAGCCGGTGTAGTCGGTGGCGCCGGGGGTGGGGTCGCCGTCCCAGAGGCGGAGGCGGTCGGCGGTGTCGGGGCTGAGGCCGGAGGAGAGGCCGCTGACGGGGGCAGGGGTGGCCACGGGCCAGCCAGGGGCGATGAGCTGGGTGCCGGCAACAAGCGGTATGGCGAGGCTGGTCTGGCGGACTTCGCCGGTAAACATGAGGACATTGCCTGAGCCACGGATCTGCACCATGGCGGCCTCGTGGGCGGAGAAGGGGCGGGCGTTCATGCTGAGGACGTCGCTGAGCCAGTAACCGTTGCTGTTGGTGAGAGTGGTGTAGTTTCCGGCGGCGGGGTCAAAGAAGAGGACACGGTCTTCGCTGCTGAATGCGCCAGATGGGAGCAATTCGCCGAGGGTGTGATGCTGGCGGATGCTGATGCGCGCCCCGGCGAGGCCGCCGAGGTTCTGACCGCCCTGCAGGGCGACTGTGTTGCCGGAGCTGCTGGTGGCGTCGATCTCGAAGCGCTGTCCGGCCAGCGGGCCGTCGATGGCTTCAAGGTAGAACGAGCCGGCGGGCAGGGTGATGATGGCTGGCAGCATGACCTCGCCGCCACTAACGGAGACGGCGCGGCCGTTGAAGAAGGCAGCATTGAGCAGCGGCATGCTGAAGGTGCGTGAGCCAGTGGCGAAGTTCTGGCGGCTCCAGCCCTGGATGGCGGAGGTGACGGTGGCTTCGGAGATGCCATCACGGTTGGCGTCGAGATCGATACGGAGACGGACGTAGCCAGCGTCGATGCCTTTGAAAACGAGGAGTTTTTCGAGGTTTGAGTAGGAGCGGGTGAGGGTGCCGTCTGCGTTGATGGTGGTGGTGGCCGCCATGGAGAGCTTCTTCCAGGCGGAGGCATCGGCGGCTTTGCTCAGGTCTGTCAGCGTTTCGAGGCTGATGATGAGGTCGTCATGGGTGGCGGTGGGCACCGTCAGCTGGGCCACGAGGCTGCCGGTGGCGGCGTCGTGAGTGAGGGCGAAGCGGTTGGGCTGGAGCGGGCTGGCGGGATCTGTGCCAAGGGCGTACTCCATGAGGTTGGCGCTGCCGTCTTCGTCAGGGTCTGCGGTAGCACCGCCGATGTCGCTGCCCTGGCTCCAGGTGGCGAAGGTGCTGGCTCCGGGGAGCACGCTGGCGGTGAAGCCGCCGGTGACAATGTAGCGGCGGATGGCCGTGCTGGCGGCAAAGCCGGTGCCGGCAGGGGCGACGATGCCGAGGTCGCGGGTGAGGTCGACCCGGGCGTCCATGTCGTCATCGGTGGAGCCTTCAGCGCCGGATTCGGCCGCTCCCACAGGGCAGAAGCCGGGGCGGAGGGTGAAGATGGCTGTGCGGGCGCCATTGACGGCGGGGCTGCTGTTGAAAATGAGATCCTGGCCGACGTCGTCATCTCCGGCGACCACGGAAGACATGGGCAGGAGTCCTTCCAAGGGGGAGCCTGTGGTGAACTGAGAGGCGGGGATGTAAAGGAAGTAGGTTCCGGGGTTGAGTCCTTCGAGGTAGTAGCGGCCTTTGCAACTGCAGCCCGAGGTGCCGACGCTGACGGGGTCATCCACCCCGGGAGTGGCACCCTGGGCGTAGAGTTCGACATAGATGTTGCCGAGGCTTTCACCTTCGTTGCGGCGGCCGTCACCGTTGATGTCGAGGAAGATGAAGTTGCCGACGGCGACGCTGGACCAGAGGCCAAAGTCCACGGTGAGGTTGGTGTCTGCATCGCTGTCTCCATCCGTGGTGGATTCTGCGCCACCTGCGAGATTGATGACCGGGCTGAAGAGAGGTGTGCCGGAGCCGCCGGGCTGAGCGCCGTCGTTGTTGTTATCCACGTTGTCGTCAGAGGTGGAGGCGGTGCCGCCAGTGAAGAGGTAATCCGCAGGTGGCGTGACCTTGACGTAGTAATTGCCTGCGGGCAGGGAACTGAAGAGGTAGGCGCCGGTGGAGGTGGTGACGAAGTCGCTGCCGACTTGCGTGTCCGCCGCGGTGCCGCTGCCACCGATGGCGTTGTCATCTCCGGTGGAGAAGAGCTGGACGGTGGCTCCTGCCACGCCGGGCTCGCTGCTTTCCTTGAGGCCGTTGTTGTTGGAGTCCTCGTAAACAAGATTTCCGACAGAGAGTGTGCGCACCTGCAGGGTGAGGCTGAAGGACTGTGAACAGGCGTTGGCGTCAGTGACGCGGATCGTGACGGGGAAGGAGCCTTTGGCGGTAGGCGTGCCGCTGAGGGTGCCGGAGGGGGAGATGAGGACGCCGCCTGGCAGGTCACCGCTCTGGAGCGCGTAAGTGTAGGGGGCGGTGCCGCCGGAGGCGGTGAGAGCTTGTGTGTAAGAGGCACCAAGATAGGCGACGGGGAGTGCGGCGCTGGACGGGGCGAGGGCCAGGGTGGGGCACACGGGGGAGAGTGTGTAGGCGGCGGTGCCGGAGCAGCCGTCTGCAGCAGTCACCTTGACGGTGAAGGTGGCGGAAGCGGTGCCGGTGGTTGTGCCACTGATCGTGCCGCTGCTGCTGAGCGTGAGGCCGGTGGGCAGGGAACCGCTGGCGAGGGTGAAGGTGTAGGGGGAAACGCCGCCTGCGGGCGTGATGCTCTGAGAGTAGGCGGTGCCGACGACAGGAGCCGCCAGCGAGGAAGGAGACTGGGTGATGACCGGGCAGATCTTGATGGCGATGACCGAGCTGCCCTGGCAGCCGTTGGCATCCGTGGTGCGAATGGTGACGTTAACGCCTGCGCCATTGGAGGTGGCTGGCGTGCCGCTGATGACACCGCTGGTGGAGTTCAGGGTGAGGCCAGCAGGCAGGCTGCCGCCGGTGACCGTCCAAGAGGTGTAAGGAGCGATGCCGCCAGCGCCGGAGAGCGTCTGCGAGTAGGCCGTGCCGGCCGTGCCACTGGCGAGGGTTGCCGGGGTGATGGTGACAACGGGGCAGGCCGGTGTGACGGTGTATGTGGTGCTGCCTGTGCAGGCATTGGAGTCCGTGGCGCGCACGGTGAAAGTAGAGGCGGAAGTGCTGGTGGGTGTGCCGGAGATGACGCCCGTGGCGGGGTTCAAGCTCAGGCCCGCAGGCAGGCTGCCGCTGCTGATGGACCAGGTGATGGTGCCGATGCCGCCGCTGGAGGCGAGGGGCTGCGAGTAGGCGGTGTTGACGGTGCCGTTTGGCAGAGTGGCCGGAGTGACGGTGATGACGGGGCAGGCTGGAGCCATCGTGTAGCTGCGCGTGCCGGTGCAACCATTGGCGTCTGTGGCTGTGATCGTGAAGGTGGCAGAAGCCGTGGTGGTGGGGGTGCCTGTGAGCGCACCAGCGGAGCTGAGCGTGAGCCCTGCGGGCAGTGTGCCGGCGGAGACCGCAAAGGCATAGGGGGCAACGCCGCCAGAGCCGCTGATGGTCTGCGTGTAGCTGGTGCCAGCGGTGCTGGTGGGAAGGGTGGCCGGGCTGAGAGCGACGACCGGGCAGACCTTGAGCGAAATGACTGCGGAGACCTGGCAGCCACGTGCGTCCGTGGTGCGCACGGTCACGCTGACGGCAGGTCCGGTGGAGGCGGTTGGAGTGCCGGAGATGATGCCGGTGCTGGCATTGAGGGAGAGACCTGCTGGCAGCGTGCCGCTGGTGACCGTCCAGCTGCTGTAAGGTGCGGTGCCGCCGCTGCCGGCGAGCGTCTGGGAGTAGATGGAGCCCACCGTGCCGGTGACGGCTGTGGTGGGGGAAATGGCCATGGCCGGGCAGACTGGGGTGAGTGTGCAGCTCTGCGTGCCGGAGCAGCCGTTGGCGTCTGTGGCTTTGACTGTGAAGGTGGCGCTGTTAGGGCTGTCTGGCGTGCCACTCAGCACCCCGGCGCTGCTCAGGCTGGCCCAGGAGGGCAGCGCACCGCTGGCGATGGAGAAGGTGTAGGAGCCTGCGCCACCGGAGGCCGTGAAGGTCTGAGAGTAGGCGGTGCTCACGGTCGGTGTGGCTGGTGTGGCGGGGGCCAGCGTGATGACGGGGCAGACCTGAAGTGTGATGGCCTGTGTGCCCTGGCAGCCATTGGCATCTGTGGTGCGGATGGAGACGCTGACGCCAGTGCCGTTGGCAGCGGTGGGTGTGCCGGAGATGATGCCTGTGCCAGGATTGAGGGATAGGCCTGCGGGCAGTGTGCCGCTGGTGACTGTCCAACTGCCGTAAGGTGCGGTGCCGCCGGTGGCGGTGAGCGTCTGTGAGTAGGGGCTGCCCACCGTGCTCTGCGGAGGTGTGGCTGGCGCGATGGCAATGGCCGGGCAGTTCGGGGCGAGCGTGTAGCTTGCGGTGCCGGAGCAGCCGTTGGCATCCGTGGCGCGCACGGCGAATGTGGCGGGTGTGCCGCTGGTGGGGGTGCCTGTGATCACGCCGGCGGTGCTCAGCGTGGCCCAGGCGGGCAGGGAGCCGCTGGCGAGAGTGAAGCTGTAAGGCGAGGCTCCGCTGGAGGCGCTGAGGGACTGGGAATACGCGACGCCGATGACCGGTGTGGTCAGCGTGGCGGGAGAAAGCGTGATGGCCGGGCAGATTTGCAGCGTGACGGAGCGCGTGCCCTGGCAGCCATAGGTGTCATTCACACGCACCGTGATCGTGGTGGCAGGGCTGGCGGTGGCGGTGGGCGTACCGGAGATGACGCCGGTGGCGGAGTCGAGGGAAAGGCCTGCGGGAAGTGTGCCGCTGGTGACCGTCCAGCTGCTGTATGGCGCGGTGCCGCCGGCGGCGGTTAGCGTCTGCGAGTATGCGGTGCCCACTGTGCCCTGGGCAAGTGCCGACGGCGTGATGGTGACTGCCGGGCAGGCGGGGGTGAGCGTGTAGCTCAGCGTGCCTGTGCAGCCGTTTGCGTCTGTGGCACGCACGGAGAATGTGGCGGAAGCGGTGCTGGTGGGCGTGCCGCTGAGAACTCCTGAGGAACTCAGCGTGGCCCATGAAGGAAGCGTGCCGCTGGCAAGCGAGAAGGTGTATGGTGTTGCGCCGCCGGAGCCTGCCAGCGTCTGCGAGTAAGCTGTGCCCACCACTGGAGCCGGAAGCGTGGCCGGAGTGAGTGTGATGACGGGGCAGACCGTCATGGTGACAGTGCGGGTGGCCGTGCAACCGTTGGCGTCAGTGGCGCGGAAGGTGACGCTGACGCCGGCGCCGTTGCCAGTGGTCGGTGTGCCGGAGATCAGACCGGCGCTGATGCCGCTGGTGGTGTTGAGCGTCAGCCCTGCCGGCAGTGTGCCACTGGCGACGGTGAAGGTGTAGGGGGCTGTGCCGCCGCTGGCACTGAGCGTCTGCGAGTAGGCCGTGCCGACAGTGCCGCTGGGCAGGGTGACCGGATTGACGGTGATGGCCGGACACACTGGCGTGACGGTGTAGCTGCGCGTGCCTGTGCAGCCATAGGAGTCTGTGGCGACGATGCTGAAGGTGACGGCACTGCTGCTGGTAGGCGTGCCGGAGAGAACACCCCCACTGCTGAGGGCAAGCCCTGCGGGAAGCGTGCCGGTGCCGACGCTGTAAGTGTAAGGGGCCAGGCCACCCGTGGCGGTGACCGTCTGCGATGTCGCGGTGCCGACCGTCGGTGTGGTGAGCGTGGTGGGTGAAACTGAGATGGGAAGGCAGGTGATGGTGACGAGGCTGTCCTCCACTTCACCGGTGCCGCTGGCGCCGACGGAGGTGGGGCTCTGGGTGCTGGTGAGGCGGAAGCGTGCACCGCGCTGCCCAGGCACTGCGCCGACGGGCACGATGAAGTTCACAGCCTGCGCTGCGCCGTTGGTGCCGGTGGCGATGACTGTGTTCGTGGCGATCTGCTCACCTGCGTCGGCGAAGGAACCGTTGTTGTTGAAGTCGATCCAGGCGTTGAGGTAGCCGGGGGCTCCAGTGTTGTTGGTCACGACCACGGTGGCGCTGCCTGCGGTGCCGGGAGTCTGGCTGGGCAGGGTGACGCCGTCTTCGTCATCGCTTCCGGTGATGTCGTCACCTGTGGCGCTGGCGTTGAGCGTGGAGACGTATTCCGTGTCTGCAAGCGCGCCCATGCGGAGGTTGGAGCTGGCGAGGCTTGAGGCATCCGCAGCGCCGCTCCAGTCGCCGAAGTCGGTGGTCGGCACAGCGATGGAGGTGACGTAGTCTTCGACTTCGCCGCTGCCAGCGGTGCCGGTGATGCCGGGGGATGAGACGCTGGTGAGACGTACGCGCACGCCCAAGTTGGAGCCTGTCACGGCGCCTGCCGGGACGGTGATATTGAGATTCTGCGTGCTGTTGGTGATGCCTGAGGGGATGCTGACATCCGTGGCGATCTGCTCGCCTGCATCGCTGAGCACGCCGTTGTTGTTGAAGTCGATCCAGACGTTGAGATAGGCGGCGGAGCCAGAGGTGTTTGTGACAATGACCGGGATGGTGGCGGGAGCACCGGCGGTGAGGCTGGGCAGGGTGACGCCGTCTTCGTCATCGCTGCCTGTCGTATCGTCGCCTGTGGCGGACGCATTGAGGGTGGAGACGTATTCAGTGTCCACCAGGGCTCCGAGCCGAAGCGTGCTGTCGGCCGTTGAGGCTGCATCGCCAATGCCGCTCCAGTCCCCGTAGTCAAGCGGCGGGCTGATGATGGACACGACGTAATCTTCCACCTCGCCGGTGCCGGCTGCGCCGGTGGAGCCGGGGGATGAGACGCTGGTGAGACGCACGCGCACGCCCAAGTTGGAGCCTGTCACGGCACCTGCCGGGACGGTGATGTTGAGATTCTGCGTGCTGTTGGTCAGGCCGCTGGCGATGCTGACATCCGTGGCGATCTGCTCGCCTGCGTCTGTGAGCACGCCGTTGTTGTTGTAGTCGATCCAGACGTTGAGATAGGCGGCGGAGCCAGAGGTGTTTGTGACAACGACCGGGATGGTGGCGGGAGCACCGGCGGTGAGGCTGGGCAGGGTGACGCCATCTTCATCATCGCTGCCGGTGAGGTCGTCACCTGTGGCTGTGGTGTCTGTGGTGGCGCTGAATTCGGTGTCCACGAGGGCGCCGAGGCGCAGCTTGGCATTCGCCGTGCTCGAAGCCCCGGCAAAGCGGCTGAAGTCCCCGAAGTCGGTCGTCGGCACGGCAATGTTCACGACATAGTCTTCGACCTCACCATTGCCGCCGCCCGTGCCGGTAGAGCCTGGCGTGCTGGTGGCGGTGAGGCGGAAACGTGCGCCGAGATTGGTTCCAGTGACCGCGCTGGCAGGCACGATGACACTTTGATTGAGAGTCGCATTCGTCTGCCCGCTGGTGATGCTCACGTTGCTGGCGACCTGCTCGCCTGCGTCGGCAAAGGAGCCGTTGTTGTTGAAGTCAAACCAGGCGTTCAGGTAGGCTGTCGAGCCGCTGGTGTTGGTCACGGTGACCGGAACCTGATAGGTGCCGCCTGCCGTCATGGCTGGCAGAGCCACACCGTCTTCGTCTGCGAGATTGGTGGTGTCGTCTCCGGTGGCGGTGGCGTTTTTCGTGGAGCTGAACTCGGCATCTGTGAGCGCGCCAAGGCGGAGGCTGGAGACGACGGTGTTGGAGGCGTCGGCGATGCCGCTCCAGTCACCGTAGTCGGTGGTGGGGCCGACGATGCTGACGACATAATCCTCCACTTCACCCGAACCCGATGAAGTGCCGGTGGAGCCTGGGGAGGAGACTGATGTCAGGCGCACGCGCACTCCGACGGGTGTGCCGGCCACGGCATTGAGAGGCACGTTGATGTTAAGTTTTCTGGTGGCGTTGGAGGTGCCTGTGGCGATGGCGGTGTTGGTGGCGATCTGCTCGCCGGAGTCTGTCAGCAGACCGTTGTTGTTGTAGTCGATCCACGCATTGAGGTAGGCGGATGAGCCGGTGGTGTTGGAGACGACCACAGGGATGGTGGCAGAGGAGCCGGCGGTGAGGGTGGGAATGGTCACGCCATCCTCGTCATCGCTGCCGGTGATGTCATCACCCGTGGCGGTGGCGTTATTGTTGGCGGCGAATTCAGCATCGACCAGAGCACCGATCCTCAGCTTGCTGTTTGCGGTGCTGGCAGCGTTGCCAATGCCGCTGTTGTCACCAAAGTCGAGCGTGGGTGCCGCGATGCTGACCACATAGTCTTCGATTTCACCGATGGCGGCGTTGGCCCCGGTGGGACCAGGCGATGTCGGGGCGGAGAGGCGGAAGCGGGCACCGACATTCGTGCCTGTCACTGCGGCCAGAGGCACGGTGAAGGTGATGTTGAAGGAGGTGTCGCTGCTGCCATCCGGTATGTTGAGATTGGTGGCGATCTGCTCGCCGGCGGCCAGAGTGCCGTTGTTGTCGAAGTCGATCCAGGCGTTGAGGTAGCCCATGGCTCCGCTGGAGTTGGTGGCTACGACTGGGACGGTCAGTGTCTGGCCTGCGGTCATGGAGGGCAGGGTGACACCATCTTCGTCGTTGATGCCGGTGATGTCGTCACCGGTGGCGGTCGAGTTGCGTGTGGAGGTGTACTCGGCATCGACGCTGGCGCCCATGCGCAGGCTGGGGCTCACGCCCTGGGAGGCGTCTGCAAAGCTGCTGAAGTCGCCAAAGTCGGTGGTGGGAGCGGTGATGGTGACCACATAGTCTTCGATTTCGCCGGTGCCGACATTGCCGCTGGTGGCCGGCGAAGAGGTGGAGGTGAGCAGCACACGGACCCCGAGCGGTACACCCGTGAGCGTGGTGGCGGGGATGGTGGTGCTGAGGTTGACCGTGCTGTTGCTGGTGCCCGTGGTGATGGCGGTGTTGGTGGCGATCTGCTCCCCGGTATCTGCGAGCGAGCCGTTGCCGTTGTAATCGATCCAGGCGTTCAGATAGGCCGAGGAGCCTGTCGTGTTGGTGACGATGATCGGGATGGTGGCCGGAGCACCGGCGATCATGGAGGGAAGGGTGACTCCGTCTTCATCGTCCGCACCGGTGATGTCGTCGCCGGTGGCGGTGGCATTGGTGGTGGCGCTGTATTCCGTGTCTGTCAGAGCTCCCAGGCGCAGCCTGCTGTTGGTGGTGCCGCTGATGACGCTGAAGAGGGAGTAGTCGCCAAAGTCGGTGGTCGGCTGGGCGATGCTGACCACGTAGTCTTCCACTTCGCCGACGCCGCCGGAGCCGGTGGAACCTGGAGAGATGTCATTGGAGATACGCACGCGGACCCCGAGACTGGTGCCGGTGACAGCGGCAGCGGGGACGTTTGTGATGATGTTGTAGGTGCTGTTTGTGGCCCCGTTTACCACCGCGGTGTTGGTGGCGATCTGCTCGCCAGAATCGGTGAAGACGCCGTTGTTGTTGAAGTCGATCCAGGCGTTCAGGTAGGCGGGGGAGCCGGTGCTGTTGGTGGCGACAACGGAGACGGTGGCCGGAGCGCCGGCCGTCATGGAAGGCAGGGTGACTCCGTCTTCGTCATCCACTCCGTTCAGGTCGTCACCCGTGGCGGTGGCGTCGGTGGTGGCGGCGTACTCGGTGTCAACGAGGGCGCCAAGGCGGAGGTTGGTGCTGGCGGTATTGGAGACGCTGGGGGCGCCGCTGAAGTCACCGAAATCCGTGAGAGGAGCGAGAATGACGACGGTGTGGTCCTCCACTTCGCCGATGCCGACGCCGCCGGTGGAGCCCGGTGTCTGGACGTTGGTGAGGCGGAAGCGTGCGCCGATGAGAGCTGCGGCGGTGACGGCATTGGTCGGTACGTTGAAGTTCAGAGTGACCGTGCCGCCGCTGGTGCCGGTGATGACGTTGACATTGGTGGCGATCTGCTCGCCCGCGTCTGTGAGGACACCGTTGTTGTTGAAGTCGATCCAGGCGTTCAGATAGGCCGTGGAGCCGGTCAGATTGGTCACGGTGACCGGCAGGGACATGGGCTGCCCGGCGGTCATGGAGGGGAAGGTCACGCTGTCTTCGTCGTCGGTGCCTGTGGTGTCATCTCCCTGCGCGCTGGAGTCCTTGGTGGCGCTGCCTTCCAGATCCTGCAGGGCGCCGAGCCTTAGGCTGGAACTGCCCGTGCTGTAGGCGTCGGCAAAAAGAGAGAAGTCGCCATAGTCGGTGGTGGGTGCGACGATGGTGGTCACATAGTCCTCCACTTCACCGTTGCCGCTGGCGCCGGTCGGGCCGGGAGAGGAGGTGGAGGTGAGGCGCACGCGCACGCCAGCACTGCCGAGAGCTGCGCTGGCCGGAGCGGTGAAGGAAACGGTGCGGTTGGAATTGGAGGTGCCGGTGACGATGAGCGTGTTGGTGGCGATCTGCTCGCCAGCGTCTGAGAGCGAGCCGTTTTGATTGAAGTCGATCCAGGCATTGAGGAAGACTGTCGCGCCGCTGGTGTTGGTGACATTGACCGTGATCGAACTGGCTCCGCCCTGGGTGATGGTGGCAGGCAGGGTGACGCCGTCTTCGTCATCGCTGCCGGTGTTGTCATCGCCTGTGGCGGCGGTGTTGGTGGTGGCGGAGGCTTCCACATCGGTGAGCGCACCGATGCGCAGGGTGGAGTTCATCCGGCTGCTGGCATTGGCAAAAAGGCTGTAGTCACCGTAGTCGGAGTCTGGCGCAGGAGTGACGGTGTAGGAAAGCGAGCCGGTGCAGCCATTGGCATCCGTGGCGGTGACGGTGAAAGTGGAGGCAGTGGTGCTGGTCGGCGTGCCTGAGAGCACTCCGCCGGAGCTGAGCGTCAGTCCTGCGGGCAGAGAGCCGCTGCCCAGAGTGTAGGTGTAGGGGCTGGCGCCGCCGGAGGTGGTGATGGTCTGTGAATACGAGGTGTTGATCGTGCCGTTTGGCAGGCTGGCTGGGGTGAGCGTCAGCACGGGGCAGACCTGCAGGGTGACGGCCTGGG
Source organism: Prosthecobacter fluviatilis (assembly GCF_055388355.1). Taxonomy (NCBI): domain Bacteria; kingdom Pseudomonadati; phylum Verrucomicrobiota; class Verrucomicrobiia; order Verrucomicrobiales; family Verrucomicrobiaceae; genus Prosthecobacter; species Prosthecobacter fluviatilis. The sequence goes on from NZ_AP043782.1 coordinate 5,629,336, forward strand.
AGCCGGTGCAGCCATTCGCATCTGTGACGCGGATGGTGACGCTGGTGCCTGCGCCATTGGAGGTCGTGGGAGTGCCGGAGATGACGCCGGTGCTGGCATTGAGAGAGAGGCCTGCTGGCAGCGTGCCGCTGGTGACTGTCCACGAACCGTAAGGGGACAGGCCGCCGCTGGCGCTCATGGCCTGTGAGTAGGCCGTGCCCATGGTGGCACGTGCAGGGGTGACAGGGGCAACTGAGATGAGCGGGCAGGAGGGGGCAAGGGTGTAGGAGCGAGATCCCTGGCAGCCGTTTGCGTCTGTGGCGGTGATGGTGAACGTGCTGCTGCTGGTGGTGGTAGGCGTGCCGCTGAGAATGCCCGCGCTGCTCAGACTCAGGCCGGCGGGCAGCGTGCCGGTGCTGACGGTGAAGGTGTAGGCCGCCGCGCCGCCAGAAGCGGTGAGGGTCTGTGTGTAGGCACTGTTCACCGTGGGTGCGGTGAGTGTGGTGGGACTGACGGTGACCACCGGGCAGATCTTCAGCGTGACGGCCTGCGAGCCCTGGCAGCCGTTGGCGTCTGTGGTGCGCACGGTGAAGGATGCGCCGGCCCCATTGCTGGTGGTGGGAGTGCCGGAGATGACACCAGTGCTGGCATTGAGAGCGAGGCCGGCAGGCAGCGAGCCGCTGATGACCGTCCAAGAGCCATAGGGGGAGGAACCACCGCCGGCGCTCAGAGTCTGGGAGTAGGAGATGCCGACGGTGCCTGCGGTGAGCGCTGCCGGTGTGATGGTGAGAGAAGGGCAGGTCATCACCACGGAGTAGGTCTTGGACCCGGCGCAGCCGTTGGCGTCCGTGGCGCTGAGAGTGAAGCTGAAGGTGCCGGCCACATTGGGCGTGCCGCTGAGGACACCGGTGGTGGCATTCAGCGTGACACCTGAGGGCAGCGTGCCCGAGCTGAGCGCGTAGGTGTAAGGTGCGGTGCCGCCGGAGGCCGAGATGGTCTGCGAATACGCACTGCTGAGCGTGCCGCCGGGCAGTGTTGCCGGTGTGATGGAGACCGTCGGGCAGGTGGTGGTGGTGAGGTAATCTTCGACTTCACCATTGGTCGCAACGCCAAAGGCTCCGAGAGAGCCTGCGGTGCTGAGGCGCACGCGCAGGCCGACCTGCGCGAGGGCCGCATTGCCCGGCACGGTGCCGGTGACATTGACGCTCTGCTGTGAAGCGCCGGAGCTGACGGAAACGGAGCTGAGGGCTTCGGAGGGGTCCAGGAAGTCGCCGTCATTGTTCCAGTCGATGAAGGCAAAGACATTGGCGCTGGTTCCGGTGTTGTTGAACACAGAGACGGGGATGCTGAAGCTCTGGCCGCGAGCGAAGGCCGGCAGCGTGGTGATGGCGTCTTCGTCATCGGTGCCGCTGAGATCGTCGCCCGTGGCTGAGGAGTCGGGCTGGCCGTCGGATTCGATGTCAAGTGTGGCGCCGAGCCGCAGGTTGCTGTTGCGGTAATGGGATGGGCCGCTGTCGCTGTTGGTCGTCTGATAGTTGGCTGTGCCGGTGCCGATGCCTGTGTCTGGAAGATCACCCCAGTCACGGTTTCCTGAAATGACAAAGGTGAACTGCCTGGTGGCGGTGGCGGTGGCTGCGACGGTGGGAATGAACTGCACATCGTCGATGGCCATGCCGTCCAGGCCGTATGAGAAAACCATGCTGGAGGTCTGGGGCACGAAAGGCACGTCCAGCGTGGCCCAGTTGTCGAAGTTGGCGGCGTTGGCTGCGGGGAAGTTTACGTTTGCAGGGCCAAACAGGCTTGCGGCCGAGGCATTGTAGCCGGCGACCCACAGCGCATTGCTGTAGAATGGCGGCTGGGCTTCTGCCGTGGCCGGATTGGCAAAGGCACCGCGCATGGCATAGCGGACGCGCAGGGTGTAGGGGCGGCCCACAGTGAAGCCACTGACCGTGTGTGAGGCCCAGGAGTCCACAAACGGAGAGGCAAGGTACTGCAAGCCCGCCGGGGTCTGGCCCAGCAGCGAGTTGCTGGCATTGCTGTCATTGACGCCGTAGAGCTGCACTGCGGTGGTGGTGCCGGAGAGGGCGCTGTTGCCCAGTGTCCAGCCGGTAACGCTGGTGCGTGGCGTGAAGGTGATGGCGCTCCAGGCGTCCGTCTCTACGGAGCCGTTGGTCACGCTGACACTGGCGGGAGTGACGAGGGCGTCATCCACCGCGATGGTGACGACGTAGGTGCCGGGGGATGAGGGGGTGCCGGAGAGCACGCCGGTGCTGCTGTTGAGCGTCATGCCCGTGGGGAGCACGCCGGTGCTGACACGCCAGTTTTGATAGGGGCTGCTGCCGCCGGTAGCGGCAAGTGTGGTGGAGGTGTAGGCCGTGCCTTCCGTGCCGTTGGGCAGCGATGAGGTGGTGATACTCATGGCGGTGGTGACGCTGAGCTGGATGGTGGTGAAGCCCTGGCAGCCGCGGGCGTCCGTGGCGCGCACGGTGATGGCGCTGGTGCCCGTGGTGGAGGTGGTGCCGGAGATGACGCCCGCACTGCTCATGCTGAGGCCGGAGGGCAGGGTGCCCTGGGTGATGGCATAGGTGTAAGGCGCGGTGCCGCCGGTGGCGCTCAAGGTGGTGCTGTAGGCCACGCCGGAACTCACTGCGGGGACGGTAAGCGGGGTGATGCCGATGGCGGGGCAGGGGCGCAGGCCGAAGTCGATGGTGTATTCATCGCTGCCGAGATTGGAGGTGCCGGGCTCGGTGGCGGTGGCAAGTGTGAAGGGCATGCTGAAGACGGCAGCACCGACTCCGGCGAGCACAGCGTCCGAACTGCTGGTGAAGGAGCCGGCGGTCTGGACGCCGTTGCTGTCGTTATCGATGCCGTTGTCGATGAGCACGAAGCTGGTGCTGGCGAGCGGGAAGTCGAGATTGAGGCTGTAGGTGGTCGTGCCGGTGCCGTACTTGCTGGCGAAGACGGATTTGTTTGGCGGCGTGATCTTGAGGTAATAGACCCCTGTGGGAAGTTCGGTGAACTGATAGGCGCCAGTCCAGTCTGTGCGCGCTGTCAGGGTGGAGAAGCCGGATGCAATGGTGCCGTAGGTGCCGCTGGTGAGCATGCCACCGGAGCTGAGCACGGAGGCGTTGCCGCTGGTCACGGGTTGGTCATCGGCCGAGTTGACGCGGCCGTCCGCGCCTGCGCTCCAGATTTCCACCGGCACATTGGGGATGCCGCGTTCACCGGAATCCTTGAGCCCGTTGTTGTTCTCATCGAGGAAGACGAGATTGCCCACGCTCATGCCGCCAGAGCCGACACTGATGGTGTAGCTTTGAGTGGCGGTGCAGCCGTTGGCATCTGTAGCTCTGGCGGTGAAGACATACGCACCGCTGGCGCTGGCCACAGTGCCGCTGATGCCACCTGAGCTGCTCAAGGTCAGCCCTCCTGGCAGGGCGCCGCTGGAGACAGTCCATGTGTATGGAGCGGTGCCGTTGCTCGCGCTCAAGGTCTGACTGTAGGCGGAGTACTGGTTCGTGGCCGGCAGAGTCGCCGGAGTGATGGTCAGCGTGGGGCAGGCCCCTGTGGCCATGTAATCCTCCACTTCACCGTTGCTGGTGGTGCCGGTGGAGGCCAGGGTGGTGGCGGTGGCAAGACGGAAGCGTGCGCCGAAGGTGCCGATCACCGCCGTGCCGGGTGTGGTTCCGGTGATGTTGACGGTCTGCTGACTGGCTGATGAGCTGACTGCGACGGCGGTGAGGGCTTCTCCTGCGTCGGCGAAGTCACCGTCGTTGTTCCAGTCCATGAAGCCGAAGATGCGAGCGGTGCTGCCGGTGTTGTTAAAGACGGAGACAGGAATTGTGTATGGCTGGCCGCGGTTGAAAACCGGCATGCTGCTGATGCCGTCTTCATCTGCGCCGTCACCTGTTGCTGTGGCATTGGGCTGGCCGTCGGCCTCTGCATCCACGGTGGCGCCCAGGCGCAGCGTGGCGGAGGTGGCGGTATGGGAGGGGCCGCTGTCGCTGGTGAGGGTCTGGTAGTTGCCCGTGCCGGTGCCAGTGCCCGTGTCTGGCAGGTCACCATAGTCAAGCGTGTAGGCATTGACTGTGATGGCATAGTCCTCGACTTCGCCCTGAAGCGCCGAGCTGCCGCTGAAGGAGGGAGCCGTGCTGCCTTCGTTGACGATGATGCGCAGGTATTTGGTGCCGCCGGTGATGCCTGCGGGCGGGCTGAGCGTGGCGGTGATGGTGTTCGTCCCGGTGACAAGGCTGGAGGTGCTCAGCGAGACGGCTTCATTGGTGTCGAGGACATCATTGTCCCCATTCCAGTCCGCGAAGACGGCGATCCTGCCAGACGTCACCGGGCTGGTGAGTGTGACCGGGATTGTCAGCGTGCTGCTGGTGCCGATTTGCAGCGTGGGCATGGTCAGGTCTTCGTCATCGGTGCCGGTGGTGTCATCTGCCGTCGCGTTGCCAGAGGCTGGATTGCTGGTTTCCACGTCGGTGGCATTGGTGCCGATCTTGATCGATGTGCTGGCCACGCGAGAGGCTGAGGCAAAGCTGGGGTAGTCCCCGAAGTCCGCCGTGGATGCGTTCACAGTGACGAGGTAGTCCTCAACCTCACCCGTGCCGACGATGCCGTTGGAGGCGGGGATCGTCGTGCTGGCAAGGCGGACGCGGAGGCCGAGACTGGCCCCGAGCACTGCGGAGCTGGGAACGGTAAAGCTGAAGCTGAAGCTGCCATTGCTGGTGCCGTTGGGCACGCTGATCTCAGGGCCGAGCTCCTCATTGGCGGTCAGGTTGCCGTCGTTGTTCCAGTCTATCCAAGCCTTGAGGAAGCCGGCTGAGCCGAAGGCGTTTGTGGCGCTGATGGTGAGCGTTGCTGGCAGGTTCTGTGTGAGCGTGGGCAGCGTGGCCACCCCGTCCTCGTCGGCGCCGTCTCCGGTGGCGGTGCTGTTGGGCTGGCCGTTGCCTTCGGCATCGACGGTGGCACCGAGGCGCAACGAGCTGTTGGCGATGTGAGCAGGGCCGTTGTCGTTGGTGAGCGTCTGGTAGTTGCTGGCGGAAGTGCCGATTACGGAGTCGGGCAGATCTCCGTAATCCATGGTCGGCGAGGTAACGGTGATGGCATAGTCTTCGACTTCGCCCTTGAGACTGGAAGAGCCGTTGAAGGCTGGCGCAGCAGTGCCTTCGACGACAATAATGCGGATGAATTTGGTGCCGGTGCTGGTGCCGATGGGCGGGCTGAAAGTGGCGATGACGGTGTTGCTGCCGCCGATGAGGCCGGAACTGTTAAGAGCGACAGTCTCGTTGGCGTCCAGAGCATCTCCGTCTCCATTCCAGTCCGCCCAGACGCCGATGCGGCCAAGCATGACACTGCCGCTGAGAGTTATCGGGATGCTCATCGTCTGGTCGCCGCCGGAAACCACGGAAGGGATGACGAGATCTTCGTCATCGGTGCCGGTGGTGTCGTCTGCGTTGGCCGTGCCGGTGGTGGGATTGAGCGCTTCCGCATCGGTGGCGGCGGTGCCGACGAAGATCTCCGTACTCGCGATCTGGGAGGCGGCGGCGAAGGCGGGGTTGTCTCCAAAATCCGTCACTGCAGGAAGAATGTTGACGAGGTGATCCTCCACTTCTCCGTTGCCCGCATTTCCCGTGGAGCCCGGGGTGCTGACGGAGGTCAGGCGGACGCGGAGGCCGACCGTTCCGAGGACGGCAGTCGCGGGAGTGGTGAAGTTGATGTTGCGGCTGGTGCCGTTGGTGCCATTGGCGATGAGAATGTTGCTTGCGATCTGCTCCCCAGGGTCGGTGAGAACGCCGTTGCCATTGAAGTCCACCCAAGCGTGAAGGAAGGCGGAGCCACCGCTCAGGTTGGTGACAGTCACGGTCAGGGTGCTGGATGATCCCTGGTAAGCAGCGGGCACCTGGACTCCATCTTCGTCGTCCAAGCCTGTGAGGTCGTCTCCGGTCGCGTTTGCATTGGTGTTGGCGGAGTATTCCGAGTCTGTCAGGGGTCCGATGAAAAGATTGGAAACCAGGGCGCTGCCGGCAGAAGCAAAGGAGGCGTAGTCGCCGTAGTCCATGGCTGTCAGGAGTCCGAAGTCGATGGTGTTCTCCGTGTTGCCACCGCCTGAGGACATGCTGCCAGGCTCGGTGTTTTGGGCCAGCGTCACCACAGGGCTGTACACCGTCGTGCCCCGGCCTCCTGGCTGGGAGCCGTTGTTGTCACCGTCGTTTCCGTCATCACCTGCGACCGTGCTGCTGACCACGGAGTAGAGCGTGGAAGGGGTGACAGTGACAAAGTATTTCCCGGCTGCGAGTCCGGTGAAGCTGTAGGCTCCTGTGCCATCGGTGGTGGTGGTGGCAAGCAGGGTGTCCGCTGCGGTGCCCGAACCGCCAATGGCATTGTCCGAACCGGGAGCCCAAAGCCGAGCCGTAACGCCACCGATGCCGCTTTCGCCTGCATCCTGGGTGCCGCTGTTGTTGGAGTCATTCCAGACGAGGTCGCCAATGGAGAGAGTCTGGGAGATGCCAAAAGTGGCGTTGACGATGCCCGAGCTGCCGACGGTGACTGAGAGCCTGCCATCGACCGTGCCGTCACTCCCAGCCCCTGAACCGAGAAACTCACCCGCATTGAGCCAGCCCGTGGGCATGGCTGCGGCGGGTGCAGTAGAGCCCAGGCTGCCGTAGGAGGTGCTGAGCACGACGCGGTAGGAGGTGTTGGCCGAGGCACCGCCGAGGATGAACGTGCCGTCGCTTTTGACAGGGAAAGAGTCCACGAGATTGCCAGAGGTGTCGACCAGCATGGCGTAAAGGGTGCCGCTGGCATTGGTCCCGGTGCCGCTGATGATGCCGTCGGAAAGACCGTTGGGATCGTTGTACACAATGCCTTTAACCCCCAGGGATGTCACGGAGGAGGAAATGCCTTCGGACAAGTCAGTGTAGGAGGCGGTGGGCAGCGGACCCACTTTGACCGCCTTGGGCGAAGTGGTGTCATAACTGTCGATGCGATAAATGTTTGTGCCGGCGGAGCCAAGCGCATAGAGGCGTGAAACTCCACCCACGCCAGCGATCTGCACCGAGCTGTTGCTGGAGTAGGGGATCTGTGAGTCAACGCTTGCAGTCTTGGCTGCCGGTCCCGACGCGTTCATGCCATCGTCGATGAACTGGTTGAACAGTGTGTTGGCGTTGCTGATCACCGTGGAGGTGACGAGCAGGCCGTCCTGCGGGCGGATGACGAAGTCGCCACCATTGAAGGTCTGGGAAAGGTGGAAAAAGTTGGTGTAGTCGTTGAAAGCAGGGGAGGTGAGCCCCAGGCCGGTCGAGTTCAGATGCCAGACTGCCACGTTGTTGCTGAGCTGGCCGCCAGCATAGTATTCACCGTTATAGAACGCAGCGCGGGGGAAGGCGCCGGAGCTTGCCGAGCCTGAGACGGGGCTGCCGGTGTTGAGGGGGACGTTTGTCCGCGCTGAGTTTGTGACGAGCTGGTAGCTCCAGGTTTTGCTCACGTTGTCATAGGCGGCCGTGTACAAGCTGAAATTGTAGCCGCTGGAGCCGGTGGAGGTTGCGGCCCAGTAGAAGCGCCGGTTCAGCCAGTCGAGCGCCAGTCCGTTCATCATCGCGTCTGTTGCTCCGGTGTTGAAACCCGGAGAGGCTGCATTGAGGTCGAGAATGCCCGGATTGACTGAGACCGTGGGGGTGGAGGAGTTGGGGTTGTAAACCGAGATTTCGTCCAGGTAGAAGCGGGTGCCCACGGCACGGATCGTATAAAAGTAGTCACGGAAGTTGGAGGACGGGACCACGATGGTGGTGGTGTAGTCCTCCACTTCACCGTAACCGGAGGCGCCTGTGGGTCCCGGTGAGGCCGCGGAGGTCAGCCTAAAGCGTGCCCCCACGGTGCCGGTGGTGGCGTTGCTCGGGACATCAAAGTAGTAGGTCTGGTAGCCACTGGTGGTGCCGTCATCGACCACGGCGTCTGCGATGACCTGCTCTCCGGAATCTGCGACCGAGCCATTGTTGTTGAAGTCCACCCAGCCGTTGAGGTAGGCAGGTGCGCCCGTGGTGTTGTTGAGTTTGACGGTCACCGCGACGCCTGCCTGCCCTTGGACGAGGATGGCCTGGAGTGTCACTCCGTCTTCGTCATTGATGTTGGTGATGTCGTCACCCGTGGCCGCTAGATTGGTCACCGGCGTGTATTCGGTGTCCTCCAGGTCTCCCATGGTCAGGTCGCTGGAGTTGTAGCTGCTGGCATCTGCAAAGCGTGAATAGTCGCCATGGTCGGAGGCGGGCAGGACGGTGATCGCGTAGTCCTCCACCTCGCCTGTGCCGGAGATTCCGGAGCTGCCCGGGGTGGCGGTGGAGGTCAGCCTGAAGCGGGCGCCGATCACACCCGTGGAGGCGGAGCTTGGCACGGTGAAGGTGTAGGTGCGGCTGCCGCCGCTCGTTCCGGTGCTGACCAAATCATTGAGCACGATCTGCTCACCGCTGTCGGTGAGGATGCCATTGTTGTTAAAGTCGATCCAGCCGTTGAGATAGGCGTCCGCTCCGGTGGTGTTGGTGACGTTGACTGTCACGGTCACGCCTGGCTGCCCCTGGATAACGGAGGCTGGCAGGGTCACGCCGTCTTCGTCGTCGCTGCCATTGGTGTCGTCTCCCGTGGCTGCCGCATTGGCGAGATTGGAGTTTTCACCGTCCACCAGCGCTCCCATACGTAGGGAGGTTGAAAGGGTGCTGCCTGCGATGTCAAAGGCGGAGTCGTCGCCGAAGTCGGTGGGGGGGAGGATGTTGACTGCGTAGTCTTCGACTTCACCGTTGCCGCTGGCTCCGGTGGCGCCGGGGCTGCTGGTGGAGGTCAGACGCACACGCACTCCTGTGATGCCTGCCGTGGCGCCGGCCGGAACGGTGAAGCTCACCGTACGGTTGGAGTTGGAGGTGCCGGTGGCGATGATTGTGTTGGTGGCGATCTGCTCGCCGCTGTCTGTCAGCACTCCGTTGTTGTTGTAGTCGATCCAGGCGTTCAGGTAAGCCGTGGCCCCTGTCGTGTTGGTGAGGTTCACCGTGATTGAATTCGACGTGCCCTGCGCCAAATAAGCCGGCAGTGTGACGCCGTCTTCATCAGCGAGGTCGGTGATGTTGTCACCGGTGGCGGTGGCATTCGTGGTGGGTGCGGATTCGGCGTCTGTCAGCGCGCCGAGCCTGAGAGTGGAAACCAAGGCGCTGCTGGCGCTTCCGAATCCTGCATAGTCACCGAAATCCGTGGGCGAGGCCGGAGTTAGAGTGTAGGCGCGCGAAGCGGAGCAGCCATTGATGTCCGTCACTGCAATGGTGAAGGATGCCGCAGCGGTCGAGGTGGCACGCCCTGAAATGACACCCGCAGCGGTGTCCAGCGAGAGCCCGGCCGGCAGTGAGCCACTGTTGATGGAGTATGCATAAGGCGCTGTGCCGCCCGTGATGCTGAAGGTCTGGCTGTAGGCGGAGTACGCCATGCAGGAGGAGAGTGTGGGCGGGCTCAAGGTGACGGCTGAACAGGCCAGCAGGCTGTAGGACTGGGTGTTGCTGTAGCCATAATTGTCCGTGGCGCGAAGGGTGAAGTTAGAATTTGAGGCGCTGGTGGGCGTGCCGCTGATCAATCCGGTGCTGGCATTCAGTGTGAGGCCCGCGGGCAGGGAGCCTGAGGCAAGGCTCCAGGTATAGGTGGGGGATGAGCGCACGACGCTGAGTCCGTCAGGGGCCCCGATGAGCTTGAAGGCGGAGCTGAAAGTGCTCAGCGTGCCGGGGGCAGCGAAGAGCTCGATGGCTTCGCCGCCTGCAAGTTCGAAAAACACAAGCTCTATGACGTGGGTTCCTGCCGTCAGTGTCACGGTGCCGAATTTGTCGGTGGTCGCGTGCTGTGTGTCGTCATTGATGACAGTCGTGCCGTCGATTTTGACGCGCGCACCATCGTCAGAGTTTGTGGCAAAGGTCCATGCGCCGGCGGTCGGAATCGTGATGATGCCCGTGGCTTTCAGGGCGAAATTGTCGCCCGGTCCAGCGGGAAAGTCGGTGTCTGTGTAGTGGCCGCCGCCGGCGCCGCTGCTGTTGTAGGAGATCGTGGATGCCGAGCCGGTCCAGTTGCTAGTACGGTTGGTGCCTGCGAGCACGGCGTCCGCAGCGGCGAGAGTGCCGACTGAAGAGGAGGAGAAAGCCTGCTGGACGTCAAAGCCAGACTCCTGCGCCGTGACCACCTGAGAGTAGGGGGTGCCGACGGTCGGCGGAAGGAGCGTTGTGGGGGTGATGAAAATGCCGTTCACAATCTGCAGCAGCAGCGTTGCAGAGCCCTGGCAGCCTGCGCCGTCTGTGGCGGTGAATGTGAGGTTGACCCCGTCGGCATTGCCGGTGGTAGGCGTGCCTGAAATCTCCCCTGTTGAAGTGTTCAAAGAGAGGCCTGCCGGCATGGTGCCGGAGGTCAGCGCCCAGCTGTAGCTACCGGTGCCACCCGTGGCGGCCAAAGTCTGAGAATAGGGCCTGCCCACCGCGCCGCCAGACAGTGAGGAGGTGCTGAGAGTGATGGTCGGGCAGACAATGGTGGTGATGTAGTCTTCGACCTCACCGTTGCCCTTCAGGCCGATAGGGCCTGGAGAGCTGGTGGATGTCAGGCGCACGCGGACACCCGCCGTGCCCATGGAGGCCGTGGCGGGAACCGTGAAGGTCACGGTTCTGTTGGAATTGGATGTGCCGGTGGCGATCGTTGTGTTGGTGGCGATCTGCTCACCAGCGTCGGTGAGCACGCCGTTGCGGTTGTAGTCGATCCAGGCGTTGAGGTACACCGTGGCTCCGCTGCTGTTGGTGACGTTGACGGTGATGCTACCGGAAGTGCCTGTCACCAAGCTGGCGGGCACCGTCACGCCATCTTCATCGTCGCTGCCGGTGACGTCGTCACCGGTGGCGGTGGTGTTTGCGGTGATGGCCGTTTCACTGTCTGTGGTGGGGCCGATCCTGATGCTGCTGACGGTGGTGCTGCTGGCACTGCCGAAAAGGGAGTAGTCGCTGAAGTCGGTCGCGGCATTGGCCGCCGTGAAAGCGGCAAACAAAACACCCCACATTGAAACGAAGAAACGTGCCGGCGAAAAGCGGCCCGTTGGTTCGAATAATCGTGATGCGTTTTCCCTCATGGGGTGTCTTCAGATCAGAGCAGGGGGGCGGGTCAGGCGCGGCGTGTGCGACGTGTCAGATGTGCGGCTGCTGCCGCCAGCAACAGGAGGGCAGAGCCCGGTTCTGGAACCACGGCGGTCTGCAGGCTGAATACACCCGGTGTCGTGGAGTAGGTCCCGGGGCCCTGGACCCCATTGGCACCGCCAATGATGGCGGAGTTGGCGTCGGTCAGCTGCCAGACGAAGGAACCGCTGGTGTTTGATGGGTCTGGAATGATCCAGTCATCAGCCTGATCGCCAACAGGTGAGCCGTCGGTTACCAGCGCCCATTCACTGCTGGGCACGATGCTTTTTGAATTGTAAGCCCAGAGGTAAACCGTGTCTCCCATGGTGAAGGTGTCTCCAGGGTTTGCGTCGCTGGAGCTCGATGTGCCGTCAGGGTTGAGATCGACGGTGGCGACGAAAAACTGCCCGTCCGGGATGGGCAGAGGATTCCAGCCGTTGCTGTCCGGAGCAAAGACGCGGTCAATGACATGCCAGTTGGCCTCCCACTGGTCAACGTTCTGGTAGGTGGGGGTGAAGCCGCCAGTAAACGTCCCAATTTCAAAGGAATAAGTCTCATCCAGGATGTCGCCGGCGCTATTGAAGAGATTGTCGTTGAAATTGCTGCCCCAGAAGACCGTGCTGGCCTGAGCACCTTGGATCCACGCCAGTGCCAGAGAGAGGCAGAGGAGTCTGGGTAGTGAAGAGGTCTTTTTCATCGGGGGCTTTTGGCTGTTGGCGGCGGGAAAAAAATCGGAGGAACGAGTGCGGTGGGAGGCTTCCGGACAGGGATGTAATTGAGTTTTAAGTCCTTATATATCACATGTATTATAATTATAATAACAACAATGCCAGTAAACAAGTCTGAATTCAAATTTATTTGGAAAGCTTGACTTTTTACCCTTTTATTAGTCATGCTCTTCCACGGTGCGGGGTATCTGCTGGCAGGCCACGATCCCAGCCTGGGCGCTTTGGGGCCGAATGACCGGCGGCCCTGTCCTGCGGTCCCAAGCCTGTTCTGTCCTTAAGTGCAGAATCTCATGGCGTTGGTCCATGTCGCGGCTAATGGAGCCGATGAAGTTGGAACAAGGTCAGATTTGGAAGCAGGGAGAGAATTACATCCGCATTGTGGAATGGGCGCGTCTGTCCATCGAGTACAAGGTCATGAAGGACCCCATCTCCAAGGTGGGAACGATGCACAAAGCCACCAAGAAGGAATTTTGCCGCCTCCTCAAAGGTGCCGTGCTGCTGAAGCCGGAGGATCTGCCTTCCGCAGAGGCACCAGCCGAGGAGGAGGAAGAATTCTCCGCCGAGCTTGAAAAGGCCATCAGCCAGAGCATTGCAGCGGACCTCCGCTGCATCCTCGATGAAGCCAATGACGGTGATAGCGATTTGGTGCTGGAAGCTCACGCCCGCCTCAAGGACGTTGTCAGCACCACCGATCTCCCACTGCTGTTGGATGCGCTGAAGTCGCCTGACAATAATTTCTGGTCCCGGGAACTCATCGGCGAACTGGTGGCGAAAACGGGCGGCTCAGACTGTCTGGCAGATCTGCTCGAAGCTCTTGCCGCAGGAGTTGCCGAAGGCCATGACAACGATGGCCTGCAGAGCAGCCTCATTATGCTGGCCAAGGGCGAGCCGGTAGAATGCCGTCGGAAGCTGAGCGAAATGCTGGCCGGGCCAAATTTTAAAAATCAAGAGGCTGCAGAGTGGCTCCTGACATTCATCCCATAACCTTCACACCGTCTCAAAGAACATCGTCAACTCGTGCCGGTTGTACGTCAGGTGCGTCTGCGCAAAGAGGCGCAGACCGGCAGAAATGGACATGCCGACGATGAGGCGGAAGAGCTCGTTGGGCTCCTCCAGGGAATCCACGCGAGGCAATTTGAGCGTGAAAACGACGAGGCCTCCCTTCTTTAGAAACCGGGAAAGGCGGATGACCTGCTCGATGGATTCCTCCGGCGGTCCGTTCATATCACACAGCAGCGCGTCATAAGTGGTGCCTGCGCGTGGCTGAAAGGTGGCTACGTCCTCGAGGAAAAACCTCAGGCCGGGGCGGCCGTCGAGACGTTTGTCGAGCGGGGCACGATCAATCGCCGTCACGCGCTGATTGCGGGCGAGCAGTTCCGACGTCATGCCGCCGGGGCAGGCCCCCAGCTCGATCCAGTGAGATCCCTCCTGCATCGGTGGGCGGTAAAGGAGCAGGAAATGCAGAGCCTCCGCGATTTTGGCGCCCGCGCGGCTGATGGTGTCCGGTGAATCCTGGTCGATGTATTTGCTGCCACCGGCATAGAGGCCGTTTGAGGCGCGAGGGCTCTGCATACCGCAAAACAGTCCCTCTTTGCCGACGAGACAAAACAGGGTCTCCGCCTCCGGGGACTGCTCCTCCACGGTCGCGGCGGGCAGCTTGGGGAACAGCTGGAGGACCCGTCCGCGGAGGTTGGACGCCAGTCCTTTGTAATATTTGTCCGGAGAGGTGGGCTGCAGCGTACCGATGAAGATTCCCTGGGGATTGCGGCTGCCGAATTTTTTGAGCAGTGTCTGCGCGGCCTTTTCGATGAAACCGTCCATCTTTTGAGGATTGCAGGGCCAGGTATGCTCCATGGGCAGATTCCAGCGCGCAAACTTCGCTGCTTCAGACTGACGGACAGCCGCCGGATTTGCTGTCTTGATCAGATAATAGTCGAGCCCCAGCCGGGTGCTGGAGAGTGCCCCCATCTGGCGCAGAATGGGAGATGAAATCCCTGAGAAAATTTCAGGGATGCGCACCAGCCACGGGTGCTGGTCCTGGGAGGCGGTGTTCGTTGCGCGGTCGGTCATGCATGAGTGCACTCGTCCTGCATTGAGCTGTCTGCAAGCGGAGGCGTGCTGCCAGGGGGCGGCCGTGGGCTCAGCCAATGCCGCTGGTGCGGCGTGTGACCCATTCGACGGCGGCACGGACGAGTTCGGGTGCGGTGCTGATGCCAAGCTTGGTTTTGATGTGGGAACGATGGGCCTCGATGGTTTTGACGCTCAGGCGCAGATCATGGGCGATCATGCTGGTGCCCCGTCCCTGGCCGAGGAGCTCGAAGATCTCCAGCTCGCGGTCGCTGAGCTTTTCCACGGAGCTTTTGCCGCTGTTGTCCCGCCCAGCCACAAAGCTGTTGAGCATGAGAAGGTTTGCCGCGGTACTGAGGTAGAGCTCTCCGCGGAGCACCTGCCTGATGGCGGTCACCACCTGATCTGGTGGTGCCTGTTTCATCAAATAGCCGCGCGCTCCGGCGCGGAGGGCACGCTCTGCATAAAGGGATTCATCGTGCATGGAGAGCACAAGCACCGGCAGGTGAGGCCTGAGGGCTTTGAGTGATTTTACCAGCTCGATGCCGTTGATGTCCTTCAGAGAGATGTCGGCGATGACAAGCTCAAACTCATGACGCTCCACCAGGCCCATGGCCTGCGCGGCGGTCTCTGCCTCGCCGCAGATCACGATGTCCTTTTCATGCTCGAGGAGCATCGCGATGCCTTTGCGAAAAATGGGGTGGTCATCCACGATGAGGATGCGCTGCTGGCCGGGAGTGCTTTTCATCGCTCGTTCTGAGGGTGGAGATTCGGAAGGAATGACAACTGAGAATGGGATGCAGCAGGCATGCGCAGGAGGCAGGTCATCCTGGTGCCGTGTGTTTTACGTTTCCCGATGGCGAAATCTGCGCCGATCACATCCGCGCGGTATTTCATCAGCCGCAGGCCCATGCCGTCGCCCGCGTGAATGACCTCTGGCAGACCGCAGCCGTCATCGGCCACGCTGAGAGAGAGCAGGCCCTGCCGTAGCCTGAGGCTAAGTGTGATGGAGCGTGCCCCCGAGTGCTTCAGTGCATTTGTCACCGCCTCCTGGGCGATGCGGTAGAGGTGCAGAGCCACGTCATTGTCCGTGATGGGCACCATCTGCTCGCAGCGCAGGCGGCAGGAGATGCTGCCGCTGCTGCGTGCCGCGAGCTCATGCAGGGCGGAAACGAGGCCCTCTGCATCCATGACCACAGGGTGCAGCCCTTTGGCGATGTTGCGGGACTGCTCGACGGACTGGTGGATGAGATCTGCCAGCCGGGCGGCCTCGGCAGCGGGGCCGGCGAGTGCCTGCGCCTCCAGGGTTTTCGTCAGTGACCGCGCCATGAAAGCCAGCCCCGAAAGAGACTGGCAGAGTCCGTCGTGCAGATCCTGGCCGAGGCGGCGCTGCTCCTGCTCGGAGATGTCCAGCAGTGCGTTTTCGAGCCTGTTTCTCTCATCCATCTGAGCCCTGAGCTCCGCGGTGCGTTCCGCCACCCGCCTTTCCAGCTCTTTCTGCGTCTGACGCTGCTCGGTGATGTCCGTCGCCACGCCGAGCACCTTGTCACAGATGCCAGCGTCATTGAACAAGGGGACCTTTCCGGTGCTGAACCAGCGCACCTGCCCGTCTGCCTGGGTGATCTCCTCCTCAGGAATCCGGAGCGTGGTGCCGCTGGACATGACCTCTTGGTCGATCTGTTTGAAATGGGCGATCTGGTCCGATGTGCGGTGAAAGTCTGCGTCCGTCCTGCCAACGAGCTTTTCCACGGTGGTGCTGCAGCTGTGCGCGAGTGCGGCGTTGCCCAGCAGGAACCTCCCCTGGCTGTCCTTCACGAAGATCATGCTCGGGGTGGCGTCTATGACCTGGCGTAGAAAAACACGCTCACGATGCAGCTCGTCCTCAATCTGGCGGCGGTCAGTGATGTCGTTGATGGAAGCAAGCCAGCCTGTTGTCTGGCCGAGTATGTTGGTGTCTGGCACATAGATCACGTGGACTGTGCGGCGGCCAGAGCGCGGGTAGGGCATCACCTCTTCATACTCGACGCGGCGGCCACTCAGCACGCGGGTGATTTTGGGGCGGATGATACGAAAAGCCTTTTTTCCAAGGACGTCGATGATCGGTCTGCCGATGATTTCCTCAGGCTCCAGCCCGAGCATGTCTGCATAGGCGCGATTGACGAAGGTGTACCGCAGGTCGCGGCTGCACTGGATCAGCATCACCGGAGTGTTGTCAGTGATCATCCGGAGCTGCATTTCCTTGGCTCGTACGGCGGCCTCGGCAGCTTTGCGGTCGGTGATGTCCACGCAGCTGCCGATGTAGCCGATGAACTGCCGGCCGGGATCTTGCAGAGGGACGCCTTTGTCGAGCAGCCAGCGGTACTCCCCGTCGTGACGACGGAGGCGGTAGGTCATTTCAAAAGGCATGCGCTCGTCAAAAGAAGCCGCGCAGATGGCGAGACAGCGTTCAAGATCCTCAGGATGGACACCCTCCTCCCAGCCGTCGCCGATCTCCTGCTGGGCGGTTCTTCCTGTGAAGTCCAGCCAGGGCCGGTTGAACCAAGTGCGTTTTTTGCGGGGATCACTCACCCATACGAGCACCGGGGCATGGTCCATGAGCATGCGGAAGCGCAGATCGGTGGTGGTGAGAGCGCCTTCTTTGGCTTTGTGACTGCGCTTGTCCTTGGCGGGCAATGTCCCGGAAACGGGCTTGCGACCACGGCCTGCAATGCCATTCCGTTTTTTTACCCGGGTGGAGCCTGCCGAATCAGACGGCCTGGAGGTGGGGCGCGGCATGAAGCAACCTACTGACTCAGGATTCCGGCTTCAATCTGAATCGTCCGTGGCCGGGGCAGCCTGCCGGATGCATGGGAGAGGCGGGGCAGGTGTGCCTTGAGCACTTGCTCCAAGCGCTCAGTCTCGGGGTTGTCCTCCATCAGCATCGTCCAGTGGCGTTCAAAGCCGCACCAGCGGCAGCAGATTTGCAGGCGCACTCCCGGCCTGGCATGGGAGCTGATCCTGACACCGTGCTGAAACGACCAGTGCCGTATTTGCTCCGCGTGCAATGTGCCCAGGCCGGAAATGCGCAGTCTGCCCTGCGCATAGCAGATGCTGCGAGGCGCCGCCAGGCAGGTGAACAGCGCCAGCCTGGCCATGGAGATGATAAACCAACCGGACAGCAGGCCGCAGAGCCAGCGCTCTGGCGATACGTACTCACCGCCTGCGGCGCGCGCGACCAAGACCAGCAAGAGCATGCAGGTGAGCAGAGCCGAGGTCTGGTTGAACTTTCCGTGCAGGTGGCGTGTCAGGTGCTCATACCGTGCACGGTGAAAACGCAGGGGCTCTTCGATCCAGAGACTTGCCGTGTCTGCGCCGGTCCGGCATGCCCGTCTGCGCCGTGCCAGGTGGGTTACTGCCGTTTGTTTAGACAGGCCATGCCCGGCCCTGCCGGAGCGGAGGACTCCGGCCTGCGGGCTGCTGTCACGTGAGATTTTGTTCATGGAGGCCTCCAGTCAACCTTGCCCCTGGCTCATTCGTTGATGCCGCAGTGATGCCAGTGATGGGCAGATCGGGAGGCCAGGCGCACGCTGCCGGTGAGCTTCATGACTTTCTTTGCTATCTCCTCACTCGAAAGCCGGCCTCCATACGGCGGCTGCTGAGCATGGGAAGTGTCAGCGGAGTGCACACCCAAAGAGATGTGAAGACTGGCCGGAGTGACGTCCATTTTTTGGATGGTGCAGGAATCATTCATGACCAGCCTTTCATTGCGAGTGTGTTTTCGCTTTCCATGACACAGCAGGAGAGGGTTTCCATCTCCTGCTCCCAAAACTCCTCGAGCCGGTCAGATTCGGCGGGCACGAATGCCTGCCCCTGGGCGGCGTAGATGGCCAGCAGCTCTTTTTCTGCCCGGAGCCAGTGCTCCGGGCGCAGGTGCGAACAGCCTTCCGTCTTCCATTTTTTGAAAGCGAGCAGGGCTATTTCTTTGTCGGAAGGGTGCGAACCTGGACTGCAGGTCTCACCGGGGGGGGTATATACAGCAGCATTCATGGTGTGGAGATTGAAGGTGTGATGAAATGCAGTGTGGCACGTCGGTTTCACTCTGAACGGTCAAGTTTTCCCCGCAATTGGCACCGCCCTGCTCGTGATATCAGGGAAACCCTGACGGATTTGTCGTGGTGCTGTGGGCTGCTTTTTCAAAGCTTCCGAACGCGCAAACTTCAATTGGAGAATGGTTTAATCCTTTGCCAAATGCATTCCCTTTCTACTCTCCGCGCCCCGCATGTCCGTCAAACTCCGCCTCAATACCGCCACCGCCACCAAAGTCGTCCTCGCCAAGATCGGCAATCCCCTGCGTGAGGAGCCGCTGCAAACCTCCCGCGAGGTGTTTCAAGTCGCCGAAGGAGATCAGGAAGCGCTCACAGCGCTCTTCCTGAAGCCTTTCAAGGCCTGCATCGCCCACCGCTTCACCCACCATGCCTCATTGCAGCAGCACGAGGTGAACAACTGCGCCAAGGCCATCTTTGAAGATGAGGAAAAGCTGCTCGCCAAGGGGGTTGAGATCGCGCAGCGCCTGTATGCCAAGTCCAACCACCCGAACATCAAAGCAGGGGACCTCTGCATCAGCCTGCTCAAGGAGGTCCACATCGAGGGAGAGCTCGTCAGCGGTCTCTGCATCCTGAAAAGCGACAGCGTGGTGCCCTTCCTGACCATCACGCCGCGCAATGGAGACCTGCAGCTGAGCACCGAGCACGGCATCAATCCCGATAAGATCGACAAAGGCTGCCTCATCCTGAACTACTGGGCGGAAAAAGGCTATTACGTGCTGACCTTTGACCGCAGCGGCGGAGACACCCGCTTCTGGGTGCGCGAATTTCTTGGCGTGGAAGCTGTGCCTGACGCGGCCTTCCTCACCAACGCCTACGCCAAGATGGCTGTCTCCTTCCTGGAGGAGCAGCAGCCTGCCGATGATGACAGCCCGCCCTGGGAAACCGCCACCGCCGCCAAGGACGCGCTCGACTACTTTGAAGATCGCGAGAAGTTTGATCTGGAGGAGTTCGGCCAGACTGTGCTGAAGTCTCCTGAAGTCATCGCCAAGTTTGACGAGCACCGGGCTCGTATTGAGGAGGAGCAGGGGCAGCCGCTGGAGAAGACTTTTGAGATCTCCAAGAAAGACCTCACGAAGGCCAAGAAGCGAATCGCCGCCGTCCTCAAGCTGGACACCGGGGTGGAAATCCACATCAAGCCTGCCGCCAGCGAAACCGATCCGCAGCTGGAGCGTGGTTTTGATGACAACAAGGGCATGAAGTACGTGAAGGTGTACTACAACAGGGACCTGAGCGCATCCTGAGCCGTTTTGCAGATGAATCCACAGCCTGATCCTTCATCCCCACAGC
Source organism: Prosthecobacter fluviatilis (assembly GCF_055388355.1). Classification (NCBI taxonomy): domain Bacteria; kingdom Pseudomonadati; phylum Verrucomicrobiota; class Verrucomicrobiia; order Verrucomicrobiales; family Verrucomicrobiaceae; genus Prosthecobacter; species Prosthecobacter fluviatilis. The sequence continues at coordinate 5,648,653 of NZ_AP043782.1, forward strand.
GTCTCTGGAAGATGGGCCGGGTCGTGCTCCAGCGAGAAACGGCTCATCGAGGCGGGAAGACAGTCATCGTCATCAAGGACTTTGCCACGCACCTGCCGGTGTCGGTGATTGAGACCATCGCCAAGCGTGTGCGCTCTGCCTGCGGCTGCGGTGGAACTGTGCGTGACAAGCGCATCGAAATCCAGGGGGATCAGGCGGCCAAGGTGCGTGCAGTGCTGGAGGCTGAAGGGTTTGAGGTGCGGGGGGTGAAGTAGCCGGGTCATTTTTGCAGCGCCCCATGCAAGACGGAGAGCAGGGAACTCTCGCCTGGGGCATCCGAGTTCAGCGACCAGATCATCACACCGCCGAGGCCCTGGTCCAGCACCAGCCTGGCTTTGGCTTGCATGGTGGGGATGCCGTTGTGCCAAATCGTGTCGCCGACCTGATCATCGGTGACGGCCTTGGGGTATTGCCTGATGAGATCTGCATAGCGGTACTCCTGCTGGCGGAAGGCTTTGCCAAAGCCCCAGCCGTAGAAAGGGACGCCGAGCACGAGCTTGGCCTTTGGCAGGCCACGCCGGAGCCAGTAGTCCACGCTGCCCTGTGCAAACTCCAGCGATGAATGCGGGCCGGGCCTGTCCGGCTGCCAGGGGCCGGTGGCGTCATAGGCCATGACATTGATGAAATCGAAGCACGCCAGCGCAGCGTCGGGCACGTCTTTGCCGCCGTAGCCTTTCGAGAGCGCGGCGGTGAGAAACTTGCCCTTTGGCTTCAAAGCCGCAGAGAGCTCCTGAATGAAGGGGGCGTAGTCGCGATTGATAGCGGGCCCTTCGAGATCGACATCAAGGCCGTCGAGATCATGCGTGCTGACGTAGGCTGCGAGCTGGGCGATGAAGCCTTTGCGCTTCGTGGTGCTGATCAGGTCAAACCAAGCCTTGCGCCGGGATGCGTCCTCCGAAGCGGAGCCTCCGCCAAGGGAGACGAGGACTTTCACGCCGTGTGCGTGAGCCTGGCGGATGAGAGATTCGTTGTCAGGCTGGAAGGAAAGCGCCCCGTCCGCATCGGCTGGGTTTTCGAAGGCAATGTTGATGTGCGTGAGCTTCGCGAAGTCGATCTGCGGCACGAAGGTTTTGAGGCCGATCCAGTTGGGCGCATAAGCCACGATGCGGGGCTGCGCCTGCAAGGAGACTGCGGCCAGCAGCATGGTGGCGATGAGGCGGAGGATTTTCATGCTCTTACAATCGGCTGCTTTTTCGTTGGGGAGCTGAGGAGGAGCTCCGTGTCAGGCTGCGCAGTTCCTCCATGAGCACCCTGACCGCCCTGCTTTGAAAGCGGCCGGCATTCCACAGCATGGCGACGGTGCGTGCGGGCTTCTCCCCGGCAAAAGACCGGTACACGCGCCTGTCGCTGGTGTCGATTTTTCGCGCCATTTCGGGCACGATCGAAATGCCGTGGTCCAGTGCCACGAGCTCCTGCACGGTGGCCAGCTGGCTGGTGCGCTCCACCGTCACCGGCTGCACGGACTTTCTGCGGCAGAAGGAGGAGATGTTTTCCGCGAGGCAGTGCGCCTCGTTCAACGTGACAAAGGGGAAGCTCTCCAGGGCCTCGATCTTCACACTTTTGGCAGTGGCCAGAGGATGCGCTACAGGTGCCACCAGCAGCAGCTCTTCCTCAAACAGCGGCTCCACCTCCAGATGCCGCGCGATCACCGGCTGGGCCAGTATGGCGAGGTCGATCTCTCCGTGGCTGCAGCGCCGGATGAGATTGTCAGTGGTGTCTTCCTGCACGATCACCAGGATGTCGGGATGCCTGCGGGCAAAGTGGCTCAGAAGGCCGGGAAGGAAGTAAGGGGCGATGGTGGGGATGGCCCCCAGCCGGATGCGCCCGCGACGGCCCGCCTCTGAAAGCTCCGAGATGGTGTCCTCCATGAGCTGGAGAATCTTTCTGGCACGCTCCAGCAGCAGTTCGCCAAGGTCCGTCAGCACGACCTCGCGCGGCTTGCGTTCAAAGAGGGGGGCGCCGAGCTGATCCTCCAGTTTTTGGATGGCGCGGCTCAGCGCGGACTGTGAAAGGTGCAGCTCATCGGCAGCGCGGGTGAAGTTTTTGGTGCGAGCGAGAGCCACGAATTGTTCCAGCAGGTGGAGGTTCAGATCGCTTCTCATGGGCCAGCCTAGCTATGTGTGTGGTGCATCGCAAGCATTCAGATAATGCATTGGATGCATTTGAGGCGGGCATCCATCATTTGGGCGTTACGACTTCTCAACGTTCGAAACCTTGAACCTGAACCCAACCACCAAGCCATGAAAACACTGCAACACAAGGCCCTGGCGGCTGCGCTGATGCTGACGCCAGTCATGCCGACCACGGCCCAGGAAAAAACAACCCAACCCACCCCAGATATGAACCAATGCCCCGTCATGGGTGCCGCCGCAGGCCCCAACCGCACCACCGCCGCAGGAGCCATGTCCAACGGAGACTGGTGGCCGAACCAGCTCAATCTCAAAATGCTGCACCAGAACTCGCCCCGGGGAAATCCCATGGGCGCGGGCTTCAGCTATGCGGAGGAGTTCAAGAAGCTTGATCTGGCTGCCTTGAAGAAGGAACTCAAGGAGGTGATCACCACCTCGCAGAAGCGGTGGCCGGCGGACTACGGCACCTACGGTCCGCTCTTCATCCGCATGGCCTGGCACAGCGCGGGCACCTACCGCGTGAGCGACGGCCGGGGTGGCGCAGGCTATGGCACGCAGCGCTTTGCGCCACTCAACAGCTGGCCGGACAACGCCAACCTGGACAAGGCGCGCCGCCTTCTCTGGCCCATCAAGCAGAAGTATGGCGAGAAAATCTCCTGGGCCGATCTGATGGTGCTCGCGGGCAATGTCTCGCTCGAATCGATGGGATTCAAGACGATGGGATTCGCCGGCGGACGTGAAGATGTGTGGGAACCGCAGGAAGACATCTACTGGGGGCCTGAAAGCAAGTGGCTGGGAGACGCACGCTACAAGGGCGAGCGCGAACTGGAAAAGCCCCTGGCTGCTGTCCAGATGGGCCTGATCTACGTCAATCCCGAAGGCCCCAACGGGAAGCCTGATCCTATCGCTGCAGCGAAAGACATTCGCGAGACCTTTGCGCGCATGGCCATGAATGACGAGGAAACCGTGGCCTTGATTGCGGGAGGTCACACTTTTGGCAAAGCACACGGTGCCGCGAGTGCTGACAATGTGGGTCCGGAGCCAGAGGGCGCACCTCTCGAAGAGCAGGGCCTCGGCTGGAAGAACAAACACGGCAAAGGCAACGCCGGAGACACCATCACCAGCGGTCTGGAGGGCGCCTGGACCTCCACGCCCATGGCGTGGTCCCATGGTTACTTCACCAACCTCTTTGCCTACGAGTGGGAGCTGACGAAGAGCCCGGCGGGAGCGCAGCAGTGGAAGCCTAAAAAAGGCGCGGGTGCCGGCACGGTGCCGGATGCGCACGACGCCGCCAAACGCCACGCGCCGATGATGTTCACCACTGACATCGCGCTGCGGGAAGACCCGGCGTATGAGAAAATCTCCAGGCGCTTTCTGGAGCATCCGGATGAGTTTGCCGCCGCTTTTGCCAAAGCCTGGTATAAGCTGACTCATCGCGACATGGGCCCTGTGTCCCGTCTGCTGGGCTCCGAGGTGGCGCCACCGCAGCTGTGGCAGGACCCCGTGCCCAAAGTGGACCATGAACTCATCGGTGCGCAGGACATCGTCCGTCTCAAGGCAGACATCCTGGGCTCAGGCCTGACCACCGGCCAGCTTGTCTCCACGGCGTGGGCTTCCGCAGCCACCTTCCGTGGCAGTGACAAGCGTGGTGGTGCCAATGGGGCGCGCATCCGCCTGGCTCCGCAGAAAGACTGGGCTGTGAACCAGCCGGAGCAGCTGCAGAAGGTGCTGGCTGTGCTGGAAAAGATCCAGAAGGACTTCAATGCGGAGCAGAAAGGTGGCAAAAAAGTGTCTCTTGCAGACCTCATCGTGCTCGGCGGATGTGCGGCTGTGGAAGATGCGGCGAAGAAAAGCGGTCATGAGGTGCAGGTGCCCTTCACCCCTGGCCGCACCGACGCCACCCAGGAGATGACGGACGCTGCGTCCTTTGCCGTGCTGGAGCCCAGGCAGGACGGCTTCCGCAACTACCTCGGCCACGAGCTTGACCGTCCCGCACCGGAGACGCTGCTGGACCGTGCGCAGCTTCTCACGCTTTCGGCTCCTGAGATGACGGTGCTGGTGGGTGGCATGCGCGTGCTCGGGACCAATGTCGGGTTTCCTGACCTCGGTGTCTTCACCCAACGGCGTGGAGAGCTCACCAACGACTTCTTTGTGAACCTGCTGAGCATGGGCACGGAGTGGAGCAAGTCGAAGATGTGCGAGCACTTTTACGAAGGCCGTGACCGCGAGAGCGGCGAGGTGAAATGGACGGCCACGTCGGTGGATCTTGTCTTTGGCTCCAACTCCCAGCTTCGCGCCATCGCAGAGGTGTATGCGGGCGCTGATGCCGGAGAGAAGTTCGTCAAAGACTTCGTCGCCGCATGGACCAAGGTCATGGAGCTGGACCGCTTTGATCTCCATCGCTGAACAGCAGCTGATTCCCCACCCCAAAACCGCACCCGCTTCGGCTCATCGCAGCCGGGGCGGGTTTTTTGTTTGAAACATGCGGTCAGTCTGCATGACCCGAGGCAGGAAGCAGGTCTGCGTGCGGTGCCTGCGAGTTCAGCGCCCCAGATGCACGCGGGTGTCGTATTCGAAACAGACCTGCCCTGCCACCTGGTGTGCGTCGTAGATGCGGCGCAACTCGGCCAGCATCTCCGCATGGTGCGGCTGGTGCGGTCCAGGTGCGTAGGAGCTGGAGAGCAGGCGGCCTTTGAGCCCTTCAAAGTCGAAGCGCTGTCCATTGGCAAAAGTATGCGTGACGTATGGGCCGCTGAAGAAAGCAGCGAGTGCTGCGGCGTTCACGTTCTCATGGCGGATGGTGGTGTAGTCCGTGCCAAAGGTGAGAAGCAGCTGCTCAAAAGCTTGGAGGAAAGGGGTGGAGCCGAGTTTGCGCTCGTTCCAGATGAGGGCGATGTGGCCAGCTGGTTTGAGGATGCGCGTGAACTCCGCGCGTGTCTCAGATGAGTTGAACCAATGAAAAGCCTGTGCGGCCACGATGAGATCGATGCTGTGGTCCGGCAATGTGGTGGCCTGGGCACTGGCATTCACGCTGTGAAAGCGGGGGGCATGTGACAGCAGCCGCTCTGCTGCGGCGCGCATGTCCCCATTGGGCTCCACCGCATGCACGCTGAATCCGGCTTTCAGGAAAAGCCCGGCGGAAATGCCAGTGCCGGAACCGATGTCGGCGATGACAGACTGAGGTGAGAGCCCGGCCTCGCGCTGCAGCAGCGGGATGATCTCCTGCGGGTAGCCGGGGCGGTAGCGCACGTAGTTTTCCACACGGTCGGAAAAGCGCTGCTCAGGAGCGGGTGACGGGGCTGGCATGCGGCCAAGGTGGCAGAGACCGGGTGGGAAAACAAGTTGCCAGCCCCCCTGTGGCTGCTAACGCTCAGCGCACTAACTACTATGATCGTCGCACCCAAAATCCGTGGATTCATCTGCACCACCGCCCACCCCACCGGCTGTGCCAAACATGTCGCTGAACAGATCGCCGTCGTGAAATCGCGCGGCCCCATCGCCAACGGGCCCAAGAAGGTGCTCGTGGTGGGTTCATCGACCGGCTACGGCCTGTCCTCCCGCATCGCGGCGGCCTTTGGCTCCGGTGCCGCCACCATGGGTGTGTTCTTTGAAAAGCCCGGCGAGGCCGAGCGCTGCGGCACCGCAGGCTGGTACAACTCCGCCGCTTTTGAGACCGAAGCCAAGGCTGCCGGCCTCTATGCCCGCTCCTTCAACGGCGACGCCTTCTCCGATGCCATGAAGGACACCGTCATCGAGGCCATCAAGGCAGATCTCGGCCAGGTGGACTGCGTCATTTACAGCCTCGCGTCTCCGCGCCGAACGCACCCGAAGACTGGCGAGGTCTTCAAGTCCGTGCTCAAGCCCATCGGCTCCGCTTCCTACACCAACAAGAACCTCAACACCGGCAACGGCGTGGTCAATGAAGTGACCATCGAGCCCGCGAACGAAGACGAGATCGCGCAAACCGTGGCCGTCATGGGCGGTGAAGACTGGGAGATGTGGATCGACGCGCTTCAGAGCGCCGGTGTTCTCGCCGAAGGCGTGCAGACTGTGGCCTACAGCTACATCGGGCCGGAAGTGACCTGGCCCATCTACAAGAACGGCACCATCGGCCGTGCCAAGGAGGACCTCGAGCGCGTGCAGCGCGTGCTGGACGGCAAGCTTGCCTCCCTGAAGGGCAAGGCCTGGGTCTCCGTGAACAAGGCGCTGGTCACCCAGGCCAGCTCCGCGATCCCTGTGGTGCCTCTGTACATCTCCCTGCTCTACAAGGCGATGAAGGCCGAAGGCACACATGAGGACTGCATCGAGCAGATGGACCGCCTTTTCCGCGAGCGCCTCTACAACGGCAATCCGCAGCCGGACGAAGCCGGACGCATCCGCGTGGACGACTGGGAAATGAAGCCTGCGCTACAGGAGCTCGTGGGCAAACGCTGGGCCGAGGTGAACACGGAAAATCTGGCGCAGCTGGGCGACTTTGAAGGCTACCAGACCAGCTTCCTGCGTCTCTTTGGCTTTGGCCTGGAAGGCGTGGACTACAACGCCGAGGTGGACGTCAGCATTGGAGTGCCATCACTGGCGTAAGCGGCGTCGATGCAGAACCAAGTCAGAGGAGGGATCAACGGTGATCCCTCCGTGACTTTTTAACTAAGCGAGAATCCAGATGATCCTCGTCGGAGTGGTCACTGGCCTTTCGCCAGATCCAGAAACACAATGCTCGAAGGATTGCCGACGGCTGCGTAGTGGCCGGTAAAGGCAAGGACGCCGGTTTTCCGGTTCACACGGAAGATCGCCACATTATCGCCACGTTGGTTGAGGCTGTAGAAGAATTCGCCGGTGGGGTCGAAGTTGAAGCTGCGCGGGTAGTTGCCGCGCGTCCACTCTTCGCCAACCAAGGTCAGCGTGCCGTCTTTCCCGATGGCAAAAATGCCGATGCTGTCGTGCAGGCGGTTTCCGACGTAAACGAAGCGGCCGTCGGGGGAAACAAGGATCTCCGAGCAGAAATTGCTGCCTGCAAATCCGGGCGGCAGGCTGGAGATGGTCTGGCGGGAGGAGAGGCGGCCTTTCTCAGTGTCATAGTCAAACAGCACCACGGTGGAGCCCTCTTCCTGCAGCGAGTAGAGCCAGCGGCTGTTGGGATGAAACGCGAAGTGACGCGGCCCGTCGCCCGGAGGCAGGGTGACATGGGGAGGATCGTTCGGTGTGAGCGTGCCTTTTTGGTCGTCAAACTTCCATACCAAGATCTGGTCCAGCCCGAGATCCACGGACAGAACGTAACGGCCCGAGGCATCGGCCTGGATCATGTGGGAGTGTGTGCCATCATGCCCGCTGAAGGCAAAGCTGCCCGGAGGCGCGTTGGTGGCTTTCTTTGGGCCGATGGTGCCAGAGTCCTGCTTGAAATCGGTGGCTTCGCCCAGGCTGCCATCGGGTTTGACGGGCAACACCGCGCATGAGCCGCCGAAGTAATTTGCCACCAGCAGAAAGCGGCCTGAGGGATGCAGGCTGATGTAGGTCGGGCCCTTGCCGCCGGAGCTGACGGTGTTCATCAACGTGAGCTGTCCGTCCTTGGGATTGATGGCAAAGGCGCTGACAGAGCCTGCCTCGTGACTGCCGTTTGCGTCGGTTTCGTTGGTGGAATACAGCACCGTCCGGGCGGCGTTGAAGGTCAGGCAGTTCGGGCTGCTGCCTGACTTGTACAGGCCGCATGGGGTCATGGCGCCTGTGCTGCGGTTAACTTCAAAGAGGTGGATGCCCTGGCCGTTTCCCGGCGGAAGGTCCACCTGCGTGGCCTTCATGTTTTGCAGCGGCGAGGTGAAGGTGCCCACGTAGGCGATCAGGGGTGCCTGGTCTTTGGCCTGCACTGAAAGGGCCGCACCTGCGGCGAGGGCGGTGCTGAGAAAGGAGCGACGTGAAAGGGAGGAAGCGGGTGTTTGCATGAAGATGGGGAAGGGGAGGGATCAGGGCAGCATGGGCAGGATGACTTTGGAGGCATGATTGGAGTCATGCCAGATGGTATTGATGGCAGACACACCGGGCTCAGTGATAAAATGGCTGATGGGTGCGCCGGTCTGCGGATTGGGTTCATAGTAGGGCGCGCCGGTGCTGGCAATGGTAACGCGGATGCGGTGCCCTTTGTTGAAGATGATGCTGACCCAGCCGATGTCCCATGAGAGCTTGGTCACCTCTCCTGGAACGAGCAGCTTCTGGTGGTCAAAGCCTTCGTGATAGCGGGCACGCAGCGGGTAATCCACCAGCAGGATGGAGCGGCCGTCGGGATACAAATCCGTCACGCGCAGGAAGAAGTCGGTATCTTTGGCGGTGGAGGAAACGAAGACCTCACCTTTGATGCGGCCGGTGACCTCCAGCGGCTGGCTCAGCACCTCGGTCGTCCAGGTGCGCACCTCGGCCTGCTCTTCAAAGCCGCGCGCATCTTTGGCCCCGGGAAATCCGGCATAGGGCAGGCTCATGGGATGAACGGGATCGCTTAGATACGAGGTGCTGGCCTTGGCGGCAGAGGGCCTGGCGGGGGCCAGCTTGCCATCGGGCTGCAGGAACCAGTCAGCGGCTTTGCTGGCGGGTGGGAAGTCTTTGGCCTCGCGCCACACATTGCCGGGGGCGCCTTCTTCACCGGTCGCGCCCATCACGTAGTATTTCACGGGCGTGTCCTTCTCGATGCCGTTGTTTTCGCCTTTGAGATAGTGATTGAACCACTTGGTCATGTGCGCATACACATCAAAGAAGGCGTTCTCCGGAAACACCAGCTCGCCGATCTTGTTCGACTTCGGGTAGCCACCGTGCAGCCAGGGGCCGATGATGAGCTGCTGCTGGCCGCGCGAATTCGGGCCGCCGTGCTGATTGCGCCCGATGAAGCTGGCCACGCTGCCCTGGCACATGAAGTCAAACCAGCTGCCAATGGTGAAGCAGGGGTAGTTCATTTTGTCGAAATGCAGCGAGGCATCCTCGTCCTTCCAGAAATCGTCATAGTCCGGGTGCTGGTCCCATTCGCGCAGCATGGCTTCGTTGTCCTTGATGTCGCGTGCCACGGAGCCTCCTTTGATGAAACGCTGTGGCTTGGTGGCACCGCCAATGCGGTAGCCCTCCTGGTAGAGGCTCAGGCCGGTGTCTGTCATGTACTGCGCCACAAGATGCGGTGGCTGAGTCACTGCCAGATAGTTTTGCGCGTAGCCCGCCTGGGAGCCGCCATAGGTGCCGATCTTGCCTGTGCACCAGGGCTGAGCCGCCAGCCACTCGCACACGTCATAGCCGTCGCGCAGCGGTCCCCATTGCAGGCCGCGGTAGCCACGATAGACGCCCTCGCTCTCATGCGTGCCGCGGTAGTTCACCAGGGCGATGACAAAGCCGCCCTCGGCAAACTTGGCCGCTGCCTTGCGCGATCCGGCGCTGGAGATGTCCGCGTAACGCTGCTCGAAGATGGCGGGGAACTTGCCTTCTCCGGGCGGGAAGAACACATAAGCGGAGAGCTTCTTGCCGTCGCGCATGGGTATCATGATGTGCTCTTCACGGACGGGGCCGAAGTCGAGCTTGGTGGGGGAGGCTGCGTGCAGGGAGGCGCAGGCGGTCAGGAGAACAAATAGAGCGTGGCGCATCAAGTCACTACGGGCTCTGTGCACAGCACGTTTCAACCGGCTTCAAAGTGGTGGAAGCTCGGTGCATGCCGCCAAGTATGCCAGACAACATAGGACACGAGCCTATGGTGAAAGACATGAAATGGGCAGGACACCCCATTGCATGCTGGCACATGGGCTGCATGTTTGGCTGAAGACAAGGAACAAAGAACACGATGACCACGCTGAGCTTGGACCTTCAACCGACAACGGACGCTGATCCGACGTCTGCAAACCTGGGCGTGGTCGTCGCGGTGAGGGGCAGTGTGGTGGATGTGCGTTTTGATCGTCATCTGCCGTCCATTCACACCATGCTGCAGGCAGGAGCCGCGGGTGAGATAGTCATCGAGGTGCTGGCGCAGCGTGATGCACGGCATGTGCGCGGCATCGCATTGACGCCCACACAGGGGCTCGCACGCGGCATGCGGGTGGAGGACACCGGCGGCCCATTGAAAGCTCCGGTGGGCAGAGCCCTGCTTTCGCGCATGTTTGATGTGTTTGGCAATGTGATCGACCGGCAGGGACCGCTGACAGGTGCGAAGTGGCGCTCAGTGCACCGTGCGCCGCCTGCTTTGGTGAGGCGCTCCACAAAATCCGAGATCTTCGAGACGGGCATCAAGGTGATCGATGTTCTGGTGCCTCTGGAGCGCGGTGGCAAGGCGGGGCTCTTTGGCGGTGCCGGTGTGGGCAAGACGGTGCTGCTCACTGAAATGATCCACAACATGGTCGGTCATCAGGACGGGGTGAGCATCTTCTGCGGCATCGGCGAGCGCTGCCGTGAAGGCGAGGAGCTGTACCGCGACATGAAAGATGCCGGCGTGCTGCCCAACATGGTGATGGTCTTTGGCCAGATGAACGAGCCGCCGGGCAGCCGCTTCCGGGTGGGACATGCGGCGCTGACGATGGCCGAGTATTTCCGGGATGACGAGCGGCGGGACGTGCTGCTGCTGATGGACAATGTTTTCCGTTTCATCCAGGCGGGCATGGAAGTTTCAGGCCTGATGGGGCAGATGCCTGCGCGTCTTGGCTACCAGCCCACCATGGGCACGGAGCTGTCAGGGCTCGAGGAGCGCATTGCCAACACGGACACGGGGGCCATTACCTCGATCCAGGCAGTGTATGTCCCTGCGGATGATTTCACCGATCCGGCGGCGGTTCACACTTTTTCACATCTTTCTGCTTCGGTCGTGCTCTCCCGAAAGCGGGCCAGCGAAGGGTTGTTTCCGGCCATCGATCCGCTGCAGTCGAGCTCCAAGATGGCAACGCCAGGCATCGTGGGGGAGCGGCACTACCATCTCGCTCAGGAGATCCGGCGCACGCTCGCCCAATACGCGGACCTCAAAGACATCATCGCCATGCTGGGCCTGGAGCAGCTCTCGCCTGAGGACCGCAATGTGGTGGCGCGTGCGCGTCGGCTGGAGCGCTTTCTCACGCAGCCGTTTTTCACCACCGAGCAGTTCACCGGCCATGCGGGCAAGCTGGTCAGCCTTGCGGACGCGCTGGACGGCTGCGAGCGCATCTTGAACGACGAATTCAAAGACTGTCCCGAGAGCGCGCTCTACATGATCGGGACGATCGACGAGGCGAAGGAGAAATGGAAAACTCAACAGGAGGCGAAGCCCGGCAACGAGGTATGAACCTGAAGGTCCTGCTGCCGTTCCAGATTTTCGCCGTCAGAAGCGGTGTGAAGCGCATCGTGGCTGAGACGCGGGAGGGGTCATTTGGGCTGCTGCCACAGCGGCAGGACTGTGTGACAGCCCTGTGCCCCGGCATCCTGGTCTATGAGACAGAGGCGGAGGGGGAGGTTTACATGGCGGTGGATGAGGGAGTGCTGGTGAAGACCGGGCCTGATGTGCTCGTGTCCGTGCATCGTGCCATGGCAGGAAGCAGCCTGGCGAAGCTGCGCGAATCAGTGGAGCAGGAGTTTCTGGAACTGGATGAGGAAGAGCGCAGCGCCCGCTCCGTGATGGCGAAATTAGAAACCGGATTTCTGCGGCGATTTGCCAATTTCAAGCATGCGTAAGCTGCCGCCATCCCCTGAAGCGAAAGGCGAATCCACCCTGGCCGAGCAGGTCGGGGCGAAGGCGACGCGCAAGCTCAGGGCGCGACGCCACTCTGTCTCGCCCGTATGGTTTGGGCTTGGCATGATGGGGCTGGTGGGCTGGTCTGTCGTGGTGCCCACACTGCTCGGAGCTGCTCTGGGCCTCTGGCTGGACAAGCACCACCCTGGAGAGCATTCCTGGACGCTTGCGCTGCTGGTTGCCGGGCTGGTGCTGGGCTGTGCGAATGCCTGGCACTGGATCGACAAAGAGGACAAGGCGATGGGCGAGGAACAAAAAAACAAGGAGGAAAAACATGATGAGTAACCCGCTGCCCCTGGCGCTCTGCGTTGCGGCAGGGGTGCTGCTAGGTTTGATCTTTTACGGAGGCCTCTGGTGGACCGTCCGTCGAGGGCTCAGCTCACCCAGGCCAGCGCGGCTGTTTCTGTGCAGCGCCTTGCTGCGCATGGGGCTTGTGATGGCGGGGTTCTACTTTGTCTCAAACGGCCAGTCGCAGCGCCTGGTGGCCTGTCTGGCGGGTTTCATCATAGCACGTCTGGCCGTGACCTGGCTGACACGCGGAAAACAAAAGGAGGATCATCATGCGCCTGAGTCCTGATGAAATGATTTTCTGGCAGCATGGCTGGTTCAAGCTGAACGGGACCATTGTCTTCACCTGGGGCATCATGCTGCTGCTGGCCGTGGGGGCGCGGCTCATCACACGCCGTCTCACCACGGAGCATGAGCGCTCACGCTGGCAGAACCTGCTGGAGATTGTCGTCACGGCGATGCAGCAGCAGATCAAGGACGTGGGGTTGCCGCAGCCGGAGAAATTCATCGGCTTTCTTGGCACCTTGTTCCTGTTTGTAGCCACGGCTGCGCTTTGCACGGTCATTCCAGGGTATGAACCGCCAACGGGGTCGCTCTCCACCACGGCTGCACTGGCGGTGTGCGTGCTTATTGCGGTGCCGCTGTATGGCATCTCAGACCAAGGGCTGAGAGGCTATTTCAAATCCTACATGGAGCCGACGGTGGTCATGCTGCCGTTCAACATCATCAGCGAGGTGTCGCGTACCCTGGCGCTCGCTGTGCGCCTGTTTGGCAACATGATGAGCGGTGCGATGATCCTGGCCATTTTGCTGACGATCACCCCCTTTCTGTTTCCCATTTTGATGATCCTGCTTGGGCTGCTCACGGGCATGGTGCAGGCCTACATCTTCAGCATTCTCGCCGCCGTGTACATTGCGGCGGCCATCAGCACTCATGAATTGAAAGCATCTGCCAAAACTTAACCTCCGAACCTACCATGGATGACACCACCCTCATAGCCGTAGCCTCCATCATCACCGCAGGGCTCACCACCAGCTTTGGCTGCATGGGGCCGGCCTTTGCCGAAGGCAGGTCCGTTGCCACGGCGCTGACCTCGCTCGCACAGCAGCCGGACGCCTCTGCGACCATCACGCGCACCTTGTTTGTCGGCCTCGCCATGATCGAGTCCACGGCCATCTACTGCTTTGTGGTCTCGATGATCCTGATCTTCGCCAATCCGTTCTGGAATCATTTCATCACGCAAACCGTCGCCAAGTAACATCATGCTCATAGACTGGTTCACCGTCGGTGCGCAGACACTGAACTTCCTCATCCTGGTGTGGCTGATGAAGCGCTACCTTTACCAGCCTGTGCTCCAAGCCATTGATGCGCGGGAGAAGCGCATCGCCGCGCAGATCGCGGATGCGGCCGCGAAGGAGGCTGCGGCAAACCAGGAGAAGGAGGAGTTTCAGCGCAAGAATGCGGAGTTTGAGCTGCGGCGTGCGGACATGATGGGCAGGGCGGCTTATGACGCTAAGGCGGAGCACCGGCGGTTGCTCGAGGAAGCACGCCGCGCTGCAGATGCCCTCAGCGTCCGTCAGGGCGAACTGCTGCGTAGTGAGGCTAAAACGCTGCATGAATCCATAGCCCGAAGAACTCAGGAGGAGGTGTTTGCCATTGCCAGAAAGACACTGACGGATCTTGCCGGAGTGAGCCTCGAGGAGCGGATGACGGCGGTGCTGTCCGAGCGTCTGCTGGCGATGGATGATGCGGAGCGGCGCAGGCTGGCAGAAGCCATGGAAAAAACCGAGGAGCCTGCGCTCATCCGCAGCGCATTCGAGCTTCCTTCAGAGCAGCGCCGTATCCTGCAACAGGCCGTCAATGCGGCCTTCCCTGCCTGCAAGTCTCTGCGGTTTGAAGCCGCGCCGGAGATTGTCAGCGGCATTGAGCTCAGTGCAGGCGGGCAGAAAGTCGCATGGAGCATTGCCGACTATCTGGCCAGCCTGGAGAAAGGTGTGGATGAAATTCTGGCGAAGGCTGCAGTGTCCGCCAAAGACTCTGAGAAGACCCCTGTATGAATGCGGTGCCTGAAAATTTGAGCGGTGTTTTTGACCACGTGTTCACGTGCATGTGCCGGGCGCGTGAATCTCTGGCTCCGCGGCTTTCGCTGCACGAGGTGGGCACCATCACGAATGTCTCCACCGGCATCGCCAAAGTTTCAGGACTGCCCGGCGTTGGCTTTGATGAGTTGCTCGAATTTTCCGGCGGTGTCTCGGGCATTGCCTTCAATCTGGATGAGGACGAAGTCGGCGTGGTCCTGCTCGGTGATTACGCGGATCTTCGCGCGGGTGATGAAGTGCGGAGGACCGGACGTGTCATGGACGTGGCCGTTGGCGAAGGGTTGCTCGGCCGTGTCATTGATCCACTCGGGAAGCCACTGGATGGTCTGGGCACAGTGGCTGGCAGCGCACGTCTTCCCGTGGAACGCCCGGCCGTTCCCATCATGGAGCGTGCGCCAGTCACTGTTCCGCTGCAGACGGGACTCAAGGTGGTCGATGCTCTGATTCCCATCGGCCGCGGGCAGCGTGAGCTTATTGTGGGAGACCGCCAGACTGGGAAGACGGCCATCGCTCTGGACACCATCCTGAACCAGCGAGGCAAGGATGTGCTGTGCGTTTACTGTGCTATCGGACAGCGTGCTTCCGCCGTGGCGAAAGGCATCGCAGTTCTGCGTGAGCACGGGGCCATGGAGTACACCGTTGTCGTGGTGGCCGAGGGCAGTGATCCTTCGGGGCTTGCCTTCGTCGCTCCCTATGCTGCCACGAGCATCGCCGAGCACTTCATGGAGCAGGGAAGGGACGTGCTGATCGTCTATGACGACCTCACGCAGCATGCGCGTGCTTACCGTGAGCTTTCGCTGCTGCTGCGCAGGCCGCCAGGACGTGAGGCCTTTCCTGGGGACATCTTTTACATTCATTCGCGCCTGCTGGAGCGCGCCACCCATTTGTGTGAAGAACGCGGTGGTGGCTCGCTCACTGCGCTGCCCATCATCGAGACCGAGGCTCAGAACATCTCTGCGTACATTCCGACCAATCTGATCTCCATCACAGATGGACAGATTTACCTCTCCCCCTCGTTGTTCGAGCTGGGTGTGCTGCCGGCGGTGGATGTGGGCAAATCTGTGTCACGTGTCGGTGGCAAGGCCCAGCGTGCCACCTACCGAGCCGTGGCCGGAGATCTGAAGCTGGCCTACGCACAGTTTGAAGAGCTTGAGACCTTCGCGCGGTTTGGTGCGCGACTGGATGCAGCCACACGCAAGACGATCGAGCACGGACGGCGCATCCGTGCTTGTTTGAAGCAGGCTGAAAGCGCGCCGGTGCCGGTGCCCGCGCAAATCGTCGTGCTTCTGGCCCTGACGGCGGGTTTGTTTGACGAAGTGGCTTTGGAGAAAATGACGGAGGCCCAGCTCGCGGTGCAGGCCGCGGCTGAAGGTATTCCTGCCCAGATCGCTGCCCTGTTCGAAAGCGACCGCAAGCTTCTCGATGCAGAGCGCGAAATAATCATCGGCATTGCCCGTGAGGCGCTGAAGCCCTTCCTGCCAGAACAAAAGAACCAACCCGTCAGCCAGGCATGAGTGACACGACTGCCAGCCTGCAGCGCCAGATCAGCAGTGCGCGTGAGCTGCAGTCCGTCGTGCGCACCATGAAGGCGCTGGCTGCGTCGAGCATCGGCCAGTATGAGCAGTCGGTGAAAGCGCTGGCAGACTACTGGCGCACGGTTGAGCTGGGACTCAGCGTCTGCCTGCGTCAGGGAGAGCGCTCTCCTGAGAGCCGGCGTTCAAACCAGGGCGGCGCTATCGGCGCCATCGTGTTCGGTTCAGATCAGGGGCTGGTGGGGCAGTTCAATGACATCATTGCCGACTATGCCATCCGGACGCTTGCTTCGCTGCCAGGCAGGCCGCAGGTCTGGGCGGTGGGAGAGAGAGTTCACGCCAGACTCTCTGACGCAGGGCTCGCCATGGCAGGCCGTTTTGCCGTGCCCAACTCCGTCCAAGCTATCACACCTCTCATTGCGCAGATTCAGATCCAAAGCGAGGCACGAATGACCTTTGGCGGGAATGAGCAGGTGTATCTTTTTCACAACCATCCGCAGTCTGGCGCGCTGTACGAACCCGTGAGCCAGCGCCTGCTGCCGCTGGATGAAGTCTGGCAGAAGGAACTGACGAAGGTGCCATGGCCCACGCAGATCCTGCCGGAAGTGCTCAACGAGCTGCCTGCGACGCTGCGCTCACTCATTCGCGAGTACCTTTTCATCTCACTTTTTCGGGCCTGTGCCGAATCTCTGGCCAGTGAAAATGCGAGCCGTCTGGCCGCGATGCAGCGAGCAGAAAAGAACATCGACGAACTGCTGGAGCACCTCCATGGCAGCTACCACCGTCTGCGCCAGAGCTCGATCGACGAGGAGCTGTTTGACGTCGTCTCGGGTTATGAAGCCCTGGGGAAAAAGCGGTAGAAGCGTGCGAACTCAGCTGGCGCCGATGCCGCGAATCACAGCGGGCAGAGTCTGCGCGAGGATTTGCAGATCAAGCCAGAAGGACCAGTTGTCGATGTACTTCAGATCCAGAGCCACCCACTCCTCGAAGTTTTTGATGCCGTTGCGGCCCGTCACCTGCCAGAGGCATGTCAGGCCAGGTTTCACGCTGAGGCGGCGGCGCTGCGCATGCTTCTCGATGCGCTGGATTTCATACACGGGCAGCGGGCGCGGACCCACGAGGCTCATCTCCCCGCGCAGCACATTGATGAGCTGCGGAAGTTCATCGATGCTGGTGCGGCGCAGCCAGCGGCCAAAGGCGAAGATGCGCGGGTCATTGGTGATCTTGAAGACGGGGCCGTCCATCTCATTGTGCGCCTCCAGTTCCTGGCGTTTTGCCTCTGCACCCTGGTGCATGGTGCGGAATTTCCACATGATGAAGGGTTTGCCATAGAGGCCTGCGCGCTCCTGCCTGAAGAAGACCGGCCCGCGGGAATTGAAGCGAATGCCGAGAACAGCCACCAGCCACAGCGGCAATGATAAAAGGAGCAGAATGAGCGCCCCGACACGGTCCACGATGGCCTTGAACAGCAGCTCCCACGAGGCCTGTGGCGTGGAGTGAAAGACCAGCATGAGGCGCCCTCCGAGCACGTCAAAGGTCGGACGTGCGATGGCTGTCTGGAAAAAGTCCGCCGCGATCCAGGCCTCCACGCCTTCCGTTTCGCAGGCCTGCACCGCTTCTTCTATCTTGCTGAAGTGCACATGCTGAGCGGCAAAAAGCACACGGCTGATGGAGTGCGCATGCAGGGCTGCGACAAGATCGGAAATCGGGCTCTGCATGATGTCAATCTGTCCGACGACCTCGATCTCGGCACGTTGCTCGGAGGTCATGTTGGCCAGAAAGGCCGCCAGATCTGCCTGCGCGCCAGCGATGATGACGCGCTCGCGGCCTTTGCCTGAAGCCATCTGCCTGCGCAGGATTTCACGCTGCCAGGCCTCGCGCAGCAGCAGTGAGAGGGCTCCGAGCGCCACAGAAAAAACGACCACAGCACGGCTCTCGACGGACCACTTGAAGAAGACGATGCAGAAGGCAATGAACATGCCGATGATGACCAGGGCCTCAGCCAGCTGGCGTATAGAGCGCCCGGGTGTTTTGTTGTAGATGTTGGAATAAAACCCGCGTGCCTCCAGAACGATGGGCGTGAAAGGGGCTACGACCGCAACGACCCAGTAAAACTTCTCCATGGGCGGAATCTGCACGGCATCGGGAAAGAAGACTGGCACCAAGTCTGCACGCAAAAAATGACCGAACCACAGGCAGAACGCCAGCAGTGCGCTGTCCAGCAGTTCAGTCAGCTGCAAATTGATTTCTTGCTTCCGGCCCAGCATAATGAGGAGTAAGATGCTAAATCTTGTTCACATTTATTAAAATTATATTCCGCCTAGCCAATGGCTCAACTTGTTTCCTCTAAAAACCTGCTTTTCTCCTCCCGGCCACTTGCGGTTGGAGTTGTGTCCGATTCAGCAGCTTTCACGCACTTCACCTCGATCGACAACGCTGCGCGGGCGAATTTGTGTGATGTGGCGGAACTCCGTCTGGACCAGCTGCAAATGCCTGCGGAGGAACTGCGAGCTGCACTGGCAGGCAACAGCCTGCCGCTGCTGCTCACGGCGCGGCATCCGGCGGAGGGCGGACAGGCACCGGAGGATGCGGCGGCGCGGGCGGCAATGCTCGAGCCTTTGCTGGATATCGCAACGCTGATCGACCTCGAGCTTCGCAGTGCTACGCAGATGCAGGGTACGATCCAAAAAGCGCGGGCGGCAGGTGTGCCGGTGGTCGGCTCATTCCATGACTTTCAGGCTACGCCGGCGGATGAAGTGCTGAACGGGGCGGTGAATTTTGCGCAGCAGGCGGGGTTGGATGCGGTGAAGATCGCCACGTATCTGAACACGCAGGAGGATCTGATCCGTCTCATGAAGCTGGCGGGGCAGACCCACCGGCTGCGGGTTTCTGTGATGGGCATGGGGCCGTGGGGGCGTGTTTCACGGCTGGTGCTGGCTAAATGTGGCAGCCTGTTGAATTACGGCTTTATTGGTGCTTCGAATGCTCCAGGACAGTGGCCAGTCGCCCGCCTGAAAGAACTCCTCGCTGAACTCTGAAATGATCTCCCCCCGCCAGTCCCGCCCTCTCCGCCATGCCGTCCTGTCCGGTCTCCTCTGCCTTTCCATTTCGGGCTGCGGAGACCCCAAGCGTGAGCAGCAGCTGCAATGGCGTGAGGAGGAGGTGGAGGCGAAGGCCGCTGCGATTGCGAAACGGGAGCATGAATTTGCCGCCGAGAAGCAGATGATCGCGCAGGCGAAGGCGGATGTCGCCGCGCGGGAGGCTGCGGTCGCGCAGCTGAAGCATCGGCTGGAAACTCAGCTTGCCGAGGAGATTGAGAGAACGAAGAAAGTCCGCCGTGAGATCGAGATCAAAAATCTCCGGGGCTCCATTCCGCAGATCACCGCCGGGCGCTGCATCGTCATCGATCCTGAAAACGATGATGTGCTGTTTGAAAAGAGCCCGGATCTGCGTGGCGCCATCGCCAGCACGACGAAAATCATGACCGGCCTGCTCATTGTGGAGGCGGGAGATCTGGACAAAGTCGTCACCATTGAGCTGGCGGACACGCAGTGCGCCCCGGTGCGCATCGGCCTCAAGGTGGGGGAGACGTACACCCGCCGTCAGCTTTTGACAGCGATGCTGGTGAAGAGCTCCAACGATATCGCGCAAGCGCTCGCGCGGGACAATGCAGGCAGCGTGGCCGCCTTTGCCAAAAAAATGGACGCCCGTGCACAGGCGCTTGGCCTGAAGAACACGCATTTTGTCAATCCCCACGGGCTGCCATCACTCACCGACGAGGATCCTTACTCCACGGCGCGTGATCTGGCGATGATCGCCAAGGCGGCTGACAAGCTGCCTGATATCCGGGCGATTGTGAAGCTGCAGAGCTTTAAATTCACCAAGCCCGACGGCAAATCCATTGATCTGGCCAACACCAACCGCGTGCTGCGCTCCGCCAGCTACTGCGACGGCATGAAAACGGGCTACACCGAAGCTGCAGGCTACTGCCTGGTGGCCACCGGGGAGCGCAACGGCCGCCGCCGCATTGTGGTGATACTCAACGACAGCCACGAAGGTGTCTGGCGTGATGCCCAGGCACTGCTCGACTGGGCGCTAAAGGCGTGAAATAACATTCGCGGCTTGCGAGTTTCATGGCTTCCCGGCATCATCGCCGCCACTGACCATGAAACTCCGCACCCTCTTGCTCGCCTCCCTCTGTGTCGCCGCCACCAGCTTTGCTGAAACGGCCAAGAATCTTGCCATCGACCCCAAGCCACGTGAGGGCGGATGGATGAAGCGCCATGAAAGCTTCAACGCCATTTCCAAAAAGGGAGAGGCGCAGCTGGTGTTTCTGGGCGACTCGATCACACAGGGCTGGGAAAAAAATGGCAAGGAGGTCTGGGAGAAAACCTGGGCACCGCTGAAAGCGGCGAATTTTGGCATTGGCGGCGACCGCACCGAGCATGTGATCTGGCGGCTGCAGAACGGGAACTTTGACGGCATCAAGCCCCGGCTTGTGGTGCTCATGATCGGCACCAACAACACCGGGCATCAGGGCCGCCCTGCCGCCGAACATGGCGGTGTGGTCTATGCCAGCAGCGCCGAGCAGACCGCCGAGGGCGTGAAGATGATCCTCGACATTCTGGGCAAAAAACTGCCGGAGACAAAGGTGCTGGTGCTGGGCATCTTTCCACGCGGAGCCACCAAGGAAGATGCGATGAGAAAACAGAACGTCGCCACGAACAACCTCATCTCCGGCTTCGCCGACGGTAAACGTGTCTTCTACATGGACATCGGCAACACCTTCCTGCAGCCCGACGGCACGCTGCCCAAGGAGATCATGCCCGACCTGCTCCACCTCAGCGCCCAGGGCTACCAGATGTGGGCCGACGCCATCGAAGGCAAGGTCAAGGAACTCATGAAGTAGTTCGGAGCAAGGCTGCCAGTTTCATCATTATCCAACCATGAAAATCATTCTCCTTCCTCTTCTGCTCTGCGCGACGGCGTCGTTCGCTCAGCTGGCGGATCAAGCAACACCGGCCGACAAGGTCAAGATCGCCAAAGGATTCAAAGTGGAGCTGCTCTACTCCGTGCCGAAGGAGCAGGAAGGCTCCTGGGTGTCCATGACTCAGGATGACAAAGGTCGCCTGATTTGCAGCGACCAGTATGGCGCGCTGTATCGCATCACGCCTCCTGCGCTCAGGGGCAGCCCGGGTGAGACGAAGGTGGAAAAGCTCAGCGTGGACTTCGGGCACTGCCAGGGGCTGCTGTATCATGCAGGGGCGCTGTATGGTGTGGTGAACGATGAGGCCTACCAAGGGCGAGGCCTGTACCGCTGCAAGGACACGAATGGCGATGACCAGTTCGACAAGGTGGAGATGCTGCGCTCCTTCCCCGGCAAGGCGGGTGAGCACGGACCGCATGGCGTCATTGCCTCGCCGGATGGTCAAAGCCTGTACGTGATGTGCGGCAATCAGACGCCCGAGCCGAGCTGCGAGACCAGCCGCGTGCCGCGCCACTGGTCGGAAGACCAGCTCTACCCCATGCTGCTGGGGCGTGGCTTCATGCGTGATGTGCTGGCTCCCGGTGGTTGGATGGCGAAGACCGACCTTGATGGCAAGAAGTGGGAGCTGGTGAACACCGGCACCCGCAACACCTACGACATCGCCATGAACCGCAGTGGAGACATCTTCGGCTTTGACGCGGACATGGAGTGGGACACCGGCATGCCATGGTACCGCCCCACCCGTGTGTGCTTCATGCAGAGCGGTGGTGAGTTTGGCTGGCGCACTTGCAGCAAGAAATGGCCTGTGCGCTGGGAGGACAGCCTGCCGCCGGTGGTGGACATCGGCCCAGGTTCGCCCACGGGTGTGGCCTTTGGCTATGGAGCTAAGTTTCCTGCCAAGTATCAGGAGGCGCTTTACATTTGCGACTGGAGCTATGGCAAAATGTATGCCGTGCATCTTTCGCCGAACGGCGGAGGTTATACGGGCGTGACTGAGGAGTTCATGAGTGCTTCGCCGCTGCCGCTGACAGACATTGAAGTCTCGAAAAAAGACGGGGCGATGTATGTGAGCGTTGGCGGGCGCAAGGTGCAGTCGGGACTTTATCGGGTGACTTATGTGGGTGGAGACAGCGGAAAGAATGATGCCGCTGCTGAAAGTGACAATGCAACGGCGAAGGCACGTCAGGAGTTGGAAAGCTATCATGCCAGACAGGATGCCAAAGCTGTGGAGGCCGCCTGGCCGCACCTTGGCTCTCCGGACCGCAATCTGCGCTTTGCCGCCCGTATTGCGCTGGAGCACCAGCCCATCGCCTCATGGAAGGACAAGGCGCTGAACGAATCCAATCCACGTGCCGCACTGACGGCGCTCATGGCACTGGCCCGCAGCAGCGGTGGAGACAAGGCGCTGCAGCCGCAAATCATTGCCGCACTGAACAAGATTGACTTCAAGGCGCTTAAAGGCCTGGATCGTGTGACGCTGATCCGTGACTACATGCTGGCCTTCACGCGCATGGGAGAGCCGGATGCAGCGGGCAAGGAAGAGCTGATCAAGCATCTTGCGCCGCTGTTCCCCACGAATGATCCAGCCCTGAACCGTGATCTGTGCGAGGTGCTGGTCTATCTGGGAGACTCAGGCATCGTGGCCAAGGCTGAGCCGCTGGTGAATGGCTCGCCCACCCAGGAGGAGCAGATCGACTACGCCCGCATTCTTCGATTTGCCAAGTCTGGCTGGACGAAGGAGCTGCGCGCAGATTACTTCCGCTGGTTCCTGCGGGCTGCGAACTACAAAGGCGGGGCGTCGTTTGACCTCTTCATCGGTGAGATCAAGCAGAACGCGTTGTCCACGATGACGGAGGAGGAAAAGCTGGCCATCAAGGACGTGCTGGATGCGAAGCCGGAGGCCAAGGCGCCGAGCTTCTCGGTAAAGCCGATGCAGTTTGTCAAAGCCTGGACTTTGGATGAGCTTAGCAAGTCGCTGGGGGTTGGCCTGGAGGGCAACCGTAACTTTGCCAATGGGCGCAACATGTTTGGTGCGGCGACCTGCTTTGCCTGCCACCGTTTTAACAACGAGGGCGGTGCTGTGGGACCTGACCTGACCAGTGTGGCCGGCAAGTACAGCCCGAGAGACCTGCTGGAGCATATCCTGGAGCCCAGCAAGGAGATCAGCGACCAGTATGGCAGCACTGTTTTCACCATGCAGGATGGCAGCAAGGTGATCGGACGCATCGCCAACATGAAGGAGAACAACATGATGGTCTGCACCAACATGATGGACCCCAACAACTTCACCAATGTGGATGCCCGTAAAGTTGTGAAAACGGAAGAGAGCAAAATCAGCATGATGCCACCGGGACTGCTGTTCATGCTCAAGGAGGATGATATCCTTGACCTTATGGCCTATCTGCTGAGCAAGGGGAATCCAGAGGACCCGATGTTTACGAAATAACTTCCGGCTCCGCTAACTTCAGCCAATAAACAGGCCCCAGTTCTTGCGAACTGGGGCCTTTGTTTTGAGAGAGTTAAGCTGGAATTACTTGGCTTTCTTTTCTGCCGGAGGGCCTTCGCCCTTCTGCTTGGCCCAGCGCTTGCGCTGAGCGTCAGCGATCTTCTTGCGCGCTGCGGCGGACATCACCCGCTTCTTTTTGCCGGGCTTGCCTGCCGCCGAAGGGGACTCGGTGGAGGGACTTGCCAGCAGCTCCGCCAGCTCCTGCTGCATGGTTTCAATTTTTTCCTGGAGGACAGCGGCGCGGCGAAGTTGAGAAGATGACAGAATCATTTGTTTTATTTATCGGGGTACAAATACGTGTTTATGAAAAACTTAGTTTAAAGTCAAGTTTAGAAGTTAGCGTTATATACCCTTATATGACCTAGAGAGCCTTGTCGTAAATGCTTTGAAATACCTCGGTGGAATTTGGGTCTATGATAGTTATACCTTTCTGATCAAACCGTGCGGTGACCGTGGCACCTTTGCCTTCCTGCATGTATTTCCAGTTGAGATCCCGAACTCGGGCGGCGGCGTCCACAATAGCGCAGGTGATGCGGGCTTCTTCAGCCGTTGGGTAGAGAGCCGCCACGGCATCCCGTGACTCATTGGCAAACTTGACCCGGCAGATAGCCACAAGACCAACTGTCAGACTATCGACTCCATAACCGATGTAACCTTTGCTGCCATCTGGGCGAGATACTTCACGGGTGAAGTGATTATTGCTCGTGCGTGAGCCGCCTCCTTGGTTCCACCAGCGGAAACCGCGATATTGCTGGTCACTTTCGACTTTGCCGTCCGCGCCGACTATTTCGTGACCTTGGTTTACCGGACCTTCGAAGTCGGCAGGGGTAACCCAATTATTGTGGAAGTTAATCGACATACCGTTGTCGAAATCAACGCGGACCTGGACTGCGTCGAAAGCATTGATGCCATCGCGAACCAGACGTTTTTTCTGGCCCACGGCAGTTAGTGAAACCGGCTTGCTGTGGTAATAGCTCCAGATCAGGTCTGTCCAATGGGGGCCGACGTAGCTGAAGGGGTCGCTGCTTTCCACCCACTTGAAGGTGCTGGTGCTGACTTCGAGCGGTTCCTCAAGATAGGCGGTGCCATAGAGCGGTGCGCCGATGCGGTTCTGAATGTCATCGCGTATGCGCAGGTGATCGGGGTCGTAGCGCTTGTGCATGTCCACGGCGACAATGAGATTCCTGGCTTTGGCCGCGGCAATGATTTCATCTGATTCCTGGATCGACAGGCACATGGGCTTCTCGGTCAGGACATGCACCCCTTTGGCCAGCGCAGCGAGAATCGGCTGCGTATGAAGATGATCCGGGGTGGCGACGGCCATCACATCGAGGTCTGGAAAGGCCGCCAGGATGTCATCCCACGGGGCATCGCCATGGAAGGCGCGAGGTTCGTGGCCGGTGAGCTCCTTGAAGGCCGCCGCAGCTTTGAGTGCTGACTTTTCGCTGCGGGTGGCGACGGCGACGAGATCAAATTTCACTCCGGCGAGTTCGCGCGAATATTTGTCGAGGCCGACACGTGCCAGCTGGCCTGCGATGCCGAAGCGCTGCAGGTCCGCATATGCGCGTGCGTGAACATCTCCGCCGAACATGCCGGCGCCAACGAGAGCGATTTTGATAGTGGATTCCATGGTGGGGCTCATGGAACGCGAAGTCAGGCGGCATGCAACACGGCATGCTGGTACATGAGTGCCGGTTTCCCATGCTTTGGTGAGCGAGCCAAAAGCAGCCGTCGGACAGACGGCGCGGACATAAAAAAGCGCGGGAGTCTTGCGACTCCCGCGCGGGATGATTCCTTGGTCAAAGGGCCTGCTTATTCAGCAGCGGCTTCTTTCTTCTTTGGAGCGGCCTTCTTTTTTGCCGGGGCTTTTTTCTTCGGAGCAGCGGCTTCTTCAGTGGCCACGGGTTCGGCGGCAGCTTCTGGCGCGGGTGCGGCAGCAGCCTTGGGCACGTAGGCGTCCACCCACTCGATGTAGGCCATCGGAGCGGAGTCGCTACGGCGCTGGCCGAGCTTGGTGATGCGGGTGTAGCCACCGACGCGGTCCTTGGAGGCCACGGCGATCTCTTCGAAGAGCTTCTTCACCATGTCTTTGTGACGAAGGGAGGAGAGAGCGGTGCGGCGTGCGTGGAGGGTGCCGCGCTTGCCGAGGGTGACGAGCTTCTCAGCGTAGGGGCGGAGAGCCTTGGCCTTGGCGAGTGTGGTGCGAATCCGGCGGTGCTCGATGAGGGAGCAGGTGAGATTCATGAGCAGCGCGTCGCGGTGATCCTGTTTGCGCTGAAGTTTGACGATTTTTCTTCCGTGTTTCATGTCCTAAATGCTAACTAAATGTGTCTTCTGTTTACCTTTGATTGATTACTCGTCTTCGTCGTCGGCGTCTGGCAGATGGCTGTCCACCAGCTTGCTGAAGTCGAGGGAGTCGGCTTCTTCATCGTCGTCGCCGATCATGCTGCTGCGGGCAAGGAGGGAGACACCGCCGGGGGTGGCCTCAAGCAGCGCTGGATCGAACTTCATGCCGAGAGAGAGACCAAGCTCTGCGAGCTTTTCCTTGATCTCGGTGAGGGACTTCTTGCCGAAGTTGCGGTAACGAAGCATTTCGCCTTCGGTCTTCATGGCCAGCTGGCCGACGCTGGTGATGTTGGCGTTGTTGAGGCAGTTGGCGGCGCGGACGGAGAGCTCGATTTCGTTGACGCTCATGTTCAGGAGCTTGCGCAGCTCGCTGTTTTCCTCGCTCTGGGCTTCCGGTGCGGCTTCGAACTCGATGGCCTTGTCGTCGTAGTTGACGAAGACATCGAGGTGGTGGCGAAGGATGGCGGCGGACTGGAGGAGGGCGTCCTGCGGGGTGATGCGGCCGTCTGTCCAGATGTCGAGCACCAGCTTGTCGTAGTCCGTGTTCTGGCCGACGCGGGTGTTTTCCACGGCGTACTTCACGCGGGTGACGGGGCTGTAGATGGAGTCGATCGGGATGACGCCGATGGGGGTGTCAACGCGCTTGTTTTCCTCCCAGGTGGAGAAGCCACGGCCGACGCGCACTTCGAATTCGCATTCGAACTTGGTCTTGCGGTCCAGCGTGCAGATGACGAGGTCCTTGTTGATGACTTCGTAGTGGTTGTCTTCCTTGATGTCGCCAGCGGTGACGGCACCTTCCTTGTCGGCAATGATCGAAAGAAGGCGGGGCTCCTTGGCGTCGCTGTGATGCTTGAAGCGTACCTTCTTCAGGTTCAGAATGATCTGAACGACGTCTTCGAGCACACCCGGGAGGGTGGTAAACTCGTGCTCAGCACCGCGGATTTTCACGGAAGTGATGGAGGCTCCTTCAAGGGAGGAGAGGAGGACACGGCGGAGGGAGTTCCCGATCGTATGACCATAACCTTTGTCGAAAGGTTCGGCAGTGAACTGGGCGTAGGTTTCGGTGGCCGTGGCCTCGTTTTTCACAAGGCGGCTGGGCATCTCGAATCGAGCAAGACGTACTGACATAGGATTTGTGTTAACACTAACGGCCGGGTTACCTCCGGGCGAGAACCCTGCACATCTCGAAGAGAGGCAGGCGCGGAGACCAACGGCGAATAAATGACGACTCGCAGGGGGCGTGGAGTATGGAAGCCGGTCTTTGGAATGCAACCGGGAATTTCAGGGGGGGCGTGAGCGTGAGATGGCCCTGAAACTCAAGGGATCTTAACTATTGTTGAGGCAGTTTGAACTCCAGCCGTTCCTGCCCCCGGAGCACGACGGCGGGGATTTTTTCCCCCGGGAGGTGGTGCTGCAGCAGGTGGCCGATGAGGGCGCTTTCGGTGAGGCGCTGCTTCTGGTCCCCGACCTGGATGATGATGTCGTCCTTCTTGAAGCCTTCCTTTTTGGCGGCAGAATGGGGGCCGTACTCGCCCACATGGAAGACGCGCATGGCCATCTGGGATTTGTCCAGGCCCAGGGTGGTGCGTTCCTCATCGGGAACGTCATCCATTTTCATGCCGCCAAAGGCCATGGCCCGCATGGGCCAGGTGCCGACGCGCTTGCCGATGTCTGACTTCAAACGCCAGCCTGCGGGCAGATCGAGGGTGACGGCGGTTTCCTTTCCGCTCCGCACGATGGTGGCTGGGAGGGAACCCGAGTCGGGGGAGCGATGGAGCGCCCAGCTGACGTCGGCGATGGAGACGAGGGGCTGGCCGGCGAGGTGGGTGAAGATGTCGCCGGCCTGGATTCCGGCAGCATTGGCGGCGGAGCCGTCTGCCACGGCCTCGACTTTGGCAATTTCATCTGTGGCGAGGGTGATGCCGAGTGTCTCGATGGATGGCTGCGGGTAGATCCATTCGACGGGCACCGGCTGGTTTTGACTGCGGTGGTAGGCCCGGAAGGCGTCGCCGATCATGTGGCAGTGGACGCAGCTGGCCACGACCTTGCCGCTCCAGTCGAGCTTGCTCTGGTATTTGCCCGCGAGTGCGGGAAACTCGATGGGCGTCTGGTAGGGTGTGGGGCCGCCCTGCTTGCCGCTGAGGACGGCCCGGTTGGCGGGATAGCCCTTGTGGATGGCCAGCCCGGCCTCGAGCGCCTTGCTGAAGCTGGCGGTGGTTTTGTTCAGCGGGTCCTTTTGATGTGTCCAGGAGCCAAAGCGGCCGTAGATGGTGCCGTCGCCGTTGAAGAGGATGGCCGAAAAGGAGAGGTCGTAGTCAAACTGGAAACGGGAGAGGTCGAGTGCGTTGGCGTTGATGATGCGGACGCAGACGAACTGATCGAGCAGGGGAGCGAGCTCCCGCTCCTCGAGAACGCTGGCGTCTATGCCGGCGCAGGACATGCAGGGGAGGCAGCGGAGCACTACGAGCAGCGGTTTGCCGGTGGCCTTGGCCAGGCGGAAGCCGCTGTCGATGTCGTTCCAGTTCCAGCGGGGATCGTTTTCCAGGCGGGCTTTGTCCCCACGCACCGCACCTTCGCGGTCTTTGACAGTGGCAGCTGGGGCCCAGACGGCAAGGGCTGCAAGCAGGGTGGCGATGAGCGGGAGGGGCTGCATGGAGGCATTCTGCCAAGAGGGCAGGGGCAATGACAAGCCGGGAATTATTTTCGCGCGGTTTTTGGAATGGACAGGCTTCGGTTTCCTCCGGTAAATCGAGCCTGCTTCCACCCACGCGTTCTTCCCATGCCTGAAGTCACCGCCATTTCCAAGTTTGCCTGTCCTGCCTGTGGTGCCGAGGCAGTCTGGACGCCAGCCAAGCATGCGCTGGTCTGCCCGTACTGCGGCACAGTCTCTCCGGCGGAGCTGAACAACGATGGCTCGCTGGTGGAGGAGAATGACCTTGTGGCCATGCTCCGTGCCATTCCTGACGACCAGCGGGGCTGGGCGGCAGTGCGCAAGACGGTGAAGTGCCAGAGCTGCCAGGCCATCTCTGTTTTTGATGAAAAGAGGGTGGCTCAGAACTGTGACTTCTGCGGATCTCCGGCGATCATCTCCATGGATGACGTCGGCGCCCCGATCCGGCCCGGCAGCCAGCTGCCGTTCAAGATTTCCGAGAGCCAGGTGCGTGAAGACATACGCCGCTGGTATGGCAGCCACTTCTGGGCGCCGAATGCGCTAGGTCAGAAGGCCATGACTGACACGCTGCATGGCATGTACCTGCCCTACTGGACGTTTGATGCCCATGCCGAGTGTCCCTGGGAGGCGGAGGCTGGCTACTACTACTACACCACTGACAGCAAAGGCAACCGCACGAGGCACACACGCTGGGAGTATGCCTCCGGCCATGTCAGCAGCGACTTTGACGATGTGCTGGTGCCGGCCTCCAAAGGCGTGCATGCGGCATTGCTCGAAAAGCTGCAGCCGTTTCCCACCACCACGAATCTGCTGCCGTATGATCCGGGCTATCTTTCCGGCTGGGTGGTGGAGCAGTACCAGATCGATCTCGTCCAGGCGGCGCAGGATTCGAGAGGGCGGATGGACAGCATGCTGCGCAGCCAGTGCACGGCGCAGATTCCGGGGGACACAAGCCGCAATCTGCGGATCTCTCCGGACTACAGCGGGCAGACATTCAAGCATGTGCTGCTGCCGGTATGGCTGCTGACCTACACCTATGGCACCAGGACTTACCAGGTCGCCGTCAACGGTGCCACGGGCAAGATTGGGGGCGAGTATCCGCTGAGCTGGGTGAAGATCACGATTGCGGTCGTGATCGCCTTGATCATTCTCGCCATCTTTATGTCATCTCAGAACTGACGCTGTGTGACTCTTCGCTTTCGAGAACTGCCCATCGCCATCGCGCTGCTCGCGATTTGTGCGTTTTTTGCCATCAAGGATCCGGCGTTTCTGGGCGCACGAAATTTGTCGATGCTCGTCACGGAGCTGTCCATCACGGCGACGCTGGCGATGGGCATGCTGCTCATTCTGCTGCCCGGGCACATTGATCTCTCGGCGGGGAGCGGTGTGGGGCTGCTGGGCGGTGTCGCAAGCGTGCTGGTGTTTCATTGCCACCTGCCGGCGCCAGCGGCTTTGGGAGTGGGATTTTTATGCGGTGTTTTGATCTGGATGGCGATGGGGGCCTTTATTGTGTGTGAGCGCATGCCCTCCTTTATCGTCACGCTGGGAGCGCTGCTGATTTTCAAAGGCCTGTTTTGGCGAGTCATCGACAACGCCACTGTCCCGGTGGCCCCGGGAGGGCAGAGCAATCTGTACTCTCAGCTGACGACCTTTTACCTGCCGCAGGGACTGGGCTGGGGACTGGCTGCGGGGCTTGTGCTGGCGCTGGTCTTGACCACGCTGAGTGCGCGCAAACGCCGTCTGGCGCATGGTTTTTCCGCGGACAGCCGGGAGATGGTGTTTCTGCGCCTGTTCACCGCCGCGCAGGCCATTGTGCTGTTTGTGCTCGTCACAGGCCAGTTTCGTGGCATCCCGCTCCCTTCGCTCATCCTCGGCGCCGTCACGCTGGTGGTGTATGGCGTGACGCAGCACACGGCGCTGGGCAGGCACCTTTATGCCATCGGCGGCAGCAGCGAGGCGGCGATGGTCTCCGGAGTGCCGATGAAGCGCAGCGTGATCGCCGCCTACAGCGGAATGGGGGCCATCGTGGCGATTGTGGGTTTCATGCAGACCTCGTATGTTGGCTCATCGACGACGACCACGGGGGATCTGATGGAGCTGGACGCCGTGGCTGCCTGTGTGATCGGCGGGGTCAGCCTGCGAGGTGGCCGGGGCAATGTGCTGGGGGTGCTGCTGGGGGCCCTCATCATTGCCTGCCTGCTGAACGGCATGGTGCTGACTTCGGTGCAAAATCACAACAAGTACATCGCGCGCGGGGTGGTGCTGATCCTGGCTGTCTGGATGGATATGAGGCTGAGCCGGAGGCAGTGACGGAAGCATTCGACATTCTGGTTTCGTCATTCATTTTCTCCCATGTCCACCGCCAAAAGCCTCCTCAAGCAGCACCTGCAGCAGCGCCAGCTGCAGGGGAAGACGCACATCGCGCTGCGTCCGGGGACGATGGACCGGCTGACCGGGGCCGTCCGTGAGCCTGCGCTGAGAGAGGTGCAAAAGCCTGAGCCGATGAAACCGCTGGCCGCAGCGCCTGCGGCGGCGCCTCTCGCACGCATCCTGAGCGAGCCGCCGCCGGCAGAAACGAAGAAGGCGGGGCTGCTGGAAGTGGGGGGCTCCACCATTGAGGAAAAGCTCGCCGCACTGCGTGCCATGGCCGAGACATGGGAGCCCGCGCTCTCCATGGCCAGCCTGCGCAAGACCATGGTCTTTGCCGTGGGCAATCCGCAGGCCTCCCTGATGTTTGTAGGCGAAGCGCCCGGAGCCGAAGAGGAAAAGCTGCGCGAGCCTTTTGTGGGCCCGGCCGGGCAGAAGCTCACAGCCATCATCAAGGCCATGGGGCTGGACCGTCCGCAGGTGTACATCAGCAACATCTGCAAATTCCGCCCGGCCATGGACAACCAAGGCAGCGGCAACCGCAAACCCACGCCTGAGGAGATGCGTGCGTGCCTGCCCTTCGTTCTGACAGAGATCAGTCTTATCGCGCCCAAAGTCATTGTGGCCCTGGGGGCCACGGCTGCGGAAGGTCTGGGAATCCCTGGCAGCGTCGGTGGCCTGCGCGGGAAGTTTCACAGCACCCAGGGCATACCCACCATGGTCACCTACCATCCCTCCTACCTGCTGCGTGAAGAGAAGATGGGGGATGGCATCCGTGCCAAGCGCCAGGTGTGGGAGGACATGCTCAAGGTCATGGAAAAGCTGGAACTGCCCATCAGCGCCAAGCAGCGCGGGTACTTTCAGGCGAAATAATCCGCCTTACATCCTATGAACAAAAACCTAGTGCTGCTGCTGCTGGCCTCGGGGATGTTCTTTGCGCTGGTGTGGCTGAACTGGCAGCCTGCCAGACCCAAGCCCTCCGTGGTGGCTGAAAAGCCGGCTCCCGTAAAGCCTGCTGCTCCTCCTGAGGCGAGTACGGAAACGGTTTCCAAGGAGGGAGAGCCGCAGCCCAAGCATTACCGACCAAGACAGGTGTCTGAAGCCGTGCGGCGCAAGGTGGACGACTTCATCCGCCGCTACAAGGACGCTTCTCCCGAGGAACTGAACAAGAGCATGGAGCTGGCACCGCTGATGAAGCGCTTTGAGCAGGTGATGAACACGCCCGAATTTCTGAATGAGATGGAAAAGCGCATCGAGGCGATCAAAGCCGCGAGAGGTCAGGAGCACGGCATGCTGACCATCGGCACTGGCAAAAAACTCGATGAACCGGAAAGCCGAGCCATGCTGGAGGCGATGTTTTCTGACGATGCAGACCTGCTGCAGGAATACCTCCTCAACAAGCTCGATGGTGCTATCTTTGAATTTGCCTTTGATCCCACCCTGGAAAACGCAGGCAACGGCGTAAAGGTGCAAGGCGCACCGCCGCCAGCGCCCCCGGCCGGCAAGCTGCCGGATTGAGGGCTTGTCTTTCGCCGACGGTCTGGGTTTAAATCCGGCACATGAAGGCTAGAGCACTCTCCCGCCGTGATTTGTTCAAGCTCGGTACTGCAGGCGCTGCAGTGCTGACACATGCCGAGGCGCAGGCCGCGGGCAAGAAGGCGGGGCCGGTGTGCGAGGAGGGCGGCTGCTGCATCACTCCCTCAGGGGATTTTTACAATGTGGAACGCGGCAATCCGCTGCCATACAAGCTGCCCATCGAGAAGCAGCGGGAAATCGGCATGGTGCGTGAGACCTGGCGGCTTGAGGTCATCGCGGATGCAGCTAGCAATGCGAAGATCGAACGGCCCATGCTGCGCAGCGACGGCACGGCGCTGACATTTGAAAGATTGATGGAGATCGCGAAGACAAAGGCGGTCAGTTATTTGAAAGTGATCACCTGCAACAACCTCGCCGATCCTCTTGGGCATGGCCTGTGGGAGGGAGTGCCGCTGCGGGACGTGCTGTGGGAGTGCGGACCGGTGGAGAACCTGCGTCATGTCTGGTACCACGGCCACCACAACGAGGACCCGAAGCAGATCTTCAAATGCTACCTGCCGATGAACCGCGTGTTTGAAGATCCGCCGGGAGAGCTGCCGGTGATGCTCTGCTACAAGCTCAATGGCGAATTTCTCACCGGCGAGCGCGGCGGTCCGGTGCGGATGATTGTGCCGGAGGCCTACGGCTTCAAATCGGTGAAATGGCTGCAGCGCATTGGTTTTACCAACGCGCACCAGTCTGACGACACGTATGCGAACGGCAACAATGACATCAACTCGTGGCTTAAGACTTTCGCGCGTTTTGGCGACCTGCCAAACAAGCTAAGCGTGAAGGATGAACTAACGCTGCATGGCAATGCGCAGGTGGGCATCTCAGGACTCAGGCAAGTGCAGTACTGGCTGCGGAATGTGAATGAGCCGCTGCCTGCGAACGATCCGCTCTTCACCCGGGCGCCGTGGCAGGAGGCGCAGATCGTGCCCTTTGATGGCAGCGGCATTGCGGGTTTCAAAGGCGCCCCCTTGCATCCGGTCCAGTTTGATTCCGCCACAAGGCTGCCGCGCCAGTGGCCGCTGCGGCACACGCTGTGCCGCTGGACGACGAAGCTGGCGAAGCTTGCGCCTGGCAAGTATGAGCTGCGCTGCCGGACGATCGATGAAAACGGCCATGCGCAGCCGATGCCGCGTCCGTTTCCGAAGTCCGGGAAAAACAACATCCAAAAGGCCCTGCTGGAAGTGGTGGCGTGACGCCGCATGATTTTAAGTGTGACAACAATGAAGGTGGTTCCCGGCCCGGATGATGCTTTACTAGGCTGCCATGAGCTCATCCGCTGTTCCCTGGAAAGTCCTGTCGTCCCATGTCGGTGTCGGAATCCTCACTCCGGGCTGGACGCTTGATGTGGTGTACCCGGACTTTGCGGAGCCGAGGGAGTTTGTTCTGGATGTCGTGTTCGACTCATCGTTTTCGAGCATCCCCGTCGTCCATCTGGGGCTTACTGGATTCGACATGGACCGGCGGGAGAGCTCGAGGCTGACGCTGAAGGCGCAAAACATCACGGAATCTGGCTTTCAGGCGGTCATCTCCACCTGGGATGCGTCGCGTGTATTTTCCGTGGAGTTCAACTGGCTGGCCATCGGGGCCTGATCACGGCTTGCGAAAGCACCAGGAGCGGTAGGAGAGCTCGCCTGACTTCAGCGCTTCATAGACGCGTGCCCCGGGCACTCCGGCAAAGTCACGCCCGAGCGAGTGCAGCGGTGCAGGGAGGCAGCGGGAGACGAGCGCGGCGCTGTGGGCGGCGTTGTGCTCCATGCCGCGCAGCACCTCATGGCTGATGTCGCGGGTTTGCACGATCTCGAGCGGTGCCTGTGAGAGGGCCTGCTCCCAGTCTGCCCATTGATCGCGGAAGCGGAAGTCGGCGTAGAGGAAATGACCGTGTGTTTTCAGCACGCGGGCGACACTGGCCAAAAAGCCTGGGAAATCGGGGTAACAGTGCGAGGCCTCGACATTGATCACCGCATCAAACGTCTGAGGCGGGTAGGGCAATGATTGAGCATCTCCTTGCACAAAGCGGAGCCCGCTGACCTGATGGCGCTTTTTGCAGAAGGCGATGCCGGTGGGATTGAGATCCAGCCCCGTGTAGCTGGCGGGATGCAGTGTGCGCGTGAGCCAGGAGGCGCCGCCTCCGTGGCCGCAGCTCACCTCCAGCACGTCTTTGCCCTGCAGATCCACCTGCGTAGCCACGTGGTGGTAGAGCTGGATGCAGGCGCGGTTGGGTTCGTCAGCGGGGTCAAGCTGCAGGCCCACAGGCGGGTCGGCCTCGAAGGCGTAATTCAAAAACAGCACGTCCTCATTGCGCAGCCGACGGGTGAGAAAGGGGTACCACAGCTGCCAGATGGCTTTGCGGACGGGGCCGATGGAGAAGAGACGTTCGAGCAGGGACATGGAAGTGCGGAGCGTGGGGGGTGATGATGGCAGATGCAACTTGCCAGTTGGCATTCGTTGTGCGGGAATAAAGTCGCCGCCGCCGCCTCACATTGGCACTGCATGTCCTGCCCGTCATGAAAGACAGCCCTCAAATTTCATCCAGCGAGGTCACGCCTGAGGAGACCTTTCTGAACCGGCGCTTCTTCATGAAGTCCGCCATCTGGGCGGGTTCCACGTTGGCCACAGCAGGTCTGTATCGCGCCTTCAGCCCACGGCCCGAGGTGGCGAACACGGGCTCCGCCATCGCCACGGTGGCAGAGCCTGCTTTGCAGACGGCTCTGGCGGCAGATGAGAAGGTGAACTCCTTCACCGATATTGCGGGCTACAACAACTACTACGAGTTTTCGACTGACAAATCCGCCGTGGCTGCGAAGGCCAAAGACTTCGTGACTGATCCGTGGAGCGTGCAGGTGGGCGGGCTGGTGCAGAAGCCGCGCACCTTTGATCTGGCGGACCTGCTGAAGTTTGAATCTGTGGAGCGCATCTACCGCTTCCGATGTGTGGAGGGCTGGTCGATGGTCATACCCTGGGTGGGGTTTCCGCTGTCCAAGCTGCTGAACCAGGTGGGGCCGCTGAGCGCTGCGACGCATGTGGCGTTTGAGACTTACTATGACATCAAGCAGATGCCGGACTCGCGCCATGCAGGCATTGATCTGCCCTATGTGGAGGGTCTGAGACTGGACGAGGCGATGCACCCGCTGACGCTGCTGGCCACAGGGCTGTATGGCAAGACGCTGCCGAATCAGAACGGCGCGCCGGTGCGGCTGGTGGTGCCGTGGAAGTATGGATTCAAGAGCATCAAGTCGGTGGTGAAGATCACGCTGATGGACCGCGAGCCGCCCACCACCTGGAGTCTCGCGAATCCGGGGGAGTACGGCTTCTACTCGAATGTGAACCCGAAGGTGGACCATCCGCGCTGGTCGCAGGCGCATGAGCGGCGCATCGGCGAAATGGGATCGAGGCCCACGCTGATGTTCAACGGCTATGCGGAGCAGGTGGCGCATATGTATGCGGGCATGGACCTCAGCGTGGATTTCTAGACCCGTCATGAATTTCAGCGCAGACACCCGTTTTCACCGGCAGCTTTTCTTTTTCAACGGGCTGCTGCCTGCGCTGCTCATCCTGATCGATGGCTGGCGCGGCAGGCTTGGGGTGAATCCTGCGGAATTCATCACCAGAACCACGGGGGTGCTAACGCTGGTCTTTCTAATGCTGACGCTGCTGGTGACTCCGCTGCGCAAAATTTGCGGCTGGAGCTGGCTGCTGAAACAGCGCCGCCTGCTGGGCCTGTATGCCTTCTTTTATGGCCTCGCGCATCTGCTGACCTACCTGGCCTATGACCGGGACTGGCAGCTGCAAACCGTGGTGGGAGATGTGTACAAGCGGCCCTTCATTGCGCTGGGCATGTTCAGCTTTCTGCTGATGGTGCCGCTCGCGGTGACTTCAACCAATGCCATGATCAAGCGGCTGGGCGGGCAGCGCTGGGCTCAGCTCCACCGCCTGACCTATTACATCACCATCGGCGGCGTGCTGCACTACTGGGCCATTGTGAAGTCGGATGTGACTTATCCGCTCTTCTTCGCTGCGGTGCTTGCGCTGCTGCTGGGGTATCGCGTGGTAGAGGGCATGAAAAAAGCGCGGGGTGCCTCAGCACCGCGCGCTTCGTAAAATTCGCAGGAACAGCCTGATTACTTTTTCTTGGCAGGGGCAGCGTTCCAGACCTTGATGTCATCAAACCAGCCGCTCTGGCCGGCGACGCCGAGCTCGATCTTGGACTTCGTTTCATGGCCGATGCCGGGGGACTTGAGGAAGGCCACGGCCTTGCCGTCGATGCTGACACGCATTTCATCGCCGACGGTTTCCACCACCACGGTGTATTCCTTGTTCTGCTCCAGCTTCACGGGGAAGGTGGCACTCTTGCCGGCCATGAGCTTGTTCACTTCGTCCTTCTTGGCGGGGTCTTTGCGGAGCTCCTTGATGATCAGGTTCTGGCTGCCTTCGCGCTCATCCATGATGGTCACCTTGTCGAGGCGGATCTGGGCACGGCAGAGGTGGCCGTAATGGGCGGCGGTGTATTTGCGGTCGTCGAACTCCACATCCATCATGGTGCAGCCGTCGAAGCGCATCTTCACCTCGATCACGGTGTCCTTGGTGGGGACTTCCAGGCCGTAGACGGCGGCATGCGCGGTGATGATGGACTTGCCATCCTTGGAGGGTTCGTCCTTCACCCGGGTCTGCGTGCCTTTGAGCGCGTTGTTTTCAAAGACGAAAGTGTCCACCACGCGGTGCCAGCGCTTGTCGTGCTCGGTGCCGTTCATGTCATCGGAGAAGAGCAGTTCCTGCTTTTCAGCGATGGGCTTGGCGGGGATCTTGGGAAGGTCAGCGGCAAAGGTGGCTGCACTGATGAAGAGGAAAGGGGCAAGCAGGGTGCGGATGTTCATGGGCGCAAGGAAACGAGTCTATCTGGCGAGTTCATGCGCTGAAATTGCTGAACTTGAGTCAGCGCTTGAGTTTCTTGGCTGCGAAGTGTCTTGTCGTTTCCTATGAGCCAACCTGCCTGCCCGATGTGCGAGATGAATGATGTCCTGGACCATGCCGACCGCTTTGAGTGCATGACCTGCGGACACGAGTGGCCGAAGGAGGCGGCTGCCGATGAGCCGGAGGCCGAGCGCGTGGTGAAAGACGCCTATGGCAATGTGCTCGCGGACGGAGACATCGTGGCCATGATCAAGGATCTGAAGCTCAAGGGCTCCAGCGAAGTGCTCAAAGTCGGCACCAAGTCCAAACCCATCCGTCTGGTGGACGGCGACCACGAAATCTCCTGCAAAATGGACGGCATGGCGATCGGGCTGAAGGCCTGCTTTGTGAAAAAGATCGTCAGCTAGGAGGCTGGTGCGGCAGCAGCATTGAGCTTGGGATTGATCACATGGCGCCACCATGGGGGCAGCAGCACCATGGCGATGGCCCAGAAGTAACCCACCGGAAGTTTGGGGGCTGTGGGCTCGGGGTCCAGCAGGTAGTAGGGCTTCACCGCGATGTGGTGGTAGGAGTGGTGCCCGACGCGGAAGGTGATGTAGCTGGAGAAAAAGTGGTAGGTGTCCCAGGAGTGCTCAGCGCCTGTTTTTTCATACTCGCCGTCCGTTTTGCGGCGCATGAGGCCGTAGTGCTGGATGTAGTTGACCGACTCCAGAACGATGTGCGCGCCCAGGATGTGCGCCAGGTAGAACAGCAGACCGTTGAGCCCTGACAGCAGAAACAGACCGGCCAGCAGCGCCATCTGGCCCAGGGCGTAAATGAGCATTTTGTTTTTCAGCAGGCCTTCGCCGTTGCACCGACGGGCCTCCATTTTCCAGCAGCGGATCATGCTGCCGGGAATCGTGCGGAAGATGTAGGAATAGATGCCTTCGTTGAGCCAGGCGGTGTTTTCATCCTGATCTGTCCCGGCGTGAACGTGATGGCTGCGGATGTGAATGAGCTTGTAGTGGGGGTAGAACAGGAAGGTGGTGAGCAGTCTCTGCATGATCTGATCGAGCTCATCCTTGCCATGCAGCAGCTCATGCGCAGCGCCGAAGCCAATGCCGCCCAATAGGCTCGCAGAGGCGATCAGGATGCCGATTTCCATGGCATTGAAGCGATCGAGGGACATCGCCAGCCAGACCACCGAGACCATGTAGAACAAGGCATAGAGGCGTGTGTTCCAGTGCAGCACCGCCAGCTGACCTGCGGAAAAGTCTGCCTTTTCATAATGACCGTCATCCTGCCAGCCGGTAAGCCAGTCCAGCAGGGGAAGCGCAACCTGCAGAAAGATGATCGGCAGGAGCAGCCACCAGCCGCCGCCCCAGACTCCCAGGGCCAGCATGACAAAGAGCGCATGCGGCAGAAGGCAGAACATGACATGACGGCTGAGGGGCGGCTTGGTCTGGCTTTCAGCGGGGGGGGATTCCATGATGGCAGTGTTCGAGTCCGTTTTCCTAACGATGCGGCGGCGCATCATTCAGAGCCACTAAATCTTTATTTAGCTGGCGGTTTTCCTGTGCTGCAGAACCATGGATGTGATGGTGATCATGCGTCACATTGAGTTCCATTTTTCATTATGTCCGAACCACACACAGCCCCCTCTCCGCAGCTCTTCTTTGAAACGATCAATGCTTTTCAGAAATCCGCAGCGCTGAAAGCTGCGGTGGATCTGGGCCTTTTTGCTGCCATTGGCGAGCCGCCAGCCACGGCGACTGCCGCCGAGATCGCGGAGCGCTGCCAGTGCCCGCTGCGCGGCATCCGCATCCTCGCGGACAATCTCGCGATCATGGGCTTCATCACCAAAGAGGGTGGGAGCTATGCGCTCACTCCGTCGTCGGCCGTCTTTCTGCTGCCGCAGTCTCCAGCTTACATGGGCGGAGCGGTGAATTTCCTTCTCGCGCCCGGTCTCACCGAGGCTTTCACCGATCTGGCCTCCACCATCCGGCTGGGACGCCTGCACACCACGGAGCACGGCACCACTGCGCCGGATCATCCGGCATGGGTGGAGTTTGCCCGGGCCATGGGGCCGATGATGATGCCCACCTCCCAGGGAGCGGCGGCGCTGGCGCCGCTGGATGCGTCCCGCGACACGCGCGTGCTGGACATCTCCTCCAGCCACGGGGCCTACGGCATTGCGGTGGCGCTGAAAAATCCGCGCGCGCACCTCGTGGCGCTGGACTGGGAGGCGGTGCTGGCCGTCACGGAGGAAAATGCCTGGGCTGCGGGCATCGCGGATCGTTTCAGCAAGATCGTGGGAGACGCCTTCACCGTGGATCTCGGCAGCGGCTATGACGTGGTGCTGGTGCCTAATTTCCTGCATCACTTCAATGTGGAGGACTGCACCCGCTTCCTTAAGCGCGTGCATGCGGCGCTGCGTCCGGGTGGCAAGGTGCTGATTGTGGAATTTGTGCCGAATGAAGACCGCATCACTCCGCCGCCAGCGGCAGGCTTCAGTCTTGTGATGCTGGGCACCACGCCGGAGGGGGACGCCTACACCTTTGCGGAGTATGAGAAGATGCTCGCTGAGGCAGGATTCCACGCTGCCGAGCTGCACCCGCTGCCACCCACGGCACAGAGTGCAGTGCTCGCGGTGGCGTGATGCGGGCTGGTTACTTCGCTCCCGGGGTCAGCCTGCCTTCGTCGATCTCGATGAACTCAAACATCGTCTGCACGGTGCCGGGGGGCAGGCCGATCTCCTCCAGGCGCTCGTTCAGACGTTGTGTGCCGGCATCGCGCCAGCCGCGCTTGGTCATGAAGGCGTTCCACACCTCGATCTCCTGCTCGGTGGGCTGGCGACCATTGGCATAGGCCCAGGCGAGCAGGCTTTCATCGCTGCCCCCTTTGAGCGCTTCAGCTTCGAGTGCGGCGTAGTCGATCTGCAGAAACTCGCAGCAGCGCCAGTCAAAGCTGCCCTTCACCGCTCCACGCATGGGCTGCCAGTCCTTGGGCAGGTTGCCGGCGGCCATGAGGCGGATCTTGTCCAGCATGCGGCCGAAATAGACGAGGCCGTTCACCTGGTCGTAGGGGCTGCGGAGTCCGGGAATGAGGGTGGGGTAGGGGTGTGCCATGATGGAGTGAGCATCGACAGCACAAGCCTTCGGTTCAAGCAACACCTGAGGGTGAAGCAGCCTTTGCAAAGCGCGCATTTTTAAATATAACGGGACGGCATGCGCAGTCAGAAAATCAACAACCGTAGTCCCCGACCTTTCAAGACGAAAACGGACCGCTGGTCAGGCGGGCAGGGATTCATTCCCTTTTCAGGCCCCAAGCCGGCGGTGCGTCCGGCCAAGCAACTGCCCGAGGCCAGGCCAGAAGCGGAAAAGCCCGGGGACAAAGCCAAGGAATAGGAGACTGCACCTCATGGCAAACCCGG
The DNA here is from genome assembly GCF_055388355.1 of Prosthecobacter fluviatilis. Lineage (NCBI taxonomy): Bacteria > Pseudomonadati > Verrucomicrobiota > Verrucomicrobiia > Verrucomicrobiales > Verrucomicrobiaceae > Prosthecobacter > Prosthecobacter fluviatilis. The sequence continues at coordinate 5,689,227 of NZ_AP043782.1, forward strand.
ACAATGTGCAGATGGCGGCGAACTTCGGAGCCTTCATGCTTGCTGCAGGCGGTCTGGGTTTGCTGAGCGGCACCACGCTGGGGCGGAGCGGCCTGATTCGCCGTGCTGAACAGCCGGCGGCATTTTATGTCACCTGCTGCAGCCATCTGGCCGTGGGTGCTTTCTGCTGCCTGGGCCAGTATTTTGCGCCCACCGCCTGACCCGTATGGTGCGTGTTTTCATTTTATGGCTGGCCGTGAGCCTTGGCGCATTTGCACAAAGCTCCGCTGTGCGCCGTGTGATCTTGTTTGGGGATTCCATCACCGCAGGCGGTGCGCTGCCCAAGGAGGAGCGTGGCATGCTCTGGGTCACCCAGGTGCAGGAGCAGTCTGAGCGGGCCCTCATTCTGGTCAATGAAGGCAAAGGCGGCAGGCCCACGAACTCGCTGCCCGAGTTTGATGAGATGCTGGCGCGGCATGCAAAGGCGGACGCACTGGTGATCGCCCTGGGCATGAATGATTCACGCGACATCACACCGCAGTGTGTGCCCAAGGCGGTGGCGAATGTGCGGGCGATGATCGGGAAAGCGCGCGCGGTTTACGGAGCCAGGCTGCCTGTGCTGCTCGTGGGGCCCAGCAACATCAACAAGGCCGCGCTGGGGCCGACGAAGCCCATCGCCAATGAACGCGAGGCCAAGCTGCGCGAGCTCGGTGCCGCGTTTGAGATGCTCGCGGTGGAAACGAAGAGCGAGTTTGTCAGCCTCTTCGGAGCCGTGCCGGATGCTGCACTGCTCAAAGACGGCGTGCATCCCGATGGTGCCGGGAATGACGCTATCGCGAAGGTGATGGGGAAGAAGCTGAAGGCGTTGGGATGGTAGCGGCACATGCTCCAATCATCTGGCCCGGGCGATGCCGGACTTCACGTTGGAGATGGCCTTGGTGATCTTTTCCTGCATCTTCGCCTTGTCGCCTGTGGTGGCAAAGGCGATGGCCTCATCCACGTAGCCGATGGCATGCTTGCGCTGCCCTTCTTTGTTTGGCCTGGCATGCACCAGAGCCTTTCTGGCGGCACGCAGGCTGGTGAGCGGCGCCTTGGCCGTGTGGGCGGCTTCCAGATGCCCGAGGGCCGTGCGCATGTGCGGCTGGTCATCGGCTTCGTTGGCGGAAAGCGGTGTGAGGGCCGGGATCAAAACCATGGCCAGCATCAGACGGATGGCGGTTCGGCGGTTCATGACGTGCTTGGTTGAGTTGGCGGAATTATAGCCAGCCGCCTGAAACCACGTCAATGCCCTGATTTACCGCAGCATCATCCACAGCGTGCTGGAGCCGTGGCCGGGCGGGAAGTCCACAGGGGGGGGCAGCTTGACGTAGTCGGCCGTGCGGCGCTTGCCCTTTGCGCACCAGCGGGCGCTACGCTCCAGCCTGGCAGGGTCAAGTTTGGTGCAGTTCGTGGAAAGCAGGATGGCGCATTTCGGCGCTGCCACTTCCAGCGCGGCGCTGAGCAGGTCTTCAAAGTGGTCCTCCACCTGCCAGCGGCGGCCGTTCTTGCTGCGGGAAAAGGTGGGCGGATCGAGGATGATGGCGTCAAAGCGCTCGCCACGCACAGCGAGCTGTGGCAGAAGTTCGGCGGCATCCTCCGCCACAAAGCGGTGCTTCGTTTCCGCGACGCCATTGAGCGCGAGATTGTGCCTGCCGCGATCCAGCGACTTGCGGGACAAATCCACGCTCAGCGTCTCCGCACCTGCCAGCGCGGCCACCAGCGAGAAACTGCAGGTGTAGGCAAAGGTGTTCAGCACGCGCCTGGGCTTCAAAGCGTGCAGCTTGGCGCGGTTCAGGCGCTGGTCCAGGAACAGCCCGTGACTGTAGCTGGCGCCGATGTCGAGGCCGTAGCGAATGCCGGCCTCCGTGACCACCGTGGTGAGCGGCAGGGAGGCATCGCCGCTGTGCAGCACCGGTGAGACGCGGTCGGCGTTCTTGATGGGCATGAACCGGTGGAAGACGCGCACGGGCTGCCAGCCGGAATCTGTGCACCACTTGGTGAGTCCAGCAGAGAGTTCATCGCGTGCGGCATCGCTTTTGTAGGAAAGGATCACGTCATCACCCAGCCGCTCCACCCAGCCGCCGGGGCCTGAGGCGAGGCGATGCGCATTGGTGCCTGCAGCTTCAATCGTTTTGCACTGGGCGGGAGTCATCCAGATCACGGATGGAGGAGCAGGACGGGGGGCGGGGGGAATAATCACTGCCTCACTCCTGCCGCAAGAAGAGCGGCGAGGCAATGGAGGTGTTTGGCTTCAGCGGTCGAAGCACGCAGCCCGCCTTACCTGCGGTGCTAAAACACAATGCCAGCTAATACTGGATAGCCGGCAGGAGAACCCTCAAAATCCCTTCATCCTTCACCCGTCCAGTATGGCGAGGCAGTTATTTGTAGCCAAAAACCTTCAGGTCATCCCTGCAGGCGAAATCTTGGACGTAGCACTTGCTCACGCTGACCTTTCTTAAATGAGGAAGCTTTATAAGTGATAACAGTGCATCGCGGTCTATTTTGATGCCGACACCACTGAAAACCTCCAGGCTGTTCATTGAATCAAAAAAGCACCCTTTTAAACCGAACTGGCAATGACTAACATTTAATAAAACAAGTGAGAGGCATTGCATAATGACGCTGGCTTCTGGTATTTTGCCGCAACGTTCTAATTCCAGCCGCTGCAAATGCTCCAACGATGAAAGTGCCTGGAGTTCAAGGAAGGAAGAACGTCCCAAATCTAAATCAATAATCTGAGGGCATTGATCGAGTCCGTCTGTGTGCGGAATTTTGCAATCCCAAAGACGCAGTTGCTTCAATTTGCGCATTCCGGCGACGAAGGAACAATTGGCCGCTTTTACTCCCCTCAGCTCAATCCATTCCAAAGCTTCACAAGCCTTGAGATCGTTCAATGAAAATGTTTTTGGCCCGGACCGGAATTTTTTAAGGTTCGGAATATGCTTCAAGAGAGAACAATCAAACCAGCAGTAATCTCCTGTGGTGATCTCTTTGAGTGATGGAATGGCCAGAAGCGCCGAGCAGTCGGCAGACTTGGGAAGATGATTGATGTGTAGACTTTGGAGAGCAACAAGCCCTTCTAGAAAGCCAAGGCTCTTCAGTTCGCTGATCGGTTGCATTAATACAATGCGTTTGAGGTTTGGAACTGCCGCCAGTTGATCCGCCAATGCCGCTACATCCAGAGGGTCATTTTTGATGGTGGCCTGCAGCCCATCCTCATAATCCTCGAATTTAATTTGATTGGAACTGTTTACGGTCGTCATATCTTTATCTCCATGCAAAACTGCATGCTGATAGTGCTCTGATCAAGCCTCACTCCTTCGGCGGCCACACAGCGCCTGCGAGCTCCTTGGGCAGTTGTGTTGGATCAGTCGGGTAGATGAGCTTCATGTCGGGCTTGTTGGTGGCACCTGGAAGCAACTCTGTCTCCTCCGGCGCACCGATGATGAGCCAGAGCACTTCTTCGGCGGTGTCGTTAAACACCTGGCGCAGTTGATCCGGCCCTACGTGGACACCGCCATGTTTCGGCACGGTGAGTGTTTCATCGCCCACGCGCATGCGGCCCGTGCCCTCGAGGACAAAGTAGAACTCCTCGGCGCGGATGTGTTTGTGAAGCGTGTTCGCGCTCATGGGCGGCATGCGCCAGAGGCGTGCGCCCATGTTTTCGCTGCCGGTGCGCTCCAGAAAATCTGCGTTCGGGATGCGCATGAGATTCGACAGGCGCCAGGTGAGATCATCCGGCGTGATGAGATGGAAGCCTTGCACGGGGTTCATGGTGTGGCGCATGATTGCGCCGCCTCGCGCTTCCGCAACTGCCCGCAGGCGGCATCGATGTCCGGCCCACGTGCGCGGCGCAGGTGGGCCACGGTGCCGTGGGCGCGGAGTTCGGCGAGGAAGGCCTCCGTTTGCTCCAGGCTGCTCGGCGCATAGGTGCGGCCACGCAGGCTGAGGCCGGTGGCATTGTAGCGCAGCAGATTCACATGCATGCGCCGTCCTTTCAGCAGACGCGACAGATCGCGCGCCTGCGAGAGGGAATCGTTCACGCCATCGAGCAGGCAGTACTGGATGGTGGTGATGCGGCCGCTGCTTGCCTGATAACGATCCACGGCGGCGAGCACGTCCTGCACATCAAAGCGTTTGCCCATGGGCAGCAAGTCAGTACGCGTTGCATCATCTGGTGCGTGCAAAGACAGCGCGAGATGCACGCCTAGATTCGCCGCGCGCAGTTCATCGATTCCGGGCACGATGCCCACGGTGGAGACGGTGATCTGCCGCCAGCCAAAGGCGCCGAGTGCGGGATCGGCGATGCGCCGCACCGCAGCCAGCACGTTTTTGAGATTCAGCATCGGCTCGCCCATGCCCATGAAGACGATGGTGCGCAGCGTGCGGCCGGCAGCGTGTGCCTCGCGACGCAGGTGGATGAACTGCTCCACGATCTCGCCGGAGGTGAGATTTCTCTCAAAGCCGGTCTGCGTGGTGGCGCAGAAGTCACAGCCCATGGCGCAGCCCACCTGGCTGGAAATGCAGCCCGCTGCGCGGTCCGGGTGGTAGTCTGGCATGAGCACGGACTCCACCGTGCGGCCATCATGCAGGCGCAGCAGCAGCTTGGTGGTGCCGTCTTCGGAGACCTGACGCATGGCGAGGCTGGCAGCAGCCGTGGGAAAGGCGGCCTGGAGCTGTTCTTCGAGCTTTCCAGGAAGAAGGAAGCCTGCGCGGCTCTTTGGCGGCTCCGCAGCCAGCAGGCCACGGATCACACGCGGCGTGTGCGCATTGTTGAAGCCCTGGCTTTGCATCCATGCACCCAGCTCCTCGGCGGAGAGGTCGGTCAGAGGGCGTGCGGTGGTGCAATCTGCGAGCGATTTATCGTAAGCCATGACGGCTCAGCTATGCGGACGCTGGAAGCTTTTGCGAGCTTTTTCCGCCTTGGCGCGGATGAAGCAGCCGTTTGCGTGGTCATTGATGAGACCCATCGCCTGCATGAAGGCATACACCGTCGTCGGGCCGACGAATTTCCAGCCGCGCCTTTTCAGCTCCTTGGAAAGCGCAACGGATGCTGCCGAGGTGGAGGCGGTCAGCGGTTTCCCGAGTGTCCGGGGATCGGGCTCATAGCGCCAGACAAAGGCGGCCAGGGAGCCCTCCTGCTTCACCATCTCGCGTGCACGCTGCGCGTTGTTGATGACGGCCTCGATCTTGCCGCGATGGCGGATGATGCCTGCGTCTTCAATCAGGCGCGCCACGTCTTTCTCCTTGAAGCGCGCCACGCGGTCGAAGTCAAAGCCGTGGAAGGCACGGCGGAAGTTTTCACGTTTTGCGAGGATGGTGCGCCAGCTCAGGCCGGACTGAAACCCCTCCAGGCTGAGCTTTTCAAACAAGCGGTGATCGTCCGCCACAGGGAAGCCCCACTCCGTATCGTGGTAGGCGGGGAATTCCGGTGCGGAGGCGCACCAGTGGCAGCGCTCTTTGCCATCATCGGAGGTGTGGGGCAGGCTCATGGTGGTTCAGGAAACGAGGAATTGAAGACGCTCATCGGCCATGCCGGGGGCGAATTCGTGGAGCTCCGCGGTCACGATGCCTTCGGCGACGAAGGGATCTTCAGCGATACGCTGCTGCAGGTCAGCGAGCGAGGTGTGGTGGGCAAGAATGCCGCCGCCTAGGCCGGGCTCCAGGCTGCCCGCCAGCAGAAAAACGCTTTCGGCAAAGCCGCGTTTGATCCAGGCCTTGTGGCCGTCCATGAACTGGCCGGCCTGACTTTTCTTTTCGGTGAAACGGAGAAAGATGATGAACATGAGGTGAGGTGTGTACGAGGTGAAAAGATCAGCGCCGAGCGCGGCGGGCGGGCTTGGGGCTCAGTCCGGCGAGCCACTCCTGCACACGCTGTACCTCGGCGCGGATGAAGGACTCATCGTGGAAAGCCTGCGCCAGTGTGGCGGTGCCCTGGCTCCAGGCCAGCAGGTGCATGGCGTGGGCCTTGGATTCGTCTCCGCAGCCGAGCTGCTCAAACTGGCGCTTCAGCCAGTCGCGGAAGAGGGTGAAGATCTTGTTTGCCTGTGCGAGCGCGGCGTGCTCCAGCTTGGCCAGCTCCGTGCAGAGGGTGCCCACCGGACAGCCGTGGAGGAGGATTTTCGCACGGTTCATGATGAGAATGTTGATGAAGCAGCGGATGCGATCCGCCGCCGTGCAGCCGTCAGCCTCCCATTGCTCCAGCATGCTGCGTGTGCGCCGCAGCCGCAGGTCGATCACGGCCTCCAGGATGTCGTCCCGGGTCCTGAAGTGGAAGGTGAGATTTCCGCGCGTGATCTGCACCGCCGCCGCGACGTCTGCGACGGATGTGTATTCGAAGCCCTTCTGATAAAACAGACGGTCTGCGGTCTCGATGATCCGGTCTCGTGTGCTAGGGGCGTTCATACTGGCCTGATGATGCGATTTAGGACAAGTGTCCTATAGTGTCAAGGGCGTGATGTGAGTGATATTTCCGCAGCCGTTCAGCGTTTCAGCGCATCATGCCCACGCCTCTTCGTCTTGCTGCCCTCCTCGCTCTTTCATTCATCCCGCATTCCGTGCCTGCGGCGGAGGCGGAGTACAAGCCGGAGCTGTTTCAGACGCTGAAGCCGGTGTATGCAGACACCTTTGATGCAGGCCCGCTGAACACGGAGTTCTGGGAGGTGCGGCAGAGCACCACGTGGGCGGTGAAGGACGGCGTGCTCACCGGCAGTCCTTCGTCCAAGGAGTTTCAGGAGAGGAAGAAGGCCAGCGACGATCCCTCCCACGCGGGGCTCAAGCCCGTCATATGGCTCAAGAAGGTGCCGGAAAATTTCGTCTGCGCCATGCGCGTGCGCTATGATGCCACAGCCTACCAGAAAGGCTTTCCGCTGTTTGACCTGGGCCACCACACTCACACGCTGAGCTTCGGGGAAAAGGCCACCACGCTCACCATCAAGAAGAACGTGCAGAGCGCGCCCGTGGAGCAGCCGCTGTTTGCGCTGAACCAGTGGCACGAAGTGGTGATTGAGCTCAAAAAAGGGAAGCTGCTCCTCAGCATTGATGGGAAGAAGCACCTCTTTGAGAGCAGCAACATCGACATGACCGGTCAGGCGCAGATCGACTTCAAGGCAGTCGATTTTGGCACCTGCCAGATCGACTCCATCAGACTGTGGGAGGGGCTGTGAAAGCTGGCTGGCTTTGGTCCTAGAGGGCCAGGTCCTGGCTCAGAGCGCGCCGTGCACCTGAAGCAGCTGCACCTGGAAAATGAGGTCGCTGTTGGCGGGGATGGCGCCCATGGACTGCGGCCCGTAGCCAAGGTTGGAGGGGATGTAGAGGAGGAAGACATCGCCCGGCTTCATGAGCTGCAGCGCCTCCGTCCAGCCGGGGATGACCTGGTTCACACCAAAGGTGGCGGGCTGGCCGCGGTCGTAGGAGCTGTCAAAGACGGTGCCGTTTGTCAGCGTGCCGCGATAGTGCACGGTCACGGAATCGTTGAGTGCAGGCGACTTGCCGCCTGCGGGGCCTGCGGTGAGCACTTTGTAGCGCAGGCCGCTTGCCGTGGTCACCATGCCGTCTGCAGACAGAGCCCCGCCAGCAGGCACCGTGGCGGCGGCTTTCTGAGCCGGTTCAGATTTTTTGCTGCTTTCACAGCCGGGCATCAGGAGCAGCAGCGCAGCGGACAGGGACGAGCATATCAAGGGGCGGTTCATGGCGGCAGTGTGGTCTGGGGGGTGGTGCTGGTGTCATAGTGGCGGACCCCGGCTGGCGGAAGATGTGGGTGGGAAAGAGGTGTCGTGCAACCGAGATACGAAAGGAAGGGAGGCCGGAAAAAGGGACGCTGAGGTGGTTGCTGCCTCACCGCAGCCATTCGCACGGGTCCAGGCTGTAGTATTTCATCAGCTCTGCATAGAGCTCCGGCCGCTCTTCGGAGAGCTGCCGGGGCTTTTCGAAAAAGGTCTCCGTGGCGACCGCGAAAAATTCGGCAGGATTGGTCGCGCCGTAGGCGTCCAGCGTCTTCTCGGTGCCTTCCTCCGTTTTCTGCAAAAAGTCGGCATAGTTGTCATGAAACACGCGCGACCACCTGCGGTAGGCCGCACCGCTGGCCAGGGCGGGGGCACCGTCCGTGGGGCCGTCTTCGCGATCTAGCTGATGGGCAAACTCATGGAAGGTCACATTGTCGCCGTCATCCGGGTAGTGCGCCCCCTGAGCCACAGAGTCCCAGGCCAGCACCACGGTGCCCCAGCGGGAAGACTCCCCCAGCCGACGCACCGCCCCCTCTGTGACGATGCCGTGGGCGTCCATGCGCGTGCTCACGGAGCTGAAAGTGGCCGGGTAGACATACACCGCGCTCAGCTTTGGGTAGGGGCGGCCTTCGCGCTGCAGCACCAGCAGGCAGGCCTGCGCGGCTATCGTGAGGATCATGGACTCCGTGAGCTCCAGACCGCCGCAACCTTCAAAACGGACGCTCGAGATGAACTGCGTGATCCGCTGGTGCAGCCGCAGCCGCAATTCCTCCGGAAGCCGTGTATAAAGGGGCATGTTTTGTTGCAGCAGCCCGATCCATTCCGGGCGGAAAACTTCTGCCATCGTGGCCCCGCCGCCAAACAACTCCTTGAGCTTCTGCCAGATCATGAGCGTCACGATACTGGGGCTGGACGATGCTGCCAGATCATTTGTGGGGAGTCTGGGCCTAGGGGGCCTCACCTGCGCGCAGAGTGCTTCGTCAATGAGTGCCCTCGGCGCCTGTCTTCTGGGACTCCAGGTTCATGACGTTGCTGAAATGCTTGGTGACGCATTTCGGGCAGATGCCATGGGTGAACCGGGCTGCGGAGTGGGAGGCGACGTATTCTTCAATCTGCTGCCATTCTCCGCTCTCGTCCCGGATGTCCTTGCAGTAGGAGCACGTCGGCAGGAGGCCCTCCAGCGTGCGCACGCGGGCGCGCAGGGCCTGGGTTTGCTCAGAGAGTTTGCCGCACAGGAAGGTGATGAAGAACAGGATGGCGAGCCGGATGAGGGCATTGATGATGGCCACGGGCAGCGTGTAAGGGATGCCCCAGGCACACTGGATGCTGAACCGGATGATGCACAGGATGGCCCCCAGCCAGAGGGCGGTGCGGAGGCCGCAGTTCCACGCCATGAGCGCGACGGGGATCACAAACAGGAAAGGGAAGAATATGATGGGGCCCGCCAGGAAGTCGCTGCAGGCCATCAGCAGGGCAATGCAAAACAGCACGTGCCTGTTGTTCCAGGGATACCGTTCGAAGAAGTATTCAGACGGGGGTGGAGGCTGAGGTCCATTCATGGCGATGAGGCTTAAGAAGCATGGAATGGACGCTGCACAAGTGCTGAGTCACGCAGGTGACTATGAATCAGTGACCTAAGGGCGGAATAAATTCCGCCATATCCTGCATGCGCCGGAATGGGGGCGGGCTGGAGTAAGGCTCTGCGCCATGGCCGGTAGGCCCTGCGCGTGCTGTATTTGGAATGACGGGGAGCGTTGCCCGTGGAGGGTCACTTTTCTGCAAACACCGGCTCGAACAGTGGACTGAGGAGTGCCGCGCCTTCGCGGGTGAGGTGGTGGCTGTCGTAGTAGAGGATCTGGTCGTTTTTCAGGACTCCATAGATGCCGTGAGGATTGAGAAAGAGATCGGCGGGATCGATGACGGTGGCTCCCATGCGGGTGAGTTCCGCAAAGGTGGGTTCCAGGGCGGCATGTGCCTGCTGGTGCTTTTCTTTGCTGAGGCCGAGGGAGTGGATGTCTCCGCCGCGCAGGGTGGTCAGGGCTGCAATGCGGGGGACGTCAAAGCCAGGTGCTGGCACGTCTCTGAGCAGGAGCACTTGCGAGCCGGCAGACATGAGCGCACGGACGGTGGCGATGAGATCCGCCCGAAACTCGGCTGAGGCGGCAAAGGCGTCCCATTTGGCTGTCATGATGACATGGGGAATGTGCTCCCTGGCGGCAAAGGCCACCACGCTTGCGGCCACTTTGGGCGCGAGCTGGCCGAGGCCGAACTCGCGCGGAGTAATGTAGTCTAGGACGGGTGGTGTGGAGTGAAAGCCGGCCAGAACGCCGCGCCGCTGATGCTCGCGGCAGAGTTTGTCGATGGCCGGGGTGATGGCCATGGCGTGGCTGTCGCCCCAGACGAGGACGTGGATGGGCTGTGCGCGCCCGGCAGAGCCGAGTTCGGTGAAGTTTCCAGCCAGCGCGTTGTCCGTGCTGATGACCTCGCGGAAGCCATGGCTGTTCCGGCTGGCGGCGTAGGCCAGCGCGCTGGCAGGGTAGCGCGAGGGGATGCCTTTCAGCGCAGAGACCATGAGCGCGGAGGCGATGAACACGCAGGTGACGGCTCCGCCAAAGGTGAAGATCTGCCGCCTCTCGCTGAGCCAGCGCCGCTGGCGGAATGGGGTCTCGATGCATTTCCATGAAATCACGGCCAGGACGAAGCTGGCCAGCAGAAGGCCGACGCGTGCGACGGTGGTGAGCTCGTAGACCGAGAGATACTTCGCAAAAACCAGCAGCGGCCAATGCCAGAGGTACAGCGGGTAGGACACCAGGCCGATGAAGACAAAGGGCCGCCACGAAAGCAGCCGCCCCGCCAGCGAAAGCCGGGCATCGCTGGAGGCAATGACGAGACCTGCCCCGAGGCAGGGGACCAGTGCGGCTACCCCGGGGAAGCGTGTGGTTTCATCATACCCCAGCACCGCCAGGCCGATGAGCGCCAGGCCGAGCACGCCGGCTGTCTCCCGCACCAGCCTGCCTGCCGGGAAACGACCGCGATAAACGGCCAGCAGCACGCCGAGGAGCAGTTCCCATGCACGAGCCGGCAGCAGGTAGAAGGCCGCGCGCTGATTGTGCGAGGAGTAGCTGAGGGCGACGCAGAGCACCACGGAACCGAGTGTGATGCCCCCAAGCCAGCGCTGCCAGGAGCCCGGGCGGGCGCGCACCAGATAGGTGAGCAGCAGCGGAAAGAGCAGGTAAAACTGCTCCTCCACCGCAAGGGACCAGGTGTGGAGCAGGGGCTTGGTGTCTGCGCCGAGATCGAAGTAATTGCCGTCTTTCCAGAAGTAGAAGTTCGCTCCCATCAGCGCCTGGGCCAGCACGGATTTGCCGATGCGCAGAAAGTCCTCTGGCAGGGAAAAGAGCCACGCAGCCACAAGCACCGCCACCACCATGAACGTGAGCGCGGGCATGATGCGCCGGATGCGCCGCTCCCAAAACTGCAGCATGCTGAAGCTGCCCGCAGAGATCTCCCGCAGGATGAGGGAGGAGATGACATACCCGGAGATGACAAAGAAGACATCCACCCCCACAAAGCCGCCCCTGCAGCCCAGCCCCGCGTGAAACAGCAGCACTGGCAGCACCGCCAGCGCCCGCAGCCCGTCCACGTCCGGGCGGTAGCTGAAGGATGGGGCGGGGGAGGAGTCTGTCTGCGCTGTCATGGGCGAGGCATCGGGCGGGAGCACTGGATCGGAGAATATACCTCCCCTATGGCTTATGGTTGATAGGCTTCAAGGTTATCTTTGGTAGGTGCGCTGTGCAGGTACATTTTCCGCCTGCAGCCGAAATGGACTCGGCCATATTGAGGTTTTGGCTGGAAAAGGGATGCCCGGCCGCTGGCGAGCCGCCACGGCATGAACGATGGCAGCGCTCTGGGCTGGTGTGTGTGCCCAGTTGCTTTCAGAGGCGCGTTTGATCGCCAGGATGTGTGAGCAGGGCCTGAGGGGGGCATCAGGTGTACCGTGTGCGCTGCTCCCAAAGGGGGCTCCTCGTGGGACAGCAGGCGCTACGGCCGATGCGCGGAGCCCGCCGTGGTGTAGCACCCGCCGGCTTTCTGGCCTTGCTGTCCGTGGAAAGGAACGGGGGGATCTTTGGCGCGTGAACTGTGGCGGCGCAGGGCAGGGAGGTAACCACCTTGACCGAGCTGCGCTGTCCTTCACACGCTGATTAAACCGGAAGACCAATCAGATGCAGGGTCTCGATTTTCTGGCCCGAGGAGCGCCGCTGCATCGCGGCGCATGCCCGGGGAAAGCTTGTGCTGGCCTGAGCTCAGATCCCGCCACGTCCGTGCATGGCGGAGATCCGAGATGCAGGCCGTGGTCATTCAGTGCATGCCCTTGGTCGATGACATCACCATACCTGCCCGTCTCACCTCATAGGGATGGGAGGTGGGAGCGGCATTCTCGGCGGCCTGCCAGGTCAAAGGCCCCATGTGAACTGAGCCTTTTCTCGCGGAGTGCCGCAGGGCCTGGGCTTGGTAGAAGCTGTTGTCGGCCATGCTGCGATGGTCGTACTGGAACGGTGTGTAGAGCTTCGGGCTGTACTGCTGCAAAGCCACGCCATTGATCATGTAGAGCGGGCCGGTGACGCCGGGTGAGGACTGGAGCACCGTTCCGGTGTGAACCCACTGGATGCGCGGAGGATGGGCACAGGAGGACAGGCTGGCGAAGAGACCGGTCACGGACAGTAGCAAGAGTGCGCGTTTCATGGTTGTTGTTTTGGGTTGGGGGTTGAGTGAATGCTTTGACACTCGCTTCCAATAAGTGGCTCAAAAATGATCGTGCTAAAAAACGGCGGTGAAAAGCGCTGCTCGATTCTTTAAAAAGATGTGGATGCCAGCGCTAATGAAGCCTGGGCCGACGTGCCAAGCTGGGGCATCGACCTATTGTTTGCCTGCGTGTGCTGCCACGTGCGAAACCCATGGCCCGATGCTTCGTTCCGCATAGGCAGCCGAGCCTTGAGATCTTATGGGCTCGTCGGTTCAGAGTCTTCAAACGCGAATGTGTGCGAATGATCGCGAATCCAGAAATCATCATTCCTGCCCATTCGCGTTGTGAACGTTCACATCATCGCACCGCCTCCGCGTTCCAGATCTTCAGATTATCCAAGCACCCGCCCTTGCCCATGCAGCCGAACTCGACCTTGGACTTCGTCGGGTGGGCGATGCCGGGGGACTGCAAAAACGCCACGGGCTTGCCGTCGATGGAGGCGCGCATTGTGTCGCCCACGGTTTCGAGCATGAAGCTGTGCCAGGCCTCAGGATCGAGGCTGAGCGGGAAAGAGACGTTTTTGCGGCCCTTAGGCGTCGGCGGCTCTCCGGTAGCGCCTTCGGGGCGGGCCACGGCCAGGCCCTTCTGATCCACGAGGATGATCTTGTCCGCCGCGATGCGCGCCATGCACAGGTGCCCGTAGTGCGAGCCGTTGAAATTCCGGTCGTCAAACTCCGCCGTCACCGACTGCGCCCCGCCGAGCCGGAAGCGGAACTCGATCACGCTGTTCTTCGTCGGGATGTCATTGCCGATCACCGCCTGATGCCCTTTCACCGCCGCCTTCCCATCCTTTGCTGGCGCATCAAAGCGCATCTGTGTGCCCTTCAGCTCGCCGTTCTCCACGGAAAACTTCGGCACCACGATGGCCCAGCCCTTGTCCTTGCCCAGCTCCGCCCGCTCGAAGTCATCGGAGAAAAGCAGCTCTTTCTTCTTCGCCGTCGGCTCTGCGGGGATCGGAGGCAGCTTCGGCGCATCCGCAGCGAAGGTGGAGGCGGTGATGAGCAGGAGGGGCGCGAGAAGGCGGAATTTCATGGGGGGATGAAACGCCGCTCTCTCGATCATTTGTCAGAATGTTGCCCCCTGATCCCGTTCCTTTACTGCATGAGGATGGTGGCGAGCTGAACCCAGGCATCTGTCTTCGCGATGAGCGCTGACGACACACAAATGACCGCGTGAGCTCCCAAGGCACCGGCAAACCAGCGGTCGATGCGGCCTTCCAGCGCGCATTTGATGCCGAACATGGCCGCCCCCAGCAGCAGGGTGGTGAGGAAGGCGCTGAAGCATGCTTCCATCCACGTTCCCGCGTACCAGCCGTTGAGTGCGGGCATGCGCCCCAATGCTGCGGAAACAATGGCCAGGGACGCCATGAACATCATCGGACGATGCACCTCGGGACGCCGGCGATACCTGATGCCGACCACCACGAAGGCGCCAAAAGCGACGATGCTGCTCAGAGGCACGGTCAGAAACTCCTTGGGCGTGAGGCCAAAAATCTTCAGGTCGGGGGGATTGACCCGCGCGGCATTCACGGCGACGAGACAGCCGGTGACGACGATGGCTGCGGCCAGGGCCGTGCCGAACAGGCCGAGTGTCATGTGCACGCGCTTGCGGCCGGAGACAACGAGCAGCGGCTGCACCACGGACAGCAGCATCCAGGCGGTCATCAATGTGCCATGCACGATAAGCAGCGTGCGGATGGGCGGCGTCAACGGACGCCCGGGGAATGCCTGCATGTTCAGGTAAAACAGACGGAAGCCGACAAAGGTCAGCACCAGCAGGGCGAGGGAAGCCGCCGAGTAAAACAGACGGCTATGATGGGGCTTGGTGAATGACAAGGTATTCATGGAAAGGGAAGGTGATGAGACGAGGGATGCATGGGAAAGTTAACAAGCGCAGCAGGCAGCCTGCTCTGCCAGAGCCTCAAGCTCTGCGATCGCGTCGACGCTTTCCGCTTCCACAGCGATGGCCGTGCCCAGACGACGGGCGGCTTCGGTGAATGCAGGCTCGGTGATCAAGCGGCTCAAGGCGCTGCGGATTTCCTCGATGCTGCTGCTGGCGCTCATTCGCAGTCCCGCGCCGTGCTCCACGACGCGCACGGCATTTTCATCCTGATCGCGACCGTGCGGAATGACCAGCATGGGGCGATGATGGCTCAGGGCTCGCATCACCGTGCCGTGACCGCCGTGGGTGACGACCACCGCCGCCTGCTGCATGACGGCATTGTGCGGTGCACTCGCTACGACCACGGTGTTTTCCGCCGGACGCACGGACTCGGGTGCCACTTGCCCGAGCGTCACCAGCACGCGCACCGGAAGCTCCGCCGCGGCATCGATCACTTTTTGCAGCACGCCTTCGTGGGCCTGATAGGTCGTGCTGAAACATGCGGCGATGAGGGGACGGGGATCGTTCTCCGGCCATGGCGAGCGCCATGGCTTTGCCCAGGCGGGCTCATCGAGCTGCGGGCCGATGTAGCGAATCTGTTGGGGCAGTTCTTCGACGGGAAAATCGAACGACCGGCTCGAAGCAATGAGATAGCGCGTCGCGACTTCCAACTGCTCCAGCACGGTTTCAATCGGCATGAGTCCGAGTGCGACACGGGTGTCATTCAGGGCGCCCAGGTGGGCATCCAGCATCGCGAGCGTGCCCTGGCGAATCTGTGCGTGCAGGGCCTCTTCTTCAGCCGTGCGTGGGGGCGGCAGTCCCGGACCGAAGGTGGGCATTCCTTCCAAGGGATACAGGCACAGATTGGCGGAGAGGATGGCCACCGGCTGCTCCCGGCTCTCGCACGCGGCGAGGATGCCAGGCAGCATGTCGCTGGTCACGACCAGATCAGCCGGTTCGTGGTCCAGCGCGGCGGCGAGGTCACGGGCGTAATCGAGCGACGGGCCAAACAGGATCTTGCTCAACGCGAGGCCGATGCCCTCCTGCGGACTGGCGGCTTCCCAGTCGCGCAGCGGGCAGCTCGCCGGTGTCTTGTCAGCCCGGTTCGGCGCGGTCTGCCACGCGTGAAAGGTTATCCCTGCCGCCGCAGCGTCTTCGCGGCTGGCCTCGTCGCTCATCAGGCGGACGCGGTGACCGCGTGCGCGCAGTTTGCGGGCGAGGGTGATGACGGGCGGCACATTCCCGCCGCCCTCCCAGGTGGTGAACAGGATGTTTTTGGGTTCGGTGCTCATGCGATGGATGGTGTTGCAGGTTTGAATGGACGGGGCTTACCGCGGCTCGAGGGCGGCGAGAATCATCTGCCGGACGACCTGCTTGTAGGCGGGGATGGAGCGCCCCATGTCGAGGCGTATCAGCTTCCAGACGTAGATGTCCGCAGCGACGACGAGAGCATCCAGCGTGGCCTCGCGGCGTGCGGGCGTCAGGGGCTTCAGCCGTTCGGCAAAAGTCTCCTGCAGCCAGTCGCGGTGTCCCCGCCGGCCCACATCCAGCGTGGGCTTGAGGACCGGGTGCATCTGCTCCTGATCCAGCAGCCGCAGGACCAGCGGACCCACATCTTCATAGTCCCGCGTCAGGGCATCGATGGCGCTGTCCAAATCGCCGGGCACCACCACGCGGCGCACGGCGACCGACTCGCCCATGTGTTTGTGCGCCACTTCCAACAGGCCCATCTTGCTGCCAAACTTGCGTACCACGGTCTGCACGGTCACGCCTGCATCGGCAGCAATGTCATCGAGCTTGATCTTGTCGAACCACTCCGTTTCGGCGCGCTTGAGGAAGGCCTCAATAATTCGCCGGGTGCTGGCCTCCGCCGCCTCGGCACGGGCCGTCTGCTGGTAGTCACGCGGGGGTTTGGCGGCGGTTTTCTTTTTCATGTTAAGTTGGGTAACATGAAATAAAACGGCGTCAAATATTTATTTTAGTGCGATTAACATGAAAAGAAGCGCTTGTGTTTCGGTTCCCATCAGGCTGTGGGAGAGGCATCGCCATGGCCGTGGCTTCGGAGCCAGGGAAGGCTTGCCGCCTGCTTGTCAGCGCATGACTGAAAAGGACGGGCCGGACGTTGCCGGGCTCCGCTGCGCGCGACCTGCGCAGATGAAGACCCAGGGTCACAGGGTCAAACCGGGGTCAAAACGGATTTTGACCCTCAGGGTCACAGGTTCACGACCTATATATAAGTCGTGACCCTGTGAACCTGAACCTGACCCATGGTGAACCTGAACCTGACCCATGGTGAACCTGAAATGAACCTGAGTCCTACTTCGCTGGTGGGGATTAACACAGGGTGAGCGAAGCGAGTCAGCTCCTCGCACCGGGGTTTAGGTTCACGGATTCAAAACGGATTTTGAACCCATGAACCCAGCCTCCAACGAGGAGACGCAACGCGGTGGTTTCGCAGCTTATTGAGCCTTGCGGGTCGTCTTCTTCCCAGCTTTGCCATCACTCAAAGTGAGACGCTGCCGGGCGCGGACGACGGCTTGGTGGAGCTTTCGTTCGAGCTGTTTCTTCGGCAGCAGTTGGGTCCAGTAAGTCGCCACGTGGATGCCGCTGCTGGCGAGTTCGAGCAGCTCGACGTGCTCATCGTTCTTGCCCGCGCAGAGGATCATGCCCAGCGGCGCTTCTTCGCCCGGCTCGACGGCGTGGCGTTTCAGCCAGCCGAGATACAGCTCCATCTGTCCTTTGTCCGCCGCTTCGAAGTCGCCGAGCTTCAGATCAATCGCCACGAGCCGCTTGAGTTTCCGATGGTAGAACAGCAGATCGAGGTAGTAGTCCTTGGCATCAATCTGCATCCGCTTCTGCCGCTCCAGGAAGGCAAAGCCGATGCCGAGTTCGAGGATGAAGCTCTCCACTTCGCGCAAGATCGCCGCCTCCACATCCTTCTCGGCATAGGTGTCCTTCAGCCCGAGGAAGTCGAGGATGTAGGGATCGCGAAAGACGAGATCGGGCGTGAGTTTGTCCTCGCTGCGCAGGGCGGCGAGTTCCTGCTTGATGAGCTTGTCCGGCTTCTTCGAGATCGCCGTGCGCTCGTAGAGCATGCTCTTGATCTTCTGCTCCAGCGTGCGCGTGCTCCAGTTTTCCATGCGGCACATCTCGGCGTAGAAGTCGCGTTGGAGCGGGTCGTCGAGGCGAACGATGTGAAGGAAATGCGTCCAGCCCAATTTTGACATCAGTGATGTCAAAATCTGCCGGTCCGGGAATGCCTCGGCAAAACGGACCATCCGCGCCAGGTTCCGCTCGCCAAACCCACGGCCAAACTCCGCTTCCAATTTTGCACTCAGTGCGGACAAAATCTGCTCGCCATACTCGGCTCGCTTTTCTTGGAGAATGTCCCGGCGAATGCGGGTGCCGATCTCCCAATAGAGGAGCGTCAGACCTGCGTTGACGGTCCGGGCAACGGCTTCGCGGGCCGTGAGGATGAGTTCGCGCAGATCCGCAAGCAGCGGCGCGGCAGGGGCGGCGGGTTTGGGAGCGAGCGTGCGAGGCTTGGGCTTGGCGGGCATGGCTCCGTCAGAGTAGCGCGGTCAGGCGGCTTCGGGAAAGGTGAATTGTCTCCGCCGTGCGGAGAGAGTCCTCGTGCCATTCTCCACCGAAAACGTCGGCACCCCAATGGCCCAGCCCTCGTCCTTCCCCAGCTCCGCCCGCTCAAAGTCATCGGAAAAGAGCAGCTCCTTCTTCTTTGCCGTCGGCTCTGCGGGAATGGAAGGCAGCTTCGGCGCATCAGCAGCGAAGGTGGAGGCGGTGAGAAGGCTGGCCAGGGTGAGGAAGCGGAGGTTCATGGGGGAGAGGGAACGCGGGGCCGTTTGTCAGCGCATTGGCTAAAATGTCTGGCATTTTTTGTCCTGTGTTCAATATTGCTTATTAGGTAAAAAGCTTCTAAATTTCAGATTGCGGTTTTGTAAATCAATTTGTTATGGCCGAAATCAATAGCTCAAACGTCCACTTTCCCGAAGCAGTCTTACTGCGGCTGTTTGGTCAGGTTTCGCTATGGACGACGATAAAGGCAATCCGCTCAG
This sequence comes from Prosthecobacter fluviatilis, assembly GCF_055388355.1. NCBI lineage: Bacteria > Pseudomonadati > Verrucomicrobiota > Verrucomicrobiia > Verrucomicrobiales > Verrucomicrobiaceae > Prosthecobacter > Prosthecobacter fluviatilis. The sequence goes on from NZ_AP043782.1 coordinate 5,707,727, forward strand.
CTGCGAAAGTCCTAAGCCAATCTGGGGAGGCTCAACGAGGCGCACTCGTTTTAACGTTTGATAACAATGATAAAACTCAAATGTTCCTGACGAAGATATTGGAATACTTTATTAAAACATATCAGTGTCCACGAGAACAGTTGTGCCTTGCGAAACAAATTGATCCTAACATAACCCCAGAGGTTGCAGAAAAAATTGCCGAAATGCGGTTTAAACCAGATGTGTCTGTTGGAGGGGCAGATTATGTTGCTATAGCAATACCTTGGGTGCCTCAGAAGAATGTCCGAGCCCTAGTGATACACGATCATCCGGCAATGATTGAGTTGATCTATGAGCCCATCCAGATGTTGCACAATGCGGCGCTCGGATCCTGGGAGCAAGCATCTCGATATTATGATTTATTGGGTGACAGAAGAGATAGTGAAACAAACGAGTTACAAGATTTTCATCGTCATTATGGAGATGGTGCTTTCCGCGCTACGTTAGATGCTCTTGCTTATTATTGCTTTGGCTTCAGAATTGGACTTCGATTGAGCGAAGGGCGAGCAGATTTGGACATGGCATTCCGCGCAGTGAATATTATAGGGACACCTCCGTTCCCAAAACCTTTGATTAAAATCGGCAAAGAGCTTTATGATAAATTGTCGGCAGAATTGACGAACAAATGAATTTTCCGATTCCGCACATTGATAATGTCGATCCTGTGCAAAACAGGGTTTCAGTGTTTGCATGTCATGAATACTTCGATCCCACTAAGGATGCCGAGAATTATTTCGATCCCTTTTATGGTCGGATGTGGACTTGCCAAGTTAAAGAAGGTGCCGCCGTGTATGGACAAACTGAGAGCTTTACAAAGGGACCTTTGGATCACTTGGGAACTGGGAAATTCCTCAGGGTTCCTTATCGCAGGATTCCCATTATTGCCATGGATTCATATGAGCATCTCCTCTCTTTTGCTAAGAGTTCATATTCAATGGATTCTTCCATTAAGGGTATGTGGAGGGGGCAGAATCAATTGTATACCCTGGACTCTTCCCGGACTAAATCTGACAGGCTTAAACTTTACGGCTCTGATGTCGTGATGGAGCCCTCACTACTACCTTCGGCACTCCGGTTAAAATTAAATGTTGATGATTACGCGAGTGCTTTATTTGGCCTTCTTGACATTCACATTGAACGGAGGCACTTACAATTGAGTGAAATTTACGGCCTTGATTCGGTTCAAAAGCTCGAACAGGCGTTTTCCGATTTTCGACGTACTTACTTATTCCGATCGTGGGCATTCGGAATTGCCCAGCATTATGGCTTTCCAAGTACAGGTTTAGACCTTACACCGGACATCGAGATAGCAGTATTTTTTGCGTTGCACAGATTTAACGTCTGCACGAATGGGTTCACAACTATTACGCGCCTTGATGCTACCGAGCGCCCCGTTGTATTTTTGATGGGAGTGTTTGAATATGACCTGATTGTTGACAAGGAAATAGCCCCTCAGCATCTACACACTCCTCGTGCGGCGGCGCAAAAGGCTCATTTTTTTGCCACTGCTTGGGGGCAGTCACCCAATCGTGCTGCTGAAAGAATTGTGGCGGCGTTCGAACTTCGGAATCATTCAAGATGGTCTTTGCCGGATCTGAGCGAAACTCTCTTTCCAACCTTGGACGAGGACCACTATTCTGCGTTTTTCAAGCGTTCGCAGGCCGAGTTTGGTTGGCTAAACGGTACGATTCCTCTCTCGAAGTTCTATTTCCGTTAGAATGAAATTGCTTTTTTGGGCAGCCAGTATGATCTAATTCAAGGGGCATGTCCCGATGCATTAAGTGCTTACCTTGCAATGCCAGTGTTCTAGTAAGTCAAAAAAAATGAACGCTCTTGTGGACATTAAACCGGACAACGATCATCCGACATTCTCTGGAGCGTTCCGTTGATTTTCCACATTAAATTTTAGAAGTCTTATTTGTGAGGCTGCTAAGTCTTTTGCGAAGTTTCTCCTTTAAATCCCTCAGATTTTCATATTCGGGGCAGTTGTAGCCTGCTAAATCGAAGTGCAACTTCGTTTCACGTTTCCGAAAGAGGATGACTCGTTTGCCCAAAGCGTGAGCGTATCCAACTTCATAATAAACGTTTGGGCGAGTGCCAGTCAGATCTGCAAACAGAAACTCTGATGTGCGGATTTCTTCAAGAACTCGCTGTGAAATTACTCCGTCGTGCTCAATGTCGTCTGCTCTAACCGCTCGAATATCGAACTCACCGAAGGTTTCCTGCACTGCATCTCTAACATCTTCCAGCGAGGATTCGGTTTTATCCATCCACATCATTATAAAAGCCGTATTGGGCTTGTATCTGCTGGCTTCTTGTTGTTGAAGCTTCTGAGTTCCTTCGTCGTTTCTTGCTGTATCGCATAGCTGCAAAATGCGAATTAATTGTGCATTCGACTTAGAGAATCGTGACCAGGCATCCTGCGGTCTAAGGGCAGTGAGTTCTTCTTGAGAGCCAGCGCGAAATCCAAGAACGACGCCTTCATCATGAATCGCATCCGGCTCCGAGTAGCGGTAATCGCGAAGATGTAAGGCCGCGCGCATGGTTTTAACGCTAGCTAGCAAGTCTTTCAGATCAGCGTCTGTAGCCAGTAAAGACGCCTTGCATAGGCGAGCAAGAGGTTTCGATAACGACAAAAAAACCTCGGTAAGCTGTTCCGCTTCGATTTTCAAAAGTTCGGGCAGCTTGTCCCAATAGTAATCAGGACTGGTCGGATACCATCCTTCATCAGGAACTCCTCCGAGAACTACTCCACATCGTTCCATATACGATTCCACCTTTTTGGTGAGATCGCTTATTTGAGTATGAAAACTGTGCATATCGTAGTTCATCAGGGTGGCTCGTTTCAGTGCATGGTCTTAAGTTTACTTGAAAAGCTTCGCCCTTTTTAGGGCACCATTCTGGGAGAGGATTTCAGAATAGGTCGAATAGGACCTATTACGCCGTGGTGTAAACCTCAGCGCCGCTCTCCACGAACTCCTTGCTCTTCTCCGCCATCCCCTTGGCGAGCGCTTCCTCTTCGGAAATCGCCTGCTCCGCCGCGTACTTGCGGACGTCTTCGGTGATCTTCATGGAGCAGAAATGCGGGCCGCACATGCTGCAGAAGTGGGCGGACTTGGCGCCGTCCTGGGGGAGGGTTTCGTCGTGGAAGGAGCGGGCGGTGACGGGGTCGAGGCTGAGATTGAACTGGTCTTCCCAGCGGAACTCGAAGCGGGCTTTGCTGAGGGCGTTGTCGCGATACTGGGCGCCGGGGTGGCCTTTGGCGAGGTCGGCGGCGTGGGCGGCGAGCTTGTACGTGATGACGCCGACTTTGACGTCTTCCTTGTTGGGCAGGCCGAGGTGTTCCTTAGGGGTGACGTAGCAGAGCATGGCGCAGCCGTACCAGCCGATCATGGCGGCGCCGATGCCGCTGGTGATGTGGTCGTAGCCGGGGGCGATGTCGGTGGTGAGGGGCCCGAGGGTGTAGAAGGGGGCCTCGTGGCACCACTCGAGCTGCTTGGCCATGTTTTCCTCGATCATGTGCATGGGCACGTGGCCGGGGCCTTCGTTCATGACCTGCACGCCCTTGGCCCAGGCGCGCTTGGTCAGCTCGCCCTGCACTTCGAGTTCGCCAAACTGCGCCTTGTCATTCGCATCGGCGATGGAGCCGGGGCGGAGGCCGTCGCCGATGGAGAAGCTCACATCGTAGGCGGCCATTATGTCGCAGATGTCGTCCCAGTGGGTGTAGAGGAAGTTTTCCTTGTGGTGGGCCAGGCACCACTTGGCCATGATGCTGCCGCCACGGGAGACGATGCCCGTCATGCGGGAGGCCGTCATGGGCACAAAGCGCAGCAGCACGCCGGCGTGGATGGTGAAGTAATCGACGCCCTGCTCCGCCTGCTCGATGAGCGTGTCGCGGAAGAGCTCCCAGGTGAGGTCCTCGGCCTTGCCGTTCACTTTTTCCAGGGCCTGATAGATGGGCACGGTGCCGATGGGCACGGGGCTGTTGCGCAGGATCCACTCGCGTGTGGCGTGGATGTTCTTGCCGGTGGAAAGGTCCATCACGGTGTCGCCGCCCCATTTGGTGGCCCAGCGCATTTTTTCCACCTCTTCCTCGATGCTGGAGGCCACGGCGCTGTTGCCGATGTTGGCATTGATCTTCACCAGGAAATTGCGGCCGATGATCATCGGCTCCAGCTCGGGGTGGTTGATGTTGGCAGGAATGATGGCGCGTCCGGCGGCGACTTCGCTGCGCACAAACTCGGGCGTGATCTCATTCGGGATGCGCTGGGGGAAGCGGCGGAAGATGCCGGGGGTGTAGTCCGTCTGCGCCTGGGCGCTGCCCACGTGCTGCTTGTCGAGGTCGTTGCGGACGATGTCGGTGGTGAAGTCGGCGATTTTGGCGCGCTTCATGTTTTCGCGGATGGCGATGAACTCCATCTCCGGGGTGATGATGCCGGCGCGGGCGTAGGCGAGCTGAGTGACCACCTTGCCGGGCTTGGCCTTCAAGGGCTGGCGCTGGGCATTGATGGGGGCCTTCAGGGGGCTGAGGATGCCTTCGCGCTTGGCGGCGGCGTATTCGGCGTGGTTGGCGGTGAGGTAGCCGTTGTCACGCGGCTCGATGGCGCGGCCTTCGTAGGCTTCCACGTCATTGCGGGCGAGGATCCAGTTTTTGCGCAGGGCAGGGAGGCCTTCTTCCACGGTGCCTTTGTAAGCGGGGTCGCCCCAGGGGCCGGAGGTGTCATAGACGCGCACGGGTTCATTCTGGATGATGCGCCCATTGAAGTCCTTGGTGGGGGAGAGGGCGATCTCGCGCATGGGCACCTGCACATCCGGGTGGATCTGGCCCTGCACGTAGACGCGGGTGGAGGCGGGGAGCTGGTCGGAGGAATGGGGCTCGAAGGAGTCGGTGGAGGCGATCATGGGGGGAAAGTTAGGCGGTTCTCGGTTCAGGGTTCTCTGTTGGGGGACGCGCTGTGCGCGCATGGACTGAGATGAACCTCCGAGCGAACTCCCTTCGGCGGCATGACCCGCATCAGGTTCGGAGGGTTCGGGCCGAGGAAGGCCCGTCTCAGTCCCTGCGGCGGGACGCCCCTGTCGTGATGTGGGGATTGTCGGGGTGGCGCGCCGAAGGTCAAGGGGAAGTGGGGAGGGAGTTGACTGTGGTTTGCGGTTATTGGGGGATGGGGGAGGGCGGGGGGCTGTGCGTGGCCCCCTCTAGCGCCCCCGCGTTGCTGCCGCGTGGCGGCCACCAGCTTGCCTTGCGGTCTGCCCGGCTGCGACGCGCTGCAGCTGCAATTTTTGCCTTTGATCCTCAATCCCATAGCCTCACGCACATGCAGGCGGGGTGGGCGGGGATGGGAAAGGCTAAAAAGGCGTTGTGAAATTATAAAAATTATAGTAAACTTAGATGTTCTATTAGCCGATGTTGCGTTTTCGCCCCCCAGTTTCCAGCGCGATAGCAGCCCTGGGACTGCTTTTGATGGCGGTCCCGGCGGTGCGTGGGGACATTGTGTCTGACTGGAATGCTTTGGCGCTGAGTCAGATGACAGGGGTGGAGTCGCCGCAGATAGCGCATGATCTGGCGATCCTGCAGGCGTCCATCTTCAACGCGAATCAAAGCCTCGAAGGCACCTACTACACCTACGGCTACGGGGCCTATCCCGCCCCGGGGGCGGGACCGGCGGGCGCCGACTCGCAGGCGGCGATGATCGCGGCGGCGAACACCGTGATGCAGTACCTCTACTCGGGGGGCAGCACGGATTTCACGTCGCTTTACAACTCCCAGCTCAGCGGGATTGCCAACAGTCAGGCCAAGACCGACGGCATCGCGTGGGGAGTCACCATCGCCAACAACCTGCTGAGCGCACGCTCGGCAGACGGCGCAGGCGACGCCTCCACCACGCCGTACACGCCTGTGGGCACCATCGGATACTGGCAGCAGACTTCCACCGCCGGGGCGCTGCTGCCGGGCTGGGGCAGTGTGGGGACCTTTGCGATCCCTGGCACTGGCGCATATATGACCACGCTGCCGGGAGGCTCCATCACCTCTTATTTGCAGTCCAGCCAGTATGTGGCGGACTACAATCAGGTGAAGGACCTCGGCGCTGCTTTCAGCGCGACGCGCACCCTGGACCAGACCAGCCAGGCATACTTTTGGGCAGCCGGAGACGGCACGGTGAAGATGACGGGCATGTGGAATCAGATCGCCCAAACTGCGGCCACCGCGGCCGGGCTGAGCACCGCCGATACAGCACGCCTGCTGGCCACGCTGAACGTGGCGATGGCGGATGCGAGCACCGTCGCGATGGCCACGATCTATGACCAGCAGTTCTGGCGGCCTGAAACGGCCATCGCCAACGGTGACATCGACGGCAATGCGAGCACGGATGTCGATTCATTCTGGGCGCCGCTGATTTCCTCGCCATCGCTGCCGGAGTATGTCTCGCTGGGGGCCACGATCAGCGAAGCCGCAGCCGTGGTGCTGGCGTCTTACCTGGGGGACAATGTCGCGTTCAGCCTGGGCAGCGACATCAACGGGGACGGCAGCATCGACCTGACGCGCAACTTCACCAGCTTCAGCCAGGCTGCGAACGAGGCCGGAATGGCGGGCGTCTATGGAGGCACGCAGTTCATGACATCCGTGACCGACGGAAAGACCATCGGGTCCAATGTGGCGAACTACGTGCTGGCGAATGATTTCGCGCTCGTACCCGAACCGGCAGGCGCTGCGCTGGTGCTGCTGGGTGGCGCGTGGCTGCTGGGGGGGCGCAGGAGAAGGCCGGGCAGCCGCAGGGCTGCGTGAGGTGCGCTTTTCAAATCGTGGGTAGATGTGGCGGAGCAGGCGCGTTGTTTGGCGATGCACCGACTCCTTTGCACTGCGCTCTCTTCCTTCCTCTTGTTTCCTGCTCTCCTGCCTGCGCTGGATGAGGCCAGGCTGGCGGCCATCCATCCTGCGATGGAGGCGGCGGTCAAGGCGAAGCAGGCGGCGGGCATCGTGACCCTGGTGATGGAGAAGGGCAGGGTGGTGCACCACGATGCCGCTGGCATGGCCGATGTGGCCAAGGGGCGCGCGATGGAAAAGGATGCGCTGTTCTGGATCGCGTCGATGACCAAATCCATCAACGGCACGGCGGTGATGGTGCTGGTGGATGAGGGCAAGCTCTCGCTGGACGAGCCTGCGTCGAAGTGGCTGCCGGAGCTGGGCAAGGTGAAGCTGGCCGATGGCAGCGCGCCGGAAAAGCCCATCACGCTGCGCATGCTGCTGAGCCACACGGCGGGCATTGCCTTTCCACGTCGTGCGCCTTCAGACGGAGCCATCTCACTGAAGGCGTATGTGGCCTCGCTGCTGAAGACGCCGCTGGCCTTTCAGCCAGGCAGTGCGTACGAGTACGGGTTTGGGCCCACGGTGGCCGGGCGGATCATCGAAGTCGTTTCAGGCATGAAGTATGATGCGTTTTTGCAGGCGAAAATCTTCACGCCCCTGGGCATGAAGGACACGATGTTCAATCCGGATGACGTGCACCGCGCCCGAATCGCCCGCACGTACAAGATGGATGACGAGACGCATGAGCTGGTGCCGGGGTACAACCCCTTTGTGACCAGCGACGCGAGCGTGACGCACATGGTGGAGCCCTCCGGGGGCCTGTTTTCCACCGCGGCGGACATGGGGCGCTTTTACTCCATGATCGGCAACGGTGGCGAACTGGACGGGGTGCGCATCATCAGTGAGAAATCCGTGAAGGACATGACCACACCGGTGAGCGCCGGTGGCAGGCAGCTGAACTACGCCTGCGGCTGGCAGGTGAACACCGAGACGCAGCGTGTGAACTCGCAGATGCCCGTGGGCAGCCACGGCCATGGCGGTGCCTTTGCCACCAATGGCTGCATCGATCCTCAAAGCGGCATCGTCACCGTGTACATGGTGCAGAACGTTCTGGTGCCAGACAGCGGCAAGCCGAAGGACGCCTTTCAGCGGCTCGTGATGGAGGCGGCGGGAATCAAGGTGACGCCACCGCCGGCCGTGAAGAAGGACAAACCGTGAACGCCTGCACGCGACGGGGCGTGATTCTTGCTTGCCTGCCAAGGTGGGATTGAAGTATTTCTTTAATCCGACATGAGAAAATCAGCGTTAACGCGTCGGGCTTTTGTTTCGACCGGCTTTGCAGCCGTGACCGGGGCATTTTTTGCCGCCGAGGAGGAGGTGATCGCCCCGCTGGGAGTGCCGCTCAAGCTGGAGCCGCTGGCGTTTGATTTTGATGCGCTGGAGCCGCATCTCGATGCAACGACCCTGAAGCTGCACCACGGCCGACATCACTCCGAAATTCTCGACAAGCTGACCGCAACATTGCAGCCGCTGAATCTGAGCGTGGGCAACGTGAGCACCCTGATGCCCAACATCCGCCGTCTGGTGCTGCCAGTGAATCCAAGGCGCAACGTGGTGAGGATGGGAGGGCCTCCGGAAACGCTCTCTGCCGAGAATCAGAAGGATCTGAGAATGTATGGCGGGGCGCACATCAACCACACCGCCTTCTGGCGCTTTCTCGCGCCTGCCGGCTCCGGGCCCGCAGGCCCGGAAGGCAAGGTGGCCGAGGCGATCGTGCGTGAGTTTGGCGGCATCGGCGAATTCAAAAAGGCCTTCACGGAGGCTGCGATGAAGCACTTTGGCTCCGGCTGGGCCTTTCTGGTGTACCGCCCGGATGGCAGGCTGGTCATCTCCATGACGAGGAACGAAGACAATCCGCTGATGAGCGATTTCGTGAGGCCTGAGGAGCAGGGGAGGTTCATTTTATGCCTCGACCTGTGGGAGCACTCCTACTACCTGAAGTACCGGAACGACCGCAGGAAATACATCGAGGCGTGGTGGAATGTGGTGAACTGGAACTTTGTCTCGCGCTCCTACGCCGTGGTGACCTCCAAGGCGCGGGTGTGAGGCGGGTCAGCGGGCGGGGTAGAGATGCGGCATGAGCAGGGGGCGCAGCACCATGGGGGTGAGCTCCCAGGGAAGGGGCTTCCAGGGGTGGCTTTTGTCATTCTTCAGCAGGCCCCACCACAAGCGGCCGCCATGGCGCCAGGGGTCGATGACGAGGCCATCCTCAAAACGCTGGCCTTTGGCGGTGACGACGATGCCGTGATGCTCCTGCCAGGTGTCACGCTTGGAGGCGCTGAGATGCAGGTCCAAGGTTTTCAGCTTCAGGTGGAAGAGATGGGGGAAGAGATCATCCCGCCACTGGTAGCACAGGCCACGCTTGCGCAGGCCCACGTTGACGAGGCCGTTGTTCATCCATGGGTGGATGAAAGGTTTGAAATCCGCTGCGAGCTTGGCGGATTCCTCGATGGCGGTGGTCGCCAGCCGGTCTGCCTCGCGTGCATCCACCGAGGGAGAGAGCTGCTGGAGATCGTGGCTGAGACGGCGGGCTTTTTCCTGATGCTCGGCCAGGGTGCCCGTGGAGACGCAGGAGGCGAGGGCCAGGGAGACAAGCAGGGAGCAGAGACGCGTGACTTTGGACATGCGGCGGGGGGGAAATATCAAGGCAGGGGGCCATGGGCGGCTTCATGCAGGGCGCGGGCCTGCTCCTGCCACTGCTCGCGCGTGGCGCGATTTTTGAAGGCCAGCAGCTCGCTGAATGCGCGCCGCTCATTCTCGTCCCACAGAGCGATCTGCCGCCAGGTGCGGATGCCGTGGGCACGGAGCTGGTCGCTGATGATTTTTTTGATGCCCTTGATCTGAGTCAGGTCGTCGTCAGACACATCGGCTAGCGCGGTGCTGGTTTCCTGCACGTGCTGGAGCACACGTGTTTGGTTTTGGAGCTGGCCCAGCTTCGCAGTGGCGGCTGCCAGGCGCTTCTGAGTGTCGGCAAGACTGCGGCGGGCCAGGCCAAGACCTGCGGGATCGGACTGGGGTCCGGCTTCGAGCTGGCTGATGCGCTGCTGCCAGCCGTCGCGTTCCTGGGTCAAAGCGGCGAGGTCTGACTGCTGTGCGAGGAGCTGGCTTTCGAGGGAGGCGATTTTTTCGTGGAGCGTGACGGCGGGGTGCTGGGCCTTCGCCGTGGTACTGCGTTTGCGTTTGGGTTTGGCGGGGGCAGCCTCCGGTTGTTCTGCAGCAGCCGGGGTGCTCTGCAGGAGGGAGAGCTCTGCCTGGACTGAGGCGTGCGCGGCGCGCAGCTGCTCCAGCTCTGCGAGCAGCCGGTGCATCTCCTTTTCCAAAGCCAGCGTGGCTTCGTGCGCTTTGGCGGCCTCTTCCTGGCGGAGGTGCGCTTCGTCACGGGCGCATTTCAAATCTGCCCGCAGGGCCTGGAGCTCTGCCGCTGCCCTGCCATCCTGCGGAGGGGGCGGCTGGACTGTGGCGGCTTTTTCGAGCACGGCGGCATGTGCACTTTCAGCTTCGCGCAGGGCTGCCTCTGCGGTGCTGACCTGTGTGGCCAGCGCGTCGATGCGCTTCTGCATGTCAGTGCCACGCCAATGCCAGCCGAGCCATGCGAAAAGGGCGGCGGTGAGGCCGAGCAGAGGGGCAAGATAGAGCAGCAGCCAGAGGAGGGAGGACATCAGGGGAATGCAGGAGTTTGCAGGTGCTGGCGAAGCTGCTCGATGGCTTCGGCCGAAAGATCTTCAACGGCGGCGGCGGGCAGGCCCGCAGGGAGCAGGCCTGACCTGGCCAGGCCGCCTGCCTCGACAAGGTCGTGCGTCACCGGGATGCGGGTCCAGGTGCTGCCCGGTCTGGCAATGGCCAGAACGGCAGCGGTGTTTTGGGCAGGCGGTGTGGGCAGGCTTTTGAGAGTGTGCTGGATGCCGCCTGAAGGCGCGCAGTCTGCCTGAACGTGGAGATGGTCGCTGATGACCAGGAACTTCGAGCCATAGGCCTGACGCACTGCGGCGATGAGCTGGGCGCGCACCGCCTCCTCCGCCACCTGCCCGCAGAGGATCGCGCGGCTGCCGAAGAGGGTGAGGGAGATGAACGCGGGGGCGGTGGGTTGAGATGAGGCTGGGGAAAGCGTGTCATCCCCGTGCAGCCAGCTGCTGAGCAGGGCGCTGTCATTTTGCAGCAGCCTGGCGTCGAGGCCTGCTGGCAGGCTGTCCTTCCATGACTGCTCACGGGGGGCTACCTGCCAGTCCACGGGCTTCCAGGCATCTCCGCTGATGCTGAGAAAGCAGGATTTGCCTCCAGACCTGCCTTTTTCCGGAAGCAGCGCGGTGGTGATGGGGCCGAAATCGCCGCTGGGACGTCGCGTGGGGCTGACACGGATCTCGTCATGCAGGCGGCGCGGGGCGAAGGCTTTGAGCGCCTCTTCCAGAACCGCCTGCTTCATGGCGGGTGTGCCCACTTCGCCGCAGAGGATGATCTGCTGGTCACGCACGGCTATGAAGAGGTGGCCCGGGGGCAGGCCTGCCAGGCGTGCGCGCTCGCGCTCGGTGCTCTGCTGCCGCTCCTGGGCGGCACGAAGAACGCGCAGGGCGGGCAGAACCTGATCCTGCCATTCGGCCTCGCTGACGCCCTGGGCGTGCGCTTCCGCAAAGAGCGCGGTGTCAGACTGGTGCAGTGCCAGCTCACGCCAGGACTGGCCGATACGTGCCAGATAAGCCTGGGCGCTGGACTGGGGGGAGGGGAGCGTGCGCAGCGTTGTGGCCACGCTGGCGGCTTCGTCGTGGTGTTCAGGGTCGGTGCCGGGAAGGCCTTCGCTCACGCCGCCGCGGGTGCTCCAAGTCTCCTGAATGCTGTGCGAGAGGTCGCGCGCCTCGTAGGCATTGGCTGCGGTGCCCAGCAGGCGTGCGCGCGCCCCGTCTGCAGCCAGCAGAACCCAGCCCGGCTGGCTGGGGATGACTTCGATTTCGCTATGCACGGAGCTGACGGGATTGAGCTGACGGCCGAGCCCGGCTGAAAAGGGGGCTGGCAGGCGCACCTGCTCGCGCAACGTGCTTTCGATCAGGCTTCGGTCCTGCTGCGTGCGGACGCTGCCAGCGAGACGCGCCTGCTGGCCCGCAAACTCCAGGTGGAGTCCGTCCAGCCGCCTGTGCAGGGCGGGCTGCCGGGAGAGCGCATCCAGCGCGGCCGTTTCGAGATCGCGCTGCAAAAGGGGCAGGCACACCAGGGCACCGATGAGCCAGAGCGCGAAGAGAGCAGCAGCAGAAAGAAGCCAGCGCGCACGATTCATGGCGGGGGAGGTCACGCTTTTTCGGTGAGCATGCGCACTTCGTCGAAGCTGTAGCGGCGGGTTTCCCCGCGCTGATTGGTCTGCAGCACGGTTTCCGTGCTTGTGTCGATCGAGGTGAGCCAGCCCTCCCCGTAGGCCCAGGTGTCGATGCAGATGCGGCTGGGGAGGATGAGGGGGAGGCCGCTCTTTTGGGCGGTATGGCCGCACACCAGGGTTTTGCCGGAAAAATGCGGGTGGGAGTCGTCAAAGCGCCGCCAGAAGAGCCAGTCGTCGCTCTGGTCTGGCATGGGCAGCATGGCGTTCACATTCGCATGGGCAAAGATGTGGGTCTCGTTCATGTGCCAGCGCTGCAGACGCTGGCTGAGGAAATCCCAGTGCTCCTGCGGGATGGCGCTCCAGTCCGGCACATCCATGCTGCCGTAGGACTGCATGGTCTGCCTGCCGCCGACGCCATACCAGGAGCCGGGGTCCAGCATGCTGCTGCGCGCATCCAGCATGAGGATTTCATGGTTCCCGACCAGTGGCACGAGCTGCACCTGCTTTTCCAGCTCCAGCAGGAGATGCAGCACACCGCGTGTGTCCGGGCCGCGGTCCACATAGTCTCCCAGTGTGACGACCACGTCATTGCTCTGAGGTGCCAGCTCCTGAAGCATGAGGTCGAGCGCTGTGGAGCAGCCATGGATGTCTCCAATGACCAGGGTGCGCCCGCAGCTGCGTTCACGTGTGGGGAGTTGTACCCTTGACGTGTGTATGTCTGGGGTTTCGTCGCTGACCAAAATGGGCATCGGTCAATCTTGCGCGATGAGCGCAGGACGCAACCACCGATCATCGTGTTGGCAGAATCGCTTTGTCCATGCAAGGTAGCAGGAATGCACCCCGCCGCCCAGCAGACCAGCCCCAGCCCAGCCAGCCCACTGCCCATCTTTGCAGCCCGGGGGCTGCGCAAAGTTTACCATACGGGAGACCTCGATGTGGTGGCGCTGCAGGGGGTGGACCTGGACTTTCACACCGGGGAGCTGGCCGTGCTGCTGGGGGCCTCCGGCAGCGGCAAGTCCACGCTGCTCAACATTCTCGGCGGGCTGGATATCCCCACTTCCGGCAGCCTGCGCTACAAGGGCTGGGACCTCTCCGGCGGCGGGGAGCGCACGCTGACGCAGTTCCGCCGCAACTGCGTGGGCTTTGTGTTTCAATTTTACAACCTGATTCCCAGCCTCACCGCCCGTGAAAACGTGGCTCTGATCACCGACATCGCGCCGGACCCCATGAAGCCGGAAGACGCGCTGGACCGCGTGGGCCTGAGCCACCGGCTGGACCACTTCCCCTCCCAGCTCAGCGGCGGCGAGCAGCAGCGCGTGGCGATCGCCCGCGCCATCGCCAAAAAGCCCGAGGTGTTGCTCTGTGACGAACCCACTGGCGCGTTGGATGTGACCACCGGCATCACCGTGCTGGAGGCCATCGAGCGCATCAACCGCGAACTCGGCACGCTGACCATCGTCATCACCCACAATGCGGCGATGGCTTCCATGGCCGACCGCGTGCTGCACCTCTCCGACGGCCACATTGTCAAAGAGAGCCGGAATGCGGAGCGCGCGGAGGTCTCCAGTCTGCAGTGGTGATGAGGGTTAGGTAAACAGAATATGCGTGCCTGCGCCCGCTGACTCCTCGTAGAACTGGCCGACGGTCAGCACGCCGTCCACGCGGTCCATGAGGTCTTCCTTTTTGAGCTTGAACATGTCCATGGCCAGTTTGCAGGCGAAGATCTTGCCGCCGGAGTCGGAGATGAGCTCCAGGAATTCGCGCACGGGCGGGATGTCCAGCTTCTCCATCTCCTTGTTCATGAGGTGGGTGGCAAAGGCGGACACGCCGGGGATAGCGCCCATGACGGTGGGGAAGGGCATGGTCATCGGCAGGCCGAGCATGGGCATGGCCATGTTCAGTGCGGCATTGCCCACGGTGGAGACCTTCAGGTGGTCCAGCGTCTTGTTGGCCAGCCCGTTGAGGCCGAAGAAGGTGAAGAACAGGGAGGCCTCGATGCCCTCCATGCGCGCGCCATTGGCCATGATCAGCGCCGGGTAGATGCCATCCAGCGAGCCCTTGCTCACAATGATGCAGATCTTCTTCACGGGTTGCTTGTCGTCAGGGGTGCTCATAATCGGGTATGGGGAATGGGTTAAATACAGCCGACGGGCTTGGGGATGCCGGCGATCTTGGAGGCCTTTTTCAGCGGGCCGCCGGGAAAGAGATCGTAGAGCTCCTTGGTGGTGACCACGCCGCTCTTTCCCATGCTGCGGATGGTGAGCGCAGCGCCTTTGGCCTGCTGCTCGCGCAGGTAACGCACCACTTTCATATGGGCGTCAGTGAGCGTGCCGACACCTTCCTCCGCTGCGATGGCGGCGGCGATGGCTTCGTTCCATTGGGACATGTCGGTGAGGTAGCCCTCTTCGTTCACGTCCACTTCAGTTCCTGCGATGTTCTTTTTCATGATCGTTGTACGGGATGATTTTCAAGATTCGACGGGTTTCTTTTTCTGCCGGCTGATGCCCGGCAGTGGCCAGGCGCGCAGCAGCACGTTCCAGTAGATGTGGCGGAAGGCCAGCTTGCCCCAGTGGTTGATGCGGCTTTCCTCCAGCAGGCGCATGGGGCCAAAGGAGAAGGGGAAACCGCCCTCGTGCGGCTCATAGTCATAGTTGAAGTCGATCAGCAGCGCCTTGCCGTTGCCGGACTCGATGAAGCAGTTCGAGTGGCCGTCAAACTCCTCCTTGAGAGGATCTCCGGCGATGTGGCGCAGGATGTTGTCCGCCAGCGTTTCGCTTTCAAAGTGGGCCACCGAGCCCGCCTTGGAAGCCGGGAGGTTGGTGGCATCTCCGATGACGAAGACGTCCTTGTACTCGATGGACTGCAGCGTGTGCTTGTTCGTGGCGATGAAGTCGAGGTCGTCTCCCAGCGCGGAGCGGCGCACGGCTTGGTCTCCCATGTTGGTGGGCGTGGTGACGAGGAGATCGTAGGGCACCTCGCGGCCGTCAAAGCAGACGAGCTTGTTGTTTTCCTGATCGACCTTTTCCGCCACGAATTCGGTGACCAGCTCGATGCCCTTGTCTCCCAGCAGGTGGCCCAGCTTCTTGGAGGCCTTGGGCTTGGTGAAGGCTCCAGACAGCGGTGTCACGTAGGTGAGCGTGACCTTGTCGCGGATGCCGCGCTCGCGGAAAAAGGTGTCTGCCAAGAAGGTGAACTCCAGCGGGGCCACGGGGCATTTGATGGGCATCTCGTTGATGTGCACCACCACTCGCCCGCCGGGGAAAGTCTTGAGCTTCTCACGCAGCGCCCGTGAGCCGTCCAGCGTGTAGAAGTCGTGCACGTTCACGCGCCACTTCGGGCCCAGCATGCCGGCGGTTTCTTCCGGTGCGGTGCGGCAGCCGGTGGCGATGATGAGCAGGTCATACTTCAGAGTGCGCCCGTCCTTGACCGTCACGGCATGATCTTCGGGAAGGATTTGATCCACCTCCGCCTGCATGAATTCCACCCCCTGCGGGATGAAATCGCGGGTGCTGCGGATGATGTCGCTCTCCTCATACTGGCCGAAGGGCAGAAAGAGCAGGCCTGGCTGGTAGAGGTGCCGGTCCGAACGGTCCACCACCGTGATGCTCCAGTCAGATGCGGGCAGCCGCCTGCGCAGGCTGTTCGCCATGATGGTGCCGGCGGTGCCTCCGCCGAGAATGAGAAGATGTCGGCTCATGATCTTGTGCAAGGTTGTTGTGTTGCATGACCGCTATATGCGTGTATGCGTATATGCAATATCAAACACCAACTCGATTTTGTCATTTATGAGCACCCATTTCTCAGCCGACGAGCGCGGCGTCATTCTGCCCTGTCCCGCCTGCGGCACCGCCAACCGCATCGCCTACGCCAAAGCTGCCCAGCAGGGCCGCTGCGGCTCGTGCAAGGCGGATCTGCCCCACATCTCAGTGCCGGTGGAGATCGACAGCCCGGCCAGCTTTGCCGCGCTGGTGTCTGGCAGCACGCTGCCGGTCGTCATCGACTTCTGGGCTCCCTGGTGCGGTCCCTGCCAGATGATGGCTCCGGAGTTTGCCAAAGCCGCTGCCCTGGCCGCAGGCACGGCGATTCTGGTCAAGGTGAACACCGACGAGCAGCAGGACATCGCCCGTCAGTTCCGCATTCAGGGCATTCCCGCATTTGCGCTGATCAAGAGTGGAAAGCTGGTCTCACAGACCTCCGGCTTCCAGCCTGCGGAGCGGCTGCTGGCGTGGGCGCGGCAGGGCTGATGCCTCACTTCTTCTTGAACCGCACGAAGTAGTTCTCTTTCAGCACGTCTGTTGTTTCGGCTACCTTTTCGAATCCGGCGGCGGTGACTTCCGCCTCAAAGACCTCTTGTCCAGCGCGGACGTGGCCCATGACGAAGTCGCTGCTCACGCCGGGGATGCGCTTGAAGTCGATGAGCACGAACTGGCCGCCGGGTTTCAGCGCCTTGTGCAGGCTGGCGAGGCTGTCCTGCGGGTACTCAAAGTGATGATAAACGTCGCAGATGAAGGCAAGATCGATGCTGGCCTCCGGCAGTTCCACACTGCGCGGTGTGCATTGCACGGTGCTGACGTTGGCCGCCTGGGCCTTTACGGCCCGCGCCTGGATGTGGGAGAGGAAGTTTTTGGCGATGTCCACGGCATAGACATGACCTTTGGGGCCGACCGCCTGCGCAAAAGGCAGGGTAAAGAGCCCCGTGCCTGCGCCGATGTCCGCCATGGACATGCCGGGCTTCAGGCCCACGGCGGCCACGATCTTCTCGCGCTGGTGGAAGATCTCGCGGCTTTCGGTTTCAAACTTCTGCGTCCATTCGTCCGCCTTGAGGTTGGGGTCGAGAAACTTGTCATTGATGCCCGGCTTCACGCTCGCGTCCTGGGCGAAGGCGAGTGTGGCGATCAGCGGGATGAGGAGGAGGCGTTTCATGAATGGAGAGATGCGTTGTTACTCAAACTTGATGTAGGCAAAGCCTTGCAGCTGCAGGTCGATGAGCCGCGGAAAGGCGCCCACCACGAGCTTCACTCCGGGCATCAGCTCGGTGGGTTTCACGCCCTTCTGCTGCATGGTGTTCTCGCATAGCTCGATCTGCACACCGCGCCGGATCAGCTCCGCGAGGATGTCTGCGTTGGGATTGGGGGCGTCCACGCCGAGGCGTTTGCGGGCGGTGTCATTCACCACGGCGGCGATGCCGGTGCCGTGATAGACGAGGTGCAGATGCACCTGGTCGGCGGCGATGCCCTGCTTGTCGTAGGTGTTGATGAGCTTGCGGGCATAAAAGAGGCCCTTGTTCACGCCGTCGTGCGCCACGTCGTCGGTGACCTGATAGACGATGCGCAGGTTTTCACGCAGCTGGATGGGAATGACCTCCGGTTCGGCGGCGCAGGCTGCGGAGGCTGTGAGGAGAAGGATGGGCAGGATAAGATGTTTCATGGCTGGGCGTCAGGTTTCCACGACATGTAGCCGCGGTGGATGTGCTGAATGTTGCGGAAGCCGAGTTCTTTGAGCACGGCCACGGCCTTGCGGCTGCGGTAGCCGCCCGCGCAGTAAACGAGCACGGGCTTGTTTTTATCCATTGCACCGGCCTTGGTCTCAAAGGCGGGATCGCCGATGGAGATGTTCACGGCTGCGGGCAGCGCTCCATCAGCGTATTCACCCGGGGAGCGAACGTCCAGCACCTGAGTCTCAGGATGCGCGCGCAGCCAGGCATTGGCCTGTCCGGCGTTGAGGTTGGCACAGGTGCAGCCTGGGGCGGCGGAGAAGAGCCGGCGGTCCCAGCTCCCCTCATACCAGAACCACAGGGCTGCGACGACAGCGAGGGTGATGAGTGTCCACATCAGGGTGCGCAGAATCATGGGTTGATGTTCGAGGCAGCCGTCTCAGGCTCCGCCCAGCTTCTTCATCTGCTGGGAGAGGCGCTTGAGCAGGTTGGTGCAGACGTTGTCACAGAGCTCGGTGATGCTGGGATCTGCAATGAAGCAGATGGCGGTCAGCCCCTCACGGCGACGGCCCACCATGCCAGCCTCCACCAGAGACTGCACATGGCGCGAGACGTTGGCCTGGGTCAGGCCTGTGGCTTCGACGAGTTCGGTGATGTTCTTTTCGCCTTCCTCCAGGGCGCGGAGGATTTTAAGACGGCTGGGTTCGGCCAGGGTTCGGAACCAGGAGGCGATCAATACGAGAGCCTCCTCCGAAACCGGCGGCAGGTTTTTTTTGCGTGCGGCGGGCATGAGTTGAAAAAGGGTTTGCAGACATCTGCTATATGCGTATAGACTCATATAGTTGAGAATGGATTATTCACTGAGCCCCATCTGAAGTCAAACCCGAATCAAAGCATCCTTATGAAACTTGAAAACGCCATCCGCGCCCTTGCCGGCACCATGATCCTCGTCAGCCTGGCCCTGAGCCACTATGTGAATCCGAACTGGATCTGGCTGACCGCCTTTGTGGGGGCCAATCTCCTGCAGTCTGCCTTCACCGGCTTCTGCCCCGCTGAAACCATCCTGAAAAAGCTGGGTGTAGGCGGTTCCTGCTGTGGAAAACACTAAAGAAGAGAAGCATCGCCTCGTCTGCCGCCGTAAGTGTGGCGCAACGGGCTCCATCCGACTTATGATCACCATGAAATCTTTGATGCTACTCTCCGCACTCCCGCTCCTGGCCTCCTGTGGCGGGCAAGAAGCCGCCACCCGTGAGGCGGCGGCGCTGCCAGCTGTCGCCGTCAAGGTGCAGGTGGCCCGTCTGCAGCCGCACACCGCCGCCGAGGAGGTGGTGGGCACGGTGCGCTCCAAGCTGCGCGCCATGGTGGAGGCCAAGATCAGCGGCCGTCTCTTGGAGTACACTGCCATTCCCGGCACCAAGGTGAAGAAGGGCGACCTGCTGGCACGCCTGGAAAATCAGGAGATCCAGGCCAAGGTGGACCAGGCCAAGGCCATGCTGGAGCAGGCGCAGAGCGACTTCTCCCGTCAGAAGCAGCTCATCGAGAGCAAGGCCACCACAAGGCAGGACTTTGACGCCGCCGATGCTCGCGTGAAGGTGGCCACCGCTGGTGTGAGCGAGGCCGAGACCATGGCCGGTTACGCCCGCGTGACGGCACCGTTTGATGGTGTCATCACCCGCAAGCTGGCAGACGTGGGCGACCTGGCCATGCCGGGCAAGCCTCTGCTGGAGATCGAGGCCCCCACCTCACTGCGCTTTGAAGCGGATCTGCCCGAGGCCATGCTGGACCGCGTGAGCATGGGGGCCAAGATGCAGGTGCGCATCGCCACGCTGCCTCAGCCGCTTGAGGCCGTGGTGAGCGAGATCGCCCCGGTGGCCGATCCAGTGAGCCGAACGTTTCTGGTCAAGCTGGACCTGCCTGCCGCAGACGGCCTGCGCACCGGCCAGTTTGGCCGCGTGGCCGTGCCAGTGGCAGAAACAAAGCTGCTGGTGGTGCCCGCTGCCAGTGTGCTCCGGCGCGGGCAGATGGAGCTGCTCTTTGTAGCCAAGGACGGCCATGCGCTGTTGCGTTTGGTCAAGACGGGCAAGGTGCTCTCCGATGGCATCGAGATCCTCTCCGGTCTTGAGGAAGGTGAGCAGGTAGTGATCAACGACATCGCCAAACTCATCGACGGTCAACCTGTAACGATCCAGCCATGAGCACTCCCGCCGAAAACTCCCCCCACCTCGGCATCGCGGGCCGCATCGCCGCCGCGTTTGTGGACTCCAAGCTGACGCCGCTGGTCGTCATCGCCTCCGTCATTCTCGGTGCTGCCGCCGTGGTGCTGCTTCCGCGCGAAGAGGAGCCGCAGATCAAGGTGCCCATGGTGGATGTGCTGGTGTCCATGCCCGGCTCCTCGGCCAATGAGATCGAGGAGCGCGCCACGCGCCCGATGGAAAAGCTGCTCTGGGAGGTGCCTGGGGTGGAGTATCTCTACAGCACCTCGCGCGACAGCGAGAGCCTCGTCATCGTGCGCTTCAAGGTGGGCGAAGACCCCGAGCGCAGCTTGGTGAAGATCACGGAAAAGCTGCGCTCCAACTTTGACCGCATCCCGATGGGGGTCACCCCGCCGCTCATCAAGCCCAAGAGTATCGACGACGTGCCGATCCTGGCTCTCACTTTCCACAGTGCGCGCTATGATCACCTCACGCTCCGCCGTCTGGCCGCACAGGTGGAGGAGTCGGTGAAGCAGGTGCCGCTGGTTGCGGAGACCACGCTGCTGGGCGGCTCCCGCCGTGCCGTGCGTGTGATGCTGGACCCTGTGAAGCTGGCCTCGCGCAATCTCAGCCCTGCCGGCCTCGTGCCCATGCTGCAGCAGGCCAACCGCCAGTTCCGCGCAGGCGGTCTGACCACGGGAAACAACGAGGTGCTGGTGGAGACGGGCGCCTTCCTGCGCACCGCGCACGAGGTGGGAGATGTGGTCATCGGCGTCTTCAGCGGACGCCCCGTGTATCTGCGCGAGGTGGCCGAAATCATCGACGGTGGCGAGGAGCCCACGCAGTATGTCTTTCACGGCAGCAAAAGCGCCGATGAGCCCGCCGTGACGCTCAGCATCGCCAAGCGCCCTGGGGCGAATGCCATCAGCGTGGCCGATGAGGTGCTGCACAAGGTGGACCTGCTCAAAGGCACGATCATTCCCGCCGATGTGCAGGTCAGTGTGACGCGCAACTACGGCGAGACCGCCGCTGAGAAATCCAACGAACTGCTGCTGCACATGGGCATCGCGGTATTCAGCGTGGCCATCCTCATCTGGCTCACGCTGGGCTGGCGGGAGAGCGGCATCGTGGCGGTGGCCATCCCGGCCACGCTGGCGCTCACACTGCTCATCTTCTACCTCTACGGCTTCACGCTGAACCGCATCACGCTCTTTGCACTGATCTTCAGCATCGGCATCCTGGTGGACGACGCCATCGTGGTGGTGGAAAACATCGTGCGTCATTTCCACCTGCCGCAAAACAAGGGGCGGAGCTGGTCTGCCATCGCTGTGGAGGCTGTGGGAGAGGTGGGAAATCCCACCATCCTGGCCACTTTTGCGGTGATCGCCGCCGTGCTCCCCATGGCCTTTGTGGGCGGGCTCATGGGGCCCTACATGCGGCCCATTCCCATCGGCGCCAGCGCGGCCATGTTCTGGTCGCTGCTCATCGCCTTCATCGTCACGCCCTGGGCCTCCATCCGCATCCTGCGCTGGGGCGGCAAGTACTCCAAGCTGACTGAGGGCAATGCCGTGGACGACGGCCACAAGCACCTGGCTTCCGAGCATGAGGAGGATTTTTTCACCAAGCTCTATCGCCGCATGATGGGCCCGCTGATTCACCACACCGGCGCGCGCTGGATGTTTCTCATCGGCATCACCGTGCTGCTGCTCGGTGCCATGGCCACGGTGGGGCTTGGCTGGGTGAAGGTGAAGATGCTGCCCTTTGACAACAAGAGCGAGTTTCAGGTGATTCTGAACATGCCCGAGGGGGCCTCCCTGGAGCAGACCGCCGCCGTGGCGCGCGAGATGGCCGCCGTGATCCGCACGGAACCGGAGGTGACGGATTACCAGATCTACTCCGGCGTGGCCTCGCCCTACAATTTCAACGGCCTCGTGCGCCACTACTTCCTGCGCCGTGGAGCCAATGTGGCGGACATCCAGGTGAACCTGGTGGGCAAGCACGAGCGCAAGGCGCAGAGCCACGACATTGCCAAACGTGTGCGCCCTGCCGTGGCGGAGATCGCCGCGCGCTACGACGCACGAGTGGCCATCGCTGAAGTGCCGCCCGGCCCGCCCGTGCTGCAGACGCTCGTCGCGGAAATCTACGGCCCGGATGAAGAGAGCCGCCTCAAAATGGCGCGCGCGGTGAAGGACATTTTCAAGGCCACGCCCGGTGTGGTGGACGTGGACTGGTATGTGGAGGCCGACCAGCAGAAGGCTCGCTTCATCATCGACAAGGAAAAGGCCGCACTCCACGGCATCAGCGCCGCCACCATCTCACAGACCCTCAAGATCGCCGTGGATGGCGAGTCCGTGGACCTGCTGCACCAGCCGCAGGAGAAGGAGGACGTCAATATTCGCCTGGAGCTGCCACGCTTCGCCAAGACCACAGCGGAGGATCTGCTGGCGCTGCGTGTGCGCTCCGGCGATGCCAATGCGCTGCCCGAGCCCGGAGCCAGCGGCGCGCCCCTGGTGCCGCTGCGCGAGCTGGTGAAAGTGGAGCACGTGCCGGTGGAGAAGAGCCGCTACCACAAGAACCTCATGCCCGTGACCTACGTCATCGGCGACGTGGCCGGCGTGGTGGAGAGCCCCGTGTACGCCATCTTCCAGATGAACGAGGCACTGAAGAAACTCGACACCCGCGCCTTTGGCGGCAGCGGAGCAGAGCTCAAAATTCTCAATGCCAGCATGCCCTTCAGCGATGCCGAGCCTGCCATGAAATGGGACGGCGAGTGGCACATCACCATTGAGGTCTTTCGTGATCTCGGCGCGGCCTTCGGTGCCTGCCTGATCCTCATCTACGTGCTCATGGTGGGCTGGTTCCGCAGCTTCATCACACCCGCCATCGTCATGGTGGCCATCCCGTTCTCGCTGGTGGGCATCCTGCCGGCGCATGGGCTCATGGATGCCTTCTTCACCGCCACGAGCATGATCGGCTTCATGGCAGGAGGTGGTATCGTGGTGCGCAATTCCATCATCCTCGTCGATTTCATCGAGCTGCGCATCCAGGAGGGCATGCCTTTGAGCGAGGCAGTGATCGACGCCGGTGCCGTGCGTTTCCGCCCCATGCTGCTCACGGCCATGGCGGTGGTGGTGGGGGCGGCCGTTATTCTTGCAGACCCCATTTTCCAGGGCCTCGCCATCGCACTCATGGCCGGGGAGATCGCCAGCCTCTTCATCAGCCGCATGGCTGTGCCGGTGCTCTACTTCATGGCCAACAGGCATTCACACCCTGAACCCAAACCCTAAACCCATATGAAACCGAACATTGGAATCGTGGATCGCGCTCTGCGTGTCATCATCGGCCTGGGCCTCGTCGCCTACGGCATCGTCAATCACAGCTGGATCGGCGCCATTGGTGTCGTGCCGCTGCTCACTGCCTTCATGCGTTTCTGTCCGCTATATTGCCCGCTTGGCATCAATACCATCGGTAAAGGAGGCGATGACAAAGGTGGTGGCTGCTGCGGTGGCGGCGGGTGCTGCGGATAAAGAATGTGGCTTGAAACGAAAAACGGCATCCCGTTGCCGGGATGCCGCTGAAAATGGCTTCTATGCCAGGGGCTAATTAGTAGCGACCACCGCCGCCACCACCGTAGCCGCCACGGCCGCCGCCTTTGCCGCCGTAACCACCACGGCCACCGCCGCCGCCGCCGCCATAGCCACCGGAAGGACGTTCTTCCTTCGGACGGGCTTCGTTGATGGTCAGGTTGCGACCGCCGTAGTCTTTTTCATTGAGGGCGCGAATGGCTTCGTTCATGGCCGTGGGGGAGTCCATGGTCACGAAAGCAAAGCCACGTGGACGGCCGGAGTCGCGGTCCATCGGAAGGTGAATGTCAGTCACGGTGCCGTAGTCGGAAAAGAGAGCGCGGACGTCGTCTTCTGTGGCATTGAAGGGCAGATTGCCCACATACATTTTGGTATTCATATCGATTTCTTGAGTTCAGCCAGCCTCAATGAGGGCTGAGTAAGCTCCGAGATCGGATTTAAGAACACCAAAGAAACAACCTGATGAACGACTTAGCTTAGCCTTTATCAGGTTAACTTGCACAAGGACACTCGTCCTCTTATTGGGAATAGCAAACGTTAGTTTGGAATTCGGCTGACGAGGCTGGCAGCCCTCTCATCAGTGCATCTCCACATCGCACTGGCCGAGGCCGCCGCGGTAGTAGTTGAACTGCACGTTCGGGTGGTCTGCCAGCAGAGACATGGGGACTGAGGCATCCGCTAGGCGCTTGGAGATCATGAGCGCCGTGAGGCGCTGCCCCAGGGGATTGTCGTGCAGGCCTGCATGCCAGATGCTGACTTTTTCAGCCATCCAGGTTTCCTTGGGGCCCACGGTGACGGCCTTCTGGGGTACCAGGGTGAGGTTTCCGCCGCCCGAGGTGCGGGCGTTTTGCATGAGGGTGACGGGATGCAGATCGACGACACGGGTGGTCAGCTTGCGAAACTCCGCAGGGGGCGGCGGCTCGTTCTTGCACTTGCCGGTGCGCTTGGGCGGATCGTTGAATGCCCAGTTTTTGATGTCGCCCTGACCGCCCTGCATCACCGCGCAGCGCACGCCGCTCTGCCAGCTTTTGATGTAGGCTGCGGTGTCCGCCTTGGGGAAGTGGAGCTGGGTGTCCGGCATGCAGAGCTTCTTTTGCATGCGGTCAAAGCAGAGCTCGCGGCTGGCTCTTTCAAAAGAAAGGGGGTGCTCCATGGTGACCTCCTTTTTGGTGTGCTCGTCATACCATTCGTCCATGCCCCAGAAGTGGCCGTCCTTGATGGAGATGCCGAGGTCATTGATCAGCCGCGCCACGAGCGGGAGCTGCTGTGTGGGGCCCACAGGGCCGCAGATGCCTGCCGGGTTGTCCGGTGTGGCCTGCTTCCAGGCGTGGATGTACTCCAGCGCCTCGGCCAGATAAAAATCCTCCAGCGTGTCAAACATCACCACTTTGAAGCCGGGGCGGGTGAGCTGGCGCAGATCCCTTTCCGTGAGCCGTGCGGCGTCGTTGATGAGTTCGTCTTCCAACGTGGTGTAATCCCACCACTCCGGTGCAATGTGGCTGATTTTACGCGGCATGGCTTGTTTAGGTTGTTAATGACGATTGTCATGGAGAACGCAGGTTTTGCCAAGCTCTCATCATGGAGAGCGGAAAAAAATGTCATCCGGCCGCGGGAACCTGCGGGCGGTGAGAGCGGCGAGGCAGGACGGTCTTGACCATCCCGGCACGCGGCACTACCTGCCAGAATGGACGAAATGCTCAACCATCCCGACCCCATGACCCGCCTGCGCTATGTCGTGCACCGCCTGCGTGCGCCCGGCGGCTGCCCCTGGGACATGGAGCAGACCCATGCCTCCCTCATTCCGCATGTCATTGAGGAGGCCTATGAGGTGGCGGATGCCATTCGCGGCGGAGACCCCGCGCAGATCTGCGATGAACTCGGCGACATCCTGCTGCAGCCCGTTCTGCATGCGGAGATCGCCAGCGAGACCGGCGCCTTTGATCTCGACAAGATGGTGCACGGCCTCACGGAAAAGCTCATCCGCCGCCACCCGCATGTCTTTGGAGACACCAGCGCCGCCACTTCCGATGCGGTGCTGAAGCAGTGGGATGCCATCAAGCGTACCGAAAAAGGCACGGAGCACGAAGGCCTGCTGCACGGCACCGGCAACGGCCTGCCGGCTCTCATGCGTGCGCAGAAGCTGCAGAAGAAAGCCGCCCGGGTGGGCTTTGACTGGCCGGACGCCACGCCCGTTTTTGCCAAGATACGCGAAGAGGCTGCCGAACTCGAGGAGGCCATCGCCAAAGGGGACAAAGCCCACATGGAGGAGGAGCTTGGCGATCTGCTCTTCAGCGTGGTGAACCTGGCGCGCAAACTCGGCATTGAATCCGAGCCTGCGCTGGCGGCCGCCAATGAAAAATTTACCCGCCGCTTTCATGCCATGGAAACGCATCTGCGCGAGCAGGGGCATGAGCTCGGCAAGCTCTCGCTGGAGCAGATGGATGCCGCGTGGGATGTGGTGAAGCACAGTGTTTAAGGCTTGCGGCACATTTGAAGAGCATGCTCGTTGAAGATTTTCCTTTTCCCAAGCTCTGGTCGCAGGTGCGTTCGAAGTCATGGCTGTGGCTGTTCCGGCGGCAGCAGATCGAGGAGGGCGGGCGTCTGCTCAAGCACGGGGACATCGGCCTCGCGGGGGTGCATGTGTGCGCGGAAAATGAGGTGGAGATCATTGCCGGCATTGGCACGGCGCTGTTCAACTCCGCCTCCGTCACGGCGCACCTGCGGCTGCGGGAAGACGGCAGCATGGCGATGACCTCCCATTGCACCTGCGCGGTGGGAACTCTGTGCCAGCATGCGGCGGCGCTGATGCTGATGCTGGATCTTGAAGAAGGGCGCAGGCGCATCGTGGCCATGGCGCGGGTGCGTGAAAAGACCTCCGTGGCGGCGGAGACCGAGGCTGCCGAGCAGCCGGAGTCTGCAGAGGTGGAGCTGCCGCCCTCGGAGCCGAAGCCCATCCTGCTGGTGCGGCGCATGCTCGTGGACATGCCGCAGATCACCGCAAAGCGAAACATCGGCGGCTGGGCGCAGCGCAGCATCGCCTTCATCCAGCCCTGCGCCGAATACGACGGCTGCCCGCTGCGCTTTGAGATGCTGGTGCGCAGCCCGGCGCATCAATGGAAAGATGAGAGCGGGGAGCGGTTCACGCTGGTGCGCAATCTGCGTTCAGAGCGCCTGCTGCTGACGGACCTGTCCACGCTGGGTTTCAAGTCGTTCGCTGAGGCGCTGCCCGGGGCGAAGGCTCCCGAGTCCACCCTGGGCTTTATGGCTGTGGCCGGGGATCAGGCGCTGTTCTGGTCGCAGTTTCTCAAAGACCAGGTGCCCCGGCTGCGCGAGGGCGGCTGGCGCGTGGAGGTGCCTGAGGATATTGGCTTCCAAATTCATGAGGCCTCCGAAGACGGGTGGTTCACCGATCTCGCTGGAGATCAGGACGGGCGTGAGTGGTTCTCGCTTGATCTCGGTGTCGAAATCGAAGGGCGTCGCATTTCCATGGTGCCGCTGCTGGTCGATTGCATTGACCAGGGGCTCACCGCTGCCGTGCTGGAAAAGAACCTGGACCAGCGGTTTCTGCTCTCGCTCGGTGGTGACCGTGGCGACGTGCTCTCCGTGCCTGCACAGCGGCTGGTGGTGCTGCTGCGTTTCTTTGATGAGCTGCTTTCCACCCGGCCTGTGCGCAAGGATGGCAAACTGCAGCTCGACAAGCTGCGCGCCGCCCAGCTTGCCACATTGGACGGCCTGCCGATCCGTGCGCCTGCAGAGCTCGCTGTGCTCAGCCAGCAGCTCGGCAGCTTCCGTGAGATTGGTCTCATCACGCCCCCGGCGGGATTGAAGGCCAGCCTGCGTGACTACCAGCGCGAGGGCGCCTCTTGGATGCAGTTTTTGCGCGAGTTCGGCCTGCACGGCATTTTGGCCGATGACATGGGCCTGGGCAAGACGCTGCAGACGCTCACACACATCCTCATCGAAAAGGAGAGCGGGCGCATGAAGCATCCGTGTCTCATCGTGGCGCCGACGAGCGTGCTGCGGAACTGGATCAATGAATCGATCAAGTTCACGCCCTCGCTGAGCTTGCTGCTCATGCATGGCCAGTCGCGCAAAAGCGACTTCAAGCACCTCAAGCAGTACGATCTCGTCGTCACCAGCTACCCGCTTCTCGTGCGCGATGCGGATGTGATGCAGGCGCAGGAATGGCACATCGTCGCTCTGGATGAGGCGCAAAACATCAAGAACCCCAAAAGCCTCGCGGCGCAGACGTGCAGCGGCCTGAAGGTGAAGCACCGCCTCTGCCTGACCGGCACGCCGATGGAAAACCACCTCGGCGAGCTGTGGAGCCTTTTTAATTTCCTCATGCCCGGCCTGCTGAGCGATGCCGACACCTTCCGCCAGCACTACCGCAACCCGATCGAGCGTGATGCGGATGCGGAGCGGCAGAAGCAGCTCAGCGCACGCATTCAGCCGCTGCTGCTGCGCCGTACCAAGGATGCCGTGGCCAAGGAGCTGCCGCCCAAGACGGAGATCCTGCACAGCATCGAGCTGGGCAAGGCGCAGACAGACCTGTATGAAACGATCCGCGCGGCCATGGACAAGCGCGTGAGAGAGGCCATCGCCGCGAACGGCCTGGACCGCTCCCAGATCGTCGTGCTGGACGCGCTGCTCAAGCTCCGGCAGGTCTGCTGCCACCCGCAGCTGTTGAAGCAGGAAACGGCTCAGAGTGTGTCGGATTCGGCAAAAACGGCCTTCCTGATGGACGAGCTGCTGCCAGAGTTGATTGATGAAGGACGGCGCATCCTCATCTTCTCCCAATTTACGGAAATGCTGGCCATCATCGAGGCGAGGCTGAAAAAAGACGGCACGCGGTATGTGAAGCTCACCGGCAGCACACGGGACCGCGAGACGCCCATTCAGGAGTTTCAGGCGGGCAAAGTGCCGGTGTTCCTCATCAGTCTCAAGGCGGGCGGTGCGGGCATCAATCTCACCACGGCGGATACGGTCATTCACTATGATCCGTGGTGGAATCCTGCCGCTGAGGCGCAGGCGAGCGACCGCGCCTACCGCATCGGCCAGAAGAACCCCGTCTTTGTGCACAAGCTCATCTGCGAAAACACCATTGAGGAGCGCATCCTCAAAATGCAGCAGCAGAAGGCCGCGCTGGTGGAGGGATTGCTGGCAGGGCGCACGGACAAGCTGCAGCTCACTCAGGCGGACATCCAGGCCCTGTTCATGTCGGAGTGACCGCGCTGCATGCGAGGAACCCCGCCTCATCTAATTTCACTCCGGCAAGGCTGATGCTGCGGGCATCCTCCGGCAGCAGGCCGCTGATGCGGACCCCTTCGGCGGTGGATGCAATCGCAAGACCTGGCAGCAGGCGGCCGAGGGTGCCGATTTTCCGGCCGAGCTGCTCGTCCTTGTCATTGGCTGGCATGGGCGGGTTGGGAACTTCGGTGCTGATGAGGATGCCGGTGTCTGCGTCAAAGTAACCGCGCAGGGCGGTGGTCTGGGGCAGGGGAGAAAGACCGCTGTCGAGGCAGAAGACGAGCCGCTCCTGGCCGGTGAGCCTGCTGAGCGTGCTCCGGGTGCAGAAGGCGACGATGTGGGCAGGGTGGGCCTCCGGCCCGCGATCAATGAACTTGGTGCCGGGCATCACCTGAGTGAGCGCTTTCACCGTGCGGTGAATGATGCTGCCCTCTGGCTCAAGGCTGAGGAAGACATCTCCGGCGTGGTGCCATTCGGTCTCGGCAAGCCGCAGTGCATTGGCGAAGGCGACGAGATCTTCCCCGGCGTGGGCCCAGCTTTTGCGCTTGAGGAAGGCCTCGCTGCTCAGGGAGAGCATGGCATGGCGCATGGCCCCGGCGCTGGCATCTCGTGGGCTTTGGGGTTCGCCAAACATCACCTCCACAGGGTAGCGCAGGTGTTTGGGCCGCTTGGTGAAGAACTTGCCGCCCTGGAAAGAGAAGATGCTGCCGTAGAGGCCGTCGAGGTAAACGGGCACCACCTGGGCATCGCCCTGGCGTGCCATGAGTTCAAAGCCTTTGAGCAGCTCATTGACCATGCCGTGGCGGGTGATCTGCCCTTCGGGGAAGAGGCAGACGATCTCCCCCTCCTTCAGCGCAGCCGCCACGGCGCGGATGGCATCCTTGGCCCGGGTGGCGGAGATGGGCACCGTACCGACAAGGCGCATAAGCCACTTGAGCCACCACAGGTTGTAGAGCGCGTCCCACATCACAAAGCGCACCGGGCGGCGGCTGGCGGAGCCGACGATGAGGGCGTCCACGTAGCTCACATGGTTTGGCAGCAGCAGCACTCCTCCCGTGGCTGGAATGCGCTCCATGTGAACGGGCTTCACCTTGTAGGTGAATCTTACGGCGGCGAGCATGAGGAAACGCACCAGATCCTGCGGGAGCAGGCGCATGATGTACACGGCTGCGGCAAAAGTGGGGATGGCCAGCAGCAGGAACTGCGTGGAGGAGTGCAGTTCGAGCCATTTCATCAGGCCCACAATGGCCACCGCCACCAGCGTGCCGAGGCAGTCCATCAGGTTCATCCCGGCATGGATGCGCGCCTTTTCGTGCTTTTCCGCCTTGTCCTGCGCGTAGGCGTAGAGGGGCACCATGAAGCACCCGCCTGCCGCCCCGGTGAAGATGATGCCGGCATACATCCAGCTGCTGCCCAGCGGAGCGAGGCCGGACCACAGCAGACCGGCCACGAGGCCGAAACCGCCCAGGGGGATCAGGCCAAGCTCGATCCGGTTGCGGCTGACGTGGGAGGCGAAGAAGCTGCCGCTGATGACGCCTATGCCGAGGATGCCGGCGACTTTCGCGAGCTCCATGGGCCCGTCTCCATGGCCGGTGTCAGGGTGCAGTTCCTTGGTGAGCGTGACGAGGATGAAGCTCAGTGCATTGGAGATGAACCAGAAGTAGGTCACGCCCAGCGCAGCAAGGCGGATGGAGCGGCGGCGGAAGACGATTTTGAGGCTTTCGAAATGTTCCAGCGCCATGCCTTTGCGCCAGTGGACCTCCGTATGCGCTGGCGTGCTCTGAATGCAGATGGAAGCGATCAGCTCCACAATGCCCAGGATGCTGATGATGATCAGAGGCCAGAGTGCGGACATCCACGCGTCGTGCGTCTTTTCATACTCGGTGCCGTACCAGACGCCGCCAGCCCACATGCCGCCGAGGATGCCTGCGAGCATCGTCACCTGCAGCCAGCCTGAAACCTGGCCCAGGCGCCGGGAGCCCGCCAGCTCCTTCATGATGCCCATTTTGGCCGGGCTGAGCACCGCCGCCTGGACGGCCAGCACAAAGAAACCCACCAGGCAGATTTCGAGCGAGCCGGGCACGCGCTGCATCCACAGCGCCAGCGAGAGCCACACAAAGCAGATGATCTGCATGACCTGCATCCACACGATGACCTTGCGCTTGGAAAAGCGGTCTGACCAATACCCGGCCAGCGGGGCAAAGATCATGTACGGCAGGGAAAAGATGGCGCCCAGCCACAGCTCCATGTGGCGGCCCACCCAGGAGTCTTTGGCGATGATGATCGAAAGCGCGATCAGCAGCATCTTCACGAAGTTGTCGCTGAAGGAATTCATCGCCTGCACAAACAGTACGAGAACGATGGACGCCCAGTTCCGGCGCGGGAGGTGAGGTGCGTTGTCGAGATCGGCGGTGTCGGGCATGGGTGTCGTTCAATCGACGAATCGCTGCGCCAGCAGAATATCTGCGGGGAAGGTGATCTTGGGGTTTAGTTCAAAGTTTTCGACGACTCGCACAGGAGCGCCGATGTGTTGTACGGCAGAGACCTCGTCTGTCACGAGCGCTCCGTCTCGGATCACCGCATCATAGGCCCGTGAGAGCAGCGCGCGCTGAAACACCTGAGGCGTTTCCATGATCCACGCGTTGGCGCGGTCGATGGAGCCGATGATGAGGCCTGTCTCGTCGCAGCGCTTGAGGGTTTCGGTCATGGGACGCGCGCAGGCCACGGCGCCGTGTGTGCGTGCGGCCTCGATGCAGCGCGTGATCTGCGCCACCGAGATGAGTGGGCGTGCGCCGTCATGTACGGCGACGATTTCACACGCCGGGTCCAGCGCCTGCAGACCTGCATGCACTGAAAGGTGCCGCTCTGCCCCGCCTGCGATGACCTGGGTGATTTTGCCGAGGCTGCCGGAGCGCCAGGCCTCGATCTCCGGGCGCAGGGCATCGCCCGTCACCACAATGATCTCCGCTATGGCCTCGCAGGCTTGGAACGCCTCCAGGGTGCGCATGAGCACAGGCTTGCCGGCCAGAGGGGCCAGGAGCTTGTTGAACCCCATGCGCCGGCTGCTGCCTGCGGCGACGATGATGGCGGAGGTCATTCGATTCGCTGTTTTCAGTTCTCGGTGCGTTGTTGCCGAAGTTCAGCGGCGAACCGCGAACTGGGAGCCGTCTGTCAGGCGAGGCGTTTGGCGACTTCGGTGGAGATGGATTTGCTGTCCGCACGGCCCGCCACGCGCTCCTGCAGCGCTTTCATCACCCCGCCCATGTCTTTCTTGGAGGTGGCGCCGAGTTCGGCGATCACGGCTTCGACGAGCTTGCCGAGCTCTTCAGGGCTCATGGCAGCTGGGAGGTATTTGGCCAGGACGGCGATCTCGGCCTTGGCGGCCTCCACGGCCTCCGGGCGGCCGGCTTTCTCGGCCCCGTCCACAGCATCCTGCAGTTTTTTGATCTCCTTGCGCACCACTGCCAGAGCATCGGTGTCGCCTAGCTCACCCTCCGCACCGAGTTTTTCGATGGCGGCGTATTTGAGGGCGGATTTGAGGTTGCGGATGACGTTGAGCGCCACCGTGTCCTTGGCACGCATGGCGTTTTTGAGGTCCTCGGAAATTTGGGAAATGAAGCTCATGGGAAAGGGGGGCTGGATTGGATGTGCGAGCGGCGGATCATGGCGTGGCACGTGGCTTTGTCCAGACGATAGGCTGGGGGATGGGAGTGGGGAAACCAGATTGAGAAAGGACGAATGAATGACAAAAAAGCATCACAATGAGGAGGGGGATGGCGGAGACGCAGATCTCCTGCCGCCGGGCATGAGCAGCGCGCCGGGGCTGCCGTTTTTGGAGGGCGGATGTTTCATCGGGCCATTGTGCATGGACTAATGCGGGCGGCCGAAGGGGTGGAATGCACTTTGCACTTCAGGAGTTGCGGTGCATGGTCGCCTTCCTGTGCAATTTCGACATCCCAAACACGATCTTTATATTCCTGACGAAACTGAACCGTGGACCGCGCTGCGCCGCGTGACGCACCTGGGCATTGTTTCGCATCAGGACGACCTGGAAATCGCCGCCTACCACGGCATCACCGAATGCTTTCACCACAAGGAGCAGTGGTTCGGCGGTGTGGTGGTCACCGATGGCGCCGGCAGTCCGCGCAAGGGCCCCTATGAGTCCTACACAGACGAAGAGATGCAGAAGGTGCGCCTGATCGAGCAGCGCAAGGCTGCCTACGTGGGGGAGTACAGCATCATGGTGCAGCTGGGCTATCCGAGCGATGAGATCAAAAAGCCCCGTCATGCCCCCGCTGTGGCGGATTTGAAATTCATCCTGGAGCATGCCCAGCCGAAGATTCTCTATCTCCACAACCCCTGTGACCGGCATGACACGCACGTGGCGACCTTTCTGCGCTGCCTGGAAGCCATCCGCGAACTGCCGCCGGAAATGCGTCCTGAAAAGGTCTATGGCTGCGAAGTCTGGCGCAAGCTCGACTGGCTGCTCGCTGAGGACAAGGAGATGCTCTGGGTGGACAAGCATCCGCACATGCTGCGCCCGCTGCTCGGGGTGTTTGATTCCCAGATCAGCGGCGGCAAGCGCTATGATCTGGCCGAAGAGGGCCTGCGTCATGCCAACGCGACCTACTTTGACTCCCACACCACGGACAAGACGAGCCTGCTGACCTTTGCGATGGATCTGACGCCGCTGACGAAGGATGACAAGATGTGCCCGGTAGAGTACTCCACGAACTACGTGAAGCGCCTCGAAACCGATGTGCGTGATCGTGTGAAGAAGTTCATGTGAGCCAAAAGAAAAATGCCAGCCGGTTTCCCGGCTGGCATTGGAATCTGAAAGGCGAAGCCGTGGCGGAGATTATTCCGCGAGCTTTGCGCTCTTGATGACGATCGGCTCCACAGGCACATCACTGTGCTGGCCTTTGCGGCCGGTGGCCACGGCAGCCATGGCATCGACGACTTCCTGGCCCTTGGTCACCTTGCCAAACACGCAGTAGCCCCAGCCGTCCTGCCCTGGGTAGTCGAGGAAGCTGTTGTCCTTGAGGTTGATGAAGAACTGTGAGCTGGCGCTGTGGGGGTTGGGCGTGCGGGCCATGGCGATGGAGCCCTTGACGTTTTTGAGGCCGTTCTTGGCTTCGTTTTCGATCTGGGCGTCCGGCTCCTTCTGCTGCATGTCCGGGGTGAAGCCGCCACCCTGCACCATGAAGTCAGGGATCACGCGGTGAAAGATGAGGCCGTCGTAAAAGCCCTTCTTCACATAGCTGACAAAATTGGCGACTGAAATCGGGGCCTTGGCGGCGTCGAGTTCGAGTTCGATGGTACCTTTGCTGGTTTCCATCACGACTTTTACGGGTTTGGCGTCACTCACGGTTTGGGCTTGGGTTGTTCCGGTCAGACCGGCAAACGTCATGACGAGAGCGGCAAGAGTCGGTGCGATTGATTTCATAGTGGGTTGGTAAGGACTATCAATGAGCCACGGGCCTCCTTGATTTGCAATGATCAAAATCAAACAGGCGGAGGCGGATTTTGCAAAAAAAGACCGAGGTAACCCAAGCGGAATGCAACGGGCCCCGCGCCTGCTGCTCCTTTGTTGTGTTCATGCCGTGGATTTGGCCGGGAAAAACGACCATCAGCGGTGCATGCCGATGATTTTTTTGACCAGGGGCTCCCAAAGCAAAGACTTTAATTTTTTGTCAAAAAGCCAGTCCAATGCGGCAGTTGAAAGCAGGATGAGGATGAAAAACACAGAGGCGTCACGCACTCCCAATTTCATGTAGCACAGGATGAGCAACGGTGCATGAAACAGGTAAAAGGGATATGAAATCTCGCCCAGATAGTTGAATGCCGTTTGCACGGGCCGGGGCAGGTGGACATGCGAAGCCGTGAGCACTGCCGCCGCAGTTGCCGCAAAGGTCACGCATCCCCAGGTCTGATTCTGAGAGAAATAAATCAGCACGCATCCCAATGCGCAAAGGCACGCGGTCCAGGTCTTGCTTTTGTTCTTTGCCAGCAGAAAACCGGCAAGCCAGGGCCAGGCATATTTCAGTGCGCCATACCCTAAGAGGAAGTTTTGCGGAAAACAAAAGAGCACCATTGAACACGCAACGGAACACAGAATGACAGAGGAATGAACACGAAAAAGAAGCGGGGTCAGCAGGTAATAAAATGCCTCAAGGCTCAGGCTCCAAAGCGGCAGATTGTATGTGACTGACGTGGCGGCAAACCCTTGGAGCATCAGCATGTTGGCCACTGCGGTTTTCCAGCCAGTGGCGGGGATCTCCCAATTGGCCAGGACCGCCTGGCTGCCGACGAGCAGCACCAGCGACTGAGCAAACACCACGGCAACAATGTAGAGCGGGTAAATCCGGAGAAACCTTCTCGCATAGTAGCCGGTCGGGCGTTTCTCGTAGGAGTGTGCGACGGACACTCCTGAGATTAGAAAAAAGCCAAACACCGCTGACTGCCCGTGGAGCTCGTTTATTTGCAAAAAAGGAAACCTTAGATCGGTGGCCCACTGCAAGTGGGTCGAGAAAACGATCAGGGCGAGCAGAAACCGCATCAGCCCGAGCAAAGCCCATGACGACCCAGAAAAATGGATGGATGTAAAGGAAGGCACGCGGGAATCACAAAACAGCTTTGAATGGCAAACGAAAGCCATAAAGCAAGGGGCTTTCCTGCGGCAAGCCTGCTGAGTGATGAGTGCCGGGCAGCAAAGGGGAGGGCAAGCTTTTCCGCATCTTGCGGCCGCCTTAAAACAACTTGGCCCGGGAGAACCCAACCAAAATTCTCCCGGGCCTTTAGGTGACCAAGGAGTCCCAACCATGAAGCGACTCCCCAGCTCGTTGTGTGTTTCCTCAGGCGAACCCGAGAAATGTTTGAGAGGCTTGCGCCCCATCTGCGTCCTTGATAGAGCAGCCACCGGGCCAAGAAGGTTTGGAAAAATGCTGTCTAAGCGTGAATTTTTCGAGACCGGGGGGCCACATGAAGGCAGGAGGGGTGGAATGCCGGTGTCTGAAAACAACTCGGCCCGGAAGGACCCAACCAAAATCCTTCCGGGCCTTTAGGTGACCAAGGAGTCCCAACCATGAAGCGACTCCCCAGCTCGTTGTGTGTTTCCTCAGGCGAACCTGAGAAATGTTTGTGAAGCTTGCGCCCCAACCGAGTGATTGATAAAGCAGGCGCTGGGCCAAGTGTGGGTAGGAAATTTGGAAAATCGACGTGCGCGGCGATTTTTTTATCAGCCGGCACTACATGCCGCCGCCGGAGAGATTTTGGATTACGGCGCCGAGGGGCTCAAAGAGTGTGGCGATGACGAGATGGCCGGTCATGAGGAGGAACACTGACAGCAGCACGGTGGTGATCCACACCGTGCGTGCGCGGGAGGCACGGAAGATCAGAACGATGGCAAGGACGGCCAGCAGCCAAACGGCTGCGAGCAAGCCGTGAGACCATGAGACGACAAAGCGTGTCATACTGGGCAGCTTGTCCTGTGAGCCGAGCATGTCTTCAAAGATGCTTTTGAACGCGGGCGCGGCCAGCAGGCCCCGGGTGCAGTAATAAAGAGGCAGCAAGTTGAACGCTGCGAACACGCAGCGGATGCCGAAGGTCCATTGCCTGATTTCGGAGCGCAGGGCGTTGAGTTCTGCCTGGGTGTTTTCTGAGGAGGAGGAAGGAATCATGGGGACGGCTTGGCGAGTGTGCAGGCTGACTGCCACGAGAAATCCGTGGTTCGGATGTGGTGAGGCAGGCTGGGACGCTGAGCCGAAACGGGCGGAGGACGGGGGGTGAAGGAGTCCCCCGCTCCTTGGGGCTACTTCGGCAGGACGCGGACGATGAAGGCCTTCTTCTCTCCGAAGTACTTGGCGGCCACGCGCTGGATCTCCTTGGAGCTGATGTCTGTCATGATGCCCGGGAGCTTCTGGAAGTGATCCCAGCCAAGGCCGTTGATCTCATTCCAGGCGCACACGTCGGCCATGCTGCCATTGCCCTGCTGCGCGCGCAGCCAGGAGGAGCGCCACGTCACGCGTGCGCGGTCGATTTCATCGGTATGGAGGCCGTTGGCTGCGAGATCGTTGATCTGGGCCATGAGCTCCTTCTCCGCGAGCTTGACCTTTTTGGGGTCGGTGCCGACGTAGAAGTAGAAGGCTCCCGCGCCCATGGCGGCGAAGTTTTGTGCGCCCACATAATAAGCCAGGCCCAGTTCTTCGCGGATGCGGTTGAACAGGCGGCTGCCCATGTCGCTGCAGGCTTCATCGATGAGATTGAGGGCGTGGACGTCGCGGTCTTCCAGCCCGACGGTGCGGAAGCCCACGACGATGACAGCCTGCTCTTTGTCGAGATGCTCTGTCCATGCGGCGGGCCTGGCGCTGGCGTGGTATTCACGGCCCAGCGCGATCTGGCGGTTGCCGCGCGGGAGTTTGGCAAAGGCTTTCTCCACCTGCTTTTTCACCTCGGCGGCCTTCACGTCTCCAAAGACGGAGATGACGCCGTTGCCGGTCGCAAAGCTGGCATGCAGCATGGCGCGGCAGTCTGCCAGTTTCAGGGCGGTCACGCTCTCTTCGGTGCCCAGGGCGGTGCGATGGAAAGGCTGCCCGGCAAAGATCTCCCGCCGTGCCTTGCGCATGGCGACGGTGAGCGGGTCTTCTTTTTCTTCGAGGATGTGGGCGATCTGGCGCTTTTTCACCTCTGCCAGCTGAGCCTGGGGCAGCGTGGGATTGAGGATGAGATCAGCAACGAGGTCGAGCGCGTCGGTCTCGTCTCCACGCATGACATCGGCGCCGATCATGTAGCGGTGCGCGTCCGCAGAGCACATGAGGCTGCCGCCACGGTTTTCCAGCTCGGAGGCGATCTCCGCAGCAGCGCGCTTTTTGGTGCCCTTGAGCAGCATCTGGGCGGAGATCTGCGTGACGCCTGCGGAGAGATCTGTCTCTGCAAGAACGCCGGCGAGGAAATTCGTGCGTACACTGACGAGAGGAAGGCGCGGATTTTCCCCCACGAGGAGGATGAGGCCGTTTTTGAGCTTGAAGCGCTGCACCTCTGGCCGTGCGGAGTCGGCGGTGGCTTTGGTCTTCGGGGCAGTCTCGACGTCCTCTCCCACGACGACGGTGCTCATCGCCTCGGGCTTGAGGTAGCGGCGTGCGGCGTCGCGGATGACATCTGGCGTGAGGGCGGAGATGGCCTTGAGGAACTGGCGCTGGTAGTCCAGGGAGCCGGTGAGCAGCCAGCCGTTGCCGAGGCTGCCAGCCTGGCCTTTGACGCTGCTGAGCGTGCGCAGCTGGCTGCTAAGCGTGGCGCGCACGGCTTTCTCCAGCTCGGCGCGGCCGGGGCCTGTTTTTTGCATGGCAGCGACGACTTCGATCATGCCCTTTTTGAGCTTGTCGGCATCGGCGGGATTGCACTCGGCCTCAATGTTGAAGAGGCCCACCTCCGGTGCGCACCAGGCACCGGCCCAGATGTAGTGTGCGAGGCTGCGCTTTTCCCGCAGCTCCTGGTAAAGGCGGGAGCTGCGGCCGGAGCCCAGCAGGAAGGCCAGCACATCCAGCGCGGGCTTGTCCGCATGATTCTCCCCGGGGATCTGCCAGCCTAGTGCGATGCGGGTGAGCTCAGTGGCGAAGTTCTTGGCGGCGGCACGGCTGCCGTGCTGCGGCGGCTCCGAGGGCAGTTGTACGGGGTCAAAGGCGCGGCGCTGCCAGTCGCCGAAGTGGCTGCGCACGGTTTCGAGAATGGCGGAGGTCTCGACGTCTCCGGCGATGACGATAAAGGCGTTGTTCGGCACGTAGTGCCGCTGCACAAAGCCGTACACATCTGCGCGGGAGATCTGGTCAAA
Source organism: Prosthecobacter fluviatilis (assembly GCF_055388355.1). NCBI lineage: Bacteria > Pseudomonadati > Verrucomicrobiota > Verrucomicrobiia > Verrucomicrobiales > Verrucomicrobiaceae > Prosthecobacter > Prosthecobacter fluviatilis. Next base: position 5,746,216 of record NZ_AP043782.1, read on the forward strand.
CACCTCGCGGTGGCCGATGATGGGGTGGCGCAGCGGGTGCTGGCGGAAGGCGGTGGCCTGCATCAGGTGCTGGATGGCGCTGCCGGGGTCGTCATTGTCCATGGCCATCTCACGGCGGATGACCTCCTTTTCACGCATGAGCTCGTCCGCGTCGAATTTCGAATGCCGGATCATGTCTGCGAGGATGTCGAGGTAGCCCTTGGCGTGCTCGGCCAGCCCGTCGATCCAGTACACGGTGCGGTTGAAGGAGGTGTAGGCGTTGACGTAGCCGCCCAGCGCCTGGATGCCCTGGGAGATCTGCGCCGGGTCGCGCTTTTCGGTGCCTTTGAAAAGCATGTGCTCCACGCAGTGGGCGATGCCCGCCCCGGTGTGCTGCTCCTCATGCATGCTGCCGGCCTTGATCCACACCTGCACGCTGACGAGCGGGTGGGCGTGGTCTTCACGTACGATGACTTCGAGGCCGTTGGGCAGGGTGGTGACGCTGGCATCCAGGGTGGGGACTTCAAGTGCGCCTGGCTTGGCGGGCGCAGCACGGGACAAAACTTTTTTCATGAGGATTTTTTCTCGCGCTCTTCACGCAGAGAGGCTGGGAGGAAAGGGGTGGTGAAGGCGAGCTCGAAGTCGTAGCCGCCGGCGAAGTCTTCGATGCTGTCTCCGTCGTTTTTGCCGAAGTAGCCGCAGTCGATCAGGTTGTAGACGATGTTGCCCACGTCCTCGCCGCGCCGAAGGCCCCACTGGTCCAGAATGATCATGGACATGGGGCCGTACTCGGAAAGCACGTGGTCGAGGAAGCCAGCGAGCAGCTCCTGGCCGCTGACGTGCTGGTCCTCCGCGTTTTCGTCGCGGAACTTTTTGGCCGCTATGTGCAGGGCGTCACGCACCAGCTCATAGGCGGCTGGCTGGTAGCGGGGGTCTTTTTGAAACGAGCGCCGGACGGCCTCGCCAAAGCTGATGGAAGTCATGGGCGGGCGGATAATGGACGGGAGATGCGCAGGGTCAATGCAGGGCTTGCTCCGGGGCGGCGGCTTCCTGCAGGATGGCTTCAAAACGCTCCGCCATGCGGGTGGCGCTGAATTCCTGGCGGACTTTGTTGATGCCGTTTCTGGAGAATTTTTCGCGCAGTTCGCCGTCGTTGAGCAGGGCTTCGAGGGCGTCTGCCAGCGCTTTGGCGTCGTCCGGCTTGCAGAGCATGCCGCCCTCCGTGGCGGCGATGAGCTCGGGGAAGGCTCCATGGTCCGGCTGCACCACCGGCACGCCGCTGGAGACGGCCTCGATCACGTAGAGGCCGAAGGCTTCGCCGTAGGTGGCGGGCACGCTGAAGACGGTGAGGTCGTGGAAGAAATGCACCTTGTCCTTGAAGCTGACGTTTGGCAGCCACTCCACGCGTTTTTCCAGCCCTGCGGCCTTGATCTTGCGCTGCAGTTCCGCGACGTATTTCTCGTCGATGGGCGTCTTCGCACCGCCGATGCGCAGCTTCACCCGCGGCACGCTGCCACGTTTTGCCAGATCGATGTAGGCATCCACCAAGGTGGTGAGGCCCTTGCCATGGATCATGCGGGCAAAGTAGCCGATGGTGGGCCAGTTCGGGTCCGGGGAAGAGGTGGTGAAGGCGGTGGTGTCGATGCCGTTCGGCATCACTTTGATCTGTCCTTCGGCGGCATTCAGGCGCTCGCGCATGTGGCTGGCGTAGAACTGGCTGGGGGCGATGAAGCGGCGGATGCTTCGTGCGTTGCGCTGCATGGCCTCCCAGCATTGGGTACGGTAGGGCTCCGGCAGGGTGTCCAGAAAGCTGTCCTCCCCCTGCAGGGAGCAGACGACAGGCAGGCCCAGCTCTTTTTCAATCGCGGGCGCCAGGCCGGTGAGCAGGCTGTTGGAGAGGGAGACGACGTCAAACTTCCCGTGGTTGCGGATCCAGTCGAGCAGCTTGTGCCACTCGCCCCACTGGCGGCCTTCGGTGCCGAGCAGGGCTCCCAGCGCCATTTCGCCCAGAACCCGGGGGCTCGTCATGCCCATGCGCCTGGAGGCCAAGCGCAGGCGGTCCGGCTTGTTGATCCAGGTGTGGACGAACTTTGGCAGCTTGTGAAACCAGGTGAACTTCTGCTGCAAAAAGAGCGAGATGCCGCCGATCTGCACCGGCAGCTCCTGCGCGCCAAATTCGCGGTCCGTGACCAGCGGCAGGTATAGCGGCGCCATCAGCGCGTCATGGCCGCGCACTCGCAAGGCCTTGATCAGCGCGTGGTCGCGCAGGCAGGAGCCGCAGTGGAAGTTCCCGGTGCCGGGGGTCAGGTGGAGGATGCGCATCGGGGGATGTTAAGGTTGGCGATTGGGGGGCTTTGTCTATAAAGCAAAGACTACGTATCCGCACCTGACATCATCGAGATTTATCAATCGTGCCCGGCAACAGTGGCAAAGGGGGGGCGGCAGGAAGACTGGGCGTATAAAATATTGACCGAAGGTTATTGAAATCATACACCTAGGAAAATAAGGGCTGAAAATTTCTCACCGAAATGAAATCCAAATTTTTAATCACAGCTCTCTGCATTGCTGTCTTCGCTCTCATGGGGCACCATTTTCAATGGGGCGGGCAAGCGCCTCTTCAAAAACAAAAGAGTTCCCAGACCATTGGATCAGCCGAACAATTGCCTGCGGAGATTCAACTTAAAGAGGTGACTGACGATATTGATGTCCGGCTTGAACAAGCTCGCAAGAAAGCTGCCGCAAAGGCAAATAAGAATTTTTCCCGATCAGTTTATGAGGGCGCTTTTAACAGCAGAAAGCCTCAATATGTTCGCTTGTTCGACAAATGGCAGATCGACGATCGGACTGCATCTAGTGCATTGGAAATCATCAGGCAACGCTTTCTCGCAGAAGCCGATGCGAGCGTGGCTTTTTTCAAAGATTACGAAAACAAAAACAGACATGCCGAGGCAAAGATGAATCAAATCGTCGAAAATGAACTGGCCGGCCAGCAGCTCACCCAATTGCTTGGTCCAAACCGTTACAGTGAGCTTGCTGATATGGAGGCAAAAATGGAGCGGGAAGCGAAGATGAAAATGCGACATAACTTGGCTGACTAGGCGTCCCTTTTTCCAGATCGTTTTCTCTCTGCAACAAGATGAAACTACGCCCGCAGCAAATCTATGCGGGTGGCGGGCCTTGACGCGACGCCGCTTTTGGACCGGCGGAGATGAACGCCTGCGTCTCTGTCACCGCACTCCACAAGTGCTGGCGCTTTTTCCCGCCCGCATCCACGAAAAAGCCCGAACGCCTTTCGGACATTCGGGCTTCGTCATTCCCGCGCAGCGGATCAGGTCTCGGTCAGGCCGCGGGCCATGACAACCTTGCCGGTGCGCACGGTTTCCACGATCTCAAACTTGTTCAGCAGGCGCAGCGCGGCGTCCAGCTTGTCGGTGTTGCCGCTGATGAGGGCGATGAGGCTGTCTTCCTGGAGGTCCACAGTCTTGCCATTGTAGTGCTCGATGATCTGCAGGATCTCGGTGCGCTCGGTGGCGCTGGCGGCCACCTTGATGAGCACCAGCTCCTTGGAAACGGCGTCGCGGTCCGTGTGCTCCACGCAGTGGATGACGTCGATGAGCTTGTTCACCTGCAGGATGATCTGGGTGAGGCCTTCGGGATGACCGCTGACGCCGATGGTCATGCGGCTGAAGCGCGGGTCGCGTGTCTGGGAGACGACGAGGGACTCGATGTTGAAGCCGCGGCGGCTGAAGACGGCGCAGATGCGGCCGAGGACGCCGGGCTGGTTGTTCACCATGACGCTCAGCGTGTGGATGTTGATGATGTCAGCCTGCGGCGCAGGCTTCTTGTCGGTGGTGGCGGGGATGCGGTCGCTCATGGGATTGATGATTTACGATTTTTGATTGATGATTTGGAAGAGGGCGCTGTGATGCTGAGGAGGCGCTTCCTGGCGATCTTGATGTAGCTGGAATCTTTTTCGATGCCGAGCCACTTGCGCTTCAGTTTCTTTGCGGCGGCGGCGGTGGTGCCGGAGCCGAGGAAGGGATCGAGGACAAGGTCTCCGGCGTCCGTGGAGCAGGCGATGAGTTTTTCGATAAGGGCGAGCGGCTTCTGCGAGGGATGGCCGCACTTCTCCTTGGAGATGCCCTTCAGGCTGGGCACGCGGAGGATGTTGGTGGCATACTTGCCTTTCTCCAGGTGCTTGCGACGGGCTTCCTTGTCCTTGTAGCGGTTGTCCTTCATGTAAGCCTCGATGGTGGTGGCGTCGTAGGGGATGCGTACGGTGTCCTTGTTGAACTTCACGCTGTCTCCTTTGCGCAGAACGAGGACCATCTCGTACTGCGGGGTGAAGCTGTCCCGACGCTCGTCATAGCCCACGGCACGATCCCAGATGATGAGATCGTGAAACTGGTGCTGCTGACTGAGACGGGACATGAGGTGGAGGAAGGTGTGCTCGCGCTTGCCTAGCTGGCCGAAGATGAAGGCCAGGCCGTCATCGCGCAGGACGCGCATGGACTCGGCCACCCACCCATCGCACCAGGCGAGGTAGTCGGCGGCTGTTTTCCATTGCGTGTCCCAGGCTTCATCTTCGAGGACGTTGAAATAAGGTGGATCGGCGATGATGGCCTGAACGACGCCTGCGGGGAGCTTTTGGAGTTCCGTGAGGGCATCGCCGTGGATGACGCGGTTGGTTTTCATCGACCAGATGAGAGGCGGACAGGAGTGTCCGCGCTCCCTTCATTACGTGGACCCGGTGGGCTTCTCCATCTTCTGCTTGGGCGCTTCGATGAGCATGTCTTCGAGGGCGGCACCGGCGGGGATCATCGGGAAGACGTTTTCGGTCTTGATGCACTCGGCTTCGATGATGCAGGGGCCGTCGTTGTAGTCGAGGGCCTGCTGCAAGACGCGCTCCACATCAGCGGGGCGGCGGATGTGCCAGCCTTTGATGCCGTAGGCTTCACCGAGCTTCACGAAGTCGGGGTTGCCGATGAGATCGACGCCGCTCTCGCGGTTTTCAAAGAAGAGCTCCTGCCACTGGCGGACCATGCCGAGGTAGCTGTTGTTCAGGATGAGGATCTTGATGGGAAGCTTGTGGATGGCGGCGGTGGCCAGCTCAAACAGGGTCATCTGGAAGCCGCCGTCTCCGGAGATGGAGACGACCGTCTTGTCCGGGCAGGCGAGCTGCGCGCCGATGGCGGCCGGGAAGCCGAAGCCCATGGTGCCGGCACCGCCGGAGCTCAGCCAGTGGTAGCTGCTGTCGTTCTTGTAGAACTGCGCGGCCCACATCTGGTGCTGGCCCACGTCCGTTGAGACGATGGCCTTGCCCTTGGTGAGGTTGTAGAGCTCGTCGATGACCTGCTGCATGCGCAGGCCGCCCTGCTTCTTGTAGCCGAGGGGGTACTTCTTTTTGTAGCCGTCCAGATGGGCCAGCCAGTCTTCGGTGGGCAGTTTTTCCACAAGGGGCAGCAGGTCGCTCAGCGCGGCCTTGGCATCTCCCTTGATGGCGACGTCCACCTTGATCATCTTGTGGTGCTCGGCGGCGTCGATGTCGATGTGGATGAGCTTGGCGTTGCGGCCAAACATGGCGGCCTTGCCGATGATGCGGTCGTCAAAGCGGGAGCCGACATTGAAGATGAGGTCGGCCTCGATCATGGCCTTGTTCGCATAGGCGGTGCCGTGCATGCCGAGCATGCCGAGGGAGAGCGGGTGCGTCTCGGGGAAGACGCCCTTGCCCAGCAGCGTGGTGGTCACCGGGCAGCCGAGGGTCTCGGCCAGCATGAGCAGCTCCTTGTCCGCACGGGCGATCATGGCACCCTGGCCGGCCAGGATGACGGGGCGCTTGGCAGCGGCGATCAGGCTCGCGGCTTCCTTGATGCCGGCCTGGTCGATCTTGAAGTTCTCCTCGGGGTGGTAGCCGGGCAGGTCCATCGGCTCGTCAAAGGTGCCGGTGAAGGCGCCCTGGGAGATGTCCTTGGGGATGTCGATGAGGACCGGACCGGGGCGGCCTGTGGTGGCGATGTGGTAGGCCTCACGGGCGATGCGGGGCAGCGCGTTCGTGTTCTTGACCAGGTAGTTGTGCTTAACGACCGGGCAGGTGATGTTGAAGATGTCCGCCTCCTGGAAGGCGTCCTTGCCCAGCATCCAGCTGACGGTCTGGCCGCAGAGGACGATCATCGGGACGCTGTCCATCTGCGCGGTCATGAGGCCGGTGATGGTGTTGCCAGCGCCGGGGCCTGAGGTGACGAGAACGACGGCTGGCTTGCCGGTGGCGCGGGCGTAACCGTCGGCCATGTGAACGGCACCCTGCTCGTGGCGGACCAAGACGAACTTCATGTCCGTCTTCACGGTCTGCAGGGCGTCAAAGATCGGGATGGCGGCACCGCCGGAATAACCGAAGACATACTCGATGCCGAGATCGGCGAGGGTTTTAATCAGCGCCTGTGCGCCGTCCATTTTTTGCTGGCTCATAAAGGGTTTGGGTAAAAATTGCGATTTCGAGGGGTAAAATGGGCTTAAAAAGGAAAATCACAATCGAAAAGTGTGATTTTTGGATCGAATGTGATGTTTTTGATGGATTGGCGGTTTGAAAATTGATGTTTTTGGGTCGAATTCAGCATTGTTCTGAGCTTCTGGTGTGAAAAAGTGTCTTTTTGTGCTGAGGCGGGCTGATTTGTCAGCCGGATGCTGGGACCTGGCGAGCAAAGAGAAAAAAGGGGGCGCGGCCTCTGCTGGCAGGTTTCCAGATTTTGCTAACGCCTTTTGCTAGCTCCGGAAGAGAGCACCAGCGACTGCCAGCAAAAGCAGGATGAGGATGCCAATGACCGTGTAGCGGCGGGATTCGCGGTCAAAGCGGGACTCGCCGAGCATGGACTTTTCGGTGTTCCACGCACTCAAGAGGTACTTGAGCAGCAGCTTGAAGATCACAGGCATGGCGGTCAGTTGGGGGGGGCGTCTTGTTAAAAGACGGTGCTCCACCCCAGAGCTGCCGCGCAAGCCAGGAGGAGCAGGCTGAGCCAGAACCAGCGGCTGTCGAGACGGTCCCACCATCGGCGCGACTCAGTTTCCAACGGTGACTCTCCTACGAGCGAGTTTTCCCTCAGCGTCTGCGCCCCTGCCTGCGTCAGCCCAAGCAGTCCCACAATGCCGTCCCCAATGCGCACCGCCTGGACGATGAGGTTTGCGATGAGTTCTTCAAGCATGGGGCGCGCGGAGGTTGGTTGCCGGGGAGTCTGCCCACTGCGGTGCAGGCTTCCATTACAATGAGGGGGCGGTTATCCATGAGCCACGGTGCTCTCAGGCCAGCTCGACACCAAAGAAGTCCTGCAGCACCTGGCGGTAAACGCGGCGTTTGAACTTGGGTACCCAGTCCATCTGAAACTCCGACGGCTTGATCCATTTGAAGGTGGCAAACTCGCGGTGTGTGGCGTCCAGGTTGAAATCGGCGTCCGTGCCGGTAAAGCGGCACAGGAAGTAGGCCTGCTCCTGGCCGCCATAAAATCCGTATTTGAGGCGTCCTTTTGCAAATGCATAACGGTAACCGTCCCGCCGCTGCAAAATCTGCAACTGTTCACGCTTCACGCCAATCTCTTCCTCCAACTCGCGAAAGAGGGCGGTCTCGGCGTCCTCACCTTCATCGATGCCTCCTTGGGGAAACTGCCAGGCATTTTTGATGTTGATGCGCTCCGCCACAAAAATGCAGCCGTCCTCGCGCTGCAAGATGGCGGCGACGTTCGGGCGGTAAACGATGGCTTCGGCAGGGATCATAGGCCTGAGGGGTGGCGCATGGTATAGCCTTTGGTGGGGCGGGAACGGCTGCTCCAGCGCGGGCCGTCGCTGTCCGCATCGCTGTAGCCTGTGTCCAGCCGCAGGCCGGCCACCTCCAGGAAGACGTGCCCTTTGCGTGCATAGACGGTGATCCACCTGCCGTGGCCGCTGCTGCCGTAGCTGCGGAAGGCTCCGGAAACCGTAGGCGCACTCAGCTTGCCAGCTGCATGCAGCACGTAGGAGGTGGTGCCGGAGCAGTCATAGGCGCTGTCTTCAAAGCGGGCATGTCCGCCGCCTCGGCGGTAGGGCTTGGTGCAGATGCGGTTTCCGGCGGAGATGGCGCGCAGCACTTCCGGAGGGGCATTGGCAGGCGGCACGGCCCTGCCGCCGATGATGACGGCTGTCTTGCCCGGGGCAAACTTATACTCCCAGCGGGCTCCCGCGCTGGAGCCGCACTGGCAGAGCAGCACGCAAAATGAAAGGGACATGAAAAGTGAAAGAAAGCGCATCATCCGTGCCATCGTATTCGGCCCGGCTGAAATGACAAGGCACGCAACACCGCCTTGCCTTGTTTTCAAAAACCCGCCACAATCCGCCCCTCATGATCAAAAAACTTGCCGCCCCTCTGATGCTGGCCTCCGCCGCCTGCGTCGTGGCCTTTTCTGCGCCTGCCCCCAAGCACAAGATTCTCTTTTTCACCAAGTCCAGCGGCTTTGAGCACAGTGTCATCTCCTGGAAAAACGGCCAGCCAAGCCATGCCGAAAAGGTGCTGCTGGAGCTGGGTGAAAAAAACGGCTGGGAGTTCGAGTTTTCCAAGGACGGCTCCAAGTTCAGCAGGGACTATCTGGCGCAGTTTGACGCTGTGTTTTTCTACACCACCGGCGATCTTTGCAGCGAAGGCACCGACAAGCAGCCGCCCATGACGATGGAGGGCAAGCAGGCGCTCTTTGATTATGTCAAAAGCGGCAAGGGCTTCATCGGCACGCATTCCGCCAGCGACACCTTCCACACGGACAACGAATCGCAGAAAGGCCCCGAGCGCTACCTGAACCATGGCGACAAGGCGGACGCCTACGTGCGCTTCCTCGGCGCCGAGTTCATCAAGCACGGCAAGCAGCAGGACGCCAAGAACACCGTCACGGACCCCAAGTTCCCCGGCTTTGAAAAAGTGGGCGCCACCTACGGCTTCATGGAGGAGTGGTATTCGCTCAAGGACTTCACGCCAGACATCCACGTGCTCAGCGTGATCGACGCACCCGCCATGGAGGGCAAGGAATACGAGCGCCCTGCCTACCCCAGCACCTGGGCGCGCAAGGAAGGCAACGGCCGCGTGTGGTACACCGCCATGGGCCACCGTGAAGACGTCTGGACCAACCCCACCTTCCAGGAAATCCTCATCGGCGGCGTCAAGTGGGCGCTCGGCGATGTCCAGGCCGATGTGTATCCCAACCTCGCCGAAACCGCCCCTGGTGCGATGACCAATCCGCCCTACGTCGCTCCGCCCCCGCCCAAGCCTGCGAAGACTGAGGCTGCTCCTGCCAAGTAGTCCAGTTGCGCCGCAACTGGAGCCTCGTTGAGTTCGTTTAGTCCCTCCCTTCCACTGTTAATTTCCTGTCCAAATCCAGTTGCGGCGCAACTGGACTACTTTCACCACCACCATGCCCAAGCCTCTTCAAGTCCTCATCTGGATCGCCATCTCCCTCCTCGGAGCCGGTGCTGTCGCCTTCTCCGCACTGCACAAAGGTGAAACCATCAATGCCCTGTGGCTCGTGGTGGCGGGCTTGTGCTCCTTCGCGGTCGCCTATCGCTTTTACAGCAAGTGGCTCATCACCAAGGTGCTAGTGCTCGATGCCCACCGCGCCCCGCCCTCGGTGACTCACAAGGACGGCAAGGATTTCGTACCGACGAACAAGTGGGTCGTTTTCGGCCACCACTTCGCCGCCATTGCCGGTCCAGGACCGCTCGTGGGCCCCGTGCTTGCAGCGCAGTTTGGCTACCTGCCAGGCATGCTGTGGATCTTGATCGGTGCCACCCTCGGCGGCGGCGTGCATGATGCGATTGTGATGTTTGCCTCCATCCGCCGCGGCGGCAAATCCGTGGGCCAGATGCTCAAGGAAGAGGTCAATCCTGTGGTCGGCCTCGTCGCCATGATCTCCGTCCTTGCCATCATGACCATCCTGCTCGCCGTGCTCGGCCTCGTGGTGGTCAAGGCCCTCGCCGAGAGCCCCTGGGGCCTGTTCACCATCGTTATGACCATTCCGCTGGCCTTCATCATGGGCTTTGGTCACACGATCTTTGGCGTCAGCGTGCGCGGCGTCACCATCTTTGGCATCGTCGGCCTGCTCGTCAGCGTCTGGGCGGGCAGCAATCTCAAAGCCTGGGGCATTGAGCACTTCTTTGACTACAAGGGCGAGACCATCGCGTGGTCCATCATGATCTACGGCTTCGCCGCCTCCGTGCTGCCGGTGTGGATGCTCCTCGCCCCGCGCGACTATCTGAGCACCTTCATGAAGATCGGCACCGTGGCCGTCCTCGCTGTCGTGGTCATCTGGGTCGCGCCCGATTTGCAGATGCCCAAACTCACGAAGTTCGTCGATGGCACCGGCCTCGTCTTCCTCGGCAGCGTCTTCCCCTTCGTCTTCATCACCATCGCCTGCGGAGCCATCTCCGGCTTCCACGCCCTCATCTCCTCTGGCACCACCCCCAAGCTGCTCGACAACGAGGCTGACATCCGCAGCGTGGCCTACGGCGCGATGATCACCGAGATGCTCGTCGCCCTCATGGCTCTCGTTGCCGCGTGTGCACTCCAGCCCGGCGAATACTTCGCCATCAATGCCGGCATCAACAAGACCATGGCTCCCACGGAAGTTGTCGGCGTCATCTCCAATGCCGGATTCCCCGTCACCGTCGCAGGCATGGACAAACTGGCCGCCGACATTGGCGAAAAAACCATGTTTGGCCGCGTCGGTGGAGCCCCCACCTTTGCCGTCGGCATGGCGCAGATGTTTGCCCGCGCCTTTGGCCCTGCGTGGATGTCCTTCTGGTATCACTTCGCCATCATGTTTGAGGCGCTGTTCATCCTCACCACCATCGATGCCGGCACACGCGTGGGCCGCTTCATCCTGCAGGACTTCCTGGGCGGCATCTGGAAGCCGCTGGGCAACACCCGCAGCCTCCCCGCCAACGTCTTCGCCAGCGCCATGCTCGTCGCCGCCTGGGGTTACTTCCTCTATCAGGGCGTCGTCGATCCCCTCGGCGGCATCAACACCCTCTGGCCTCTGTTCGGCATCGCGAATCAGCTCCTCGCTGTCATCGCCTTCTGCCTCGGCACCACCATCCTCATCAAGATGGGCAAGGCCCGCTACCTCCTCGTCACCGTCATCCCGCTCATCTTCCTCATGAGCGCCACCTTCGCCGCCGGCTACATCAAGCTCTTCGACAAAGATCCGCGCATGGGCTTCATCGCCGGTGCCAAAATGTACGGTGAAAAGCTCGCCAAAGGCGGCACCCCTGTGGAGATGAAAACCTGGGCCGCGCAGCAGTTCAACTTCAACGTGGACACCGCCGTCACCGCCTTCTTCCTCCTCGCCGTCGCCATCATCTTCATCGGCTGCCTCCTCGAATGGATCAAGCTCCTCAGCGGCTCCAAGAAAGTCGTGCTCAATGAGGAGCCCTACGTGGCGCTGCCGGAGGGGGCGTAATTAGGCGCGCCAGCCTCGTGAAGGGCGGTGGCATTGAGGCAAGGTGCAAGCCTGCTTCGACGACACCGTTTTCGCGAGGTGTCGAACGCCCGTCGTCCTCACCTTGCCGTGCAGCCTGCGAAAGCGGTGTTGCGCCCAAGCTTGCCGCCGCACTCCACGACGCTCCGCGCTCGCGTGAGCGCTGAAGCATCTGCCATGATTGCAGAGAGTGTTCGCTTCGTCAGGTGGTCACATCTTTTAGTTCTGACCCTCTTCAAGAATCTTCATCTTCAGCGCCGACATGAGCCTGCGTTGAATGGAAAGCGCCGACTTTGTCATAGGGATGTCTTCCGTGACGTACAAGCCTGACGGCAGATGCGTCACGACAAGCCGTCCTCCTTTTCCCGGACCAAGATAAAGGTGATCAATTCTGACGTCTGTGGCAGATAATTTCATTGTGCCATTCTGCACGTTCTTATTGCCCCGTGTCGAACGACATCAGGCAGCGGCGATGATGCGTTGGATGTTAGAGCGATCCTCCGGGATGAAGCGCCCTGCGGCCGCCACATCGAGCCGCGTCTGGATGTGCGGCGGTGTATCACTCGCCTCATTCATCCAGCGCAGAAACGCCTGACGCGTGACTTCGTCCGCGTCTTTGTAACCTTGCGCCACTTGACGCTGAATGAAGGCTTCAATGGGGTCGGTGAGTGTGACTTCCATGGCGTTACTGTTTAGGACCATCCGTTCGATGTCAAACTTCGCCGAAATCTCAAACCGCGCGTTTTTTGATCGTCAGGCGCTTCTGCCTTCGTATGAAGCGCCACATGATTTCCAAAAACGCTCTTCTCTCCGCCGCTGGTCTTGCGCTGGCTGTCACTTCATCCGCCGCTCCAACCGCCCCCACGGCTCAAAACTGGCCCGAATTCCGCGGAGCGGGCGCTCAGGGGCACTCCGCCGCCACCCATCTCCCGCTTACCTGGAGCCCCACCTCCAATATTGTGTGGAAAGCACCCGTCGCAGGTATTGGCTGGTCATCACCCGTGGTGATTGGCGATCGCATCTTTCTCACCTCCGCCCTGCCCGTCGGCGGTGTCGAGGACCCCAAGGCGAACCGTTCTTTGCACGCCATGGCACTCGATGCCACCACTGGCAAAACCGTCTGGGACGTGGAGCTCTTTACCGCCACCGCCCCGCGCGCCCACCGCAAAAACAGCCACGCCAGCCCCACGCCCGTTTTTGAGGACGGCAAGCTCTACGTCCACTTCGGCCACCTCGGCACCGCCTGTCTGGACGCCGCCAACGGCAAGACCGTGTGGGCCACGCAGGAGTACGCCTACTCCCCCGTGCATGGCAATGGCAGCAGCCCCGTGCTGTTTGAGGACCTTCTCATCTTCAATGCCGACGCCGAAACCGAGCCCAAGGTCATCGCGCTCGACAAAGCCACCGGCAAAGCCCGTTGGACCTTTGCCCGCCAGTCCGAGGCCAAAAAGAAATTCTCCTTCTGCACCCCGCTCCTCATCGACGTGGCCGGGCAGAAGCAACTCATCACCCCCGGCAGCGGCGTGGTGAACGCGCTCGATCCCAAGACCGGCACCGAAATCTGGCACTTCAACTACGACCAGGGCTACTCCGTCGTGCCACGCCCCATCTACGCCCACGGCATGATCTACCTCTCCAGCGGCTACGACAAACCCGTGCTCTACGCCATCAAGGTGGACGCCTCCTCCAAAGGCGATGTCACCGCAAGCCACCTCGCCTGGACCATCGACAAAGCCGCTCCTCACAATCCCAGCATGGCGGTCGTGGGCGATGAGCTCTACTTCGTCGCAGACAACGGAATCCTCACCTGCGCCGACGCCAAAACCGGTAGTGTCCACTACTCCGAACGCTGCACCGGCCCCATCTCCGCCTCCATCCTCGCCGCCGATGGCAAGCTCTACCTTCAGGACGAAAAAGGACTCGGTGTCGTCGTCAAGCCCGGCAAGACCTTCAGCGTCCTCGCTCAAAACGACCTCGGTGAGCGCAGCCTCGCCTCCTATGCAGTCATCGGCTCAGATTTGCTCATCCGTACGGAGGGCAATCTCTACCGGGTGAAAAAGTAACGGCATGCAGATGTCACGCGTTTGATGCCTTCAGCTGCGGCTGTCGTTTCGTGATCAAACGCCACCGAAGCGCCCTGGGTGCAGAACCCAGGGCGTATTTTTTTGGCCTCTGCTGACCCCGGCAGGCATGCGAGCCCATCGTGTTTCAGTTGAGACCAAAGCGCTGGAGGCCCTGGAGCGGCGGTGCAAACCAGCACATCGTGGAGCGCACCTGGGGAGGGATGTCGTCCGCTGCCTGCAACACGAGCAGGGAGATCTTGAAGCCGATGGAGCCGTCCGCCCGCCGCTGGGGAGTGCTGGCCACCACAAGGCCTTTGAGCATGACCCACTTTGAATTCGTGGTGGTCATGGCGAGCATCGAAGGCGTCAGCGCGGTGCGTTGGATGCGCACCTGAACTTCCGCCCCCAGGTCGAAACGCTGGCGCGACCAGAAGACGAGGCCGCAGGTGGTGATTTCACAAAGCTCGACAACAGACTGCCTGCCACCGCAGACCGAAGGCTCTTCGTTTGCGGAGGTATCCTGCTTTTGCTGGCTGTGCTTAGCCATACGGTTCGCGGAATGACCGCGAAAAGAGGCGCACGGCGCGGGAAAAGTCAAACGGCGAAGGTGGGGCAGGGGAGGCGGGGCGGGCCATGCACGCCCCGCGCTCAGGCAGGCTTATTCTTCGTCACCGGAGGCGGCGGAGGACTTGCTGGAGCCCTTGGGGCTGCCCGCTTCCTCGTTTTTCTCGGCCTGCTTGGCCTTCACGGCGGCCTCGATCTCGGCATAGACGGTGGCGTCGCTGCGCAGGACTTCCTTGGCGGCGTCGCGTCCCTGGGCGAGCTGGGTGCCTTTGTAGCTGATCCAGGAGCCGCGTTTTTGCAGGATCTCGAAGTCCATCGCGAGGTCGAGCAGCGATCCCACATTGGAGATGCCCTCATTGTACATGATGTCGAACTCGGCCTCGGTGTAGGGCGGGGCCAGCTTGTTCTTCACCACTTTGACCTTGGTGCGGTTGCCGGTGACGGTGCCGTCGGTGGTCTTGATGGCGCCGATGCGGCGGATGTCCACGCGCACGCTGGCGTAGAACTTGAGGGCCTTGCCGCCAGGGGTGGTTTCGGGGTTGCCAAACATGACGCCGATCTTTTCACGGATCTGGTTGGTGAAGATGCAGCAGGTGCGGGCCTTGGAGATGATGGCGGTGAGCTTTCTCAGCGCGGCGCTCATCAGACGGGCCTGGGCGCCCACGGTGGAGTCGCCGATGTCGCCTTCGAGTTCCTGACGGGTGACGAGGGCGGCCACGGAGTCGATGACGATGACGTCGAGCGCATTGGAGCGCACCAGCGTTTCGCAGATGCGCAGGGCTTCTTCACCGGAGCTGGGCTGGGAGACAAGCAGTTCGTCCATCTTCACGCCAAGGCGGCGGGCATAGGCGGGATCGAGGGCGTGCTCCACGTCGATGAAGGCTGCCAAGCCACCGGCCTTCTGCGCCTGGGCGATGACGGTGAGCGTGAGGGTGGTTTTACCGGAGGATTCCGGGCCGTACACTTCCACGATACGGCCGCGGGGGAAGCCGCCGGTGCCGAGCGCCTGATCGATGAGCAGATTGCCAGTAGGAATGACGCTGATGTCAGATTTCACGCCTTCGCCGCCCATGCGGAGGATGGCGCCCTCTCCATAGTCTTTCTGAATCTGCTGGATGGCCAGGTCGAGATTGCGGCCGCGTGCCTCGGCAAGCTTGTCGGTCTTGGGGGCGGATGCTTCGGCGGATTCTTTGGGTGCGCGGGCCATAATCAGAGGTAGTGTGTGGTTATAAAAAGATGTTCGGGTGAACAGAAACCGCATTTCGGGCGGCCTGTAAAGCACTTTCCGTCCTTAAGAGGCGAATACTTGCTCCCAGAAGCTTCTCGCTGCTGCGGTTTGCCTCAGAAGCCGTCCATCTGCCTGGCCATGCCGCCGTAAAAGCCCGACATCATGCCGATGATGCGGTACACCACATACACGACGACGACTCCATAGGCGATCTTGGGCAGCCATTGTGCGGCACGCTGCACAGCGTCTCCGGCTTCGATGGACTCTGCTGCGGCCCAGCGGTTCATTTCGTGGTCCAGGGTGCCAGCCTCTTCCGCTGTGGCAATGCCATGCACAAACACCACGGGGAAGCCGTGCACGTCTGCCATGGCTCCCGAGATGGTTTCTCCTGCGGCGATGCGCTGGGCGGCATCCCGTGCTGCATGGCGCAGCAGGCCGCTGTGGGAGGCGCTGCCCGCCAGCTGCATGGTCTCTGTTATCCGCATGGAGGCCAGCAGGCAGGCATGAAACACCTGCGAAAAGCGTGCCAGCGCCCAGTGCCGGCGCACACTCCCGATCAGTGGCAGGCGGCCGAGCCAGAGATCCACCGCCGCAGACTGCGCCCCCAGCCGTGAGAGCCAGCGCCAGAGTAGAAAGAGGGAGAGCAGCACCAGCCATAGGGTGGCCAGAGGGGTGAAAATTCCCGCCAGGGAGTAGGGCTTGCCATCCATGCTCGAGGTCACGATGGTGGGCAGCTCTGGCAGCACGATGCCCAGATGGGCCAGCACCAGAGGGTAAACCATCGCCCCGAGCGCCTGCTTCACCGCCACGTGCCAGGCCTCAAAGTAGCGGGAGAGATGGCTGAAGGCATCCCCCAGGCGGCCGCTGCGCTCCCCGGCGTCGATCAGCGCAAACTCCAGCGCGTCTGAGAACGCCCCGCAGTGTGCGGCGATGGAGGCGGCCACGCCTTTGCCCTCCTTCAGGCCTAGCTGCAGGCCCTGCAGCCAGGTGCGGCGCGCATGGCTGGGCTGCTGCTTCAGCAGCAGCTCCAGCGAGCGGTCCAGATGAAAATTGGCCCCCACAAGCTTGGCCAGTTCACGATACAGCAGGGCTTTTTCGGAAAGTTTCATCGGCGTTTTGAAACTAACGCCAGCGGGTCCGACTCAGCGAGCACAAAAAACTCCGAGCTGCAGGACCATCGCCATTGTGTGACACTCTTATTGCTTCTCAGGCCCGTTTCACCGCTTATCATGCGGGCTCCGCATGCCGCCTCCCATCGCCCACAAAGAAACCCCCGACCAGCACTGGATGCACCTCGCGCTCGACCAAGCCCAGCTTGGCGTCGGTCTCACCAGTCCCAATCCGCCCGTGGGGGCGGTCATCGTCGCCCAGGAAAAGGTCATCGGCCGCGGCTACCACCACAAGGCGGGAGAGCCGCACGCCGAGGTGGAGGCCATTCGCGATGCGCAGAAAAACCATCCCAAGCTGCTGCGCGGCGCCACGATCTACGTCACGCTGGAGCCCTGCTGCACGCACGGCCGCACGCCGCCCTGCACGGAGGCGATCAAGTCTGCCGGCATCAAGCGCGTGGTCATCGGTGCGCATGATCCCAATCCCAGCCATCGCGAGCAGGCCCGCAGCATTCTGATGCTCGCCGGCATCGAAGTCACCGCCGGAGTGCTCGATGAAGAGTGCCGCGCCATCATCCGCCCCTTTGCCAAATGGATCACCACCGGCATTCCGTATGTCATCGCCAAGGCCGGGCAGAGTCTGGACGGCCGCATCACGCGCCCGGCGGGGGAGAGCTCACTGATCACCAATGACGCCGCCCGCGCCCATGGCCGCAGGCTGCGCATGCGGGTGGACGCCATCCTGGTGGGTGCCGAGACCGTCCGCAAAGACAACCCCCAGCTCACCCTGCGGGATGGCAGCGCCGGCAGCGGCAAGCAGCAGCCCTGGCGTGTGGTGCTCACCCGCAGGGGAGAGATTCCGCCGGAGTCACAAATCTTCACGGATGAGTTCAAGGACCGTACTGTGATCATGCATGGCAAGGACCTGCCTGAAGCCCTGGCCATTCTGGGCAAGCAGGGCGTGCTTTCCGTGCTCATCGAGGGCGGTGGCATCGTGCTAGGCCAGGCGTTTCGTGAGAAGCTCGTCGATGAGGTCTATTGGTACATCGCTCCACGCCTTTGCGGCGGAGGCCGCCCCTCCATTGACGGTCCGGCGCTGCCGGACTCCATCGAACTCAAAGACGTCACCGTCCGCCCCATGGGGGACAACGTGTGCTTCCACGGTTTCCCGGTGTGGCCGGAGAAGGTGAAGGAGTGAGAGAGCACTGCCCGTGGCTGCAAAGATCAGTTTTCATCCCGGCGCGGCACCGCTATCCGTGCGCATTCATGCCCTCTGTCCCACCTCTTCGTCCTGCCGTTTTTTTTGACCGCGATGGTGTTGTCAATGTCTCCCCCGGAGACGGCTACGTGCTGCGCTGGGAGGATTTCCACTTTGCACCCGGTATCATCGAGGCGCTGGCGCTGTGCCGTGCGCGTGGGTATGCGACGATCCTGGTCACCAGCCAGCAGGGCGTGGGCAAGGGGCTCATGACGCAGGCGGCGCTCGACGACCTGCACACGCGCATGCAGGCCGAGCTGGCCCAGCATGGCGCGGCGCTGGATGGCATTTACGCCTGCACACATCTGGCGGGCAACTGCACCTGCCGCAAGCCGAGTGCGGAGATGATCTTCCGCGGGCGTGATGAACACGGGCTCGATCTGACGCGGAGCTGGCTGGTGGGGGACCATGACCGCGACATCCAGATGGCCATCAATGCCGGCGTGCCACGCACGGTCCGCATTTTGAGCCACCACGAGCCGAAGGTGACGGCGGATTTTACGCTGGCGGAGACGGCGGGGCTGGCAGCGCTGCTGCGGGAGATGTTGCCGGTGGTGTGAGCGGGGGATCGCCCATATCCGGAGGGTATGCTTTGACACGCAACGCCTCGACTTTTCATCAATCGTTAATCATGCACGCCCACGATGGGTTTCGGGCCGGAGGATTGACGATTGTCGAGCAATCGATTTTTGATTTTTGAAGTGGGTAACCGAGCGGGCTGGCAGCTGGTTCACGTTCTTATGGCTCACCGCTTGGCCATCGCAGACTCGAGCGCCTTGCGGTAGTTCAGCACGGCATCGCCGATGGCGTTGGAGACCTGCTGGCGGTAGGTTTCGGAGGCGACGAGCTGGCATTCGGCACCGTTGGTGACGAAGCCGCCTTCAAACAGGATGCCGGGGCGCTTGCAGCCGGTGAGCACGCTCCACTGGGCACGCTTGATGCCACGGTCCACAAACTTGAAGCGGCTGATGACGCTGGCATGCACGGCAGTGGCGAGGGCGATGTTGGCGGAGTCCTGCTTGTTGCCGGTCACACCGTTGAGGTTGTAACCGCCGCCGCGGCTGATGGTGGCTGCGGCGCTCTGGGGAGTCAGCGCCCAGGTTTCGATGCCCGTGGCGGCAGCGCCGCCGGAGTTGAAATGGAAGCTGAGAAAGATGCTTTTCGGCGTCTGGTTGGCGATGGCCACACGTCCGCCCAGAGTGATGAAAGTGTCCGTCGAGCGGGTGAGGATGACCTTGAAGCCGCGCTGCATCAGCGCCGTGCGTACGGCCATGGCCATCTTCAGGGCGAAGTCTTTCTCGTAGCCGTAGATGCCGCGTGCGCCGGCATCATGGCCGCCGTGGCCCGCGTCGACGACGACGGTGTCGAAGTACTCGGCGTTTTGGATGTGGCTGGGGTAGAGGACGGGGTCGATCAGCTTGCAAAGGTCCAGCCGGGAGAAGAGCACCTTGCCGTTGTACTCCTGCACGGGGAAGCTGAGGATGAACTTGATGTTGTTGATCAGCATCTCCTGGGAGCCGATCTGCGCCTTCAGGATGAGCTTGGAGGAGCCGAGCCAGAAGTGCGTGCCCTGCGTGCGGAAGGTGGTGAAGCCATACACAGGGTTGTAAAAGTTGCGGATGCTTTCCGCCGTCACGTAGTCTCGTCCGCCGATTTTGACGATCTCCCAGCCGCCATTGGCTGGAAGGACTTCGACGGTTTTGGACTTATCTGAGCTGGAGGGCTTGTCGTCATCGTCGTCCTCTTTGAACTCGCCCTTCATCGGGGCTTCGTTGTCCTTGGCAGAGGATGATTTTGTGACGTCCTTGATGGGCTCCTCCTTGGGCTTGGGTGCCGTCTTGGGAGACTCTGTTTTAGCGACGGTCTTGGAAGGGGCGGATTTTTTGCCGATCTCCACTTTCTTGCCACCGGTCGTGGTGATGATGACGCGGGGCGGCTTGCCGCTGGAGGATTTTTTGGCGGCCGTCTTTTCAGGCTCTGGCTTGGGCTTGACGGCCGGTTTTTTTTCAGGCTCGGGTGCGGGCTCAGGAGCAGGGGTGTCGCTCTTGCTGCTCCCGCCGCCAAAGATCTTTTTGAAGAAGCCCGGCTTCTCGTCATCAGCACGTGCCACACCGAACGACGCTGCGGCCAGTGCGAAAGCGAGAGTGGCGAGGAGGGCCTTGGGAAGTGTGGGATTCAGTCCGGGGGTCATGGTGAGAATGACGTCAATATCGGAGAAAGGCGGCTCTTTATACCCTGAGACGGGCCGGAGCGCAAACGATCTGAAAAGCAGGGTAGGGGATGGGCAGGATTTGCCAGGAATCAGCCAGGGGGGCAAAATGTGCGGCCAGCCTCCCCGGCCGGTGCAGCCTTGACCCCGAGCTTGACGGAGCCGCCGCTCTGACCCATTGACGCCATAGCCTATGACCAAAAAACCTGTTGTTCTGATTATCCGTGACGGCTGGGGCATCAACCCCGGCGGCAAAGCCCAGGCTGAAGCCAATGGAGACGCCACCCTGCTGGCCCGCACCCCTTTCCACGACCACCTTTACGCCACCTACCCCATGGGCACCGTCAGCGCCAGCGGCGAGGATGTGGGCCTGCCGGACGGCCAGATGGGCAACAGCGAAGTGGGCCACCTGAACCTCGGCGCCGGCCGTGTGGTGTACCAGGACCTGACCCGCATCAACAAGTGCATCCGCGACGGCGAGCTGGCCAAGATGCCGGTGCTGGTGGAGGCCTTTGAGCAGGCCAAGGGCAAGCGCCTTCATTTCCTGGGCCTCATCAGCGACGGCGGTGTACATTCCCACCAGGACCACCTAGCTGCGCTCTGCGATGCCGCCAAGGCCGCAGGCGTGAGCGACCTGATGGTCCATGCCATCACCGACGGCCGTGACACCTCCCCCACCGGCGGTGCCGCTTACATGGCCAAGCTGGAAAAGGACCTGGCCCCGAGCGGCGCGAAGATCGCTACGGTCATCGGCCGCTACTACGCCATGGACCGTGACAAGCGCTGGGAGCGCAACAAGCTGGCGTGGGACGCCATCGTGCTCGGCCGCGGTGAAGTGCGCAGCGATCTGCCCAGCGAGGCCGTGAAGGCCGCGTATCCGAAAGACCCGCGGGGTGATGAGTTCATGCAGCCCATGATCTTTTCCAGCGCCAACGAGCAGCGCATCCGCGATGGCGATGTGATCCTGTGGTTCAATTTCCGCGCTGACCGTGCCCGCCAGCTGAGCGATGCCTTCCTGAAGTCCGGCTTTGACGGCTTTGACCGTGAGGTGACTCCGAAGACCGGCTACTACACGCTGACCGAGTACGACGCCAACTACACCGCGCTGGGTGCCAAGGTGATCTTTGGCACCGAGAGCCTGAACAACAACCTGGGCCAGGTGGTGGCTGCCGCAGGCCTGAAGCAGCTGCGTGCTGCTGAGACGGAGAAGTACCCGCACGTGACCTTCTTCTTCAACAGCGGCGTGGAGGAGCCGAATCCGGGAGAAGACCGCTATCTGGCGATCAGCCCGAAGGAAGTGCCCACCTACGACAAGAAGCCGCAGATGAGCGCGCCGGACCTCACCTTTGAAGTGCTGCGCCGTCTGGAGAAGTACGACCTCGTGATCATGAACTACGCCAACCCCGACATGGTGGGCCACACGGGCATTGTCGAGGCAGGCATCCACGCCTGCGAAACCATCGACCTCGGCGTGCGCCTGATCGTGGAAAAGGTGCTGGAACTCGGCGGCAAGCTCTTCATCACCGCCGACCACGGCAACTGTGAGCTCATGCGCAATCCGGATGGCAGCCCCAACACCGCACACACCACGAATCTCGTCCACGGCATCTACGTCGCCGCCGATGCGAACAGCTACACCGTCGCCAACGGCAAGCTAGCCGACATCGCCCCGACCCTGCTCGACATGCTGGGCGTGAAGCCCTCGGCTGAGATGACCGGGAAGAGCCTGCTGGTGAAGAAGTGAGGAGTTCCCATGACCAATTCCTTCGAGTCTCTGACGAAGGCTGATTTGCATCTAATGGCAGATCAGCTTTTGAAGGGGGACGCGACAGGCATTGAGTCATGTGTGTGCTATTTCGAGGCGACAACCCAAGGTCTCTGGCACAATCGTGCGAGAGCCATGATGGCGCGTCGCTTCAAGCATTGCGATCTAACTGTTGCCCAGCAGCAGCGTCTTGCATCATGCATCCTGGACAGGCTGGCAAAAGGAGCGGCCGGCGAGCAGTTTCGTGACCAATTGAAACTCGGTCTGCACCTCGATGCCCTGCGTTTCTTCGGCGCGGCCACGGTGCTGTCGAAGGATCCAAGAAGTTATGTTCGCAAACTCGCCGAATGGATTTTGAATCACGAGACGGAAAAACGTTGATGCGCCTGCTCTTCCTCTGCTCCCGCAACCAATGGCGCAGCCCGACTGCGGAGAGGGTGTATCAAAACGATCCGCGCGTGGAGGTGCGCAGTGCCGGCACCAGTGCTTCTGCGCGTTGCAGGGTTTCGGAGAAGCTGCTGCTGTGGGCGGACCTGGTGCTGGTGATGGAGCATGAGCACAAGCAGAGGCTGCGGGAGATGTTTCCGGAGACCGTGCGGGATCTGCGCATCGAGGTGCTGGACATCCCGGATGATTATCCCTTCATGGACGAGGAACTGATGAGGCTGGTCCGTGAGCGGGTGGAGCCGCTGCTGTAACGGTCGCGAAAAATTCATCCAGGAGCGCGGAATTTATTCCGCAGCACTCCGCAAGCATCCACCCTTCCGCACTCATCCTCCAACAGTCGCCGTTCCAACTCGCGTGTCGCACCTTGCATGCCGCAGGCAAGGTGATCCTCGGCTTGAAGGGAATGATGTGTGGTTAAGAGCCTGCCGCTTCGGCGGAGTGCTGCGGAATAAATTCCGCGCTCCTGCCGAGCTTTTGAATCCGGTCGCACAATGGATGGTTATCACGCCGCTTTCTTCTGCGGCAGCAGCTGCCACAGGCCCACTACGTGCTCCCAGCGGCGGATGCCGGTGTCGATGAGGAAGACTAGCAGCAGGAGCAGGAGCAGGTCTGGCCAGAGCTCCTCATACTGCACGGCCTTGGTGGTTTCCAGATTGGGCAGGCTTTGGGCATCGGCGAGGTAGTCGCCGCCGGTGATGCGTGCGGCCTCCTTTAGCAGCTCTTCGTTGATGGTGCCCAGGCTGGCTTCGGTGGAGGGATTGTGAATGAGGCCGGTGGTGATCATCTCGGCGCCGTATTGCGCGCGGATGAGATACACGCCTGCCTGAGCGGGCTTGAAGTCCGCCACATAGGCGCCGGGGGCATCCTGCCGCAGCGTGAGCTTTTGCACGGCTTTCATCGGCGCGCCCAGGGCATCCGCCGCCACGTGGAAGACCTCTGCGGAGATGGAGGCGTTGTTGGCGCGGGTGCCGGCGTCGGCGAGCAGATCGACGCTGATGCGGGCATCATCCCCCAGCATGCGGGCGGAGAGGTCCATCAGGCGGCCCTGCGGTGCGCGGGCTGTCTCGCGCAGCACCTGGGACCAGAAGCGGCCATAGCCGGGCCAGCGGGCGATCCAGAGCGAGGCCCAGCGGCTTTTGGCATCGGAAGTAAATGCCGTGGCCTTGCCAAGGCCGAAGCGCCAGTGCGCCAGCAGGGGATCGCCTGTCTCGGTGACCAGCGGCACCTGCGCGGAGGTGCGGCGTGTGGTTTTCACGTAGCCGAGCAGATCAGGGGAGTCCCATTTTTCAAAGCCCGCAAGGATCGGGGCTTTCTCCTTCAGCACCGGGGCGAAGGGCTCTTCGCGAATCATGCGCCCGGTGTGCATGAGGGTGTCCTGGGTGAAGATGCGTGTGATGCTGCCGGCATCCATCGTGGAGTAAGACTGCCCGCCTCCGCTGGATGCCACGGCCTGCAGCATGCCCACATGCGAACCTTCGCCGATGGCGACCGTGGAAATCGTCAGCCCCTCATTGCGGCACTGCGCGGCCAGCTGCTCGTAGCCCAGACCTGCGGTCTGGCCGTCGGTCAGGATGATCATGTGCTTTACGCGCGCCTTGGCGCGCAGCAGGGCCTCGCGTGCGAGCTGGAAGGCGGGCTGCAAATTGGTGCCACCACCGGAGGCGATGGCGGCGATCTGCCCTGCGACTGCGTTGGTAGAGGTCAGCCGCGTCATCGGCGCGACGACGTGCGCCTCCGAGTCAAAGGCCCAGACCCCGAGAGAATCATTATGCCCAAGAACCTCCGCCGTGGCGATGGCGGCGCTTTTGGCCATTTCGAGCTTTTCACCAGCCATGGAGCCTGAGCGGTCCAGCACGATGGCGACGGCGGCGCTCTGCTTTTCCTCCTCGTCCGGAGCCTTGAGCCGCACGGGCAGCACCTCCTCGATGGGGGTGCGATAGTAGCCACCGACACCGAAGGAACCCGGGCCGCCGAGCATGATCAAACCGCCGCCGAGCTTGTCCACGTAGTCGCGCAGCGCATTCATGAGGGGCTCGCCGAGCTGGTGCGCTGGCACGTCGGAGAGAATCACTCCGTCATAGCCGCCGAGCATTTCAAAGGTGATGGCGAGATTGCCGGGCTGGCGCATGTCCAGCTCGATGCCCTCCTTTTCCATGGCCTGCATGAGGTAGCGGCCTTCTGAGGCGTCTGACTCGACGTAGAGCAGGCGTAGCCGTCCGCGCACATCCACGATGGCCAGCGCGCTGTCATTGCCAGGCAAGGTATCGCCCTGGAAGCCTTCGAGCACGGCGCGGTACTGGAAGGTGTTGCGCGTAGACGGGGTGCGATTGAAGACGATCTCCTGCGTGGTGCCGGGCTTGAGCGTGACGGGGCGCTTTTCCACCTCGATGCCGTTTTCGTACAGCTTCAGGGTGCCGGTGCCTTCGATGGTGCTCTCAAAGACCGCCCTGAGGCTCAGGCTGGCGCCTTCAAAGAGGCGCGTGCGGTTCGGGGTGAGGGAAAGCATGCGCGCGTCTGGCCGCCGCGGCCCGGCCACGGGCAGGGCGTGCAGCTTGATGCCGGACACGGCAGCCTCGCGCGCCGCATCCAGCAGGCTGCCGCGCGTTTCATGGCCGTCGCCGATGATGAGGATGTTGCGGCTGGCGCCGGGGGGGAAGAGAGCCTCCGCGTATTCCACGGCGGCGGCGTAGTGGCTGTCGCCACCGTTTTCTTTTTGCCATGCGGCCTGCATGGCGGGTGTGCTGCCTTCAGGCAGGAGCTCGGGCTGGGAGCCGAGCTGGACGACAAAGGAATCAATCCCGCTGCCGAGCCCCGCACGCACGCGGGCGGCTTCATCGAGGGATTTTTTCAAGCCTTCCTGGCCCATGCTCTGGCTGGCATCGACGATGATGCCGAGCGCCTTGCGTCCTGTCTGCGTCACACG
Source organism: Prosthecobacter fluviatilis (assembly GCF_055388355.1). Classification (NCBI taxonomy): domain Bacteria; kingdom Pseudomonadati; phylum Verrucomicrobiota; class Verrucomicrobiia; order Verrucomicrobiales; family Verrucomicrobiaceae; genus Prosthecobacter; species Prosthecobacter fluviatilis. Next base: position 5,771,241 of record NZ_AP043782.1, read on the forward strand.
GGCCGGTCCGGCGAGCGCGGCGATGGCGAGCATGACGCCGAGAGCGCGTGTGACCAGCAGCAGGCGCTTCCGCAGCCCGGACATGGGGTGCGATGAGCGCGACTCGATCCACAGCAGCAGAGCGACTGCGGGCAGGATGAGCAGAAGGAGTTTTGGCGATTCCCAGTCCAAGGTCTCGGAGGATAGGCTTGCGGCGGGGCAGGGCAAGAGGTGTCCCGAAAAAAGGCACCCAGTAGCGAGGGCAATTTTGCCCGCTGCTGAACGCCTTCTTCACGGGCAGGATTGCCCGTGCTACTTCAGGGCGCTGCGCAGCGTGGCCAGGAGCTTCTCGATGTCCTCGGCGGTGGTGTAGCCATGCACGGCAATGCGAATGCGCCCCACCTGATGCATGACGTGGATGTTTTGCGCCAGCAGGGCGTCATTGATGGCGGCGGTGTTTTCGTGCTTGAAGGCGACGATGCCGCTGGAGCAGCCGGGCTGCGCGGCGCTGAGCGCGGTGAGGCCCAGCTCCTTCAATCCCGCATGCACGCGGGCGACGAGCGGATCTGCATGTGCGATGATCTTGTCCATGCCGACTGCCTCAAGATAGCGCAGCGAGGCATTCAAGGCATACAGCGCGGCAAAGCTGGGCATGCCGACGGAGAAGCTGAGCGCGCCGGGCTTGATGCGGGCGCTTTCAAAGCGATCGGCATCAAAGGCGTTGGCGATGTGGTACCACCCGCCCGCGCTGGTGGTGAGGCGTGCGGCGGATTTTTTCGGGATGCCGATGACGCCGCCGCCATGGATGCCGAGGGTCCATTTGTGCGTGCTGGAAATCATGATGTCGGCGTCCTGGCAGTCGAGTGCGACACGGCCCAGCGCCTGAGTCACATCGACGGCGATGACCGCCTGCGGCGCGAGCTTGCGGATCATGTCGCGCAGCGGAGCGAAGGGGATGCGGTGGCCGTTGTAGAAGCTGACGAGGCTCACCTGCACGAGCGCGGTGTGGTCATTGAGCAGCGCGGCGAGATCGGTGAGGTCCAAGGCACCTTCACGATTTTTCCAAAGGCGTGTGACGGGGCGTGAAGCCTCCGGCGCGGTGAGCCAGGGCGTGGCTCCCGCCGGAAAATCGAGATCCGTGACGATGACTTCGTCCTTCGGCGTCAGCTGCAGCGCGTTGGCGAGGAGGTTGTAGGCTTCGGAACTGCAGGAGCAGAAGGAGACTTCATCCGTGCTGAGGCCGAGGTGCCGGGCGGTGATCTCGCGGCAGTCCTCCACACGCGGGAAATGGAAATCGCGCCCGCGCATGCCGAGCGACTTGTGGTGCATGTACTCCGCCACGGCCTCATTCACGCAGAGCGGCGGGATGCTCTCGGCGGCGGTGTTCAGGTAATGGATGCCTTTGAGGCTGGGGAAATCGGCGGCGCGGGAAGATTCAGTAAGCATGCGTGGAAGAAACGCTGCTCGCGCGGTTTTTTTAATCAGTTCTCGTGCTTCAATGAGGGCGCGTTTTCTGGCAGTTTGATCGTGGGCTCTCCACCCAGGTAGCCGAGGGAGGTGAGGAATTCGTCCATCTTCTTCGCCGTCACCTGAATCCACGGCTCCTTGTTGAAAAAGCCGTGCGGCATGTCCGCTGCCGTCCACATCTCGGCGCGCAGGCCCAGTGCGGCGGCTTTCTTCACATACTCATCGCCGCCTTCCTTGAGCTTGTCCGCCGTGCCAAAGAAGAGGATGGCGGGCGGGGTCTCCTTGCTGACAAAGCTGTTGGGCGTGATGGCCTCCGCCATTTCCAACGTCATCGGGCCTTCGCCCGTGGTGCGCTGCTTGAAGAGGGTGGCGATGTTCATGGCCGGATTGAACAGCACCATGGCGTTCGGCTTGGCGGAGATGCTTTTGTCGTCGGACTCCGCATCGTAGGCTAAGGCCAGCGCCGTGCAGGCTGCGAGGTGCCCGCCAGCGGAGCCGCCGCCCGCGATGATCTTGGCGGGATCGATGCCCAGCTCCGTGGCATGGCCGCGTACCCAGCGGATGGCGCTTTTGGCATCTTCCACCGCCTTGTCGGGAGTCGTCTTGTGGACATTGAGAATGCGGTAATCCGCGCTGATGGCCACGATGCCACGGCTGGCCAGGTATTCCGCCTGCGGGACAAATTGCAGATACGAGCCGCTCTTCCAGCCGCCGCCGAAGAAAAACACCGCGCAGGGCCGCAGCACTGCTGCCTGCACCTCGCCTTTGGGGGAGAAGACATGCAGCTTCAGCTCGCCCTGCGGCGTGGTTTTATAGACGATGTCCTTGGTCGTGACTTCGGCATCGGTCAGCTTGATGAGAGGCTTGTTTTTGCCCGCCTTCTGGGCGTGCAGCGGCAGGGCGATGGCGAGGAGGAGTGGAAGGAGCAGGCGCATGGTTGCGGCTGAAACGGCGGGGGAGGGAAGAAGTTTCAGGGCTTTGAAGTACGACAGATTGGCTACGCCTGTCTCGCCAAGCCTCGGCTCTCCTGTCTGTCGGCCAGCGGCACCGCAAACACACCAATGCTCACGCGCCTCCCCAGGCTGGTGTGAGGGTGAGTGCATCCGCACACCCGTCGCTGCGGGGTTGTGCCGGTTTGTGGTCCTGACCTGCTGGCGGAGCCTTGAGGGAGTGGAGACGATGATTTTCGATTCGGTGACTGCAGAGCCTGCGTGAGCGCTGATCGACAGGCAGGAGTGCCTGTCGTGCCTACTTCAGCGTCTGCAGCCACGCCACGAGATCAGCGAGCCCCTGGGGGCCGATGGCTCCGGCGAGGCCGGGCGGCATGAGGGAGAGTTTCAGTTCCTCCTTTTTGGTGATGCTGGTCTTCTTGACCGGCGTGGCAGCTCCGCCCGCGATGCGCAGGGTCAGCTCTGCATCTGTCTCGCTGATGGGATAGCCGGTGACGGTCTGGCCTTCCTTGGTGGTGATCTGCTGACCGACGAAGCTGTGCTCGATGGCGGCGCTGGGATACAGGATGGCGGTGAAGAGGCCTTCGGCGGAGAGCTTGGCACCGATCTGCGAGAGGTCGGGGCCGAAGTCGATGTACTGGCCTTTGACGCGGTGGCAGGCGATGCACCCGGCCTGCATGAACATCTGCGGGCCCTTGGCGGCATCGCCTTTGAGCTTAACGAGTTCGGGCAGCTTGGGGAAGTTTTCCAAACCCTGTGCGGCAGGGAGTGGCAGAGCTGTGGCGGCCTCGCTGCGCAGCCCGGCATCGGTGCTGCGGCTGAGCGCCAGCGCGGCCTGGTCTTTGAATTCGGCAGGCAGTTTGCCCTCGCTGTGCCAGCGCAGGATGTTGCGTCCGCCTTCGCCGCTGAGCGCAAGGGAGTCGATGATGGCATGGCGTACGCTCAGGTCTTTCTCCTGCCAGAAGGCCTGGTTCAAAACGGCCACCGAGGCGCGGTCGCTCACGCGTCCCAGGGCGGTGACGAGTGTCTTGGCCGCAGCAGGATCGGCGGTCTTGAGGAAACGCAGCGCGCCATCCCGGTTCATCGCGATGAGCCGCGCCGCATTCACCGACTCCGGCGCATTCGGATTGGCGACGATGTAATCCAGCAGCTCCTTCTCGAAGCCGGTGAGGTTGAGGCGCTCCACCAGGGAGATGAATTCCGGCTTGCCGATGACGGGCTTCAGCAGGGAGTCGAGACGGGCTTTGGCCTCGGGATTGGAGGCGATGGTGTTGCGGTCGAGCAGCGCGGTGGAGGCGAGGGCGGTGTCTGCATCGGCCTTGAGGAAGATGGTGAGGGCGGCGGCGGAGACTTCTTTGGGGTGCTGGTGGGAGAGGAGCTGGAGGGAGCGGAGCCCGCTCAGTTTGTCTTTGGACATGCCGTTGTGGAAACCCGCTGATAGAGCCAGACCAGGATTGTGCAGGGCACCGCGCCAGTTCTCCAAGTCAGTGATTTTGACATCGGGGTTATTTTTGAGAGCCGCCCAGCGCTGAACGGAATAAAGATCTTGAGCGATGCCCCAAGCTTCCAAGCCCCAGCGGTCTTTATCGTCTGTTGTGCGGGCGAGATCTTTCCAGAGAGCATTCGCCTGATCTGAACCATCAAAACGCATGGCAAGCGCTGCCTCACGGCGCACCGCAGCGTCTTTGTCTGCAACGATCTTCGCGACGACATCATCGCGCAATCTCTCCGGCTGCTTCTGCTGCCAGAGCATGCGGGCGGCGCGGATGGCGGTGATGCGGAGATTGGGATCGGTGTCGGTGAGGGCGGATTGAAGGTAGGCTGGAAGGGCGAATTTGAGGTCGCTGGGTGGTTCGGCAGCGGCCTCGACTTCGGAAAAGCGAGCCAGAGCCCACAGGGCTCGTGCGCGGTGCTGCGGCTCCGCCTTGGTGTCAGCCAGAAGTTTGTTGAGGGCGGGGATGGCCTTGGAGTCGAATTTGTTGAGTGTCAGCCAGGCCAGATACCGCTGATCTTCATTCGATGACTTCAATGCAGCCACGGCACCCTCGACTGTATCAAGCTTGAAGCTCGGAGTCTGATACTTCTCAGCCGCCTTCGTCGTCACGCGAAACAACCTCCCGCGCGTCGTGTCTCCCATCCCATGTCCACCCACGCCGGGATCGTACCAATCGGCAACGATCAAGGAGCCATCGGGGGCGATGGCGACGTCGCTGGGACGGAACCAGCGGTCCTTGGTGCCTTCGAGGATGTTGACGATCTCGGCCTTGTAGCCTGCGCCGTCGGGCTGGGTGATGTAGGCACGCACGACGTTGGGTCCGGCATCGCAATGGATGGGCTGGCCGTGGAAGATGCTGGGGAGGAGATCGCCTTCATACACCTGCATGCCGGTGGGGCTGCCGGCACCGGTTTGCAGCATGTTGGGGATGACGCCCGGATCGTTTTGATGCCAGTGGCGCAGGGGGATTTCGCTTTCCCAGCCGATGCGCGGGGTCTGCCAGCCAGCGCCGGTCATTTCGTCGGAGTAGCCGTAGTTGCCGAACTCCATGACGTAGTTGATGCGCACGCCCTTGTTGCCGTCGTCGTCGTTGTCGGACTGCCACATCGTGCCGTAGCTATCGACGGCGACTTCCCAGTTGTTGCGGAAGTTCCAGGCGAGGACTTCGACATTGCTGCCGTCAAGTTCGCAGCGGAAGACCATGCCCTGCTGGTAGGGGCGGTTGTTCTGGTTGGTGCATTTGATGCCGTGGATGTCGGTGATGAGATTGCCGTCTTTGTCGCAGAGCTGCTTGCCGGCGTTGCCAAAGTTGAAGTAGAGGCGGCCATCGGGACCGAAGTGGAAGGCGTGGATGCCGTGGTCATGCTGCGCGCCGCCGATCTTGGTGAACATGAGTTCCTTGCGGTCGGCTTTACCATCGTCGTTGTCGTCGATGAGCCAGAAGACGTCGTCGCCACAGGAGATGAGGGCTTTGTTGCCGAGCACGCAGATGCCGTGGGCGCTGTCCACATCATGGCCTTGGTGGAAGACGGTGGACTTGTCGGCCTTGGCGTCGCCGTCGGTGTCTTCGAGGATGAGGATGCGGTCGCCCTCGGCGCGCTCGCCGAGGTGCTTGCGGTAGTTCACCACCTCGCAGACCCACACGCGGCCGCGTGCGTCGATGTCGATGCTGGAGGGGCTGGCCATCATGGGCTCGCTGGCAAAGAGCTGCACCTTGAGCTCGGGATGCACATCGAGGGAATCGACGGCGGTTTCAGGATCGTGAGAAGCGTTGTCGCTGGCGACGATCGGGCCGGGGTTTTCGGTGTACACGCGGAACTCCACGCTGTCTCCGCCCTGCTTGGTGCCGCCTTCATCCAGCGCGCCGCGTGCCTTGAAGCGTTTGGCTCCGGCGGGCAGGTTGAAAGCGATGACGCTGTTCGCATGTGTGCCGATGCCGTAGTCGATGGCCTTGCCCGCGCTGCGCAGCTCGCTGCCGCCAGCACTGGCATTCACGCGCACATTGCCCCAGCCGCTCTGCGCGGCTTTCCATTCCACCTCGGTGAGTTTCTTCTCGCTGCCATCGGCGAGAATGAGGCGTGGCTCGGCCCAGTCCGCCCAGTCGGCGGCGAAACCGTTGCCGCCATCGGTGACGACGAGATACATCTCCTTGGCCCCTTCCAGCGAGACATCAATGTCCACGCTGTGATTCGGCGTGGCATTGGAGATGAGCTTGGACTGGAAGAGCGGCTTCGGCGCGGCGAGGAGAAGCGCTGGCGTGAAAAGGGCGAGCAGGAAGAGTTTCATGCGGTGGGACGGAGAATACGCCCGAGGCAGGGGGGAACTTCAAGAAGCAAAAAACGATGGCTCGGCCGTCGTCAATGGCTCACAGGCCGGAGGATTGATGATTGTCGAGCCATCGATTTTTGATTTTAGAAGTGTGAAGTTCAGATGGCGGAGCTCTTGTTGCGCTCGGCGGTCTGAATGCTTTTGACGAAGATGCTGATGAGTTCGTCGCATTCGGCAAGGATAGGAGCCAGGCGTGCTTTGGAGCAGAGGGGCTTGCGCTGGATGATCTTGAGCCAGATGAGGGTTTCGCGAAGTTCCTTGAGGCAGACTTTCATCTTGTGGAGGAAGTCAGCGCGTGATTCTGCGCTTTGGGCTTCGCCGTAGTTGGGGGCGGGTGAGGTGCCGGAACGTATTAACTGTCCTGCAATGTGTTTCCCAGCCTTTGTGTCGGGCAGTGCCTCCACGACGGTGATGATGCGAACGGCAAAGTCCACAAGGCGTTCTTCGATGACATTGGCTTGTGCTCTCATAGAGGTGGATGATTGGCGAAAGGCAGGGAGTTGACTCAGAGCCTGCACTTGCACACGAGAGCCTCTGAAATCAGAAATCAAAAATCGATTGTTCGACAATCGTCAATCTTCCGGCTCAGGGTGTCCTGGGCGTGCGTGATTGACGATTGATGAGCAATCGATTGCTGATTTGAGAAGTGACTGAGGCGCTTACTCCACGTCTTCCCCCAAATACGCCGCGAGGTGCTTTCGCAGCTCCGTGCGTGCGCGGAAGAGGAGGCTCTTCACCGCAGGCAGAGACATCTTCAGCACACTGCAAATGTCCTCATACGGCAGGTCCTGGTGGCGGCGCATGATGACGGCGATGCGCTGCTTCTCCGGCAGCGCGGCGATGGCCTTGTCCAGCGCCTGCTCCAGCTCCGTCTGCTGGGTGATGTGGTCGGCGCCGGGCGTGCTGTGGTCGGCAAAGTATTTGGGCGGATCGTCCTCGTTTTCCTGCTCGATGCTCACCTCCTTGCGGCGGGAGCGGCGGCGGGTTTCGTTGAAGACGAGGTTGCGGGTGATGGTGAAGAGCCAGGTGGTGAACTTGGCGGTGACCTCGTAGCGCGGGGCGCTGCGCCAGACGCGGAGAAAGACCTGCTGGGCGATGTCGTGCGCGTCGTCGATGTTGTTGAGCATGCGGGCGCAGGTGCCCACGACGGCGTTCTGGTGCAGCTCCACGAGGCGCTCAAAGGCTTTCACGTCCCCCTCCTTCACGCGGAGCATGAGGCGTACGCTTTCCTGGTCGGACGACTCCTCCGCACCGTCGGCGGCTGCCTGCGGCGGGTGGTGGGGAGCGTTCCGTTCCGGTTCGGGCATGAGGTAGGCTGGCAGTGTGATCGCCATGCTAGCGAGGGTCATGCGTGCTGTAAACCACCGGAGGGGCGGAATGGTTGCGCGAATATTTTTGACGCTCTAAGCGTCGTCGTTATCCGTAGAGGATCATTATGAACGATCTGACCTGGGACACGACTTTTCGCGAACTCTTCGAACGCTGCGCCAAACTGCACCGGGGTGGCGACACCCGGGCGGTGAACTGGTTCACGGAGGCCGACAAGGCGTTTCTGGATGGCATCGGCCACACGACGCAGGAGTTTTTTGACTTTGTGGACGACCACTGCCGCTACGGAGCGGAGGGGCCGTCCTTGGAAACGAGCCTGCTGGTGGCGGCGGTGCGCAGGGATTACTTCCGCGTGGTGCAGAAGAGCCAGCGCACCGGCAAGACCGTGCCTCCTGGCGACCTGCCGCCCAAGCCTGCGGCGGTGGATGGCATCCCCTGGCTGCCGCGCCTGCTGGTGAAGGCCCGGGCCAAGCTGAAAGGGGAGATGGACCCGGACACCATGTATGGCTGCGGTGGCGACCGTGCCTTCTTTGAGCAGCACAAGCTGCACCCGGCTGATTTCCTGCGCGTGACCTGGGCCGCCGGGGACGATGACCGCAAGATCATTGAGTATGTGAAGACGGGGAAGATGTGAGGCTGCCGGAAGTACGACAGGCACTCCTGCCTGTCGATGTGCGCTCACGCAAGCTCTGCCTCCTCCAGCCCGCCTCAGGCGCGACGGGCTGCGTTAGACTCGGCTGGCGGAGCGTGGGGGCTTGGTGGTGATCGAGGAGAGGCGGAGCGCTGACCGACAGACAGGAACCGAAGCGCAGCGAAGGTAGCCAGCCGCAGGCTGCCCGTAGGGCGAGCAAAGCGAGGCAATGCCTGTCGTACTTACTTCTTCTCCACGCCGCCTTCCTTGGCCACTTCGCCTTTTTTCTCCTGCACGGCGGCGGAGTTCACTTCGAGGAGCTTGGGGGCTTCGCCGCCTTTGGGGACGAATTTCAGGGCGATGCCGTTGATGCAGAAGCGGCGGTCGGTGGGGGTTTTGAAGCCTTCGCCTTCAAAGACGTGGCCGAGGTGGGCGTCGCAGCGTTTGCAGACGGTTTCGACGCGGTGCATGCCGTGGCTGTTGTCCACCTTTTCGAGCACGCCCTTGGCCTTGGAGGTGTCGTAAAAGGAGGGCCAGCCGCAGCCGGAGTGAAATTTTTCCTTGGAGGTGAAGAGCTCGGCGCCGCAGCAGACGCAGTAGTAGGTGCCCTCTCCCTGCGCCTCAAACTCGTGGTAGATGGCGCCATTGGGGCGCTCGGTGCCGCGCATGCGGGTCACCTGAAACTGCTCGGGTGTGAGCATTTTTTTCCAGTCGTCTTCAGACTTCACGATTTCGGGCTTGGGCATGGTCTTGGAATCGGCGGCGGGTTTGTCCTCGGCCTGGGCGATGAAGAAGGCGGCAGCGAGGAGGGGGACGAGAGCGATACGAAGTTTCATGGGCGTTGGGTTGCTGCTGATACGTGAGAGGACGGCCAAAGATTGCGTATTCCCGCAAAAGTTGCGGCATCAGTCTTCATCCTCACGGGCCATCTGGCCGATGTTCCAGAGCAGGAGGCGGAAGCCTGCATCTGGGTAACGGTCTGCGGCCGTGGCGTGGCGGCGGTAGGAGGCCAGGAGCTCCTGGCGCTCTGCCGTGGTGTAGGCACCACCGCGCAGCACGCCCTGGTCGGGCATGGCGTTCCAGGAGTCGGAGACCCATTCCCAGAGATTGCCGGAGAGGTCATGCAGGCCGCGGCCGTCTGCGCGGAAGGAGCCCACCGGGGCGGGGCCGGCAAAGCCGTCTTCGTATTTGGGGATGGCCTGCTTGCCGGTTTTGTCCGCGCTTTTGTCGAGGAAGTTGCCGGACTTGGCGGGCGGCGGCCAGATGAAGCCCCAGGGGTAGATGCCTTCGATGCGCAGGCTGCGCTCGGCCGGGGTGCTGCCGATCTCACGGGAAAGGTAGGCGGCCATGCTCCACTCGTCATCGCTGGGCAGGCGGTACTCCTGGTCCGGCTCCAGCAGGCCCTGGGCGCGTTCGCGGTCGGTCAGCCAGCGGCAGAACTGCTCGGCTTCGGAGCGGTTCACCATGCTGACGGGCAGGTCGGGGTCTGCATTCAGCACGCGGCCGTCCACCGGAGGCTGGTTGGTGGCCTTGGCAAATTCGTCGAAGTCTTTGCGGCGCGTCTCAATGGTGGCCAGCATGGCCTTGCCGAGGGGCACGAATTTGATGCCGAGGCTGTTTTGCCAGGCCTTGCCAAACACCACGGAGCCGGTGGCTTTGAGACGCAGGTTGAAGCTGATGCTCTGGCCCTGCTTGAGCTTGCCGGAGGCGGTTTCAGGCTTGTAACCGGGGAGGACGATCTCGTAGCTGAAGCTGTCTGCGCGCACCTTGGGCAGGGAGAGCGGGGTGCGGCCCATGAGGCGATCGCCGTCCAGGACCTCCGCGCCTGCGGGCGTGCTGGCGATGTTGAGGCTGCCGAACTTCACGCTGACGATTTCACAGCGTATGGCGCTGTGCCCGGGCTTGGGCTTGGAGGTGCTGAAGGTGGGGGGCAGGCTGATGGCGCGCCAGGCGTACTCGTGGTCAGGGTCCAGGCGGCCGGTGCGGCGGTCCTCGGCGGTCATCCAGGCGCAGAAGGCGTCTGCGTCCTCTGCGGCGATGAGGGCTGCGGGCAGCACGCTCTTGTCCGGGAGCAGGCTGGGGACCACCTCGTAGGCGGCGGCGCGGCTGTCTCCGAGGAATTTGCCAAAGAGGTCTCCGTCCAGCGGCAGGTCGGCCACGTGGCGGTCCTGCTTGTAGGTGAACCATTGCTTGCGCCAGTTTTGCCACGGCTTGCCGGGGGTGGGTGTCTGCGGGCGTGCGGGCAGCACGGGCAGGGGCTTCACCGGCGCGGGGATTTCGTAGCTCCACTCCAGCTGGTGCCTGCCCATGACCCAGCTGCCCGCCACGAGGAAGGAGGCCAGGGTGGTGAGGGTGGCCGCACGGCTGAAGCGGCGCACAAAGCTCTCGGGCCTGACGCCGCCGACCTGCTGCAGCGCCTCGGCAAAATCGGAGGCATTGGCAAAGCGCCGGGTCAGGTCGGCCTCGCAGGCCTGGCAGATCACGCGGTTGAGGTCCACCCAGAAAGGCCACTCCTCGTCGGAGAGGTTGTCGGGGACTTCGGGGAATTCCATGCGGTCTTTGCCGCTGCTCATCTCATAGAGCACCTTGCCCAGGCTGTAGATGTCTGCCTGCGGGGTGCCGGGGCCTTCCGGGGGCACAAAGCCCTCCGTGCCCACAAAGGTGCGCTCTCCAAACGCGGCCACGAGCCCGATGTCCGCCAGCTTGCAGACGCCGCCGACGAAGATGATGTTGGAGGGCTTGATGTCGCGGTGCGTGAGCCCGTGGTTGTGCATGTAGTGCAGCGCATCGGCCATGTACACGCCTGCGTCCCGGCAGAAGAAGGGGTCCAGCCTGCCGTGGCGCTTCATGTCCGTGGTGAGCGTGCGCGGCACGTAGGTCTTCACATCGCTGATGTGCGCGCCGTCCTCGGCGTCGTCCGCCAGCTCCATGACGCAGTAGTAAAAGCCGCGCGGCTCGTTCCAGCCCACGTGCAGGATGTGCACGAGGCAGGGGTGGCCGCGGGAGATGGGCTCAAACTGCTGGATGCCCTGAAACTCGCGGTGGAAGGTGCGGGTGAGCTCAAAGTCCTCACGCCAGACGATCTTGACCGCACGCAGCGCGCCGGTGACGCTCTGCGCCAGCCAGACTTCGCCATAGGCGCCGGAGCCGATGCGCTTGAGCAGCGTGTAGTCGGGGATGACGATGTCATCCCGGTGGGAGGGCGGGCCGTTTTTGTCACGGCTCTTGACCTTGTCGCGCGCGGTCGGCACGGCGATGGGCGGTGCGGGCAGCTCCAGCTCAAAGGAATCGGCTGAGAGTGCGGCTTCATCCTGCGCTGAGAGACCGTCTGCCGGATCGCCTTGGTAGAGGGGATGACGTTCGGCGTGCAGGGCGTCTGCCTCACGCGCACTCCCGTGTGGAGGCGTATGGTCGGCAGGCTGGGCGGCGGAGTCGCTCATGAAGCAGGTGTGGGAGGGCGGTGGCTGCCGGCACGCACGAGCCAGCGCGCGGAAGTCTCCCACTAAAGCATCGTATTCTCAAGCGCCTGCACTTCTTTCTTTACCAGGGCTCCGACGCGGTGCTTGGCCAGATAGACCTGTGCGGCGTTGATTCCGAGGGCCTCGGAGGTCTTCTTGACCCCCCAGCCCTTCATCACATAGCAGTCGAAAATCTGAAACTGCCGGGGGGAGACCTTGGCTTTCACACGTTCCAGAGCGGCGGCGGTGATGTTGTCCCGCCACTCGCGGTCCCAGATGTTTTCGAGCAGGTTGTCCTTGTCCTGGGAGAGGCGGTCGATGACCTGGCCGCTGGTGTCCTCGGTGTCGGCATTGCCCTGGTCGGCGAGGGAGGGCTGGCGCTTGCGGGCGCGGAAGACGTCGAGGATGCGCCAGCGCGTCATCTGCAGCAGCCAGGCCTTGAAGGAGCCGGCACGTGGGTCGTACTGGCCTTTCTGCACCTGGCGTGCGATGGCGATGACCGTTTCCTGCACCACGTCGAATGCCTCCTCACGGGTCAGGCCGGCCTTGGTGCCGACGCTGAAGATGAGGCGCCAGTAAGTCTGGTAAAACTCGTTCCAGGTCTTCTGATCCTCCCAGTTGTTGAGACGCTCGATGAGGCTTTTGCGGGTTTTCTCCCACAAGCCTTTGTCTTTTTTGACGTCCTCCGGAATCGGAATGTCTGGTTCTGGTGCCGGTTTGCTCATTGCCCTGTGACTGTCAGCGGTTGAGACGTGCTGTCAAACCTTTGAGGCTCAACATACGTAGAGAAAATTGGCGAAAGAGATGCCGTTTTTTAGCGGGGTACCCCCATATCCGGCACTTGGGCTGATTCATGGCATCCATGAAGTGATTTCATCCATTTGGGTGCCGGGCGGCGGCATCGTCAGTTGCCATCACAGGGGGGTGGGTTAGTCTGGCAGTCCTGCGCCGCGTTTGTGGCGTAGTCCATGCTTTAAAGCCATGCCCGAACTGGATAATCCCTTTCAAGAGACTCTGCTCTCCCGCCACCGTGCGGAACCCTGCTCCGTGGTCATCTTTGGTGCCACCGGCGATCTCACCCACCGCAAGCTGATCCCCGCCATCTACAACATCGCCGCTGCGGGCGACCTGCCGCCGCAGTTCAAGGTGGTGGGCTTTGCCCGGCGTGACAAGACGGACGAGGTCTTCCGCGCGGAGCTGGAGGAGGGGAACCGCAAGAACAGCCGCCAGGGGCACAATGACGAGCTGTGGAAGAGCTTTTCCCAGTGCATCCATTACCACCGCAGCGAGTTCGAAGACCTCGAAGGCTACAAGTCGCTGGCGAAACTGCTGGACCAGTTTGATGCGGAGCGCGGCACGCCTGCCAACCGCCTCTTCTATCTGGCCTCCGCGCCGGAGGCCTTCAAGCCCATCCTGGAAATGATCCGTGCCGCCGGGCTGAACCAGGGGGCAAAGGGCAAGTGGGCGCGTGTGGTGTGCGAGAAGCCCTTTGGCAAAGACCTCGCCACGGCGCAGGGCCTGAACTCGGTGGTCGCCGCCACCTTCGCGGAAAAGGACACCTACCGCATCGACCACTATCTGGGCAAGGAGACCGCGCAAAACATCATGGTGCTGCGCTTTGCCAACTCCATTTTTGAGCCGAACTGGAACAGCCGCTACATCGACCACGTGCAGATCACCTGCGCGGAAAACCTGGGCATGGAGGGCGGACGCGGCGGCTACTACGACACCGCCGGCGCGCTGCGCGACATGGTGCAGAACCACCTCTTCCAGCTCCTCACGCTGGTGGCCATGGAGCCGCCGACAGACCTCAGCGCGGACAGTGTGCGCGATGAAAAGGTGAAGGTGATCCGCGCGCTGCGCCCGCTGGTGGGGCCGGAGGCCGTGGGCAAAAACGTCATCCGTGCGCAATACACCGCTGGCAGCGTAGACGGTGTGCCACGCGTGGGCTACCGGCAGGAGGACCGGGTGAATCCTGAGTCCCAGACGGAGCCGTATGTGGCGCTGCGCCTCATGATCGACACCTGGCGCTGGCAGGGGGTGCCCTTTTACATTCGTGTGGGCAAGCAGCTGCCGAAGAAGGCCACGGAGATCAGCGTGCATTTCAAGAAGCCGCCGCAGGTGCCCTTTGCCACCTCCGCGATGCTGAAGAACAGCGAGAACACCCTCGTCATCCGCATTCAGCCGGACGAAGGCATCGCGCTGCGCATCCTCTGCAAGCAGCCGGGGCAGGCCATGAGCATCCAGCAGGTGAAGATGGACTTCCGTTACTCATCGAGCTTTGGCAAGGCCAGCCCGGAGGCCTACGAGCGCCTGCTGCTGGACGCCATGGCGGGAGACGCCACGCTCTTTGCCCGGCGTGACGAAGTGGAAAACGCCTGGAAGTTCATCGATGAAATCGAGAAAGCCTGGCACAAATCCGACACGCCGCCGCCCATGCACGAATACCCCGCCGGAAGCTGGGGGCCGAAGGAAGCGGACGACCTGCTGCGTGCGGACGGGCGCGAGTGGCGGCTGCTGTAAGAGGAAAGGAAACCAACCATGCCTGCAACCACTCTCAACGACTCTGACCTCGACCGCCTGGGGCTCGAAACGCCCATCGCGGGCATTGACCGCGCCTTGAAAAAACTGTGGGAAGGGGATGAGGCCAAGACGCGTGCGTCGCTCATCAATCTGGCGATCTACACCGAGGACAGCTGCCAGCTCATGGCGGACAACGAGCTGCTGGATGACGTGGCGGCGCAGCATGCCTGCCGCGCGCTGCTCATCCTGGCCCTGCCCGGTGCGCAGCCGCGTGCCCGGGCGTGGATCCAGGCGCTGTGCCGCCCCTACCAGGGAAAGCAGGTGGTGTGCAGCGAGCAGATCAGCTTTCTGCTGGAGGGCGGAGATGCCGCGCAGGTGCAGAACATCGTCTTTGCCCACCTGGACTCCGATCTGCCGCTCGTCGTCTGGTGGCAGGCGGAGCTGTCCAAGCATTTCGAAGAGCGGCTCTACAGCCGCATCGACACCCTCATCATCGACAGCTCGCGCTGGGCGGACCCCGGCCCGCAGTTTGACGTGCTGCTGGCGGCGCTGAATGCCGAGACGGGCGGCTTCAATGTGCGTGACCTGGCGTGGACGCGCTCCCACTTCATGCGCACGGCGCTGGCGGCCTGCTTTCAGGATGCGCCCACCTGCCAGAATCTCTCCAAGCTGGAGACCATCCGCATCACGCACCAGAAAGGCCAGCGCACCACGGCGCTGCTGCTCGCCGCATGGATCAACCAGCGGCTGAAGGCGGAGCTGAGCGTGCAGCTCACCGAGAAGGAAAGCGGCCCTGCGCTGCAGGAGCTGGTGCTGGAGGGCGGGGGGATACGCGGAGAGGTGCGGCGCGACTGCGAGTCCTGCTTTGTGCGTGTGAGCCTGACCTGCGGCGACCACAGCCGCGAAGACCTGCTGCCCGCAGACGTGGACACGGACGCCGATCTCGTGAGCGAGCTGCTCTCCCGCTTTCATGGCAGCACGCTGTACTCCTCCATGCTGCCGTTTGTGCGGAGCATGCTGAAGTAACGAAACGCACTCCGCACAGCCCGCCAGGCTTTCCGGTGATCTCGCAATCACGCGCAGGCCTCTTCGCCAAACCGCCCGACTGCGAGGGTGTTCGCACGCCGTTGCGTTTGCCGCACGCTGATGGACGGGCGGGCTGTCGCCACACCCATCCTGCGAACTGCGCAGGATGCTCTCACGAAGACAATCCTGCCACAAATTCGCTCTGTGAAATAACCGTTCGACACCGGCCTTGAGTGTCGGAAGACTGGAGGCATGCGCCCCTGGCTTCATCTCGCTCGTATTTCCAATCTCCCGACTGTCTGGACCAATGTCACTGCTGCATGGCTGCTGGCGCGCGGGGAGCTTACGGATCTGCGTTTGGTGTGGATGCTGGTGGCCGGTTCGCTGATCTACACGGGCGGCATGATTTTGAATGATGCGGCAGATGCCAAATTTGACGCGGAGCACAGGCCGGAGCGGCCCATCCCCAGCGGCAAGGTGAGCCTGCGCAGTGCGTGGGTGGTGAGCTGCGGCATGCTGTTTGCGGGAGGCGTCATCGCGCTGGGCTATGGGGCCAATCCGCAGCTTGTGGGGCTGCTGCTGGGGGCGGTGGTGTTTTATGATCTGTACCACAAGCGCTGGGCGGGCTCGGTCGTCGTCATGGGGGCATGCCGTCTGCTGCTCTACCTGGTCGCGGCGTCCACCGTGGCTCCGCTGCAGGTGGTGAGCCAGAAGGGGGCGGTCTCCTTTTTCGGAGCGCAGTGGCACTACGAGACCGGCTTCCTTTCCGCGGGGGCCATGCTGGCCATGCCCTTTGCCATCGCCCTGGGCTGCTACATCGTGGGCATCACCGTGGCGGCCAGGCTGGAGCACAAGGACGACGCCATGCCCGTGCCTGCGGCTCTGCTGGCCTTTGCGCTGCTCTACACACCGGCGGTCGTGTGTGCCATGCGGTTTTCTGCGGCGGGTGGCAGCCCGGTGCAGGTGGGTGTTCTGGGCGTGTTTGCCCTGCTGGTGGCGTATGCCACGCACACGATGCGCAAAGGCGGCCCCGCGATTGGCAAGGCCGTGGGCTGGCTGCTCGCGGGCATCGTCGTGGTGGACGCGCTGGCGATTGCAAACGTCTCGCCTCTGCTGGCGCTGGGCTTTGTGGTGCTCACGCCGCTGCTGCGCCTCTGGCAGCGCTGGGTGGCGGCGACGTGACGGGGGGCGTCTCTACTTCCTGATCCTGCGGGCAACGCATAGGATCGTAGGATGGGTGTGGCGACAGCCCGCCCGTCCATCAGCGTACGGCAAACGCAATGGCGTGCGAACGCCCTCGCAGTCGGGCGGTTTGGCGGAGGGGGCTTGAGTGCGGGAGAGGGCGCTGCATTCGCCAAACACACCCAACCTACGGCCGGAGCGGCTTGCGTTCGTGAATGAAAACGCAATTTTTGGCCATGCCATGGTCCATTCCCTCAGTGATTCCTTTGCCACGAGATTTCTCAGGCTTTGATCCCGGCAGTTCCATGCCGTGTGACGATTTTACGTCCTACGCGCGGCATCTCCCTCATTGGAGGCTGCCCGGTGCAGCCTATTTTGTCACCTTCCGACTCGCTGACTCAATCCCTCAGGTCATCCTCTCAGAAATGCAGCGTGAAGACGAAACGTGGCGGCAAAGAATAGCTGCGCATGCCAATTCTGTGCCGGCTTCCATTCAGGCAGATTGGCAGGAATTCCAACGCGCGCGGCTCCTCAAACTGGAGGTGCTCCTCGACGAAGGACACGGAGAATGCCTGCTGCGTGAAGCCTCTCATCGCCAGGTGGTGATTGACGCTCTGCATTACTTTGAAGGTCAGCGCTGCGAAATGCTGGCCTATGCTGTGATGCCCACTCATGTTCATGCTTTGTGTCGCATGCTTGGCGAGTATCGAATGGAGGATGTGTGTAGTTCCTGGAAATGGTTCACTGCCCTGCGCATTCAGCGCAGCCTTGGCAGGACGGGGCCGTTCTGGCAAAATGAAAGCTTTGATCGCATCATCCGTGATGCAGAGCATTACCAGACCACGGTGCGTTACATTGCTAAAAATCCGCTGAAAGCCAGACTGCAGGCGAACGAAGCATCCGTTTGGTTCTGCGAGTCCATTCGGGAAGCGAACAAGTTGTTGTAGGATGGGTGTGGCGACAGCCCGCCCGTCCATCAGCGTGCGGCAAACGCAATGGCGTGCGAACGCCCTCGCAGTCGGGCGGTTTGGCGGAGGGGGCTTGAGTGCGGGAGAGGGCGCTGCATTCGCCAAACACACCCAACCTACGGCCTGAGCGCCTGCTCCATTGCAGGAGGTATCACGGCACTGCCTCCCCCATCTTCTTCATCACCTGCCGGAGCTGCTTCTGCGTGTCGGCGTCGTCAGGCGCGAGTTTCAGCGCGGCTTCAAAGGCTTTTTTGGCGTCTTCGTTTCGGCCGAGTTCGACGTACAGCAGCCCCAGGTTGTAGAGGGCGTTGAGGCTGCCGGGGTCCAGCGCGAGGGCTTTGAGGTAGGACTTCAGCGCGTCGTCTTTTCGGCCCACCTGATCCTGCAGATTGCCGAGGTTGAGGTGCAGCATGGAGCTGTCCGGCTCCAGACTCAGGGCTTCTGTGAGAGCGGCTTCGGCTTCCTTCAGTTTCTTGGAGCCCGCGAGGTAGGAGGCGTAGCTGTTCAGCGTGTAGGTGCGCTCCCTGGCGTTCTCCTTTCCTTTTTGCAGGTGCAGCAGGAGCTGGAAATCCACGTCCTCCAGATCTTCCGGCGGCTTGCCTCCCCACTCGACGAGCATGCTCATGCGGTGCACGCGCGCCTTGAGCCGCTTCATCTCGATCTCGAGGCGTGTCTGTGTGGAGAGCTCAAACGCTTTCTCGTAGGCTTTCTCGGCCATGTCATAGCGCTCCTCATCCATGAAGTCGTCTCCGAGTGCGACGTACTGGCCGATCACCTTGCGCGACTGGTAGCGGTCCCACTGGTCCTGGATGGAGGGAATGAAAAACGCCAGGAGCATGACGGAGGCGCTGCTCAGTGTGGCGACGTAGGGCCAGGCTTTTTTGCTCAGGGAAACAGGGTGGTCTGACATGGGGTGAGCCTCCTTCAGTCTTTGGATTTTTCCTCCTCAGCTTCTTCTTCAACGTCCTCTTCGGCTTCTTCTTCCTCGCTTTCCTCCTCGTCAGATTCCTCTTCGCTCTCTTCGGCTTCTTCCTCCTCCTCCTCTTCCTCAGACTCTTCTTCTTCTTCTTCTTCTTCTTCTTCTTCCACGGCGTGGGCAAAGGCGGCAAACCAGCCGCCGGCTTCGGTCAGGGCCTGGGGCGTGCCCTGCTCCAGGATGCCGCCGCCGCCGAGCACGTACACGTGGTCCGCGTCATGCACCATGCTGAAGCGGTGGGCGATGATGATGATGGTGCAGGTGCTGCGCAGCTGGTGGATGGCGTGGCGCACCTCGGCCTCGGTGTTGTAGTCCAGGTTGGCGGTGGCTTCGTCGAGCACGAGGATTTTCGGGCGGCTGAGCAGCACGCGGGCGATCTGCACGCGCTGGCGCTCGCCCACGCTGAGGCCCATGCCGTTCTGGCCGATCTGCGTCTGCAGCCCCTTGGGCAGGCGCTCCACCAGGTTCTTCAGGCCGGTCTGCTCCACGGCCTTCATGATCTCGGCGTCGGTGACGTCCGGCTTTTTGTAGCGCAGGTTGTAGGCGAGCGTGCCGCGAAAGATGGCGCCGTCTGCCGCCACCATGCCGATGTGGCTGCGCAGGCTGGAGGGGTCCAGGGCGCTGAGAGGCTGGCCGTCGATGAGGATCTCCCCCTGCTGCGGCTCATACAGCTTGAGCAGCAGGTCCACCGCCGTGGTCTTGCCCGCGCCGCTGCCGCCCACGATGGCGGTGATCTTTCCGGGCTCAAAGGTCATGCAGAGCGACTGCAGCACCTGGTGGTCCTCCACGTAGGCAAAGCTCACGTCCTTGAACTCCACCCTGCCATTCTCAATGAGCAGCGGCTTGCCGGCCTTTTCGCCGGTCTTGTTTTCCAGCAGGCGGAAGGCGCGTGAGATGGAGGCGATGTGCTGCTGGGTGTTCACCCACAGGCTGCAAAGCTCGTCGATGGGCGAATACAGGCGGTCCAGGTAGGCGACGAACATGACCACATCTCCCGGCGTGAGCTTGTGGATGAGCGCGAGGTAGCCGCCGCAGCCGAGCACCATGGCCGTGGCCACATGGCTGAGCACGCCCTCCCAGAAACCAAACTTGTTGGAGAGCTTCGTGCGCTCCACGTAGTTGTCATACGCGCCGCTGGAGATGCGGCGGTACTCCTCCACCTCCCGTGCCTCCGCGCCGCTGAGCTTCACGGTCTTGATGCCTTCGAGCGCGGTGTTGATGCGGGCGCTCACATCCTCCCAGCGCTCGTAGTAGGTGTTGAGGCCGGTCTCGAGCTTCTGGGAGGAGCGCCAGGCGATGACGAGGTAAACGGGGATCAGCGACACCGAGATGAGGGCCAGCGTGGTGTTCTGATAAAACATGATGGCCATGATGCCGACGAGGCTGATGACCTCCGGCAGGATCTGCTGCGAAAACGCGCCCACGATGGCGCTCACCTCCTCGCTCTGGTCGATCTGCTTGGCGATGGCCGCCGGGGCACGCTTGCCGAAAAAGCCCAGCGGCAGCCGCAGCACATGGGCAAAGGCGCCCTGGATGAACTCCTGCTCGATGTCGCAGTCGAGCTGCGCCTTTTTGTTTTCGGCATACAGCCAGAGGATGTAGCTGAGCACATTCACACCCAGCATGAGCAGCACTGCGTAGAGCAGCGTGTGGATGGCCTCTCCCGGGGTGCGCTCCGCCACGTGCTCCTGGGTGTGGGGCTTTTTCTCGTGCGTCTTTTTGGTGGGGGGCGGCAGGTGGTGGGTGTCCGGGTGCTGCGCGGAGCGGATCTTCTGCCGCAGGAAATCCTCCACCGGGCTGTCGCTGGTCTCCAGCTCCTCGCCTGCGGCTGCCCTGGCCTTGTCATTGGCGTGTTTGACGAAGAGCCCGGCGATGTCGTTGATGGCCTCGCGGTAGATCAGGGGCTCCACCAGGGCGGCGCCGGTGCTCAGCAGGGTGATGAAGGCGACGACCAGAAGCCTGCCACGGTGAGGCGAGACGAGTCTCCAGAGGTGCTGCAGGACATCCTTCTTCATGGACACGGAGATACAATGAAGAGCGGCCCGTCTGCGCAACCAGTATTCCGCACCGGCAACTGAAAACACGGGCATGAAAATGCAGGATGGGCGTGGCGCAAGCCCGCCCGTCCCTCAGCGTGTGGCGACGCACAAAGGCATGCGAACGTCCCTCAGCGCACGGCAAACGCAATGGCCTGCGAACGTCCTCGCAGTCGGGCGGTTTGGCGGAGAGCGCGGTGGAGCATCGGAAAGTACCACTCGCCAAACACACCCAACCTACGGCCTGAGCGCCTGCCCCATCGTAGGATGGGTGTGGCGTAAGCCCGACCGTCCCACAGCGTGTGGCGACGCACAAAGGCATGCGAACGTCCCTCAGCGCACGGCAAACGCAATGGCCTGCGAACGCCCTCGCAGTCGGGCGGTTTGGCGGAGAGCGCGGTGGAGCATCGGAAAGTACCACTCGCCAAACACACCCAACCTACGGCCTGAGCGCCTGCCCCATCGTAGCATGGGTGTGGCGAAAGCCCGCCCGTCCCTCAGCATGTGGCGACGCACAAAGGCATGCGAACGTCCCTCAGCGCACGGCAAACGCAATGGCCTGCGAACGCCCTCGCAGTCGGGCGGTTTGGCGGAGGGGGCGGTGGAGCATCGGAAAGTACCACTCGCCAAACACACCCAACCTACGGCCTGAGCGCCTGCCCCATCGTAGCATGGGTGTGGCGAAAGCCCGCCCGTCCCTCAGCATGTGGCGACGCACAAAGGCATGCGAACGCCCATCAGCGCACGGCAAACGCAATGGCGTGCGAACGTCCTCGCAGTCGGGAGGTTTGGCGGAGGGGGCTTGAATGCGGGAGAGGGCGCTGCATTCGCCAAACACACCCAACCTACACCCGGCGCGCTGCCGGATGGGTGGCCTCACAGCGCTGCCGAGGCGGCCACCCAGTCCACGGGAGACCACCTGGTGCCTGCCGTGAGGCCGGGCCTCGGCTGGGGGTGAAAGCAGTGGCCGCCGGCCAGCACCTGGCGCACGGCGTCCAGCTTGGCGGCGGGGCTGCTGCTTTCCAGCACGCAGCCGTGGGCGCCCGCCCGCAGCACCTGGCCGGTTTCCAGCCCTGCGTCCTGGCTGGAGACGATGAGAAACTTCAGGCCCGCATGCAGCACCTGGAGGTCTTTCACCAGCTGCAGCACCCGGTGCCCCGGCATGCTCAGGCTGATGAGGACGAGGTCCGGCCTCTGGGCGGTGATGGCGGCAAAGGAGCAGGAGGCGCAGGTCACGGCTGCTGCCAGGGTCAGGTCTGGCTGGTCTGCCAGCTCAGCGCGCAGGTCCGCAGCGCTGGCCGGATTGCTGTCCACGATGACGATTCGGTCTGGTTTTTTCATTTCAGGCGGCGTTGGGGGTTGGGGGTGGCGCGCGTCTGAAGTCTCACGACTCTGCCATGGGCAGGCCATCAAAGAATTGGAACAAAACCTTCGCTTTGACAGGCGGGTGAAAGCAGTCCGCCGCTGGCTCCGGTGGCTGCGGCGTGCCGCGGAGCATCTCATCAAAGGGATTCGCCGTGTCCTCAAGGTGCAGGCGGAGATCCGAAAAACTCGCGTGGGCGGCGGTGCAGCCTGGAGCCCAGCTCTGGGGGGGGAAGTACGACGACGATTTCATGGTTGCTGAATGTGCCGGTTGGTTGGAGGGACAACACGCCCACCATGCGGGTGGCCAGACATCCGGCCATCGTCGCTGGCGCCGTTTGCGCTTAGGCCACGGGCCTAGCCCTGTAGCGCCGTCTGAGGCTGCCTGTGGCGCCGGGCGGGAGTGAAGCTCGCGGGGCACAGAGGGCTGGCGCACGCCGTGCCGCGTCCGTGAAAAAACTTCGGTATGGTATGGAGTAGCACTTTATGGCACGCAAATAAAACGCTGCGCGGCGCTCCGGCCGTAGGTTGGGTGTGTTTGGCGTCAGGGGCGTGTTCATCCTCCACCGCGCTCT
The DNA here is from genome assembly GCF_055388355.1 of Prosthecobacter fluviatilis. Lineage (NCBI taxonomy): Bacteria > Pseudomonadati > Verrucomicrobiota > Verrucomicrobiia > Verrucomicrobiales > Verrucomicrobiaceae > Prosthecobacter > Prosthecobacter fluviatilis. Next base: position 5,793,526 of record NZ_AP043782.1, read on the forward strand.
CCGCCAAACCGCCCGACTGCGAGGGTGCCCTTATACCATGATGCGATGAAAACGGGTCTGAAGGTGGAGGCACGATCCGACGGAGGGGGATCATCTTGATCCCCCCACCTGCAGCGTGTTCGTGGATGTGCGAGGGCGCAGGGCGATGCGGGAACGTGTGGGATCGGGACGATCCCACTCCGCCGGAGGCTTCGCCGCAGCGACGGAGGGGGATCATCTTGATCCCCCCACCTGCAGCGTGTTCGTGGATCTGCGAGGGCGCAGGGGGGATGCGGGAGCGTGTGGGATCGGGACGATCCCACTCCGCCGGAGGCTTCGCCGCAGCGACGGAGGGGGATCATCTTGATCCCCCCACCTGCAGCGTGTTCGTGGATCTGCGAGGGCGCAGGGGGGATGCGGGAGCGTGTGGGATCGGGACGATCCCACTCCTCCGGAGCCTTCGCCGCAGCGACGGAGGGGGATCATCTTGATCCCCGCACCTGCAGCGTGTTCGTGGATCTGCGAGGGCGCTGGGCGATGCGGGAACGTGTGGGATCGGGACGATCCCACTCCTCCGGAGCGCTGGCTGGCCGCATGGAATGCTGGCTTTCACCCCTGAGCCCCGTTTTCAGCTGTGCGTGGTATTGCGCCCCACTGGCTGCGGCACGCCCTGGCGTCCTAGCTTCCTGGCTTCCTGCCCATGCGCTGTGCGGACGTTCGCAAACCATTGCGTTTGCCACACGCTGATGGACGGGCGGGCTTGCGCCACACCCATCCTACGGGCACGGCGCTCCGGCTCCCACTGCGCGGCATCTGCGCCGCTTCACTTCAGCACGTCCCGCTGCGTCTCCACCCAGCGCACGGCCTGGCGGATCATTTCCGCGCTCGTCACAAAGCCCATCTTCTCCTTGATGTGGTCGCGGTGCACGGAGACGGTCTTGGGGCTCAGGTGCAGCTGCGCGGCGATCTCCTTGGCCGTCTGCCCCTGGCCAAAGAGCTCAAACACCTGAAACTCGCGGTCGCTCAGCTTCGTCAGCGGAGACTCGCTGGAGCCGCGTGGCCGTGGCGTGGCAAAGGACGCAGCGAGGTGCGCGGCCAGGCGCTCGCTCACGTACACGCCGCCGTCCAGCACCTTGTGGATGGCGTCCAGCAGCGCATTGCCGGGGCTGTCCTTGCCCACGTAGCCGCTGGCTCCGGCACGCAGCGCGCGCGCGGCGCAGAGCATCTCATCATGCATGGAGCTGACGATGATCTTGAGCCCGGGATGCAGCGCCGCGAGGTCCTTGATCAGCTCCAGCCCGCCGCGCCCGGGCATGTTGAGGTCGGTGATGAGCACGTCCGGCTTCTCATTCGTGACGAGCGCGAGCGCCTCCGCCTCATTGGCCGCCGTGCCGCAGATCTCAAAGTGCGGGTAGGCCTGCAGCAGGAAACGGTAGCCATTGATCACGGCCGGGTGGTCGTCCACGAGCACGAGGCGGTAGGTTTGGGTGGGGGTGTCGGTGGTTGTCATGGGGTGTGGGGAATGTGTACTGCGATGCGCGTGCCGCCTGCGGGGGGAGTGCCGTGCTCCATCTTGCCGCCCATCATCTCCGTGCGGTGCTGCATGATGCGGAAGCCGATGCCGCCGCCTTCGGAGGGCGCTTCCGGGAGGCCGCAGCCGTCGTCGTCGATCTCCAGCACCAGGCAGCCCTCACGGCGCTCCAGGCCGATGCGGATCTCGGCGGAGTCGGCGTGCTTCAGCGCGTTGTTCACCGCCTCCTGCGCGATCCGGTAAAGATTGCACGCCACCGCCTCGCTGATCTCCGCGACGGGCTCCGGGCACTCAAACACACAGCGCACACCGGAGCTGCGCGTGGTCACGTCTGCCAGCGCCTGCAGCGCGTGCTCCAGCCCCTGCTCCCACAGCGGCACCGGCGCCAGCCCGTGGGAGAGCCCGCGCACCTCCGCCAGCGTCTCGCGCAGGCTCTGGCTGGCATGCTGGGCGTGCTCCGCCAGGGCAGGGGACTTGGCCTGCAGCTCCTCATGCAGGCCGTTCATCGCCATCATCACCGCCGTGAGCTGCTGGCCGATGCCGTCGTGCAGCTCGTGCCCGATCCTGCGGCGCTCGTTTTCGGCGGAGTCGATCACCGCGCGCTCCAGCTCCACCCGCTCGCGCTCGCGGTCTGCCAGGCGCTGGGTCATCTTGATGAAAGCCTGGGAGAGCTCATGCACCTCGTCCCCGCCATGCACGGGCTCGATGCTGATGCTGCGCCCCTCGCCAAACTCGCGCACAGAGCGCGCCAGCCGCTCCAGCCGCCGCGCCACCCCAAAGTGCAGCGTGGCCCAGAGGCAGAGGCACATGAGGGCGATGACGGAGGCGGACCACGCCATGCGCGTGCGCGCGTCCTCATGCGCATGCGCCACGGCATCGGCGCGGTCATACACCAGCAGCAGCCAGTGCTTGCCCCGGGTGGCGAGCTCGATGGGGAAGGCCGCCAGCACGATGAAGTCCCCGCCGTCCAGCGTGGCGGACTCCAGGGTCTTGCCCGCCTTTTCCCGGGCACGTTTCCAGGCGCTGGCGGCGGGCGTCTCCTCCGCAGACACGCCCTCCCACTGCGCCGTGGAGCTGGCCAGGATCTTGCCAGACTCGTCCACCACGGCAGCCACGCGCAGCCAGGGGTCGTGCTTCCAGTCAGAGAGGCTCTCGCTCAGCGCCTTGATCTCCCCCTGCTGGAGGTGCTGCTGCGCCACCGGCGTGAGGCGCGCGCCGGCCGCCTCCGCCTGGGAGGTCACGTCACTGAAATTGCGCGCCATGTCGTTGGCCAGGTCCAGCTCATAGTCCAGCAGGGCAGACACCAGCCCCAGCACCAGCAGCAGGGCGGGGATCAGAAAGCGCAGCGGCGGGGGGAAGGCCACGGCGGCGGTGGCGGTGGCGTGGGGCGTCCACGCATCTCGGGCGCCGGGCAGGCTGGGCGGCGGGGCGGCATCCATCACATGCAGCCACGTTGGGGGTTGTCCTGGCGCTGGCGCAGAGGCGGGGGCGGTGGGGGGGAGTTCATGGCCGCACGCATGTTGCCCCTCCGGGGGTGCCCTTCTCAATCACCCCAGCAGGCTATTTTCCGCTGGTGCCCGTACAGGGGGGCTGCACCCCGCCGGGGTTGGGCAAAAATGCGCCATTCTTGGCCGGAATGGGGGCTGCGGGGGAAGAAACCGCATTCCGCCGCCGTACTCCCCTTTCCCTTTGACCTCAACCCCGGTCGGAGGCAAAGAATACGCCCCCCGTCCCCCCGTTAATGCTGGAGAAAAAAATCAGGCTAGAGCACACGCATCGCATCTTGTTCACGAGAGAAGTCTTTGCGCCCCGGAACCACGCCATCCGCGATCTCCTCCGCCTCGATCCGCCGCACAAGCTGCCCCGCGTGCTCGTGTTTGTGGACGAAGCCGTCGCCACCGCGAACCGCGACCTCATCGACGACATCATGGCCTACGGCCACGTGTATGCGGACACCTTCACCCTGGTGGACGACCCCATCGTCATCCCCGGCGGCGAGCCCTGCAAAAACGACTTTCGCCTGGTGGAGTGCTGCTGGGACGCCATCAATGAAGCCGCGCTGGACCGCCACAGCTACGTCTTCGTCATCGGCGGCGGTGCCGCGCTGGACCTCGTGTGCTTTGCCGCCAGCACCGCGCACCGGGGCATCCGCCACGTGCGCTTTCCCACCACCACGCTCAGCCAGGGAGACGGCGGCGTGGGCGTGAAAAACGGCGTGAACTACTTTGGCAAAAAGAACTGGGTCGGCAGCTTTGCCGTGCCCTACGCCGTGGTGAACGACTTCGCCTTCCTGGAGTCCCTGCCCGCACGCGGCCGGCGCAACGGCATCATCGAAGCCATCAAGGTCGCGCTCATCCGTGATCGCGCCTTCTTCGAGCAGATCGAAGCCATGGCCCCAGACCTCGCCGCCCTCAAGCAGGAGGCGCTGGAGCAGGTCATCCAGCGCAGCGCCGAGCTGCACGTGGAGCACATCGCCACCGGCGGCGATCCCTTTGAGCTCGGCTCCGCCCGCCCGCTGGACTTTGGTCATTGGGCCGCGCACAAGCTCGAGCAGATCTCCAAATTCACCGTGGCCCATGGCGAAGCCGTCGCCATCGGCATGGCCGTGGACCTCGTGTACTCCCGCATGCAGGGCATCCTGGATGAAGCCACCTGCGAGCGCGTGCTCAGCCTCATCGAGCGCATCGGCTTCGCCACCACCTCCCCTTATTTGATGAACACCGGCCGCTCCGGCGAGCCCGCCATCCTCGAAGGCCTCGAAGAATTCCGCGAACACCTCGGCGGCGAACTCACCGTGACCCTCGTCCCCGAGATCGGCACCAAGCTGGAAGTCCACGAAATGAACCGCGTGAAGATCCTCAACGCCGTGGTGGAGCTGCAGAAGCGCGCTGCGTAAAGGTACGACAGGCATTGCCTCACTGCGTTCGCCCTGCGGGCAGCCTGCGGCTGGCTATTTGCCTTCGGCGGTCTTCGACCCGCTGCGCTCCGGTTCCTGCCTGTCGATCAGTGCCCACGCAACCTGCCCAAGCGTCCGCACTACGGCCAGCCATTCGCACGCGAAGTAGCACGGGCAATCCTGCCCGTGAAGAAGGCGCTCACTGCGGGCAGGATTGCCCGCGCTACCCCAGGCGTCCGTAGTAGAATGGGCGATGCCCGCGCTACTGCCAGCCTACAGCCTCGGCTTCTCCGGCTTGATCGTGGCGTCCGTAGAGCGTACGCCCTTCACCTGCGTCTTGCGTTTGAAGACCTTGTCGCCGTTGCAGGCGTAGAGCTCGTCGAAGTTCGCTCCGCCAAAGACCACGTTGGCCAGCCACTTGCGCTGCGGCTTGGCGATGATGCCGTTCACGCGCCCGGCCTGGTCGCAGAACTGGATGCCTGCGTGCGTGGCCACGTAGAGGCGGCCTTTGCTGTCCAGCGTCATGCCATCGGCGCCGCTTTCCATGACTCCATCGGGGATGCGCAGGTGGTGGTAGGGCTGCTTGGCGGAGAGCGTGCCATCGGCCTCGATGTGGTAGCTCCACACAAACTGCCCGCGCATGTCCGCCACCAGCAGCAGGCTCTGGTCGGGCGAAAGGCGGATGCCATTCGGGAAGGCGATGCCGCCTTTGTCATTCGTGTCCACCACGCTCTTCTCGCCGTTCGGTTTGATGAGCCACACCTGCTTGTGCGGCGGATCGGTCACGTAGAGATTGCCGTTCTGGCCGATGCACAGGTCGTTCGATTCGATGCCCTCGGCGATCACGCTCATCTTGCCGGCTTCATCGTAGGCCACGATCTGCTTGTTGCCATTCGCGCAGGCAAAGAGGCGGCCGTCCGGGCCGAACATGAGGCCGTTGGCCTTGCCGGTGTTTCCGGCAAAGACGCTCACCGTGCCGTCCAGCGCTACCTTGTGGATGCGGCTGTTTGGGATGTCGGTGAAGAAGACCTCGCCCTTCGCATTAGCCGCCGGGCCTTCGGTGAAGCCGTAGCCCTCTCCCACGAGCTGCCATTCGCTACCAGTTCCCAGCACTTCCATCACCGGAGCGCGTGAGCCTGTGCCCTTGGTCACGGCCTTGGGCCAGTCCTTCCACAGCCAGCGCATGGCATCGGGGAAAATGGCGGTGGCATGCTTGCCATTGTGGCCGCCGTCTCCCCACACGTGGTTCACTTCATAGCCTGCGAATTCAAAGGCGGAGAGCATCTCCTGGTTGGCCAGGAACCAGTTGCCGCCGGTGCCGTTGGCATCGTTGCTGCCGTCCTGCAGAAAGACGCGCAGGGCCTTGGGCTCGGCCTTGCGGATCATCACCGGGTAGTCGTTGCCGCCGCGCTGGTCCACGTAGGTGCCGATGCTGCTGAACACGCGGCTGAAGGCCTCGGGCCGCTCCCACGCGGCGGTGAAGGCGGCGATGGCCCCGCTGCTGCTGCCGCCGATGCTGCGGTCGTTGCCCTCGTGCGAGAGGCGGATGGGGCGGCCGTCCGGCAGCGTGATCTTTTCCACCTCGGGCAGCAGCTCCTCGAGGATGAAGCGCGCGTAGTTCTCGCCCAGGCCGTCGTATTCCACGCTGCGGTTGTAGCGGTCCAGCTGCGTTGCGGGATCTGCCGCCGGGACGCGGCCATGCATCACAAAGACGCCGATGATGATGGGGATCTCCTTTTTGGCGATGAGATTGTCAAACACCACAGGCGCGAGGTTTTGAATGCCGTCCTGGTTCACATGCACGCAGGCGGGTTTGTCGGGCGTGTATTGCTTGGGCACATACACCCAGTAGTCGCGCACGGTGCCGGGGAAGATCTTGCTGTTTTTGAATTCAAACTTCAGCACGTCGCCCTTTGGCACGCCTTCCTGCGGCTTGGAGTCGGGGCCGGGCTGGTAGTCGTCTGCGGCATGGGAGAGGACAGGGAGCAGGGACAGTGCGAGAGCGAGGAGGCAGGTTGGGCGCATGAGGCGGAGTGTGGGAAATCGGGGGACGGATGTCAAAGAAACATACCGTCTGAGGGAGGCCGGATTTTGCACCGCAGAGATGGGAAAGACGCAGAGATTTCCAGGCAGGTGCACCGGGGAGGCGCGGAGAATGAAGAGACTCTTCCGAAAAAAAACGCTGCGGCGTTCCGGCCTCTGCGGTGTTTCATTCCAGGACGTGGGTGAGATCAAAAACATCCTGGCTGCACCTGTGAAAATTTGCGGCATCATGAAGGGTGGATATTCACCAACCTCTCTTCAACGAACTCATCCTGCACCTCGACGCGCCGCCGCATGACGGCCCCTGGAACATGGCCGCCGATCAGGCCTGGCTGGAGCTGAGCGCGGTGCCGGTGCTGCGGGTGTATCGCTGGACGGAACCCACGGCGACCATCGGCTACGCGCAGAGTCTGACCAAGCTGGGCGATTCGCTGCCGCAGTGGCCCATCGTGCGGCGCTGGACGGGCGGTGGCGTGGTGCTGCATGACAACGACTACACCTATTCCGTCATCGTTCCCGCCGTGCATCCGTGGTCGCAGACCAACCCGCTCGAAAGCTACCGGCTCGTGCATGATTCCCTGGCGCGCGCGCTGGATGATGGCAGCCGCCTCGCGGGGATGGAGGACCTGATCGAAAACCCGTTCTGCTTTGTGGCGCCCGCTTTGCACGATGTGATTCGCGATAAAGTGAAAGTCTCCGGGGCAGGGCAGCGGCGCGGCAAGCTGGGGCTGCTGCACCAGGGCAGCGTGCAGCAGGTGACCCTGGGCGAAGACTTCTGGCCGCGCTGGGCCGCGCAACTGGCCGCCAACGTGCTCACCACTCACGAGATGCCGCCTGCCATGCTCAAGCGTGCGAATGAACTCACGCAAAAGCGCTACAGCCTCGCTTCGTGGTTGAACGAACGGGAGGACGCGCTGTGAGGACGCTGGTGTTTGTGTACGGCACGCTCAAACGTGGCGGCAGCAATCATGCGTGGATCGAGCAGCAGCAGTTTGTGGCGGAGGCGCGCACGGCTCCCGTTTACCGCATGTATGATCTGGGTGGGTATCCGGGCATGGTGCGGGATGAAAACGGCCTTTCCATCCATGGCGAGGTGTGGAGCGTGGACGAGGCAGGACTCATCAAGCTGGATGTGTTGGAAGACACCGACGGTGGTGAGTATGAGCGCGTGACGATGCAGCTCGAAGGCGAGTGGGCGACGAAGCGCGTGGAGGGGTACGTTTACCTGCGCAGTGTGGAGGGACGGCGGGACGTGGGCGAGAGGTGGTGAGGGGTAGCGCGGGCAATCTTGCCCGCAAAGAGGGCGCTCTACACGGGCAGGATTGCCCGTGCTACTGCTGGCTGCTTGGGGGCGTTGGCCGGCCTTTACGGGCAGGATTGCCCGTGCTACTTCAGATCCTCATGCTCTCCATCGGCCCGAAAGATTTTGTGCCTTTTGACTGGAATGCTGTCGCCCCGGGCTATCAGCGAAATCTGCCGCATATCACCCAGCCGGGCGTCATTTACTTCATCACATTCCGGCTCGCGGATGCCGTTCCAGCACCAGTGGCAGCGCGGTGGGGGCAGGAAAGAGATGCGTGGATGCAAAGCCATCCCAAACCCTGGGGAGAGCAGGAGGAAACCGAGTTCAGGCGATTGTTCACCCTCAGGATGGAGCGATGGATGGACGCCGGGCATGGCTCCTGCCTGCTGCGCCAGCCCATGCACCGCGAAGAGATGCAGCGCTGTCTGCTACATGGCGATGCCGTCCACTATGATCTCGGTGATTTCGTCATCATGCCAAATCACGTGCATCTGCTCTTGAAGCCGACGTGTCCCGGGCAGCTTCAAACGCTGCTCCGTCCCATCAAAGGCGTGAGCGCACGCAACATCAATCAAGCCTCGGGCTCTTCGGGCGCCTTGTGGCAGGGCGAATCTTTTGACCATATCATGCGCAGCTTGGACCAGTTGGAGCGTGTGCAGGAATACATTCGCCATAATCCAGTCAAAGCGGGGCTGAAACCGGATGAGTTTACTTATGTCCAGCGCTGGCAGGTCATGAAGTAGCGCGGGCAATCTTGCCCGCAAAGAGGGCGCACGACACGGGCAGGATTGCCCGTGCTACTATCACCCCGCGCCAAAGAAGCCGCCGAGCTTCCGGATGCGGGTCGGATGGCGCAGCTTGCGCAGCGCTTTCGCTTCGATCTGGCGGATGCGTTCGCGCGTCACCTGGAACTGCTTGCCCACTTCTTCCAGCGTGCGGCCGGCGCCGTCGCCGAGGCCGAAGCGCTGCTCCAGCACCTCGCGTTCGCGCGGGTTCAGGGTGTCCAGCACGTCGCGCAGCTTGTCGCGCAGCAGGTGCATGGCGGTGAGCTCCATGGGGTTGCTCGCCTCCTTGTCCTCGATGAAGTCGCCAAATTCGGTGTCGCCTTCGCTTTCGCCCACCTTGGCCTGCATGGACACGGGCTGCTGGGAGAGGCGCAGCACGGCGTTCACACGCTCGACGGGCAGGTGGATCTCCTCGGAGATTTCCTCCGGGGTCGGGTCGCGGCCCAGCTCCTGCAGCAGCTGCTTGTGCACGCGCATGAGCTTGTTGATCGTTTCGATCATGTGCACCGGGATGCGGATGGTGCGCGCCTGATCCGCGATGCTGCGGGTGATGGCCTGCCTGATCCACCAGGTGGCGTAGGTGCTGAACTTGTAGCCGCGCTGGTACTCAAACTTTTCCACCGCGCGCATGAGGCCCATGTTCCCCTCCTGAATGAGGTCGAGGAAGGACAGGCCGCGATTGGTGTACTTTTTGGCGATGGAGATGACCAGCCGCAGGTTGGCCTCGATCATCTCGGTCTTCGCACGGGTGGAGCCCGCCACATGCTTGAGCGTGTCAGTGATGAGCGTGCGGTAGTCCGCCGCTGTCATCCACGACTCCAGCTCAAAGGTGCTGATGGCCTCCTGGGCCTCCTCGTTGCCGGGCTGCTCCTTGAGGTTGCGCTCCAGGTTGCCGAGATCGGTCAGGCGCTGCTGCAGCAGGGTCACGAAGTCTTCCGTGATCTTGGACTTGAAGTAAAACTTCTCGCAGGTGCGGAAAAAGGCGGTGCGCAGGGTTTCAAACTCCTCCTGCGCGGCGGCTTTCTTGCGCGGGCCGGCCTGGACGAGGGCGGTGAAGGCCTTGCTGGTCTTTTCGTGCGTCTCACGCGCCTGGTCGAGCAGCGGCTTCAGTTTCTTGAAGTAAGCGTCGCGTTCGTCCGCCTTGCGGTCGCTCACGAGGCGGTCAAAGCGCTCCACGCCGTTGCACAGCGCTTCGGCAAACTGCAGGTAGGCCTGGCCGATGAAGCCGATGGTGTGCAGGCACTGACGCAGGCTGAGGTCCGCCTTTTCGATGCGCTTGGAGATGTTGATCTCCTGCTCGCGGGTGAGCAGGGGCACCTGGCCCATCTGGCGCAGGTACATGCGCACCGGGTCATCAAAGACATCCAGCCTGGCGGAGGCCGCGTCACGCTCCGCCGTGATGCGCTCACGAGCGGCCGATTTGGCGATGCCGTCCACATCGTCGGTGATTTTGATTTCCATCGCGCGCAGCCGCGTGATGAGGGCGTCCATCAGATCCGGGGTGACGAATCCTGGGGGCAGGGCCTCGTTGATGTCGTCCCAGGTCAGGTGGTCATGCTCACGCGCCGTGCGGATGAGGTCGCGCAGCCGCGCCTGCACATCCGGGGAGTGGATGTCGTCATGCGTGGTGTTCGCATAGTGGGTGATGCCCCCTGTGTGGCCGTTCTTGGGCGGGCGTCCCCTCCGGCGTTTGAGCGGCTGGCCATCCGGCCCCACCTGGGAGGCGGGCTGCTCTTTGGGCGGGTGGATGCGGGGCCTGCCACGGCCGCGCTTTTGAGGTGCCGCCGAGTCTTCGGCAGCAGCAGGCTCGCCTGCCTTTCCGGCTGCGTTGCGAGAATGGGATCCGTTCAGTGGTTTTTTGGAGACAGCCATACTTACCTCGGTGGGGGTGCCGGAGCCTGGGTCAGTCAGGGGGAGAAACTATTCGGGGCGGGTTTCGTACGGTCAAGGCATTCTTTGCGCCTTGCGATGAGTTCTATCACCCTCTCCTGCAACTCTGTGATCTCTGCCGCGGAGAGCCCTGGCTGCCGCTGTTTGGCCTGCAGGCCCAGGATGAGGTTGTGCAGCCGCGCGATCTCCAGGGCGTCCATCGCGTGCTTGGCCTCCTCCAGCCCGCCAGCCGGGCGCGGGCTCACCTGCAGCTGGGCAAAGGCTGCCTCCTGGTGCCGCTCCAGCCCGGCAAAGAAGGCGAGCTGGGAGGCCTCCTCCAGCGGGTCGTGGCGGCTGTGCACCAGCAGGGCCAGCAGCTCGGTGCCGGGCACCGCATTGAGCAGCTCCTCAAAGTCCGCCTCGCGCAGCCAGTACATCACCTCCGCATCCGTCAGGGCCATCTGGCACAGCAGCAGGGCGGTCTTGTGCTGGGAGGCGAGCAGCTTTTTGGCCTCATCCACCACATTGGCGCCCGAGGCCGCAGCCTGCGGGGCGCCCTGGCCGTTTTTGGCCTCCTTGGCAGCCCGGTTCACCATGGCGGTGAGCTGCTCCTCGGAGATTTCCAGCAGCTTGGCCACCTTGTTCACGGCGGTGATGCGCTGGGCCACACCTGAGAAGATGCTGATGGCCGCCGCGACCTGGTCTGCCATGCGCACGCGCTCCACCATGCTGTCAGATTTGGCGCTGGCCCGCAGGCGGCTTATCTGGTACTCCAGAAAGTCCGTAGCCCCCCCCAGCACCTCCTGCAGCGCCTCCGTGCCCTGCTTGCGCAGCAGCGAGTCGGGGTCCTCCCCCTGCGGCAGCGAGGCCACCTTCACCGTCAGCCCGATGGGGGAGAGGATCTGAAAGGCGCGCTCGGCCGCCTTGTAGCCCGCGTTGTCGGAGTCATAGCAGAGCACGACTTCATTGCAGACGCGCTTGAGCAGCTTGGCGTGCAGCTCCGTGAAGGCGGTGCCTTGCCCTGCCACCACGTTTTGGAAGCCCGCCTCATAGACCATGATCATGTCGATCTGCCCCTCGCACACGATGGCCTCGCCTGCCTTGGAGATGGCGCGCTTGGAGCGGTCAAAGCCAAAGAGCACCTTGCTCTTGCTGAAGAGCGCGGTCTCCGGGGAGTTCAGGTACTTGGCGGTCTTGGCCTCGGGGTCCAGCACACGCCCGCTGAAGGCGATCACGTCCCCATGATCATTGCGGATGGGGAACATCAGCCGGTCGCGGAAGCGCGGGTAGGCCCCCCGGCGGCCCGAGTCTTCGTCGCTCTGCACAAAGATGCCGGCCTCCACGAGGACGCTCTCGGGGATCCGCGCCTTCTGGGCCCATTCGCGGAAAAAGGCGCCGTGTGGCGGGGCGTAGCCCATCTGCCAGTTCTTGGCCACGGCGGCCGTGATGCCGCGTGACTTCAGGTAGTCGCGCGCCGGCGCGGCGATTTTGTGCTTCATCAGCAGCTGGTGGAACCATTCTGCGATCTCCCGGTGCGCCCGCAGCAGCAGGCTGCGGTGCTTGGCCTCCGCCTCCGCGTTCGCGTCCCACACCTCCTCCTCGATGCGGATGCCCGCGGCATCCGCCAGGCGCTTGACCGCCTCCACAAATGACAGGCCGTCGTGCTCCATCACAAACCGGATCGCGGTGCCGCCCGCACCACAGCCAAAGCAGTGGTAGGTGTTGCGCGAGGGGCTGACGTTGAAGGAAGGCGTGCGCTCATTGTGGAAAGGGCACAGGCCGAGGTAGTTCGTGCCCGCCTTGCGCAGCTTCACGGAACGCCCCACCAAGGCCACGATGTCCGTGGCGGCAATGACTTGCTGGATGGTTTCTTCCGGGATGCGAGACATGTCAGGTGCGGGACAGTGTTGAGGGGGGACGCACCCGCAACTGGTGATGCAGTGGCAGACGCCAAATATCCGCCCAACCAGCGCAGGCACCTTATGGGGGAGATGCCTTTATTTCTAATAAAGAAAAAACGAGGGGCGGTCTTCCTTCAAAATTTACCCATCAACAAGCCATTCCCCAATGGCTCTGAATCAGTGGGTTAGAACAAAGTAAGCAATAAGTTCAGAAAATAACGGCGGTCTCACACCCGCGCGTTAGGCCCAACCTTTTTGTCTCCCGCAGCCCTCAGATCATTCAACCATAAGATGAAGAAATCCAGCATCCTCTTGGACACCTTGCGTCGTCACTTCAGACGTCCGGTTATCACTCTCCTGGCTGTGTTCTTCCCATTCTGGGCTGTGCAGGTTCGAGGAGCCTCCTTGTACTACAACGGTTCTGACGGGCAGTGGGACACAACCACGACAAACTGGTCTTATGACAGCAGCCGCACCGACTTCGTAAACTGGTTCAACGATCTCATCGCTGTGTTTGGCGGGGATCCGGGCATCATCACCGTGAGCGGACCGATCAGCGCAGGCGGGCTCAGCTTTGGCATCGACGGGAATGTCATCACCGGGGACACCCTGACCCTGAATGCTGTGGACGGCATGCCTTCACCCATCATCAACGTCTCCGCCTTCATCGGTGCACGGATTGACTCCGTGCTCGCAGGCACCTCGGGTCTGACGAAAACCGGCAACGGCACCCTGAGGCTGGGCAGCGTCGCCAACACCTTCAGCGGAGATGTGGTCATCAACGGCGGCGCCCTCATCGTCACAGACCAGGCCCAGCTCGGCACCGGCAAGACGGTCATCTCCGTCAATGGCTTGGCAAACAGCGGCAATCCGGGCTTCAGCGGCGGCAGCCTGGTGCTCAGTGGCGCGTATGGCGGCATGACCTTCACCCGTGACATCAGCCTTTCCGGACGCGGCCCCGGTGCCAGCAACAACAGCGGCGCCCTCATCAGCGTGGGCAACAACACCATCGCCGGAAACCTGGTCGTCGGCGGCACGGCGTCGCAGGGCAACATCGTTTCTGTCTATGGCGTCACCACCATCACGGGAGACGTGCAGCTGGGCACCGGCAGCACGCAGACGTTCTTTGGCAACGGCAACTTCATCATCTCCGGCCAGGTGACCGGCTTTGACGTGGCCAATGACCGCTTTTCCAAATCTGGCAACAGCTACGCCACCACGCTCTGGCTGCAGAATGCGAACAACAACTTTGCCCAGTCCCTGCGCATTGACTCCGGCACGGTGCGCGTCTCCAGCAACGGCGCCCTGGGCAACAACCCCAGCACACAGTCCGTCGATCTCAACAACGGCATCCTGGAAGTCCGCACCGACACCCCCGGCGTGGGCAGTGCCGATTTTTCGACCCGGAAAATATTCAACCGTGACAACACCAACACGGGCATCTTCGTCAGCCGTGGCGTCGATGGCAGCGCCATCAACCAGACCGTGACCTTTGGGGAAACCCGCGCCACCGGCGCCAACACCAACTTCCGCATCACCGGCCGCGACGGCTTCAACGTCACCCTGCTGGGCTTGAACAACTCTGCGGCGGGAGTCATGGGCACCGGCGGCGGCAACAATGCCCTGATCGAAAACAACTCCAACGGCCTCCTCACCCTGGCCACCTCCAGCCTGTGGAACCAGGCGGACGCCACGGCGCGCACGCTCACCCTCCAGGGAAATGGCGACACCCTGCTCACCGGCAACCTCACCGCGACAGGCGCCGCCCACGTGGTGACCAAGTCCGGAAGCGGCACCCTGACCATCCTCGGGACTTCGAGCAACTTCCTCGGCAGCTTCAACGTCAATTCCGGCACCGTGGCGCTCAACACCTTTGGCGCGATCAACAGCGGGGCCAGCGGCGCGCTGCAGCTCAACAGCGGTGCGCTCAACTACCTCGGATCCGGCGAAGTGGTCACCAAGGCTGTCAATCTCACCGGCACCACAGGTTCCGGCATCCTTCTGGCCAATCAGACAGGCTCCGGAGCTTCCGCGCTGGTGATTGCAAACAACATCGCCGCCACCGGGGCGGGGATCAAAAACCTCTACCTCGGGGGTGAAAACACGCTGCAGAATCAGATCCTGGGCGTGATCCAGGACAACAGCGGCACCAACAAAACCTCCCTCGTCAAGATCGGCTCCGGCACCTGGCTCTATGCCCCCACAGCCTCCAATTATGTGACGGCGGGTGCCGCTGGCGTCACGACCACGGGCGGCGGTGCGGCGCAGTCCAACACCTTCACCGTTTCCAATGCTGCCAGCCTCGTCGTGGGCCAGACAGTCTCCGGCACCAACATCCCGGCGGGCTCCATCATCACCGCGATCAGCGGCAACACCGTCACGATCAACACCACCATCGGCACGGCGGTCGCCAACGGCACGGCGCTCACCTTTGGCACGGTGGGCACCTTCACCGGCAGCGTCACCGTCGCGGGCGGCACCCTGCAGATCCAGGCCACCGCAGGCAGTGGCAACGGGTCGGACGTGATCAACAACGCCTCCGCCCTCATTTTCAATGCGGACCCGCTGAACACGAACCAGGTCGCGGGCGGCACCTTTGAATACCTGGGCTACAGCGGCGGTGCGCTGACGGAAACTCTCGGCGCCCTGACCATGACGGCAGGTGCCGGCACCATCAAGATCACCGCTGGCGGCGGTGCCACGGGGCTCATCTTCACATCCCTCGTCACACCCGCCATCGGCACCGGGCTCAACGTTGTCGGCAACGGCACGGTGACGCTCAACGGCGTGGCCACCAGCACCGCCACCACGCTGGCCGGCAATGGGCACATCTACATCAACGGGGCGGATTTCGCCCGCTCCAGCAGCGGCCTGCTGGTGGCGCCCGTCTATGACACAGATGCAGGCTTTGTGACCGCAGGCGCTTCGCTCACGGCTGCCAGCCACAACTTGGTGACCAGCGACACATCCACCGATGTCCTCACCATCAGTTCGTTGAAAATTCTGGGCAGCCAGACCGTGGCCCAGACCGGGCTGCTCACGATCAACGTCGGGGCCAACACCTCGGGGGGCATTTTGCAGACAGGCGGTTCCGGCGTCATCAGCGGCGCTGGTGTGACCACAGGGGGAAATCAGGACCTCGTCGTTCGTGTGGATGGGCTCACCGACACCCTGCTGATTTCCGCCCCCATCACCGCCACGACCACGGGCGGCCTCACCAAGAACGGCCTCGGCACCCTGGTCCTGAGCGGCGCCAATGCCGAGACGGGTACCGTCACCGTCAACGAAGGCACCTTGCAGATGGCGGGCACCGGTGCGCTCGGCGGCGCCAACATCAATCTCACGATCCGTCAGGAAGCCACCTTTGACCTCAACGGCGTCAACCTCGGCACCGCAGCCTCGGGCACCAACTCCATCAACTCGCTCAATGGTGCCGGCATCATCACCAACAGCGCGGCCAGCGGCACCGCCACCCTGCGCTTTGGCAGTGCCAATGGCGGCGGCGTCTTCACCGGACTGATCCAGGACGGAGCCAGCGCAACGGTGTCTCTGGTCAAGACCGGGTCCGGCACGGTGGCCCTCACGGATGCCAACACCTTCACCGGGCCGGTGACCATTCTCGGTGGAAATCTGGACATCCCGAACATCGCCGACATCGGCGTGGCCAGCGGCATCGGCATGGGGGACGCCACCAGCGACGCCACCAATGCGGCCAGCCTCATTCTCAACGGCGGCGCGCTGCGCTATGTGGGGACCAACTCCGGCGGTGCAGTCACCGCCACGCAGACTCCCTCGGTCAGCATCAACCGTCTCTTCACGCTCGCAGGCAACGGCACCATCGCCTCCTTCGGCAGTTATGGAAACCTTTCAGCCTCACGAATCCTGAACAATGCGGCCCTGATCTTCAACAACACGGCGGATGTGGCCTTCAGCGGCAGCGGCAACCGCACCCTGACACTGGACGGCGACTCCCAGGGAGACAATGAGATCGCCATCCACCTGATCGACAATCCCAACGGCGGCACACTTTCTCTGACCAAGAACGGCGTCAGTCTCTGGATCTTGAACCCCGCCACGGCCAACACCTACAGTGGAACGACCTCCATCAACGGTGGCGCACTCCAGGCGGCGGACGGCATGGGCCTCTCCTCCAGCAGCAATCTCCTGCTCAACGGCGGCGTGTTCCAGAGTTCCGGCACCTTCAGCCGGGGATTGGGCACCGGGGCAGGGCAGTTCCGCTTCAATGCCTACGGCAACGGCGGCTTCTCCTCCGGCACCTCCAAGCTGACGGTGGACTTCAGCGGCCTCGGCACACCGGTCTGGGGAGTCACCCCCAACTTCATCGGCGCAGGGGCGCTGGTGCTCAACAACGCCACCTCCCTGGCAGACGTCGAGATCAAAGGAAATTTCGACCTCGCCCCTGGCGTCAGCAAGTCCATCATCGTGACGACCACAGCCGGAAGCTCCACGGTCAATCTGGTCAGCGGAACGACGGATGGAATGACCATCGGCCAGACATTCAGCGGCAACGCCAGCATTCCCGCCGGGCTCTACATCACCGCCATCAACAGCTCCACCCAGTTTGTGCTGAGCTCAGGCACCGGAGTCACGGCCGCCACTGGAGTGGCCACGACGGTGAACGGAGATGGCTGGCGTCAGATCCAGGTGGACGACAACGGCAGCACCAACCTTGATTTCGCCACCGTCTCCGGCTCGATCGGCGGCACCGGCGGGCTGAGCAAGATCGGCTCCGCAGGCCTCATTCTCGGAGATGCCAACACCTACAGCGGCAGGACCGTCATCCGCCAGGACGCAGTCTATGTGACCTCCATCGGTGCGGCTGGTGCCACCTCGTCCAGCTTTGGCACCAACGTCAACGGCGGCATTCTGGAGCTGGGAAATCCTGGCAGCAACACCACCGTCAGCCTGATGTATGTGGGTGCCGGTGAAACCACCACGCGCGAGATCAACCTCACCGGCACCACCGGCACCCGCCGCATCGACTCCAGCGGCACCGGGGCGCTCATCATCACCAACCTGCAAAACACCACCGCCACTTCGGTGAACACCGTCGGGGGAGACAAAACCCTGGAACTCCGCGGCACCAACACGGATGCCAACATGATCACCTCCGTGCTCGCAGACAACGCCCAGGGGCTGGGAACACCTGCCTTTGGCGGTGTGGGAGCCCTGCGCGTGCTCAAAAGCGACGGCGGTGTCTGGATCCTGAACGCCATCAACACCTACACGGGCGGCACCCGGGTGGACAGCGGCATGCTCGGCCTCGCCTCCGGCGCAGCTCTCGGCGCCGTCGGCCCCACCGGCCTGACTTCAGCCGCCGTGAACAACTCCTCCACCATCACACTGGCCAGCGGGACCACCGCAGGCCTCGTGGTGGGCATGAACATCAACGGCACCGGCATCGCCTATGGTGACACCATCACCGCCATCACCAGCGCCACGACGTTCACGATTTCCGCCGCCCGCACCATCCCGGTGAACGCGCAGCTCGTGTTTGGCGGGCTCATGATGTCAAACGCCGGCGTTTTCGCCACCGATCCCGGCGGGCTGACGATCTCGCAGCCGATCATCATGAACAACAACACGGCAGCCGTCTTCGCCGGTGCCAACGCCATCACCATCAATGGTGACGTGATCAAAAACTCCGGCGGCAACGACAACACCCTGAGCAACAATCTGGACGGCGGCGCCATGCTCACCGTCAACGGCAACTTCCTCAACTTCCAGAACGCCGCCAACGCCACGCGCCTGCTGAACATCCGCGGCTACGGCTCCACGGTGTGGAATGGTGACATCAGGGACAACGCCCTGGTCTCCACCTCCCTCACACGCCTGGACATTCGCATCGCCAACGACGCGTCCTTCACGCTCGGCAGCGCCACCTCGCTCACCGGCGGCATCGCCCTTGGCCAGGGGACGCTCATCATCGGCAATGTCAAAGCCCTCGGCACAGCCGCCAACGCGGTGATCCTCTACGGCGGTGTGCTGACCTCCGTGTTTGACCTGACGGGAGCCAACAAGCTGGTGAACGCGCTCACGCTCGCCGGCGACCCTGCCATCATCAACGGCTCCAGCAGCATCGACTTTGGAGGTGCCGTGACCAACAACGGTGCCAACCGCGTGCTGCAGAATGACCTCGGCGGCGGCGCTGAGCTCACCCTCTCTGGCGGGGTCAATCTGACTGAATCCGCCACCAACCGCACCATGGTCATCGCCGGTTCCGGGATCACCAACATCACCAGCGCGATCGTGAACGGCAGCACCTCCACCGCCTCGGCGCTGCAGTTCCAGGGCTATGCCCTGAACCTCACGGGCACCAACACCTTCGGCGGTGCACTGACGGTCAACCGCGGCACCGTCACCATCAGCGGCGCCAATGGCAGCATCGGTTCGGTTTCGGGCATCAACCTCACCGCCAGCGGCACCCTGGTGCTGGACAACACCGCCGGAAACAAGGCCGGCGGCCGTGTGGCCGGGCGTGCCTTCACCTTCAATGGCGGCGCTCTGAGCCTCATCGGAAACGGCACCACTGAAACCGTGGGCAACGCCACCGTGAACAACATCATGGGAACAATCAGCATGTCCGGCACCGGCAGCAACACGCTGACCTTTGCCACGGTCAACTTTGCCAACTCCGGCTCCTCCTGGGATCTGTCCGGGGTTGAGGGACTGGGAAGCACCAACAAGGTGAAGATCACCACCTACCAGCATGGCGGCACCACCTTCACCAACGCCATCCTGCCACGCATCTACATCTTGGATGACTTTGCCGCCTATGACGGCACCAACGGAGTGGTGCGGTTCACCGCGTACAACACCACCAACAATCTGGATGCGGCGGCCAACGGGGACACCATGAGCGTGAACTCGTCTGCCAACATGGCTTACTCGCGCACGCTCAATGCCCTGAAGATCAGCGGCAGCGGTCTTTCCATCACCAGCACGGGCAACCGCCTGCTCACACTCACCACCGGCTCCGTCATCAGCACGGGCGGCGACAACACGCTGGCCATCTCACAGATCACCATGAATGGCCAGTCCGGCTACTTCCAGGTGCAGGATGGCACGACGCTGCATGTGCAGTCCGCCCTTCTCAACGGCCAGCTGACCAAGGTGGGCGGCGGCATCCTCAGCCTGGAAAGCACGAGCTACTACAACAGCACCACCAACGTGATGGGCGGCACCCTGGTGCTCAATGCCGGGCTCAATGCCATCTTCCCTGCGGTCAACAGCCTCAACATCGGCATCGGCGCCACCGTCGATCTCAACGGCAGCACTCAATACCTCGGCAACCTGACTGGAAGCGGCAACATGCCCAACTCCGCCGGCACCCTGACCAACACGGCGCTGACCACCAGCACCTTCGTCACCAACGGTGGCGGCACCTTTGGCGGCATCATCTCAGGCGACATCAATCTGGGCCGCGTCGGTGGAAACACGCTGACGCTGGAGACCGCGCAGACCTACACCGGCACCACCTCGCTGCTGGGCGGCACCACGACCCTGGAAAACGACGCCACCCTGCTGACCACCTCCGCCATTGAGATCAACGCGGCCACCCTGATCGCCACCAGCAACACCAGCCTGCAGACGCAGAACAATGACCGCATTGGCGATGGCATCACCATCACGCTGCGGGGCGGCACCATCCAGGTCAACGGCAGGGTCAACACGGCGGCCACCGAACGGCTGGGGGACATCATCTCAGCCCAAGGGGCCAACACGATCCAGGCCGCGACTGGCGGCACCGGCACCGCCGGAGCCTTCACCTCCATGGATCTGACGATTGCCAGCCTGACACGTGCCGCTGGCACCACCGTGAACTTCCTCAACTCCACGGCGCTCGGCAGCATCGGCAACTTCCCCCGCATCGTGTTCACCTCCGCGCCCACCACGTATGGTGACGGCGTGCTGGGAGCCTGGGCCATTTCAAACTCCAACGACTACGCCGCCTACAACACCACCAACGGCGTGGGCACCGTGGGCAACGGCGGCTTTGCCGGCTATTCGGCCGTGTTTGGCAGCGGCAACATCACGGACCTCGGCACCTACTCCGTCACCCCTCTGACCACCACCCTCTCCGGTACCACGACCGCCAGCATGCTGAGGCTCAGCGGCAATTTCACCAACAACATCGCCTTCACCAGCAACAGCGATGTGCTGAACCTCGAACTCGGCGGCATCCTGCGCACCAACAATCCCTTCGACACCAGCTTTGGCACCGCCGCCATCCGCGGCGTGATCACCGCCGGCGGCACGGAAACCAGCGGAGTGCGTGAGCTGATCATCTACAACACCAACACCTCGAACCCTTCGTTTACAAATCCCAACACGGCAGGCGGCATCGTCGCAGGCTCTTCCGTGGTCATCATGAATTCCACCGTCGGCATCCAGCCCGGCATGACGCTGGTCAACGCCAATTTCCCGACAGGCACGACCGTGCTTTCTGTGGACAGCCTCACGCAGGTCACCCTGAGCAACCCGGCCATCAACAGCGCGCAAAACCAGACCTTCACCGCAGGTTCGTTCGTCAATGGCAGCACCACGCAGGGCTCGACCCAGATCACGATGAACTCGACCGCCGGCATCACGGCAGGGATGACCGTCGTCAACGCCACATTCGGCGGAGCCGCGACCACGAACGGCTCCAAAACGGTCACGCTGACCTCCACCGCAGGCATCCTCCCTGGCATGACGCTGACCAACGGCAACCTGCCTGCCGGCACGACCGTGGTGTCTGTGGACAGCCTCACGCAGATCACCGTCAGCCAGAATGCGACCGCATCCGCCACCGGCCAGACCCTGACCGGCGTCGGCATTCCTGCCGGCACCTATGTGGTGTCTGTGGACAGCCCCACCCAGGTGACCCTCAGCCAGGCCGCCAATGCCAGCGGCACCGCCAGTTCCTTTGCCGTCGGGGTCAGCAACATGATCATCAATTCGGTCATCGCGGACAATGGTTATGGCAACAAGGTGGCGATGGTGAAATCCGGCACCGGCATTCTGAATTTGTCCGCCAACAACACCTACACCGGCGGCACGGTTGTGAACCAGGGCACGCTGAACCTGATCGGCACCGGCGTGGTCCTGCCTGCCGGCGGCCTGACCATCAACAACGCGGCAGTCGTCATGCTTACGAACGTCGGGCAGATCGATGCCTCCAACGATGTCATCCTGGTGGGCAGCTCCTCCCTGACCCTGGCCGGCGGTCTGGGGCAGAACAACACGCTCAACAGCATCACGTTCAACAACAACGGCGGCTCGGGCACGCCCACCGTGACCAATCAGGCCAACAGCATCCTGACGCTCACCTCCTCCGCGCCGGTCACCGTCACCAGCAGCAATGCCTCCACCGTTCCCACCATTGCCGGCGGCTTCCTGGCTCTCAGCAGCGGAGCCAACACCTTCAGCATCCAGGGGCCGACGCTGAACGGCGTGCTCTACACGCAGATCGGCGCAGCCCTGAGCATCTCGTCGGTCATCACCGGCGCCGGAAGCAGCATCATCAAGACGGACAGCGGCCTGCTCCAGCTCAGCGGGCAGAACACCTTTGACGGCGGCATGGTGGTGCAGGGCGGGGGGATCATCCTTTCTGCCAGCAGCACCTCCACCGTGCCCAACTCGCTGGCCTCCGGGCCGCTGGGCATCGGCTCCGTGTCGTTTGCAGACGGCACCAGCCTGCTCGTGGACAATACCAGCCGCACGGTTGCCAACGCCATGAGCTTTGCCGGCAACCCGATCTTCAACAACACCAGCACCAGCCTGCCCACGCTCACCCTGAACGGCGCGCTCAGCTTTGCCACCCTGACCACCACGGGGCTGGTCGTCAATATTCCGACCCCCTACCTGAATGTGGTGCTCGGTGGCCCGATTGCGAACATCGGCTCGGTCACCTCCATCGGAGGCTCCACCGGGGCCAACACCATCACCAAATCCGGCCTGGGCAACATCACCGGCATCAATATCAACGGACTCAGCAGCACCGCCTCCATCAACATCGGCGGCATCAACAACAGCACCGCGTTCTCTCTGCTGGTCGATGGCGACAGCACCGGCTCCCTGCAGACGATCAGCATCGGGGACATCACCTGGGAGTCTTCGGTCACGGGCACAGCCCTGTCCCTCACCATCGGGCGCGCAGGCACGGCTGCTTACTTCCCGCTGGCGGTCAACAAGCTGGTCGCCCCCTCCAGCTTCAATTCGTCCCAGCTGGCCAACGGACTGTCTGTGACCAATAACAACAACTACGGCCTGCTGCTGTCAGACAACATCGCCTTCAACACCGTGTCCGCTAATCAGGGGCCCACCTTCACCGTGGCAAACGGCAGCACCTCCCTGCAGCTGGACGGGCTGATCCTCAGCGGACTGCTCACCGGCGGCCCGACCGGTGCTTCCGCCGTGGTTCTTACCAAGGCTGGAGCCGGTGTGCTCGCTTTGACCAATGCTGGCAACACCTTTGGCGGTGGCGGCTCCATCATCGACATCACTGCGGGTCTTATTTCCGCATCTTCTGACGCGATGCTGGGGGATGCTGGCAACGTCATCCGCCTCAGCGGCAACAACCTCGGCTACGGCTTCCGCGCCACAGGCACCTTTGCCACCTCCCGCACGTTCAACCTCAACTCCGCCGCAGGTGAAATCGAAGTGACCCAGGGCAACACCCTGACGCTGAACAACGCCTTCACCTTTGCCTCGGCCAACAACGCTCTCAGAAAGTATGACATCGGCACGCTCGTGCTCACCAGCCCTGAGACCGGCTGGAATGGCGTCATGTTTCTCCAGCAGGGCGTGCTGAGAGTTTCCAATGGCAACCAGCTTGGCAACGCCTCCTCCACCACCAGCGCCACGGCCACCACGGGAGCCTCCGGCCAGACGGTGCTCACACCCACGGGCGGCACCGCCAGCTACGGCGTCGGCCAGATGGTGTTTGGAACAGGCATCGCGGCGGACACTTTCATCACCGCCGTCACCGCCACCACCATCACTCTCAGCGCCAACACCACGGCCGCGAATCCGACCATCACCACCTCCGCAGGCGGCATCATCCTGGCAAACGTGGGCGCTGCTCTCGAACTGACCGGCGGCGTGACCGTGGCGGACGGGATTTTTGTCAATGCATCCAACAATGCCACCAGCGCGGGCATCAACGCTGGTGGTGCCATCCGGGCCACCGCAGGCGTCAACACCGTGTCGGGTCTGATCACCATCTCGACCTCCACAGCGGACAACCAGATGCGTGCCGTCACTCTCGCGGCGGATGCCGGTGCCACGCTCAACATCACCGGCGGCGTGCTGGGCCAGGTGGGCACCGCAGGTGCCAACCGTCATTCCTGGGTCGGACTGGGAGGAGACGGCACCATCAACATCACCACCACAGGTTTCACCAACACCGGCACCCTGGGCATCTACCAGCTGAACAAATACGGCACCGGAACCCTGAACCTCCAGGTGGCAAACGCCTTCTCCGGCCGTGACGTCATCGTCAAGCAGGGCACGCTGTCCTTGAATGGCGCAGGCACCTTGGGCACCCTCGGCTCCGGCCAGGGAACCACGCGCAACGTCATTGTGCATGATGTTGGCGCTCTGGTGCTCGACAACTCCGGCTCCAACGTCAGCAACCGCCTCGGCAATGCGGCGCTGATTTTCCAAGGCTCCGATTTCCGCATCATTGGCAGCAGCGGCGCCACCACGACGGAGACCACCACGGGTTCCATGACCATCAATGCCGGCGCGCTGGTCTTCACCCTGGACGCCGGGGCAGGGCAGCAGCTGAACTTCACCACGGCCGGAGTCACTCGCAACGCAGGCTCCACGCTTCTCATCCGTGCGGATGGTTTTGGCAGTGCGGCGGGTGCCAATGTGGCCACCATTCAGGGCAGCACCGCCACCTACACCTTCACCGGCCAGCTCGGTGCCACCGGCACGACCAACAAATCGATCCTTCCCTGGGCCATCGGAGACACCAGCCTGAGTGGCACGGGCATCGGATTTGTCACGGCAGACTCTGCTGCGGCCGGGGCAAATGCAGGCACCAACCGCCTCCGTCTGCTCAGCGGCTCCGAGCAGGTCACAACGCTCTCGACTGCAGGCACCAACGTGAACCTGACCTCCTCCGCCAATCTGGCCGCCTCTCTTTCCATCAACTCTCTGCAGCTCGGCAGCGGCGGCGGCATCACCCTCTCCGGCGGTGCGGTCCTGACTCTGGAAAGCGGTGGCCTCCTGGTGCAGGCTGGCAACTCCGGCATCTCCGGCTCCGGCACGCTCACCACCGCCAGCAATCGTGAGCTGATCATCTACAACGTTGGAGATCTCACTTTGGGAGTCGCCATCGCCGGGACCAGCGGAGGGCTCACCAAGTCGGGTGGCGGCACTCTGACCCTCGCCGCTGGCAACACCTTCACCGGTGCTGTCACGGTGAACCAGGGCACCCTGAAGCTCGATGGCACGGATTTCAGCCTGACAGCCAACCAGACCATGCAGCTCCTGGGCGGCAACCTTGACCTCAACGGCACCGTGCAGAACATCAACAACCTGCAGGCCCAGACCGGCACTCTGGCCGTGAACGACGCCTTCGCCGTCAACACGGCAGGCTACGTCATCAACACCTCGTTGGCTCAGGCCACCCTGGGGCTCACCACCGCCAATGTGTCTTTCCGCGGCGCCATCGGCAATGGCAATGCGGCGCAGAGCAACATCGCCGTCGTGCGCTCCCAGGCCGCAGGTCTCACCCAGGACTGGAATCTCTACGGGGACAACACCTACACCGGAGCCACCCTGCTCAACGGCGGTCGCACGCAGCTTATCGAAGGCGGCCGTCTGAGCGGGACGACTTCCATCGAAATCACAAACTCCACACTTCTTATCAGCGCCGGCAACATTTCCACGGAGCCGCTCAGCCTGACGGACCGCATCAATGACGCAGCATCGATCACCCTGAACGGTGCCATGTTCCAGTGGCGCAGCCGCGCCGCGCTCTACAGCACGGAGCAGCTCGGTGCCGTCTCCCTCGGCTACGGCAGCAGCATCATCGATATGGCGGAGCCCGGCACGAGCGTGAACCAGTCAGATGTCACCTTTGCCAGCTTTGCGCAGCTCGCCGGTCAGCACGGCACGGTGCGTTTCCTGAACATTGACGGCAACATTTCCGCCCTACAGCGCCTGTTCATCTCCAACCTCAACGGTGTCGCCACCACCAATATCGGGGACGGTCTCACCAACAACCTCATCGGCGGCTGGGCCACGTTTGAGCGTGAATTTGCCACCTACACCCCGTCTCAGGGCATTGGCGGTCTGACCAACAACGGCTACGCGGGCTACTCACCCAACACCATTTTCAGCGGCACTGCGGTTGATAACGTCCGCATTCTGCTGCCAGTCGCCGGCTCAACCACCACCCTCACGGCAGACACCACGCTCAACAGCCTGAACCTTCAGGCAAACACCGGTGCCACCGGCAGCAGCGTGCTGGATCTGGGCGGCAAAACCCTGACGCTTGCGAGCGGAGGCCTGATCGCATCGCCGATCTCCACCACGGCGTCGGCCAACAGCATCAACATCATCAACGGCTCGCTGACCGCCGGCACCACGTCCAGTCCTGCGGATCTCTACCTGCACGCGCTGAGCTGGCTCAACAACCAGGCTGACAACACCGGCAACGCGGACGTCACCGTCTCGGCAAACATTGTGGACAATGCCGCCGGCGGCTCCGTGGCCCTGGTCATCGACGGGAACCAGGGACGCGGAACGTTGAACAACACCAACGACGTGTTCATCACCGGCTCGAACACCTACACGGGCGGGACATGGGTGAATTCAGGTCGCATCGTGCTGAACAATGCTGCGGCAGATGGCGTCACCACCTTCGCTGTGCCTGGAAATCTGACCATCTCCGGCGGCTACAGCAGCAATCCTGCAAACTACACTGACCGCAACACCCAGGTGATTCTCGGGGCTGCCGATCAGATGGCTCACACCGGCATCCTGACCATCCTGGGCGGTGCCACCTTTGACACCAACAACTTCAACCAGACGGTTGGTGGCGTGGTGTTCAACAACAATGGCGGCAATTCTCCGGTGCTGAACGTCGGCACGGGGGCCTTCACGTTGAACGGCAACCTGACCGCCACATCACAGAACCTTGGGGCGGTCTCGCAGCTCGGCGTCGTCATGACTGCAGCCACCACCAGCGGCAACGCCACGGTGACGGTTACCAGCACGGCAGGACTGGTGGTTGGCACGCCGGTCATCGGCGCTGGTGTTCCGGCCGGTGCAACCATCGCCTCCATTGTCAGCCCGACGCAGTTCACGCTCTCAGTGAATGCAAACGCCACCGCCACCACCAATCAGCTGGTCTTCTTCGGCCTCGGCGCGGTCGATCTGAACGGCGCGGTGCGCACGTTTGACATCAGCCCGGTGCAGTGGAATGGCGAGATCCTCTCGCCCACATTGTCCACTCTGGACATCAGCTCTCCGCTGACCGGCACTGGCGCATCCGGCATCAACAAGACCGGGACTGGCAACCTCACCTTCAAGGTGGCCAACACCTACTCCGGAGCCACCACGATCACGAATGGCAGGATCACCTACGGAGTCACCAATGCGCTGCCCACGCTGACGGCGCTCTCCGTGCTGGCCAACGGCACGCTGGACATGAACGGTTTCAACGGCGCGGTGGGCTCTCTCGCCAGCGAAGGTGCAGGAGCGGGCGGCGTGGTCACCAACACGGCCTCTGGCACAAATGTCACGCTCACGGCAGGTGCGGACAATTCCAGCACCATCTTTGGCGGCACGATCACCAACAATGCCAACTCCATCCTGAACTTCAGCAAGGCTGGAACCGGCACCCTGACTCTGACGGGTGACAGCACCTACACGGGCCGCACGTGGATCCAAAACGGCGCGCTGAGTGTCAGCACCATCAGCAACGTGTCCGGCGGCGGTTCCAGCAGCAATCTGGGTGCGCCTGTCACCGTGGCCAACGGCACCTTGTATTTCGGTTTGGGTGCAGACACCGGCACGCTCATCTACACCGGGCTGGGCCAGACCATCGACCGTGTCCTCAACCTCGCCGGCACCACGGGTGGCGGTGTCATTGCCAATAATGGCAGTGGCGATCTGACATTCATCGGGAACACCACCTCCACCACCCTGGGGGCCAAGTCGCTGACCTTCACCGGCTCCTACACGGGGGTCTTCAACTACATCGGCACCATCGGCGACACCGATGGTTTCGTCCAGCGCGGACCAGTGTCCGTGGTCAAGGACGGAGCCTCTTCCACGCTGTTCCTGTCAGGCGGAAACGCCTACACCGGCAGCACCATCATCAATACTGGCATCATCCAGCTCGCCGGCGCCAGCCCGGTCTCCATCATTCCGGACCGCTCCGGTGTGGTGCTGGCAAACGCAGCCGGAGTCGCGCTGGATCTGAGCGGAAACAGCGAAACGCTGGGCTCCCTCTCAGGCGGTGGCAGCACGGGCGGGAATGTGCTGCTGACGGGCACAAGCTCCCTCACCCTTGGGCTGGACAATGCAGACGTGGTCTTCGCCGGAGGCATCATCGGCGGCAGCACAGGCGGTCTGACCAAGCTCGGCAGCGGCACACAAACGCTCGCCGGCACCATCGACTTCACCGGAGATGTGGCCATCAGCAACTACGGCGGCCAGTCTGGTGGCGGGTTGATTCTCGCAGGTGGAGCTGTGCTTGCCAGCACGGCCAAGGTCCGCAACACCGGCTGGAACACCGTTTTCGGCATCAACAGAAACGAAACCATCACCACGCTGACAAGCACGCGTAACACCGTGCTTGCCCTGGGGGCCGGAGCCACGCTGACGACCACCTACACCAATGGAACCCCCACCACCGTCAGCGCTCTGGCGGACTCTGACAACACCATCCGCGTCATCAAGCTGGACTCCAGCACCGCAGGGCTCACTCCGGGCATGCTGATCTCCGGCAGCACCGGAGTTACCAATGCCACAGGCATCATTCTGCAGATCATTGATGGCAACAGTGTGCTCATCAACCAGCTCCCCGGCGCCACAGTCACAAACATCCCCACCCTCACCATCACACCCACCGGTGTGCTGAGCAGCGCCATCACAGGTGCTGGCGGGTTCACCAAAAATGGTGCTGGCGATCTCTTCCTCACCGGGCTCAGCACCTACTCCGGTGCCACCACCATCAATGCCGGAACAGTCTGGGTCGGTGGCGGCATCTGGGACGGGGCCAGGTATGCCATTCAGGATGTCCTGAGCGACAGCTCGCAGATTGTCTTTGCCAATACAGGCTCCCAGGTTCTGAATTTTGCCGTCAACGCCACCAACCTCGTGCCATTTGAGCGTGTGGGCTCGATCAGCGGGGGCAACGGAACCAGCACCACCATCAACCTCAGCGCGCTCACCACCGGAGGCTTTGGTGCAGGAACAGCCACAGCGAGCATCGGTGCGCTCGCCATCGGCGGGGACAACAGCAGCTCCACCTACAACGGCCAGATCTTTGGGGGTGGCGGCACCTGGCTCATCAAGGAAGGCTCCGGAACCTTCACCTGGAACAATGCGATCTCCGACGGGGCTACTTTTGACGGCACCGTCCTGCTGGACAAAGGCGGTTTCACCACCACCGGGGCTTTCGGGCTCGACGGTGCGCAGACGTTGTTCATTCAGAATAACGGCGGTGTCTTTACCTCGGGCGTTTCAGTCAACGACACCGTCGCCATCCTCCAAGGCGGCGGCAAAGGTGCCTACCGTGTGCTGCCCAGCGGCAACGTGGGCGGTCTCTATGCCAACTACATCAACGGCGCGGATGGCTCGGTCGTGCTGAGCACGGCGGGCATCAGGCTCATCGTCAGCAGCGGCACCAGCTCCATCTTCGGTGGCATCATCTCCGGCGTGGGTGACCTGCAGAAGGACAACGCGTCTTCCACTCTCGAACTTCGCGGTGCCAACACCTACACGGGTCAGACCATCTTCAATGGCGGCTTTTTGCGCCTGGGCGTCTATGGCGCTGGCGCAGGTGTGGGCGCGCTCGGCACTGGTGGCAACGGCACCCTGGCTCTGGGCAGCAGCCTGCGTGGCGTCGCCGGCATCTTGGACCTGAACGGCACGGCCCAGACCGTCTCCCGCTTTGCCGCAGCATCCACCGCTGGCACCATCCAGCTGGTGAACGGCTCGCTTACTTTGGTGGATCAAAACACCCAGACAGTTGGCACGGCCCTTACCGGCAACCTGAACAGCGTGCTCAACATCAGCTCCACCGTTGCCGCCCAGACCCTGACACTGACAGGCAATAACGTGGGCTTTGGCGGCACCATCAATGTGAACGCCAACGTCGCACTGACGCTGAATCGTGCTGGCGGCGCCATCAACAGCACAGGAATCCCCGCCGCCCGCATCAATCTCAACGGCACAGGCACTCAGCTCACTGTCACTCTGGCGGACACCATCGGCTCACTGGCTGGCGCGGGCAATGTCGTGCTCACCCAGACGCTGACTTTGCGCGAAGCCCGCAGCGGTGCGGTCTCCGCCCTTGGATTCTCTGGTGCCACCAGCGGTGCAGGCGCTCTGGTGCTTGGCAACTTTGGCGGGCTGACACTGTCAGGAACTCTCGCACACACCGGCGGCATCACGCTGTCTTCCAATTCGACGATCATTCTCAACTACGGTGCCGGCAACGACATCCTGCCGTCCACCGGCGCGCTGACACTCAATGGCGGAACCATCCGCATCATCAGCACGGGCAGTGGCATCCTGGAGTCTGTCGCCTCCACCGCGCTCAATGCCGGTGCTTCATCCATCGAATCCTGGATCAGCTTTAATGCTGACGATGAGTCTTACCAGCTGCCCGGATTTGCCGGCATCAATCTCGGTACCATCACGCGGGCGGCTGGCGCGACCATGAATTTTGGCGGGGGCGCTGCGGCGACCACCACAGCCAATGGCACCAGCGGCATCCTGGGTGGCTGGGCTACATTTGGCGGGGACACCTGGGCCGTTGCCAACGGGGCAGGCTCAGCCATCACCGGGCTTGCCACTTACTCGGCCAATGCCTTTGGCACGGATCTCAACACTGACATCACGGCAGCCGGAGCTGTGGCAGGGGCAGACACCGCGACCATCCGCTTCAGCGGTGCCAATGACGCCGATGTCACCGGGGCTGTGACTCTGGCCACTGGGGGCGTGCTCGTCAGCAGCAGCGTGGGTGCTCATACATCCACCATTTCCGCCAGCCTCGCGTCAGGCGCAGGCGGTGAACTGATCCTCAATCAGTACAATGTCTTTGGAGATTTGGTGCTCTCCAATGTGGGCGGCACCAACACCATTATCACCACCGCAGGCGGTGGCCGCACTTTGATCACGAACAACATGGGTGGCACCGGCGGCGTCAACATCGGCTATGGCTACCTTCAGCTTGGAGACGCCTCCATTGGCGGCAGTTCCGCCGGCATGGTGGGCAGCGGAGCCATCCTGAACAACGGCACCCTCGGCTTTAACCGCAGCAACTCAGTGACCATCGCCGCCGTTATCTCCGGCCTTGGCAATCTTGAGCAGCTTGGCTCCGGCACGACCATTGTCACCGGAACGAACACCTTCCAAGGCCGCGTCACCGTGCGTGCCGGCACCCTGGAAATCCAGAACACCTCCGGATTGGGCGCCGCGTCCAGCTCAGTGACCAACCGCTGGGCCAATCTCACCTCGGTGAATACCGGCGGTACGCTCAACATCAACGTTGCCGGTGGTGGCACGACGACTGAATTCCTCAATCTCGATGGTGGTACACTCACCCTCAGCGGCACAGCGGCGCAGACGCTTGCCGGCCCGGTGATGCTGACCAGCGGCAGCACCATCAATCTCAACTCGGCCTTCGGCCACGTTGTCAGTGGTCAGATCATGTCCGCCACGGGTGTTGGACTCACGGTCAACAGCACCGTCGCAGGAGGCACCCTCATCCTGACCAATGCGGCCAATCAGATCAACGGAACGCTCACCATCGGCACAAACGCTACTGTCCAGTTCGGCAACAACAGCGCCGGCGGTCTCGGCACCCGGTCTGAGATCGTCAACAACGGCACCGTCATCACAAACACCAACAACGGCCACCTGGTGCTGGGCAGCAAGATCTCCGGATCCGGCAACTTCGTGCAGACTCGCAACACGGTTTACTTCACCGCAGACAACACCTACACAGGCACGACCACGCTGGGGCTCCAGTCCGTGAATGCCGCGACCTCCCTGCGGATCGGCAATGACACCTACACAGGCTCACTTGGCACAGGCGATGTCATTCTTCAGTCCACCACGGGTGGATCAACCGACCTTCGCTGGCACCTGATCGGTGACACCGTCGTTGCCAACAACATCACGCTCAATCCCAACACCGACGGCTCTACGGCGCGCAATGCCACCTTGCTCCGCCAGGGGCTGGGCAACATCACTCTCACTGGCAACCTGACCATCGGCTCCACCACGGGTGCGCCCAACACCCAGGTGGCGGTTCTTCAGTCTGAGGGCGGCGGTGTTTTGTTCATGAACGGCACTCTGGTGAACGCCGACTCGACTCATCTGCTGAACGTGGTCAACAACGGTGTCATCGTGTTCGGCGGCAGCGCCAGCAACACCTACAACGGCGTCCTTTCCGGCAACAATGTCTGGGTCTTCCAGAACTCGGGTGTCACCACGCTGGCTGGCGTTAACACCTTCAACACCGGCCATACTTACATTGAAAAAGGGACGGTCGTGCTCACCGGCGGTGCGGCCATTCAGGATGACAACGACACCCATGTGCTCAATGGCGGCACCCTCAGTGTTGCCATGACAGAAACCATTGGCCAGCTCTACATGCAGCGCGGGGCCATCACCACCATTGCTGCCGGTCAGACTTTGACTGTGGATGACAGCGGTGCGCAGCTCATCGCTGGCTCTTTCCAAGGCTTGGGCAATCTGACCCTGGGCGGCGGGAATTTCATGGCCATGTATGGCACCAACACCATCACGGGGGCGCTTCAGCTGGGCAGGCTCTCGGACAACAGCAACGGGGCCATCCAGTCTGCCAATTTCGCCAACGCCCTGGGAAGTTTCAGCTCGATCACCCTCGGCGCAGGCACGGGCGTGGGTGGGCTTGAGTATGTGGGCTCTGGTGAGACGTTTGCCAAAAACATCATCCTGGCAGGTACGAACACGACGGGCAACTACATCGCCGCCAACGGCAGCGGCGCTCTCGTTCTCAGTGGAAATCTCACAGCCACCGCCACGAACACCCTCCGTCTCATTGGTCAGACCGGCGGCTATTTCAACCCCATCAAAAACACGGTCTCAGGCATCATCAGCGAAGGCGCCTTTGTGCTTTCTCTCGCCATCCCGGCCTCTTCCAATGACGATCGCTTTGGCCTGACCAATCTCTGGGCTCTCACCAATGCGGCCAACGACTTCTCAGGAAAGATCACGGTTGGCATCGGCATGCTGGAGTTTGGCGGTGCGCTGGGCGCAGGCGGCTCTGTGAGCACCAGCCAGATGGGCGATCTCACCGTTGCGCGCACGATTGATCTGGGCACCAACAACTTCGACGGTCGCCGCTACGACCAGTATGGCAACACCGACCAGATTGGAGCTGCAGGCGTGTCGCAGGGGACGAATACCATCACGCCGAATTCGGGTTCCGTAGGCACCATCATCTTCAACAGCACAGACACCACCACCTTTGTGGTGCCGACGGCGATCACCTGGACGCAGTCCTACAGCAGCACCACAAATCCTGGCGCAGGCCAGATCATCAACAACGGAGCCGGTGCCGTGGTGCTCCAGGGCAGCTTCACGTCTGGAGCCAGCGGGAACCGTGCATGGATCCTGGACGGCTCCAACACGGGAACAAACACGATTTCAGGGGTCATCTCGAATGGCACCAGCAATGTGGTTTCCGTGACCAAGGAAGGTGCGGGCACCTGGCGGCTCAGCGGTGCGAACACCTTTACGGGCACCATCACCATCAACGACGGGATTTTGGAACTCGCGGGCGGTGCCGCCCTCGCAGACAGCGCCGGAGTCGCCCTCAATGCTGATGGCGGAGACGGCTTCTTCTCAGGCACTGCGAAGCTGAGGATCATCAACTCAGAGACGGTGGCCACGGTCACCGGGGATGTGCTGACCGAGGCGGAAATCCTTGCCGGCCAGACCCTCAGCATCACCGGCGGCAGCAGCACCATGAACGGTCTCTTCACCGGCGGCGGCGGTCTCACAAGAACGGTGTCCTCCTCCACTGGAGCCACACTGACCACCACCGGCAGCAACACTTATCTTGGTGTGACCACCATCGGTGCCACCGGCGGTGCCACCGCCAGCGCTGGCATGACTGTTTACTATCTTGCCGATGGCGGCTTTGCCAGCGGCATCGGTGCTTCAGGAAGCGCGGCAGGAAATCTCGTTTTTGTGAGCAACACCGCGGCAAATCAAGGCGGCATACTCACCTGGCAGGGGCTGACAAACCAGAGCACAGACCGTCTTTTCACCATGGGCCTTGGCGCTCTTGCGGCACGCATCAATGCCTCCGGCACCGTCGTAGGCACCAATACGCCGACTCTCACATTCAGCAATACGGGCGCCATCGCTTTCACTGGCAGCGGAGCCCGCACCCTGACTTTGGGTGGTTCCACGATCTCAGACAACACCTTCAGCCTCAAGATCACGGATCAGGGTGGTGCCACTTCTCTCTCGAAAGTGGACGGTGGCATGTGGGTTCTCGCACCTAGCGCAGGAAACACCTACACGGGTGGCACCACGATCACTGCAGGCACGCTGGCCATCCTTGCCGGCAATGCGCTGGGCACCGGCCTCGTCACGATCAATGGAGCGTCTGGCAACGGCCTGGAAATCCGCAGCGGCATCACCCTGGCCAACAACATCACCAACTCCACGACAGACGGCGGCATTGGCGTCACCGGCGGCTCCAGTGTTCTGACCGGTCTGCTCACGATCAGCAACCAGCTACGCTTGTCCGTCGACGCCGGAGCTTCCGTGGAGTTCAACAACGCCACCTCCTCAGTCACAGGCAGCGGCACCTTGCTCATCTTTGGCAAGGGCACAGTGATCCTGTCCGGTGTCAACGGCTCCGGTTGGACCGGTCAGACAGTGGTGCGCGACGGCAGGCTGGTTCTTGATTACGGCACCAACAACAACAGCAAGCTGGCAGATGGCGCGGCCCTGACACTGGGCACCATCACCGCGCTGACGACTGTGGGTGTCGATGCAAACGTGCCTGGCCAGAGCAAGATCATCGGCACGTCCGGGGGCTTGATCGAATTGAAAGGCGGGAGCCACACCGAAGTGGTGAGCGCCACCACCATCGCTCCAGGCTCCAGCGCGGTCATCCGCACCAGCGGGACCTCGGTGCTCAGGATGAATGCCATCACCCGCAACACCGGGGGCACCATCGACTTTGGGGCTGCGAATATCGCGCAGGTGGACACCACCAACACGAATGGCATTCTTGGCATCGGTTACGCCACTGTGGGCAAGACCGACTGGGCCGTGAACTCGACCAATGGCGGCGACGGTGCAGTGACCGCCTACACGGCCTACAGTGTGAACACCTACGGTGCCACAAACAACGTGGACGTGACCAATTACTCCATCACGGGCACCGCAGCCAACACGCTGCGTTTCAACACCGCCGCTGGCGGCACCCTTGATCTGGGCGGCGGCATTCTGGCCATGACCGGCGGCGGCCTGCTTGTGACCCCGAATGTGACTTCGGGAGACGTCATCATCAGCAATGGCTTCCTGCAGAATGCGGCGACGACGGCCGGTCTGGAGGCTCTCATCATCCTGCAGAACAGCACCCGGGCGCTTCAGATCGATGCAGTCATTCAGAACAACTCGGGAGCACAGGCTCTGACCAAGTCCGGCACCGGGATCGTTTACCTCAATGCCCTGAACACCTTCAGCGGAGCGATCAATTTGAATGAGGGCGAAATCCAGGTGGGCGGCACCGCTGCTGCGCCCTCTGTTGCCACCAATGCCTTCCTCGGCGGGTATGGCCTCTCACCGCAGGGCAACGTCATCAACATGGGGGCAGGCTCCACTCTCCGCTTCCTCACCACCAACACCGCCGTTTACAACACCGGCATCATCACCGGTGACGGCACGATCATTCTCGATGTCGGAAACCTCGGCGTCTTGCTGTTCGATGACGACAACGGCAACTTCTACGGCGACATCATCGTCAACAGCGGCACGATCCAGGTCGGTTTGAACAACAATGCGCTCGGCAACGTGCGTGGCATCACCACCATCGGTGGCACCGGCATTCTACAGTTCAATGACAGTCGAAACATCGGTGAATTCATCACCTACAACGACGGTGCCACCGTCACCACGCTGGCTGCTGCTGCGGGCACGCTGAGCGGCAAGCAGAGCATGAACAACACCACTGCTGCGGGGCTCACCTTCAACATTGTTGCGCCAGTCACCTCCACCAGCGTCGGCCTGAACATCTCCGGCATTGTCTATGCGCAGAACGGCTTCACCAAGACCGGCGCCGGCATCCTGCAGATCAGCGCCAATAATTTCTCCGACGTCTATGATGGCTACACAGGCATCAACAAGACGCCGACCTTGTACGGCCAGATCATGGTCAACGAGGGCATCCTCTATGTCGGGGGCACTCGTGCGCTGGGGGCATTCGGCGTCGGCAACGAAACAGTCGTCGCAGACGGTGCCTCGGTCGATCTTCGCGGCCAGGCTCTCAACCTTGGAGATGACAGCGATCCTTTCCGTGAAATCTTCAAGATCACTGGCGCAGGATTCAACGGCACCGGGGCTCTGCGCAACTCCACAGGCACAGGTCAGATTTCCTTCCTGACTCTCGATGGTGATGCAACGATCAACAGCGGCGGCACGGCCAACGGCTCTGCATTTGTCATCGGCACCTATGATACCAACCTGAGCAACGCCAACGGCCTGAATGGGGCGCTGACCCGGAACCGCCCTGTCATCGCAGGCAACAACAGAACCCTCACCATCATCGGCGGACGCAACGCCAGTGACAACATGGTCTTTGCAGACGTCAGCTTCTCCAGCGCGCTCGACAAGCTGCTGATCCGCGGCAGCAGCGTCCGCTTCCGCCATGAAGTGTCCGCTTCAATCGCGGACAACGGCATCCAGAGCACCGACATCATCAACGGCATTGAAATCGGCTACGGTGGTCAGACCCAGGCTGATGTGACCAACCCTGGGCTGGGGCTCGGAGCCAACACGGGCGCGCGCCTGCTCTTTGAAAACCAGTTCAACACTCACAATACGGTGAACATCGCGATGAACGGCGTGATCGCGGCAGCCAACAATGGCTACAACTACCTGCAGGTCGATTTCTTCACCATTCAGGACGGTTCCACCTTCCTCGATGGCAACCTCACACTCTCCGGCACTGCCGACCGCAACATCATCATCTCCGACTCCATCGGAAACTATTCTGTGGTAGAGCAGGGGAACACCACTGAGTCACCCGCAGCCAAGCTGGTGATTGGCGGTGTGATTCAAGGCAACGGCGGCTTCACCAAGATCGGCTTCAGCGAGCTTCGGCTGACGGCCAACAACACCTTCACCGGAGACCTGAACGTGCTGCGTTATGGCTACGCCGCCCTGCCTTGGGAAAGCCACGCTTACACCATCAATGGTGTGACGTACACCACTCAGGGGCAGGCTGAAGGATGGGCCGAGTGGGGCCTGACGCTCAATGGTGCCAACGGCGTGCTTTCGGGGGTGACGAACATCAACCTCCAGCGCCGTGGCATGATCACCCTGGACAACACCAATCGTCTTGATGCGACCTCCGGTGTCACCGGCGGCAACAACAACAACCGCATCAATGACAATGCCATCACCAGCATGAGCAACGGCTGGCTGCGCCTCAGCGGAGGCACCGTCAACAACACGGAAACTCTTGGGACCGTCAACATCTTGACCGGAACGAACATCATTGATTTCTACCCGACCGATGGTGCTGGCGCCAACATGACACTCACCATCAACACCCTGAACCGCTCAGCTGGCGGAGTCGTGCGGTTTGTGGATTTGGACGCCACATCAACCTTCAGCACATCTGCTGTGGGAGACAGCGTGCGTGTGGCCGTCGGAACGCTCGGCACCGACTTGGTTGGCAACAACACCATGGCCACCGACAAGCAGATCGCCATCGGCATTCTGGGGGGCATCATTCCGCTGGGGCTGGACACCGATCTGCGCATCCTCGGCTTCAACAATGGCAACATCAGCGACCTTTGGAACCAGCAGCGCAACCTTCAGTATCTGGGCGGCAGCAATTTCATGACCTATGACGGCGGCTACCTGCGCCCGCTGGATGACTCCGAATACTTCACGGCCTCCGGCGGGCTTCTGGGCAACAGCACCGCCCTGGGGCTGAACCAGAATGTCAGCCTCAATGATCTGGCAACCGTGATGAAGGAGAGCACGACGATCAACGCCCTGCGTTTCGGACCTGTCTTTGACAGCAACGGCTCAGGCGGCAGCGTGAACAGCACCACGGCCCTGACCTCCTACACCAACCATCATGCAGTGCTGCTTTATGTTGACGGGACACTGAGCATTTCGTCAGGCATGATCAGCAGCGCCACCTTCACGGTGGGCAATACTGCGGATGCGGCGACGTACATCCTGGGTGGGAACCTGGACTTCGGCAGCCGTGAAGCGATCTTGAACTCTCAAAACGGCTTCTATGCCACCACAACGGGCGCCATTGGCAGCGGCACACTGCACATCCGCTCGAACATCATCGGCACCGGCGGGCTGCTCAAAACGGGCTGGGCCCAGGTGGTTTTGGCGGGCAACAACACCTATACGGGCATCACCACGATCAGCGATGGCGACCTGCAGGTGGCCAATGGCCGCTCCGGCCTCGGAGCCGGCGGTGCAGGCAATGGTGTCGTCATCACCGGAAACGGCAATCTTAGTGCCAATTCCGGTGTGCAGATCGGCAGCAAGACGGCGCGCGAAGACATCTACGTGGGTGTGCTCTCGGGCGACCAGCAGATCCTTCGCAACTTCAGCCGCACGCTGAATTACTTTGGCAACATCACCATCGACAACGTGGACCTGGCCGGCCAGGCTCTGTTCACGCCTCGCATCCGTCTGGATGGCAACAGCAACACCATCATCAATGGCAACATTGCCGGTGGCAACACCGCCATCTCCAATGACATCACCCAGATCGACTCCCGCATCGTGCAGTTTGACACATCGGGTGAACTGACCCAGCTCTTCATCTTCCGTGGAACCTTTGGGGACAAGCTGGACGCAAACGGCAACGCCATCCCGATTGCCGACACGATCTCCACTCTACCAACACTCGCAGGTGTGCGGACAAACGAGAATGAGGTGCTGCGTGTCAATCTTGCCCCAGGAAATGATCAAACGGCCTTCATCTTCGAGCAGCAGTACAATGCTGTCGGCCGTCTTACTCTGATCCGTGGCAACATGATGATCACCTATGATCCGAACGCTGTGGGCAATGACGGCACCGGTTTCTGGACCAACACCGCCATCAGCCGGATTCCGAACGCCGACTCCAACACCACCTCCTTTGCCATCAACGGTGGCACAAGCATGCAGGGCTTTGTCATGGGAAATACCGGGAATGCCTTCAGTTCGCTTTTCCTGACCCGTGATGGCCAGTTCTTTAACATGGCTGCCTGGTCCATGGTGGGCACCGGAGCCAAGTACGTGGGCGGCTTGAATGAAGAGGGAACCGTCACCTTTGGCACCGGCACCGGCTCGCTGGTGACGGGCAGCATCGTGGCAAACCTCCAGGCCCAGAGCGGCGGCACCGTGGTGTTCAACCAGGTGATCACCGGCAACACCGGCAGCACCACGGCTCCGAATTTTGGCTTCCTCAAGCAGGGCCGCGGCACCGTCATCCTGCAAAACACCGGTCTTGCATCCGCTTCCGACTCCAATTTCGTCCTTGCTGGCGGCACATTGGTGCTCAATCACACCGGCACCACAGTGCAGGCATTGGTGGGCAACCAGAATGTCCGCTTTGATGGCGGCACGGTTATCGCCCTGGCCAGCGCTGACGCCAATACCAGCACCGCCTTTGCCACCAACAATGCGGCCATCCGGGTGGTGGACTTCACGCT
Source organism: Prosthecobacter fluviatilis (assembly GCF_055388355.1). Lineage (NCBI taxonomy): Bacteria > Pseudomonadati > Verrucomicrobiota > Verrucomicrobiia > Verrucomicrobiales > Verrucomicrobiaceae > Prosthecobacter > Prosthecobacter fluviatilis. The sequence goes on from NZ_AP043782.1 coordinate 5,832,994, forward strand.
GGGCGGCAATGAAATCATGGCGCGCACGACCAACACAGGCACGGCTCGCAACATGACCATCAACATGGGCAATGCGAACGCCAATAACACCACCAGCAACTTCACCCGTGCGCTCGGGTCCACGGCCAACCTGGTCGAAGACAGCGCTGCTGGCGGCATCGCCCAGATCACTCTGGACTTTAATGCCACCTCCAATGCGGCGCTCAAGGATGCCGTCATTGCATGGATGACTTATGGCACCCAGCTGCGCACCGCCACGGACTTTGCCATGGTGGTCAGCGCCAGTGGCAATGACGTCGCCTCTTTTGGCACCATCCGTGTCGCCAGCGACTACAACAACGATGTGAGCAGCTGGACGCTGAACGGTAACATCTCCGAAAATGGCGGTGCGGGCTTCAGCGGGACTCGTGGCGCGGCGCTGAGCATCAGCACCCTGAGGTTTGACGCCAACGCGGAAAGCGTGGTCGATCTCGGCAGCAGCGTGCTGACAGTCGCCGGCACTGGCATTGCTTCCTCGGGCGGCGCTATCTTGGTGAGCAGCAATGTCGGCGCAGCCAACAAGACCATCATTGGCAGCGCGGGGGCAGCTCTGACGACCACGGGCGGGCTTTCCGAGCTTGTTTTCCATCAGTTTAGCACCGGCAACCTGAATGTGAACGTGCCGATCACCGGCGCGATCAATGTGACCATCGCCGGCCCAAGTTCGGTGGATGCCGCCACCATTGGCACCACGGGCGTTGTGGTCTTCAATGGTGCCAACAGCTACACGGGCAAGACATTCCTTGATGGTGCCATCCTCTCCATCAGCGATGTGTCCCAGCTCGGGGTCAATCCCGGGGCGGCCGTCGTGGATCAGATCACCTTCGGCGGCGGCACATTGCGTTTCACCGGCACCGGTTATGCAGACCTTGGCAACCGCGGTGTGATGGTGACAGGCGGCAGCGGCGTCATTGACGTGGTCGATGGAGCGGCTGAGCTGCGTGTCAGAACACTCGCCTCCACCGCCTTGTATCGCGGTGACCTTGTCAAGGTTGGCGCGGGTACGCTGACTCTGGAAGGCACGCTGAATACCGGAAACAACGCCAGCTTCCAAGGCCTGCTCGACATCCGTCAGGGAACCCTGCGCTTGAATGGTGACAACACAACCGCCACGGCCACGCAGGTTTCCACCATCCTCGGCACCAACAATTCCTTCGCGGATGGCACCATCTTCCGCACCGGAACGAACCTGGCCATCCAGATGGGGGCCATGAATGCGGCCGTGGACTGGACCATTGAAGAATGGATCACCTTTGAAGGCGGCAACTATGTCACTGTCGGCTCGCTCAATCCGAATGTCACCACACCGTCAGGTTTTGCCAACCCGGCCCTCCGCACGGTGAATCTGAACGGCGTCATCACACTTGAAGGCACCACCACCTTTGATGTAGTCAGCGGTCAGGTCGTTCGTTTCAGCAACGGTGCGGGCTTCCTCACCGGAAACGGCGACATCATCAAGGATGGCCTGGGCCAGATGGAGTTCCGCTCGAACAATCCTGACTGGACCGGAAACCTGACCATTCTGCAGGGCACCGTCTATGGCACTGTCCAGGCGGATGTCTTTGGCACTGGCTACCTGACGGGCAAGACGATCACCCTGGGTGCTGACAACCGTCAGGGAACGGCACGACTGGTGATCCAGAACCAGGATCAGGTTCAGAACTACACCGTCGAGATCAACCACAACATCAATGTGGTTTACAATCCCACGCAGACCAAGCAGCTCTCCGTTGAAACGGTCGCCAATGGCAACCTGATCAACATCAACGGCGACATCACGCTGAACGACAGCCTCCTCGTTTACATGAATGACGCTGCTGAGAACGGCGGCAGTCAGAACTACGTCAACTTCAACGGCAGGCTCATCGACGGCGCAGTCACCAGCGGCAACATCACCTTCTTTGGTGACGACACAGGGGGTGCTAACGACAACACCAGTGGCCGCACCTACAACTACGCTGTGCTCAAGGCTGACAACAGCGGCTGGACGGGGGATGTTCGCATCAGTGCCAACACGGGCTACGACCAGGACCAGACCACCATCGTTCGTCTCGAAAACGACAAGGCGCTCTCGGCTGCGAATGATGTGGACATGGGCTACAACTCCATCCTGCAGATCGGTGGCGGCAGCCGTGTCATTGGTTCTCTGAGCACCAACGGAGGAGTCGGCCCCTTCACCGGAGACACCGGCACGATGAGCGCCAGCACCAATGGCAGCACAGAAATCATCGAAAACGCCGCAGCCACACAGGGCACGCTCACGATCACCCAAAGCACACCCGGCACGACAGAAGTGCTCTGGGACGCCAAATTCCGTGACGGCACTCTGAACAGCCAGTTCTTCGCTCCGGGTGCCAGCCCGACGGCTTCCGCAGCGCTCAATGTGGTGAAAGCTGGCAACGGCTGGGCCACGATGACCCTGGACAATGACTACACTGGCACGACGACAGTCTCTGCCGGCATCCTGCAGGTGGGACGCAACGGGGTGGGGGACACCGGTGCCGCCAATGCAGCCGGTTTCACATCCGCCGTCGGCACCACGGTGGCTGGTACCGGCCAGATTCAGGGCACCTCGCTCATTCTTGGCAATCTGAGGCCCGGGGATGAGGCAGGCACCACCATGGGTACGCTGACCTTTGCCTCAAACACAACGTTCGGCGCCACCTCGGACATTTCACTCCAGGCCCAGCGCTCCAGCTACACTGCGATGAATGCCGTCGGATATGACAGTGCAGGGTATGGCAGCTGGGTGAGTGCGCTCGCCACAGATCCGACGTACAGCCACATGCTCAATGACCCTGTCACCACCGCACAGCACGATCAGATCGTTGTCGGCGGAACTCTGACCATCATCACGGGTTCCAAAATCACCCTCGTCAACAATGGCTACAATGCCACAGCTGGAGACGTGTTTAAGCTCCTCGACTGGACGGGTGCTGATCTGACATACAATGTCGGCGGTGTCGCCTACAACGGCGGTCTGCTGCGCACTGGTGCAGAGACGGGCACGGATCTTGATCTCTTTGAACTTGGATCAGGCTTCCGGTGGGATGTGAGCCTCTTTGACAGTCAGGGCATCATCGTCGTGGTTGTCCCAGAACCCGGACGACTGCTGCTGCTGCTGCTTGGTCTCATGGGCCTGGTCATCCGCCGTCGCCGCCGTTCGGTCATTTGATGCGCGCCCAGGCTCGCGCGCTCACGCGGTTTGCGGGCCGCAGGCAGGTGCCTGACCTGCCTGCTAAGGCGGGAGGTCAGGAGGTGCCCGCCTCTGCCGGGTGTCTCTGAATGCTTGGCGGAAAGTGCCGCCGCCGCATGCTCACCATCCGTGGCTTTTGGAAGGCGCGACGAGTTCTTTAAATGAGGGCTGGCCTTTGTTTGAATGCGAACATCCAAGACTCGCTGCTTCTTGCTCTTTGGAAATTATCCAGATGCCTGAGGTGATTTCAGTGCGCTGGCGTTGCAGAGCAGCATTCTTCCGCTGCTGTTTTCGCATAAAGCCGGTCAAGATCTCAAGCCAGCGGCCCTTCTTCGGTTGAGGAGCGGGTCCGTCAGCAACGGCCTGCGGTATCAGTTGGTCTTCTGGCCTTCTGCCCAGCGTATGGCGAAGTAGGCCAGCTCGCCGGTCTCGTTCATGCCCAGCTTGGCGCGAATGTTCATCTTGTGCACATCCACAGTTTTGGTGCTGATGCGCAGGGCTTCGGCGATCTGGCCAGTGTTTTTGCCCTGGCCGATGAGCACGAAGACTTCGAACTCACGGTCGCTCAGTTCGGAGATGGAGTCCTTGGACTCCGTGGCATTGCCGGAGGAGAAGGCCTTCAAAATTTCTTCGGACATTTCCTCGCTGACGGCAATGCCACCCGAAGCCACGCGGTGCAGGGCTTGCTCCAGCACCTTCTGTGGGGCGCTTTTCATGACATAGCCGCGGGCGCCCGCCTTAAGCGCGCGTTGTGCGTAAAGCTTTTCATCGTGCATGGAGATCGCAATCATCGGCAGCTTGGGGCGCAAGAGGCGAAGATCCTTGATGAGTTCGAGCCCGGAGCGGTCCGGCAGCGAAATGTCCACCACCAGTACATCAGGGGTGTCTTCGTCCACTTTACGCACGGCTTCTGAGGCATCTCCGGCCATCCACGCAAAGGCCAGATCCTCGGCGTTTTCAATGAAAAGTCTCCAGCCTTCGCGCATCATGGTGTGGTCATCCACGATGGCAATTCGGATGGGTGCTTGTGGGGTGTTGGTTTTCATTGGTGCGCGGTTCAATGGGGGAAATGCTTTTTTATATCATGGATTCTTTAGCGGAATCCGCACAATGGCAATCGAGAAATCCCGTTCACCGCTTTCCACAGTTCTCTCCAGCGTGGCGGAGAGTGTGCGCAGCCTCTGGCTCATGAGAATGAGCCCCATGCCGCGCCCCTGTGTCTCAGCAGACTCAGCGAAAGGCGTCCCGTCATGGATGACGCTGAGCACAGCGCAGGAGTCCTCCATTCTGACGGTGATGTTGATGACATCTGGCTTGGAATGCTTGCAGGCATTGACCACCAGCTCCTGGGCAATGCGGAACAGCAGCTCCTGCGAGCTTCCGGTCAGTGCGGGGCTCAAATCAGAATAGTCGAGCGAGCACTTCACCATGTACGATTTCTCGGCAAATCGAAGCACATTCTCCAGCGCATCCTTCAATCCATGATTTTCGATTCCCACCGGCGCGAGCCCCCATGCCATGCTGCGGGCGATCACCGTGGACTCCGAGAGATCCTCCGCCATCTGCCCTACCAGGGCGGCGATTTTGCCGTCCTTTTCCGGGAGCATGCCCTGCACGACGCCAGCTTTCATCTTGATCGCTGAAAGTCTTTGGCACAGGTCATCATGCAGATCTTTGCCGATCTTTCTGCGCTCCTGCTCGGCAGCTTCCAGCACCATGTTTTCCGCCCGGCGCAGCTTGGTCACAGCTCCGGTAAATTCTTCGGATATCATGGAAAGTTCGTCATTCCCCTCCAAGGTCATGAGGATGCCGTCCTTGGAGCTCGCGGAGCGCAGGATCTCCACCACCCTGCGCACACGGCGGGTGATGAATTCGTACAGCGCATACCAGAGCAGCAGGCACAGGGACAGCAGCACACCGGCCTGGCGCAGAGACTCCTGCCAGGCCTCCTCGCGCACATCCTCGATCGCCAGCGTCGCATCATAGCGTATCAGCACCGCCGCACGGCTGGTGGACTCATAGGTTTCAAAGAATGGCACCATCGCCACCAGGGAGGTCTTTTCTGCGTTCCATGCAAAGACGGGCACCATGGTCTGAAGCACTGAGGCATGCCGCCGCCACTCGTCTGCCAGGGGCGTCTTCAGGACGTCCATCTGCTGCCATTGCATGTGTGTGGCGCACGTGACGACACCTTCCTTGTTGCAGACAAGTCCCAGGTCGACGTCCGGAGAAAGTGACACATAGGCCATCTCGAGTTCGGCGGCACGCTGCTGCTGCTTGCGGGAAAGATGCTGCAGCAGACCGGCCAGGCGGCTGCCGGTTTCGGTGGCCTCCTGTTCCAGGCGTGCCAGACGGCGATCCACCAGCCAGTCCTGATTTCTCCAGTTGTTGAACAGGATCATCAGCAGCCCGAACGACAGCACTGTCAGGGTGATGCGGCTTTGGATGGAGTGAAACAATTTCATGGAAGAGCCTCCTTGATAAAGCTGGTGTCGATCCATTCGCCACCAGACGGCTTGGCCACGATGATGCCATGGCGGAGCATGAGATCTTCGGTCTGTCCTGCCAGCTCAGGGAGCAGGCGCAGCATTTTTTCATTTTCTGCACGGTCCAGCGTGTGCAGCCGTCCAAGGCATTCTGCCAGCTCCTCTGCGCTCAGGTTCTCACGTCTGAGGACAGCATCCATCCCTGGAAACGGCCGCCCGGACCATATGCTGTCTGCCATTTCACTTTGGACTTTGATCAGTGACAGCAGGTTTTCACGGGAGGATGTGCAGGCCCGTTCGGAAGCGACAAGCAGATAGATGATGGGAACTTTGAGCTGGCTGGAGTCATACAGGCGGTGGATGCTGCCGCGCGACAGCTTCGTAAGCCAGGGCTCGGTGATAACGACCGCATCCACCTGCCGCACTTGCAACGCCTGCTCCATCTCAGACTGAAACATGGGGATGAGCTCGATGTCTGCCATGGTCATGCCGACGCTTTCGAGGGCGCTGGCCATCAGGTAGGAGCCTGCGCTGCGCTCCACGCCCACTCGTTTCCCTTTGAGATCCTGCAGCCGGAGAATGTCGCCGTGTGAAATGACTGCATCGGCACCTGCAGATCTGCAGAGCACCTTGAGCACCTTGAGTTTCTGGCCCGCCTCCCGCATGCGCACGGCAGAGTCCAGCGTTACCACAGCCACATCAGCAGCGCCGCTGCCAAACGCCCGCACCACTGCTGACGACCAGGGAATCTCGATCACCTGAAAATGATTGGCGGGCAGTTTCTGCAGATCTCCCGCCACTAGCAGGGACTCCGCCGCTGTGCCCAGCCCGGGCACGACTCTCAGCCGGTTTTTCTTCTCTTGGTAAGGGAAAAAAGAGACTGTCAGCAGCAGTGCTGCGAACAGCAGGGGCAGGAAGCGTTGCAGCAGTGCCTTCGGGTCTTTCATCCGGCCATCATGCAGCAAAGCGGCGCAGCATGTCCACTTTTGCTTGTGCTGGAGTTCGTCATTTCTTTTTCTGGCCACGGCGGGAGCCTCCGCTAAGTTAATCCCCATGGCCCCAGACACATCCGCCGTCACCCGTCGTCATTTTCTGACCGTCAGCGCCGCCGCTCTCGGTTTTCCCACCATCATTCCCGCCACGGCTCTCGGCAAAGGCGGGCGTCCGGCGCCTTCGGAGCGGATCACCGTCGGTGCCATCGGCTGGGGCACCATCGCCACGGACTGGACACCGACCTTCCTTAACAATGACAAATGCCAGGTCATTGCCGTGGCAGACCCCATGAAGGAGTACGGCCACTATGGTTATGATGGCAAGAAGACGGGTGGCCGTGAGGCGGGTAAAAAGACCATCGACGCTCACTATTCGCAGTCGGCAAACAAGCCGGTGAAGGCCTGCGCTGCTTATGCGGACTTTCGTGAGATGATGGAGAAGGAAGACCTGGACGCCGTGCAGGTGTCCACGCCGGACCACTGGCATGCTTATATGGCCATCTATGCCGCGCGCAAAGGCAAGCACATCTACGGGCAGAAACCGCTGGCCCTCAACGTCGCCGAGGGGCGCCGCATGAGCGATGAAGTGGCCAAGGCCGGCGTGACCTGGCAGACGGGCAGCCAGCAGCGCAGCGACCAGTACTTCCGCATGGCCTGCGAGATGACGCAGAATGGCCGCATCGGCAAACTCAAGCGGGTGCGCGTGGGCCTGCCCGGCGGGCACAGCAACTGGAACGGCATGGCGGACCAGATCAACCCGGCGCCACTGCCGCCAGATTTTGACTATGAGATGTGGCTCGGCCCGGCCGAACAGATGGACTACCGCCCCGCCTTGCTGCCGCTCAACTGGCGCCACAACTTCAACTTCTCCGGTGGCATGATCACGGACTTCGGTGCTCATCACATCGACATCGCCCAGTGGGGCATGGGCACCCAGCTCAGCGGCCCCGTCGAACTGCGCAATGTTTCCGGGACGATGGACAGGGCCGCGCTCTACAACACGGCTTCCGAATTCTCCTTTGAGTGCGTCTATGAAAACGGCCTCGTCATGCATGTGGCCAGCCCGACACACAAGCTCATGCCCGAGGTGGAGGCAGCGCTGGCCACGCCAAATGCCAAGAAGCCCTTTGATCACGTCGGCGTGATGTTTGAAGGAGATGAGGGCAAATGGATCTACGTCAATCGCGGCAAGATCACAGCCAGCAGCCCTGAGATTCTCCGGGAGAAAACTCGTCCGGAAGAGATCCACCTCTACGAGAGCAAAGACCATACGGACAACTTCCTCTCCTGCATTTATGACGGCAAACCGACAGCCACACCCATCGAGGTTTCCCACCGCAGCATCACCATTGCTCACCTGGCAAACATCGCCCTGCGCAGTGGCAGCACAGGGCTGAAGTGGGATCCGAAGTCGGAGACCATCGCAGACAATGCCGCCGCATCGGCGCTGCTTTCCAAGGAATGGCGCAAGCCGTGGGTGCTTTGATTCGGTGTCTTTCCCACTTCGCCGCATGTCAAAACGTCCCCTGTCATCGCTCTGGAGCCGCTTCATCTCGGCCGTCATCCTAGTTGTCAGCGCTGGCACAGCCTTTGACATGCGGGCGCAGGACACCATCAGAATAGGCCCGCTCAAGCCTCTGGAGACACTGCCTTCACTGGCTCCCGCCAGCCCGGCAGTGCCCCAGACGGCGCCTGTGCCCGCGCAGATGCCGCCGCCCCCAGCAGCCAAGCCTGAGCCGAAGCCTGAGTCCCCACCGCCAGCGGCGCCGCCGCCCCTGCCTACGGCCAGTTCTTTCACCATCACTGGCCCTGTGGCGCAGGCTTATCTGTACATCGAAACCTATCAGACACGCGTTGAGGTGCTCTTTGATGCGGCCACCGTGCTCAAATGGCTGTCTCCTGAAGCCAGCCTGCCGGAATCTCTCCCGGCAGATCAGCAAAAGCAGGTGGTCGATACCATGGCGTCTCGGGCCGCAGACTGGTGTGCGCTGAGCGTGGGCGACCAGGCGCTGCCCGTGCCGCTGCCGCTGGTGGCAGTGGTCAAAGGCCTGCCCGGCAACACGCTGCCGCTGAAGGAGGGGGAGCCGGTGGCTGTGAACCAGATGCTCGTTGGTTTCATCTGGGAGTTTGCCACGCCGCCAGGGCCGGAGGAGATGAATGTCACCTGGAAAGGCTGGATGAATGGCCTGACCAATCTGCCGATACGCGTTTTCTTTGGGCCGATGAGTGAGACCAGGCTCAGCGAATCTGGGGAAATCCATTCTTCGATTAAAACTTTCCGCTGGCGCAATCAGGGGCGCATGCCCCGCCCGGCACCGCTGGCCGTGGTGCCGAAGATTCCCCAGCCCAAGCCGCTGCGCCTGCCGCTGGGCGGCATTTTGTGGGTGGTCACCGGCCTGTGCTTTTACATCTACCTCAAAGTCAAAGAGCACCGGCTCCCAGGCGGGAGTCTGCCCTATTTTTTTGTCTGGCTTCTCGGTGCCGTGCTCATGAGCCAGCTTCTGGTGGTGCCGGTATACACGGAGCCCGACGCTCCGGCCGTCACTCAGGTCGAAGAGGCGCAGGAGATCGTGTCTCCGCTCCTTCGCAATGTGTACCGTGCTTTTGACCACCACGCAGAGTCAGACGTGTATGATGTGCTGGCACGCAGCGTGGACGGCGAGCTGCTGCGCAAACTGTACCTCGAAACCATCCAGGCTCTCACGCTTGATGGTCGCGAAGGAACACGCGTCACGATCGCCGAATTCTCCGCCACTGTGGACAAGGTGGAGGCCGCGCCCACGGGCGAGGGGTTTGTCGCAGATTGCAACTGGATGGCCCGGGGCATTGTCGGCCACTGGGGGCACAGCCATCCCCGCGTCAATATTTACAACGCCCGCATCACCATCACCCCGGTCAAAGAGGAATGGAAGCTCACCGGGCTGGAGGTGCAGGAAGTGAGGAGATTGTAGGGCAGGATTTTGGATTTAGGCCGGCTGTCTGCAATGAGACGCGGGGGGCGCTACGTATGACTCCCACCATGCGACGTCTCCTTCTCCTTGCAGCCATCCCCGCCTTCGCCGCCGACCTCCCTCCCGACAAAGGGCTCACCATTCCTGAAAGCGGAAAGCGGCCCGGCGTTGTGACAGGCAAGGCATCTCCCGCGCTGCCCAAGCACGATCTCCCCGAAGGCTACCAGCTCCAAGTCGTGGCTGCGGCGCCGCTCGTCACCCACCCCATCATGGGCTGCTTGGACGACAGGGGGCGTCTCTTTGTGGGAGATGCCGTCGGCGTGAACTGGAACAAGGCTCAGCTTGAGGCCAGTCCGCCCAACCGAGTGCTTCTTCTCGAGGACACAGACAAAGATGGCACCTTCGACAAAAGCACTGTCTTTGCCGACAAGATGACCTTTCCCCAGGGCGCCTGCTGGTTGAACGGCAGCCTCTACGTCGGCTCGCCACCCGGCATCTGGAAACTCACCGATACTGACAACGACGGCGTGGCCGACCAGCGCGAAATGATCGTGGGCGGTTTCGACTACACAGGCAACGCTGCAGACATCCACGGTCCCTTCCTGCATCCCAATGGACGCCTTTACTGGTGCCATGGCCGCAAAGGGCACAAGGTCACGCAGAAGGATGGCACTCTCGTGGATGAATCCCTCGCCTGCGGCATCTGGAGCTGCAAGCCTGACGGCACCGACGTCGCCTGGCACTCCCTCGGCTGCGGCGACAACCCGGTCGAAGTCGATTTCACCCGTGACGGCGACATCATCGGCGTGCAGAACCTCTACTACAGCCAGCCGCGCGGGGACACCATCATCCACTGGCTCTACGGCGGCGTCTATGAGCGCAGCGACCAGCTCAAAGCCATCGCGCACCTGCCACGCACACTGGAAACCATGCCCGTGATGTACAACTTCGGTCACGTTGCTGTCAGCGGCTGCTGCTTCTGGAAAAGCTATCCGACGAAGAACACGAGCGCACAGCAGTTCATGGTCACCCACTTCAACACCCAGCGTCTTGTACGCATGGAGCTCACACCCAGCGGCAGCACCTACAAGGCCGTCGAAAACGAATTTCTCAAACTCTACAACCCCGACATTCATCTCACCGATGTGATGGAAGACCCGCGCGACGGCTCGCTGCTCCTGCTCGACACTGGCGGCTGGTTCCGCATCGGCTGTCCCTCCAGCCTTATGGCAAAATCCGATCTGCTCGGCGCGGTATATCGCATCAAGCCGAAGAATCCGCAGCTCGCCGTTCAGACCACGAATGACTCCGTCCGCAAAGACGATCTCCAATCCCAAATCGCAGCACTGAAGTCGAATGATGATCACACACGGCGTCTTGCGCTGGAATGGGTTGCAAAAAATCTGCCGCAGGAAGGTGAGGTGATGAGCGTGCTGGGACAGTTGATGGAGCAGGAGCTCGATCCTTCATCTGAGCACCTTTTAATTTATGCGCTTCGTCAAATGAAGCCCCCTTTTCACAGTGGCCCTGCCTCAGACCGATACATGAGCCGCTGGCTGTTGGTCGAACTAGCCCGTCATGGTTCCGAAAAAAGCTTTGCCAATGAAATCGAGGGTTCCCTTCGTCGTCTCGATCCCGAAACGTCCCCCTCTCTGGCGGATGCCATTCGGAGATCGTTTGAAGTGATGCCAGATGGCGACCAAATAGCATCAGCGGCCTTCACTGGATGGCTCAAAGCATCCGACATCACTCAAGGAAGAGTGTCATTTATCAAACAGGTCATTTCCGGACACCTTGCGAAGCCATCCGCGCAGTCGCTCATGACTGCCATGCTCGGCCATGGCTTGGTGGACGTCCGCATGGCGGCTTTGAGCATCCTCGCCGCCCAAACCTCGGGCATTACCAACGATGCCTGGTTCCCGGCACTGGACAAGCTTCTCGCCGAATCACCCACACCGCTCGTCTTCGACGCCATCAAGAAACTCAAGACGCCGCACTTTGACGCCGCGCTCCAAACCATGGCCAATGATACCAAGCGTCCGCTGGCCATTCGCCTCAAGGCGCTGGATGCCGCCAAGTCGGTCAAGCTCGCCGGTGAAACCTTCACGATGGTCAAGGGCGTGCTCGCTGATGCCGCCTCCTCTTCGGCAGCGAAGATTCAGGCAGCAGGCATGATCGCCAGCGCACCTTTGGCAAAGCCACAGCTCCTCGAAATCGCACCGCTCTTTGCCACCCTGGGCCCCGTTGAGCTCAAATCGCTGCTCGGCATCGTGCGCAAATCAAAGGAGCCTGAAGTCGCTCGCGCATTCGCCTCTGAGATCGCAAAAAATCCCGTCATCGCCAGCCAGCAGGAAAGCGCCTACCGCACCGCATTCAGCGATTTGCCGCCCGACATTTTCGAAACCATTGTCCTGCCCGCATACAATGCTGCCATTGCAGCTTCCGAGTCCAAGAAACGTCTTCTCGGTCCGCTCGCAGACAAAGTCATCGCCAGCGGCAACGCATCGAATGGAAAGAAGAACTTCGAAATGGGGAAGGGGACTTGCATCGCCTGCCACAAGATCGGTTCCGCAGGTCGTCCCATCGGCCCGGATCTCTCCCACATCGGAGCCATCCGCACCGAGCGCGACCTTCTTGAAAGCATTCTCTTCCCCAGCAACACGCTCGCCCGTGATTATGAGGCCCATGTCATCGAAACCAGCGATGGTCAGCAGACGCTAGGTGTGATCAAATCCCACACCGCTGAGGGGCTGCTCGTGGTGGACATCGCCGGTCAGGAAAAGACCATCGCTCATCAAACCATTGCTGGTGACACGACCTTGACGACCAGCCTCATGCCTCAGGGATTGGATCAAACAATGCCCGAAACCGATCTGCTCGATCTCGTGGCCTGGCTGCGGAGTCTGAAATAGCCGCACGGGGAGTGGCGCTCTGTTAACCTGAGAGCGCCACTATTCTGACTCGAGCATTCGTTTCGCCGCCTGCAGGTGTTTCTGCTGCTCCGGCGGCAGCTCAGGGTATTTGAGCTTCATGCTCTGCATCTCATTCAGGATCGCGGCGCTGACGATGAGGCGCATGTTTTTCTTGTCGTCCGCCGGGATGACATACCACGGGCATTCCTCGGTGGCGGTGACGCGGATGGCATCCTCATAGGCCTCCATGTACTCCTTCCAGTAGCCGCGCTCTCCAACGTCTCCTTCTTCAAACTTCCAGTTCTTGCTCGGCGTGTTGATGCGGTCCAGAAAACGCTTTTTCTGCTCGCCCTTGGAGACATTCAGGAAAAACTTGAGGATCAGGATGCCGTTGCGGTGGCAGTAGGCCTCGAAGTTGGCAATGTCTTTGAGGCGGTCGGCGAAAAGCTTGTTGATGTTCTTCGTCGTATGTGCGGGCAGGCGTTGGACCTTGGTCACGATCTCGGGGTGAACTCGGCAGACGAGCACCTCCTCATAGTAGCTGCGGTTGAAGATCCCGATGCGGCCGCGCGGTGGCATCACGCGCGTGGTGCGCCACATGAAGTCATGGTCCAGTTCCGCAGAGGTGGGGCGCTTGAAGGCATGCACCTCCACGCCCTGGGTGTTCACGCCGCTCATCACATGCTTGATGGTGCTGTCCTTGCCGGCGGCATCCATGGCCTGAAACACCAGCAGCAGCGCCTGCCGGTCCTGCGCGTACATTTTCTGCTGCAGGTCGTCGATCTCCGTGCGGAACTCGGCGATCAGCGACTCATAGTGGGCATCGTCCTTGTAGAGGTCCCTGATCTTGGTCTTTGCTTTCTTGATACGGAATGCTTTGCCATCCGGCACGCGGAAATCATCGAGGTCGAGCTTGAGCTTCATGGAGTGAAAGGGACTGAAGAACTAAACAGCATTGCGCCCCGATTGACAGAAGGAACTGCGGGCGCATAGCCAGCCGGGCCGGTGCGTCTGGCAAGCTTGCTCACCCCAGCCGGGCCCAGGGGTGGCGTGAGGGCACAAAAAAGGGCGGGGTTTGAGCCCGCCCTTCAAAGTTTTTCCCTGTGCCTGATTAAGCAGCGGTGACCGGTGCTTCCGCAGCGCCGGGGGCCTTTGGCAGGGTGAAGCGATAGCGGATCTTGCCACGCTTGGCTGCGGCACGGGCTTTGCGCTTGGTGCGTTCTTTCGGGGTCTCGTGCGCGCGGAGGCGGCGCACTTCTTCAAGAATGCCGTCCATTTCAAGGCGGGTCTTGAGGCGTTTCAGAGCGCGGTCAACGGGCTCGCCTTTACGGATCTGGATTTCGGTCATAAACGGGTCTGGGTGGTTTGGGAAAAGGGGCGTGAAAATAGGGGAATGAGAGCGGGCGTCAAATGGAATAATGACCTCATGCGATGAGAGTCTGCTCCCGGTCAGGGCCGACTCCCACCAGACTGATGCGTGCTCCGGTCAGCTCTTCGAGGCGTTTGAGGTAGGCTTTGGCCAGTGGCGGCAGGTCGTCAAACTTCTTGATGCCGCTCAGATCCTGCTTCCAGCCCTGGTGGGTTTCATAGACGGGAACGCAGGCGGCCAGGTCGGCGGCGGTGCTCGGCGGGTAGTTGAGCGTCTTGCCCCGCAGCGTGTAGGCGGTGCAAATCTGCACCGTGTCCAGGCCGTCCAGCCCGTCGAGGTTGGTGATGGCGAGCTCATCCGCACCATTGAGCATGACAGCATAGCGCACCAGCACGGCGTCCAGCCAGCCACAGCGGCGTGCACGGCCGGTGGTGGCTCCAAATTCGCGGCCCATGTTGTGCAGCATGTCGCCGATGGCGTCATTCTCGGTGACAAACGGTCCGCTGCCCACGCGGGTGGTGTAGGCTTTGCCCACGGCGACGACTTTGTCGATCATGCGCGGAGGCACACCGGAACCGGTGCAGGCGCCGCCGGAGGTGGTGTTGGACGAGGTGACAAACGGGTAGGTTCCGTGGTCGATGTCGAGGTAGGTGCCCTGAGCGCCTTCAAAAAGCAGGTTTTTTCCGGCCTTGATCGCCTCGTGCAGATACACGGTGGTGTTGGTGATGTGCGGGGCCAGCGCTTTGGCTGCTTCGAGCATTTCCTTCACGGTTTCCTCCACGGGGACCAGTTCGACGCCCAGCTCGGCAAAGGTGGCGTTGTGGCGTGCAAGGCGGTCGCGCAGCTCTTCCTCAAAGATCTCAGGCTGCGTCATCAGGATGGTGCGCAGGCCGTCGCGTTCCACTTTGTCTGCGTAGGCTGGGCCGATGCCGCGACCGGTGGTGCCGATCTTCTTGTCGCCACGCTTGGCCTCACGTACCTTGTCCAGGCCGCGGTGGTAGGGCATCACCAGGTGGGCAGTCTCGCTGATCAGCAGGTTTTCGGGGGTGATCTCCACGCCTTGGCCACGCAGTTTGGCCATTTCTGCCAGCAGGCCCACGGGGTCCATCACGACGCCATTGCCGATGACGCAGACCTTGTTCTTCCACAGGATGCCCGAGGGGATCAAGTGCAGGATGTATTTGGTGCCGTTGCTGATGACGGTGTGGCCGGCATTGTTGCCACCGGCAGCACGTACCACGAGGTCTGCGCCTTCAGTGAGGTAATCGACGATTTTACCTTTTCCTTCATCGCCCCACTGGGCTCCGACAATGATTGTGTTAGACATGGATTCTTTTCTTGGGGTGGCGGCATGGGGAAGCCGCAAGGGGTTGTTTTTTAAGATGCGCAAGCCGTGCCATGGCAGCCTGAAGGGCCGCTAAAGTGCTCCAGATCCGGAGCCAAGTTCGCGAGCGCGTGCTGTGTGTGACGGTCTCAGGCTCCCATTTGCTTGGCGAAATAAATGGCGGCGGCGCAGGCCAGAATGCCGGCGACTCCGAGCAGGATGGTCAAGGCTGCGCCAGGATTTTTTTGCTTCACCTTGGGGCCGAAACCCGCACGCATGCGACCGTTGTATGGCATGCTGCCGTAGCCGGTGGAAGGAGTGGTGGCTGTGGTGGTCTGGGCGGAATACGCTTCTTCACCGTCGCCGACGAAAACACAGTTCACATGGCCGAGCTGGAACGCAGCTCCGGGGGTGAGGCTGGCATTTTCCACACGGGAGCCTCCGATTTTGGTTCCATTGGTGGAGCCAAGGTCGGTGAGAGTCCAGCTGCTGCCGTCAAAACTAAACTCACCATGGTGACTGGACACGGAGTCGTCAGCGATGATGAGCTGGTTGTCATCAGCACGCCCTACGGACATGCGTTCGGCGTCGAGTTCGAGGGTGCCAGTGGCACCGTCAGGAGTGGTGAATTGAATTCGCGGCATAACGGCGCAGTTGTAGCAGGCCGGGGCAGGGGAGGCAAGAGGGATTCACAGGAGGTCGTTGCGGGCTTGCGCGGGCGGGCGTTCTTGCTAGGAAAGCTCTCAACCATCCCCGCCACCCTCGTGACCCAAATTTTTGAAATCCTCGGTAAATTCGACACTGAAAGCGACTGTCACAAGCTGCTGTACGCCCCCCACCCGCTGCCGTTGAAATACCGCGAGGGACGTGTGTACAAGATCGAATTCGAGGGGGATGAGGCGGCGCTCAAGGCCTTCGTGGAAAAAGTGTTGATCGATCCGATCAGCCAGGAGGCCCGCATCGGCGGACAGCCCGCCTTTGAAAAGGCCGCCTTTGTGCTCGAATACGGTATGAAAGGCGCGGCCTTGGATCTGGAGAAAGAAATGATCCTCAACTATTACCGCAGCATTCATACTCCGGGCTTTGAGATCAAGAAGCTCACCCTGCGCACACGGATCTATGTGTTCGGCGCCGGAGCCGAGCCTGCACAGTTCGTGCGAGATATTGTGAATCCCGCCATTCACACGCACGAAGTGCTCAAGGCGGCCTGATCAGTTCCTTCACTGCTTTCGATAGCAGGCCGGTGCGAGCGGCGTTTGTGGTTGCTCCATGAACCCGACCACTTCCAACCCACGTCTTCTGTCCCTCGATGCCTTTCGGGGGTTCATCATGCTGCTGATGGCCTCTTCGGGCTTTGGCATCGTGCAGATGGCAGCGGCCCACCCCGGCTCCGTCTGGGAGTTCATCAAACCCCAGTTCGCCCATCAGGACTGGCAGGGCTGCTCCCTGTGGGATCTCATTCAGCCGAGCTTCATGTTCATGGTGGGCATGGCGGTGCCTTTTTCGTATGCAAAGCGTCGCGAGCACGGGCAGTCGTTTTTTGGCATGGCCTGGCATGCGCTCTCACGCTCCATCCTTCTGGTGGCCCTGGGCGTGATGCTTGCCACCCGTGCGGCGGACAAGCATACGGTGTTCCTGTTCACCAATGTGCTGGCGCAGATCGGGCTCGGCTACTTCGTGCTGTTCCTTCTGTCCCGCATGGGTTGGGAATACATCCTGTCCGGGGTCATACTGATCCTCGTCGGCTACACCTGGTTCTTCATCAATCATCCGCTGCCGACGGCGGACGAGCTTTCCGCCATCGCCGGCATGAAGGGCACTGAGCATGCCATCCTGCCGGGGTTTGCCGGGCATTGGAACATCCACACCAACGCTGCTGCTGCCTTTGACCGCACCTGGCTGAACAAGCTGCCGCAGGCGCAGCCGTTTCTGTACAATCCTGGCGGTTATCAAACCCTCAACTTCATTCCCGCTCTTGCCACCATGCTCATGGGGGCTCTCGCCGGCATGTTCCTGATGTCCAGCCGGAAAACGGACAAGGGCAAATGCGGCGCGCTTTTGCTCGTGGGGCTTGTTTTGGTGGTGGTGGGCACGGCCTTGGACGTCAAGATTCTGCCCGTGATCGGCGCTCAGTTTGACCAATACACGCTGCTGCCTGTCGTGAAGCGCATCTGGACCCCGTCCTGGGCCATCCTCAGCGGTGGCTGGGTTCTCATCATGCTTTCAGTGTTTTACTGGCTGGTGGAGATCGGCGGCATGCGGCGCCTAGTTTACCCCTTGGTGGTCGTGGGCGCGAACAGCATCGTGATTTACCTGCTGCACAGCCTCTGCGCGGGCTGGATCTCTGAAAATCTTCACAAGCATCTGCCCGAGGCGGCCTTTCCGGCGTATTGGTTGCCTGTCATTGAGCGCTGCGGGGTGCTTTTCGTGCTGTGGCTGATCTGCTGGTGGCTGTACAAACAAAAGGCTTTTATCAAATTGTGATCCTCCGACTCTTGCTCCTCTCCGCCATCGCTTGTCTTGCTGCCTGCCAGCACAAGCAGGACTCTGCCACACCGGCCAGTCATTCAAAAGAGGAGGAGCGGTATCACAAGGCCGGGCTCGTCACGCTGCCAGATCTGCAGCATGCCAGCGCCTGGGAAAAGCTCATTCACGTGGACATGGGGGTTCCGGCAAGCAAGATCGAGGTGCAGGCGGGGCCGGGCTTCACGACGGTGACCATACGAGATCTCGCCAACCGGGCCGACGCCGAAAGTGTCGCCCAGGAACTGCGCACCATCGCTGGCAAGAATCCGGGGAAGTTTGGCACCACGAAGGTGGAGGTGAGGCTCAACAACGCTGCAGCCACGATCAATCCTTTTGTGCTTCCCACTGAGTCCGCGCCGGCCGCGCCTAATCCGGGCTCGGTTCTCCCAACGCTCTCATTACCGCCTCTCCGCATCGACGGCCGCTGAGAAGCGCCCCGTTGATCGAGATATTCTCGCACCAGTCTCCACAGCGGTAGAGGCCCGGCTGGATCACGCTCGCAAGCGGGCCTTCACCCAGCCGCAGCTGCCTGCTTTCCGGCTGCGCATGGCGGATTTGATAGGTGCGCAGCTGGCGCCATTTGGAAACGGCATCCGCTCCGAACCACTGGCTCATCTGCTCACGCACGACCTGCTCAAGTTCCGTGCTGGATGGCGCGCCGATGATGGAGGCGGAGAGGAGGTGCTGTCCCGGCGGCGCGTAATGGGGCGAGACGCGCGAGAGCGCGAGGACGCTGTTGACCGGGCCCCGGCCATCTCCATCCAGATAGAGGATAGGATCTCCCGGCGGCAGGCTGTCGGTGGCAAAATACATGCACGTGGTTGACCGGCTGGGAAGCAAAGGGGTGTTGTCGGTTGCTGGCAGCAGCCTGTGCGCCACTTCCTCGCTGACTGCGACGATGACATGGTCGGCGTGAAAAACCTCGCCTGTATCCAGGGTCACCTCACCGGCGCGCACTGCGGCCACTGGCGCATTCAGCCGCAGGCTGCCTGGCGGCAGCGCCTGGGCAAGCTGCTCCGGGATCGCCTGCATACCGCGTGCGGGGAGCGCGCTGCCCGCACGGTCAAACATGGCAAACAGAAACAGCATCATGCGTGCGCTGGTTCGCAGGTCTTTTTCGAGAAACACCCCTCCGAAGAACGGGCGGAAGAAGCGGTCGATCATTTTCTCGGAGAAGCCAAAGTCGCGCAGGTAGTCCTCCGTCTCCATTTCCTGGATGTCGACCGGAGGGGCGCGAAGGCCGAAAACCTCCTTGCGCAGCAGCAGGGTGGTCCATTTGTCACGCAGGCTTGCGATCACGTCATTGAAGTTGCTCAGTGCCGCGAGCGGATGTGCCAGGGGGTCGGCCATTCGGTGGAAGCGGTTTTTCACGAACACATCCGCCCCCCTGTAGATGGAACGCAGGTCGAGCGCCTCATAGTCAAGCACCCGCCTGGCCTCCGGGTAACCCGGCAGGAAAATTTGGAAACCGCGATCCAGCAGGAAGCCATCTACCTCGTCCGTTCGCACCCGGCCGCCTACGGCATTGGACGCCTCCAGAATGGTGAAGGGGCGGCCTGCTGCCGCCAGTACGCGGGCACATGCCAGCCCCGCAAGGCCGGCTCCTACAATAACAATCTTGGGCTGTGCTTCACTCATTCATCCTTAATCAGTCGCGCACCTACCTTGGAGATGCCTTTTGGCTTTGCAAGTGCGGGAGGTGTGGCAAGCATGCGGCATGCCATCACCGCGCATCCTCATTCTTGGTGCCACAGGAGGCCTGGGCTGCGCTCTCAGGCGCCACTTTGCCCCTGAATACGAAGTGACATCATGGTCCCGTGCCGAGCTGGACTTCGGGCGGCCGGACACCGTGGCGGCCACGTTGGCGGCACATGATTTTGATGTGCTGCTCAATGCCGCAGGCATGACCAGCCCGGATGCCTGCGAGGTGCAGCCTGAGCTGGCTTTTCTGGCCAATGCCGTGGTACCACAGATTCTGGCGGAATGCTGTCATGAGCGTGGCGTACGCATGATCCATTTCAGCACGGATTACGTTTTCAGCGGCACCGGGCGTGACCTGTGGTTTGAGTCGGACGAAACGGCTCCCATCAACGTCTATGGCCGCACCAAGCTGGCCGGAGAGCAGGCCGTGCTCAGGGCTGCCCCCGGTGCTCTCGTGGCACGTGTCTCGTGGCTGTTTGGGCCAGACAAACCGAGCCATCCTGACAGCATGATCCAGAAAGCCCTTCAGACTGGCGACCTCAGCGCTGTGGCAGACAAGATCTCAGTGCCGACCAGCCACGCAGACATCTGCGGCTGGATCGAACAACTCATTGTCCGGCATCCGACAATCTCTGGCGTGCTGCATCTCTGCAACAGCGGGGTCGCATCCTGGCATTCATGGGCGGAGGCTGCGCTCACGATTGCCGCCCGGCTGGAGGTGCCGGTCAAAACCTCCCGCGTGCAGCCGGTGGAGCTGGCCAGCCTCACCCAGCTCAGGGCACCACGCCCGCTGCTGACGGTGATGAGCAATTCGAAATTACAAAACCTGCTCGGCGGAGAGATCCGCCACTGGCATGATGCGCTGGAAGAGTACCTGGTGCAGAAGTATCAGCCCCAATGACTCCTGCCTCCGCCATGACCCGCTGCGACATCCTGCATGAGGACCGCTTCCTCATTGTCGTGAACAAACCGCACGGGGTGCTCTCTCACCCGAACCCCAAGGCTGGAAAGCCGCAGGCCGCCGCGTTTGAGGGCAGCTATGACCAGGACCGGCGCTGCTTCAAAACGGCGGCTGGAATCGTGTGGCTGATGCACCGCCTGGATCAGGACACTTCGGGCGTGTTGCTCGGGGCCAAGGATGAAAAAACAGCCGCTGCATGCCGTGCAGCCTTTGAGGCCGAGCTCGTGCGGAAAAAATACCTCGCGCTCTGCAGCGGCGGAGGTGCGCTCAAGCCTGAAGGCGTCTGGCTGGACCACCTGGTCACCGCGCATGCCGGGCATCAGGTGCGCACCACCGTGCGTCATGGCGTGCGGCCCAATGCAGAGGCGAAATATCGCGTGATGGAGGTGAATGCTCTCAATCGAGTGGTCCTGATCGAGGTCGAGCTGATCACCGGCAAGACACACCAGATCCGTGTGCAGGCGGCTTCACGCCAGATCCCACTGGTGGGGGATGATGTTTACGGCTCCTTTGAGCTGAACCGCAAGCTGCGCAAATCCATCCTGGCCAAGCGGCTCTTTCTCCACGCGCATGAGCTCAGCCTGAAGCACCCGGCATCTGGTCAGCAGCTCACGGTCAAAGCACCGCTGCCGCCAGACCTGAGCGCGGTGCTGGAGGCAGCGGGGATGAAGGCTGTCGGCTGCTAAGCCGCCCTCTTGAGCAGGAAGTATTCGATGCCATCGACCAGCGCCTTCCAGCTGGCGTCGATGATGTTGCAGCTCACGCCGACGGTGCCCCAGGTGGCGTTGCCGTCGGTGCTGGTGATGAGCACGCGGGTCTTGGCCGCAGTGCCCGTGCCGCCGTCGATGATGCGCACCTTGTAGTCTGCCAGGCGCATGTCCTTGAGCGCCGGGAAGAAGGGCAGCAGGGCTTTGCGCAGCGCGTTGTCCAGCGCATTCACGGGGCCGTCTCCTTCATCCACGGTGTAAACGCGGCTGCCATCCACTTCGAGCTTGATCGTGGCTTCGCAGGTTTCAAAGCCATGCTCACCGCCGTGGAAGCGGTGCGTGGAGTGGTACTCGATCAGGTCAAAGACCGGCTTGTGCTGTCCCAGCTGCTTGCGGATGAGCATCTCAAAGGAGGCCTCTGCCGCTTCGAATTCATAGCCTTCGCTCTCGAGGCGCTTCACTTCGGAGAGAATGGTCTGCACACGGGCGTCGCCTTTGGCGAATTTAAAGCCCATGCCTTCGGCCTTCATCATCACATTGGACTGGCCGGACATGTCCGAGATGGTGATGACGCGCTGGTTGCCGACGAGCGCTGGGTCCACATGCTCATAGGTGCGGGCAAGCTTCTGCACCGCATGCACATGCAGGCCGCCTTTGTGCGTGAATGCAGCCACACCCACATAGGGAGCGCGGATGTCATGCGGCACGTTGGCGAGTTCATCGACGAAATTGGCGAGTTCGCGCAGGCGGGTAAGGTCGAGGCCGAGGTCGATGCCCATCTTGATCTGCAGATTCGGCATGATGGTGGTGAGGTTGCAGTTCCCCACGCGCTCGCCGTAGCCGTTGATCGTCCCCTGCACCTGGCAGGCACCGGCGCGCACTGCTGCCAAAGCATTGGCCACGCCGACTCCGCCGTCGTTGTGCGTGTGGATGCCGACCGGACGTCCCAGATGGGCGATGACCTTGCGCGTGGTTTCTTCTACAAACTCCGGAAGAGCTCCGCCGTTGGTCTCACAGAGCACGATAAGGTCGGCTCCGGCATCCTGCGCGGCCTTGATGGTCTTGAGGGAGTATTCCGGGTTCTCCTTGAAGCTGTCGAAGAAATGCTCCGCATCATAGAGCACCTCGCGGCCGTGCTTTTTCAGGTAGGCCACCGTGTCTGAGATCATGGCCAGATTCTCCTCCAGGCTGACCTGGAAGACCTCGGTGACGTGCAGCGCCCAGGTCTTGCCCACCACGGTCACGGCAGGGGTCTTGGCGTCCAGCAGCATTTTGACCTGCGGGTCGTCCTCGACCTTCATCTTGCCACGGCGGGTCATGCCAAAGGCGGTGATCTTCGCAGTCTTCCAGGAGCGCTTGGAGGCCTCCTCAAAGAAGGCGGCGTCTTTGGGGTTGGAGCCGGGCCAGCCGCCTTCGATGTAGTGCACGCCGAATTCGTCGAGCTTTTCCGCCACGCGGATTTTATCGAGGGTGCTGTAGGAGATGCCGGTGCCTTGCGTGCCGTCACGCAGGGTGGTGTCATAGATGGTAACTGGAGACATGAGGGAGGGGAAATGAAGAGATGAAGGGGGGATGCAATGGAAAACAAACCGGAGTGGCGGGTGCCATAAGTTCCGTGACGCCGGCAGCCAGGGGCGCTTTTCGCGCAGGCATGCATGAAAAAACGGACTCTTCCGGCGGCGTCAGGCGCGGATGAGTCCGAAACTAATTCGGATGGTCGGGCAGATGTCAGGGCGGTTTCCCATGAGCAGCGTTAGGATTACGCCGGGGGTGCCCTGCTGGCAAAGGGAAGTTTTAGCCTGCCTGTGTGCCGCTGGCTGGTTCACAGCCCGGCTGGCTGGTGGGGCGCTACTTGCCCAGCATGCCTTCCTGCCCTGCCTGAATGGCGGGGATGGCGTTTTTCAGCGAGGGCTGCTGCCAGCCGTCCACGGGCAGCAAATTTCCTTCGAGAGAGGGGCGCACTTCCAGGTGCTTGCGCATCAGCATGTCGGCCACAGCGGCGTCATCATGCTGAGACATGCGTGCAAGGGAGAGATCACTCAGATCGAGCTTGGGCACAAAAGGCTTCTCCTGGTTGGCGGAAAGTGCTGCGGTGGGGCTCTCTGCGGGATGGGACATCAGCCACAGACTCATGGCGCATACGGACACAGCTGCGGCCACCATGCCCCATTTGGGCACCAAAAGATTGCTCCACCACGTGGCGACACGCTCCCAAAAAAGTTCCAAGGAGGACTGCTGCAGCATCTCTGCCCGCTGCCTCTGATGAAACTGGCGCAAAAAGCTGTCGGTGAAATCTTCCTCAGGCTGCTCAAAGCGCTTCAATCGAATCAACCGCTGGATGTCTTCAAACTCACTCATGGCGTGCTGTGGATCGTGTTTCTTCTTAAAGTGTAATGGCACAGTTTATTTCACGAAATCTTCAAGATAAGTCTGGAGCAGGCGATGTGCGTAAAACAGTCGTGATCTGACAGTCCCTTCCGAGACTCCTAGTATCTTGCTGATTTCGGCATGCTGGAGACCCTGGACATCGTACAAGGTCACCACCGTGCGGTGATCTTCCGACAGCTTCATCATGGCTGCGTTCAACCTTTTTTGAAGTTCATGGATGGTCACTTCGCGCAAGGTGCCCGTGTTGGCCGTCGTGACGCGGATAAACTCAGGGTCGTTCTCAATGCCTGTATCTACATCGTCAAGACTCACCTTGTGGTGCCTTCCCCGCTTCTTGAGAAAGTTCAAAGTCATGTTCACCGCGATGGAGTAGATCCAGGTGTAGAACGATGACTTGCCCATGAAGCGCTTGATGGAGCGGTAGGCTTTGGCAAACACATCCTGCAGCAGGTCCGCCGTGTCCTCGCGGTTCGAGGTCATGTTATAGATCAAGCCGTAAAGCTTGGGCGTGTACTTGCGCACGAGGTCATCAAATGCATGCGTGTCTCCGGCCTGGGCTTTGTCCACCAGAATGCGGTCCTCGGCAGAGCTGCTGCTCTGCGCGGGCTGGTTCAGCGATGCGATGGGGGTCGCTGCGGCGCTGAGTGATGATTCTTCCATTAAAGTAAGAGAAACACCCGTTGCCTAAACAAACAAGCGTTTCTTATGGAGGCGTAAATTTCAATTATTTTTGAACGCTCCAGAGGTGATCGACGCAGATCTGTGACCAGGTTTCAAGCTGCTCGCGCATGGCATGCAGCTCCGCCAGCGTGTGAAAGCGCAGGTCCTGAATGGCATCTTCATTCGACTTCACATCGTCGCTGCTGAGGTCAAAGAAATGCACCACGCCAAGGTGCACGCTGCCGACTTCCGTCGCGTCATCATTGATCAGTCCGATGACCTTCTGCGTGTGCGTGCCGCCGATGATGAGCTCTTCCGCCATCTCGCGCTCCACGCCGTTGTAGTACATGGTTTCACCCAGCCCGTCCTGGCCGGCATCCACGGGATTGATGTGGCCGCCGATGCCGATGGAGCGCTTGGCAACGAGGCGCTTCTCGCCGGAGCTGCCGCCGCGCGTGTAGCTCAGAAACCGGCCTTCATGATGAAAAACGGCATAGGGGATGAGCTGCTTGTGGGAGGGGTCCTTTTCAGCGGACGGGCGCTCCATGAAGTGGTTGGCTCCCGGGGCCAGCATCGCGTGCAGATACCGTGTGGCGTCGGCTTGGAAGCCTTGAAAACTGCCGAGTTGATCGAAGAGCTGGCGGGTGATGACGAGAACGTGTTCCATGGGATGGCGGGCAGAATGGATGGCCGTGCGGAGTGCGCAACCAATCAATCCAGCAACCACACTTTGGCGGCGTCTCCCGCCTGCAGGTGCTGCCCTGCCTCCAGCCGCAGCAGCGCATCAGCACGGCTCAGGGAGAGCAGCGCGTGGCTCTGCTGCAGGCCCAGCGGCATGAACTGGCCCTGACTGAGCGTGCCGCGCAGATAGTGGGGCCGGTCGCCTGGGTTTGAGAGCGCGGCTCCGCAGGTGGCCGGGAGCAGGCGTGGCCTGAGCCGGTCCTCCGCTGCTCCCATCATTTTGAGCAGGGCAGGACGCACAAAGAGCAGGAATGTGACGAAGGATGACACCGGGTTGCCCGGCAGGCCGAAGACATACGCAGAGGAGCCTTGTGCAAACAGGAATGGCTTGCCCGGCTTCACCTTCACACGCCACACGTCAGGCTCAATGCCGAGCCCTTTCAGCGCGGGTTTGATCTGATCGTGATCTCCGACGGACACACCACCGCTGATCAGCACGACCTCGTGCTTTTTCAGCAGGTCCTGCAGAGTTTCAGCGGTGCTGCTCAAGTCATCCCGGCAATGGGCCAGAGTGCTGGTGGGTATGCCCAGCTGCGCCAGCATGCCGTGCAGCATGAGGCCGTTGGTATTGTAAATCTGCCCGGGCTGCAGCGGGCCCGCGCCAGGGGGGACCAGTTCGTCCCCGGTGCTAAGCACCGCCACGCGTGGCATCGCATGCACGGAGATGCGATCAAGGCCCTGAGAGGCCAGCAAAGCCATGCGTCCGGGCGTGACCGGCTCTCCCTTGCGCAGCACAAACTGGCCCTGGCAAAGATCCTCCCCGGCACGCCGGATGTTTTCTCCTGCGGTGACAGGATCGGTGCAGACGATGAAGTCGCCCTCGCGCCGCACATCCTCCTGCATGATGACGGCATCGGCTCCTGTGGGAACCGGTGCCCCGGTGAAAATGCGTATGGCGCAGCCTTTTTTCAGGTGCAGTCCGGCATTCAGCCCGGCGGCCTGCTCACCCGTCACACGCAGGGGCTGCAACTCCGAGCTCTCAGACGCGACCACGGCATAGCCGTCCATCGCAGACTGATCAAAGGCAGGGATCGGCACCGTGGCGGTCGCCTCCTGGGCGGCATAGCGATTCAGCGCGCCCTGGAGGGGCTGCGTCTCAGCCGGAAGCGGCTTCACTGCTGCCAGCACACGTGCGAGCGCTTCGTCTTCAGAGATCATCGGATCACAGGCGGCAGTTTGCTCAGGTCCGCCGCAGGTTCTTCTGCCTGGGGTGGGGCGGTGGGCTGCGGCACCATGGGCTGCGGCTGCCGCAGCGGAGGCTGCACAGGCGTGGGGGCCGCCTTGATCGGGGCCATGGGCTGAAAAGGTGTGTCCAGCGGTGGAATCACGTCCGCCTGCATGACGGGCGTCATGGGAACGACGGCTCCTCCTGCAGTCGCGACTGGGGGCGGCGGAGGCGCGTCGCGTTTGATCTGATAGATCACCAGATCGCGCAGCTGAGGCGTGCCCTGGGTGATGTCTGCTGTGATGTAGTTGCCTTTGCGCTCCGGGGTTACTTTGAGCTTTGCATCGGTGCCATTGAGGCCTTGGGAGATGATCTCGGTCCCTGCCGGGATGTCCACCCGGTGCTCACAATTGATGAGCACGTAGTTCTGCTCCGGGTTCACCAGCTCGATCACCCCGATCACCTTGGCCTCGCCGACGCGCTTGTCCTCGGGATCATCGGACCCGGACGAAAAGCCGCCAAACTTCTTTTCGAGGTAGGTGCAACTGGACAGCCCCAGCAGCAATGGAAGGCACAGATGACGCAGAAATTTCATGCACTACTGATGCGCATTCGCAGCTGCATGTCCAGCCTGCAGCGAGGCTGGTCATTTAGACTGGCGCCCAAAGCCTGTGTGCTGGTAAAAGATGTCGCATGCCCGATTCCATCGACTTTCACCGCCTGTGGCTGGCCGTGGCCCAGGTGCCGCACCACCGAGATCCCTATTCAGCACACGGGCCCGACCACTGGCGGCGGGTGGAGCGCAACGGCTGCATCCTTGCCGCGAAGACGGGGGCCAAGATCCATGTGGTGCGCTTGTTTGCGCTGTTTCACGACAGCCGTCGCGAGAACGAGGGCTGGGACCCCGGCCACGGGAAACGCGGGGCGGATTTTGCGGACACCTTTCGCGACCGCTTTTTTGATCTGCCTGATGAGGACTACGAGCTCTTTCGTCAGGCATGCATCTGGCACACGGAAGGTGTGCACCATGAGGATCCCACCATCGGCACCTGCTGGGATGCCGACCGGCTGGACCTCGGGCGTGTGGGCATGATCCCGAGTGCGCGTTTCATGAGCACGGTCTTTGGCAAGGAGATCGCCGACCATGGCGTGATCCATCCGTGGCTGCACTTGGCCGAGCCGTATCTGGCAGATACGGACTGATGGCTGCCCCCATAGTGGTCCGCACAGTCCTCTGTGCAGCACGCTAGCTCCATAATTCACAAGCCAAGAAGCCCTGTGCAGAATCCAGTGCTCCACTCTAGCGCATGCCTTACGGCTTGAGCTGGCAGGGCAAGCGGAGGTTTGAGTGGAGGCTTGAGCTGGCAGGGCAAGCGGAGGTTTGAGTGGAAGCGAATGCTGGGTAGCACGAACCACACAGAAGACTGTGCGGACCCCCATGCAGAGGCTGCCGTCGTAAAGCCTTATCCGATGATCCCCAGCTTCTTCAGCGTGGCGGTCAGCTCGGCGACTTTCTCCTTCTCCATGCCCACGAGCGGCAGGCGCAGCTCGTCGGTGCAGTGGCCGGCGAGGGCCATGGCGGTCTTGATCGGGATGGGGTTGGTGGCCAGCTTCAGGAAGGCGGCAAAGAGCGGGTAGTACTTGGTGTGAATCTTCAGCGCGCTGGCGTAGTCGCCCTTGAGCGCCAGTTGCACCATCTCGCTGATGGGCTTTGGAATCAGATTGGAGGCCACGCTGACGATGCCCACGCCGCCCACAGACATGAAGGGCAGGGTCAGGCCGTCGTCGCCGGACATGATTTCAAAGTCGGCAGGCAGGAGCTGCTTCATCTGGCTCACGCGCTCGGGGTTGCCACCGGCTTCCTTGATGGACCGGATGTTAGGGCAGTTTTCTGCCAGACGCACGAGCACATCCAGACCGATCTCGATGCCGCAGCGGCCGGGGATGCTGTAAAGCATGAGCGGCAGCTTGGTGTTGTCGGCGATGGCCTTGAAATGCTGATACAGGCCCTCAGGGGTGGGCTTGTTGTAATAAGGCGCGACCTGCAGGGAGGCGGTGGCACCTGCGGCCTCGGCCTCCTGCGTCAGCTCGATGGCCTCGCGGGTGGAATTGGAGCCCGTGCCTGCCATGACCACGCCGCGGCCCTTGGCAAACTCGACCGTCAGCTTCACCACGCGGGAGTGCTCTTCGTGGTCCAGTGTGGGGGACTCGCCCGTGGTGCCGCAGGGCACGACGCCCGTGACACCATTGTCGAACTGGAAGTCGATCAGCGATTTGAGCGCGGCTTCGTCAATCTGGCCGTTGCGAAAAGGGGTGACGATGGCGGTGTGGGTTCCTGCGAACATGGGAGCGGTAAGGGGAAAGGGCGGATACCTTAGAGTTGAACTGTGCCTTGGAAAACGAAATCTGCGGGTCCAAAGAGCGTCACATTGGTGTATTCGCTCTTGTTGGGCTCTTCGAAGCCCACCTTGAGGGTGTCGCCCCCTTTGACGAGGACGCTGATGGGGCCGGGCTCGCCGGTCAGCTCGTGATAGATCAGAGCGCAGGCCACCATGCCGGTGCCGCAGGCCAGGGTCTCATCCTCCACACCGCGCTCATACGTGCGGATGGCGATGCTGCCTGGGGCCACGACTTTGGAGAAGTTGGCGTTTGTTCCCTTGGGCTTGAAGGCTTCATGGTAGCGCAGGGCGGCGCCCCACTCGCGCACGGGCACGGTTTCCAGGTCGTCCACCATCACCACGGCATGCGGCACGCCGGTGTTGACGCTGTGCACGGTCAGTCCGGCGCCGGCCACTTCCAGGTGCTGGGACAGCTTGAGATTGTGCGGGGCGCTCATGTTGATGCGCACCTGGCTGCCCTCAAACTCGGCGGATATGATGCCGGCCAGGGTCTCAAAACGGATCTTGGTCAGCTTGTCGCCATGCAGGTGATTCACGAAGCGGCCAAAGCAGCGCGCGCCGTTGCCGCACATCTCGGCTTCGCCGCCGTCGGCATTGTAGTAGCGCATCTTGAAGTCGCCGTCCGCCGTGGCGGGCTCCACGCAGAGCAGGCCGTCCGCACCGATGCCGCGATGGCGGTCACAGAGCTTTTCGATCTGCTCCTTGGTCAGCTTGAGGCTCAGGTCGCGATTGTCCAGCATGACGAAGTCATTGCCGGCGCCGTTCATTTTGGTGAAGGTGAGAGTCATGGTCGGGAGGCGATTGGGAATGGGGAATACGGAATGGAAAAGCGGCGGATCAGAGCGCGTGGACGGCGTCCACCAGAGGTTTGACGAAGGCTTCCACCTTCGCGGCGCAGTCGGCGCTGGCGCCGTTTTGCTCAATGAGTTTTACGATGGCGCTGCCCACCACGACGCCATCGGCTTTGCTGGCGATCTCGGCTGCCTGGGCGGGATTTGACACGCCAAAGCCCACGCACACCGGCACATCCGTTGCGGCTTTGATCATCGCCACCTGCTCGGCGATGCCTGTGGCGATCTCCGCCTGCGCGCCGGTGACGCCGAGGCGGCTGACGTAATAAACAAACCCTTCCGCCGATTTTGCGATGCTGGCGATGCGGTCCGCGGGGGAGGTGGGGGCGATGAGCTGGATGTGCCGCAGGTCCGGCGTGGGCTTCAGCTCGGCATTCTGCGCGGCCTCATCCGGCGGCAGGTCCAGCACCAGCACGCCGTCCGCTCCTGCTGCAGCGGCATCGATGTGGAAGCGCTCGTAGCCATAGGCATAGACGGGGTTCAGGTAGGTGAAAAGCACCAGGGGGATCTGCGACTTGGTGCGCAGCTGGCGGATCATCTCCAGCACCTTGGGCGTGGATGCCCCGGCCTTCAGCGCGCGGTCCGCCGCCATCTGGTTCACGATACCGTCCGCCAGCGGATCGGAGAAGGGCACGCCCAGCTCCACCACGTCCACCCCGGCACGCTCCAGCCCCAGCACGATGTCGATGGTGGCCTCCAGCGTGGGATCCCCCGCACAGACATAGGCGACGAAGGCCTTCTTCTTCTGGGCACGAAGCTGGGCAAAACGGGCGTCAAGACGGTTGGTGGTGGCAGACATGGGGAGGGGTGTTTAGCATGCAAACTAGCTGTTGTCGAATATTGGAGTGAGTCGGAGAGAGGGCCGGATGGCACAGTCGCTCTTGCCCCTCAGACAGTGGTGGCTGAGCTTGGGCTCGGTCAGTTTCTCAAATAAACATCCAAAATGCCCGGAATCTACATCGCCGCCATTCTGACCAACCTGATCGCCATCGCGGTTTTTGGCGTGCTCATTCATAAGCTGCCCAAGCCTGCCAATGGCTGGCTGCTGCTGGCGGCGGTGTTGATCTGTCTGCCGCTGCAGCCGCTGGCTTTCTACTGTGTGCGCCTGCCGCTGGATCACTGGCTGGCCGGATGGCTGACGCGGAAGTCCATGGCGTATCAATGGCTGGTGACGCTGTACGCGCCGCTGACGGAGGAGCCTGCGAAGCTGCTGGTGCTGCTGATTCCAGCGATCCTGCGGGATGTGCGGCCTGAGAATTTCACCCGCTACGCCCTCGCCATCGGACTCGGTTTTGCGCTGGGGGAGATGTGGTTCATCGCCGAGCGTGTGTCCCACCAGCCCGCTCTGGCCAAGCTGCCGTTCTATCAGTTTGGCGGCTACGTGAATGAGCGGCTGATGACCTGCGTGTTTCACAGCGCTTTCGCGGCCATCACGCTTTCCCAATTGCGCCGCAGCCTATGGCTCGGGCTGGGCGGAGCCATGGTCGCGCATTGGGCGGCGAACTTTCCGATCAGCCTCATGGCGTGGAATGTGGGCGGCCTGGGCCGGACGACCTGGGGGGGGATCGTGGGATTGTGGCTGGTGGTGCTCTTGGTGGGAGCGCTGGCCTTGCTCGCCCGCTATACCACGGGCCGCTCGTTTCCCTGGCGTCTCCTCTATGGCATCCGCCACTGCCCAGAGTGTGGCACCGACTTCGAGCCTTCACCGATGGCCGTCAACTTCGGAGATAAGCGCTATGAAAAATGTCCGCATTGCCGCAAGTGGGTGTGGACCCAAAAGAGTGCGGCCAGACAAGGTGCGCCACGCCACTTACCAAGTTGACCCATGCTGGAAAAACTGAAACAGATCTACACGAGACCGGACGAGCGCCAAGCTGTGGAATGGCTTTGCGATCCCTCCGGCTATCCGTCCCTTCAGCCGCAGGATGCACGGAACTTTATTCTTCAGCTTTACGTCATGCCCTCGTTTCGCCCGATGATGAGCTGGACTCTTTTCCAGCAGCCGGACGCGGCCTTCATGGTGAGGCGGGTGCGTTGGGATTTCATTGCGGACTATCAGGCGAAGTCATGTGGATTGACTATTAAGCTGCCAACGACTTACGGAGCAGATGCGCTATGTCCGCCCGGTTTGGTCTCATCCGCCTTGGAGGAATTGTCTTCGCTTTCGGTGCCGGCATTTGATGCTGCATCCTGCTTCGGTATCGACGGAGTTACTTACGGCTTTCGAAGGCAGAGTTTTAGCCAGACGTTTGAGTTCAGCTGGTGGTGTGAGTCACCGAAAGGCTGTGAGGCTGTTGCTGCTTGGTATCATCGTTTTACCGAGCAGTTGGAGGACATTCTTCCCGCTCATGCCGACCAGTTTCGGCTTTCAGCCATCAGGCCATGAAGGAATTCGACTGCCCTCAAGTGTGTTCATGGTGTATGATGGCCTCCTCACATTCTATCCCTGATTTCGGAGCCTGTGCCATGCACACTGAGCCTGAACGTCAGCCATCAAGTTAATCTACCACATGAACAAGATGTCCGAGGACGAGGTAAGTCTAATTATGAAGATGTGTGACGATGCATTCGGCGAGTTTAAGCGAGATGGCAGAGTCACGACCATTTGTTGTCACGTCTGCGGTGGTTTGCTTGAGATAAGGGCGCTCGGTCCAGAAGTTTGGCAGACGAATTGTCGCTGCGGTAAGTACAACAGCACATGGAAGGGACTTTGAGAGTGTGACGGTGAAGCAGGTGCTCCGCCATGCCTCGAAACGAATCCAAGCATCGCGCTCTGGTTGCTTTCTCACGACTCGTGTTTCGGATCGCTTTGCTTGGGTCGTAAGTCGTTGAGTCACTTCACCCTGCCCCCACCTCATCCCCCAATCGCTTATCCGGCACCAGATACCCCTGCACGTAATCCCGCACCGCTTCGGCCAGCGGCGTGATTTCCGTCTGGAACCCTGACCCGCGGAGTTTGGCGATGTCGGCGCAGGTGTAGTACTGGTACTTCGACTGCAGGTGCTCGGGCATGTCGATGAACTCGATGTTGGGCTCCTTGCCGAGGGCGGTGAAGATGGCGGTGGCGAGTTCGATCCAGGTGTGAGCTTGGCCGGAGCCGAGGTTGAAGAGGCCGCCGGCGCTCGGGGTTTCGGCCAGGTGGAGGGTCATGCGGATGGCGTCCTTCACGTAAAGGAAGTCGCGCATCTGCTCGCCGTGCTTGTAGTCGGGGCGGTGGGATTTAAAGAGCTGCACCTTTCCGGTGGCGAGGATCTGGCCGCAGGCCTTGTGCACGAGGCTGCGCATGTCGGCCTTGTGGTCTTCGTTGGGGCCATAGACGTTGAAGTACTTGAGGCCTACGATATGCGGCAGCCAGCCTTCGCGCTTGGCGTGCAGGTCAAAGAGGTGCTTGGAGTACCCGTACATGTTCAGCGGGCGCAGGGCGTGGATGTCGGGCATCTGGTCGTCCATGCCGTGGGCTCCGTCCCCGTAGGTGGCGGCGGAGGAGGCATAGACAAAGCGGGCTTGGGTGGCGAGCGACCACTGGCAGAGCTGCTTGGTGAACTCGTAGTTGTTCCGCATGAGGTAGTCGGCGTCCCGCTCGGTGGTGGCGGAGCAGGCCCCGAGGTGCAGGATGTGGTCAAAGCGGCCCAGCTTGGCGGGGCTGTTTACCACGGCGTGCAGGAGGTCGTTGCCGTCGATGTAGTCGGCAAATTTCAGCGGGACGAGGTTTTTCCACTTCTCGTCGGTGCTGAGGCGGTCGCATACCACGATGTTTTCGCAGCCCCGGCGGTTGAGCTCCCAGACGAGGGCGCTGCCGATGAATCCGGCTCCGCCGGTGATGAGGATGCGACTTTCCGTGTTTTTCATGAGCCCGTCTGGTAACGGGGAAAACAGCGGGATTCAAGCCGGAGCTTGAGATAGCTGCCTGCCATCGCTACGCCGCCATGGCCTCGGGCTGCTGCGGGGTATGGAACACAGGGAGCTGCTCGCGCCAGAGGGCGGGGTGCAGGAAGGTGCTGCGGGGATCGCGGTCCCACTGGCCCTGCCAGCCGATCACGGTTTCCATGATGATGGGGTTGGGGCACTGGATGGCCGGGTAGAGCCACTGCTGGTCTGCCACGATGAGCTTGGGAATCAAGGCGCTGCCGTGATATTCGATCTCCCATCCGAGGAGGAGGGGTTCTTCATCGGTGAACCCTGCAAGACCTTTGGGATGCTCCACCCAGCCGACAAGACCGCTGCCGTTCAGGGCGTCCCAGACTTCACGCATTTCCAGGTCCACCCGCACGGCGAAGCCCTTGGTCCTGGCGGCCTGGCCGCCGTTGACTGGATCGCGGCTGACAAGGCCAAAAAGAATGCTCGTGGGGCAGTTGTCGGGAACGATGTCCACCTGAAACCCAAAGCGGATGGGATGGTCCGGCAGCAGCAGGCTTCCGTAGCTTTGCAGCTGGAAGCCTGAGAAAGCGGGATCAGCAGCAGCAGTGGCGTTGAGCGATTCCATGGTTTTCTAAAAATTTAGGATATGTTTATCAAAAATGCACTCAATTATTATAATTTCAAATATTTTATTCAAATTGTCCTGCATTTGTCACTTAAAATCTTAAAAAGTCATTTAGAGGCATAGCGGGACGAGTGCCATGTGCGCTGAAATTTCTGCCAGACTAGCGGATTACTTGCCGCCGCGCTATTGACGAAACTGTTGCCGTAGATACCAAGTATACCTCGTGGCACTCGCTTCATCGATCAACTGCGCTGAAATCGACCTGACGGCCGATTTTCGCGATCAATTTCTACTTACCTTCCAGCACATGCTGCTCGCCAGAGTGCTGGAGGAGAAGCTTGGTTCGCTTTACCGGGCAGGTGGGCGCATCGTAGGAGGGGTATATCTGGGAAAAGGGCAGGAGGCCTTCAGTGCGGCGCTGGGCATCCAGCTGCGCAAAGGCCGGGACATCTATGGCCCGCTCATTCGTGACCAGGCCGGACGCATCGCCTTTGGTGAGCCCATCATCGATACCGTACGTACTTACCTGGGGGCGGTCACCGGCCCCATGCGTGGCCGGGATGGCAACATTCACCGCGGCAGGCCGAAAGAAGGGCACATGGCCATGATCAGCCACCTGGGCAGTCTGCTTTCAGTGGTGGCCGGGGGGCTTTTCGCCCGTCGGCTGGCCGGCACTCTGGCAGACAGCATCGGTGCCACCAGCATTGGCGATGGCGGCACCTCCACGGGTGCCTTTCACGAAGGCCTGAACATGGCGGCGGTGGAAAAGCTGCCCATCATCGTGAGCATCGCGAACAACCAGTATGCCTACTCCACGCCCAACACCCGCCAGTATGCGTGTGAAAACCTGGTGGATCGTGCGGCAGGGTATGGGGTCGAGGGCGTGACGGTGGACGCCACGGATCTCGCCTCCTGTCTCAAGGCCTTCCGGGCGGCTGCTGCCAGGGCGCGCGCCGGAGGCGGCCCGCAGATGATCGTGGGTACGCTGCTGCGCCTTTCGGGGCACGGGGAGCACGATGACGCCTCCTACATTCCTGACACCAAGCGTCAGGCAGCTGCGGCGCGTGACTGCCTGCAGGTGGCGGAAAACTTCGCCCGTGACCATGGCTGGATGTCCTCCTCAGACCTGCGTGAGCTGCATGAGGAAGTGCGTCGTAACGTCGATCAAACCGTTTCCAAAGTGTCCAAAGAACCCGCACCTGACCCCTTTAAAGAAAACTGGCAGGCACTGTCTTGCGCTGAGCTGGTGGAGGGACAGCACGAGGCATGAGCATCACTTATCTCGAAGCCATTCGTGAGGCCCAGTATGAGGCTCTGCGTGACGACCCCTCCGTCTTCCTCTACGGCCAGGACATCGCCACCTTCGGCGGCGCATTCAAGGCCACGAAGAACCTCAGCAAGGAGTTTCCCAATCGTGTGTTTGACGCCCCCATCAGCGAGGACGCGATGGTGGGCATGGCGGTAGGCGCAGCCGTGGAGGGCGCACGGCCCATCATTGAGATGCAGTTTGCCGATTTCTCCTCCATCGGCTTCAATCAGATCGTCAACCAGGCTGCCACTCTCTACTGGCGCACCAACGTGCCGTGCCCCATCACCATCCGCATGCCCTCCGGTGGCACGGCCGGCAGCGGCCCGTTTCACAGCCAGTCCATGGAGGCCCTCTACGCGCATTACCCCGGGCTGGTCATCGTGACTCCGGCCACCGTGGAAGACGCCTACTGGATGCTGCTGGACAGCGTGAAGCTGGACGACCCGGTCATTTTTTGCGAGCACAAGTTCCTCTACTACCACCTCAAGGCTGAGCGCATCGGGGATCGCGAGCTGCCCATCGGCAAGGCGCGCATCGCCCGCCCCGGGCGGCATGCCACCATCGTGACCTACAGCGCCATGGTGCATGAGGCGCTGCGTGCCGCCGAGGAACTCCAGCTGGACGGCTATCAGATCGAAGTCGTCGATCTCCGTTCGGTGAAGCCCATGGACACGGACACGATCCTCGCCTCCGTCGCGCGGACCGGGCGTCTGCTGGCCTTGGGCGAGGCCTTCCCCTGGGGCGGAGTCACGGCGGAAATCATCGCCCGCGTCACCACGGACGGTTTCCATCTGCTCGACGCACCGCCCATGCGGCTGAACTCCAAGGACACTCCGATTCCATACCATCCGAATCTCTGGAAGTCGCATCGACCCACCACCTCCACCATTGCCGCGGCGCTCCGCCGTCTGCTGCGCAATTAACTTCCTGCTTTCCGTTTTCAGCATCCTGTCATGCGTACCATCCCCATTTTGATGCCTCAGCTTGGCGAGTCCATCGCCGAAGCCACCATCATTCGCATCTTGGTCGAGCCTGGCCGGGTGGTCGAGGCCGGCTGCGATCTCTTTGAAGTCGAGACCAACAAGGCCACCATGGCCGTGACGGCCCCGTGTGCCGGCAAGGTGGGCCAGATCGTGGCCACGCCAAAGACCAGCTATGCCGTTGGCTCGACGCTGGCGGCCTTTGAGATCAGCGCCGAGGACGCCCAGCTGCTGGGCCTCAGCGACGAGCCGTCTGCCAAGGCCGAAGCCCCCAGCCACGACCGCTCAGGCGGAGGCTCCGATGAGGTGGAAAACCTTCACTTCAAGATCAGCGACAACGACGTCATCTCCACCCGCCAGCCCACCGTGGAGCCGGTGGTGGGCGGCCTGCCGGTGCCTGCGGGTGCCGCCGGAGCCTCCTACATTTCGCCGCGCATGCGGGCCCGCATGGCTGAGCTGGGGCTTAACTCGTCCGACCTCGCCGGCGTGCCCGGCACGGGAGCTGGCGGCCGTGTGACGGTGGAGGACTTTGAGTCCTTCCTGCGCGGGCTGGAGCAGCACCGCATGACGCCTGCCTCCCCCATGCGCATCGCTGTGGCGGACTCCATGCGCCGCAGTTGGACGCGCCCGCTCGCCACCGTGGGCAGCCCCATCATGCTGGACGCCATGCTGGCACACCGCAGAAAAGCCGACCCCAAGCCCGGCCCCGCGCTTTATGTCATCCGCGCGCTGGCCATCGCCCTCTCTGAAAACACCGCGTTTGCCGGGCGTCTGGTGGGCAACCGCATCGTGCACCCGCTGGCCATCGACATCGGCTTCGCTGTGGAGGTGGAAGACGGTGTGATGGTGCCAACGCTGCGCGAGGTGGAGAAGACCCCGCTCATCAAGCTGGTGCCCACCTACAACAAGCTGGTGGAGCAGGCACGCGCCCGCCGCCTGCCCAATGACGTGAAACGCCCCGGCATCGCCACGGTGACCAACTTCGGCACCTTTGGCATCGTGTGGGCCACCCCTATCCCGCTGCCGGAGCAGAACCTCGTGCTGGGCCTCGGTGCTGGCAGCAAGGTGCCGCACTGGAGCGAGGAGGTGAACCAGTTCATCCCCGTGACCGAAGCCGAGCTGACGCTGAGCTTTGACCACCGCGTGCTGGATGGCGGCGGTGCCGGGCGCCTGCTCAAGCGCGTGGCCGAGCTGCTGCAGAAGCCCGAGCTTCTTTAAGGTGCGACAGACACTCCTGTCTGTCGATCAGCGCTCCCGCGAGCCACAGCGCATCCATTTACCCCAGCCATGCAAGACAAAGCCATGCTGCGCCAGACCCTGCGCGAACGCCTGCGGGCGCTGGACGAGGAGATGCGTGACGCCGCGAGTGCGAAGATCGCCGCACACATCCTCACACACTGCGGGAGCGGTGCCGCAGCGCAGACCTGGGCGCTCTTTGGCGGGCTGCGCAATGAGCCTGACCTCGTGACGCATCTGCTGCCCCGTTTGCTGGAGCGCGGCGTGCGCGTGTGCTTCTTCCATATCGAGAAACACGAGCTGCAGCCTCGTGTGGTGCACTCGGTCGATGATCTGAAACGTGGCACGATGAATGTGTGGGAGCCGCAGGTGCACTGCGCTCCGGTGCCGGTGGCGGAGCTGGATGTCATTCTGGTGCCCGGTCTGGCCTTCACGCGCACGGGCGCGCGTCTGGGGCGTGGCGGCGGTTATTACGACCGTCTGCTGGCGCAGTCGCAGTGCCGTGCGAGACGTCTCGCCGTGGCGTTTGAGGCGCAGATCATCGAAGACATCCCGTGTGAGGCCCATGACCAGCGGGTGCCGCAAATCATCACGGAATCCGGCTTGATCGAGGCCGTGGCGTCTTGATTAGTGCGCAGCGCGGCGGCCTGTGCCGTTTGTGCCAGCGCATCCGTTCCACACCCTCTCCATGAAGCTCATCCTCGAAATCGTCCAGTCCGGCACCGCCTACCTGGAGAAGCGCAAGATCGAGGAGGCCCGGCTGAACATGGAGCACCTGCTGGCGCATGTCCTGGGATGCCGCCGGCTCGACCTTTATCTGCGCTTTGGCGAGTCTGTGCCTGAGACCGAACTGGTCAAGCTGCGCGATCTCCTGCGCCGTCGCGGGGAAGGGGAGCCGCTGCAGCATCTGCTCGGCACGGTGGAGTTTTGCGGCCATGAATTTGTCAGCGACCACCGCGCCCTGATCCCGCGCCCCGAGACGGAGACGCTGGTGGAACTCATCCTCAAAAAATGCCCCGCCGCGCCCGCGCGTGTGCTGGACATGGCCACCGGCTCAGGCTGCATCGGCCTCAGCCTCGCCAAAGCCTGGCCGCTGAGCGAGGTGGTGCTGGCAGACATCAGCGAAGACGCGCTGGACCTCGCCCGGCTCAATGCCTCGCGCCTGGGCTGCAACGTGAAGTTTCTGCGCAGCGATCTCTTTGAAAAGATCACCGGCAGTTTTGATCTCGTCGCCGCCAATCTGCCC
Organism: Prosthecobacter fluviatilis; assembly: GCF_055388355.1. Taxonomy (NCBI): domain Bacteria; kingdom Pseudomonadati; phylum Verrucomicrobiota; class Verrucomicrobiia; order Verrucomicrobiales; family Verrucomicrobiaceae; genus Prosthecobacter; species Prosthecobacter fluviatilis. The sequence continues at coordinate 5,871,616 of NZ_AP043782.1, forward strand.
TACATCCCCACCGCCGAGATCCCCACGCTCAGTGCCGAGGTGCAGCGAGATCCCATCCTCGCACTTGATGGCGGCCCCGATGGCCTTCGCATCGTGGAGCGTTTTCTCAATGAGGCTCTGCCGCATCTGAATGCCGGTGCGCTCATCGCTCTGGAAGTGGGGCATGATCAAGGCGCGCCGGTGGCGGCGAGATGCACGGAGCTGGGCTATCTGAATGCCAGCACGGCGGCGGATCTGGCGGGGATACACCGCTTTGTGTTTGCTGTGGCACCCGCAAGCCAGGCTGCTGAGGCATAGCGGCCGGGGCCATTCTGCCCGCAACACGTGGCTGTGACGCACGGTTGCGACAAACCTAACATCCGGCTGCAGCAAATGAATCAAGATTCATCACATGGGGGTGGGTATAGTGGGTTATCGTATAAGCAATGCTGAATATTCAAAGGCTTGACCAGGAGTTGCTGCAACATCCCAATTATCCCAGAAGGGGCTGGATAGGTGTGGACCTGGACGGCACGCTGGCCAGGTCTGACCCCGCCGCACCCTCTCATCACATCGGCGTTCCCGTTTCGCCTATGCTCAAGCGGGTGAAGTATTGGATCAAAACAGGCCGGACGGTCAAAATATTCACAGCGCGTGCTGGCAACCTTCAGGATGAGGACAGGATTCATCAGTGGTGCATCCGGCATGGACTGCCGCAGCTTGAAATCACCAACCGCAAAGACCACAAGATGCTCGCCTTGTGGGATGACCGTGCTGTGGGCGTCGTGAAAAATGCCGGCATTCCCATTCTGCCGGTGCCGGTGAGCTTGTGGCAGACTGTGCGTCTGCGTCTGCTTCAGTTGCTGGGGCGCGGCTGCCATATGGAGGCGGACCGCCGCCACCTGAAGGACTATTTTGCTGCAGCGGAGGAAGCCAGTCCGGATTTTCTTGAGCTGGAAAGTGAGCCAGGATAGCGCGTCTGAGCACAGGCAGGATTGAGTGCCGGCCATTGCTGAAGCAAGTTTGCAGACAGGCCGGTGCTTCTGCCTCCAGACTTACAACTCGCCCATACCGCCGCGTTTGATCCAGGTGTTGAGCGGTTCGAACGGGGACACATCCAAGGCGATGCCGCAGCCGAAGGGGGCTGAGTTGACGGTGGAAACATCGAGCCTGCCGTTCTCGATCTGGAGCGTGGGAAAGCCTGCGGGATGGCGGCGGTAGAGGCCGGCGTGGGTGGCGAGCACGGCCTCCTGCGTGGCGGCGGAGTGCATGCTGAGGCCGCGGAAGTAGTGGTGGCCGTTGCGCTCCACGTGCGTCACTCCGAGCAGGGCCATGACGCTGAGATCCTGCAGCAGGGCCACGGGGCCGACGTTGGCGAGGTCTTCGCCGCTGAGGATGGGGCCGCCACGAATGGCGGGGCTGCGCTTTTTGAGCAGCGCGGCATTGGCCAGGCCTTTGACGACGCCTTTGCAGTTTTTGTGGCTGGTGCCGCGATAGCCGAGATCCAGCGCACGAGGCAGATCGGCCAGGGAGGCGTCGCTTTCATCAATGATCATCCCCGGGCCTTCGGTCCAGGTGCTGAGCGTGGCGGCGACATCTTCGTTTAGCGCCTGGGAGCGGTGCAGCGGCTGCTCGATGAGGATGAGGTTCTGAAACAGCGGCGCCAGTGCGGCATCTGCCCGCAGCGTGGCGTAGAAGTCGCGGAAGGAGGCCAGATCGTAGAACTGCTCGTTGCCATCCAGCGTGGCGTGGAAGCCGGAGGGGCAGTTGGCAGTGATGACGCGGGTGATCTCGCGCAAGCGTGGCAGGTCCTGGTCGGGTTTGCCGCAGACCTTGATCTTGAAATAGCGCAGGCCGTACGCGCGGATGTTTTCCTCCAGCGTGTAGGGCAGGCCATCATCCAGCGCGCCATCGGCGGCGCTGAGGGGGTCTCCAAGGCCCACGGTGTGGCGTGCGCTGACGTGAGACAGGGGCGCGGGGGCCATGGCATCGGCCACACGCATGCCGCACAGCTCTTCGCGCACGGCTCCGAGATCAATGCCAAGCACATCGGAGCGCAGCACGGCATGCAGGGGCTGACCCAGTGCTTTGCACAGACCGTCGAGCACGGAGCGCTCGATGAGGCTCACGCCCAGATTGGCCAGCAGCGCGGGCTGTTCCCTGACCTTTGCCCACTGGCTCTGCTCTGCGTACAGGTTCTGCCACCAGCCAAAGAAGCCCGTGGGCTTTTCCGCGGCCAGGCGTGCGATGCGCGAGGCGTTTTGGATGACGGCGATCATCTCGGCCAGATCCAGCTCGAAGGGAGTGTCCGGATTCTTGGTGAACCACTTCGGCGGCAGGCCTTCGCTGGCGAGCCCGCTCACCGCCTTGCCATCCACCACCAGGTTCACCGTCACGAAAAGATGAGGCAGCGCATTCATGCTGGCGATGCCGTACTTGAACGGGAACCGCGTGTGCATGGGCAGCACGTGAAAGTGGAAGGACTCGATGGCAAAGGTCATGTGGGAGAAAAGACCTTTCAATGATGCTGCGGTCAAGGAGTCAGGAGATGAAGACAGCGACGAATGCGCCGCGCTCCTGCTTCAGCTCCGGGCATGCCTTTCGTGCCGGGCGCAGCCGTGCCCGGCCACGCTTTCAGCGTTACTCCACCAGATAGAGAATGCGTCCGCAGCTCTCGCACTGAGTCAGCTTTTCGGACTGCTTCAGGGACTGGATGACTCCGACGACGGCCTTCATGTGGCAGCCGCCGCACATGGAGTTCTCCATGGGCACGATGGCGGCGTCTCCCTTTTTGTTGAAGATGCGTGTGTAGAGGTCCAGCGCGTCAGGATCGATGGGAGCGGCCATGGTGGCGCGTTCGGCGTTGAGATCGTCGAGGCGCTTTTTCACGCCCACGCCGCGTTCATCGAGCGCCTTGAGCTCCTCGTTCACGCGGGTCTGTGTGCCGGCCAGCTTGGCCTGGGCATCCTTCAGCTTTGACTTGGCGGCTTCCAGCGCCTCCATCTGCTCCAGCTCGCCATCTTCCAGCTTGGTCACATCGTCCTGGTAGCGTTTGATTTCATGACCCAGGGCGGCGAATTCGTCGTTCTTGCGCGTTTCGAACTGCTGGTCCTGCATGCGCTTGATGCTGTTCTGGCGCGTCTGGACATCGAGCTGGATGTTTTTGATCTTCACCTCGACCTCCTTCACGGCCTGATTCGCGGCATCCACGGCGGCCTGGTCTCCAGCCAGCTGCATTTTGGCACGTGCTTGCAGCGTCGGGATGTCCTTGAGGTCTTTTTGCAGGGCACGAATGCGCTGGTCACGTTCCTGAAGCTGAATAAGTTTCGTGATGTCTTGAAGCATGTGTTTTTGTGGATGTAAGCCGAAACGGCGGAAGAGCACAAGTGCTCTGTTGGGAGGTTCGGCGCGTGTCTTGAGCTCAGCACTTCGTCTTGACCTGACAGCCGCCCGACGAAAAGATGCGCGCCCTCACTCCATTTCCACATTCATTTGATGAAACCCACACTCCTCATCCTTGCTGCCGGCATGGGCAGCCGTTACGGCGGCCTCAAACAACTCGACGCCATGGGGCCATCCGGGGAGGTGGTGCTGGACTACTCCGTGTTTGATGCGATCCGCGCCGGATTTGGCAAGGTGGTCTTTGTCATCCGCCGCGACTTTGAGGAGCTTTTCCGCACGCAGATCGGTTCCAAGTACGCCGGCCGCATCGAGGTGGAGTACGCGTTTCAGGACATCAACGACCTGCCTTCCGGGTTCACCGTGCCCGAGGGCCGCACCAAGCCCTGGGGCACCGCCCACGCGCTGCTCTCCGCGGAGAAAGTGGTGAACGAGCCCTTCCTCATGATCAATGCGGACGACTTCTACGGCCAGGATGCGTACAAAAAGATCGCCGCAGATCTGGTGCAGCCGCGCCCGCAGGATGGCAAGAGCCACTGGTCCATGGTGGGCTTCTATTTGAAAAACACGCTTTCCGACCACGGCAGTGTCTCCCGCGGCGTGTGCACCTGCGATTCCCACGGCATGCTGAGCACGGTGCTGGAGATGACCAAGATTTTCAAATGCGACACCGGCGCGGAAAACCGCGAGGTGGAGGGCGCCTATGTGCCGCTGACGGGAGAGGAAGTGGTTTCCATGAACTTCTTCGGCTTCACGCCGGACATCTTTGCGCATCTGCGCGCGGCCTTCACCGCCTTCCTGAAGGAGCGCGGCCACGAGCAGAAATCCGAGTGCTACGTGCCTGCGCAGGTGGATGCCCTGATCGCGGCTGGCAAGGCGGACGTGCGTGTGCTGGAGACGACGGGCAAGTGGTTCGGCGTCACCTATCCTGAAGACAAGGCGGAGGTGGTGGCCAGCATCCGTGCGCTGGTGGATGCAGGCGAGTACCCGCAGTCTCTGTGGGGCTGAGAAAGCAGCGATGAGCTTTGGCTCGTTCGGGGAGGTCTGATCGCTCCCAAAACGGGCTGAAGCTCCGGATTACTTTCCGAGCAGCCGCTCCACGCTGCGCATCGTCGCGCCTTCGTGGGTTCTGAGGGCGTCGTGGCCTGCCTTGGCCATGAGGGCGGCTTTGTCTGCTTTTTGCAGCAGGGTGCGGCAGGCAGACTCCAGCTCAGCGAAGTCAGCCACCTGCTGCGCGCCGCCGTGCTTAAGCAGCAGGTCCACCAGCGGCGTGAAGTTCTCCATGTGCGGCCCAAAAAGCACGGGCTTCTGCGCCAGCGCGGCCTCGGCGGGGTTTTGGCCGCCTTCCGCGAGGAAGCTTTTGCCCACGACCACCAGCGTCGCCAGATGCTGCCACGCGGCGAGTTCGCCCGTGGTGTCGATCAGCAAGACAGGCGCACTGGCATCCACGCGCGAGTTGGGCACGCTGCGCAGGGCAGGGGAGATGCCGATGCCTTGCAGCTCCGCGCAGATCTCGGTACGGCGCTCCACATGCCGTGGCACGATGAGGAGTGCGAGCTGGGGAATGTGGGCGCGCAGGCGCAGGAAGACGCGGGCGAGTTCGACTTCTTCACCCGCATGGGTGCTGGCGGCCAGCAGCGTGGGCTGTGCTTCGGCAATGCCGGCGAGAGCGCGCACCGAATGCAGTTCCTCGATTTTGATGGCAGGAACGACCGAGCCTTCGGGGTCATACTTGATGCTGCCGGTGAGGTGGATGTGGCCTGCCCCGACTCCAAAGCCCTGCCAGCGTGCCACATCTTCCGGCTCCTGCACCAGCACCTGCTTCAGCATGCCAAAGACGGGGCCGATGAGTGCGCGAAACTTCTGGTAACGGCGTGCGCTGCGCGGGGAGAGGCGCGCATTGACGAGGGAAACGGGAATGCCCAGGCGGGTGGCGCTGGCGGTCAGGTTGGGCCACACCTCGGCCTCCACGAGCACGAGCTGCGTGGGCTGGATGCTCTCCAGCATGAGCCTGCCGACACCGGGCAGGTCGATGGGGCTGTAGATGGCCACCATGCGCCCGGCGTGCTGCGCCGCCAGCTCTGCGGCCAGCGCGTAGCCGGTCGGGGTGGTGGTGCTGAGGACGATTCCAAGATGTGCGTCCGTTTTGAGCAGGCGGCTGATGAGCTTTTTGGCCACGCCCACCTCTCCCACGCTCACGGCATGCACCCAGAAGCGCTCGCGCTGGGGCAGGGCATCGATGGCGGTCCTGACCTCGCGCGGCAGGAAGCCGAGGCGCTGGGCAAGGTCCTGCCAGCGGCCGTTGCGGCGGCGCATCTTGATGATGGCGCCGGGAAGCATCAGCACGAGCCCCAGCGGCAGCAGTAGATTGTACAGGGTGAGGCTAAGCGCTTTCGATGCCATGCGGGATTTTGCGCAGCCAGACGATGCGGGTGGAGCCGTAGTGGCGGTCCGTCAGCACCTCCCATCCGGGCCAGTGTTTGGTTTCGCGGTTGAAGTGGTGACTTTCCAGAATGAGGTGGCTGTCTGCATGCAGCAGCGCAGGCAGCGCCTCTTCGGCCAGGAGTTTGGCGATGAAGTCGGTGTCCTCGTCGCTGTGCGTGTAGGGCGGGTCCGCAAAGATCAGGTCAAACTGCTTCCCATCCTTTTGCAGCAGGGGCAGCAGCCGGAAGACATCGCTGTGGCGCACGGTGGCACCGGTGAGGCGGGTTTTGGCGATGTTTCTGCGGATGACTTCGCAGGCGCCTTTGTTTTCGTCCACCAGCATGGCGGAGGCCGCGCCCCGGCTCAGGCATTCGAGGCCCAGAGCTCCTGTGCCGGCAAACAAATCCAGCACATGGGCACCGGGCACGAGCTCCCCGAGCATCGAAAACACAGCCTGCCTCACACGGTCCTGCGTGGGCCGTGTGACGGTTTTGGGGACTTCGAGAGCGAGCCCTCCCGCGCTGCCAGAAATGATACGCACCCAGTTCCTTTAGCGGTGGGTTGCGGGGATGCAAGGAGGGGCTGCAACTGGAGGACCGCACAAGTCATGCGCGGGGCAGGGGGCAAAGCGGCGTGCTCTGGCGGTGCCTAGGGCATGCTTTAACGCGAATAAAGATATAGCCCATTGGGTGTGTCAGAATTTCGCTACACAAGTTTTCTCGACAATAGGCAATTTGGCTATTGATTATAAAGACAGAAAATATGGAAAATGCATTCAAATCCCCCCTCGGATTCATTGACAGCAACTCCGCCAGCTCTGCCGCCCGCCGACTGTCCAGCGACTCGGCGCGCATCCAGACGGGCTCGATTTTGAATCAAGATCTCCAGCCTTCGCCCATCAACCCCGACTGGATTCTGGAGGGAAACCCCATCGCCCGGGCCACCACGCTGGCGATCGCGCCTGACCAGACGCTTTCATGCGCAGTCTGGGAATGCAGCGCGGGCAAGTTCAAGTGGGTGTTTGGGCTGGACGAGATTATACAGATCCTGGAGGGGGAGGTGGTGATCGAGGAGCAGACTCCGGAGCGCAAGGTCCACACGCTGCGCGTCGGCGACACGGCGCTTTTCCCGGACGGACTGACCACGCACTGGACGGTGACCAACTATGTGAGGAAGTTTGCCATTCACCGCACCATCCGCCGCTCCTTTTTCTGGCGCCTGAAGCGCAAAATGCGTCACCTCCTCGGGCTGGGGGCAAAGGCGGGCCTGGGCTGCTACGGGGCCATGGTCCACATGGAGACGGCCGTGGAGGCGCTGAGCTTTGCGTGACCTTGATGGAAACGCGCTTGGAACAAGGGAGTTTCAAGCACTGTTGTTTCCTACTTGTGGCAGTAAGTCAGGGCTGTCGCGGTAGATCCTCACCTCTGAAGGATTGATAAAGACGTCATAGTCAAAGTTGTCCGAACGAAAGTAGATCTCCCATGCAGGGGCACGCTCAGATACAAGCTTTTGCAAGCCGTGCAAAAAATCCATTGTCACGATAGCTGAGTTGGCGACTTCAAATCCCATGCCACGTGAGCGCATGACGTTTGGTTCAAGATAGTAGTCGCCTTGTCCATAGGCATCGTTCTTTCCATGAGCAGCGAGGAACCCCTCGAGAGTGTCGAAGAGTCGATAATACTCCTCCTCAAACTCTTGGTCGCTGACGGAAGACTCAGGAGGATCGAATGGAGTATCGAGACGTATTGAGCACTCTTCGAGAGACAGCTTTAAGATGGTCATGATGGTTCCCAATCTCACTTCCCATTCTTAAACACGTAGAGCACCCCGTCATCCGCGCCAAAGAGGACGTGGTTTCCGGCTACGGCGGCCGAGGTCTTCACGGGCGCGCCGATCTCGTTGTGCCAGACTTCCTTGCCGGTCTTGAGGTCGAGGGCGTAGAGGTAGCCGTCGTCGCTGCCGAAGAGAGCCACCTTGCCGGCGCAGATGACGGCGCTGCTGTCGATGCGGTCGCGCGCACGGAATTCCCAGAGCTGCGCCCCGGTGACGCGGTCGATGGCGTGGAAGCGCTTGTCCCGCCCGCCGACATAGACGCCCTTTTCCCAGATGGCGGGCGCTGCGTAGTATTCAAATTCGCGCTCGCCGTACTCCCAGACCTTCATGCCGTCGGCGACGCGGTAGGCACCGACTCGGTTGCCATAATGGCTGACATAGATGACGCCGTCTGCGATGGCGACGTTGTTGCCGATGTAGGCCCCCACCTCGATCTGCCGCTCCTCCTTGCCGGTCTTCACATCATGCACGTGGAGCACGCTGTCGCAGCCGCCAAAGACGACCTTGCCGTCGCCGATGGCGCAGCCGCCGTTGATGTAATAGCCGGTTTCAGCGGCCCAGTCCTTGGCGCCGGTCTTGGCGTCGAGGCAGTAAACGGAGTAGTCGTAGCTGCCGATGATGATTTTTTGCGCCTTGGTGGCGGGGTCTGTCCAGACATTGGCGGCGGCGTGGATTTCGGCCTGGGTTTCAAATTTCCAGGCCTCCTTGCCGGTGTCGGCGTTCCAGGCATAGACAAAGCCATCCTGGCAGCCCACGACGACGAGATCGCCCGCAAAGGCGGCGGCGCCGTCAAAGGCCCCCTTGGCCTCGGCCTTCCAGACTTCCTTGCCGGTGGCGAGGTCGAGGCAGAAAAATTTGCCGTCCTTGCTGCCCAGATAGACCTTGCCGCTGCGGACGATGGCGCTGGAGACGAGCATCTCCGCCTGCCCCTTGGGCTTGTCCATGAGCTTGAACTGCCAGGCGAGCTCCAGCGGGAACTTCAGTTCGACGGGGGAGACGCCCGTCATGGCCGCGTTGCCGCGGGAGTCCGGCCATTCCGCAGGCTGGGCATGCAGGGCGGCGGAGAGGAGGAGGCTGAGGAAAAGCGTTGCGCGCATGGGTTTGGACTGTGAAACTGGCATGGTGTGCGCTTTGTTGCAAACAAGCCGATGTCTGATCACGATCTCCAACAGCCGCCGCCGATCCCGCCCGACCTGCGGTGCGAGTATGAAGAGCGCCCTTTCCAGAACTGCACGCGCTGCGGCGAGTCGCTGCCGGACTTTCCCGGCGGCTTTCAGATCTCGAAGGCCTACAAGCGCGGCGAATGCGTGATGGAGTATGCGCTGTGCGACCACTGCCGCACGCAGATGATGGAGGAGTTTTCCCAGGAGTCGAAGAACCGGCTGTCGCAGTTTCAGAACGAGCAGGTGACGCTGGAGCGCGGCCTGGACTCGTGTGCTGTCTGTGATGCCCGGCGGGATGCGCCTGGCATGGATGATTTTGTCATCACGGGCGTGTGCGAGGGGCTCTCCCTCCTGCACAGCGTGATGATCTGCGGCAAGTGCGGTGACACGGTGCAGGGCTTCATCTCAGCCAAAACGCGCGACACCTGGCGGCGCTTTGTGGACGACAACTTCCCCGGCCCGCCGCCCATGGACTCGCTGCCGGAGCCTGTGGAGTCGGGCCGCACACCGCTGCCGGTGATCGCGAAGATGTGAGTGTGGAAGAAGTGAAAAGGGGGAGGGGCTTCTCCGCCCTTTTTACTTTTCACTTTCCCATCAATGCCCGCAGTTTGTGCCTTCGGGGTCGGTGTCCTCGATCTTCGCGGTGGCTTTGAGCTCTTCGAGGAAGGCGTTGAACTTTTTGTCGCGGTATTCTTCGATGAAGCGGTTTTTCACGTCGGCCTTCACCTCCTCAAAGGGGCGTGCCACGGACGGGCGGCGGCCGGTGACGGTGCAGACGTGGAAGCCGAGCTGGGTGGTGAAGACGGGGCTGATCTCCCCCTCTCCCATGGAGAAGGCGATGGTCTCAAACTCCTCCATGAACTCGCCGCGCTTGAACCAGCCGAGGTCGATCTGCTGCTGCTCGGCGGTGCGATGCTCTTCGGCCAGCTTGTTGAAGTCGGCCCCGGCGAGGAGCTGCTGGCGGACGTCGCGCATGGTGTGGTAGATTTCCTGGCGGCTGCTGGCGCCTGAGAGGCTCTTGGTGATGTGGGAGGCCTGGATCTCCTCGTCGGTCATGTAGTGCTTGAGGTTGGCCTCGTAGCAGGCGCGCAGGTCGGCCTCGGTGGGCTCGGGCTCGGGGGCGTAGATTTCCTGCAGGGTTTTGTCCAGCCGTACACCGCCTGCCACGTTGTCGCGGATGAGGGCCTCGTTTTTGACGGGCATGCCGATGTTCATGTAGAACTGATCTTCGCCGCCAGCCTCTTCGATGAGCTTTTGCAGGCGTGCGGTGACCTCGGCCTCGGAGACTTCGGGGTGGCGGCGGCGGCTTTCCTGGCCGAGGAGGGCACGAGAGATGAGGTTGTCCTTGGCGATGCCGCGAAATTCGGGGTCGCGCTCGCAGCAGGCCACCTGGAGGGTGCGCTCGTAGTGACCTTTGATGTGGCGGAACTCCGCCTCGATGTTTTCGTCGTCAATCTGTTCGCCGTTGATGATAAGTGCCATATGGGCGGAACATGGAGCGCGCGGCGGAGGGCGCAAGGTTTGACAACAAACGCGGGGTGGCCTAGATGCGGCACGCCATGGCCGCCCTGCCCGGCATGAAAACTGCAGGCGGATGTGGCGTTCCTTCACGATGATGAGACTGACCCAACTTTTGATGATTGGAGCTGCAGCCGCGCTGCTGGCGAGCTGTGCCGGCCAGGGGGTGGTGCGTGCCATCCCGGTCGCGCCAAACACCCAGCACATGTATGCCCAGGGGGATGATGCGCTGGTCATGCCGGTGCTGCTGCCGGAGCGCCCCATGCTGGTGGCCACCTCCGGCCCTGCCATCCGCGCCGCCTCCTACCTGCTGCTGGATGCGCGCACCGGGCAGCATCTGGCGGGACGCAATTTTGAAACCGCGCGCGGCGTGGCCAGCACCCAGAAGCTGGTGACGGCCCTGGTGGTGCTGGACGCAGGCAACCTGGACAAGATGGTGCGCGTGCAGGCCTCTGACGTGGCGGTGGAGCCCACGCGGCTCGGCATCAAGCCGGGGGAGGTGTACTCGCGCCGGGAGCTGCTCTACGCCTTTCTCATCAAGAGCGCGAACGATGTGGCCAACGTGCTGGCGCGTGACAACGCGGGCAGCATCAGCGCCTTTGCCGCCAAAATGAACGCCAAGGCCCGCGCGCTGGGCTGTGCAAACTCCCATTTCAAAAACCCGCACGGGCTCACCGTGGGCGGGCAGTACTCCACCGCGCGTGACATGGCGCGTGTGGCGATGGCTGCGTACCGCAACGGCGTGATCCGCGATGTGGTGCGCCGCAAGCATTTCGGCTTCCGGTTTGCGAGCGGGCGCTACATCTCGCTCACCAACACCAACGAGCTGCTGGGCGTGATGCCCGAGTGCAACGGCATGAAGACCGGCTACACCGTGGCCAGCGGACGCTGCCTGATCTCCAGCGCCGCCAGCGGCAGCCGGGAGGTGATCCTGGTGCAGCTGGGCACCAAGACGAAGTACATCTGGGAGGATGCCCGCATCATGATGAGCTGGGGCCTGCTGCGCCTGCGCGGCAGCGGCGGCATGACGGCGGATGTGTGGACGGGAAATTGAACAACCACAGGTTGCGGCAGTTCATTCCAGCAGCCACATTGACCACCCTTTCATCAACGACCAGCCCAGAATGCCGGCCACCACCCTCGTCTGCCCCCATTGCGAAAAGACTGTCGAAATCCAGGTTTCTTCAGTGACGCGCTCACGCCCGTGCCCTGAGTGCGGGCAGATGGTGATGCTGCAGATGGCGGAAAAGACCACCAAGACCAAGCGCCGCGCGCTGCTGATGACGCAGAACGAGCCCACCGGCGCAGCCGAGCCGAGCGCCGCAGCCGCCGCAGACCAGGAGCCGCAGCCGCTGCCCGGAGATGCCTTTGACCGCATGCGCATGGACCCGGAGATCCAGCAGTTCCGCAAGCGCCTGCTCATCGGCGCCGGAGTGGTGGGCTTCATAGTGCTTGTGCTCGTGGTCTGGAGCCTGCTGCCCTCGGAGCCGAAGAAGGAGGAGACGCTGGCCTCCAAGCTGGCCAAGGCTGCGGAGACCCAGCAGGAGGACAAGCCCGCTGCTGTGCTGCCGCCAGGCACTGCGCTCATGCAGCCTGAGGAGCCGACGCCACAGATGGTGAGCCCGGGAAATCTGGTGTTTCGCCCCCCGGGCAGTGAAGAGCTGAAAACGGCCAGCGCCATGTCCAAGGTCGAGGGCGGAGATCTGGCAAAGCTGGCTGCGGCGGAGGAGGTGCTGGGCAAGTTTCTCGCGACGGCCACCTGGAAGGAGCGCGTGCTGCTGGTGCGCGACCGCCTGCGCGTGGCCCCGCTGATGAGCACCTACTATTCCAAAAATCCGGACGGGGCCATCTCGTTTGACTCCATCGTCGAGGCGACGGAGCTTTCCCCCAAGTTCAGCCAGCATGTGGTGGTGCTGGAAGGCGGGGGCAGGCGCGTGGCCACGGTGGAGCACACGCCGGCCGGGCCGCGGGTGGACTGGGAGTCATTCGTGGGCGCTGGCGAGATGGCGTGGTCGGATTTTCTGGAGCAGAGGCAGGCCATTCCCACGCTCTTCCGGGTGTATGTGTCTCCGGCAGGGCATTTTGAAAACCAGTTTGGTGACCCCTCCAGGCTGCAGTGCTACAGCCTGCGCAACATTTCCGAACCCGGCGCCAAGGTGGTGTATGGCTACGCCGAGAAGGGCGGCCCGATCTCCAAGGTGCTGGACTACCAGCTGCAGCTCAGCGAGGACGCCACGGTGCCGATGATGCTGAATTTGAAATTTCCGCCGGATGCTCCGGTGGATTTCCAGGTGTGGATCCACAAGATCATCCAGCCTGGCTGGGTGACGCCCTGAGGCGGGTGGCGCACGATTTGCGGCATTTTTAGCAAGATATGCAAGATCGCCGGGGCACTCCCGTAATTCATCTCGATTCCAGCAACAACACCCCTCCCTCCTTATGAAAATGCATTCTCTCTGCCAAGGCAATCACCTTGATCTGCGCTCCGGTGTCAGCCGTCGTGATTTCCTCTACGTTGGCATGCTCGGCGGTCTCGGCCTGACTCTGCCTGAGATGATGCGCCTTCAGGCGGCGCAGGTCATGCCTGAAGTGGAAAGCTTCAAGCCCGTCGCTGACTCGATCATTCACATCTACCTCCCCGGTGGCATGGCTCAGCACGAGTCCTGGGACCCGAAGCCCTTTGCTTCGCCTGACTACCGCGGCCCGTTCACCCCGATCAAGACCTCCATCCCCGGGGAATACGTGGGTGAGAAGTTTGCGAACATCGCCAAGATCATGAACAAGCTCACCGTCATCCGCTCGATGACCCACGGTGAAGCCGCCCATGAGCGTGGCACGCACAACATGTTCACCGGCTACCGTCCGAGCCCGGCGATCAAGTTCCCAAGCTTCGGCTCCGTGATCTCCCATGAGCAGGGCAGCCGCAACAACCTGCCTCCTTATGTGGTGGTGCCAAACATGGTCGCTCCAGACCAGGGCACCGGCTACATGAGCAGCGCCTTCGGCCCCTTTGCCCTCGGCAGCGATCCTGCGGACAAAGGCTTCACCGTGCGTGACCTCCTGACTCCGAAGGACGTGGATGAGAAGCGCTTTGACCGCCGCCGCAACCTTCTGGGCACGGTGGACGAGCACTTCAAAGCCGTGGAAAAAGCCGACTCCATCAGCGCCATGGACAGCTTCTACCAGGCCGCCTACGGCCTGATCAGCAGCAAGCAGGCCCGCGAAGCCTTCGACCTGACCAAGGAGTCTGACAAGCTGCGCGACGAATACGGCCGCAACACCGCCGGCCAGCGCTTCCTGCTGGCCCGCCGCCTCGTCGAGGCCGGTGTGCGCATGGTTTCCGTGAACTACGGCGGCTGGGACCACCACTCCAACATCAAGGATGCCTTCACCGGTCAGGCTCCGAACTTCGATCAGGCCTTTGCACGCCTCATCACCGACCTCGCCGACCGCGGCATGCTCAAGCGCACGCTCGTCATGGTCAGCTCAGAATTCGGCCGCACGCCGAAGGTGAACGGCACCAACGGCCGTGACCACTGGCCGCGCGTGTTCTCCGTCGCCCTCGCCGGCGGTGGTGTCAAAGAAGGCTACATCCACGGCGCCTCCGACGCGCTGGGCGGTGAGCCTGACCGTGACGCCGTGGGGCCGGAAGACCTTGCCAAGACCATGTACCGCCTCCTCGGCATCAACAGCGAGAAGCGCATCATGGCCGACGGCGGACGCCCCATCGACATCGTCAACGGTGGCCGCATCCTCAGCGAAGTCATCGCGTAACACGACGCCTTCCAGAACTCTTCAGAAAACCCGGGCAGCGATGTCCGGGTTTTTTGTGTCCTGGTGTGTCGAATCTGGCGGAGGGGGATCATCCTGATCCCCTGGTTTGGATAGTGTGAGATGGGCGGTGCGGAAGCGTGAGGGATCGGGACGATCCCTCTCCTTTCCAAGCTTCTATGCCAGATGCCCCAGCGCGAGCATCCCGTAATACGTGTACTCGCAGTCGAGCATGTCGTCGGTCCAGTTGCCATGGAAGCCGCCGGTGGCATCCCAGAGGGAATCGACAAAGTCGAGGCAGGGCTCTTTGAGGCGTGAGTAATCTGCCTGCACGGCATCCAGTGCATGCAGGGCCACGGCGGTGGAGAGCAGATCGGGAATGGGGGCGGCGGGGAGGGCCAGGAACCCGCCTGCGGGCAGGCACTGGCGCATCAGCCAGTCCACGGCCTCAGCGGGCGGTGCCATGTCCATGTGGCGGTGCAGGGCCACCATGGCTGCGGTGGCGGTGGTGGAGCCCACGGGGATGCCGGGCTCATTGGACCAGGCACCATCGGGCGTGCGCAGGCCGCCCATGCACTCCGCCAGCCGCCAGGGCTCGGGAGGCATGCCGCCGAGGTCCTGGTAGGCACCCCAGGCCAGCAGGCAGCCGTAGGCGCTGCCTTTGGCCCGGCCGGGGGCCTGATGGTAGCCGCCGTCCGGGCAGCGAAAGGCCTCGATGCGTGCCGCCAGCGCTTCACGTGAGGCCGCTGAAAAGTCCGCCATGCCCGCATTGGCCCAGCAGCGTGCCAGACAGCAGAGGTGTACGAAATCCTGCCGCTCGCCGTCGCCAAAGGGCTTCAGCCAGGGGCGCACATCGGGAAGGGTGGCGGCATCGACGGAAAGAGCCTGCAGGCCCTCCAGGCCAAACACGGTGTAGTAGAGGTCCGGCTTGTCGTTGCGGTCCAGGAAACCACCCTCGGGGGAGAGGCGGGAGCGCAGAAAAGCCTCCACCAGCTCCGCCGATTCTCCGAGGAGTTTGGGCGCCAGGCGCGCCACCTGCAGCATTTCAAGACGAAAGGACATGCCCATGCGACTAAACCCGGGCCAGCCCTGCGGCTAGAAGAAAGTCATTTTCTCGCTTGAGTATTTTCCAGCTTGGTCAAAACTCCCGTCCCCGGTCAACCCGACTCCTTTGCTCACGTGGCGGAATTGGTAGACGCGCTAGATTCAGGTTCTAGTGAGTAACATCGTGGAGGTTCGAGTCCTCTCGTGAGCACCATCCAGCGGCAACAGTGCCGCCCGGGTGACCGGTTACACAGAAAGCCACATGCAAGACGCAGGATTTGTGAGGCAGGCATTTGCGGGAATCGCATCGCGTTATGTGCTGGCAAATCACGTCCTCAGCCTCGGCATCGACTGCCTCTGGCGCCGCACCACGGCCCGGCGCATTGCAGAGCTGAATCCGCAGCGTGTGCTCGATCTCGCCACCGGCAGCGGAGATCTCGCCCAGGCCATCCAGGCTGCCTGTCCGCAGGCCAAAGTTTTGGGCGCGGATTTCTCGGTGCCGATGATGCGTGAGGCGCAGAAGCGCCAGCTCCGCGCCCTGGTGGCTGCAGACGGCCTGGCGCTGCCTTTTCAGGACAATTCCTTTGATGTGCTCACGGTTGCCTTTGGCCTGCGCAACATGGCCTCCTGGCCCGCCGCCCTGCAGGAGATGAGCCGCGTGCTGCGGCCCGGCGGGCGCTTGTTTGTGCTCGATTTTTCCATCCCGCGCATCCCGGGCATCCGGCAGTTGTACCTGTTTTATCTCAAGGAGGTCATGACCCGCGTGGCTGGGTGGATCACCGGCAAGCGCGAGGCTTATGTCTATCTCTGCGGGTCCATCGAGCGCTTCCCCTCCGGCCGTGAGATGGAGTCTTTGATCTGTGCGAATGGCTTCAGCAGCGCGGGCTCACGCCAGCTCACGCTGGGGATTGCGTCGCTGTATGAGGCGGTGAAGTAGCGGGGCGCGCAAAGCTGGAACAGCGCCGGGGCATGCGTGCGGCAGACGAAGGTGCTGGCCTCGCAGTTGCAGAGCTTGTGATCGGATTTATCCCTGTGCATGCACTGGCAGAAAGCTCGCAGGATTCTCGCCGGACTCGCCTTGCTGGCGAGTGTGTGGCTGATGTGCGCAGCGCTGAGGATGGACTGGCTTTCTGCGGCCTTTCTGGTGATCGGCAGCATGCTGCTGCTCGTGGCTGCGGTGCTGCTGCTGGCGCCGGACACGGCTGTAAAGCTGGCCGAGTGGATTGCGCAGCCGTTTGCAGAGCTGTTTTACCCTTCGGAGGAGTTTGAGAAGCCGCCGCTGTCCTACGTGCTGGCACGCAAGTACAGCCAGGAGCGCAAGGTGGAGGCGGCAGTGCAGGAGTATGAGAAGATCCTGTTTTACTACCCGGAGGAACGGAGCGCATACCTGGAGCTCATCGAACTGGCGCAGCGTGTGGGGGACGAGGAACTGCGGGAGAGGTTTGAGGGGATGATGAGGCGAGCACTCGCGCCAAGCCCTGGAAGCTCCCAGCCACCCAGTACCGTATTGTAGTACCGGCTTTATACCACGTACAGCTGAAAACGGGTCTCATGGGTGAAAGCCAGCATTCCATGCGGCCAGCCTGCGCTCTGGAGGAGTGGGATCGTCCCGATCCCACACGCTCACGCGTCGCCCAGCGCCCTCGAACATCCACGAACACGCTGCAGGTGGGGGGATCAAGATGATCCCCCTCCGTCGGATCGTGCCTCCACCTTCAGAGTCGTTTTCAACGCATCATGGTATTAAGAAAGCAAGGAGCCTGGAATCCAGCGTGTGGAGTCCAGAATCCGAAGCCGCCTGAAGGCGGAACTACAATACATGCGCTGCGGACCAAGGACGTGGCACGCGCTTTTCGGGAGCGTTAGAATCGAGGACAGCCTAGCGAAGCGAGACAGACGACCTTATGGAGTCCGAAGGGCAGCGCAGCGAATCAACCAGGACCTTGCTCCGGTGTGTTTACACCAGCGCCGCAGGTGTCTGCTCCTCCTGCTCCTCGATGGCGGTCAGGCGGGCCTGCTCCTCATCGAGGTCTTCGTTGACGGGGGTGGACTCGGAGGCCTCGGCGCTCGCTGCGTCTGCGGCTTCGTCGGCGTCTTCACCTTCAGCGGCATTGGCGTCGTCAGACTTCTTCCGGCGCTTCTGCTGGTTCGGGGCTTCGAGGGCCAGCTCCTGGGCGGACTTGGCCAGGGTGCGGGTGTCCTCCGTGGTCATGCGGACGCCCACAGGCTTGCTGACGCCGAACTCCTGCATGGTCACGCCGTAGATCACATCCGCGCGGCTCATGGTGCGCTTGTTGTGCGTGACGATGATGAACTGGGAGTTGTCGATGAAGGCGTCCAGCATCTTGAGGAAGCGGCCGATGTTCGTTTCATCGAGAGGTGCATCAAGCTCGTCCAGCACGCAGAAGGGGCTGGGCTTCACCTGGTAGATGGAGAAGAGCAGGGCCACGGCGGTCATGCTGCGCTCGCCACCGGAGAGGAGGCTGATGGTCTGCAGCTTTTTGCCCGGGGGCTTGGCGATGATTTCGATGCCGGACTCCAGCGGATCGTTTTCATCCACCAGCATGAGGTCGGCCTTGGCGGCGGGGCCGAAGAGCTCGCGGAAATTGTTGTTAAAGAAGCCGCGCACCTGCTCAAAGGTCTCCACAAACATGGTCTTTGTGGTGTCGTTGATCTTGGCGATGACCTGCAGCAGCTCGTCCTTGGATTTGACGAGGTCGTTGTGCTGGGTGTCGAGGAAGTTGTGGCGCTCTTCGAGCTCTTCGAACTCCTGGATGGCGTCGAGGTTCACCGGGCCGATGCCCTCGAGCTTCTGGCGCAGCTCATAGACCACCTCCATGACGAAGGCCCAGTCGGGCTCGGCCTCCTGGCCGGGGATGACGACCTCGTCGATGTCCACGGCATCGTCGTCACGGTTGGAGACGGCGCGCACCTGCGGGGCTTCTTCGGCCTCGGGCTCTTCAGGGGCTTCGGCGGTGGCGTCGGCGCTGTCGTCGGCAGAGCTGCTTTCGGCGGTGCTGGCGGCGCCTTTTTTTCCACGGCTGCGGTTCTTCTTCTGCTCCTCGATGGTCATCATGAGCACGTGGTAGTCGGGCTCAAAGGCTTCAATGTGGAAGCTGTAGCGCTCCTGCACCTGGTTGATGAGGTTTTCGAGGCGCAGGTCCACGCGGGTGAGCGTGACTTCGGCGCGGTTGCGGGATTCGTTGAGGCCGTTGAAGCTCTGGCGCAGCTGCGTGAGCTGGGACTCGAGCTGGCTGACCTGCTCAAACAATCCGGCGCGCTCCTCGGTCTTGGACTGCAGGTGTTCTTCAATCGCTCCGATGGTGTCGCGCTGGGACTCGATCTGCTCCTGGAAGCGGGCGTTTTCCGCCTCGCTCTGCTGGATGCGCATGCGCCAGGTGTTCATCTCCTCGGAGAAGCGGTTGATGCCGGCCTGCAGCTCCTGCAGACGCACGCCGAGCGGGGCTTTCTGGCGCTCGATGGACTGCAGGGCGCTCTGCTCCAGAGCCAGCGCGGTGCGCAGCTCGTTGAGGCGCTCGCTGGACTCCAGCTCGCGGCGGAGGAAGGACTCCATTTCCAGCTCCAGCTCGGCCTCGCGGATGCGGGAGGTTTCGAGCTGCTCCTGGGCGATGGCCACGGCCTCGCGGAGCTGGGTGATCTGGCTTTCGGAGCCGCTGATGCGCTCCTGGATCTGGTTCTGGTCCCACTCGACGCTTTCGAGCTTGGTGGTGGCCTGCTGCAGGGCGCGCTGCACGACGCTCATCTTGCCCTGGAACTGGGAGAAGCCCTCGCGGGCGCGCTGGGACTGCTCGCGCAGGGAGACTTCCTCGCGCTGCATTTCCTCGAGCTGGGCGGTGACGCTGTTCACGGCGTCCTCCTTTTCCATGTACTGGTACTCCAGCGCCTCCACCTCGGCGCGGAGCTGGCGCACCTCGGCCTCGCGGCGCAGGGTGGAGGAGCCCTCCTCCTTGCTGGCGCCGCCGGTGATGATACCATCATGTGTGATGAACTCTCCGCGCATGGTGGCGATGGCGAGGTGGGGCATCTCGCGCTTCATGCGCAGGGCGGTGTGGAGGTCGTCCACGACCACCACATTGTGCAGCAGGTGGTCGATGAGGCCCTGCACGCCGGTCTTCACGCGCACCTTGTCCGTGGCCCAGGCGAGTGCGCCGGCGGGCAGCAGCTCGCGGTCGGCGGCGTTGCGCAGGTTGCAGAAATCATGCGGCACCAGCGCGGCGCGGCCCATCTTGTGGTCCGTGAGGCGGTCGATGATCTGCGCGGCGAGCTCGCTCTCGGTGAGAAGGACGGCCTGCAGGTGGTCTTTGAGCGCGGCTTCGATGGGGGTGATGTACTCGGGCTCCACCTCGATGCTGGAGGCCAGCAGGCCGCGCACACCGACGCCATAGACTTCGGGATTGTCGAGGCCGCTGATGACCTTCTGCGTGCCGGCGGAGAGGCCTTCGCCTTTCTGGAGGAGCTGCTCGATGATCTCGAGGCGTGACTTGCGCTGCGTCAGGTTGCGCTGCAGGTCGTTGAGCTCGTTGTTCATCGCGTCGCGCTGGCGGCGGCGTTCGATCATCTCGCGGGCGCAGTCCTTGGCCTTTTCTTCGAGCTGGTTGCGCGTGTCCTCCAGCTCCTGGATGTTGCGCTGCAGCTCGTCGAATTCGATCTGGCTGGCCTCGCGCGCCTGCTGCGCCGTCATGCGGTCATGCGCCAGGGATTCAAAGCGCTGGCGGTCGCCGGAGATCTGATTGCCGAGGGACTGCGCGCGCGCCTCGCTGGCGGCGATCTGGCCTTCAAACTGGCGGATGGACTCGCGGATGGCGCGGCGGTCGCTTTCCAGACGGTTGCGCTCCGGCATGATGTTCTGGTGCTGGCTGGCGTGCTCGTTCACCGCCATCTGGCGCGTCTGGATGTTGTCCGCGATGGCGAGCAGCTGTTCGTCGGCGCTGGCGAGGTCACGGCGTGCCTGGTCCAGCAGCTCTTCGTTGGCGGCGATCTGCTCCTCGTTCTGGCGCAGGCGGCCTTCCAGCTCCTCGGTGCGCTCACGGTTGAAGCCGATGCGGCTCTGCGCGCTCTGCATCTGCGAGCGCAGTTCCTGCGCCTGCTGGCGTGCCTGGCTGATCTGGGATTCCAGCGCGTGGTAGGCCTCGCGCGTCTGCGCGGCCTCGGTCTCGGCCACTTGCAGGCGGTGCTGCAGCTCCTCGATCTGGTTCGCCATCATGCGCACCTGGTTTTCAGCCTCGGACTTCTCCCCGCTGAATTCGGTGTACTGCTTGTGCGCGAGGTGGGTGTCCAGCAGGCGGGTGTCCTCCAGCAGGGCCTGGTAGCGGCGTGCCTTGGCGGCCTGGCGCTGCAGCGTGCCCATCTGTCGCTTCACTTCGGCGACGATGTCGGCGACGCGCAGCAGATTGGCCTCGGTGTATTCCAGCTTGCGCAGGGCTTCACGCTTCTGCGATTTGAATTTGGTGATGCCTGCGGCTTCTTCGAAAACGGTACGGCGGTCTTCCGGCTTGGAGCTCAGGAGCATGTCGATCTGGCCCTGCGCCATGATGGAGTAGGCCGCGCGTCCGATGCCGGTGCCCGCGATGAGATCGTGGATGTCCTTGAGACGGCAGATGGTGTTATTGAGGCGGTACTCGCTGCGGCCGTCACGGAAGACGCGGCGGGTGAGTGCGACTTCGTTGAAGTCCACGTTCAGCGACTGCTCGCAGTCCGCCATGGTCAGCGTCACTTCCGCGAGGCCCACGGGCTTGCGCTTGTCGGTGCCGTTGAAAATGACGTCCGCCATTTCATCGCCGCGCAGCGCTTTGGCGGAGGTTTCGCCCAGCACCCAGCGGATGGCATCGACCACGTTGGACTTGCCGCAGCCGTTGGGGCCCACGATGCCGGTGACGCCTTTGTGGAATTCGAAATGGGTCTTGTCCGCAAAGGACTTGAAGCCGTGAAGGGTGAGGCTCTTGAGATACATGACGATGAAGGGGCGGAGATGAAAAGACGGGTGAAGAAATCCGAAGGACGAATGACTTCGCGGTGAGTACTGAGATGGACTGAACCATTCCGCGCCAGATGCCCGCAAGAGTGAACCCAAAATTCCACGCTATCTTGGGGGTCATTAAGACATCTTAAACAAGATGTGGGATTTTTCAGGGCGTTTTTCCTGTGAATAATCGTAACGGCTGTGAACAAGTTTTCAAGGGCGGGGTTTGGGGGGCGGACCCGCATGTGCTCTGTGGCGTGGCAGTCTGTCATGCAAAGGGCTCCCGGAGGGTGCACGGAAATTAGCCGGTGGTGAAGCGAGGCTTGGCGAGCGGGAACCACCGGATCGAGTCGCCCTATCGCATCTTCAAGCGATGCGCCCTGAAAGGGCGCGAGAAGGGTTCGAATGCCGCCCGGCAAATGTGGATGCATGACCCAGGATTGATTCTCGCGCCTTTCAAGGGCGCTACCGTGATTCGGGTGCGGTGGATGGCGCGATTCCGGTGGTTCTCGCTGCACCGCTTCGCGGTTTCGCTTCACCACCGGCTAATATCTCTCGTGCCTCCGGCACGCCAGAAATCGATGATTGCGAACTAGCGCATGTGGCGGAAAACGTTTCCCATGCCCTCGACGCATCTATCGTTGCACTATCATGTCGTGTTCAGCACTAAGAACCGTGAACCCCGGCTGGCCCCGACCGCACGCAAACGTGTCCATGAATACATCGGCGGCATCATCCGCAGCATGAATGGTACCGCGCATGCGGTGGGCGGAACAGGCGACCATATCCACATCGCTGCGGGTTTACGGGCCACGCATTGCCTGGCTGATGTGATGCGCGAGATCAAAAGCGAGTCATCACGCTGGATTCATGAGGAATTGCGGCAGGCAGGGTTCACTTGGCAGGAGGGCTATGGTGCGTTCACGTTTGCCGCACCCGATTTGGAGTCGGTGCGCTCGTACGTGCTGAACCAGGAGGAGCATCATCGGGTGAAGACCTTTCAAGAGGAATACAAGGCAATGCTGCAGCGCGGGATGGTGGAATACGACGAACGGTATTTGTGGTGAAAGGGAATGCAGGGTGGTTTGAACGCTTCTCGCGCCCTTCCAGGGCGCGGCCCAATATAAACGATGGATAATGCGTAAATCCGGCGGTTCCCGGTCGCTACGCTCCCTTCACCACCGGCTAATTTCCATGCTCCCTCCGGGAGTGGGCGGAGAGCTTTCGCCAGCAAAGTAGCCTTCTTGCTGTGCAACAAGGAATATCACTGGATCGCCCAAGTTTTACGGTGCTTCCCACCGCAGGTGTTTGCGGCGCTTTCCCCTGTTCCGCAGGAACAGGGCTACTTTAATACACCGCCTTGCGGTGAAACAGAAAGCTCTCCAGCAGCAGCAGCGTGAGTGCGAGCCAGATGAGGCGCTGCGGCCAGGTGCTGAAGGCGCTGGCGGTGATGAGCGGGGCGGCGGGCTGTGTGGAGTGCGCGGCATCAGCAGCGAGGGCGGGCAGGTCCGTCTCGGCGGCGGAGATCAGGGCGCAGGCGCCGCTGCGGTCGCCGGTTTCCCACGCGCCGATGCGGCTGAGGGCGAGGAGGCCGTGCGCGGGATCGTCCGCCACTTCGATGAAGGAGCTGCCATTCCACGCATGCCATTGCACCAGGCTGCCGGTGTGCAGCAGTTCGCCGGTGTGCAGGGTGCGGGTGTCGGTGAGGGCTTCGCTGTTTTCGGCGCACCAGTAGAGGGCATTGCCGAGGATGAGGGGAAAGGAGGGCAGCAGCGCGAGCTGCTCTGACTGCGCGGGCGAGAAGGCGGTGCAGACGAGGCGCTGGCCCTCGTACTCCCCGGCGGCCAGCACGGGCTCGCTGCCGGCAAACCACAGCGGCTCGATGGAGGTGGGCAGGGTCAGCAGGGTGGTCTGGGTCAGGGCGATGCGGCTGCTGCTGGCACGAAAAAGCACGGGGTGGTCTGGCTGCACGCTGCGCACACCATCATACGGCACGCTGCTGCTGCGGCGCGTCTGCACCGGGCCGGAGCTGCCCTGCGGGGTGAGGGCGATCACGGGGCGCCCTGCGGGCCATTCCTTGGGCAGCCAGTGCTCAAAGATGTACACGTCCGGCTGCTCTTTGGGCGGCCAGGCCGCTGGGTCGCCTTTGCGCATTTCGATGCGCCCGTTTTCGATGAGCGCGGAGAGCGCCAGCTCGGTGAAGGGGTCGGGCTTCTCGGCAAAGTAGGCCACGCTGAGCGGCTTGGTCTTGGGCAGCGGCGCGGCGAGGGCGTCGTCCCAGCCAAAGCAGTCGCCGGCGGTCTTGAGGCGGATCTCCATCTGCTGCCCGCGCACGCCTTCCAGCGGCAGGATGAGCGCGCTGGATTCTCCAGGGGCGAGCTCCAGCTCCCGCAGCTGGGCGATGCGGCCGGAGATGGTGACCTCCAGCGTGGTGGTGGCCTTGGCGGCGTTGCCGGCGGAGGCGCTGACTTTGACAAAGGCCTCGTAGCGGTCACGCGCCAGCGGGCTGTGGCGGATCTGAAAGCCGGTGAGGCCCACATTGAGCGGCTCCCTGAGGGCCACGGGAATCCAGTCGACCGCTGTGCTGGCGGGCGGCTGCAGATCGCTGGCCACCCAGATGCTGGAGCGGGACTCGAGGTCTGCGAGGCGCTGCGCCACGGTGAGGGCGGCCTCGGGTTTGCCCTCGATGGGCGCGGGCGTGAGCTCCTCCAGCAGGCGCAGGCATTCGCGGTGGTTGCGGCTGCGGGAGAGCAGCACGCGGGGGCGTGCGTCAAAGGCGATGAGCGAGACCACGGCCTGGTCTGGCAGGGTGCGGAGGCGCTCCTTCACGCGCTGCCTGGCGGCGTCCAGCCGGGTCTGGCCCTGCACGTCCTGCGCGGCCATGGAGGCGGAGCAGTCCACCACCACCACGGCGGCGCTGACGGCGTCTGCGGAAAGCGTGCCGCTGGGCCGCGCCAGCGCCAGGATGGCAAAGAGCAGCACCAGCAGCGTGAGGATGAGCGAGAGCCATTTTTTGATGCGGCGCAGCCACGCGGACTCCTGATGCTCACGCGCGAGCGATTTGAAAAACAGCAGCGTGGACACCGGCACCCGCCGCGCCTGCCGCCGGAAGAGCCACAGCACCAGCGGGATCAGCGCGAGCCAGAGGAGGTGCAGGTAGCTGGGGGTGAGGAAGCGCATCGGATGGGATCAGAATGACGAATGAGTAAATCCGAATGACGAAACAATGTCCAAGCCTGAATGACGAATGTGGCATGGCATTTATTTCGTCCTCCTACTCGCCCTCGAGCATTGAGCGTCGAATGCGGGATGGAAGAAGCAAAGACCCGGGAGTGTCCTAAGCCGGTGGCTGGAAATGAGTCATTCGGATTTACTCATTCGTCATTTGCGCAGCTCCTCCAGCGCCTGCTTCAGGTGCCCTTCGAGGACGTCCTTGCTCACGTAGGCGTCGCCGATCTTGCGCAGGAGGACGAAGCGGATCTTGCCGTTTTCAAATTTCTTGTCGGTGCGGGTGATGCGCATGAGCTCCTCGGTGTCGAGGTCGTCGGGCAGGCGCAGGGGGAGGTCGTAGAGCTTGAGCAGGGCGAGGATGCGCTCGTACTCAGCGCTGGTGAGATCGCCCACCTGCGTGGAGAGCCAGGCGGCGGCGCGCAGGCCGAGGCTGATGGCCTCCCCGTGCAGCAGCCTGCCGTAGCCTGCGGCGGCCTCGATGGCGTGGCCGAGGGTGTGGCCAAAATTCAGCAGCGCACGGATGCCGAGGGTCTCGTGCTCGTCGGCCTCCACGACGGCGGCTTTGATGGCGATGTTGCGCCGGATGAGGTCGACGATGTCGCCCTTGCCGGCGGCGACGTCTTCGATGGCCTGGAGCATGGAGGCATCGCGGATGCAGGCATGCTTGATGATTTCCGCAAAGCCTTCGTTCCATTCGCGGGCGGGGAGGGAGCCGAGGGTGTCCAGGTCTGCGATGACGTGGACGGGCTGGTGAAAGCAGCCGACCATGTTCTTGGCATTCGGCAGGTTCACGCCGGTCTTGCCGCCCACGGAGCTGTCCACCTGGGAGAGCACGGTGGTGGGCACCTGCACGTAAGGGATGCCGCGCTGGTAAACGGCGGCGCAGAAGCCCGCGAGATCGCCAATGACGCCACCGCCGAGGGCGACGACGAAGCTTTTGCGGTCCAGTCCGGCGGTGACCATCTCGCTGAGCACCCATTCGCTCTTGGCGAGGGATTTGGAGGCCTCCCCGGCAGGCACGGTGATGAGGTGGGGCTTTTTCCCGGCCTCACGCAGGCTTTGCAGCACGGTCTCGGCGTAGAGCGGGCCCACGGTGGAGTCGGTGATCACGGCGCAGCTCGTGCGGTCCGGCAGCTTTGAGTTCACCTCTTCACCCAGCGTTTTGAGCAGGCCGCGCCCCACCTGCACGAGGTAGCTGCGGGGGCCTAGATTGACGAAGACGGGGCTGGCGGGCTGGTCGGGCGGAGGCATGGAAAAAGTTCGAGGAGATGGGGGAGCGCGTACTGTGCCGCCGGAAGGGAATCGAGGCAAATCGTTTGGAAGCAGCGCTCGCGCCGAAACCAGGTGATCTGGCGCTTGGCGTAGTGCCGCGTGGCCTGCTGGATGGCGGCGACGGTGTCCTCCAGCGTGGCCTGCCCGGCCAGGTGGGCGCGCACTTCGCGCAGGCCGATGGCCTTTTCCGCCGTGGGCGAGAGCGGGCCCAGGGCGCGGACTTCCCCGATGAGCCCGGCGGCAAACATGTCCAGCGTGCGCTGATTGATGCGGCGGTACAGCGTCTCGCGGTCCCAGGTGAGGATGACGCCGCTCACCTGCGGCTCGGCCTGCTCAAAGGAGCGGCGCAGGCCGGACTGCGGGCGGCCGGAGAGCAGGCAGATCTCCAGCGCGCGCTCCACGTAGCGGGGATTGCGCAGGTTCACGGTGGTGGCGGCCTCGGGGTCGCGCTGCAGCAGCCACACGATTTTTTCGCCGGGGCTCAGGTGCTGAAACTGCGCCCGCAGCTGCGGCGAGGCGGCGGGCAGGGGAGAGAGCCCGTGGGTGAGCGCCTTGATGTAAAGCCCGGAGCCCCCCACCACGATGGGCACGCGGCCCCGCGCAGCGATGCCCTGAATGACGGGAAGTGCCAGCGCGTGGTAGCTGGCAGCATCGCAGGCCTCCGTGAGGGGGATCACCCCGTAGAGGTGGTGCGGCACCTGCGCCAGCTCCGCCGGGGAGGGCTTGGCCGTGAGGATGTCCATCCCCGCGTAGAGCTGAAAGGCATCCGCATTCACGATCTCCCCGCCCACGTGCTGCGCCAGGGCGATGGCCAAGGCGGACTTGCCCGAGGCCGTGGGCCCGGTGATGAAGAAGGTGCTGGCGGGGAGCATGGCCGTGCCCGGCTGAGCGGGCATCAGAAGGTGTGCTCGATCTTGCGACCGACCTTGGAAATGCCCTGGCCGGTCTTTTCAAAGGCGTGGTCCACGCCGCGCCCTGCGCGGGTCATGGGGCCGCCGCTGCCACGGCAGGAGGCGAGGGAGAAAACAGCGACAATGAGGAAAGAGGCGATGATTTTCATGACGGTGCAAACTAGTGCAGGGGGCGGAAAGGCTCAAGCGGGGAGTGAGGGTGGAATGGTGCGTCCTCGTTCACTCCTCTTCATCCGGCCACGGCAGATTCTGCACACGCAGTGCCCAGTCTTCGTGCAAAGAAGAGCCAAAGGGGGCATGGGGCAGGGCTGCGCCGCCTGCTTCCAGGCGCACGTCCTGCTCCTCCAGGTAGGCCAGCGCATCGTGCGTGGCAGCCTCCGCAGTGGAGATCATGATGGAGCGAATGGCATCGCGGATGTCTTCCGGCAGCGCGCTGAGCTTTTCGGCATGCTCGCGCGGCCACTCCCCGGCACTGAAGGCCTGGAGCCGGTAATCCAGAGTTCCTCGGCGGGAGATCAGGCCGTCGATGAAGGCTTTGTACACGGTCAGTTCGGAGGGAGTGGTCATGCTGGGGAGAGAGTTTTCAAAACATCAGGCCGTAGCCACCATGCCAAGCTTTTTCGGTCCTGCCGAAAAGCAGCTTCCTCAAATTCCACATTTTCAACGGGGGCAGGTACGACCCTGTCTGTGCCTGGTGGCGCGTGGAAGGCTCCGAAGCATGAGTGGAAACCCTGGCAACTCAGAGACCCTCCCGAGTTGCCATCATTGGAGTGCTTTTGGACCTGAGCGCTTTCATCAGCCTGCATCGCATTGCCACCGCTTTCCAACGTTTGTATCCTGCTGCGGTTTCCTGCACGGCGTCAGCGCGATCACCCTCCCGAAGTTGCCGAGTTTCCAGTGCTAAGCACGGCAACTCGGCAACTCGCGTCGGGGAGGCTCCGCCTGCCGATGGGAGACTTCCACTGTTTCCACAGTTTCAACGGGGGAGTGTGTGAGTTGGTCATGGCACCGTGTTCTGGAGTTTCGAAAAGCCCCGGGTCGGATCGCTTCAGATATGGACTGCGGTCGCGCAGTGAGGGACGAACGCAGCTACCGCTTTCGACGTGCTGGCAGGTCCGAAGGCGGGAGCCGGTGGAGTGACGCAGGCCGGTCAGCACACGCCTGCCGCGAGACGCTCGAAAGCGGCAGCTCCACCCCTTCAGGGTTGCGCAGCCGCACTCCAAAAACGCTGCAGCCTTTCAGGCGCTGGGTTTGAAAAGCTGAACTGTGATGTGTGTGTCAGGGGATGAATGCATCCCGTCCAAGAGCGCTGTTTACTCCTGGCTGCCGCTGTGTCTTTTGATCTCAGCGAAGGCGTGAGCCAGGGCTTTGTTGGCGAGGGCTTCGGCTTCGTCTGGGAGGACGGGTTCGGTGTAGGGGCTGCGGAACTGCTCTGTATTATCGAAGGTTGGAATGTAACGATACTCACCGAATTGAAGTTTAAATGAGGCCTGTAAGTTAAATGGATGGGCTGTCCCATAACCAAGGAATTCATGCGTTACCGAGAATTGAGAAGGCTGGTTGGAGAGTTGAATGAGCCATTCCAAGATAGCCAAGGGTTTGGACTCACTGGTTATACCCCCCACCCATTGCTCCGGGGCTTACTCTCACTTTATGGTCAGTAAAAAGAGGCCCTAGTTTATTGAGCTTTGCTTCAAACTTCTCGATGAACTCACGAAGTCCCAGATCAAGCAGTTCGCGCACTGCCTCCGCTGATCTCTTTTTTTCACTCTTTGGACCCTGCTGATCCCTCACAAAGATAGCCGCTTCCTTTTCCAGATCTCTGGCTCTTCAATGCTTTCTTCTGCGGCCTTGGGTCGGATACACACACCAGCCCCCGTTGAAACTGTGGAAGTCTGCGCGCCTGCTGCCGGAGGAGAGGGATCATCCTGATGCCTCCACGCGCCGCGTGCATCCAACGCTCAGCTTTATCCAGGGCGCTGCATCGCGTCGCGCTGCCGAAAGGGGGCCAGGATGGTCCCCCTCCTTCAAGCCATCCAGAGCCTCTGGCAGGAGAGGGATCATCCTGATCCCTCCATGCGCCGTCTTGCCCACGGCTCTTAAAATGGAGGGTCTTGGGCGCTTCTGTTCGTGCGGAGTTTTGGGCTGAAAGCGGAGCGCTGAGGGATCGGGACGATCCCTCTCCGCCGGGCTGGATACGCAGCCTCCGCGCCCGGAAATCATGGCAACTCGCCGGGGCTGGAAAGTTGCCGTCAGTGGGTGGCTGTTTCAGCTATGAAATACCATGAGTGGTCATGCAATGACATTGGGATGCCTTTCCTTGCACAGCTTTGCCATCTCTGAAAATGCGAGTTGCCGAGTTGCCGTGCTTAGGTGTGGAAACTGGGCAACTCGGAGGAGGGAAGCGGGTGCTTCTGGAAGCATAAGGCAATCGTCACGGCATGCGAACATGCTGACAGTCGGGCGGTTTGGCGGAAGGGGCGTTGGAGCTTTGGAATGCCTTCGACGCCAAACACACCCAGCCTACGGCCGGAGCTGTGAGCGCTCACGGCGGCACGGTAAACGTGCCTTCGCAGGCCTCCGCGATCTGCCTGAGCAGGGAGGGCTCGGCGCTGCCGGGCGGGGTTTCCTCCCCGATGCTGATGCAGTGGATGCGGACCCGGTACTCGGCATGGATGCGCTGCGCGAGATCCAGCACCATGGCGGGGGTGCCGTCGCTGGGCTGGCCGTCGCTGAGGAAGTAGATGGAGTCGATGCCGCCCTCCGGGAGGATGCGGGTGAGGGCGTGGGTGAAGGCCTCGCACATAGGCGTGCCGCCGCGCGCTTCGAGGCGGTCCACAAAGCTCACGGCCTGCCGGTGGTTTTTCTCGTCATTGAGCGCCATGCCGCGCCCGGAGAAGCAGGGGGTGACGTCTTCGCCAAAGGTGAGGATGCCGTAGCGCAGCCGGGACGGTTTGTTTTGCAGGGCGGTGAGGAGGTTGCTCATCTGCCCCCGGAGCTTGCCGATGCGGCCGTCGGCGTTCATGCTGCCGCTCACGTCCAGGATGAAAAGCGCGCCTTTGCCGCGAAACTCCACGCCGTAAAAGCTGGCCATGGCTGCCATGGCGGCGGGGTCGTCCTCCAGGGGCTTGAGGAGCTTTTGCAGCTTGAGGTATTCGGCGTAGTCGCTGCGGGGCAGCATCTTCCACGGCAGGCTCCGGCCCTGCTCTGCCAGCCAGGCTTTCCACTTCTCCGCATCGTCTGCAAAGTCCTGCCCGGTGAGCTGGAAGAGCGAGGCATGCACGCTCTGGCCGATGGCGTCGTCATTCAGCCAGGGCAGCAGGGCCTGCAGCGCCACGGGGCTGCGCATGCCGCCCAGCGCCTCCGCCGCGCAGGCGCGCATGACGTGCGGGCACGCGGCGTCCAGCAGTGCGGCCACGCGGGCCACCACGGGGTCCGGATGGTCCGGAAAGGCGCCCAGCGCCCGTGCCGCCAGCGCGAGGCGCACCGGCTCCTTGGCCGTGGCCAGCGGGCCCTTGGGCTGCGAGAGGAGGCCCCAGAAAAAGCTGCGCGTCTCCGGCAGGTGCGCACTGGCGAAAAACAGCAGCGCATCGCCATCGCACCCCGGGTGCCTGGCCAGCCAGTCCGCCAGCGTCCGGCGCCCTTCGCCCGCAGGCCATGCGGCCACGATCTCGGCGAGCCGCAGCTTGATGCCCAGGCCCGTGCGCCTGTCATTGACGAGGGAGAGCACGGCCTCGCCGGCCAGGCGCTGGGCGTGCAGCTCCTGCAGCGGGGCCAGCGCCTCCTGGCGGCCGGCGCGCACGTTTTTGACGAGGTCTTTCAGCACTGCCGCCGCATCATCCGCCGCATTCAGGCCCGCAGGCAGCAGGAGGGCGAGGCTGGCGAGAGCGTAGCGCATGGTGGCGGTGCGTGGGGAAGGGGAGGGCTGGCATTCGCTGCCAATGGCCGCCTTGGGGGGAGGTGATTCACGGCGAAATATTCGCCATTCTTTCTCAAACAAATGAAATAGTCTTTGACAGTGACCTCAGCCGTCCTAGTATCGCGCCACTTTTTCGGAAAAAAGCCGGGGTGTACTGTCTCCTGACGCCAGTTATGGAGGTGTTCATATCCCGGTTTTCTTGTCGAAAGAGGAGGAGGTCTCTCATCAGGCCGCCGCCGGTTACGCTGTTATAGCTCAGTGGTAGAGCACGTCCTTGGTAAGGACGAGGTCGAGGGTTCAAGTCCCTCTAACAGCTCCAGTGGCTGTCCGTGGGGATCTTCGAAACACGACAAACGAACCAGTCCCAAGCGCACCCCCTCAACTAACTCCACCATGGCTAAAGAAGCATTCCAACGCAACAAGCCGCACGTCAACATCGGCACCATCGGCCACGTTGACCACGGCAAGACCACCCTGACCGCCGCCATCACGACCGTCCTTTCCAAGAAAGGCTTCGCCCAGGCACGTGCATATGACCAGATCGACGCAGCACCTGAAGAAAAGGAACGCGGCATCACGATCAACACCGCCCACGTGGAGTATGAGACCGACAAGCGCCACTACGCACACGTGGACTGCCCCGGACACGCTGACTATGTGAAGAACATGATCACCGGCGCCGCCCAGATGGACGGAGCGATCCTCGTGGTCTCCGCCGCCGACGGCCCGATGCCCCAGACCCGTGAGCACATCCTGCTCGCCCGTCAGGTCGGCGTGCCCGCCCTCGTGGTGTTCATGAACAAGGTGGACATGGTGGACGATCCTGAGCTCCTCGACCTCGTGGAGATGGAAGTCCGTGACCTCCTTTCCAAGTATGACTTCCCAGGTGACGACATCCCGATCGTGAAGGGCTCCGCCCTGAAGGCTCTGGAAGGTGACGCCGAGCATGAAGGCAACATCCTCAAGCTCATGGAAGCTGTGGACAGCTACATCCCGCTGCCAGAGCGTCCGATCGACAAGGACTTCCTCATGCCCGTGGAAGACGTGTTCGCGATCGAAGGTCGTGGTACCGTCTGCACCGGCCGTGTCGAGCGTGGCATCATCAAGAAGATGTCCGAAGTGGAAATCGTCGGCATCCGTCCGACCGCCAAGACCACCGTCACCGACATCGAAATGTTCCGCAAGCTGCTCGACGAAGGTCGTGCAGGCGACAACGTGGGCCTTCTGCTTCGCGGCACCAAGAAGACCGACATCGAGCGCGGTCAGGTCATCGCCAAGCCCGGCTCCGTGACCCCGCACAAGAAGTTCACCGCTGAAGTGTACGTCCTTTCCAAGGACGAAGGCGGCCGTCACACCCCCTTCTTCAACAACTACCGCCCGCAGTTCTACTTCCGCACCACGGACGTGACCGGCAGCGTGAAGCTTCCTGAAGGCGTGGAAATGGTGATGCCTGGTGACAACGTCTCGATCGAAGTCGAGCTGATCACCCCGATCGCCATGGAAAAGACCATCCGCTTCGCCATCCGTGAAGGTGGCAAGACCGTGGGTGCCGGCCGCGTGGCCAACATCCTCGACTAGTTCGCGCAGTTCGTTTGTCTCGAATCCCGCCGGGTCTGTGCGCCAGACCCGGCGGTGATTTCGTCTCCCAGCCGGGAGCGAAAAGAGGCTGCGGACTTGCATTCTGTCATTCCATCCGTTATCCATTCCGGGAAGCATTTCTCGCTCATACAGGTCAGTAGCTCAATTGGTAGAGTAGCGGTCTCCAAAACCGTCGGTTGGGGGTTCGAGTCCCTCCTGGCCTGCCAGCGAAAATCCCGGAATCATCCGCAGAAAACGAAACGCTTCACATGAGTCGCATCCGCAAATACATCGGCGAAGTCATCCTCGAGCTCAAGAAGGCCACGTGGCCCTGGGACCCCAAGGAAAAGGGCTTTGCCAAATACCGCGAGCTGAATGAATCCACAGTGGTGGTCTTCGTCGCGATGATCCTTCTCGGAGGATTCGTGGCAGCGTTTGACATCAGCTTCAAGTGGGCCTTCGAGGCCGCTCAGAAGCTGGGCATGTAATTTCCGTTTCCCCCAACCCCCTTTTTTTCCGAATCCTTATGGGAGCCATCCCCTCACCCCGCGACCAGTGGTTCGTGATCCACGTCCGCTCCGGCCTTGAACAGAAGGTCCGTGACAGCATGCTCCGCCGCATTGAAAAAGAGGAGATGGGTGATTATGTCTTCCAGGTCCTCGTTCCGATGGAGCGCGTGGCCGAAGTCAAGAAGGGCAAGCGCTCGGAAAGCAACCGCAAGTTCTTCCCAGGCTACGTCATCGCCAACTGCCACCTGCTCGACGAGCACAACCGCCTGGTGGACAAGACCTGGTACTTCGTCAAGGAGACCGACGGCGTCCTCAACTTTGCCGGCACCAAGGACCACCCCATCCCGATGCGTCAGAAGGAAGTGGACGCCATGCTGGCCCAGGTGCGTGACAAGGACGACGGCGCCGTGCCCAAGATCGCCTTCAGCCTCGGCGACACCGTCCGTGTGGCAGACGGCCCCTTCGAAAGCCAGAACGGCATCGTGGAAGAAATCGATCCCGAGCGCGGCGTGCTGCGCGTCTCCGTCAACATCTTCGGGCGCTCCACACCGGTCGATCTCGAATACTGGCAGGTCGAGAAGGCATAAGCCGCCCCGCCGCCCCCTGAATCTCAACTCAAGCAAGCAAGGAACACAAAGACATGGCCAAGGAAATCATCAAACTCATCAAGCTCCAGATCAAGGCTGGTGCCGCCAACCCCGCACCGCCCATCGGCCCTGCTCTCGGTCAGGCCGGTGTGAACATCATGGCCTTCTGCAAGGAGTTCAACGCCGCCACCTCCAAGGCCGGTGGTGACGTCCTTCCGACCGTGATCACGGTGTACAAGGACAAGAGCTTCACCTTCATCACCAAGCAGCCCCCGGCTTCCAACATCCTCAAGAAGGTCGCCAACATCGCCAGCGGCTCCAAGGAAGCCAACAAGGTGAAGGTCGCCAAGATCACCAAGGCCCAGCTCCTGGAAGCCACCAAGCTCAAGATCGCCGACCTCAACACCTCCAATCTCGAGCAGGCCTCCCGCATCATGGCAGGCACCGCACGCCAGATGGGCATCGACATCATCGACTAATCCCCCCAACCGAAGCAGGAGAACGTCACAGTTCGCCACCACTGCACACCTACCATGCAAAAGAGAAGCAAACGTTACAAGAAAGCAGCCGAGATGGTCCCGGCAGGCAAGGCATTCACGCTCGAAGAAGCGGCCGAACTCCTGCGCAAACTCCCTGGCACCAAGTTCAACCAGACCGTCACCCTGTCCTTCCGCATGGGTGTGGACCCCAAGAAGAGCGACCAGATGGTGCGCGGCACCTGCCCGCTGCCCCACGGCTCCGGCAAGACTGTGCGCGTCGCCGTCTTTGCCCAGGGCGCCGCTGCTGAAGCCGCCAAGGCCGCCGGTGCAGACATCGTCGGAAACGAAGACCTCATCGCCAAGGTGAAGGACGGCTTCACCGACTTCGACGTCGCCATCGCCACCCCGGCTGCGATGAATGAAGTCCGCAAGCTCGGTAAGCAGCTCGGACCTCGCGGCCTGATGCCCAACCCCCGTACCGGCACCGTCACAGACGACACCGCCGCTGCTGTCAAGGCCGTCAAGGCCGGCCGCGCCGACTTCAAGCTCGACAAGAACGGCAACATCGCCTCCTCCGTCGGCAAGGCTTCCTTCGAAGTGGCCCAGCTCGCTGAAAACGCCACCTCCCTCATTGAGGCCGTCGTCCGCGCCAAGCCCGCCTCCGCCCGTGGCCGCTACGTCGAGACCATCACCCTCGCCGCCACCATGTCGCCTGCTCTCCGCATCGACGTGTCGAAGTACGTCAAACTCTAATTTATAGAAGCACTGTATCATGAAAGAACTCAAAACATTGCTCATTGATGACCTTCTGAAGCGGGTCAATGCCTCTCCCTTCCTGTTCGTCGTCGATTACACCGGTCTGAAGGTGGACAAATTTGCCGAGCTGCGCAAGCGCCTCAGCGCCGTGGGATCTGAGATCCACGTTTACAAGAACAACCTGGTGAAGAAGGCCGCTGAAAAGGCCGGCTACCCAGGTGACCTGGGCAACCACCTCACCGGCCAGAGCGCCTTCGTGACGGGTGCCAAGGACGTCTTCGGCGCGGCCAAAATTCTCAAGAATTTCCAGGCTGAGTTTGAAAAGCCGGTGATGAAGGTCGGCGTGCTTGACGGCAACCTGCTCGACACCGCCGCCATCAAAGTCCTGGCCGATCTGCCTTCCCGCGAAGTGCTGCTCGCCCAGCTCCTCGGTGTGCTCCAGGCTCCGGCCTCCGCCCTCGCCCGCGTCCTCAAGGCCAAGGCCGACAAGGAAGGTGGCGCCCCTGCAGAGGAAGCTGCCCCCGCAGCAGCCGCTGAAGAAGCTGCTGCTCCTGCCGAACAACCCGCTGCGTAACCCCCATTTGACCAGATGGCCCGTCAAACGGCCTGAATACCCCAACACCCAATGGTTCCTCGCCGGAGCAAAAGCTTTTGCTCTTAAATGATCCGCAGCTGCGGAAAGCGGCGATACCGACAAAATACTATGGCTGACCTGAACAAAATCGTTGAAGAACTGAGTGGCTTGACCGTCCTGCAAGTCGCTGAACTCGTGAAATCCCTCGAAGAGAAGTGGGGCGTGAGCGCCGCTGCTCCTGTCGCTGCCGCCGCCGCTGGTGGTGCCGCCCCTGCCGCTGCAGTGGAAGAGAAGACCGAGTTCGACGTCATCCTGACCGACGCTGGCTCCAACAAGATTGGCGTCATCAAGGAAGTCCGCGGCGTCGTTGCCGGCCTTGGCCTTGCAGAAGCGAAGAAGCTTGTCGAAAGCGCTCCGCAGACCCTCAAGGAAGGCTGCAAAAAGGAAGAAGCCGAAGAGATCAAGAAGAAATTGGAAGCCGCTGGCGCCAAGATCACGATCAAGTAATCTCTCGTCCCTCCTGCTCTTTGCCGCGTGGCGTTTGCCCTCAATCCGCAGCGCCACGCGGTCAGGAGTGTCCAGTCAGTGTCAGTCCCAATCCCCCGTCCGCTTCGTTACATCGCATGCCCGCAACCGCCCGTGATTCCCGCCTGAACCTCCGCAGCAAGTGCTACGGTTCCGGGACACCACGCGATGCGAGGCCTGCTTCAGACAATTTTCATGGCCTGAATCCGGGTTTGTACCTGGATTCCGGCTGCTTCGTTTTCGCGACAATCGTCAACAATGCCGGGCTGGCTGCCTGACATTGTTCTTTTGTTGCTTCGCGGAATTCACCGTTCCGCATCCCGTGCCACCGCCCATCGCCCCCTAACCGCCTCATCACTGCCTTATGTCCCAGCGCACCAACTTTGGCAAAATCCACGAAGTCGCCGAGCCCCCGAATCTCATCGAGATCCAGCTCCGCTCATACGAGGAGTTTCTCCAGAAAAACATCCTGCCCTCGAAGCGCAAGGACCTTGGCCTCCAGGCCGTGTTCCGGGAAGTCTTCCCGATCACCAGCTATGATGAGAAGATGACCCTCGATTTCGTCATGTACGAAATCGGCGAGCCCAAGCTCTCCTCCCTCGAAGCCATCCATGAGGCCGAGACCTACAGCGCCCCTCTTTACGTGACCTATGAGCTCAAGGACGAGCAGGGCGCCAAGCAGGAGCGTGTGTACATGGGTGAAATCCCCCTCATGACGGTGCGCGGCACCTTCGTCATCAACGGTGCGGAGCGCGTCGTCGTCTCCCAGCTCCACCGCTCCCCCGGCATCTGCTTTGAAACCAGCCAGCACCTCAACGGCCGCTGGCTGCACGGCTTCCGCATCATCCCTGACCGCGGCACCTGGCTGGAAGTGCAGTTCGACACGAACGACCTCCTCTACGTCTATCTCGACCGCCGCCGCCGCCGCCGCAAGTTCCTGGCCACCACGCTCCTGCGCGTCATCGGTTTCCCGGGCGATGAGGACATCCTCAAGCTCTTCTACGAAATCCAGGACCTCAAGCTCAAGGACAGCCTCTCCGAAGAGGAAGTGGCCACCAAGATCCTCTTCAAGGACATCCTCGACGGCGAGCTCATCGTCGCCCGTGCCTATGAGCCCCTGACCTCCGGCGTCATCCGCCAGCTCATCCAGCTCGGCCACAAGTCCGTCAAGGTCGTCACCGCCTCCCCGGACGACCTCCTTATCACCTCCCTGCGCAAGGACACCGCCAAGGACGAAGACGAGGCCCTCAAGGAAATCTACCGCCGCCTGCGTCCGGGAGATCCGCCCACCACGCCAAACGCCCGTGCCCTCGTCAAGCGCCTGTTCTTCGATCCGAAGCGCTACGACCTCACCCGCGTCGGCCGTTACAAGATCAACCAGAAGCTCGGTCTCAAGATCGACACCGAAATGCGCATCCTCACCGCTGAGGACGTCATTTCCGCCCTGCGCTACCTTTTCCATCTGCGCGAAGGTCAGGGCATCCTCGACGATATCGACCATCTTGGAAGCCGCCGCGTGCGCGCCGTGGGCGAACTCCTCGCCAACCAGTGCCGTGTGGGCCTTTCCCGCACCGAGCGTCTGGTGAAGGAGCGCATGACCCTGTTCGACGTGAACATGGACACCATGACGCCCGCCAAGCTCGTCAACCCGAAGGC
Source organism: Prosthecobacter fluviatilis (assembly GCF_055388355.1). Classification (NCBI taxonomy): domain Bacteria; kingdom Pseudomonadati; phylum Verrucomicrobiota; class Verrucomicrobiia; order Verrucomicrobiales; family Verrucomicrobiaceae; genus Prosthecobacter; species Prosthecobacter fluviatilis. The sequence continues at coordinate 5,908,724 of NZ_AP043782.1, forward strand.
GCTCTCCGCCGTCGTGCGCGACTTCTTTGGCCGCAGCCAGCTCTCCCAGTTCATGGACCAGATCAATCCTCTGGCCGAGCTGACCCACAAGCGCCGTCTCTCCGCACTCGGGCCTGGTGGTCTGAACCGTGACCGTGCAGGCTTCGAAGTGCGTGACGTTCATCCGTCCCACTACGGCCGTATCTGCCCGATTGAGACCCCGGAAGGTCCGAACATCGGTCTGATCAACTCCCTCGGCTCCTACGCCCGGATCAATGAGTTCGGCTTCATCGAGACCCCCTACCGCCCCGTGAAGGATGGTGTGGTGGCGGACAAGATCGACTACCTCACCGCCGACCAGGAAGAGAAGCACTACATCGCCCAGTCGAACAACCCGATCGACGAAAACGGACGCTTCAAAGGCGCCAAGGTGACCGTCCGCTACCGCGGCGAGTTCATCGAAGTGGAGCCTTCGCTCGTCACTCTGATGGACGTGTCTCCCAAGCAGCTCGTCTCCGTGGCTGCCGCGCTCATCCCGTTCCTTGAGCACGATGACGCCAACCGCGCTCTGATGGGCTCCAACATGCAGCGCCAGGGCGTGCCTCTCCTCGAAGGTGAGTCCCCCCTCGTCGGCACCGGCATGGAAGGCAAGGCTGCCCGCGACTCACGCTCCGTGATCGTCGCAGACGCCAACGGCACCGTCGCCGCTGCGACTGCTGACGTGATCATCGTCACCAAGGACGGCAACCTGCCCGTCAAGGACGAGAAATTCCTCGAAAACCCGCTCAAGTCGGTGCAGACCGACGAAGAGAAGGGCACCCACGTCTATCCGCTGCGCAAGTTTGGCCGCTCCAACGCCGGCACCTGCATCAACCAGAAGCCTCTGGTGAAGCGCGGTCAGAAGATCAAGAAGGGTGACGTCATCGCCGACGGTCCTTGCACCGACCAGGGTGAGCTTGCCATCGGCAAGAACATGCTCGTCGCGTTCATGCCATGGAACGGCTACAACTTCGAAGACGCCATCACCATCAGCCGCCGCGTGGTCAAGGAGGACATCTACACCTCCATCCACATCGAGGACTTTGAAGTCATCGCCCGTGACACCAAGCTGGGGCCTGAAGAAATCACGCGCGACATCCCGAACGTGGGTGACGAAGCGCTGAAGAATCTCGATGCCCAGGGCGTCGTGCGCATCGGTGCGGAAGTGAAGCCCGGGGACATCCTCGTCGGCAAGATCACGCCGAAGTCCGAGACCGAGCTGGCTCCTGAAGAGCGCCTCCTGCGCGCCATCTTCGGTGAAAAGGCCGCAGACGTGAAGGACACCTCCCTCCGCGTGCCCTCCGGCTGCACCGGCATCATCATGGACGTGCGCATCGCCCAGCGCGGCGCCAACGGCGACTCCGAGAAGGAGAAGCTCTCCCCGGCCGAGTACAAGAAGCAGATCAAGCAGATCGAGGAAGACTACCGCGCCAAGAAGGAAGACCTCACCGAGCAGCTCACCGAGCGCCTCTCTGACATCCTTCTCAACGAGAAGATCCCTCTCGACATCGTCAACGGCCAGACCGGCGAGCCCCTCGTCGGCGCGAACAAGAAGATCACCAAGACGATGCTGCGTCACGTGGCCGAAAGCTACGACACCATCGAAATCGACCCGAGCCCGATCCGTAACAAGATCTTCGACATCATCCAGACCTTCGAGCAGAAGTTCTCCGATGCCGACATGGAACGTGAGCGCAACCTCGACAAGATCGAGTCCAGCGAAGACACCGCCGACAGCGGCGTGGTCAAGCAGGTGCGCGTCTTCCTCGCCTCCAAGCGCAAGCTCTCCGTGGGTGACAAGATGGCCGGCCGCCACGGCAACAAGGGCATCGTCGCCAACATCGTCCCTGAAGAGGACATGCCGTTCCTCGAAAACGGCTGCCCGGTGGACATCGTGCTCAACCCCCTCGGCGTGCCTTCCCGAATGAACGTCGGTCAGGTGCTTGAGACCCACCTCGGCCTCGCGGCCAAGGCCCTGGGCATGAAGATCGCCACCCCGGTGTTCGACGGTATTCCAGAGACCAAGATCATGGAGTACATCAAGGACGCCAAGAAGGTGCCGGGCTACGAATGGATGGGCCTCAACGGCAAGTCGAAGCTCTTCGACGGCCGCACAGGAGACGCCTTCAGCCTCGATGTCGTCGTCGGCTACATCTACATGCTGAAGCTGAACCACCTTGTGGCAGACAAGATCCACGCACGTGCCGTCGGACCTTACTCCCTCGTCACGCAGCAGCCTCTGGGCGGCAAGGCCCAATACGGCGGCCAGCGCTTCGGGGAAATGGAAGTGTGGGCGCTCGAAGCCTACGGCGCCGCATTCACCCTGCAGGAGCTCCTCACCGTCAAGTCTGACGACGTGCAGGGCCGCACGCGCATCTATGAGCAGATCGTCAAAGGCGACCACGCTCTGGAGGCCGGCACGCCTGAGTCCTTCAACGTGCTCATCAAGGAAATGCAGTCCCTCGGTCTCGACGTCAAGGTGCACAAGCGCGCCAACGCCAATGCTGATGCGGAAGCTCTCGACGGCTTCGTCACCACGGCGGGTGCCTAACCCGCCATTCCCCAGAAACCCAGCGCATAAACCTGCCACCCATCTCCACACATCATGAATGCTGACGCGAGCTTGAAAGAAATCTTCGGGGAACCCCAGCACGGCGAGGAGTTCGACTATGTGTCGATCTGCATCGCCTCGGCGGACCGCACCCGCTCCTGGTCCTCCGGCGAGGTCAAGAACCCAGAAACCATCAACTACCGTACGTTCAAGCCAGAAAAGGGCGGCCTTTTCTGCGAGCGTATCTTCGGACCCACCCGTGACTGGGAGTGCGCCTGCGGCAAGTACAAGCGCATCAAGCACAAGGGCGTCGTCTGCGACCGCTGCGGCGTCGAAGTGACCCTCTCCCGCGTCCGTCGCGAGCGCATGGGCCACATCGAGCTCGCCGTGCCGGTGACGCACATCTGGTTCTACAAGTGCATGCCTTCCCGCATCGGCCTCATGCTCGACATGACCGCCCGCTCGCTGGAGCGCGTGATCTACTATGAAGACTACATGGTCATCGATCCGGGCAGCACCCCGCTTCAGCGCGGCCAGCTCCTGACCGAAGTCGACCTTCGTGAAGCCGAAGAGCAGTACGGTGCAGACGCCTTCCGCGTCGGCATGGGTGCCCAGGCCATCCGCGACATCTTCGCCCAGCTCAACCTGGCCGAAGTGACCAAGGAACTCGAAGAGGCGATGACCAAGACGCGCTCCAAGCAGATCCGCAAGAAGCTCGCCAAGCGCCTCAAGCTCTGCCAGGGCTTTGCCGAAAGCCACAGCCGTCCTGAGTGGATGATCCTGGAAGTGCTTCCAGTCATCCCGCCAGACCTTCGTCCTCTCGTCCCCCTCGAAGGCGGCCGCTTTGCCACCTCCGACTTGAACGACCTCTACCGTCGCGTCATCAACCGCAACAACCGTCTCAAGAACCTCCTCCAGCTCCGCACGCCGGATGTCATCATCCGCAACGAAAAGCGCATGCTGCAGGAAGCCGTGGACGCCCTGTTCGACAACGGCCGCCATGGCCGCCCGGTGACCGGCGCAGGCAACCGCCCGCTGAAGTCCATGTCCGACATGCTCAAGGGCAAGTCCGGCCGCTTCCGTCAGAACCTTCTCGGCAAGCGCGTCGACTACTCCGGCCGTTCCGTCATCGTTATCGGTCCTGACCTCAACCTGAACCAGTGCGGTCTTCCCAAGAAGATGGCCCTCGTTCTGTTCGAGCCCTTCATCATCCGCCGTCTCAAGGAGATGGGCCTGGTGCACACCGTGCGCTCTGCGAAGAAGATGATCGAGCGCCGCACCCCGGAAGTGTGGGACATCCTGGACGAAGTGACCAAAGGCCACCCCGTCCTCCTCAACCGCGCTCCGACGCTCCACCGTCTCTCGATCCAGGCCTTCGAGCCGAAGCTCATCGAAGGTGAGGCCATCCGCGTGCATCCCCTCGTTTGTACGGCCTACAACGCCGACTTCGACGGTGACCAGATGGCCGTGCACGTCCCGCTTTCCATCGAAGCTCAGATGGAGGCCCGCCTGCTCATGCTCGCGCCGAACAACCTGTTCAGCCCTGCCAGCGGCAAGCCCGTGATGAACCCCTCCCAGGACATTCCTCTGGGCTGCTACTTCCTCACCTATCTGCGTGAGTTCCCGAACCATGACGCCAAAGGCAAGAAGGGCGATGTGGAAGGCCGCGTGCCGGTCTTCAACGACGCCTCCGAAGTCGAGTTCGCCATCTCCGAAGGCGGCCTGGCCGTGAACGACAAGGTGCGCTTCCGCAACCCCGACCACGGCCTGCCAAAGCGCCCCTATGGCGACCCGAGCAAGGCTGTGATCGAAACCACCGCCGGCCGCGTGCTCTTCAATGAAATCTGGCCTGAAGGGCTGGGCTTCATCAACACCACCGTCGGCAAGAAGCAGGTGTCTGACATCATCTGGCGCTGCTTCCAGACCTTCGGCCAGAAGGAGACCGTCTTTGCGCTCGACCGCCTCAAGCAGCTCGGCTTCCGCGAAGCGACCCGCTCCGGTTGCTCCATCGGTATCACCGACATGGTCATCCCGACCGCCAAGGCCGGTGGCCTTGAGAACGCCTACAAGCAGATCGAGGAAATCGAGAAGCAGTATCGCCGTGGTATTATCACCAACGGTGAGCGCTATCAGAAGATCATCGACATCTGGACGCAGGTGGGTGAAATCGTCGCCGACGAGCTCTTCCGCACCCTGGAATACAACGAGGGCAAGAAGCACCACAACCCGCTCTACGTCATGGTGAACTCGGGCGCCCGAGGCAACCGTACGCAGATCAAACAGCTCGCCGGCATGCGCGGTCTGATGGCCAAGCCCTCCGGTGAAATTATCGAACGTCCGATCACCTCGAACTTCCGCGAAGGTCTGAGCGTGCTTGAGTACTTCATCTCCACTCACGGTGCTCGTAAAGGTCTGGCAGACACCGCCCTTAAGACCGCTGACTCCGGTTACATGACCCGTAAGCTGGTCGATGTGTCCCAGGACGTCATCGTCACCGAGGAGGACTGCGGCACCGTCAACGGCATCACGCTCTCTTCCATCTATCAGGGCGATGAAGAAATCGTCGACCTCAAGACCCGCGTCTATGGCCGCGTCTCATGCGAGACCATCCATGACCCCGTGGACAAGAGCGTCATCGTCAAAGCCGGTCAGCTCGTTTCCGAGAAGGAAGCCGCCCACCTGGCCAAGATCGGTGTCGAAAAGCTCAAGATCCGCTCCGTGCTCACCTGCGAAAGCAAGCGCGGCTGCTGCTCCAAGTGCTACGGCCTCCACCTCGCCACGCACCGCATGGCGCGCATCGGCGAAGCCGTCGGCATCGTGGCCGCCCAGTCCATCGGCGAGCCCGGAACGCAGCTCACCATGCGTACCTTCCACGTCGGTGGTGCCGCCACCAGCTCCTTCAAGCAGCCCTTCATCAACGTCAAAAACTCCGGTACCGTCAAGTACACGGACATGCGTTCGGTGCAGACCATCGAAGGCACCTGGATCGCCCTCACCAAGAACGGCGTCCTCTCCATCCATGACGATGACGGTCGCGAACTCGAAAGCCACAAGCTGGTCACGGGTGCCGTTATCGCCGTCGAAGACGGTGGCAAGGTCAAGAAGGGCCAGCAGGTCGTCACCTGGGATCCGTATAACGTGCCGATCATCACGGAGAAGGCCGGTAAGCTGGAGTTCCGCGACATGATCTCGGGCATCACCATCACCAAGGAAGTCAACCAGAGCACCGGCAACGAAGAAACCGTCGTCATCGAGCACAAGGAAGACCTCCACCCGCAGGTGGTCGTGGTGAATCCGAAGACTCACGAAGTCCTCGCCAGCTACACCATTCCTGCCGGCGCTCACTTGAGCGTGAAGAACAACGAGAAGGTCGAGGCTGGTACTACCATCGCCAAGACGCCTCGTAAAGCTTCCAAGACGAAGGACATCACCGGTGGTCTTCCCCGTGTGGCCGAGCTTTTCGAAGCCCGCAAGCCCAAGGACGCCTGCGAAATCGCCCGTATCGACGGCACCGTGGAAATCGGCGGACTCGTGCGTGGCAAGCGCCGCGTGATCGTGACCGACAACAAGACCGGCCAGCAGGAGGAGCACCTCATCCCCCGCAGCAAGCACATCTTGCTCTTCAACGGCGACCACGTCAGCAAGGGCGACCAGATCACCGACGGTCCTGTCGTTCCGCATGACCTCCTCGAAATTCTTGGCCCGCAGGCGCTCCGCGAGCACCTCGTCAACGAAGTGCAGGAAGTGTACCGCGCCCAGGGTGTGGAAATCAACGACAAGCACGTTGAGATCATCATCCGCCAGATGCTGCGCAAGGTGAAGATCACCGACACCGGCGACACCGAGTTCCTCTGGGGCGACCAGGTGGACCGCGGCGAGTTCGAGAAGGAAAACGCCCGTGTGTCCGAAGAAGGCGGCAAGCCTGCGGAAGCAGAGCCCGTCCTCCTCGGCATCACCAAGGCCTCCATCGAGACCGAGTCCTTCATCTCGGCTGCTTCCTTCCAGGACACCACCCGCGTGCTCACGGAGGCTGCCACCCTTGCCAAGTCCGACCTCCTGCGCGGCTTCAAGGAAAACGTCATCATGGGTCACCTCATCCCGGCCGGCACCGGCTTCATCAGCAACCGCAATTTCGAACTCCACGAGACCGAGCGCCCAGCTCTGCCTGCCGGAGTGGACGAAGACGCGGCCTGATCCGCCCCGCCAGTCATACATCAGTAATCCTCACCCGCCTCCCTCGGTACAAGCCGTCGGAGGCGGTTTTGCGTACTCGGGCGGCGGCGGCCGTTGTTGCACCTTAAATGGTGCATCGTTAAGCTTGCGATCACCTGTGCCGCCTTTCCCCATGAAACACCTCCTCACCACCATCCTCTTCTTTCTGCTGGCAACAGTCTCAGAGGCGGCCAAGCCGAAGCCTTTCATCTTTGTGCCCAAAGATGCCGCCGGGACTCTGCCGGTGGCGGTGTGGCTGCATGGGTATCGCGGCTATTCGCCTCTGGGCCCCATGCCGGGAGAGAGTGAGGAGTCCATCCAGAAACTGGCCGATGCCCTCGGCGCTGTGATCCTCGGGTTTCCCGCCACCACAGACCTGGGCGATGACACGCAGCAGTGGTCCGAAGAGCCAGTGGCCGACCACGCCTACATTCAGGAGAGGCTGAAAACACTCACCACGGGTCTGCAGGTGGATCTGACCCGGGTCGGACTGTTCGGCTTCTCCCAAGGCGCGATGGTGGCCGCGGATCTTGCCACTCAGTATCCAGAGTCCTATCGGGGGGCCATTTTGATGTCACCCGGGGGCATTGGGGGGCCAAAAGCTGCTGAGAAACGGCTGCCGCAGCATGCCACCCAGCATTACTTTTGCTTTTGCGGTGCCGAGGAGCATGAGGGCAACGTCGGCCTCACAAAAGCGTATGCGGAGCATCTGGAAAAAGCCCTCGGAGCCCACGTCACGCTGAAGCTCTACGAAGGTGTCTCCAAGCACACACGGCCTCCGGATTTCATGACCCAGTTCACCGCATGGATGGGGGCCATCCTCAAGCCGGTGGAGGCACGCTGACTCGCCCCTCACCTCGGCACGATGCCGAGGTAATTCCTCACCGTGCTCCATCCGGGGTGCACGTGCTCGCGGCCGTCCACCGTGCGGTAGTAGAAGGCGCTGGAGTGGCCGCCGTCCAGATTGAGCGCACGCTGCACGGTGAAGGCGGGCATGAGTCCGGGCGTGGAGAGGAGTTCGGCCAGATCGCTCAGGCTGATCTCCTCCGCCGTGCCGATGAGCCACTGAGTGCCGCCATCATGGGCGATGAAGGTGCGTGCGCTGCGTTTGCGGGTGTCCAGCCCGGGCACCGCCTTGCCGTCATCCACCAGCCGCGGGCCGGCCTGCACCAGCTCATGGGCTTCATCCGCTTTCACCTCGCTGTTCCACAGCAGCTGCAGGTGTGAGCTGACAACGACCGCGCCCGTGAGCAGCGGCCCCGTCTGCCACGTGCCCACACGGCGTCCGTCAGAGACCATGAGCCCCATGGGCTTGAATTCCCGTGTGAAGAATCCGCCGTTCACCCCGGCGACGGCCGCAGCCCCCTGCATAGCTTCCTTGATGCGGCCTCCGCCCGCCCAGTCTTCGGGCTGGTCGATCACCTTGAGGTCAAACTGACGGCTGTCGAACACCACCACCCGGATCTGGTAGGACTGACTTTTGTGACCGATCTGGTACTCGATCAGCGAGGCATTGCCATGGAGCGGCTGGCCGTTGAAGCGGGAGATGGCGCTCCACTCAGCGGCCTTGGAGGGCGGCGGCTGGGGCTGTGCAGCGGCCTCTTCCGGCGTCGGGTAGCCCGGCACGGAGACGCCGGGCTCTGACCCCGTGGCGGGTGGTGCAGGTTTCGGCGGAGGTGTTGTGGCACAACCTGCCAGCGCCAGAGCGAGGATGAAAATCTGCAAGCGCATGAGCTCAGGAGAATGAGGCGAGCTGTTCCTTCATGGCCGCCAGCGCACGCGCACGATGGCTGAGCTGGTTCTTGGTCTCGGCAGGCAGGACGCCAAAGGTCTCCGTGAAGCCTTCGGGAATGAACAGCGCATCGTAGCCGAAGCCGCCCGCGCCCACCTCCTCCGTGAGGAGGCGGCCCTCCACGCAGCCGTGGGTGACGTGCAGCACCTGGCCATCCCGTGCCAGCACCATGCAGCAGTGAAAGCGCCCGCTGAAGGGGGCATCCTGCGGCAGCTTGAGCAGTTCGGTTTTCAGCTTGGCGCGGTTGTCGGCGGCATTGGCGGTCTCTCCCGCGTAGCGGGCGCTGCGCACGCCGGGGGCGCCGCCCAGCACGTCCACTTCCAGGCCGGAATCATCCGCCAGCACCAGCAGCCCTGGGGTGCCACGGCTGCCGCTCACGGCCTTGATGATGGCATTGGCCTCAAAGGTGTCTCCGGTCTCCTCGTCCAGCGTCACGCCCGGATGTGCCCGCAGATCCTCCACCTGCCAGCCCTCACCGAGGATGGCGGCGACTTCTTCTGTTTTGTGAGCGTTCGATGTGGCGAAGACGAGTCGGAGGGTGGAGACCATTTATGATTTATGATTTACGATTTATGATTTGGGAAGTCCGATTTCACGAGACGCCTGTCCTTCCGTGAAATCATAAATCAAAAATCGTAAATCATAAATCCGTCCCTCTAGCGCATCAGCGGCTCCAGCAGGCGCTCCTCCGTGACCAGGCCCACGGGCTGCTGCTTTTCGTCCACCACGATGGCGAGGCGGCGGCCGGATTTGCGCATGCGCTGCAGGCTGTGCAGCGCGGGCAGGCTGCCGGGAATGGTGTCCAGCGTGCGCATATAGTGGCGCACCAGGCGGTCAGACGGCAGGCTGGCAGGGAGGTCGGTGGTGTCCAGCAGTCCGATGAAGCTGCCGCTTTCCCCCAGCACGGGCAGCAGGGTGCAGTTTTGCTCGCGCGCGGCGATCAAGGCGGTGCTCAGCGGGATCTCCGCCGCCAGCGCCATGCTGCGCGTCAGCGGCTGCATGATGTCGGCGGTGCGCAGCTTTTTGTAGTCGAGCACGCGCTCGATGAGGTGCGTGGCATTGGCGGAAAGCTGATGCTGCGAGGCGAGCTCCTGCGCCAGCGCCTTGAGGTCGTCACGCCCGCGCGTCTGGCGTGCCTCGCTGGGCGTTTCCCCGGCATCGGTGGCCTGTTTGCCCGCCATGGCGCGGAACAGCGGCCGCGCCAGACCGACGAGATGCACCAGCGGCGAGACGCTGCGCATGGAGCGGAAAGGGTAGCTGCGGAAGAGCTTCTTCGGCATCACCTCCAGGCCGATGAGGAAAACCGGCAGCGCCAGGGCAAAGGCGAGCACGTAGCCCCACAAAGTCGCATGATGGATGACGGGAAAGGCGATCAGCAGAAAGGCGGCGAGGTTGGTCAGATGATTGGCCACCGTGATGCAGCCGATCAGGGCATCGCGGTCCTCCAGCAGCGGCAGCAGGCCGCGTGCACGGCGGTCTCCGGCGCTGGCGGCGTGGCGCACACGCACGCGGCTGACGGCCATCACCGCGCTCTCCAGGCCGGAGAGCATGAAGGAAAGGGCAAGGCAGAGAAAAAGCAGGAGCCAGGTCATGCAGTCGGGGGTGGTGGGGCTCAGCCGGCGCTGGCGGCTTCGGCAGGTTTGGGTTTGAGGCGCAGCTCCACCTCCTGGATGCGGGCGCGCACGATGCGGCGCACCTTGATGTCTGCGGCGTCGCTGCTGATGCGTTCCCCCTGCTTGGGCACATGCCCGAGCTGGTTGAAGACCAGGCCGCCGATGGTGTCGATGCCATCTTCCTGCAGACTGACGCCCAGCTCCTGGTACAGGTGGTCCAGCCGCGTGCCGCCATCCAGCAGGTAGCGGCCGTTGCCCAGGTCGCGGATCTCCGAGGTCTCTCCATGCCAGGGCGCGGCCTCATAGAGCAGCCAGTCGGCGATCTCCCGGCGGGTGATCATGCCCTCCAGCCCGCCGTATTCATCCGCGATGAGCACCGGCTGCCCGTCCTGGTGCAGGTGGTGCTGCAGAGCTTCGAGCACCGGCATGGTTTCCGGCACAAAGGCCGGCGTGCGCAGCAGCGTGCGCCACTCAGGGCGGTTTGCCAGCTTCCACGCGCTGGTGTCGATCACGCCCTCCACCGAGTCCGGGGTCTCGCCATAAACGATGACAAAACGGCCGGAGGACTTTTCCAGGATGGCGGCGGTCTTCTGCGGCGGGTCCTCGCTGCTCATGAGCGGGAGGTCCACGCGCGGGATCATGCAGTCGCGCACGGTCAGCGCCTCGATGTCGAGCGCTTCATGGATCATGGCGCTCTCATCGCTGTCCAGCAGGCCCTGCTCCTGGCGCATTTCCACCAGGGTTTCAAATTCATCCCGCGTCACGGGCATGCGCACCTTGATGTGACGGGTGACAAATTTTTGCAGCAGCACGTCCGTGGTGCGGTCAACGAGCAGCGCCAGCGGGTCGAGCACGTTGCGCAGCGGATGCAGCAAACGCAGGCTGCCGAGCAGAACCACGGAGGGATTGCGGGCGGCAAAAAATTTAGGAGCCATGTCTCCTAGCAGGACCGTTGCCAAAAATATCACGGATGATGAAAGCCACACATTCCAGCCGCAGTCACGCAGCGGCCCCGTCACCATCCACAGCCCGAGCGCCGCGAGCGCCAGATTCAGCGCCGCAGAGAGCAGCAGGGTGCGGTGCAGCTGCGCAAAAGGATTGGCGGTGATGGCGCGCAGCCTCTGCGCCACGGCGCCCTCGCCGGCGGCGAGCAGCTGCGCCTCGATGTCGCGCGCGCTGTGGATGGCAGTTTCCGCAGCGGAAACGACCGCGAGCAGCAGCAGCAGCGCGAAGTAGATGAAACAGGAGGCGATCAGGGGCATCGAGGGACACCTCAGTGTGGGTGGTGTCTGCACCGGGGGTCAAGATGAATTACGGGGTGCTCCAGATGTTCGTTCTTGCCAAAATTGTGAGGGGCTGATAGCAACGGCACCACCATGCGCACCATCCTTTGCACCCTTCTCCTTGGCGCCGCCGCCTGCGCGCACGCTGCAGACAAGCTCAAAGTCCTCATCGTGGACGGCCAGAACAACCACAAGTGGGAGATCACCACGCCCGTGCTGAAGAACGCGCTGGAGAGCAGCGGAGCCTTTGCTGTGGAGGTGAGCACCACGCCGCCTAAAGGCTCGCCCAAAGAGGCCTGGCATGCCTGGAAGCCCATGTTCAGCGACTACGCGGCCGTGGTGAGCAACTACAACGGCGAGCCCTGGCCGCAGAATGTGCGTGATGTCTTCACCAAGTACGTGGCGGACGGCGGCGGCTTTGTCTCCATCCATGCCGCCAACAATTCCTTCCCCGAGTGGAAGGAATACAATGACATGATCGGGGTCGGCGGCTGGGGCGGTCGCAATGAAAAGTCCGGCCCCTGGCTCTATGTGAAAGATGGAAAGCTCTTCCGCGACACCGTGGCGGGCAACGGCGGTGCGCACGGTCCGCAGCACGAGTTCATCGTCGAAATTCAGAATCCCGACCACCCGATCACGCGCGGTCTGCCGAAGCGCTGGCTGCACGCCAAGGACGAGCTCTACAGCAAGCTGCGCGGCCCAGCGGAAAATGTGGATGTGCTGACCACGGCCGTCTCCGACCTCACGGCGGTGAGCGAGCCCAACAACATGGTGCTCGGCTACCACAAGGGGCGGGTATTTCATACCACACTCGGCCATGCGGACTACTCCATGCTGGACCGCGGCTTTTACACCCTCCTGCAGCGCGGCACCGAATGGGCCGCCACCGGCAGCGTGGAGCGCACCGCCGCCGTGCCTGCGGATTTTCCCACGGAAACAGCCGTCAGCGTGGTGAAGCTGGAAGGCCATCCCAAGCAGGAAGCGCCGAAGCCGAAAACAAAGTAGTCCGGCAAGTTGTCCAGTTGCGGCGCAACTGGTCTACTTTGCCGCCGCAATGTCCCGCGCGATCTGCGCCTTCAGCTCATCCAGCCCGGCAAACTTCATCTCGCTGCGCAGGTGGCGCTTGAAGCGCACCTCCAGGTCCTTGCCATAAAGGTCGCCGCGCCAGTCGAGCAGGTGCACTTCCAGGGAGGGCTCGGCGTCTGCGGCCACGGTGGGGCGGCGGCCCAGATTGGCCACGCCTGGCAGCCACTCCGTGCCGACGAGCGCCTCCACGGCATACACTCCCAGCGGCGGGAGCTGCTCGTTTTCCACATCCACATTCGCCGTGGGGAAGCCGAGCTGGCGGCCCAGCTTTTGGCCTTCGATGACGGTGCCAAACACGGCGTAGTCGCGGCCCAGCAGTGTGGCGGCCTTGTGCAGGTCACCCCGGGACACCGCTTCACGGATCAGGGTGCTGCTGACCACCTGGGAGTCGATTTTCAAAGGCGGCACGCCATACACGGCAAAGTCGTGCTCCTGCCCCATCTCCATGAGGAGGTGGATGTTGCCTTCGCGCCCATGGCCAAAACTCCAGGTGTAGCCCACCGAGATGCAGCCCAGCGGGCGTGCTGCCTGCACCAGCTGCCGGATGAAGTCGCGCGCGGGCGTCTTGGCCGTCTCGGCGGTGAAGGGGCAGGCCAGCAGGCAGGCGATGCCCGCCTGGGAGAGAAGGTGCTGCTGGTGGCGCGGGCCGCAGAGCAGCCGCGGGGCGGAGCCGGGGCGCAGCACCTGCGTCGGGTGCGGGTCAAAGGTCACGACCACGGCTGTGCCGTGGTGCTGCGTGGCGTGCTCCTGGGCCGCGCGGATGACCTCCTGGTGCCCGAGGTGGATCCCATCAAAAACACCCACGGCCAGCGCGAGGGGGCCGGGGAGGGTGGAAAGGGCATCGATGGAGCGGAGGACCTGCATGCGTGGTGGGTGGAGAAACAGCCAATACCAGCGGCCATGCAGAGCGCAAGGTGAAGGGTGCGCCAGCCCCGGGGTTGCCTGGCTTAGCGGATGTTGCTGAGAGCGCTCCAGAAGCTCTGCAGCACGCTCTTTTTGCCGAGGTTGGCGCTGCTCTTCACGTCGGTGTGAGCGGTGCCGATCAGGTGGGGCATCACTTCGCCGTAAGCAGGCATCGAGTTCCAGCCGAGGGTGATTTCCTTGTTGGAGGCGGTGGAGGAAGAGGAGGCGGTGGTGGCGATGGTCTTCATATGATTCGTAGATTTGAGATTTTTGGGATTATTCAGGTGATGAGATTCAGATTTGAGTGAAGCTTTGTTTATGGGTGTGAGAATCGAGTCACAAAAATGAGAATTAAAAGCCAACAGGATGGCGAGGGGTGAAGCCAGCATAGTTGCGGCCCTGGGTGCGCCAGCGGGGACCTTCGCCAGCAACCTGGCCGGAAGTGTCCATGCGAAGACCGCAGATGGTGATGAAAACGTGATCGCCAGGCTTCACCCAGATGGTGATGAAGCGGCCCTGCCCAGGCTCGCCATAGTTGGCGAACTCCTTGCTGGACAGGCAGCGGTTCAGCAATCCTGCCTTCATGAGGACATAAGAAGTGCTGCTGCTGCAGTCATAGGCGCTGTCCTCAATGTTGCGATGGCCGGCACCCAGCACGTAGGGCTTGTTCTGGAGGGTGTTGGCAGCGTAAACGGCGAACTGAAGGGCCTGAGGGGCGGTCTGGCCCACGGAGGCGAAGCGGCCGTCAAAGCGGATCTGGGAATTGCCCACAGTGGCGCGGGGGGCGGCGGCACGCTGAGCTGCTGCCTGGCGGGCGGCGGCCTGGTCGGCATAGTAGCGTGCCCAGCCGGCCGCATTGGCCTGCTGCTGGGCATTGTAGGCGGCCCAAGCCTGGGCGTTGGCCTGTTCCTGAGCGTAAGCAGCCTGCGCCTGAGGGCCTGCATAGTAACCGGCGGCAGAGTAACCATTCTGAGCGTTCGCGGCGGTAGCGACTGTGAGGAGGCTGACGGTGAGTGCGAGGCGGATGAGTGTTTTCATGGCTGCGTGTGTGGCTCTTGTTTCTGCTAGTATTTATAACAGAAATTATAGAGCGTGCAACAGCCATATCAGAAATTAATCAAATATTTGTAAAAATGATAAATAAGACTGTATAGAAATTATACAATCGGTTCATTTTCAATAGGTTATACGAGGTGATTGAAGCTCGCAAAGTTGCGAGCGTGTCGAAAATCGGCCTTGGAAAACACGGAAATGAAATAATTTTCGGCCTCTCTGGGGTAATTATTCGAAAAATACGATCATTATAGAGAAGGCCGAAAATCGCTTTTTCTAATTCTTGCGCAGATTGCGTCTCCTTTGAGAGTGGGCCTCCATGCAAACACACCTGCAGTCACTCCAGGGTTCGGTTCTGGCACTTCTTCTCGCAGCGGTCTGCGTGCATGGCGCCGAGCCTCTGACCACGGCCTGCTACTATGATGAGGAGGGCATGCGCTACCTGACGCTGCGCCAGACCTCCGCCACGGGTGTGGAGGTGACCACACGCTGGGCCTCAGAGCCGGGCTCTACCGGTGTGTGGACGGGGCAGGGGAACCGCAAAGACAATGTGATCACCTTTGCCGCCGTGGTGGATGAGGGGCAGGACCGTGGTTCCTACTTCATCGCCAAGGGCGGCGAATCGAAAATGGAGGTCCTCTTCAAGCCTGGGCAGAAGATGCCGCAGGACCCGGGCATCCTGGGCAGCTACCGCCGCGTGAGCGAGGAGAAGCGCTTGCAGCTGGCCCGCAAGGAGGCCCAGGCTGCTGAGGAGCGGCTGAGCACAGCCCTGAAGGAGGCTGCCCACAACTGGCCGGGGGTGGATAAAACGGTGCCTGCGGACTGGAAGGCACGCTGGCCGGCACTGCTGGGACGCTGGATGAAGATCGCCTACCAGACCCCGGAACCTGCCAAGGCCAGGCCGGCGCAGCCATTCCCCTCAGGCAAGGAGACACCCGCAGCGGAAAAGGACTCGCAATACTGGCTCAAGCTGGCGCAGGCCACGGCGGCGGCGTACGGCTTCCTCCAGCAGGAGGCGGTGCTGAAGAGCTCCTCCTGGGATGGCGAGTATGACGACGGCTTCGGCGGGCATGTGAGCATCCGGCAGGCGAAGGATGGCAAACTGCGCGTGAACCTCTCCTGCACGCGCGTCATCGAAGGCCAGGGCGCAGATCTGGCCGGGCAGGTGCCTGCCGAGGCGGTGAAGAAGAGCGGGGAGGAAAGCACCGCACAGGCCGTCTTCTCGGAGGCGGATGTGCCGGACAATGCCAAGGACGTGAATGTCACCCTCCGCCGCAAAGGCGGATTTCTGTGGGTGGAGATCCGCCGCAAAGCGAGCCCTCCCGGCAGCTTGTCATGGTTTGATGGCATCTACCGCTGGTCTGCGGTGCCGGTGGATGGGTGAAGTTTTGGAGATGCGGTCGCGCAGCGAGGAACAAGCGCAGCCACCGCTTTCTGCAGGCTTTGCCATGGATTGCCTGCCATGGGGAGACCTCCGCCAATGGCTCCATGGCATGCGTAGGCTGCTTCACCTTGCGCAACTCAGGAGACGTTCGAAAGCGGCAGCCGCACTCCAAATGTGCGTACTGCGCAAGGATGGCCAGGCGTAGAACGGGCAATCCTGCCCGTGAAGAGAGCGCCCGCTACGGGCAGGAACCGTAGCGTAGCGAAGATAGCCAGCCGCTGGCTGCCCGAAGGGCGGGCATAGCGAGGCATCGCCCGCGCTACCTCAGGCCTTCTTCGCTTGCGTCGGCGGAGTCTCCACAAACGAAGCCAGCGCTAGAAGGATGGCGGCGCACACGACGCATGAGTCCGCCACATTGAAGGAGGGCCAGGGGTGGAAGGGCCAGAAGCCGAAGTCGAAGCGCAGGAAGTCCACGACGTAGCCGTCGAAGAAGGTGCCGTCAAAAAGCTTGCCGCCGTCGTGGTTGCGGAAGAGGCGGTCGGTGAGGTTGCCAAAGATGCCGGAGACCAGCAGGGCTACTGCGGTGCGGCTCAGCCTGCCGGGAA
Source organism: Prosthecobacter fluviatilis (assembly GCF_055388355.1). Taxonomy (NCBI): domain Bacteria; kingdom Pseudomonadati; phylum Verrucomicrobiota; class Verrucomicrobiia; order Verrucomicrobiales; family Verrucomicrobiaceae; genus Prosthecobacter; species Prosthecobacter fluviatilis. The sequence goes on from NZ_AP043782.1 coordinate 5,925,224, forward strand.
ACAGGCCTTTGCCATGCATCACATAGATGAAGACCAGCGCAGCGAGCGAGACGGTGGCAAAGGCGTAGTTGGCATACTGCGTGCCGTTGAACATGCCAAAGGCCACGCCCGTGTTGGACGCATGGTGCAGCCAGAAGATGCCAGGAATGACCTCCTTGTCCGTTTCGTAGAGTTTGAAATTCTGCACGATCCAGCTCTTGCTGAGCTGGTCGAGGATGTACAAAGGCAGGGAAAGGAGCAGGAAGAGGCGGATCATGGCAGACGAGGTGGAAAATCACGCGGGCAGCAGCACGACCTTGAGCAGGCCCTCCTTGTTGTCATAGAGGCGCTTGAACCAGCCGGCGCCTTCCGCCAGCGGGGCCACGGCGCTGAGCAGGGGCTCCACCTGGATGCTGCCGTCCTGAATGCGGCGGATCGCCTCGGGGTACTCACCTGCGCAGGAGCAGGAGCCCTTGATGGTGAGCTGGCGGGTGACGACTTCCTGAAGGGGGAAGGGGGTGTTGGGCTGCAGATTGCCGATGAGCACGATCTGGCCGCCTTTGCGCACGCAGCGGATGGCGAGGTCGAGAGGCGCGCCTGCGCCCACCACTTCAAAGCTGGCGTCCGCGCCGTCGCCACCGCAGATCTTGCGGATGTGCATGGCCAGGCCTTCCTGCTTGGCGTTGAAGGTTTCTTCCGCGCCCAGCTTGCGGGCGAGTTCCAGACGGCTGTCGTCCAGATCCACGGCGATGACTTTTTCCCAGCCGCGTGCCTTGAGCGCCTGGACAACGAGCAGGCCGATCAGTCCTGCGCCCACCACCACGGCGGTGCCGCCCTTGGCTTCCTCTTCACTGTCGCAGCCGCAGTCATGGCCGCATTCCTTGGCTTCGCACGACTCTTCCTCGCCGTCCTGAGTGAAGGCTTCGCCCACTTCGATGCCATCGGCCAGATTCACCGCGTGCAGGGCGATGGACACGGGCTCGGCAAAGGCGGCCTTCTCATAGGAAAGCTCGTCCGGGATGCGGTAGAGGATGCGTGTGGGCAGCGCGATCTTTTCGGCAAAGCAGCCGTGGCGGCGGTATTCACCGGGGGAGACGCCCAGCACTTTGCGGTTGGGGCAGAGATTGACGAATCCGGCTTTGCACTCCTCGCACTCGCCGCAGTACTCGGTGGAGTCAAAGGTCACACGTTCGCCCAGCTTCCAGCCTTCCACACCTTCGCCCAGGGCGATGATTTCACCGGCGGCTTCATGGCCCATGACGATGGGCATCTGGCGGCGGCCGCTGCGGCCGTCCATACCGTGGATGTCGCTGCCGCAGATGCCGCAGGCCGCCACCTTCACCAGCACCTCGCCAGCGGCGGGCGTGGGGTCGGGGAAACTGGTGTCGTAGTTGAACTCAGAGGGGGCTGTAAGGACAAGCGCTTTCATGGGTGGGGAGCGCGGACCATGCCTCGCGCAGGGCGGGAGGCAAGAGGGATCAGAATGCCGAATGAGTAAATCCGAGCCGAGCGCAGCGAGACAGACAGCCATAGGCTGCCCGAAGGGGTGAGCGACAGCGAATCAATACCGAATGAATGCCGAATACCAAAATCCTAAGGTGGGCCACCTGCCAAGGGTAGCTACCTTCGACAGGTGGAAGTGCCGCAAATACTCCAGGAGCGAAATTCGTCATTCGTGCTTACTCATTCGTCCTTTACCGCGCTCATTGCACCCAGGCCTCCCTTAGCCATCCCTCACTCCTCCCCGCTCACCCGCCCACGTCCTTCCTTGATCCCGGCACGGTGTCTCTTTCCTGCCACGAACCGGCGCTTGAGGCCCCGGGGGCGGGCACGGGTTTGGCGACGCAGTTTTTCGCGGTCGTTCTGGATTTCCATCTGCGCGTTTTTAAACACGGCCTCCAGCCGGTCGCACAGCTCCTGCCGGGCGATGAGTCGGTTCTGCGACTGCGAGCGCTCGCGCTGGCAGCGCACCTCGATGCCGCTGGGCACATGGCGCAGCACCACGGTGGAGCTGGTCTTGTTGATCTTCTGTCCGCCCGCCCCGCCACCACGAATAAAATCCTCCTCCAGATCCTCCTCACGGATGCGGAGTCTCTGCATGCGTGTGCGTAGCGCAGGATCATCAGGCAGGTCGGCCATGGGGATAGCATCGGAGGAAAGAGGCTGCTGCGCAACTTGAGGATGGCCGCAAAGAGGCGCAAAAAGACGCAAAAGTGGAGTGGTGAAGTAAGGCTGTGGTGGTCCGCTCATGCCTCCGGCTTTTTGTTTTTTTTGTGTCTCTTTGCGGCCACCCCTCCGGCATTCCTCATTCCCGCAATTGCATCCCCCGCGCAGCCCGCTATGGCTTGCCGATGGAAGAATACCACCGCCTGCTGCGCAAAGTACTCGAACACGGAAGCTACCGTGAGGACCGCACTGGCACGGGCGCATACTCCGTCTTTGGCGAGCAGAGCCGCTACGACCTCAGCACCACCTTTCCGCTCGTCACCACCAAGAAGCTGCACCTGCGCTCCATCATCCATGAGCTGCTGTGGTTTCTCAAAGGCGACACCAACGTCAAATACCTGCAGGACAACAAAGTCACCATCTGGGACGAATGGGCGGATGAAAACGGCGATCTCGGACCCGTTTACGGCGCGCAGTGGCGCCGCTGGCAGGGCGCGCCGGAGGCGGAGACGCATGACCAGATCGCCCGCCTGATCCATGGCATCAAAACGAACCCCTACAGCCGCAGGCACATCGTCAGCGCGTGGAACGTGCCGCACATCGAGAAGATGGCGCTGCCGCCCTGCCACTGCTTGTTTCAGTTCTTTGTGGATCGCGGCCGTGTGAGCTGCCAGCTCTACCAGCGCAGCGCGGATCTCTTCCTTGGCGTGCCGTTTAACATCGCCAGCTACGCCCTCCTGACCATGATGGTGGCCCAGGTCTGCGACCTCCAGCCCGGCGAATTCGTCCACACCTTTGGCGACCTGCACCTCTACAAAAACCACCTGGAGCAGGCCAAACTCCAGCTCTCCCGTGACTGCCGCCCGCTGCCCGTGATGAAGCTGAATCCGGCGGTTAAGGAAATCGACGCCTTCAAATTCGAGGACTTCACCCTGGAAGGCTATGACCCGCATCCGAGCATCAAGGCAGAGATCGCGGTGTAGAGGACGCTGCGGAGCGCGGTAGTCATTCCGCGCACTCCGCAAGCACGCATGGTTCCGCATTTCAGCTGCGGGGTGTTGAAGCACGCGGACACGGCGGCGTCTTTGCTGGAGAAACTGAAGGCAAAGCAAGGCGGCAAAAAAAATGCCGCAGCGCGGTGGCTGCGGCATCATTTTTTTGATCCTGCTTGGATGAGGCGGCTTCTTATCTTCCCGTCTCCACCATGCGGGCAAACTCCGAGAAGAAGTACTTCGCATCGTGCGGGCCGGGGGCGGCTTCGGGGTGGTATTGGACGCTGAGCACGGGGGCCTCGCGGTGGCGCATGCCTTCCACGGTGCCGTCGTTGAGGTTGATGTGCGTCACCTCGACGTTGCTGGGCAGGGAGGAGGGGTCGATGGCAAAGCCGTGGTTCTGGCTGGTGATGGACACCTTGCCGTTGCGCAGGTCTTTCACGGGCTGGTTGCCGCCGCGATGGCCGAACTTGAGCTTGAAGGTCTTGCCGCCGTAGGCGTGGCCGAGGATCTGGTGTCCCAGGCAGATGGCAAAGATGGGCTTCTTGCCGATGAGCTCCTTCACTTCCTTGTGGATGTAGTCGAGCGCAGCGGGGTCGCCAGGGCCGTTGGAGAGGAAGATGCCGTCCGGATTCTTGGCCAGCACGTCCTTGGCGCTGGTGGTGGCGGGCACCACGTCCACGCGGAAGCCCTGCTGGCGCAGGCGGCGGAGGATGTTGCGCTTCACGCCGAAGTCATAGGCCACGATGTGGTGCTTGGCCTCGGGAAGGGGGTGGCGCACCACGCCATCGGCGCCGGGCTCGCGGTTCTGGGAGGGGCTGGGGATGTCCCAGTCGCCGCTCTCGGTGCTCTCGGGGTCCCAGAGGTAGGGGGCCTTGGTGGTCACCTCCTTGACGAAGTCGCTGCCTTCCATGGTGGGGCTGCTGGCGGCCTGCTTCACGGCCTCCTCCGCCGTGGCGGTGGTTGTGATGACGGCGCGCATGGCCCCGCGGGAGCGCAGGTGGCTGGTGAGGGCGCGGGTGTCCACGCCCTGGATGCCGGGGATGCCCCACTGCTTGAGATAGGCGTCCAGGCTCTGAGTGCTGCGCCAGTTGCTGGGCACGTCGCAGAGCTCCTCGATGACAAAGCCACGCACGTGGGGCTGGTCGCTCTCCATGTCGAGCGGGTTCACGCCGTAGTTCCCGATCATGGGGTAGGTCATGGTCACGATCTGACCACGGTAGGAAGGATCGGTGAGAACCTCCTGATAACCGCTCATGGAGGTGTTAAAGCAGATTTCGCCGGTGTGGGTGGCATCGGCGCCGAACGCCGTGCCTTCAAACACCCGGCCGTCTTCGAGGGCGAGGAGGGCTTTCTTCATCAAGGTTGCTGCTGTGGTCATAGCCAGAAGGGCGGGGGGCGCAAGGGGGAAGACTGGGGACGGAAGGGAATGCGAAGAGGATGGCCGCAAAGGGGCGCAAAAAGGTGCGAAAAAGTGGGGGCGGCAGGCTGGGGCGTCCTCGTGCGTCTTTACGGCTCCAACCAAAGCTGATCGCAGGTGAGGATGAGCAGCTGCAGGGTGTCCTCCTGCTCGAACTCGGGTTTGCCCGTGGGTTTCCACAGGCCCGCCAAACGAGCTGCGCCGCTGGGAATGAGGGTGCCGGTGGTGAGGTGGACGACCTGGTAATCCGTGAGCGGCAGCTCCAGGCTGCGGCCCTGCGAGTCGAGGATATGCTCCCGATGCTCCAGTGGCTCGGTGGGGTGGAATTCCAGCTTGAGGGCGGACTCAATCACGCGGCCATCGGCTCTGCCAGCAGGCTCGATGGAGAGAGTGAGGCCGACTTGGCGCGTGTCCTGAACGATCTTGGTTTCGCCTTTGTCATTCACCTTCACCTCGCTGAGATTCGTGTGCGTGTGCGCCTCGGTGGTGGTGGCCTGTGTGCCAAACTTGGTTTCGATGCGTGCGGTGCTGAGCGGCTGCACCGTGCCCGCTTTCACGGCGGCGAGGAGGGTATCGAGCTCGGCGCGGTGGCCGCACTTGCCAGCGGCCTGCGCCGTGAGCTGGCGCAGCAGCGGGCCGGGGCCCTGAAACACCTGGGCGGTGTAGGCGATGGAGCTGGGCGTTCGGATGCAGAAGTCGCATGCATAAGCCTCCACCAAGTCCAGATTTCTCCGGGTGTTACGGATGATCAAAATGGAACGCTTGGGGTCATAAATGGCGCTGGCACCCTGGGGAAAAGGAATGCCGGCAGATTCGAGCACGGAGCGTGCGGTGCGCGGCTCTTTGCTGCTTTTGTCCTCTGAGGGCGAGGAATCAAACGAGCCTGCGGAAGACAGGAAATCAGGCGGGACTTTGAATGTCTGGGTGTGCCATGAGCTGGGATCGGGCGGGGCGATGGGGGCAGCCGGGTGGAGGCTGCCCTGCGGCGGGCGCACCTGCGGCACCACATCGCATTTCAAAAAGGTGGCCCACAGCAGGCCTTCGGCAGCGCGTCCGGTGGGCTGGTAGAGGCTGATCAGGCGCGTGCCGCCCTTGGTCATGATGAGGCCGGTGACCGTGTGGTTGGAGTGGAAATCTGCGACGGGCAGGTCAAAACGCAGCCCGGAGGCGGGATCGCGAAACGCCTCGCGGCGCATGGCAGGCTGGGCGGGGTGCAGCTCATAGGAGAACTCAATATTCACCGTGCGGCCGTCGTAGTTCAGCGTGGGCTCGACCTCGAAAGTGGAGCCGACATTGCGGTAGGCGATGCCCGGGATGGCGCGGCCTTTGGCATCCAGGCCAAACTCTTCCACATGCAGGCATTCGCTGGCGCTCACCTGCTTGGCACGCGCCTCGGGCTGGGTCTCCACGTAAAGGGAGTCGATGAAGCGGCCTTCCCCCCGTGCCACGGCGGCCTCCACCTGAGCCCAGAGTGCGGCATGGTCGCTGGTGACAGCTGAGGCTTGGGCGAGCCCGCGCAGAAAGGCGGCGGGGGCCTGCACGGTGTGCAGCATGCAGGAGATGGTCTTGGGGGCTTTTTCCAGCTCTGTGTCAGCCAGCGCAGCGATGCGCTCGATGTTGGCCGGCGTGTTGATGATGTGCAGCACGCCGTTTTGCTGCACCGCGCTGGCACCTTTGGAGGCGGGGACGCCCTGGGACTCCAGCCATTCCTGCAGCGGCCGTGCGGGCCAGCTCCAGTGATTCGTGAACAAGCCGTCCGGCACAGGCAGGTCGGTGGCCTGCATTCCTGCGGGCGCTGCGGTGGGTGGTGGCGGTGGCGCTTCCGGGGCCTGCACAGGCTCCTGCACATGAATCGTGCCGGTGAGAAAGGCGGCACACAGACGGTCCTCCCGCGCACCGCCCTTTCCCAGAGGCGCGGCGATGCCGATCAGCTTGGTGCTGCCACTGAGGCTGGTGATGGCCGTGGCAAACTCCGCATGAAAGAAGTCGGTCGTGGCATACTCGGCCGCTTTGCCGGTGCCAGGATCGGTGATGCTGACAGGCTGGAGCTGCGGGGCGGCCAGATTCAGCCGCAGAAGCACGGACGTGCTGAGCGTGATGCCGTCGGCACCGATGACAGGTTCCAGCTCGAGCTCCAAGCCCAGGGGCTGCATTTCCCGTTTCAGGGTGGCGTGGCCCTGCGCGTCAAAGGTCAGCCCGGTGGTGTGGATGCGCTCCTGCGCGGCTTCGGCGGTGGCGCGGGTGCCGGACTTGGCGGGCACGCAGGCATCGCTGACGATGCGCACCTTGGATGCGGGTTGTTGCGCCTGATCCAGCAGCTTGCGGAATTCTGCGCTGGCATCCGCCGTGCGTGCGGCGGCGGCATTTGCCTGGCGGATGATTTCTCCCGGACCTTCGACGACGGTGAGCGTGTAAACGATGTCGCGCGGAAAGCCTTCGCCGGTGGAGTCAAAGAACGCCTCGATGAGCTGCAGCATCTCAGGGGTGTTGTGCACGCGCAGGATGTTGGTGCGGCTGTCATAGAACGACGTGGAGCCTTCGGGAAAGCTGATGCCCATCTGCGTCAAAACATCTTTCGAAGTCGGGATTGGCGGCGGTTTGGCGGGCCGAAAGAGTTTGCGCTTCGGGCCAGAGGGATCCGTGCCTGCGGCGGGGGCTGCTGGCGGTCCAAAGGGATCGCCCCCTGCAGCCGGATCTGGCTGTTCTGGGGCCTTCAAGCTGCGGCCCATCTCACGCAAATCGAAATCGACTTTGAACTCGCGCGTCTTCATCGCCGCCGGCTGTGCATACAGGCCGGAGGCGAATGCGAGGGGTATGAGGAGACTACGTACGAGAAACATCCCGCGAGATTACGGGATGCGGCGTGGCGATGTCGAGCGCGGAGTGCGGCGACAGCCCGGCCGTCTGCGAGCGTGCTGCAAGCATCCCGGCGTACGAACGTCCTCGCAGTCGGGCGGTTTGGCGGAGGGGCGTTTGGGCGATGAAGAAAGTATCCCGCGCCAAACACACCCAACCTACGGCCGGAGTGCTCTCTTACTTCTTCTCCTCCGCAATCTCCAGCCTCGGGAACAGCGGCACAGGGGTGCCGAGCTGGTGGCCGCTGGGCAGCAGGCCCCACTTGAGGTCGCTGACCTTGAAGCCTTCCGGCATCTGCCAGCCGATCTGCGCGCGGGCGGTGGCCATGGCGGTGGGCATGATGGGATTGAGCAGGACGGTGACGTGCGTGAAGGCCTCCGCCAGGTGGTAGAGCACGCTGTCCAGGCGGGCTGCCTGCGCGGGATCTTTCGCTAGGCCGAAGGGCTTGGTGCTGTCCACATACGCATTGGCATGGGTGACGATCTTCCACGCGGCGGCGATGCCTTCGTGGATGTCCCAGCCGTTCATCTTTTCGAGATAAAGCGGCACGGCCTCCGCCACAGTCTGGCGCAGGGCTTGATTGATCTCGTCATCGTAGTCGCCGGGGTTAAGCACGCCATTGCGGTACTTCTGCGCCATGTTGATGGAGCGGTTGAGCAGGTTGCCCAGGCCGCCGGCCAGCTCCTTGTTGTAAGACATCTCGATGCGCTCGCCGCTGAAATCGGCGTCGTAGCCGGTGGCGATGTCGCGCATGAGGTAGTAGCGCAGGCCATCGGGCGTGAAAGTGTCTGAGAGCACGTTCGGATCGATCACGTTGCCCAGGCTCTTGCTCATCTTGGCACCCTTCACATTCCACCAGCCATGCACGACGAGCTTGGGGATCTGCTCGTCCGGGAAGCCGAGCGCATGCAGCATGATGGGCCAGTAAACGGCATGAGCGGGGACGAGGATGTCCTTGCCGATGATCTCGGCATCTGCAGGCCAGATTTTCTCAAACTGTGGCAGGCCCTCGTTGCCCACTTCATCGGCCAGATAGCCGGCAAAGCTGATGTAATTCGTCAATGCGTCGAACCACACGTAGTTGACGAATTTTTCATCAAACGGCAGCGGGATGCCCCAGCTCAGGCGCTCCACCGGGCGGGAGATGCAGAGGTCCTGCGCGTTTCCTTCCAGCGAGTTGAGCACATCGTTGGCGCGGTGCGGCGGGTAGATGAAATCGGGATTGCCACGGATGTAGTTTTTGAGCCACTCGACGTGGTCGCTGAGGCGGAAGTACCAGTTTTCCTCCTGGATCTCGACGACTTCGCCCCACTCCTCGCCGTAGCTGCCATCCGGGCCGCGTTCCTTGTCGGTGAGGAACTGCTCCTGGCGTACGGAGTAGAATCCGGCGTAGCTCTTTTTGTAAAGCTGGCCGGCGTCGTGCAGCTTTTGCAGCATGGCCTGCACCACGAGCTTGTGCTTGGTGTCGGTGGTGGCGGCCCAGCCGTCGTAACGCACGTTCAGCTTGTCCCACAGTGCGGTGAAGTGCCGCGTCACGCCATCGACGAATTCCTGCGGGGAGAGCCCGGCCTTGTCGGCGCTCTTCTGCACCTTCTGGCCGTGCTGGTCCACGCCGGTGAGGAAGTACACCTCACGCCCGTTGAGCCGCTGGAAGCGGGCCATGACGTCTGCCAGCACCTTCTCATAAGCGTGGCCGATGTGCGGCGGCGCGTTGGTGTAGTCGATGGCGGTGGTGATGTAGTAGGGCTTCATGGTTGGGCGCGTTGTCTCCATGCCTCCCTTCCTCCTGCAATTCAAGTGTTCCTGCGTGGGAATGCGCCGGGGGAGGGGATCAGCGAACGAAGCTGACCAGAGCGCTTCCGACGGTTGCGACAAGCACGATGGCCAGGTAAATGATCAGGATCGTGGCGGTGAACTTCCAGACACGGCGCTGCTCCGTGAGTGCTGAGGTCAAATCGGTGAACGACTGAGATTTCTCGAGGCTGGCAATGTTTGCCGCATACTTGCTCAGTTTCCTGGCGGGATAGTAAGTCAGCGAGCCAAAGATTCCGTACATGACAAACAGGATGATCAACTCAGGGCCGCCCACTGGGCCGATGCCCGGTTTGGACATGAGTCCGATCAGTCCTGCGCCGCCCATGACAAGGCAGCCCAGAGTCAGCAACGAGAAACTGATCCACAGCAGGACGGCAATGGTACGCACCCAAGACCGGGTGTTCGTGAGTTCCTCGATCACAGCGAAAGGCACGGTGCCCTTGGTGTCGCCTGCCGCCGCTAGGACGGTGGAGGATGGGGCCGCGTAGGGATTCAGGCTGTCAGTCGGCTTTGAGGCCGGGGATCTCCTGACCAAGGCGCTGAGGGAAGATAAGGGTGCTTTGGTCTGCGTGGCCGGAGAGCTGCCGAAAATTTCAGCCAGTCCCTTCCAGCCGGACATGCCTGCCTGCCAGCCCCAGTCGCTGGGCAGAAACTGGCCGTTTTGCAGACCTTCCTGAATTTGCTCGGCTTCAAAGGATCCAAGATTCTGACCTTCGCGGGTGACCTGATAGGCGCTCATGAGTGCACGGCCTGTAGCAGCGACATGTCCCGGATGTCTAGATGTTTTATTGAGGCATGGGCAAAAAAAGGCTGTTTGTAGCTGGGTGTGCGCACCCGGCGACGGCGTCTTGGAGTGCGTGTGGCAGAGATGCATGGCGCAAGCCTGCAAGTGCGACACAGCTTTTCGTCAGCCGGACGGCGCACTGGGGCAGCGCACCTCCGGCACATCTTCGAAAGCGGTACCGCTCCGAGTCTTGTCACACCATTGATTGATTCGCTGCGCTCACCCTTCGGGCAGCCTGAGGCTGTCTTGCCTCCGCTGCTTTTCGGTTCCAAGGCGCTGCCGTGCCTGCGTGAGCGCTGGCGCTTTCGACGCCGCGCAAGAACGATTCACGGTCTGCCAATCATACGTGCCTTGAGATCACTTCGGCAGCATGGTGAGATACTGGTCGTTCATCTGCTTCACCTTGGTGCGCATCGGCTCAAGTTGCGGCTGTAGCTTGGCAAGTTCGGCGGTGGCTTCGGCGATGATCTTGTCCTTTTCAGGGATCTCCTTGGTGGCGGCGGCGATGGAGGCCTCGGCGTCGGTCTTCTTCTTTTTCGCGCCTTCAAAGTCGGTGTTTGCCTTCGCAACTTCAGCCTTCTTGGCGTCCAGCACCTTCTGCTCGGCGTCCAGCTTGCCATGGGCGGCGGCGTAGGCCTGCTCCAGCGGTGGCAGCGCGGCCTTGGCGGCGGCGATGGCGGCGTTCAGCGGGGCAATCTTTTCAGCGAGGGCTTTTTCCAGGGCGGCAGGGGCGGCCTGCTTTTCAGCGAGGGCCTTGCCCTGGGCTTCGATTTCCTTCTGGATGGCCTCGCGCTGGGCGCGCAGCGGGGCAGCCTGCTTCTCGGCGGTGGCGAGTTCGGTTTTGGCCTGGGCGAGCTGCTGCTCGGCAGATTTCACCGCAGCCAGGGCTTTGGCTTCCTGGCCTGGGTTGTTGGCGGCGTGGGCGGTGTTTTTGGCGCTGCTGGCATCGCTTTTGGCCTTCTTCTTGGCGCTGAGGTCACCCTCGGCAGCCTTGAGGGCGTTTGCCACGTCTGCGGCGGCTTTTTCAGCCTCGGCCACCTTGGCGGTGAGAGTGGCGTCTCCGGCCTTGGCGGCCAGTTCCTTCCTGGCGGCGGCCACGGCGTCGGCAGCGGTCTTCTGGCGGGCACGGGCGTCCTGGAGCGCCTTGTCTGCTGCGCCTTCGGCAGCGGTGGCGGCGGTCAGGGCGGCTTCTGCTTCCTTGTCGGCCTTGGCCTTGGCGGCGAGATCTGCGGTGGCCTCTGCGTGGGCTTTCCTGGCGGCGGCGACTGCGGCTTCCTTGGCGGCGGTGGCATCCTGTCTGGTCTTCACGGTTTTCTCGGGGCCGGCGAGCTTGGCATTCACTTCGGCGAGGCTCTTCTTCCTGCCGTCGATGAGCTTGGCGATGCCTTCCGCCGCCTTCTTGGCTGCGGCGATGCCTTCGTCCTTGGTCTTGGTGGCTGCGGCGATTTCGGCCTCCTTGGTGGTGATGATGGCCTTCTGCTCGTTCACTTTGGCAGCGGCGGCGGCGTCAGCCTCGCGTGTGGGCTTGATGGCGGTTTCCAGTCCGGCCTGCTCTCCCTGCACCTTCTTCAGCGCGGCTTCGAGCCCGGGCTGGGCGGCGGTGGATTCGGCGATGGCTTTCTTGGCGGCCTCAATGCGGGCGGCGGCAGAGACCTTGGCGGCTTCCGCATCCTTCTTGGCTTCCGTGAAGTCGTTAAAGTCCGCTTCGAGCTTGGCGAGCTTTTCCTTTTCGGCGAGCACGCCGGTGTTGAACTGCGCGGCCTTGAGGGCGGTGGGCACCTTTTGCAAAATGCCGATCTCAGTGCTGGCAGATTTCACCGCATTTTGAGCGGCGGCGAGGTTGTTTTTGCCTGTGGCGGCATTGGATTCGGCATTCTTGATGCGCTCCGGCCCGGCTTTCACGAGGGCAGGCAGCTTGGGCAGCTCGGCCTTCTTGGCGGCGATGCCTTCGGCTGTGGCCTTGATCTTGGCATCGGTCTCCGCGATGAGCTTGTCGAGGTCTGCGGGGGCGGCAGGAGCGGCACCCAGTTCGGCCTTTGCCTTGGCGAGTGCGGCAGCGAGCTGGTCCGCCTTGGCTTTGACGGGGGCAAGTTTCTGCTGCTCGGCCTTGGCGGTGGCGAGTTTGCTTTCAGCGTCTTTGACCTTTGCGGTCAGGGCTGCGTCACCAGCTTTGGCGGCCAGTTCCTTCCGGGCGGCTTCCAGCGCGGCGTTTCCGTCTGCCACGGCCTTGTCCGCAGCGGCCAGCTTGGCGGCCTCGGCGGCCACAGGAGCCAGCTCCTTTTCCTTTGCGGCGATCTGGGCGGACTTTTCCGCATGCGCCTTGATGGCGGCGGTGCGTGCGGTCTTGTCCTGCTCGGCCTTGGTGCGGGCGGCTTTCAGTGCGGCGAGGGCCTTTTCATCGTTGGCGATCTCTCCGGGGAGATTTTTGCTGCGTGCTTCGTTTGCGGCCACTTCGGTACGGACTTTGGCCAGGGCTTCGTCGCGTGCCTTGGCGTCGGCCTCGGCGGTTTTGATGGCGGCCTGCAGGGCTGGGAGCTTGGTGGTGAGCTCGGCGAGACGCTGCTCGGTCTGCACGATGCGCTGGGCGATCTGCGAAGGATTGCTGGTGAGTTGGCCTGTTTCGGCAAGCTTTGGCGTGGCGATGTCCCACAGCTTGATCTCGCCGCGCCAGTTGGCGGAGATGGCGGACTTGGAGTCAAAGAGCGCGACGACCTTGGTCACGAGATCGCCCTGGCTGGGGGCCTCGCCGAGCTTGTTGCCGTTGATGTCCCAGACGCGGACGAGGCCGTCGTTGCCGGAGGAGACGATCTTGCCGTCCGGCGTGAAGGAGACGGACTGTACGCCGCCGCCATGGGCCGCCCAGTTTTTCACCTGCTTGCCCTCGTTCATCTCCCAGGTGGTGATGGTGCCGTCCATGGAACAGGAGGCGAGGATGTTGGAATCTGCGCGCCATGCCAGATCCACGCAGGAGGCCTTGTGCTGGCCGAGGATGTAGAACTCGCCGCCATTCGCAGCTTCCCAGACGTTGACATTGCCGTTGCGGTCGCTGGTGGCCAGCAGCACCCCATCGGGGCTGAAGGCCGTGCTCATGACCCACTCGGTGTGCTTGCTGATGACGTACAGCTCTTCGCCGGTGGCCGTGTCGTAGGTTTTCACCTTCTTGGACGGGCTGCCGATGACGATCTTGGTGTGGTCAGGGCTGATGTCGGCGGACATGACCTGGTCGAATTCCTTGCCGACTTCGGTGATGCGCTTGCCGGTTTTGACATCCCAGACGATGGCGTGGCCGTTTTTGCCGCCACGGCCGCCGCCCATGATGAGCAGGGAGCCATTGCGGCTGAAGCGCAGGCTGCGTGCGTAGCCCTCCGTGTAGGGGAAGATGCCCACGAGCTGCCGGGTGTCTGTGTCGTAGAGCAGGATCTGCTTGGGCGCGGCCAGCGCCATCAGCGAGGTCCAGGGACTCGCGGCCATGGCGGTGATGGCGGTGGTGTGCTGGGTGACGATGACGGGCTCCAGCAGCACGTGCTCGGGCTTGGCGATGGGGCCTTCCGGCTTGCCGCCGGTGACGGTGACGGCCATGTCCACCTTGGGCTTGGAGGATTTCTTGGCGATGCTCGACTTGGTTTCAAGAATGCCGCCCTTGATCCAGGCTGCGAGGAGATCGAGATCCTTCGGCCCCAGCGGTGCACCTTCCGGTGGCATGAAGGGCTCCTCCTTCTTGGCGCAGGTGGTCCAGAGGCGGCTGCTGTCGGCATTGCCGGCGTCCACGACGGAGCCGCCGCCGCCGCCGTTCATGAGTGCGCCAAAGCTGGTCAGGTCCAGGTCCCCCTTCTTTTTGTCCGGATTGTGGCAGGAGAAGCATTTGTTCTCCAGCAGCGGGCGGACGTGGTCTTGGTAGGTGATTTTTTCGGCGGAATCCTGGGCGTGAAGAGACACAGCGGCAAAAGCCGCGCAGGTCAGCGAAAGGGTGTTTTTGGGCATCATAGGGGGACTATGTGTGAATTACGCAGCATAGGCGCAAAGCCTTTCGCATCTTCCCTTGGTGTGGATGTGCGGAAATTGCGCCGGACTGGGGGCTTTTGCGGGAAATATGGGCGGTGCGCATCTTTTTCAGCGGGCTGTTTCCAAGTCGCGGGCAAGTGCTTCAGTTTCAGGATGATTCAAAACAAAAGGCCGTGCGTCTGCTTCCTCCGTCCGCTGCTCCATGGGGCGGCGGCAGTGCTGGCAGGGGTGCTGCTGCCTTTTGTATGGCTGCGGGAGCAGCCTGAGTTCTGGACCTACGCCGGCGGTTATCCCCTCTGGCTGCGTCAGGCGGTGCTGCTGGGGTTTTACCCCCTGCTGCTGGCGCAGGTGGGACTGATCATCTGTCTGAGCTGCTTGCTGGTGCGCAGCCCCTCACGCCTCGCCAGGCTGGTTTATGCAGAGGCCGTGGTGCTGCTGCTGCATTGGGCGGTTCTGGCGCTGGTCGTCCTCATGATGCTCGCCAATAACGTGGCCAACCTCCTGGACGGGCGCCCGCTGCATGATCATCAGCGCAGTGTGACCACCAGCGGAGCGAACTTCAAAGCTCGCTCCTGAGAGGCGGCGCTGTGTCCCGGCGGGTTAGTCGCTGAGGGGGGCTTTACTTGCCCAGCTTGTAGATGGCGCCGTTCCAGTCGAGCACGAGCATTTCTCCGGCGGCATTGGCGCAGAAGGCGGTCGGTTTGACCAGCACGGTGGGCTTCTTCTTGGGGTCGGTGGGCGGAGTCTGGGGGCTGGTGTAGAGCAGCTCATTGCTCTGCTCCTTGCCGCTGTCATCGGTCTTGAGAGCCCAGACCTTGCCGAGCACGAAGTCGCCATAAACGTATTTGCCCCGAAGCTCTGGCAGCGTTTTTCCGGTATAGACGATGCCGCCGGTGATGCTGAGGCCGTCTGCGTGGGTGTAGGAATGGATGGGCTCGATGAATTTGGCGTCGGCGGGCGGAGTGTCGGTCATGAGCGGGAAGGCGGCGGGACCTTCACGGAAGTTCCAGCCGTAGTTGCCGCCGTTGGTGATCCAGTTGATCTCCTCATAGATGTCCTGGCCCACGTCGGCGCACCAGAGGTGGCCCTTGGCGTCAAAGCTCAGACCCCAGGGGTTGCGGATGCCGTTGGCATAGATCTGCGGCAGGGCGTTCACGCCGCTGGCGTAGGGGTTGTCGGCAGGAATTCCGTAAGCTTTGGCGTATTCGCGGCTGTTGACGTCGATGCGGAGGATCTTGCCGTAGAGCGTGGCGTTGAGCTGGGACATCTTGAGCTCGCCGTTGCGCTTGGAGTTGTCCCCCACGCCGATGTAGAGGAAGCCATCCGGGCCGAAGACGATGTTGCCGCCGTGGTGGTTCCAGTTCACCAGCGGGATCTCAAGAAGCGAGCGCTCGGTGCTTTCATCGGCCTTGTCGCCATTGGCCTTCATCTCGGTGATCACGAGACGCTTGGGCTTCTGCAGCGTGTAGCAGAGGTAGAAAAGGCCGTTGTCCTTGAACTTCGGGTGGAAGGCCAGGCCGTTGAGCCCTTCTTCAAACAGGCCGTCCTTGGCCTCCATGCCACGCGGGGAGAGGTTGAGGAAGGTCTTGGCCTCGCTGCCAGCTTCGTCTTTCGGCAGGATCAAAATCTGTCCGCGCTGCAGCGCCAGAAACTCACGGCCGCTGCCATCCTCCGGAATCGCCACGGCGATGGGCCGCTCCGTTTTGAGCTTTTCATAAACACGGGTCAGCTTGTGCGTGTCGGCAGCAAAAGCGGCAGAGGAGAGCAGGGCGAGGCAGAGAAGGGAGCGCATAAGAACGAGATAGTCAGTCTATCCGGGCCAAGTCTTGCAGGGCAATGATGATTTTTTTGCGTGAAGCGGGGGCTCCGGACCATTCCACCATTCTGACCCATTCTATCATTCTCAATTCTTGCATGCGCTGCATCCAAACCATGGAGGAATGGAAAATGGTGGAACTAAGAATGGCGGAAATGGCATGGCCCTGTGAAGACCCACCGTTTTTTACCGCCCGCGAACTTCGCGCTGACCCTTGCACTCTGCGTCCCGCTCCATACTCTTTCGACCCCAAATCCCATGAGCAACGCCACCGCCATCACCCCCACACGTGCCCAAGACTTTCCCGAATGGTACCAGCAGGTCGTTCGTGCCGCCGACATGGCGGAGAACTCCGAGGTGCGCGGCTGCATGGTCATCAAGCCCTGGGGCTACGGCCTGTGGGAGAGCATCCAGCGCCAGCTGGACGCCAAGTTCAAGGCCACCGGCCATGTGAACGCCTACTTCCCGCTCCTCATTCCCCTGAGCTACCTGGAAAAGGAGGCTCAGCATGCCGAGGGCTTTGCCACGGAGTGCGCCGTCGTCACGCATCACCGCCTGGAGGCGCAGAAGCAGCCGGACGGCACCACCAAGATGATCCCCACCGGCGAGCTGGCCGAGCCCTTCGTCATCCGCCCCACTTCCGAGACCATCATCGGTGCGGCCTTTGCCCGCTGGGTGGAAAGCTACCGCGACCTGCCGCTGCTCATCAACCAGTGGTGCAACGTCATGCGCTGGGAGATGCGCCCGCGCCTTTTCCTGCGCACTGCCGAGTTCCTCTGGCAGGAAGGACACACCGCGCACGAGACGGAAGAAGAAGCCATCGTGGAAACCCGCACCATGCACAAGGTGTATGAGGAATTCCTGCGCGACCATCTGGCCATCCCGGTGATCCCTGGCGAAAAGACGGAGCGCGAGCGCTTCCCCGGCGCGGTGCAGACCTTCACCGTCGAAGCCATGGTGCAGGACCGTAAGGCCATCCAGGCCGGCACCTCCCACTACCTGGGGCAGAATTTCTCCAAGGCTGCGAACATCCAGTTCCTCGGCCGCGACAACACCCGCCAGCTGGCCTACACCACGAGCTGGGGCGTGAGCACGCGCATGATCGGCACGCTGATCATGGCGCATGGCGACGACGACGGCGTGATCATCCCGCCGCGCGTGGCCCCCACTCAAATTGTCATCCTGCCGGTGACTCCAAAACCCGACACGCGTCAGGAAGTCATCGACGCCTGCGAGGCGCTGGCGCAGACGCTGCGCACGCAGACCTTTGCCGGCGAACCGCTGCGCGTGCACGTGGACAAGCGCGACCTGCAGGGCGGAGCCAAGAACTGGGAGTGGATCAAGAAGGGCGTGCCGATGCGACTCGAAATGGGACCGCGCGACATCACCAGCCGCAGCGTGGCCGTGTGCCGCCGCGACCAGGGACCGAAGGCGAAGGAATTTGTGCCGAAGGAAGATTTCATCCAGTCCGTGACCGAGCGCCTGCAGGAGATTCAGGACGCCTTGCTGGCCCGTGCAACGGCGCTGCGCGATGCCAACATGAAGAAGCTGGAGACGCTGGAGGAATTCAAAGCCTTCTTTGCCGAAGGCTCCGAAGGCGGCTTTGCCCTCATGCACTGGGCTGGCAGCAGCGAGGAGGAGGAAACTCTCAGCAAGGACATGAAGGTCACCATCCGCTGCATCCCGCACGGCGATCAGTTTGCCGAAGAAGGAAAGTGTTTCCTTACTGGCAAGCCGAGCACCCGCCGCGTGGTGTTTGCGCGGAGTTATTGAGGCAGGCCGGAGTAGTGCGGGCAATCCTGCCCGCAAAGAGAACGTTCTTCACGGGCAGGATTGCCCGTGCTACTTCCTCGCTGCTGCCCTGGTCACGATGAGCGCTTGCCTCAGCGCAAAATCTCCCCCTTCGTCACATCTCCGGGCACATCCAGCAGCATGATCTGATTGATGGTCTTGAACTGCGCGTGGTCGGCCACGTCCCAGACGATCTTCTTGTCCCGCGTGACTTCGATGACCTGGGCCTGCTCGCCGATGTGGCCGTGGCCGAGATAGACGCAAAAGACGGTGTTGCCATTCGGCAGGCGCTGGCAGCCTGCCATGAGGCGCAGGGTATAGCCGGGGATGTCGTTTTCTCCGAGCTCCCACACGATGTTCTCTTTCGCATCCAGCTCGCGCACCTGATGGCCGTCGCCGCAGGTGATGAGCAGATGCCCCTCGGGCAGCGGCACGACTTCATGCGGATCTCCGGGGACCTTGATCTGGCGCAGCACTTTGCCCTCGCCATCCAGCTCGACGATTTTGCCCTCGCCTTTGAAGGCCACGAGGTAGTGGCCGTTGGCCAGCTTGCGCGTGCCTCGGAATTGATTGTGCAGCTTGATCTCCGGCGCGGCGGCCAGCTTGATCTCCTTGGCGATCTTGCCTGCGCGATCCACCTCGATGATGCGGCTCGTTCCGCATTCCACGAGCATCACATTGCCATCTGGCAGCGGCTGGCAGGCGTGCACCTCCACTTTCACATCGGTGGGGGCCTTGTATTCCCAGACGACCTTCTTGTCAGGCGTCACCTCCAGCGCGCCGCTGACAAAGCAGAAGAGGTAGTTCCCATTTGGCAGCTTCCAGCAGTCCTGCGGGGCCTTGCAGTCCCACTGCCACTCGATCTTGCCCTCGGCAGACACCACACACACTTTGCCCCCGCCGTAGTCGCAGCAGAGAAACGGATGCGCCGCAGCAGCGGACGAGACAAGGGCGAGGAGGACGGCGAGAAGTCGGAGCGTGGGCATGATAAAAAGGCTGGCCCACATCAACGTACACCGCAGGGCGTTTGATTCACGCCATTCTCAGCGCGCATCCCCCGCTGAAAATCAGCGGATGAAGTAGCTCAGGTTTTCCAGCTCCACGGCCAGATCCACGCTGTTCACGACCACGTTTTCGGGCACGTCGAGCACGGTGGGGGAGAAGTTCAGAATGGCCTGGATGCCGTGCTGCACCATCTCATTGACCACGGACTGGGCGCTGCTGGCTGGCACGGAGAGAATGGCCATCTTCACATTCTGGCGGCGGATGAAGTCGGGCATGTCCGTCATGGCCAGCACGGGGACGTTGACTCCTGGCACCTTGCGCGGAGCGAGGTCAAAGGCGGCGGCAATTTCAAAGCCCTCCTTGCGGAAGCCGCCATAGCGCATGAGCGCGGAGCCCAGATTACCCACACCCACGAGGATCACCGGCTGCAGCTTGTTCTGTCCCAGCACGTCGCCGATGGTGCCGCTGAGGGCATCCACATTGTAGCCCAGGCCGCGTGTGCCCAGCTGCCCAAAGTAGGCCAGGTCCTTGCGCAACTGCGTGGACTTCACCCCGGCGGCCTTTGCGAGCGCGGCAGAAGAAACCGTGTCCACCTGGTTCTCACGCAGACGCTGCAGGCAGCGCTGGTAGATCGACAGGCGGTAGATCGACTTGCGGGGTATATCTACTTTGGCGGGCATTTGGGGGGAACAATGTGAAAATTCACCCAAACGTAACGAATGTCAAACGGTGCTAGGCAGCAGGCCTACTGTCTCAAAGGGCCGGACTGAGGATCGGGCGTGGTTCTGACGGGGCCCGCATCCGGAATGCGCTGAGCTGCTGGAATGTGGAGGTTTTGCTCCAGCATTTTGAGGAACTCGATCAGTCCTGGGGTGGACTTTTTTTCGTCGTAGAGCTTTTTCAGAATCGCATACCCTTTGGCCCAGGAGTCCGGGTCATTGGACTGTGCGTAGGCGTAGCCGGCGAAGCGTTCGGTGAAGTTCAGGCCGCCGTGCTGAAAGGCGCTCAGGTAGGCGTCGCCTGAGGCTTTGAAATCCTTGCTGCGGTTCCAGTGCAGGTCTCCCAGTTTCTGCCAGAGGCGCGCGTTGTCGGGCATGAGGCTGAGGCCCTCCTTGAGGAGGTCGATGCCGCGCTGCACATAGTCGCGGTACAGGGTGCCGCGCAGCCCTGCTTTCAGCTCCTTGTTGTAGAGGTAGTAGGAGGCTGCGTTGTAGGCCATGTGCCAGGAGGCCTCCTCCCAGTAGCGGGCGACGCGGGGCTGGAGCTGTGTCACAAAGCCGTAGTATTTGTCCACCTGCGCCCAGTTCACCCGTGTGAACTCCACGTGGGCACGCAGCTGGAAGATGGTGGCGATGAGTCCGCGCAAGCCGCCAAAGGCTGCTGCGAGGCCCATCTGGCCCATGTTTCCTTTCACACCCAGGTGCAGCGGGGCATCCACCAGGCGCATCGTGCGCAGGTCATGCGTCACCTTCTGCTCCAGCGGCAGCTTCAGCACACCAAAGATCAGCAGCAGCGCGGCGGCCTGGAGTTTGCGTTTCATAGCTCCTTTTCCACAAAGACCAGGTGGGTGACGAAGAGGTAAACCGTGATGTAGAGGGCTGTGATGCCGGTCATTTCATACACTGCCGCCCATGGCACGATCTCGCCGTTGGCCACGCTGTCCACGACGTCAAACTGCGCCAGGTCCGGGCAGATCGCGGCCAGCAGAAAGGTGGCGACGCGCGTGGAGGTGCTTCCCAGATTGGGCTGGAGCACGAACTCGCGAATCATCGCATGACCGTGACCGATGATGGTGATGCAAAAGGCGATCACGATGGTAAACAGGGTCGAGCTGGCGATGCAGGACAGCAGCAGGGCCACGGTCGTCACCACGGCGGCTTTCAGGAAGATGGCCCAGACCGCCCAGTGCAGATTCCAGGTGAGCCCCTGCCGGGCCACGATCTCGCGCATTTGGGCGATGACTTCGGGAGTGTCCTGCCTTTCTGTGCGCAGCTGGGCCACGGCCGCGTTGAAGAGCATGGACTGCTGCAGCCACAAAATGAGGCTCAGCACCGCATCAATGATGACCAGGCCGGAGGCGATGAGCATCAGCACGCCGAGCAGCTTGCCCAGCAGGTAGTCAAAACGCGGCACCGGCTTGGAGAGGATGGTGTAGAGCGTGCGGTCCTCCAGATCCTTTGGCAGCAGCAGGGCGGTGGCGACAATGCCAAACACGATGCTGAAAATCTGCAGCACGCCCAGGGACATGGTCTTGAACTGGCTGAGCTGCTGCTCGGGATTGATCGTGGAGAATCCCACCCCCATGGCGGCCACCAGAGCGCAAAACAGCAGCAGGAAGGGCAGGATCTTCATCCGCATGAGCTGCGTCATCGTCGCATAGGCGAGCGTCCATACGCGCCCGGGCGAGAAGCGCACCGGGGCCACGGAGATGGCGGTGGTACTGGGGGGGGCTTCGCTCATGGTTTTTTGGGTTCGTTCGTGGCTTCGATGAACAGGCGCTCCAGCGTGGTGCGCGGGTGGCCGCTGCGCAGCAGGCGTGTGCCGCCGCCTTCGGCCTTCACCAGGGCGTCGATCTTGGCCAGCAGGTCTGGGGTGGCGTTTTCAAATACGAGCTCGGTTTGATTTTCCACGGCGATCAGCTCATTGAGCCTGCCTTCGCGCACCATGCGCCCGTGGGCCATGATGCCTACGCGGTCGCAAACTTCCTGCATCTGCTCCAGCAGGTGGGACGTCACCAGCACCGTGATGCCGCGTGCGCGGAACTCGATGATGAGATCCCGTATGATGCGTGAGCCGGAGGGGTCCACGCCGGCGGTGGGCTCGTCCAGCACGAGCAGGCGCGGCTCGTGGATCAGCGCCTGCGCCAGTCCCAGGCGCTGCAGCATGCCTTTGGAATAGCCGCCCACACGCCGTGTCGCCGCATCTTCGAGGCCGGTCAGCGCCAGCATCTCCTCGGCGCGCGATTTCAAAAGATCACCGCTCATGCCGCAGAGCCTGCCATAAAAGTGCAGGGTCTCGCGCCCGGTCAGGTGCTTGTAGAAATACGGATTTTCCGGCAGGAAGCCCACGCTGCGGCGGCTGGCCACCTCCGTGCTCGGGATGCCAAAGATGCGGGTCTCGCCCTCGGTCGCATTGAGCAGGCCCAGAATGGCCTTCATCGTGGTGGATTTGCCAGATCCATTGGGGCCGATGAGGCCATAGACCTCTCCTGCCTCCACGGTGAATGACACATCGTGCACCGCGCGAAAGGCACCTTTGCCCAGGTGGCCTTTGAAGACCTTGGTCAGATGGTTCACGGAAACGGCGGGCGTGGCGCTCATAGGGGTAGGGGACGGGTTAATCACGCAGAATGCTGAATCCACGCAAGTTTGGCTGCGCGGCAACGGCATTGACCTCACGTTCCTTGATGTGGGAGCCCAGGCTGCTCTGCTGGATGTCCTCCAGAAAGGCGTCCAGCTCGTCGGCCTCAAAGGACTGGGCCAGCATTTCGACGCGGCCGTCTGGCAGGTTTTTGACCCAGCCGGTGACATCAAAGCCCGAGGCGATGCGCTTCGTGCTGTAGCGAAAGCCCACGCCCTGGACGCGGCCGGAATAGAAAACATTTTTTGCAGTCATCATTTCATCAAAAGTTTCAATGCAGCCCTGGCTTCATCGCTGGCCGCTTCAATCAGCACCACACCGGCGTCGCCGCGGTTGCGCAGCAGGCACACAAACCGGCCCTGCGCGCTGAATTCGTTTTCGCCCTGGGTGGCGTAGCGCTGCTTCAGGCAGCTGAGCATGGCTTTGTAAAAGGCGTCTGCGGAGGATTTGTCCATGAACAGGGTCTGCCATGCGGCGTGGTCGCGTTTGGCGCCGCCGTCCGCCGCCCAGACGAGCAGCCGGTCTGCCACCAGACCGCGCGCACCCAGTGCGGCGTCTTCATCCTCATTGTAGGTCCGCAGGACTGTCACGCAGGCGAACTTGCCGAGGCAGTCGTCCCAGTAGGGCAGCACGCCTTTGAGCTTTACCTCATCCAGCTTGATCTCCACGGGGGCAGGGCGCTCCGGATCGAGATAGACCTCCGGCTCAATGACCTCTGCGGTGCTGATGGGCGGGCGACTGTAGGCGGCGTTGAGCTGCGCAAAGTTGCCGGCGCTGTGCAGCGTCTGGGCAAAGTCAAAGCCGCGGCTGAAGGGGAACAGCGCCAGCTCACGCAGAAAGGCGGGCATGGGTACCTGGTTCAGTGGATGGTCCGGGTCCTCCGCAGGCAGGTCGTCTTTCAGTGCGGAGGCCGGGTTTTGCAGCGAGTGGAGGAAGCGTGTGAGCGCTGCATCGCCCGCAATCAATGAGTCACGCGCGAGCCGCATGTCCGTTTTCACAGCGCCGTGCTGTGGCTGATACAGGATGTCGCCATACTCGCGCAGCAGCTGGCCGAAGGCGATCCCGAGAGGCTCGTTGGAAGTTACTGCCGGGCCGGAGGCGGTTGCGGGGTCGATCGTGTACATCGTCTCCGACTCATCATCATACCAGCCGCCCAGCTGCCGGGCCAGCAATGCGGCACGCAGTGGCAGCGGATCGATGGCCTCAGGAATCCAGCCCAAAGCTGCGAGTCCACGCGCAAATTTCTTTGCCTCCTCGTTCGGTTGCTGGCGTTTCAACCAGGCGAGGATGACGATTTCCACCTCCTCCTGGCTCACGGCTGTCGTTACCAGGGGCAGCGCCTGCAGTTTGCGCATTTTCATCATCTCCAGGCCCATGCCCACAAAGTCCGGCGGCTCTTCATCCGCCTTCTGAGCCATCTTGGGCGCGTCCTTCATGCCCAGCATGCCGAGCTTCTGAATCAACTGCGCATTCTCGTCTTTAAGCGCGTCATTCTGCCCCTGCAAATACTCGACCTGGCCCTCCAGCAGAACGATCTGCTTTTTGAGGTCTTCCAATGGGCTGCCGGAGGCGCTGACCGGCGCTGCTTCCTGCTTTGCCACAGCCACCTGCGTCCGCTGGCCGTCTGCTGGCGGCGGCTCTGTGCCGGCCCCCACCAGAAGCAAAGCCGCGGCCCCTCCTAGCGCTAGGAGTATGATCAGCAGGGTGGCCGGGTTGAGCTTCATCGCCAAATCATGCAGCGGGAAAACGGCGCGGGCAATTCATCCTTCGCTAAAGCTTCGGAGAAGAGGTGCCCCGGCGCTTTTTTTCAGTGCACTTTTCCGCTTGGCGCAAGGCCGTTCCAACCCAACATAACCGGAACCGGGCACAGCCGCCCGCACCACCCATGCACCGCTGGCGATTCGGCAACCACGATCTCGATCTCACCCACCGCGGGCTCATCATGGGCATCGTCAACGTCACGCCCGACAGCTTTTCGGATGGCGGGCGCTTCAACGATCCCGGTCGCGCCGTGGAGCACGCCTTCATGCTGCTGGCGCAAGGTGCGGACATCCTGGACATCGGGGGAGAGTCCACTCGCCCTGGTGCCGAGCCGGTCAGTGAAACGGAAGAGCTGCACCGCGTGCTGCCCGTGATCCGTGCGGTGCGCTCGCAGACCCAAGCTCTCATCTCCATCGACACCATGAAGGCCGCCGTGGCCCGCGCCGCGCTGGATGCCGGGGCCGACATCATCAATGATGTGACCGGCCTGCGTGGAGACGCCGCCATGCCGCGCGTGGCGGCAGATTCCAAAGCGGGCCTCGTCGTCATGCACATGACCGGCACGCCGCAGACCATGCAGAACCAGCCGCAGTATGAGGATGTGGTGGCCGAGGTCGGCAGCTACTTTGACAACCGCCTGCGCGTGCTGGAGGGCGAGGGTATCGACCCCGAGCGCATCGTGTTGGACCCCGGCTTTGGCTTTGGCAAAACGCTGGAGCACAATCTCGCGCTCATGCGCGCCCTGCCGCAGCTCAGCACCCGGCGCCCGCTGTTGGTGGGTGTGTCGCGCAAATCCATGATCGCCCGCGTCATGCACTCCGATGCCATGGAAGACCGCTTCTGGCCAACGATTGCGCTGAGTGCCTACGCCCGCGAGCATGGTGCGAGGATCATCCGCGTGCATGATGTGAAGCCGAACTGCGATGCGCTGCGGATGATGGAGGCGATTTTGGAGACTGGTCAGTAACACATTGCACGGCCATGAACGATGACTCTGGCAACCCTCGGCAGACCTCCAATTCGTCGACCATTGCTTTGGTCGTGTTGCTGGTGCCGTTGCTTTATGCGCCTATGTTCTGGCTGTATGATCATACTTCGCTAAAGCAGCCATTAGACAGCTATATGGCGTGGTGGGAGCGGTTGGGCTCGAGGAAGATGTGAGAAGCGTCCCTTTTGGCAGAATGACCTGCGATGAATGACGCTACCACCAGCAAAAGTTCCAAGAGCGGAGCATTCGCTGCGATGCTAGTGGCACTGCCTCTGCTGTATGTCTTGAGTGTCGGGCCAGTATTCTGTCTTCTTGAGGATTCGGCATGGTGCCTAAAACATCCGCGTCTTATAAATGCCGTGCTGAACATTTACAGTCCGCTGAAGCCACTCTTTGCGCACGAATCCCTGGGCCCACCATTCCAGCGGTATGTCGATTGGTGGGTTGGTTTGGCCAAGGAGCCGTTACTGGGCCCAGGGCCCTTTTTCCCCGCTGACCAATACTCCGAAGATCCCTTCGCCCTGCCTGAAAACACTTCCGCTGATCAAGATCCAAAATAGGGAATGCCCAGCTTCTGCGCCACGCGCTTGGGCCGGCGCATCGCTTCGGCCATTCTTGCTGCTTCATCGGCACCGCGCAGGTCTTTGCAATCGGGGTGGGCTTCGGGGGAGTCGATGAGGCCGAGCTGGTGCAGCACATGGGCGGTGCTGTGCTTGTAGGGGGAGGCGCTCATGCGGTCGTCGAGGCGGAAGACCATGTCTTCAAAGGACTGGAAGGCCTCGAAGAGCTTATAGACGCGCGTGTCAAAGCGGCCGGTGCCGGTCTTGAACTTCTTGTCGGCCACGCTGTCCAGCAGCCACATGTCGCGGGCGGCGCAGATGAGCGGGCAGGCGCTGACGCCCGCGCCGATGAGCAGCGGCAGGCCCAGCTTGATGGCGGTGGCGATCCCGTAGTCGTCTCCGCTGTGCGGGGAGAAGGGCAGGTTCAGCCCTTTGCACATGGTGGCCCAGTAGTGGAAGTGCGGCTCGTCCAGCGTGCTGACCTTGCCACCCACATACGCCGGATGCAGCGCGATCTCATGGAACAGCCACGGATCAAACGGTGTGGCCCAGGGCACAAAGGAAGGCTCCAGCGCATGCGCGATGCCTGGGCGGATCAAGTGTTCGGCGATCTGAAAATAGGCATCGCGTCGCGGCTCATTCTCCAGCGTGTTGAGCAGCTTGCTGGTCATGATCATCATCTCGCAGTTGTCGTGCTCCTGCGCGATGTCGAGCAGCGGCCAGTAGCGCTCGGCTTTGAAGGCGGTGTCGTTTTCCGCGCCGCGTGCGGTCACGCCGGCGATGAAGCGCTGCGTGGGAAACTCCGCGCGGAAGCGCCTCAGCACCTCGGCATACAGGTCATTGCTAAGGTCAAAGATGTAGCCGGTGTCTGCATTGAGCACGAAGACCATCTCCACGCCGTAGTGCTCGCCACACTGCTGCATCCAGCGCACGCTTTTGGTGAAGCCGTCCCAGTCGGGCTTCTTGTCCTTGAAAGGCAGCAGCGTGGCCACGCAGAGACGTGCCTTGGTGGTGTGGTCCACCAGCTCCTCCTCGCTGGTGTAGGCCCAGACGGTTTCATTCCAGGCGGTGGAAGGCTGCAAGTCTGCGGGATTCGAAATGAGGGCGCGGTGGTCTGCCATGGGTGCAGTAGAGCACGCACCGTCCTGAGCACCAAGACGAATTGCGAATGCGCAGGATCGGAAATTGTGATTACCGAATGATCTTCAGCGTGCCGGCTTTCCCCGCAGGCCAGGCCGCGCCTTCTTTCACCCATTTGTTGATGATGGCGTATTCATCCTTGGTCAGGCGCTCGCCCACGGCGGGCATGACGCTGACGTTTTGATGCACAGTCTTTACATTGGCCACGAGCAGGCTGGTCTCCGGATGACCTGGGACGATGTAGGTGCCGAGGGCCTTGGTGCGCAGGGCTTCCTTGTGGCTGGCCAGGCTCATATGGCCGGGCAGGGCCTGGCGGTTGTGGCACATCACACACTTGGCCTCCAGCACCGGCTTCACATGCGCCACGAAATCGACGGGGCCATGCTTGGCGGCGTGGATGGCGTCCTTGCCCAGCACGTTCTCGCCCAGCGGCTTGGTTTCCGAATCAGGAGGCGTGGCGCAGGAGGCGAGTGCTAGGACGCAGAGCAGGGCGGGGAGTCGGCGGATGTTCATGAGGAAACAGAGCTTTGGAAGACAAGCATGCAACGGGAAGAAATGCTCATTTCTTGAACGCCTTCTCCGCCTTGACTCCTTTGCCTTCGCTTTTGAGTTTCTCCGACCACGCGGCGCGGTTGTCCAAATTGTTGAGATCGAGCTTGCCACGCACGTTGAGGAGGTAAGCCTCTTTGCCCTCGGGCTTCGGCGCGGTGCCTCTTCTGATCTCCCGGTTGGCCATGCTGGATACGGCAGGCTCATTGGGCCGTGGACTCTGCACAGGCATTGGGAGTGGCATCAGATTTCCGCTGCTGCGGTGAATGGCGTAGCGGGCATCCCCCAGCTTGGCGACCACCACTGCCTGCCCATGAATGCCGGAGGCCTGGAAGGCACCCCGGGGGTCGGTGCGGCCTTTCTGCGGGCTGGCGGTGGCGCTGGTGTCGTAGGCGGTGATGTCGGCGTCAGCCACATAGGCATTGCGCAGGGTGTCGCGAACCTGCACGCGAATGGAGCCGTTTTGCGCGTCCTCGTGCGACTCCATCTCCAGGGTGGTGAGCAGCACGAGGCCGCTGGTCATCTGCGAATCTCCACGACAGATCACGAGGTAGGCGCCTTCGTCTTTCAATGGCAGCTCGAGGTCGCGTTTCTTCCAGGCGTAGTCCGCACCGTCTCCGAGCGGCACCTTCATCTCTGCCTGCGGGGTGATGCCGGAGAGGTTGACGCTGCCGATGCTGCTGAGGTCCTTCTGTCGCTCCTGCAGCTTCATCAAATCCACCCGGTAGATGAGCAGGGCTGCCTCCTTCACATTGCGGTGTTCCAGCACCAGCTTCACAGCCTGGCCGGGCTTTGACAGCGTGGCAAAGGGCAGCTTCACGGCCTTCTCCTGCAGCACCGCGATGGATTCCCTGGCATCTTCGAATTCGTCCTTCACTTTTTCATACCAGCGCACGGCCTCGGCGTATTTGCCCTGGGCGTGATGGATCTGTGCGGTGATGTAGCGCGCATTGGGTGCGTCGTCGCTGCTGCCGGCGGCAACAGGAGATGCTGCGGCGAGCGCCTCGGGAAACTGATACTGCCAGAAGCGGCCCAGTGCCGTCATGTAGTGAAAGTTGTTCAGGAAGGGGCTTTTCGTGAACGTGGAGGCGGCATTTCCCGCCGTCTGCACCACGCTGGCATAGTCCTTGAGGTCAAAGAACACGTTCGCAAGGGTGAAGGCGGCATCGTCTGCGAGGTCATTCCTGGCCTGGAGGGTCAGCAGGCGGCGCAGCAGGTCGCGGCTGCGCTCCAGCAGCTGGCTCCTGGTCCACTTTGCAGCGCCTGGGCGCAGGGGGACCGAGGCGGGATCTGCGGCCAGCTCCTGATAGCGCTGGCCCAGGCTGAAGAAGGCCAGCAGGCTGTCCGCGCCGTCCGGGTATTCCATCCACAGGCTGAGCTGGTGCTCTGCGCTGCCGGGGAAATCTCCCGCCGTTTCCATGGCGGCGCTCACGCCTGCATCGCTGACAAAGCTGCTCTCCATCGTGGCGCGATAGACCAGCCACGCGCGCTCAAACTCACCCATCTGCCGGTAGGCTGCGGCCACCTTGAGGATTTTATCGAAGGGGATGACGATGTCCGGGTGGCGCTCGCTCAGCGCCTCAAAAAGCTCCACCACCTGTCTGGCATCCATGGCTTCACGGGAGGTGTGAATCCAAAGCAGCATGCGGGCGATGTCGCGTTCGTGGTATTTCATGGCCTCAGCGTCATTGCGCAGAAGTTCGAGGTGGGTGCGGGCTTCCTCCAGCGCGCCTTCATCAAAGAGCAGCTCCGCCAGCTCCAGGCGTTCGAAGCCGTTCATGACATACGGGTCCGTCGATGGCTGGCCGGGAGGAAGAATGGTCAGCCTGCCTTCGGGGCCGGTATTGAAGAGCTCATGACGGCAGGCATCACGCACGCGCGTGGGTGCGATGCGATAGCTGCCCGGGTGCAAGGCCATGAGTTCATAGCTGATCTTTGCATCCTCGGTGAAGGTGCCGGGGATGAACCACAGCCGCAGCATGCCTGGAAGCTGCTCCATGCGTGCCTGCTCCGCTGAAAGTGAGCCGGGCACAAACATGCAGCCGGCAGGCAACGGCTCATCGATGATGACATAGCCGTTCTGCGCCTGCCCGGGGGCTTTCAACTCCAGCCGCACGCGCAGCCGCTGGCCGTGGGCTGCGACAGTCACCGGCGAACTGCTTTCCGCTTCCAAGGGTTTGTCGTGATGCCGCAGGCCCTCATGCAGCCAGGAGCGTTTGGTCACCGTTGGCAGCGAGGCCACCGTGGCGGCTTTCGGATCGATGGCGGTCTCATTGACAAAAGTCGCGATGATGACGGGCGTGGCCATGTTGTTTTTGTAGCCCACGTTGATCTTGAATTTGCCGTCGGCTCCGGCCTTGGGAGCTGGGAAGCGAATGACTCCGCCATTGCCGATGGACCGCTGCTCGCCATTCAGGGTCAGTGTCATCTCTTCAGCCAGCGGTGTCCGGTGCATGCCGCTGCTGATGAAATGCTCCGCCAGTGCCGCCGTCCAAAGCCCCTGCAAGGCTGTGTCAGATCCCCGTGATACGCCAAGCTGTTGCAGCAGAGCGTTCGCCGCGTTGTTTGCCAGCGCAGTGCCGGGCACGGTCTTCGCTGCGGCATAGAGGATGATGGCCGTCGTGTCGTAGTCACTGCCGAGACGGGAGGTGGTTTTGCTGCCGGTCCAGCTGGGTTTGGCTTCGAGCGCCTTGAGCAGTTCCTTGGCCTCGTCGCTCCGGTTCATGCGCTGAAAGGCGGCAGCCAGCCAGGCCAGAGACGGGTCATTCAGCTTGGCGCGGTCTCGATACATGCGGTTGGCCACGGAGAAGTCCGCCTCATTCACGCAGGCCAGCGCGTGCAGGATGACGGCCGCCTTGTCCGGCTCATCCGGCGGGATGATGGCCAGCGCCTTTTTCAAATAAGCCATCGCTGACTTGATTGCCGTGTCTTCGACATCAAAGCCCAGCGATCTCGCCTCCACCAGCGCCCACAGGCCGAGGCTGGTCACGACGCTGTCACGCTGCCATTTGACATCCTGCCAGGTCCAGCCGCCGTCCTTCTGGGCGATCTGGAGCTCCGCTATGAGCAGGCGGAGCTGGCTTTCATCCGCAGGTTTGCCGGCACGTGCTGCCGCCACACGGCTCAGCAGTCTGCTGGCAGCGGTTTGTGATGAGTGGCTCATGGATTGCAGGAGCGCCAGAGGTGAGGAGAAGGCGGAGATCCAAAGCTGCTGGGAGGGAATGACCGTGAAGGCGGCTTCTCCAGGAGCAGGAACGACCTTCAGTGCATGTCGGGTGCTGGATTCACCCAGGGGCAGCACCATGAAGTTTGAGGCCAGACCCTGGGTTTTTGTGGCCGTCTTGATGGACGTCGAGGCGATGCTCAGGCCCGGCGTGTCGGAGGCTCTGACGGGGTCAAACACCACTTCGACGGTGCCTTGGGGGTTGAGCTTGACGGAGCGCGTCTGCACTTTCGTCACACCTGCGGTTTCAAAAGTGGCCTGAACGGTCGTCTCGTTTTCTGGAGCGCCATGCAGCAGCACGCGCGGAGTAAAGCTGTCTCCTGGGAGCATAGCAGCAGGCATTCGCATTTCAGCCATGAACTCCGACTTCGTCGTCATCTCCTTCTCAGCTTCGCCCACCTGTGTCGTTACCGTGCAGCCTCGGCTCGACAAACGCCATGCACCAGCCGTGCCCGGGGCCGTGAGTGTCACCTTCACCTTGCCGGAGGCATCTGTGACGAGCGGGCAGTGCCACTGTGCATCCGGCGCGAAGGGCTGGCCTCCTGCATTTGGGAAGAGTCTGCCGATGACGGGAACGCCAGCGAAAGCGGTAGCGCCAGTGAAGGGGTAGGCTCCGGAGATGTTGCCTGTGAGGGTCAGGGGACCGCCAGTTTGCAGGAGCCCGTCGATGGAAGCGCTGCTAATGGCGAACCCCCCAGATCGGTTTCCGGCGGTTATCGGTCCAGCGCCGTAGGGGAAGGGCGGGCCGGAGCTGTTGACGGAAAGGAGGTTGTCGATGGGGCCATTCGCGAGTAGGCCGCCTGAGCTGATGTCCAGGTTGTTGCTTGCAATGCGGCTGCCGAAATTCACATGCATGCCGCCTCCCACGGTCAACGTTTGACCTTGCTGTGCGGGGAGGAGTCCGGACGCATCGCCGATTTGTGAGCGGTCGCTCCGCTGTCGCAGCTCTGCCTGCTGATACCACACGCTGTTTTCCTGCTGTGCCATATTGCGCAGCTGATCGATGTGGGACTGCGCGTTGCTGGCGATGTCGATGACATTGCCCGCTTCATCCCGGGTGAGAAACTGGGAGGCGGCGCGGTATTGAAAGCCCGCATTGCTGCCGGTGCGCAGGCTGCTGTGCTGGCGCAGGCTGCCGTGGAAAAAGTTGTCGATGTCTTCAGTCTGGTCGGAGTGCTGTGCAAAAAGTGCGGCGCTGGCAAGTGCGAGGCTGAGCTCTGCGGCAACGGGGTTGCCATTCGCGTCGGTGGCGGTGAGAGTGATCTCGGCGGCTTCTCCCGGCTTCACTGGCTGGGCAGGCGTCTGGATCTCGATCTTGAGCGGGCGCTTCACCTCAAAGCCACGCCGGGCGCTGTGCAGCTTGTCTCCGTCGAGGCAGGCGACGCTGACATCAAACTGCGGCCAGTGCGCCGCAGCGACGGAAATGGGCAGCGCATTGTGGCCGGGTTCCAGCCTGATGATGCGATGCTCGATCATGTTCTCTCCGGAGAGAGTGATGAGCGCCAGCGGAGCGGTGATGCGGCTGTGCGCATCGACTTTAAGCGTGCTGCCTTCATTGACATCACTCTCATCGCTGAAGAGACGCAGCTTGGTGGTGTCATCAGGACCGGAGGCCTGGATGAAGGTGGTGCTCTCCACGGCGTTGCCACGCGTGTCTGTGGTCTGGGCGACAAGCTGGTGCATAACCGCGGACTGCAGCACCATGGTGGAACTGCCGAGTCCTGTGGCGGCATCTGTCTGGACGGTGAACTCAGCGATGCGTGCCGGTGAGCTTGCATTGGGAATGTACACCAGACCGGGGAGGGCGGAGAGCACGGGATTGGCCGGCTGATTGTCCAGTCGCGAGAGCGTGACCTTCACAGCCGCCGCAGCGGGTTTGCCACGATGGTCGAGCGCCTTCACACGAATGAGCGAAGGCTCGCCGGTGAGTGCTGGGTTTGGCAGCCGGTCCCACACAAGCTGCAGGCCGGTGCGGAGCAGGCTCACGGCATGATGCACATTGCGCTGGCGGGCGGGCAGCTCAGCAAAAAAACGAATGTAACCACCCGCAGTGAAAGTGGTGGTCTCCTGTGTGAAGGTGTAGTTGCCCGCCGCGTCGGTTTTGCCTTCCAGCAGGCGGCCATCAGGCATGCGCAGGCGCACCGGTTCGTCTGCTAGGGGGGCTCCCCAGGAGTAGCCGACTTTCAGCGTCCCTTCGATACGGTCCCCCCGGAACACCGCCTCGGGTTTCGTCTCGATCTCCACTGTGATCTCTTCGATCTCAAACTCCTTCACGTTGAACCACGCCTCATGGGTTTCATCTCCCTCCAAGGCCTTTGCCGTGATGCGGAAGCTGCCAGGAGGTGTGGATGCGGGCAGGGGAACACTGTGGGTGAAGGTGCCGAAGTCGCTGAGCTTTGACTTCATCCGGCTCAGAGTGCGGCCTTCGCCATCGGTGATGTGGATGTCATACTCACGGCCGGCGGGCACGCTGTAGGCACCATCCTGCACATCTCGAATGATGCCGCGGAAGTGCACCACGTCACCAGCGCGGTAGGCGGACTTGTCCGTGTAGATGAAGCCGTGCCGCGACAGCGCGACGTCCGAGCGGTCGGTGCTGCCTCCGGTGATCTCCTGCGTCATGCCGCGCAGGTTCAGGCGCTGGATGGCCACACCCGAATCCGTGCTCACATAGGCGCAAAGATCTGCGGTGGCGCGGATCATTTCGCCGCGCAGGCGAAACACGCCATCCTTGCCGGTCCGGCCCTGGCCGATGATTTCCTTGCCATTGCTCAGCAGGACCTCCGCATCTGCCACCACGGTGCCTTTGAGGCGGTCCTGCACAAACACGAGCGCCTCCGTCCAGGCGGACTGCACGATGAGGTCGATGTCGCTGCGGATCACAATGGTGCTGGCCTGCCAGTCCTCCCCTTCGACCCGGACGAGGCACACTCCCGGTCTGGTGCCTTCAAACGGGACGTCGATGGTTTGCTCGATGGGCTTGAGGCGGGAGTAGCCTGTGACGGGCACCTCCCATGTTTTGTCCGGCTGGATCAAGTCGATGTCGAGGGAGCCGATGCCTGATTCACCATCCAGGCGATGGCGGCTGCGGTAGAAGTCTTCGAGATTCAGCGTGTAGCGCGAGACCCTGAGCTTTTCCAGATTTCGCAC
Organism: Prosthecobacter fluviatilis; assembly: GCF_055388355.1. NCBI lineage: Bacteria > Pseudomonadati > Verrucomicrobiota > Verrucomicrobiia > Verrucomicrobiales > Verrucomicrobiaceae > Prosthecobacter > Prosthecobacter fluviatilis. Next base: position 5,958,581 of record NZ_AP043782.1, read on the forward strand.
GTTCACGCGCACCTGGGCGGTTTCATTCGTGCGGTAAATGCGCGGTGTTTGCAGTCCCAGCGAGCGCTGTGGCATCATGGCGGCGCGTTCGGCGGCCAGCTGCTGCCAGCCGCCCCAGGTGAGGCGCTGAAAGGTGTTCAGCGCCTCTTCATGCCGGTCCAGATGATCTGCCTGAATGATGCCGGTCCGGTACAGAGCGAGAGAGGCCTCCTCGCTCGTGGGATGTTTGATGATGAGGCGGGCCCATTCGGAGACGGCGCTTTCAAAGAGTGAGGTGAGCTCTGGAGAGCGCGGCTTGCCAGCCTCCTTTTTGGCAAGCTCCTGCGCCGCGGTGAAATGCCACTGGCCGTTTAAAAAGAGGAGCTGTGGACAGCGTGCGTCCAATGGATGGGCTGTGATGAAGGCGTCAAAACGCCGCGTGGCCTCGGCACGGTCTCCCGCCGCCACAGCATCAAGGCAGAGCTGAAACTCTGCGTCCATGATGCTCGCCTGCGCCCGCTGCCACAGGCTGCCGTCCGGATGTTTGGCGATGTAGGCACGCCATTGCTCGATGGCCTGCGGATACTTCCGGGCGGCGAAGTGCAGTGCACCGATCTGGAAAAATGCCGTCTGCCGCCACGCTTCGAGGCGCTCGGCCGGGGTGCGTTTGTCGGCTTCATCCGCCGCAGGTGCCGGCCAGTCGGCGCGGTCATACAAAGTTTTGCAGGCCTCCATGGCCTCATCGCTTTTGTTTTGCGCAGCCAGAGTCTGGATCAAAGTGAAGGCTGCCTCCGCCGAACGCGGATGTGACGGATAGGTCTTCAGAAAGCTCCGCAGGCTTACGGTCTGCTGAGCGGGGTCAGCAGGAATGATGGTGACTTGCTCATTGGGGGATGGGGTGGGAGCGTTGGCGAACTGTTGTCTGTCGTCTTGGACGATGAGCGCGGCATAGCTGCGACAGATCTGCCATTCGATGTCTCCACGGTCAGGCTGCGTTCCTGCTGCCGGCGCCTTTGTCTTCCAGAGGGTCATTATATCCTCCGCATAGCGGCGCGCGGCATCGGCGTTGCCTGTTTGGAGCATGCTTTCGATGAGTGTCTGGCGCACCTCCCAGCGCTGCGCTCCTGCTGTCTTCGCGGCGGATGCAGCTAGCGGGTTTCCAATGAGTCCACGCCAGTCAGGATCAAATTCCAGCAGATAGGCGGCGCATGCCTGGGACAGCTCATTGTTTTGTTTCAGGTCGCGCACGCTTGCGACAATCTGAAACAGAAGCTGCTCGCGCATGGCAGGGCCTGTTTCGAGTTCCAGCGCCTTGCGATACAGAGCCAGCGCCTTGAGCTGAGCGTTCTTGTTCATGCTCTGGCCAGGGACGGCCGGTTTGGTAATGTCCTTTGCCAGAGCCACCAGCGCCTCCGCCAGCTTTTCTTTGCGTGTCGTGGCAAACAGGCGCGTGGCCTCCGCGCTGTAAATCACCTCCGCTTCCTGATGGCGCTTCAGCTCACCCAGGCACCGGGCTTTGAGAAACAGGGCCTTGCGTGTCCATGCGTGGGTGGCGGGGACGGCATCACAATCCTTGATGGCTTCGGCGTGCTGCCTTGACTCCGCGCGGGCGACGGCACGCAGGTAGTGCGCATAGCCCGGATCGGTTGCAGCAGAGATGACGGCCTCGGTCAATGCGGAAGCGGCTTCAGTGTAGCGCTGCCTCTGCAGCAGGATCTCTGCTTCATCAACCGGGGAGGCTGTCAAAGTTCGAGCAAGGACAAGGAACAAGATGGTGCGGTGGTACATGGTGGCCTCCATTTGATGATTTCTTATTATGCGCAGCCAGAAATGCCGATGGCAAGATGCATGAATGAGTGGCAGTCAATTTACGTTCCGTTTACAGACAAACCGCATCGTCTGACAATCACCCATGAACCGCCGCCACTTCATCCGCTCTGCCGCCGCCCTGCCATTCATCTCGGCCATCGCTGCCGAAAAACCCAGACGGCTTATCCTGAGATCTTCGTGGCAGACGGTGAACATTGGCGACATCGGCCACACGCCGGGCGTGCTGGCGCTGCTGGAGAAACATCTGCCAGAGGTGGAGATGCGGCTGTGGCCGAGCAAGCTGGACAATGGCGTGGCCGAAATGCTGGCTGCACGCTTTCCTAAGGTGCAGGTGATCCAGGGGGAGGCGGTGAAGAAGGCCTTTGAGGAGTGCGATTTCCTGCTGCACGGCTCCGGACCCTCGCTGGTGGCGCAGGCGGATGTGGTGAAGTGGAGCCAGGCCACGGGCAAGCCCTACGGTGTGTACGGCATCACCTTCTCCGGCCAGCAGAGCTCGAAGAGCGTGAAAACGGTGGATGTGCTCAGCGGCGCGAAGTTTGTGTATTTCCGCGATTCCGTTTCACTGGAGCTGGCAAAGAAGATGGGCTGCACCTGCCCACGCATGGAGTACGGGCCGGACGGAGCCTTCGCCGTCGATCTGAAGGATGATGCGAAGGCCGAGGCCTTCCTGAAGGAGCACGGACTGGAGCAGGGGAAATTCCTTTGCTGCATCCCGCGCCTGCGCAACACACCTTACTGGACGCTGCCGGAGAAGAAGGCGGCCATTGATGAAAAGAAGGACGCTCGTAACAAGGCCATGATGGACCATGACGGCAAGCCGCTGCTGGATGCCATCGTGAGCGTGATCAATAACACCGACCTCAATATCCTGCTCTGCCCGGAGGACAAGACGCAGATGAAGGTGGGCAAGGAGATGCTCTACGACAAGCTGCCGGAAGAAGTGAAGGCGCGCGTGGTATGGCGGGAGAGCTACTGGCTCACGGACGAGGCCATCAGCACCTACCGCCGCAGCGCCGGGCTCTTTGGGCATGAGATGCACAGCCCCATCATGTGTATCGGCAGTGGCATCCCCGCCATCGTGTGCCGCTGGGCCGAGCAGACCAGCAAGGGCTACATGTGGCGCGACATCGGCCTGGGCGAGTGGCTTTTCGATCTCGACAAGGAGGACGAAGTGCAAAAGGTGGCCGCCGCCGTGCTGGCAATGGCTAAAGACCCCGCTGGCTCAAAGGCGAAGGCCGAAAAGGCACGCGAGTTTGTGATGGCCAAGTTTGCCGCCAGCATGGACGTGGTGAAGAGCCATCTCCCGGCGTGACAAAGCCGGTGCTTTTGCGGTACAGTCACTGATTAATCCTGAAATGGCTGTCCCAGACCATGAAGCCCGCCTTGTGTCTTGTCCTCTTTTGCTGCTGCGCGGGTGCCGCGCTGCCAGAAGACGCCGCTTTTTTTGAGGCCAAAATCCGTCCGGTGCTGGTGAGGCACTGCTACGAATGTCACTCGCTGAAGTCAGGCAAAGCGAAGGGCGGGCTGATGCTGGACACCAGGCAGGGCATCCGCGTGGGGGGTGACACCGGGCCGGCGGTGGTGCCTGGCGAATCAGCAAAGAGCCTGCTGCTCTCAGCGATCAAACACAGCGATCCTGATCTCGAAATGCCGCCGAAAAAGCCCAGGCTGCCAGAGCTGGTCATTGCTGACTTTGAAGCCTGGATCAAAGCAGGCGCGGCTGATCCGCGTGAGTCGGCCATCAATGCTGCGGAGCGTCCGCCTGTCGATTTGGAGTCAGGCGGAAACTTCTGGAGCTATCAAAAGCCGAGGGCAGCCGGCGGCACCATTGATGGCTTCATCCAGGCAAAGCTGAAAGAGAACGGGCTGGAGCCAGCGCCAGTTGCAGAGCCGGTGATCATCCTGCGCAGGCTGTATTTCGATCTGATTGGCCTGCCGCCTACACCGGAACAGGCCGCGGCGTTTTCCATGGATCAACTGGAAGCCACGGTGGACGGGCTGCTGAACAGCCCGCGCTTTGGCGAGCGGTGGGGCCGCCACTGGCTGGACGTGGCACGCTACGCCGAATCCAATGGCCGCGAGTCCAATCTGACCTTTCCTCACGCCTGGCGTTATCGGGATTATGTGATCGACGCGGTGAATGCAGACGTACCCTTTGATCGCTTCATCATCGAGCAGATCGCGGGGGATCTGCTTCCCGCACAGGGAGATGCAGAGCGTGCCCGGCTGCTCATTGCCACAGGGTTTCTCGCTCTTGGTCCGAAAGGGCTCAACGAGATGAACAAGGCGCAATTCGCCGCAGATGTGGCTGACGAACAGATCGATGCCGTGACGCGCGCAGTGCTGGCCAGCTCCATCGCTTGCGCCCGCTGCCACGATCATAAAACCGAGCCCTTCAGCATGGAGGATTACTACGCGCTTGCTGGAATTTTTAAAAGCACGCAGACTTTCTACGGCAACTGGATCGACTCAGAGAACAACAACCACGGCCATCTCATACGCCTGCCCGGGCTGCCGGGGCAGGTGATTCCGAACCGGCCGCTGAGCGCGGATCGCGTGAGGCAGCTCAAAGAGGATCTTGTCAGGCTGCAAGCCGAGGAAAAGGCCCAAAATGAGTATGTCGCAAAGGCGAAAGCCGACGGGCGTGACATCAGCGGCGAGTATCACCGGATACTCGCCACAGCCATTCGCATCCTGTGGAATCGTGGTGGCATTGAGGGGCAGCTTGAAACTGTGGATGAGCAGGGGCATGCGCTGCCTTTGTGCATGGGCGTTCAAGACGCAAAAAGCATCCAGGATTCGCAGCTCTACGACCGTGGAGAGATCGCGCGTCCGGTGAAATCTGTGCCGCGTGGCTTTCCCAAAGTCATGGGCAGCGGCGCAGCCATGCCAGAGGAGCACAGCGGTCGGCTGGAGCTGGCGCGGTGGCTCGTCAGCCGTGAAAACCCTCTCGCCGCCCGGGTGATGGCGAATCGCGTGTGGCGGCATCTTTTGGGTGCTGGCATCGTTCGGACGGTTGATAATTTTGGCTTCAGCGGGGAGCGTCCAAGCCACCCTGAGCTGCTCGATTACCTGGCGCTGCGGTTTATGGACGGTGGCTGGTCGGTGAAAAAACTGATCAAGGAGATGGTGATGTCTGAAGCCTACAGGCAGGCATCCACGTACCGCAGCGAGTCCTTTGAAAAAGACCCGGACAACCGGCTGCTGTGGCGTGCGAACAAGCGCCGGCTCGATGCTGAGGTGATACGTGATTCCATGCTTGCTGTGGCGGGTGTGCTCGATACCTCGCGCAGGCCCGGATCGCTCGTGGCGGAGCTGGACGGGCAGTCGGTCTCGCTCATCGGCTTCAATGCCAAACTGCCTTCTGACCTCGATGGATCGAAGCGTCGCTCGGTCTATCTGCCTGTCCTGCGGGATCATCTGCCCGATGTGCTGGAGCAGTTTGATGTGGCCAATCCCAATCTCGTCACGGGCAATCGTGATGTGACAAACGTGCCGTTGCAGGCGCTTTACCTTCTTAACGGCCCCTTTGTCCAGGAGCAGGCGGAGGCGCTGGCAAAGCGAATCCAATCTTCGCCCGAACGTGTGCAGGCCGCATTTCAGTTCTGCTTCAACCGCCAGCCAGACGCAGGCGAACTCGCGCTGTCCGAAAAATTTCTCCACACCGGCGCCCAGGACGGTTTCAAACTGCTGCAGGCATTCTGCCAGTCACTGTTTGCCAGCGCCGAGTTTCGCTTTGCCGATTAAATGCCATGAAGATGATCCAGACACGACGTGAGATGCTGACGACGCTGTCGTCGGGCATTGGCTGGCTGGCTTTTTCAGCCATGGCTCAGGCCAAAAGCGGCCTTGCAGCAAAGCTCCCGCATTTTCCCGCGCGTGCGAAACGTGTGATCTTCCTCACCATGCGTGGAGGACCTTCGCATGTGGACTTGTTTGACTACAAGCCGGAGCTGATCAAACGAAACGGCCAGACCGCGAGCCTTGGCCGTGATGCTGCGGGCGCGAAGCTGTTTGGTCCCGTGCATCCGTTGAAGCAGTTTGGCAACTCGGGGCAGTGGATGACGACGCTGTATCCCAGACTCGCGAAACATGCGGATGACCTGTGCATCATCAACTCCATGCACACCGACCTGCCAAATCATGCACAGGCTTTTGGCCAGATGCACACCGGGAGCTTTCAGTTCGTAAGACCTTCCATCGGTGCATGGACGTTGTACGGGCTGGGTTCTGAGAATGAAAATCTGCCGGGCTTCGTCACGCTGAATCCTCCGGCGGACAATGGTGGCGCACAGAATTACGGCAGCGCCTTTCTGCCTGCGATCTGCCAGGGGACGCGCATTGGCGGGTCGCAGCTTCCAGAGCTCTATGCGGCACTGCTAAACAAGGATGCTGCACCTGGGCCGCCGATGAAGAACATCACAAATGCTCTCGTTCCCCGCGATATCCAGCGGGCGCAGATCGACCTCATTCGCGGCCTGGATGGACGCAAACTGGAGCGCGATGGTTTCCATCCCGAGATTGAGGGCGCCATCGAGTCGTTTGAACTCGCCTTTCGCATGCAGAGCGAGGTTCCCGAGGTGCTCGATCTGCGTAGCGAGCCTGGGCACATTCTGAAGCTCTATGGCATCGGGCGGGGCAAGGATCAGTTTGCTCGGCAGTGCCTGCTGGCGCGCCGCATGGCTGAAGCTGGGGTGCGGTTCATTGAAGTTTCCTCCCCTGGAAACTGGGATCATCACAACCGCTTGCGTGAGCAGCTGGCCACAAACTGTGTCTCCACCGACGAGCCGATTGCCGCGCTGCTGACGGATTTGAAGGCACGCGGCATGCTCAAGGACACACTGGTGGTGTGGGCCGGTGAATTTGGCCGCACCCCCTACGCACAGAGCGGTGATGGTCGCGATCACAATCACAAAGGCTACTCCATCTGGATGGCAGGCGGTGGAGTGAAGGGGGGGCTCACCTATGGAGCCACGGATGAAGTGGGGCACAAGGCCGTGCTGAATCCGATGCACATTCATGACTGGCATGCGACGATCCTTCACCTTCTCGGACTTGATCACACTAGGCTGACCTATTCCTATGGCGGTCGGAATTTCCGGCTGACAAATGTGAGCGGTGAAGTGGTAATGGGGATTATTGCCTAAGATTGGGATTGCGTATGCGCTAGACTGGGCGGTAATATCGAACCAATTCCATACAGGCTGGTCTGTATGCTGCAGGCGGACTCCTTCCCCTAAAAATGCCATGCGAGACGGTTCCTCTGATGATCATTCATCCTCTGTCAGGCCATCTTCTGGATGGGGCAGGCTGTTCATAGGTCTCTTGATGGGCGGAGCGATCGGTGCCGGAGCCTTGTATGTTACCAAGGTGAATCCATCGCTACTGGCGAAAGTGGCACCGCAGCCAGCAGCTGCCAGCGGCGAAGAAATGGAGGTGCTGGTGAAGCATGAGGGACTTCCGCGAACGCCTTTTGAAAAAGGTTCCCTGTCTCCGGATGAGCCGGTGGAGTCGATCAAGATCACGCTGGGAGCCGGGACGGATGGGGCGGCTCTAAGCGAGCCGGTGGATGTGCATCTGGGGCTTGGCTTTCCACTGAGGCTCTATCCCCTGGGCGGAGTGAGGCGGGAGCCCTCCTTTGCGGCGTTTCCGCACAAGTCATCACTCGAAGGCATGGCGGCTGCCATCCAGCCGGGCCAGATGGCCACGTTTGAATTTTCGGCGAAGGATGATGACGCCGGACTGGATGCTCTGCGCACTTCGCAGCAACTGCTCAGCGGTGTGAAGTGCGGGGATTTGCAGCGAATCGGCTTTGCCTCGCAGGGACGCAGCGACTGGGTGCTGGCGGGCTATCGCATCGAGGTGAATGGAAAGCTCTTCGCCGCGAATGGTCTCGTGGACGCCCGTGCGCAGGAGAAGCTGGCCTCCAGCCGTGCGAGCCTCATGAAACTGCTCCCTGATTATGAGGCGAAGACGAATGCCAAAAAACTGAGCGATGTCGAGAAGGCGGAGCACAAGACTGAATACGCGCTGGTCCGTGCGCTCAGCGGCCGCATCGTGGGTGCGGTTCCATGGTTTGAGGAGAGCAATGAGGAGCTGAATCCCGCACCACCAGCTGCGGCCAAGGTGGAGAGCGTGCGCATCACGCTCACCGGCGGCAAAGGACCGCAGCAGGGCACGCGCAATCCGCTCTATCTTGTGGCGGGAGCGCGGAAGTTTCTGCTTTCCTCGGAGATGGACCCGCTGCGCGATGCCAATGAACCGCAGCTTTTTGATCTCGCGGCGTTTGAGCTGTCGATGAATCCGCTGACGAAGGAGGTGTTGAGCACACCTGGGGTGGGTGTCATCGGCAGCGGTGTGCCGGAAGGCAAAGTGCCAGATCGTGCGCAGCTTCAGAGTGTGAAAATCGAGGCTGACGGGCAGGTGGTCTATGACAGTGACAAGCAGTCCGACGACCAGAAAACACTGCCCGCGCTGTGGCTTACGCCCGCTGCATATTTTAACGAAGCGGGCGATCTCATGCGGCCCACCCCCACCGCGGTGGAAACACCGGTCTGGAAATCTGGCATGACACTGCCGGGTGCGCCGCCATCAGCTCCGCTCCCGCCGGAGCCTCCGCCACTGGTCGTCGTACCGCCGGTGCCTCCGCTGCCGCCACCACCGCTGCTGCCCCCGATACGCACCATTCTGCCCGGCGGCCTGCCTCCGCCTGGCGGTGGGCTGCTGCCGCTGCTCAATGCGCTGGCGCAGCTTCTGATTCCTTTGCCCCCGCCTGCGGCCCCCTTGATCAGCGGTGTGCGCATAGCTCCCGCCACACCTATTGTCTGTGATGGGGATGCTGTGACGGTGAACTGGAGCGTGGGTGGCAACACATCGGGCATCACCTCCTGGCGCGTCGATTTGTTTGCCGTGCTCCCGCACAAGCCTGTGCCGGTGCTTGTCACACCCATGGCTACCAAGTCCGGTGTTTTTGCCGGTGCTACGAGTGTGGTGATGCCTCCGATCAACCGTGCCGCCATTGCCGCTCTCCTGGCTCCAGCCTCCGCCGAGGCACTTTATCTGTATGTGCAGCCCCGCGTCACCGCCCTGGGGCCGTGGGGAAATGTGATAACCGCGGCCAATGGCTCGCTGCTGCCTTTGTTCCCTGCGGGCACCACCGCCGCCGCCGTGGGCCTGAAGCGAGGCGGCATCCTGCCGCCCTTCGGTCCTGGCAATGCGCCCGCTCCGAGCTTTCAGGTCACGCCAGCAGTCACTCCACCGTTTTTGAAATGGCAGGGCATGACGCTGGCGGACCCGCTGGCCGTGCGCAATGCCTGGAGCCTGAATGCCGAGCACGGCAGTCATTTTGGGCTGCTCTTTGCCAGCCATGAAAGCATTCCCCCGCCGCTCACGCTGCCGGCCTGGAGCACGGCGGCGCGCCCCACCGGCGATGGCAGCGAGCTGATCACGCTGAGGTTTGAGGGAGTGGTGCCAATGCCGGCGGCTGCCAATGGTCTGCGCGCCGTGGCCTGCATCGCGTTCGTGGGCGGCGCTTCTCCCGCAAGCAAGGCGCAGGTGCTTGCCCGTGCGGAGCTGAGCAGCGGCCCCATCCGGCGCAACCTCGCCGGAAACATCATGCCTCTGCCGTTCAGTGCGCAGCCCTTCTTCACGCTGCAAACCACCGCCCCCGTCCCGGCGGTGCCGCTGGCGAAAAATCAGCCGCTGCTGCTGGTGGACATGCCTCTGCGATTTGATCGCATGGCGGCCAACAACTTTGCAGGTTATCCGCTCGATCCTGTGAACGGCGCCAGTTACTCTTTTGCCGGTCCGCCTGCTTTTAATTTCCCAGCCTACACCGCACAGGCTGGCACGGGCACGATGTACGTGACGCTCACCTACATGGTCTCGCTCAACACCGCGGATGCGACGGATGCCGTGGGAGTACTGGGTGTGCGTCTGGTTCCTGACAACACGCCATGAAAACGCTCCTGCTTGTTTTCCTGCTGCTGGCTATGCCGCTGCTGCATGCCGTGGATGGCTCCATGCACGGGCGCGTCTATGGCCAGGACGAAAAAGGCGGCAACCTCGGCCCTGTGGCCAAAGCGAAGATCGAGCTGAAGGGCGAGCCTGGCGCGGCGGGCGCGACGGTGACCACGGATGCCAGCGGCTACTATCAGATTCCCGTGCTGGCGGCAGGCTCCTACCACTACAAGATCACAGCCGCCGGATTTCGCGATGAGGATGCCATGCGCGGCTTCACCATGCCGCAGGACACGCGGGAATTTGTGCATGATTTCCTCCTTTCGCGCGAGCCGCGGCCCGGTGCGGCGCCAGCTCAGTCAAACCTTGTGCAGCCAGCCGTGCATGGCCGGGTGTATGGTCAGACGGAGAAAGGCGAGAATCTCGGCCCCCAGCCCGGCGCCAAAGTGGAGCTGCTCTCCGGTCCTGGCGGAAAGGTGGTGGCCACAGCGACGGCCAGCTCGCCTGGCGGCTATTACGAAATCAAAAACCTGCCACCTGCAGACTACGCCTATCGCGTGACCGCAGCAGGCTTTGCAGCGGAGGATGACGGTCGCGGCTTTGCCGTGCCGCAGGGCACCCTGGAGTATGTGCATGATTTTTTTATCTCCCGAACACCGCCCAAGCGGGAGAGGTGCGATCTGGCCGTGCTCGTGATCAAACGCATCAGCAGCGGCAATGACCGCGCCAATGACGCGCGCCTGCCGGTGGCAAACGCGCGGGTGGTGCTGCAGCCTTCGGGAAACCTGCCAACGCCTCTGAACCAGCCCTTTGTCACCGATGCCAAAGGTGAATGCACCGTCAAAGATCTCGCGGAAGGGGATTATGCAGTCGCCATCGACGCACCAGAGTGCAATCCCTTCACGGGCAAGCTTGCGGTGAAATGCGACAAGGACGGGGACGTCGTGTTTGAACTCACCCCATGCAATGAACTGCTGCATGGCTATGTGCGCGCGATGCTCAATGAAGGCTGGGGCACTTCCGCGCAGGCCAGAGCGGCGGCGGATCGGGCCTTTCAGCGCGCCGTGAAAGCGGATGCCGCAGACTGCAGCGTGGACTACGCCAGCGCGCTCGCGCAGCTCAGCGCCGGAGACCTGGATGCGGCCCGGCGAAGTCTCACGGTGGCGATTGGCAAAAAGAGTGACAGCACCTGGTGGGATCGCGCCTGTGAAGCACGCGTGTGGCTGATCCTCTGCCAGCATCAGGTGCCAGATGCCGTGCGTGAGATCCGCTCGCTGGCGCAGAGTCATGATGCCAGCCGTCCATCCACTCCGGCGGCGAAGGGCACGGCGTATGTCTGCGGCATCGGCCTGGGGCTGGTCAAAGGGCCGTGGCATGATATGGTAGGCGCTGGTGACGATGTCCTGCTGGAAAGGGATCTCCTGGCGGCCTTCAAGGGAGAGCTTCAGACTGAGTGCATGAGGGGCCGTGACCATGTGGCCGGGGAATACGGCAAGCTCAAAACGGCGGAGGATGCCGCGCGCGAAAAGCTGCTGGCAGACGTCACAGAGAAACGTGGGGCCGGGCTCGCCCGAATCGCGGAGCGTCAGGCGGTGCTGAGCAAAGAGGCGGCCGTGCTCGATCCTGAAATCCAGGCGCTGCAGGCCACGGTGGGTGAGGCCCAGCAGCAGTATCGCATTCAGGCCACCGGCTTCATGCAGCAACAGCAGGCAAACGCCGTGCAGTTGCAGGCGCTGAACGCGCGCATGCAGCAGATCGCCGCATGCATGGCGCAGGACCAGGTGAAAATGCAGGCCACCCAGCAGCCGCAGCCTCCCACCACGATGCGGCCGGGCGTACGGCCGATGATTCCGGGTGCGCCCCAGCAGGGCATGGGTGCCCAGGCCATCATGGTGGAGATCCAGCAGCATCAGGCGGAAATTCAGCAGATCCGCCAGCAGATGCAGGTCATCCAAAATCAGGATGTGCAGATGGGAGCCAGCATCGCGAATCTGCAGACGCAGTTCAACCGCACCGCCGGGACTGCCCAGGCGGACCTAAACACCAAACTTCAACGCCGGGATGTGCTCGCCCGTGAAATGGAAACCCTCGAGCGCCAGCGCACGGCCCCGTTTGATCCTGCAGCCTTCAGCACGCCGGAGATCGATGATCTGGTCCGCCGCCGCCGCTCTCTGAAAACCTACAGCGATCTGCCTTTGGAAGCGCGGCGCGAGGAGATTCTGGCGCAGTTTGACTGCGGCGCGGACAAGGAGCCAAAGCGTCCCGCCATCAACGCGCAGGCTGCTGAGATCAAGGAGCCGGCGTTTGTCAGTGCTCGAAAGCCTTTGCCCAATGTTCCGCAGCCTGCAGCACCCCAGGTCATGCGGGCAGAACCGACTCCTGAAAGCTCGGGCCTGCCATCTCCGAAGCCGCAGCCCGCAGCCGCCATCAAACCTCCGGCCAATGCAGGCGATCCGTCAGACGTCGTCATCACCAACAATCATGCAGGTGCGGTCCGTGTCTTTGGTCTTTCTCCGGGGGCGGACAACGAGTTGTTTGTCCGCTCTTTGGAGGCCGGGGAGGAGGCCATGATCCCCGCCCGCATCGGTCAGACACTGATCATCAAGACCTCGAGCGGCGCTCGTGAACTGGAGCGCCACAAGGTGGTCAAGAAGCTGGAGGTGCTGAAAGTCGGCGCTGCTCCGCAGTAGAGCAGCCCTGCCGATAACTCTAAGCGTGGCGTCCTTTGAAGGTGAGCTCCGCGATGCCGGACTTGTCCAGCCCTCCTAGGCCGAGGGAGACCATCTTTTCATACTGCGCCTTGGTAGCGTCGTTGAGAGGCAGGCTGAGGCCTACGGTTTTGGCCACGTCAGCGGCGATGCCGCTGTCTTTGGCGGCGTGCTCGGCGGAGAACCAGCAGTCGTGCTCGCGGGCCACCATGTCGGCGCTGTCGGTTTCCAGCACGCGGGAGTTGGCACCCGTCTGGCTGAAGACCTCACGGATCATGTTCAGGTCGTGTCCCAGTGCGGCGGCAAGGCCCAGGCCTTCGGCCAGACCGGCGGTGTTGATGTTCATGACCATGTTCACGAGCGCCTTCACCTCGGCCGCGCGTCCTGGCCCACCGATGAAGCGGCGGTTCACGCTCATCTGCTCGATCATGGGCAGCACCTGCTTGTACACAGCCTCATCTCCTGCGAGCATGAGGTAGAGCTTGCCCTCGCGTGCGTGGCTGATGGAGGAGGCCATGCAGGCCTCCAGGCTGTGCGCGCCCGCCTTTTCAGCAGCCGCATGCACTTCGCGGTGGATGGCAGGGGAAAGGGTGGCGCAGTTGATGAAAATCTTGCCCTTGGCGTTGGTGAGCAGGTTGTCGCCGCTGCCGAGGAAGATGGTACGCATGGCGGCGTCGTTCGTCACCACGGTGAAGATGACATCTGCGGCGGTGGTGACTTCGGCGAGGCTGGTGCAGGCCTTGCAACCGAGCTCGGTGGCCAGTTCGGCGGCGGCCTGGGTGTTCACATCGAGGACGGCGGTGACGCTGCAGCCACAATCTTTGAGGCGGCGGGCCATGTTGGCCCCCATTTTACCGACTCCGACAAATGCAACGGTCTGGGACATAATGAGAAAATGAGGTTGGCTTGGACTGGTTGGATTTACTTGAACTCGGGATAAAACGGATTGTGCGCCTTTTCCTCTCCGACGGTTGTCAGAGGGCCGTGGCCTGGGCAGATGACAGTGTTGTCGGGCAGGGTGAAAATTTCCTTCCGGTTGGTGGCCAGAGCATCGGCATAGGAAACCATGCCGCCACCCATGCTGGAGGCAAAGAGCGCGTCTCCCACGACCGCCACCGGGCGCTCCAGGCCGCTGACCACATAGGTGATGCCGCCTTTGGAATGACCCCAGGTGCTGCGTGGCTCCACGCGGAGTCCGCCGGACTCCCAGGCTTCGGCGTCGCCGAGCTTGAAGGTCTTGGCACCCGCGCAGGATTCTTTCTCATGCACAAAAACCGTCACCGTTCCGTCGGCGGAGAGTTTGGCCAGGTCCGCGATATGATCACCGTGAGTGTGCGTGACAAAGATCAGGCTCAAATTGAGGCCTCTCTTTTGAATGAAGTCGATCATGGGGGCGGCATCCGCTCCTGTGTCAAAAGCGATGGCGTTCTTCGTCTCTGCGTCCCACACCAGGTAGGCGTTTACCGTCATGTCGTGGTAGGGGGTGTTAAACTGCTCCAAACCAGGCACCATGACCGGGTGCGGCCGCCATTCATTGTGAGCCATGGCCACCAGGGATGCGGCGTGCAGGTTCAGATGCGGGGCAATCTGGCGAAGCACGGCATCATTGGCGGTGCCATTTTTGACGGCGGCAATGTCTTCGACGCTCGCGCCGGAGCGGGAGGCCAGCTCGGTCTCACTGAGGCCCAGGCCGCGCATGGACTTGGCGATCACGTCATTGAAAAGGTCTTCAAGGGGGAGTTGCATGGGCCGATTCAAGGCGTTCTCACGGCGAAGGCAAGGCCTATGTGCCGCCGGTTCGTTACAAAGCGTGAACTGCCTGCGGGAATCCTTGCCACGAGCGGACTCGCTAGTAACATCGGCGCGCCATGACCGACCTCGATATTCGTGAAATCCACTTTCTGCGCGGACCCAACATCTGGACCAATGACCGTGTGCTGGAAGCCTGGGTGGATCTGGGCGGCCTCAAAGACACTTCGTCTGATATCGTTCCCGGGTTTGCAGATCAGCTCAAACGGTGGTTTCCAGGGATGATCGAGCACCGCTGCAGCATTGGCGAGCGTGGCGGCTTTTTTCAGCGGCTCGACACAGGCACCTGGCCGGGGCACATTCTGGAACATGTGACCCTGGAACTGCAGACGCTGGCCGGGCACACGGTGGGTTTTGGCAAAGCGCGTGAGACGTGCGTGGAGGGCTTGTACAAAGTGGTCATCGAATACCTCGATGAAGTGGTGGCAGAGGCCTGCATGCGTGAAGCGCGTGAGATCCTGCTGGCCGGGTACGCCGGCAAGGATTATGACATCGAAGACGCTGTGGCGCGGATGAAGCGTGTGGTGGACCGCAATGCTCTGGGGCCGAGCACGAATGCCATCATCGCCGCAGCTGAAAAGCGTGGCATCCCATGGCGGCGGCTCCGGGAGGGGCGCAGCCTGGTGCAGCTGGGCCAGGGGGCAAACCAGCGCCGCATCTGGACGGCTGAAACCGACCGGACAGGGGCGATCGCGGAGCACATTGTACAGGACAAGGACCTGACGCGCACCCTTCTGAGAAAAGCGGGCGTGCCTGTGCCTGAAGGACGTGTCGTGGCCAATCCGGACGATGCCTGGGAGGCTGCTGAAGACATCGGGACTCCCGTCGTGGTGAAACCGCAGGATGCGAATCACGGGCGCGGAGTCTTCATCAACCTCACCACACGTGAGCAGGTGGAGAGTGCATTTCAAACTGCGGCGACTGAAGGTGAAGGGGTGATGGTGGAACGCTTTATTCCTGGCAATGACCACCGGCTGCTCGTCGTCGGAGGGGAGCTGATTGCCGCCAGCCGTGGTGACCACGCAGTGGTCATGGGCAACGGTGCCGACACGATCAGCGTGCTGGTGGACACCCAGCTCAACACCAACCCTCTGCGTGGCGTGAGCGACTTCTGCCCATGGTCCAAAATTGACACGGAAGAATGGGACCCGGCCATCCTCCAGGAACTGGAGAAACAGGATTATCAGCCAGATTCCATCCCCAATGACGGCGAACGCGTGCTGATCTCTCGTTTTGCCAACTGGTCCACAGAGGTCACCGGTCTGGTGCATCCGCGCAACCGTGAACATGTCACCATCGCCGCCCAGGTGGCAGGGCTGGACATCTGCGGTGTCGATGTGGTTTGTACGGATATTGCCAAACCGCTCGAAGAACAGGGCGGGGCGGTCGTGGAACTGAATGCGAGCCCGGGGCTCATCATGCACCTGCGACCTGCGACGGGCGAGGTGCGGCCTGTGGGGGAAGCCATCATCGACATGATGTTTCCCGCCGAAAAAAATGGCCGCATTCCTGTGATCGGCGTCACCGGCACCCATGGGAAGACCACCACCGTCAAGCTGCTGGCTCACCTGATGAAGGCCACAGGAAAGTATCTCGGTGTATGCCACAGCGGCGGTCTTCAGTTTGGAGATCGCTTCTCATGCACCAAGACGGGAGATCGTACCAGCGGCACGCACGGAGTGCTGCTGCACCCCTGGACAGAAGTTGCCATCTGCGAAAGCAGCGCGGAGTCCATTCTGCTCGAAGGTCTTGGTTATGACCGTTGCCAGATCGGCGTGGTGCTCAATGTTGGTCCCGAGCATCTGGGGCTGGGCTATATCGACTCCCTGGAGCAGATGACCAAGGTGAAACGCTGCGTGGTGGACGTGGTGCTGCCTGAGGGAACGGCCGTGCTCAATGCCGACGATGTTTACGTGGCTGGCATGGCAGAGTCTGAGCACTGCCTGTGCAGCGTACTGTTCATCTCGCATGTTGCGGACAATCCTGTGGTCATTGCCCATCTGGCCAAAGGTGGGCGTGCTGTTTTTGTCCGGGAAGACATGGTGCTTATGGCTGAAGGCGACAAGGAACGCCGCCTTTGCGGTCTGAGCGAGGTGGCCCTGCCTGTCACCGGTCATTTCAGCTTCAATGTCCATAATGTCCTCGCCGCCGTGGGAGCCGCCTGGGCTTACGGATTGGCCGACGAGGTGATCATTAAGGGGTTGAGCACTTACGAATAAATTCGTAATCCAAGAAGGAACCGGGTTCGAAGATGCGTGTTCTACCGGCAGCACTGCTGCTGACAGCAACATGACTTCGAACATGCCACCCATACAGCCCAAGACCGCAGGTCATGCCAGGCCATCTTTTTCCATGGCTCACGAACCCGAGCTTGGCTGATCATGGACTCAGGCATTTGCATCAGGTTTCCCGCCGCTTCCGACTCCGCAGTCGGCCGGGCACTTTTGTGCACGGAATGGGAGCGCCTGGGAATTGAATCCGAAGTCGTGTGCCGCGAGCAGGGGTTGCCAGGCGCTGTGTGCCTGCGGCTGCATCTTGCAGCCCAAGGGGTGCTTGAGCGGATGCCCGGGCATGACACACTGGGCCTGGCCGAGAGTCTGAAGCTGGATGTGCGCCGCAACGAGGATGATCTGCTGCGTGAGATCTGGCTCACTTTGCTGAACTCTCCTGTGCTGCTGGAGTTTCCGAGCGCAGAGGAATTGCTCGCTGCCGTCAGCATGCGCAGGCGCATCGTGAAAAACGCCTCCCGTACCCGGCTGAATTTTGACCTGGAGGCGATCGAAAGGCCGAAGGATTGCTGGCGTTACTCGAAGGAGACGGGCTTTGTTCTCATTCCGGGCAGTCCTTTGATCAGCTCGCTCAAAAAAGCCTGTCAGCCGGAGGAGGGCGGGCAGTGGTACTCATTCTCCTGCTACCGGGCGACCGAGTATGTGGTGTTGCTGTCGGTCGCCGAGGAGGCGCAGATGAGCCACCCGGAGCTGCTGAACGAACTGCAGTGCCAATGGGAGAGGAAAGCCCTCACCGCCGATCCCTTCCAGGATGTGTTCCTGCACGAGCAAGGCAATCTGGAAGAGCCTTTTCCCATGCACTATTATGTGCCGGGAGACAGGGTTTGGTTCCGCAATCCAGACTCCCATTCCTCGGATGTGCCTGGCTTTGAAGGCTCCTGGGTGTTCTACCTGGGTGGCGGAATGTTTGCCAATTTCTGGAAAAGTGACCGCCCTTTCAGCCTGCTGACCAAATGTCTGGAGGTCTATCACTGGCGCGACGGTGTGTTCAAAAATGAGCGTGGCGTGCTGCAGATGGATGAGGCCAGGGTGGAGGAGCTGGTGTCTCAAACTCTGGCCGAGCCGGCAGTCTGCGCTAGAATCTATGAGCGCATGCACCGCTTGCGCGATGCCCGTGGCATTTATGCCGAGGGCGGCTGCATGGATGCCTCACGTGAGTGGCCCAGATTCATCCTGCCGCCTCACTCGGACATGATTCGCATTCTGCGGGCATCACAGCCGCACGAAGATCTTCCGCCGGTACATCCATAGCACCACCAGCCATAAGATCACAAACGTGCATGTCCCCAGGGTGACGGGCCTGAGTTCTGCGCCAAAAACATCAAAAACACGGGTGCCGAAATGCTTTTGCAGTGTTTCAAAAAACCAGATGTCCAGAGTGTGGCGCATCACATAGAAGACCAGCGAGTTCATGCCCAGGACAACAAAGGGGAATGACCAGCCCCGCCACTGCCGGACGTCAATGATCTGGTACAAGGCTGCCAGAGTCAGATAGCAGGCGCCTCCGCTGAAAAACACCCAGGCGGGTGTCCACAAGCGCTTCACGATGGGGCAGATGCCGCCAAAGTGCAGCACGAAACTAAAGGCAAGGCAGGCCACACTCGCAGTCATGAGACGTCTGGCTGGCTGGTCATCCTTTCTGAGCCAGGTTCCTGCCATCAGCCCGAGGATCATGGTGGCGATGGTGGGGATGAAGTTCAGTGTTGTGTAACCTCCGAGATAGCCGACGTAGGGCCGCTCGCGCGGGAATTCATTCAGCAGCCAGCGGTCAAAGCTCCAGCCCACGTTGCGGTTATGGTTCCAGTGGGCGAAAAAGCCTGTGAAATCATGCTGCCATCCTTCTGGAGTGTTGAAGTCGATGGGATTGGCATGCGGCGGCATCACCGGATAAAGCGCGTAGAGCAGCCAGTGGGAGATGAGTATGATGGCAAACCAGATCCAGCGCGCACGAGTGCCACAGTGCGCCAGAGCAAACACAGCCATGTAGCCGAGGCCTGTCTGGGTCAGCGTTTCGTCGAAGGTCCAGTGTGTTGCATCGCGGTCCACGCTCCGCAGGAAAATCCCAAGAAAGATCAGCGCCACCGACCGCCAGAGGGCGTGCAGGGTCATGTGCCATTGAGACTGTCCTTTGCGCTCGCGGGCTGATACGGAAAAAACCAGCGAAGCCCCGGTCAGAAAGGCAAACGACGGGTGAATCAGATCATTCAGCGAGCAGCCCACCCAAGGAATATGCGAGGAATGATGGCCTAAAAACTGCCAGATGGCGCTGTCGGGAAAGTGTTCGGAAACCTCGTCCAGCTCCAGCAGGCGCAGTCCGAGAAGAAACATCACAATGCCACGATACACATCGAGCGAACCGATACGCGAAGGCGAGGTGTTGGCGGGGTTCACGTTCAGTAGTAGTGTTCCAGCTTGCGTTTGCTGACCCGGTCCAAGCTGGCGATGTCTGGGATAAGATAGCGGGTGTTGCGGCGGTCCATAATGACAAGCCGGCCGTGGCCGAGGGGCTGGATGCTTTCATCCGTCTCGACTTCAAAGCTGGTGTCGCCACGATCTGTGGTGACATGCCACTCATGGCCGTCTGCGAGACGCACGATGCGGTGAATGACCTGGATGACGGGGACGAAGTCTCGTCTGGCAAGCGCTTCCAACAGCAGACTGCGTGAAGGCTCAGGCAGGCTCTGAGGATCCTCGATGCACAGAATTTCTCGCGCGCCCTGGGACTGGATTGAAATCCAGTGGTCCTTCTCTGTCAGGGGAAAGAGTTTGGCTGGGTGCACATTTACATGCCGCACTCCTTCCGCGTCCACCAGCACCAGGCGGCCCTGGGCGTCCCTGGAAAACTCGATGTTCTGTGGCTGCGGCGTGCTCATGCGTGGTTCACCTCCAGCATGGCCTGGTGCAGGCGCGCGTAGGTTCCGCTGCTCTGCATCAGCTGCTCATGCGATCCGATTTCCTTGATGCGGCCTTCCTCGATCACGACCAGCCGGCTTGCCTTGCGCAAGGTGCCCAGGCGGTGGGCAATGGCGATCGTGGTGCGTCCTTTGACGAGATGATCCAGCGCGGCCTGGATTTCACGCTCCGTCTCGGTGTCCACGGAGGAGGTGGCTTCATCCAGGATCAAAATGGCTGGATCGACAAGCAGGGCGCGAGCGATGCTGATGCGCTGCCGTTCACCACCGGAAAGCTGCTGGCCGCGCTCTCCCACCAGCGAGTCGTAGGCGTCCGGCAGCCGCATGATGAAGTCATGTGCACGCGCTGCACGTGCAGATGCGACGATTTCCGCCCGCGATGCCTCCGGTTTCCCATAGGCGATATTTTCCGCAATCGTCCCGTAAAAGAGGTAGGGCTCCTGCAAAACGAGCCCGAGATTTCTACGGTACCCAACGACATCGACCTCTCCAAGATTGAAGCCGTCCACGAGCACGGCTCCTTCGCTTACCTCAAAAAAGCGGCAGGCCAGGTTTACCAGCGTGGTCTTGCCTGCGCCGCTCGGACCCACAAACCCAACCATCTCACCCGGCGCGATTTTCAGGCTGATGCCACGAATGATTTCACGGGATCCATAACGAAACTTTACATCACGAAACTCAATTTCGCCGCGCAGGCGGCCGACCTTGATCGGATTGGACTGCGCGGGCACGTCAGGTTTGACATCGAGCACGTCAAAGATGCGGTGTGCACTGGCAGCCGCCCGCTGCATGGACGCAGTGAAGCGGCTCATGGAGTCCATGCGTTCATAAAAACTGCTGATATAAAGCACAAAGCCTGTCAGCACACCCACGGTGATGCTGTCATGTGCCACACTCCACGCACCCACAGCCCAGACGATGAGCAGGCCGATGTCAGTCAGCAGCTTGATCATCGGCGTGAAGAAGGACCAGGTCCTGTTGACGCGGTCGTTGGTGTCAAAGATGTGCTTGTCCGCTGCACGGAAGCGTTCGATCTCGCGCTGCTCCTGGGCAAACGCCTTGACCACGCGTACGCCAGGAATCGTGTCTGCCAGCACGCTGGTGAGCTGGCTGCCTGCACGGCTGGCGGCGGCAAAGCCACCCCGAAGATGCTCGCGCACTCGCTGCACCAGCCAGGCTACGACGGGCACCGGGCCAAGCGCGGCCACGGCGAGCAGGGGGTTGATGCTGAAGAGGATGACCGCGGTGAAAATGAACTGCAGCACATCGCAGAAAAAATCGATGAAGTTCACCGAGATAAAGAGGGAGAGGTGCTCTGTGTCCGAGCCTATGCGTGAGATAAGGTCTCCTGTGCGCTTGCGGTTGAAATAGGTGAGCGAAAGCCGCTGCAGATGCTCGAAGGTCTCCCGGCGCATGCGGCTGGTCACCAGCTCGGCGATCCGCGCCACCACAAAAGTCTTTCCCCAGTTCAGCGCCCAGGTCAGCAGGGCTGCGAGCGCCAGTTCTGTGATGAAAACATAGACCAGATGCACATGCACCCGCTCCGTCTGGCTTTGCATCGGTATGAGAACATCATCGACCAGTGACATGGTGAGCCAGGGGGCGATCATCTGGGCCCCGGTGCTTGCCATGGTGAGCGCCAGGCCTAGAAAAAGCAGCCGGTACCAAGGACGGCAGAAGCTAAGCAGACGAAGCAGCGGCTTGCCTGGCGGTATGTAGCCTTCAGCATCTTCGGCGGCAAAGATTTCCTCCTCATCCTCCTCGTTTTCACCACCGATTTTGTCTCCGCCGCCTGCCTCTCCGCAAAGGAGGCTGCGCTGCTCCCGGAACCGGGCCAAAAATGCCTCCACCTGCCTCAGGGAGCCGGATGTCACCCGCCACTGGCCGATGAGAGTGCCGTTTCCCATGAGGTGCAGAGCTATCGTCGCACCCATTTCCTCCAGGTTAAACTCCTGCAGGTCTGCCAGCTTCCAGGCGATGAAGCTTGGCTGGCCGGAGCCTTTGTCCTCAAAATGCAGCAGGCGTGTGTTTGTCAGCACAATCAGGCCATGCCGGAAATGCAGGCCGGCATCCAAATCCGTCATCAAACGGGCGACCATGCGCTCGCCTGATGCCAGTTTGGATTCGGCATGCTGAAGCAGGAGGTCGGGAAGGTCTTGGATGAGAGGACGCGGCAAAGTAGGGGCGGGTCTGGAAACCCGCCGATAGTCGAATGTTCCCACAGCTTGTCAAACCGGGGCGGTTATTTCCCCAAATCCGGATCATGTCATTTCCTGCATTGGGAAGAGGTTTCCCTTGACCTCCTGCCGGTCTGTGGACAATTCCGCGCGTTTTACTCCCCGCTTGCCTAACACAGCTCCATCCTGCGAACTCCGCTCCACCGTTGTTCGCAAAATCCTTGCGTTGCGAGGCCCGAATCTCTGGGCCCGCGAGACCGTTCTGGAATGCAAAGTGGAATTTCCCGAACTGACAGACTACGTCGCCAACTGGCGCTCCTGGCTTTTTTCCTGGCTGCCGGCGTTGGAGCCTCAGCTTAGCGAAACTTCCGTCGTACCTCAGGCTGATTCTCTCGCGGCTCTGCTGCAAGTCATAACGCTGCATCTGCAAAGCCGCTCGGATCTTCAGGTGAGCTTTGGCAAGGTGATGCCCACTGGGCAGCCTCTGACCTACCGCATCATCACCCAGTTTGACGAAGAGGTGGTGGCCCGGGCCGCCTTCGAACTCGCACGGCGCCTGATTGATGCCGCGCTGTTTGGCCAGACCATGGACGTCAATGCCGCCCTGACTGAACTGTGTGAGCTTGCCCAGGAAGTCTGCCTCGGCCCAAGCACCCGTGCCATGGTGGATGCCGCGCGCCTGCGGGGGATTCCGGTGCACCGGCTTACTGAAGGCAGCCTCGTTCAGCTGGGCTGGGGGGCGAAACAGAAGAAAATCCTTGCCGCCGCCACCAGCCAGACGAGCGCGATCGCCGAAGACATTGTCCAAGATAAGGATTTTACCCGGCGGATGCTGAATGAAATCGGCCTGCCTGTGCCGCAGGGACGTCCCGTCAAGAATGCAGAGGACGCCTGGGCAGCCGCCAACGAAATCGGCCTGCCTGTCGTCGTCAAACCCTTGGATGGCAACCAGGGGCGGGGGGTCGCTCTCAATTTGTATACACGCGAGCAGATCAGCACCGCCTACGCCGCCGCCCGGGAGGAAAGCCGCTCGGTCATCGTGGAGCAGTTTGCCGAAGGGGAAGACTATCGCGTACTCGTGATTGGTCGTGAGCTTATCGCCGCTTCACGGCGCTATCCTGCGCATGTGATCGGGGATGGCGAGCACACCATCCAGGAGCTCGTTGCTGAAAAAAACCGTGACCCGCGCCGTGCTGCCGACCATGCAGCCGCACTCAGTCGCATCCGCATTGACGCCGTGGCTCTCGCTGTGCTGGCGGAGCAGGGGGTCACGCCGGAGTCGGTCCCTGAGAAGGACCGCATGATCCTCATCCGCCGAAATGCCAATCTCAGCACCGGGGGCACCGCTGTGGACTGCACCGCCGAGGTGCATCCCACAATCTGCGCCGCAGCTGTGGAGGCTGCGCAGATGGTCGGGCTGGACATCTGCGGCATTGACATGATCGCGCCGGACATCACCCAGCCGCTAAGCCCGCGCAATGGGGTTATCATCGAGCTGAACGCGCGTCCCGGCCTGCGCATGCACCTTTACCCTTCAGAGGGAGAGGCGCGTCCGGTAGGCAAGGCGGTGATCGACACCATGTTTGCCCCGGACTGCCGCGGCCGCATCCCCATCGTTGCCGTGACCGGAGTGAACGGCAAGACCACCACCACGCGCTTCATTGCGCACTTGCTGAGTCAGAATCAGTGGTGCGTGGGCATGACGAGCACGGACGGGGTTTTCGTCGGCTCCCGCATGATCGACACCGGAGACTGCAGCGGCCCGAAGAGTGCACGCAGCATTTTATCCTACCCTCTTTGCGAAGCTGCCGTGCTGGAAACCGCCCGTGGCGGCATCCTGCGTGAGGGGCTGGCCTTTGACCATTGTGACGTGGCCGTGGTGACCAACATCGGTGCCGGGGACCATCTGGGGATCAATGACATCAATACCCCTGAGCAGCTGGCCGAGGTAAAGCAGTGCATCGTGGCCGCTGTGTCAGCGGAGGGCAGCGCCGTCCTCAACGCAGCCGACCCGCTGGTCGTCAAAATGGCGGAGACCTATCCCCGCAAGACCATTTTCTTTGCCTTGGATGGTGAAAACACGGTCATCGTCCTGCACCGGATCAAAGGGGAGCGCGCAATTTTTGTGAGAGATGGCAGCATCGTCCGTGCCACTGGTCCTAGCGAGGACATCTTCATGCCGCTAAGCGAGGTGCCACTCACCCACGGAGGGCGTATCGGCTTCCAGGTGGAGAACACTCTGGCCGCCGTGGCCGCTGCCTGGGCGCTGGGCATTGACGACGAGCTCATCCGCCAGGGGGCGCGCAGCTTTGTGCCCAGCCTGGATCAGAACGCCGGACGCTTCAATGTGCTGGATCTGAAGGGTATCACCGTCATTGTGGACTACGGTCACAATGTGGACGCGCTCCGTGCTTTGCTGGACGGTCTTCGCCAGTTTGAAAACAAGCGACGCATTGTGGTTTACAGCTCTGCAGGCGACCGCCGGGACAGCGACATCATCGAGCAGGGGCGCATGATTAGCGCTGAGTTTGACGACGCCTGGCTCTACGAAGGCGACTATGTGCGCGGTCGTGAATCTGGCGAAATCATGAGTCTGCTCGCCCAGGGGCTGGAAAACGCCGTGCGCACGCGGCGTGTAGAGTCAATCCTAGGCCATCTGAAGGCGGTGGATCTGGCGCTGGAGTCCGCGCAGCCGGGAGATCTGGTGATGATCCAGGCAGATACGGCGGATGAAACCGTGCAGTATTTGAAGGAAAAATACGGCGCCCAGTAGCTTGCGTGGTTTCGGTTCGATGAATCGCTTGCCACAGCACGCAGGATTCGGCTACTAGGAGGCGTTGATCCACCCATGACTACGACAACCGCCATCATCCTTAGCATTGCCTCCGGCTACCTCTGCGGCTCGGTGCCGTTTGGCTACCTCGCAGGGCGGCTCAAGGGAATCGACATCCGCCAGCATGGCAGCGGCAACATTGGTGCCACCAACGCCATCCGCGTGCTGGGGAAGGGGATCGGCATCCCGGTCTTCATTCTGGACATGGTCAAAGGCTGGCTGCCAGTGTGGCTGGCGGCGGGCTGGATCGCACAAACAGGCGCGGTGCCTGAGATGGTCTCCATCGGCAAGGTGCTGGCGGGTTTTGCCGCTGTGCTGGGGCACATGTTTACCTTCTGGCTTGGCTTCAAGGGCGGCAAGGGCATCGCCACCACTGGCGGTGTGCTGTTTGGCATCTCCAAGGCAGGCATGCTCGGTGGCTGGATCGGTTTCCTGACCTTCCTCTTTGCCTTCCGCTATGTCTCGCTCGGCTCTCTGGCTGCGGCGGTGGGGGTGCCCACGGCCATGGCCATCCAGATGTACCGTGAGGGGCACTGGGATTTTGTGCTGCTGGGCTTTGGCATCGTGGTCATGATCCTCGCCTTTGTCCGCCACCGCTCCAACATCCAGCGCCTGCTGGCCGGCACGGAGAACAAGGCCTTCACCAAAAAGAAGCCGCAGCCATGATCCAGAGCGCCACCGTCATTGGTGCCGGTAGCTGGGGCACCGCACTCGCTGCTTTGCTGTCCTGGCGTGGTTTGGACGTGCAGTTTTGGGGCCGCGATGCGGAGCTGATGGCTCAGCTCCAAGACACCCGCCGCAGTGCCCGCTACCTTCCGGACCTGGAATTGCCGCCGCAGGTGCGGGTGACGTCTGATTTTCATGCGCTGCAGCCTGCGGACATGCTCGTTTTTGTAGTACCGTCCAAGGCCATGCTCAGCACGGCGCAGCTCGTGGCACAGAGTGGAGCCGCTTCTCGTGCGCGGGTGCTGGTGTCATGCTCCAAGGGCATTGAGCTGGAAACCGGCCGCCGTATGACGGAACTGATCGGCTCAGCCATCCCCGGCGTGCCGCTGGCGGTGCTCACCGGCCCGAACCATGCGGAAGAGGTGGCGCGCCAGATGGCCACTGCCGCCGTGGTGGCCTGTGCGGATGATGACATCGCCAAGGCGGTGCAGGCCTGCTTCACGCTGCCGTTTTTCCGCACCTACACCACCGACGACATCGTGGGCGCTGAATGGGCCGGAGCGATGAAGAACCCCTATGCCATCGCGGCGGGGATCGCCCACGGACTGAAGATGGGAGACAACACTCTCGCCGCGCTCGTCACCCGCGCACTGGCTGAAATGGTGCGGCTGGGCATGGCTGAAGGTGGCAAAGTGGAGACTTTTTACGGGCTTAGCGGAGTGGGGGATCTCATGGGCACTTGCTACTCCGAGCACAGCCGCAACCACCGTGTGGGCATGATGCTGGGGCAGGGACGGCCGCTGGATGAGATCATCTCCAGCACACGTATGGTGGCCGAGGGCGTGCTGAACACCGCCAGCCTCCACCGCGCCGCCCAGGCACGCGGCGTGCGCATGCCGCTGCTGGGCGAGATCTATGCCGTGCTTCACCAGGGCAAATCGCCCAAGGAAGGTATGCGCGATCTTTTTTCACGTGATCCCCGTCCGGAGGCGGACTGATTTTTCCATGGCTGACACAAACGGTTACGAACTCCTCGACAGCGGCTCTTTCCAAAAGCTGGAGCGCTTTGGCAATGTGGTGCTCTCCAGGCCCTGCGCGCAGGCGGTCTGGCGGCAGACGCTGCCCAAGGCGGACTGGCAGCAGGTGACCGCCACCTTTTTCCGCGACGGCGGCAACCAGTGGCGCGGCCGCGACAAACTGCCGGAGACCTGGGCTATCGAGGTGGATGGCACCAAGTTTCAGCTCAGCTCCACGGACTTTGGCCACCTGGGCATCTTTCCCGAGCAGCGCGACCAGTGGCGGCGCATCCGCACGGTGTGTGCGGAATATGCTCAAAAGCACAACCGCCCGGCGCGTGTGCTCAATCTCTTTGCCTACTCCGGCGGCAGCACGCTGGCCGCCGCGCATGCCGGCGCTGAGGTGTGCCATGTGGACGCCTCCAAAGGCATGGTGGACTGGGCGCGCAAGAATGCCGCGCTCAATGGCCTGGAGGCAAAGCCGGTGCGTTGGATCGTGGATGACGTGACCAAATTTCTGGAGCGCGAGCTGCGGCGTGACCGCCAGTATGACCTGCTCATTCTCGATCCGCCGAGCTACGGGCGCGGGGCCAAGGGCGAAGTCTTTAAGATCGAAAACGACCTGCCTCCGCTGCTCACGCTGCTGGGCAGGCTCATCTCCCCCGAGCCGCTGGGAGTGCTGCTCTCCTGCCACACGCCGGAGCTGACGCCCATCTCTCTGCATCATCTGCTGCTGCAGCAGTTTGGCCGCAGCGGCGGCAAGGTGGAGCAGGGTGAGATGCAGCTCCGCGGCGGTGCCAGCGTGCTGCCTGTGCCCAGCGGCAGCTATGCCTGGTGGCTGGCCGACTGATTGAGCATTCGACATTCCGCCTCCGTCATCCGACATTTCCGCGATGCTTGCCTTTCTCCTCCGCCGCGTCTTCAGCAGCGTGATCGTGATCTTTTGCGTGATCTCGATCACCTTTGTGCTGGCGCGGATCACACCGGGCGGCCCATTCGACAAGGAGAAGGAGCCCCCGAAGCATGTGAAGGAGGCGCTGGAGAAAAAGTACAAACTCAGTGGCACCCTGTGGCAGCAGTACACCTCCTATGTCTCATCCCTCGCGCATTTTGATCTCGGGCTGTCCACCAAGTACCGC
Source organism: Prosthecobacter fluviatilis (assembly GCF_055388355.1). Classification (NCBI taxonomy): domain Bacteria; kingdom Pseudomonadati; phylum Verrucomicrobiota; class Verrucomicrobiia; order Verrucomicrobiales; family Verrucomicrobiaceae; genus Prosthecobacter; species Prosthecobacter fluviatilis. Next base: position 5,985,897 of record NZ_AP043782.1, read on the forward strand.
GACTGGAGCGTGGCCGAGCTGCTGAAGCAGAAGATGCCCAACTCCTTTGCACTGGGCTCGCTGGCCTTTGTGATCGCGAGCTGCGCAGGCGTCACGCTTGGCAGCCTTGCGGCGATGAAGCGGGACACCTGGATCGACCGCTCGGCCATGTTCGGCGCGCTGCTGGCCATCTCCATTCCGTCCTTCATCAGCGGGCCGTTTTTGATCGCCCTCTTCGCGCTGGGGCTGGGCTGGCTGCCGGTGGGCGGCTGGGGTACCGTGCAGCAGATGGTCCTGCCGGGGATCTGCCTGGCCGCGCCTTACATCGCCTACGTGGCGCGGCTCATGCGCAACAGTCTGCTGGATGTGCTGAAAAGCGACTTTCTGCGCACCGCGCGCGCCAAGGGGCTGAGCGAGACACAGGCCGTGGTGCGGCATGCAGTGAAGGTGGCCATCCTGCCCGTGGTCACCTTTCTCGGACCGCTCGCTGCTCATCTGCTCACGGGCTCGATGATCGTGGAAAGCGTCTTCAACATCTCCGGGGCGGGGATGATCTTTGTGAACTCGATCCAGAACCGCGATGTCTTCCTGCTCGGCGGTGCGGTGATCGTGTACTGTGCGCTGCTCGTGCTCTTCAATCTGCTGGTGGACGTGATCTACACGCTGCTGGACAAACGCATCAAACTCTATGCCTGAAGGCGCCGCTCCAGCATCCATCGCGAGGCCGGACGGCTGGCAGATCCTGAAGCGCAACCGCGCAGCGCTCATCGCGCTCGGGTTTCTCGCATGCCTTTCCCTCCTAGCCATCGTGGTGCCCATGCTGCTGCCGGCTGAGCTGAAGGGCACAAGCAGCGCCTCCTTCGTGCCGCCGCTGCAGCATGCCGTCGAATCCCGAACGCTGCATGTCTTTGGCACCGATGTGAACGGGCAGGACATGCTCTACCGCCTGCTCTCGGGCGCACGTGTCTCCCTCGGTGTGGGGCTGGTGGGCGCGCTGATCAGCCTCGGTATCGGCACGCTCTACGGCATGATCAGCGGCTATGCTGGCGGGCGCATTGATGGTGTGATGATGCGCACCATCGAGGTGCTGCAGTCCGTGCCGCGCATCCTCTTCATCATGATCCTAATCGCCGCGCTGGATGATTACGTGAAGGAGTGGGTGGATGGCTTGCGGCTCTACGCGCAGGCGCATGGCTGGCCGAAGTTTGCCGCCATGATGACCGACCTTAAGGCCTACTCCAAGGTGCTGGTGATGATCGTTTCCCTGGGGCTGGTGGAGTGGCTCACCATGGCGCGCATCGTGCGCGGCCAGGTGCTCGTGCTGCGGGAGATGACCTTTGTGACGGCTTCCCGTGCCATGGGCCAGAGCCCCTGGGGGGTGCTGCGGCGGCACCTGCTGCCGAACCTGAGCACCATCATCCTCACCTACCTCACACTCACCATTCCTGCGGTCATTTTGGATGAATCCTTCCTGAGCTTTCTCGGGCTCGGCATCGAGGATCCCGCTGCCAGTTGGGGCTCTCTGCTCAAGGATGGTGCGCAGGTCATCAACCCGATCGAGAGCAAGTGGTGGCTGCTCGTCTTCCCCGCACTGCTCATGTCAGCCAGTCTGCTGGCCCTAAACTTTCTCGGTGATGGATTGAGAGATGCGTTTGATCCGAAAAGTGGGGAGTAAGAGAGCTTGTCTTGATGTTTAAATGTTAATGCGCCTGCAGCCAGTTCAGTCCGGTCCCGGCCTCGACTTCCACGGGCACGCCTTCCAGAGGCAGGGCGTTTTTCATGGCTTCGAGGATGATGGGGCGGGCCTGCTCCACTTCGCCTGCGGGCATTTCAAAGAGGAGTTCATCGTGCACCTGGAGGAGCATGCGGGCCTGCAGTCCGGCTTTGGTCAGGGCGGCGTCCACGTGGATCATGGCCAGCTTGATCATGTCGGCGGCGGTGCCCTGGATGGGGGTGTTCATGGCTACGCGCTCGGCCTGGCCGCGCACGGTGGCGTTGGCGCTGGTGAGATCGCGGATGACGCGGCGGCGGCCCGTGAGGGTCTCCACATGGCCGCTCTTTTTGGCGTCTTCGACGATCTTCTCCATGAAGCGTTTGATGCCGGGGAACTGCTTGAAGTAGTTCTCAATGATGGTGGCGGCTTCACCGCGTGGGATGCCAAGGCGCTGGCTGAGGCCGAAGGCGGAGATGCCGTAGATAATGCCAAAGTTCACCATCTTGGCGGTGCGGCGCATCTCGGGAAGCACGCCGTCTAGCTCCACGCCATACACACGCGCGGCGGTGGCCTGGTGAATGTCGTGCCCGTTGGCAAAGGCCTCGATCATGGCCTTGTCCCCGCTGAGAGCGGCCATGACACGCAGCTCGATCTGCGAGTAGTCCGCACTCAAGAGCACCCAGCCATCAAAGCCCGGCACGAAAGCCTTGCGGATCTCGCGGCCCAGATCGGAGCGGATGGGGATGTTTTGCAGATTGGGGTTGGTCGAGGCCATGCGGCCCGTGGCGGCCATGAGCTGATGGAAGGTGGTGTGCACCCGCCCTGTGACTTTGGAGACTGCATGCGGCAGCGCCTCGACGTAGGTGCTGTTCAGTTTGGTGACCTCGCGGTAGTCCAGAATGTCCTGCACGATGGGGTGCAGACCCAGCAGGGACTGCAGCACCTGCTCGTTGGTCTGGTACTGACCGGTGGCGGTCTTCTTGGGTTTTTCGAGCAGCTTGAGGCGGTCAAACAGCACCTCGCCGAGCTGCTTGGGGCTGTTGAGGTTGAAGGGGGCGCCCCCGTATTCCTGAATGCGGCGCTGCAGCTCTTGCGCCTTCTTTTCCAGCTCCAGACCGTACTCGCGCAGCGCCTGCACGTCGATCTTCACACCAAAGTTTTCCATCTTCGTCAGCACAGGCAGCAGCGGGCACTCGACCTTTTCAAAGACATACTGCTGCTGTTTCAGCTCAGGACGCATTTTGGCGGCCAGCTGCCACGTCACATCCGCGTCTTCGGCGGCGTAGTCTGCCACCTTGCGGGCGTCCTTCTCCGCCACGTCGGCCATGGTGGCCTGGCTGAAGAGGTCGTCTTTCTCCGTGCCGATGAGGCTGGAGATGGGCACGGGTGTGTAGTGCAGGTACACCTCCGAGAGGTAGTCCATGCCATGGCGCTGCTCGGCGTCGATGAGCGAGTGCGCGAGCATGGAATCGAAGTACGGACCGCTGACCTCCACGCCATGCGCGAGCAGCACACTGAGGTCGAATTTGAGATTATGTCCGATCTTCTCCACACCCGGCCGTGTGAGCACCTCGCGGAATTCTTCCAGCGTGGCCTTGGCCGCTGCCTTGTCGCGCGGAAAGTGCACAAACCAGCCCTCATGCGCCTGCCATGACAGAGCGATGCCGACAATCTGCGTGTCGCGCGGATCGAGGCCTGTGGTCTCCAGGTCAAAGCAGAAGGATGAAAGTGTAGCAAGCTGCGCGATGAGCTTCTGCCGCTCCTCGGCTGTCTGCACGAGGTGGTAGGTGTGAGGTGTGTCTGCGATGGTGCTGAGCTTGGCCGGCGCGGGGGCGGAAAAGAGATCATCCTGCGCAGGCGCATCGGCTGCTGCGGGGCTGGCGGCCTCCATCTTGCGGCTGCGGCCTGCCTTGAAGTCATCGCCATAGAGTCGGCGGCCGAGCGCGTTGAATTCAAATTCGGTGAAGAAGGCTTTCAGCACTTCATCGTTGTGCGGCTTCACCACGAGATCCGCCACCTGAGCCTCGTAAGGCGCGTCGTGGAAGATGGTGGCCAGTTTCTTGGAGAGCAGGGCGTCTTCCTTGCTGGCCTCCAGCTTTTCCTTCTGCTTGCCTTTGAGCTGGCCGACATTGGCCAGCAGATTTTCCACGCTGCCAAACTGTTGGATGAGCGCCGTAGCGGTCTTTTCGCCAAAGCCTTTCACACCAGGGATGTTGTCCACGGCGTCTCCCATGAGTGCGAGAATGTCGATGACCTGCTCCGGGCGCTCGATGCCCCAGCGCTCGCAGACTTCCTTCACACCGAGGATCTCGGTGTCCGCCCCGGAGCGCCCAGGCTTGTAGATCTTCACATGCTCGGAGACGAGCTGGCCGAAGTCCTTGTCAGGCGTGACCATGAAGGTCTCGATGCCTTCTTTTTCGGCACGCTTGGCCATGATGCCGATGATGTCGTCCGCCTCGTAGCCGTCGCGCACCAGGATGGGCACGTTCATTGCCTCCATGAGCCGCTTGATTTGCGGGATGGCCATGCTGATGTCTTCTGGCATCTCCTCGCGCTGCGCCTTGTAGGCGGGAAACATCTCGTGGCGCGGCGTTGGTGCCGAGGTGTCCAGCGCCACGGCGAGATGCGTGGGCTGCTGGTTTTTCAGAATGTCGAGCAGCGTGTTGGCAAAGCCGTAGAGCGCAGACGTGTTCAGGCCGTCGCTGGTGCGGATGGGAGCTTTGATGAAGGCAAAGTGCGCGCGGTAAAGCAGCGCCATGCCATCGAGGAGGAAGAGGCGTTGGGACATTTGTCCAAAGACTAAACAGCCCAGAGACATGCGCAAACGAAGCTGCTCAGGGCGGTGCCCGGAATCGCGCAGCTTTTCACCGCCCGCTCACTGCGCCAGTGCGCTCAGGACTAGGCATGAACCAGCAAAGTGCGCGCCTTTTCGATCTGCGTCTCACTGCCCAGCAGTAGTACGGAATCTGCTGCATGGATTTCCTCGGAGATGCCGGGATTGATGATGCTCTCCCCCTGCCTCTCAATACCGACGATGCTGGCCCCGGTGAAAGTGCGCAGTTTGAGATCGGCGAGCAATTTCCCGACGGCCGGAGAGCCGGTAGGCACCGTTACCGTCACCAGAGAGGCGTCCCGCAACAGGGATGGCAGGGCTGGGGCGCTCGCATCATGGTGAGGGAGCGGTGTCTCGTTGAGCGTCTCATGCAGGGCGAACTGCGCTTTCGTATGCAGCTGGATGAAGGTGCGCCGCAGCAGGAAGGCGATGGCCACCAGTACGGGCACCAAGGCGATAAGCAGATTTCGCGAAGGGAGCACGGCCGTGCTAAGCACCAGCATGAATAGGAAGAGTCCGGCGCATCCGGCCAGGAAGATGACAGAGGACACGATGCCACGGAGTCCCTGAGTGCGCTCGCCCGCAGCGGCGCGGGTCACACTCATCTCGCTGACCATCATTCCAAAGGCCTGCCACTTGCGCACGACGGCGATGGTCATCGGCAGGCTGAGGATCATGGCGCTGAGCCAGAGCATTCCTTTGATGCCATCCATCCCGCCCGGTGCCTCGGGCCACCAGCGCTGCACACGGTCCTTGAGGAAAACAGCTCCGATAAAAACGGCGGCGATGAGCAGCAGGTTCAGCGCGATCTGCCAGCCCCACTTGCGCAGAAACTTGCCGGGTGTTTTCTTGTTGCCGCTGCCTGCCAGGTTGCCCACCCAGATGGTGTAGGCGTCCAGCATGCGCATGAGCCCCCCGGGCATGATCTTCTCCATACCTCGCACGGCCGCGTCCGAGCCCTTGATGAGATACGGAGTGGAGAGAGTCGTCAAAGCCGACACCGCCACGACGATGGGGTAGAGAAACTCGCTTGTCACCTTCAGTGAGAGGCCGAGTGCGGCGATGATGAAAGAGAATTCGCCGATCTGCGCCAGCCCCATGCCGACGCGCATGGAGGTCCGCATGTCATTGCCCGCGACATAAGTGCCGAAGCCGCAGGAGATGACCTTTCCAGCGATCACCACAAGGGTGATGATCACCACCGGACCGATGTGCTCCATGATCACATGAGGGTCGATGAGCAGACCGATGGAGACGAAGAACACAGCGCTGAAGAGATCCCTCACCGGATGCATCAAGGTCTCGATATGGGCAATGTGGCGGGCCTCGGCAATGATGGCGCCGATGAGGAAGGCCCCCAGTGCCACGCTGTAGCCCATCTTGACCGCGAGGAGTGAAACTCCAAAGCAGAGGCCGATCACCGTGACGACGGTCGCCTCGTTGCTCTTAAACTTGGCGACCCAGTTAAGCAGGCGTGGCACCACAATGAGTCCGGCAACGAGCAGCACACCGAGGAAGGCGGCCAGCTTGCCCACAGTCGTGGCCACATCGCCCATGGCCAGGGAGCCCGTGGTGGCGAAGCCTGAGAGCATGGCAATCATGAGAATGGCCAAAATGTCCTCGACGATGAGAATGCCGAAGATCATCTGGGCAAAGCGCTCCTTGGTCTTTCCCATCTCTTCCAGCGCCTTGATGATGATCGTGGTGGAGGAGATGGAGAGGATCGCGCCCAGAAAGACACTGTCCATCGTAGCCCAGCCGAAGGCCCGGCCAATCTGGTAGCCAGCCCAGGTCATCAGAAAGATCTCAAAGAGGGCGCCCAGCAGCGCTGTTACACCCACTTTGGTAAGCTTTTTGAGGCTGAACTCCAAGCCCAGCGCAAACATGAGAAAGATGACTCCCAGCTCTGACAGCGTCTCGATGTTATGCAGATCATTGATCAGCAAAAAAGGCGGCGTGTGCGGCCCGATGATGACCCCTGCCAGGATATAACCGAGCACGACCGGCTGCTTGATGCACCGAAATAACAAGCTGACCACCGCGGCGATGATCATGACAACGGCAAGGTCTTGGAGGAATACAACGTGGTGCATCAGAGGTTAACTTATTGAGGGTTTTCTGCATGCCGCCCAGGAACCATTCATGGACGCCTTTTTTACCCTGCACGCCGGGGACGATGCAGGACACTGCTTATACGCTTCACGAGACGGTTTGGCTCCCGTGGAATTAAAAAAAGATCATGCCAAAAATGCCCCCGAAACTGCAATGAAAATGATTTAAGCGAAGGGAGAAAGGTCAAAGTGAAGGAGCGGCCATCGGCTGCTCTCCGATCATGTTCCTTGCAGCATTTCAGCCTGCTCTACGATGGAATTTGCAGCCTCCGTCTCATCATTGACGACCTGAGTCGCCCCTAAGCGTTTGAGACGTTCGACGTCCGAGCTAAACCGGGCACGGGCAAGCACCGCAATGTCTGGGCGCAGCGCCCGGATCAAGCTCAGGGCCTGTGCATTGATCGTGGCATCGGGGAAGGTGAGCGCGACGATCCGTGCGTTTTTCAGGCGCGTGAGTTCCCAGGTTTCCTCATGGCATGCGTCGGCAAAGAGCACAGGCTGCCCTTCACGATGGAGCTTGCGGACGGTCTCAGCATTCAGTTCTACGACGAGGGTCTGCACGCCTGCATCAAGCAGGGCATTGTTGAGCTTTTCGCCCACGGGACCATGCCCGCAGATAATGGCGTGGTTCGAGAGCAACGCGACACGCTGGCGGAGGCTGCCTGCGTCAAACTTCACCGGCTTGCCGCGGCCCCAGCCGCGCTTCACCAGCCAGTCGCCGAGAGGAATGCCGAATTTCAACAGCGCCGGAAGCAGTCCCATGGAAAGCGCGCTGGCCACCAGCATCGTCTGCTGTGTGTCATCGCTCCATAGGGCGGCGGCGCGCGTTTGCTGCAGCAGCACGAGGGAAAACTCCCCCGCGCTGCACAGGCCGATGCCGGCCATCAGAGCCTGCTTTTGCGCCAGTCCCAGGCGGCGCGCCACGAAGGTGATGATGACTGCCTTCGCCAGCATGAAAACCAGTGTGAGGGCGGAGATGGGCATCCACAGCCGGGCTGCCGTTTTGATGTCAATCATCAAGCCGACCGAGACAAAGAAGAGCGTGAGGAAGAGATCCTTGAGCGGCATCACATCCGCGAGGATGCGATGTTTAAAGATCGACTCGCTAACCGCCAGGCCAGCAACAAAAGCTCCGAGCGCGAGGCCCAGGCCTAGAAGGCCTCCTGTGAAGGCAAGGCTCACACAGCAACCAATGACCGTGAGCGTGAAAAGCTCCCGGTTGCGCGTGCGCGTCACCGCATTGAGCAGCCAGGGAATGACCCAGCGCGCCATCACGCCGGACAAAACCACAAACGCTCCGCCACGCAGGACGAGGGAACCGAGACGTGGCAGGATGGCCTCGTCGGGTCCTTCATGCGGCAGCAGCAGCGGCAGAAACATGAAGAAGACGATGATGAAGAGGTCCTGAAAAATCGCCACGGCCAGCGCCATGCGCGCGCCGGGGCTGGCTTCGAGCCCGAGATCCTGAAAGCTTTTCAAACTGACTGCGGTGGAGCTCAGGGAGAGCGCTACCGCGAGGATGACGCCTCCATGCCATGAGCTGGTATGGAGCACACTGGAAACCGCTGCAACCACGATGCCGCAAAGCCCCATCTGCCAGCCGCCGCCAACGAACGCCAGCCGTCGCAGGAATCGTAGCTCACCGAGTGAGAATTCCAGCCCAAGTGTGAACATCAGCAGCACGACGCCGAACTCCGCCATCTGCGAAATCTGTTCGTGTGATGCTCCCCCCCCGAGAATCCCCAGCACGCCGGAGTTCGCAATCAGCACGCCGCAGATAAAGTAGCCGGCCAGCATGGACTGCCGCAACCGCAGCAGCAGCAGGGACACCAGCACCACGCCTGCAAGCATCAGTGCCAGCAGCGCAAAGAGCGGTGGGATGGCGGAGGTGGCGATGGTGAAATTCTGAATCATGCGCTGCCTCTTTCTTGGCGGTTCAAGTGCGACAGATCAAGTTTTGATGAATGGCTTTCCCCTCAAGCCGTGAATGAATTGAGTTAAAGAAAACATTTAGCCCATGCTCTGTCAGCACTGATTCATTGTGGCTTTCTCACATCGCCAGCGGAGGCATTTCACTCAGCAATGATGTGTCAGTGGCAAGCCCTGAAGATCAGGCGTCCCTCCGCTCGTCAGCGCTATACTGCAGGTTATACAGGTTTTGGTAGATGGCATTGCGCGTCAGCAGTTCCGCATGCGGACCGCGGTCTACGATGCGGCCCTGGTCCATGACAATGATCTGGTCTGCCTCGAGGATGGTGGAAAGGCGGTGGGCAATGGCCACCACCGTTTTGCCAGCGGACAAAGTGTGGATGGCGTCCTGCACAATCTTTTCGCTCTCGGTGTCGAGTGCCGAATATGCCTCGTCCAGCAGCAGGATGGGGGCGTTGCGCAAAACGGCGCGGGCTATGGCGATACGCTGCTTCTGCCCACCGGAAAGATTGCAGCCGCCCTCACCCACAACCGCATCATAGCCATTGCTGATCTGCACGATGAATTCATGAGCATGAGCCTTTTTCGCGGCAGCGATGATCTGCTCTTCAGTGGCATCGGTGCAGCTGTAGCGGATGTTTTCACGAATGGTGTCGTGAAACAGGAAAGTGTCCTGGTTGACGATGCCGATGTTGCCGCGCAGGGACTTTTGTGAGATCGATTTCACATCCCGACCGTCCAGCAGCACTGAGCCCTGGTCGGGATCATAAAAACGCAGCAGAAGAGAGAAGAGAGTGCTTTTACCAGCGCCACTGCGTCCGACAAGTGCGTAAAACTTGCCAGGTTCCAGGTGGAGATTGATGTCTGTCACGGCGGGAAGATCTTTTTTCTCCCCATTGCTTTCGCGGTAGTAGAGAGCGGTGTTTTGAAAGGTGATTTCACCCCGTGAGCGTCCGATGTCCACGGCGTTAGGTGCGTCCTGAATGTCCGGAGTGCGTTCCAGCAGTTCAAACACCATGCCCGCCGCCACGGTCGTTTTGTGCAGCATCATTTGCACGCGGCTCAGTTCTTTCACGGGAGGGTAGATCTGAGTGAGCGCCATCACCATGATGAAAAAGTTTTCCGCCTCAAGGCCCCGGTCCCATGCATACACAAGGCCTGCGGCGATTCCGAGCGAGGCAATCGTTTCCACACTGGGGCCGACAATTTCGATGGCCTTGGCCCAGCGGATCATGTTGCGCGTCATGCTGGCGTTGGTCCGTTCAAAGCGGTCCTCGGCGTGCTTTTCACCGGCATAGGCCTTCACCAGCCTGATGCCGGCAAAGGATTCCTGCATGGCCACCATCAGTTCTCTGGAGTCATATTCTTCCCGCGCCCCGCTCTTGCGCACCTTTTTGCCGATGCGGATGATCGGCAGCAGGCATGCGGGGAAGATAACGAGGGACATGAGGGTGAAAAGCCAGTCCTGCGCAAAGAGGACGACCAGAATGGAAATGATCGTCAGTGGGCGCTGCGCGACGATTTGAATGATCTGCATGGCATTCCGCTGGACCACCGCCGTCTGACTGGTGACCGTCTGCATCAGTTCACCAGTCTTGGCGGAATTGAAGAATGCGGGGGACTGACGCATGACGCATTGAAAGGCGTCATTGCGCATCTGGTAGGCCACCTTGCTGGTCACCCAGGCCTGCATGTAGGCGGACAGGTAACCAAAAAAGCCGCGAAAAAAGATCAGCACCGGTATGAAGGAGCACGCGATCATGACTCCCGTCAGGCCAATGGGGGCGTCAGCATCGAGGTTGAACATCTTTGCCAGGTTGATTTCACCCACCAGAGGCAGATCAGTCCCCTCTCCCAGAGTGCGGGTCTTGCCTTTTAGAACCAGGGAAAAAATGAGCTGAAACCCGATGAGCATGAACCCGTTGAAGGCTGCACTCACCATTCCCAGCAGCAAGCTCAGCACGAAACGCCCGCGATAGGGAAGCAGATACTTCCAGATGGAGGCGAGCGTCTTTTTGATCAGGATTGAGAACTGAGGGTCTTCTGGATGTTGCATGTGAAAATTGCGAGTGGGGAGTGCTGGCTCTCACCGGGGACACTAACTGCCTTTACAACCTGAGCACAAGGCTCAACAACCGCCCAAATGCTGGCAGTAAACGGCCTCGAGCCGGTCAAGCATGGCCTCAAGGCTGTGCTGAGAACGGACAAGCTGAAGCCCCGCCTGCCGCATGGCTTGTGTCTGGGCTTTTTGCTCCAAGGTTTCGCGAATGGCAGCCGCCAGAGCGACGGCATTTTCAGGAGGTGCGAGGCGGCCTGTTTCACCATTCCTGATGATGCTGGGTATTCCTCCGACGTCACTGGCAACGACCGGGATGCCTGTGGCCAGGGCCTGCAGGCCTGACTGAGGTATGGCCTCATGAAAGGAGGGGATTGCCACGATGTCCAAGGCACGCATGATTTCCGGCACATCCTCCCGGTGGCCTAGCAGAGTGAAATGATCTTCAACGGCAAACCGTGAAATCTCAGACTTGATGTAATCGAGCGCCGGCCCCTCTCCCGCGATGATGCAATGGACGCGAATGCCGTGATTTATTTTGAGCAGACGAACGGCCTCGGCCAGGACCTGAATGCCTTTTGCCGCGCGGATCACCGTGATCATGCCAACGAGTGGTGTCTGAGGTGGCAGCGAGTAGGCAGAAAAATCAGCCTTGGGGCCCTCTGGGCGGAAACGATCCAGGTCAACGCCGGTCGGCAGCGTGGTGATTTCGTTTGGATTGAGCTTGAAGGTGGAGAGCAGCGAAGCGGTGATTTTTGGACTGGTCGTGATGATGTGGTGACTCCAGTCCTTGTACATCAGCTGGCTGAGGGCTTTGTTAGGGATGGGAACATCGAAGTGTCGGCTGCGGATAATCAGAGGCACTCGTGCGATGCGTGCTGCAATGGTGAGCAGCCACCCATCTCGTGAGCTGTGAGGATTTACTATCTCGATGCGGTGGCGGTGCAGCCACCACGCAACCCGAAGGATGTGAAAAGGCAGCAGGTGACGCTGATCGAAGCGCTGGGCGAGCAAAGGGATGTCGGCCTGGCTGGCGCGCCGATAAATCTCACTGTTTGCCGGTGCGATGAGCCAGACAGCGCTGCCGCGTTTCCTGAAGCCGCTTATTTCTGCCAGAATGCGGTGTTCCTGTCCTCCCCAGCCAAGGGATGCTTCGGAATGGGCGATACGCCATGTGCGTCGGGGGGGGATTGAATCAGCCATGTACTCCTCTCTGCTCTATTACCGTGGGGGCGTGAAGCCAACACCTTTTTTGGCGCGAAGTCTCAGAAGGCAACTGTCCTGTGCCATGCCAGCGGTTTGTTCATGAACCAGAACCATGCACGCGGTCAGAGAGGGAGCGTCTGCTCCATTTTTGAGAGTGTGAAACCAGTTTGCGCATGAGTGATGGGATGGATGAACAGGGCCTCCTCATGTCTGAAATGTGAATCATTCATCCGGGATCAAGTGGTCTGTGGGCGCGTGGAAAAAAGCTGGATTTCCGCTGCTTGGTTGGGAGGGCCTACCCTCTCACCCCTAGGCCAAAGAGTGGCCATCAGGCGTGACTTGAGCCAAATTTCTGGTTTGTTTCCAAGTCTTTATTTACTTCGTTCAAATTCAATGATTAAAATTTAATATAGGTGTGGTTTTAGGTGGTTTTTGATTTGATGATTTTAGATTTTTTTTGATTGATGTTAAGGTTTGTGGTGTCGCCAAGTGTGGCGCTGGGGGCTCCAAAAGGCTCAAAGGCCTTCCTTTTTGAAAAAAAGTTCTCGCATGCCTTCCGCCTTGCCTTCATATCCAATTTTCACACTTCTGTCTTTTTACATGACGTCATCCACCATCGGTATCATCGGTTTAGGCTATGTCGGCCTGCCCTTGAGTCTCCAGTTTGCCCGGACGGGGAGTACTGTGCTGGGATTCGACATTGATCCCGACAAAATCAATTCTCTGCAAGCTGGGGAGAGCTACATCCTGCACATTTCTGCTGATTCCATACGCTGCCAGCGCGATGCGGGGCGTTTTTCAGCCACCACAGATTTTGCCCGTGTGCGCGAATGTGAGGCGGTAATCATCTGTGTGCCCACGCCGCTGGCGAAACACCGGGAACCTGACCTGACTTATGTGCTGAACACCGGCCGCGCCATCGCGCCTCATCTCCAGCCGGGACAGCTCGTGGTGCTGGAGTCTACCACGTATCCAGGAACGACAGATACCGAGCTGCGCAGAGTGCTGGAAGAAGGCTCCAATCTGAAAGCGGGTGTGGATTTTCATCTGGCATTTTCTCCAGAGCGTGAAGACCCGGGCAATCCACAAAGTGATGTGGCAGTCATTCCTAAAATCGTCGGTGGCTACACTGAGGACTGCCAAAAACACGCCTTAAGTGTGTATGGCAGGGCCATCAAGACTCTGGTGCCGGTGGAGTCATGCCGGGTGGCTGAGGCGGTCAAACTGACCGAAAACATTTTCCGCGCGGTAAACATCGCCATGGTCAACGAGCTCAAAGTGGTCTATGCAGCGATGGGCATCGACGTCTGGGATGTGATTGATGCTGCAAAGACCAAGCCTTTTGGCTTTATGCCCTTTTACCCTGGCCCCGGTCTTGGCGGGCACTGCATTCCGATCGATCCCTTTTACCTCACTTGGAAAGCTCGTGAATACGGGCAGGAGACGCGTTTCATCGAGCTTGCTGGCGAAGTCAATACCGCCATGCCCGCTTACGTTATTCAGCGAGTGGGGGAGGCTTTGTCCTCGCTGCACCTGACCATCCGTGACAGTCGGATTCTCATGATAGGCATCGCCTACAAGTCGAATGTGGATGATGATCGCGAAAGCCCTGCCTATGTGCTCTGGGACATGCTTGAGCAGCAGGGAGCAGAAGTGGACTACCACGATCCGCATGTGCCAGTGATCCGCCCTTCCCGCGAACATGCGCATTTCGCTGGCCGCAGAAGTGTCGAACTGGATGCTGGCACGCTTGCTGACTACGACTTGGTTCTTGTGGCCACAAACCACAAAGTGGTGAATACCGCCCTCATCGCGGAGCACGCACGTCTGGTGGTTGATTCGCGCAATGCGCTCAGCACACTGATGAAAGGAAGGCCAAATTATTTCAAAGCATGAAAGCTCTCGTTACTGGTGGTGCAGGTTTTATTGGTTCTCATATCACGGAGGCGCTTTGCCGCAAAGGGGCAGAGGTCATTGTGCTGGACAATCTCTCGCTGGGGAATCCTAACAATCTGAGCTGGAAAAAGCCCGGGGACAAAGTCGATCTCGTCGAGGGAGACATCCGCGACCGCGACCTGCTGGCAAAACTGATGCCTGGAGTTGATTGGGTTTTCCATCAGGGCGCGTTGCCTTCAGTGCCGCGCTCCGTCGCCGAACCGCTTGAGAGCAATTCGCAGAACCTCGACGGAACGTTGAATGTGCTGCTCGCCTCACGTGATGCCGGAGTAAAGCGACTGATGTTTGCGTCCTCGTCATCTATCTACGGGAATGCAGATGCTCCTGCAAAATATGAGGGACTGCCAGTGCAGCCGCTTTCACCCTACGCGCTGCAAAAGTATGGCGGGGAGCGTTACTGCCAGCTCTTCCACCAGCTCTATGGTTTTGAGACCGTGGCACTCCGCTATTTCAATATCTTTGGTCCCCGCCAGGCTTTTGATTCGCCATATTCTGGTGTGATCGCCAAGTTCTGCACATTCATGCTGGAAGGCAAGCCGCCGGTCATCTTTGGGGATGGAAGCCAGGCGCGTGACTTTACCTTTGTTGACAATGCGGTTGCCGCAAACCTGCTGGCTGCTGAGGCGCCTGCAGACCGGGCAGCAGGCAAGGTCTTCAATGTGGCTGCCGGTCATTCCATAGACTTGATCAGGCTTGTCAACGATATTAACAAGCTCACGGGCCAGCAGCTCCAGCCGCGGTTTGAGCCTGCACGTGCAGGTGATGTGCTTCATTCCCTGGCGGACATCAGCGCCGCCCGCGCCGGCCTGAATTACGACGTCAAAGTCGGCTGGGAAGAGGGATTGCGCCGCACTTTGGAGTTTTATCAAGCGACAAGCGCATGAACCTGCTGGCACAATCTGGCGCAACTCGTATGAGCAAATGACCATCTTAGTTACAGGAGGGGCTGGCTTTATCGGCTCCAATTTGGTGCGTCAGCTGATCGAGGAGACTGATCATGAGATCATCAATGTTGATAAGCTGACCTACGCCGGAAACCTCAGTTCCCTTGAGGGTGTGCTGAATCACCCCCGGCATCATTTTATTCAGGCGGATATCAACAACGCCGAGGCTGTGGGGGAGATTTTCAAGCAGTTTGAAATCGGATCAGTCATGCATCTGGCTGCTGAAAGCCATGTGGATCGTTCGATTGATGGTCCTCAGCAGTTCATTCAGACCAACGTGATTGGTACCTACAACCTTCTTCAAGCGGCCTTGCATTGGTGGCAGGCGATGAAGGGCGAGCAGGCGCGGGCATTTCGCTTTCTCCACGTTTCTACTGACGAGGTTTACGGCTCGCTTAATGCCGATGATCCAGGGTTTACAGAGACCAGTCCGTACAAGCCGCATTCGCCCTACAGTGCCACCAAGGCCGCTTCGGATCATCTTGCCAGGGCATGGAATGATACTTTTGGCCTCCCTGTGTTGATCACGAATTGCTCGAACAACTATGGCAGGTTTCAGTTTCCGGAGAAGCTGATCCCCGTCGTGATTCTCAAGTGTCTCCGCCGGGAGCCTATTCCGGTCTACGGACGCGGTGAAAACATCCGCGACTGGCTGGCTGTTTCAGATCATTGCCGTGCTCTTCGCCTGGTTCTTGAAAAGGGCAGGGCGGGGGAGACTTACAACATTGGCGGCAACAATGAATGGAGCAATCTGGATCTTGTGCGTCTGCTATGCAGGCTGGTGGACGAGACCCTTGCTCCGCCATCTCCGAGTGAAGATCTCATTACCTTTGTCACAGACCGTCCGGGTCATGATCTGCGGTATGCCATAGACTCTTCCAAAATCCGTTCGGAACTCGGCTGGCGGCCGCTCGAGTCCAAAGAGCAGGGATTTCGTGAGACTGTGCAGTGGTATTTGACCCACCGGTCTTGGTGGGAAGCCATTCTCGGAGGTCAGCATTCATTGCAAAGAATCGGCACGGCTGGAAAAGCTGAGGTAAACCAAGCCAACTAAACGACCCATGAAAGGCATCCTACTCGCCGGTGGTTCCGGATCTCGACTACGCCCTGTGAGCCAGGCTGTCAGCAAGCAGCTGCTGCCTGTCTATGACAAGCCGATGATCTACTATCCGCTGTCAGTGCTCATGCTTGCTGGAATTCGCGAGATTCTGGTGATTTCCACACCTGAAGATCTGCCCCTTTACCGGCGTTTGTTAGGGGACGGTTCTCGTTTTGGCATTCGGCTTAGCTTTGCTGAGCAGCCTCGTCCCGAAGGGCTGGCTCAAGCCTTCCTCATCGGAGAAGAATTCATCGCCGGAGACGGTGTCGCGCTCGTGCTGGGAGACAATCTCTTCTATGGGCAGGGTTTTTCTCCCAAGCTTCAGGCCGCTGCCGCACGCAAGACAGGAGCGACCGTTTTCGGCTATCAGGTGCACGACCCTGAGCGTTTCGGCGTCGTGGAGATTGATGCCAGCGGGCGTGCCAAATCAATCGAGGAAAAACCCGCCCATCCCAAGTCCAACTTTGCCGTCACCGGACTGTATTTTTACGACAGCAGTGTGGTTTCGATTGCAAAAGGGGTCAGGCCTTCAGCCCGAGGGGAGCTTGAGATCACCTCAGTCAACCAGGAATACCTCTCGAGGGGGCTGTTGCATGTGGAGCAGCTTGGTCGTGGGCATACCTGGCTGGACACCGGCACCTTCGAGTCACTGCTTGAAGCTTCGCAGTTCATCCGGACGATCCAGGAGCATCAGGGCTATTTGGTGGCCTGCTTGGAGGAAATAGCATTTCAAGCGGGTTGGATTGGCAGGGCCGAGCTGCACGCTGCCGCCGCTGAAATGGGTGGGAATGCCTACGCCCAGTATTTGCTCAAGCTGACAACCAGCCCATAGAAACGACTCTGAAATGCGTCTCGCCATCATGCAGCCTTACTTTCTGCCTTACATCGGTTATTTTCAGCTGATGAAGGCGGCGGACAGGTTTGTTTTTCTGGATGACGTCAATTACATCAATCGTGGCTGGATCAACCGGAACCGGCTTCGCACGCCTCAGGGGCCTGCCTGGTTTACTTTGCCGCTGATCGGTGCCAGCCAGAACCGTCTGATCTGTGAGATTGATATCAAGACGGATGACGGATGGAAGCGTTCACTTGAGCGCACCATTTCCATCACCTATTCCAAAGCCCCTTTCTTTGCCGACATTTTTCCGTTGTTTCAGTCCTGGCTTTCTTCCGCTTCTGGAAACTTGGCCCAGTATCTGAGCCGTAATCTGCAGGATATTGCGGCATGGCTGGGGCTCGATACGCAGATGGTGCCTTCATCGAGCATTTACCCCAAAGGGGAACTGCGGGGGCAGCACCGTATTCTCGACATATGCCTGCGCGAAGGCGCGGATATGTATGTAAATCCGCCGGGGGGACGGGAGCTCTATGACGCCTCGGTATTTTCATCATCCGGTGTGCAGCTTCAGTTTCTGAAGCCCGAGCTGCAAAATTTGCAGCTTGTCTCAGCCGGAGAGGATGGGCCGGTGCTTTCTATCCTTGATTTGATGATGTACAACTCCCAACAGTCGCTGCGGCAGGCCGTGAGCACTTTCCATGTGGAAACCGCCTGCCCTACTTCTTCTTTATCATGACTCTTGAAAAAATATTCACTGAGGTGTTCGCCATTCCTGAAAGCACTGTTACGGACACTCTTGAGCTTCGCCAGATCAATACCTGGGATTCCATGACTCACATGCTGCTCATCACCCGCATCGAGGAAGTATTCTCCGTCCAACTGACCGGGGACGAAATTGCCGACATGAAAAGTGTGGGGGATGCACGCCGCGCTCTTCAAGCCCACGCCGTCGCTGTATGATCGTCAAAGATAGCGTGGTTTTGATCACCGGTGGTGCTCGCGGCATCGGTCGTCATTTGGCTGAGCGTTTTGTCGCGGATGGTGCCCGGGTGGGGGTGATCGACCGTGATGATGTCTCCTGTGCCGAACTGCGTGAGGCCAGCGGGGGGCAGATCCAAGCCTGGGCCTGTGACCTCACAGATCCTGATGCCGTGGACACCACTATGCGGTCCATCTTTGAAGAGGGCCATATTCCGGATCTCCTGGTCAACAATGCTGGCATCATCCACAGCGAGCCACTGGTGAACATGCTTTCCCGCAATGAACGAGTCCATTCTCGTGAAGCCTGGCGGCGTGTCATGGCGGCGGATCTTGATTCCGTTTTTTATGTGACGAGTCGTGCAGTGGATCTCTGGATGGCTCGCCGGAAAAGAGGGGTGGTAGTATCGATTAGCTCTATTTCTGCGCATGGAAACCCTGGCCAGTCCGCCTACTCGGCCGCAAAAGCTGGCGTGAATGCGCTGACGCACACCTGGGCCAAGGAACTCGGGCCGCTCGGATTCCGCTTCGCAGCCATTGCTCCTGGATTTCTGGATACTCCCTCGACTCGCGCAGCTCTGAGCGAGTCTATCATCACCCGACTTCAGCAGCAGATCCCGCTGCGCAGGCTGGGCAGTGTGGAGCATATCTATTTGAGCGCCCGGCACATTCTGGAGAACGATTACCTCAATGGGATGGTTCTGGATGTGGACGGTGGGCTGGTCCTTTAAAATTTGCACCGAATGGCTTTCATTTCGAATCTCCCCATCGCTTTTGCCGAGGTCATTCGCTCCCATGCCGGGCGCACAGCCCTGAGCTATCCGGCCTCCGGTGAAAAGGTGACGTACAGTGAGCTATATAAGCTGGCGGAATCCATCGCTCAGGAGCTGCACATGCGCGGGCTGCGACAGGGGGATGTGGTGGCGTTTTTTCATGACAAGAGCCCTGCCGCCTATGCGGCAATGCTGGCCTGTCTCAGGCTGGGAATCATCTACACGAACCTGGATGCAGACAGCCCCTGGGAGCGGCTTCGCAAAATTTTGGGCAGCTGCCAGCCACGTCTGATTGTGAATGCATTCGAAGATTTGCCCCACGGGGCAGACCTCACTGCTGCTGGGCACACTGAAACTTTGAATCTGCGGGAGCTTGTACCATCAAAGGTTGCCGAGCAGCCTCTGCCAGACATGAAAGGCATCAGTGGCGCGACGCCGGCATACATCATGTTCACCTCCGGCTCTACAGGCATGCCTAAAGGCGCAGTGATGTCCCATGCCAATCTGCTGTGGTTTATCGCATGGGGGAGAGACCGCTTTGGCATCACGCCCGAGGATGTTCTCACGAACGCCAATCCCATCTATTTCGACAATTCCGTCTTCGACTTTTACACGGCGATTTTTTCCGGGGCCACGCTCGCGCCCATCACCAATTCACAGGCGCGAGATGCCCGACTTCTGGTCAGGCTCATCAACACGGCGAACTGTACTGTTTGGTTTTCTGTGCCTTCGCTCTTGGTCTACCTGCTGACGACGCGTGCACTGGGGGCGACTGACTTCCCCAGCATCCGGAAGATCATCTTCGGTGGAGAAGGCTTTCCCAAGCCCAAGCTCAAGCAGCTCCACACGCTCCTGGGGCATAGGTGCGACTTGGAGAACGTATACGGCCCCACGGAATGCACCTGCATCTGCTCCGCTCATACCATTACGGACGGAGATTTCGAGGACATGCAAAACCTCGCTACGCTAGGCCCGCTGGCACAGAATTTTGATCATGAAATTCTTCCGCTGGATGAGTCAGACCCTGATTTTGGCGAACTGTTCCTCCGGGGGCCGCAGGTGGGTTTGGGCTATTACCGCGACCCAGAGCGCACTGCCCGTGCCTTTGTTCAAAATCCCCGGCATCAAGACTACTCAGACGTCGGCTATCGCACCGGAGACCTCGTTCGGCGGGACGAGCGTGGCTGGCTTCATTTCAAGGGGCGTGCCGACTTCCAGATCAAGCACATGGGCTATCGCATCGAACTCGAGGAGATCGAAGCGGCTCTGGGCACCTTGTCGGGTGTGAAAGAGTGCGCGGTCATCTATCAGCGCCTGGGAGATGGCATGGGGCAGATCCTTGGCTACGCCGCCATGCCGGATCAGGTCGCTTCGGAGGAGCTGGTGCGCCAGGTCGCCGCTATCGTGCCCCCTTACATGGTGCCGCGCCGCATCACTGTGCTGGACACCTTGCCAAAGAATGCCAACGGTAAGATAGACCGTGTCGCCCTCCTGGCCCTCGCTTCATCCCCATCATGAAACCGATCATTCTTTTTGGCACCGGCAAGATCGCCGAGATCATGCTGTACTTCCTGCGCAATGAAAGCGACCGCACAGTGGCCGCCTGCACGGTGGACAGGGCCTACATGCCGGGGGCGGAGTGGCAGGGGCTTCCCGTGGTGGCGTTTGAAGAACTGGCCGCAACTTATCCTCCCGATCAATATGAAGTCTTCGTGGCTCTGGGCTATCAGGACATGAACGAATTGCGTGCCGGCAAATGTGCCGCGGCGCGTGCGCTCGGCTACACGCTGGCCTCCTACGTGCACCCCCAGTCCGGCGTGCCGAAAGATTTGGTGCATGGAGACAACTGCTTCATCATGAACCATGTCATGATCCATCCCTGCGTGAAGCTCGGCAGCAATGTCTTCGTCTGGAGCGGAGCGATGATCGGCCACCACAGCACCATTGGAGACAATGTCTGGCTCACCTCATCTGCCAATGTATCTGGGGTAGTGACGGTCGGAGCCAATACATTCCTTGCCGTGAACAGCACCATCGGCCACGGTGTGAAAATCGGTCAGCGCTGCTTCATCGGCGCCAATGCCCTTGTGACCCAGTGCACGGAAGATGATCAGGTCTTCGTGAGCGCAAGCACCAAGCCCTTTCGCCTGAGCAGCCAGCAGTTCATGCGCATGTCGCGCTTTGCGGACCTGTGACCAATGAATGGCGAGAAATACATTTATGCCGGTAATCGCAGCACGGTTCTGCGCAGAATGATCTCGCTCGGGCTGGATGTGAAGCATGTGCTGCCAACGGTCGGCTCGTGGCTGGAGCGCGAGATGCCTGAGCTGGGGCTGCCGTTTACCCCGGTCGCTTCGAAAAAGCAGGCAACAGACTTTCTTGTCGCGGAAAAGTTTGATGTCTTTGTTTCCACCGGCTTTCGCTATATTCTGCCTGTCACGCAGCTGCGAGGAATTCATCCGGACGCCAAATTCGTGAACATTCACCCGTCCTTCCTGCCTGATCTGCGAGGTGCTGATCCGATTCCAGGGGCCGTTTTGTTTGGTCGAGACTCCGGTGTCACCTGCCACCTGATGGATGATGGCATAGATACGGGTGCCATTGTTGCTCAGCGCAAGATTCCATATTTTGACGGCCTCGATTCCAAGCTGCTTTACAAGCTGTGCTTTAAGCTGGAGCCGGATGTTTTTGAAGAGGCTTGGAAGCTGAAGTTCGTGCCTCAATCCGTAGCTGGCAGGTCAGAAATAAAGCAAGTATACTATACGTGCGCGGCAGGCGACGATGTGTTTCATGAATCTGACGATGCCGAACAATTGGTGCGGCGTGTCAGGGCTTTTAACACTCCTAGGAGGGGCTTCCAGTTTGCTCTTGGCGAACAAAAATACCGAGCTTTCGATGCTTCTGTCATCAGCCATGAAATAGGTTACGACCTCGCTTCCTCGGCAGAGTGCTGGCAGGTGATTGAATCCTATGAAGACTGCCTGCTGCTAGCAAAAAATAAAATGCTTGTGAAACTGTCCGGCGTTACGCCGACTCCGGTCGGACCTTTGCGCGGGCGTATGCACACCAATTGATATCAATACAAAGACTGGCAAACGAATGACTCCAACAGATTGCCTGAGTGCTTTCCTGGTAGAACAATTTTTTTACTAAAGATATCCTATGAGTTGGAAAAGAGAAGGTTTGGCACTCAAAGCCGACGGGCAGTTTGAATGGATGAATTCTCATACAGGTCCCATTGCCGGCTGTAAACTGGGCAGCCACTATCGGATCTTTTTTGGAACACGGTCCAAAAAAGATGCCAAGGGCAACTACACCAGCCGGATCAATTATGCCGACTTCGATGTCAAGTCTCCTGCAAAGCTGCTTCAACTGGGGGCATCTGTACTGCTTCCCTTGGGCAGGGTAGGGACCTTTGATGAGTTCGGTCAGATGCCGGCCGACGTTGTGCAGGTGCATCCCGATCTATTCCGCCTGTATTACATGGGCTGGCAAAGATCCATCAACGCTCCTTATATTATTAACATAGGCGTGGCGGAATCGAAAGATGGAACAAGGTTCGATAAAATTTCAGAGGGACCAGTGTTTGGCGTAAATCGCTTCAATCCGCTTGGAGTCGGTAATTTGTCGGTCAGCAAGCAAGGGACAGGCTGGCGCATGTGGTACACTTGTTTTAACGATTGGAGGCTGCAAGGTGAGCAGTATGCTCCCACCTATGACATCAGAACCTGCTTTTCAGATGATGGACTGATATGGACTGAGTCTGGAACTGTGTGTGTCGCGCCCGGGAATGAGGAGGCTCTTGCGACGCCTCGTGTCATTAAGCTGGGGCCGTATTATCTGATGTGGTTTTCCTACCGGCAGGCCACGGATTTTCGCTCAGGCAACAAAGGCTACCAAACGGGCTTTGCCTATTCTCACGATGGCATTCAATGGTCCAGAAATGACAGCATGTTTGGCTTGAAGGGAAGCGGAAGCGGCTGGGATTCCGGCATGGCTTGCTATCCGGTGGTTTTCATAGATGAAGAGGAAAAAAAATTGATCATGTATTACTGCGGAGACGGCTTCGGAGAAGGCGGCTTGGGGGTTGCGTCTATTGAAATTTCAGAAGTGCTTGCCGCACTAGAGTAGAAAAATGACCGCTTAATGTGAATTTATGCAAACTGACCGTGAAATTTTCCACGTTGGCCGCCCAAATATCGGGGATCGCGATAGTTTAATGCGGCGGATCAATGATATTATTGATCGTCGCTGGCTGTCCAATAACGGCCAATATGTTCAGAAGTTTGAAGCCCGTCTGGCGGCTCTTCTCGATGTGAAGCATTGCATAGCTGTATGCAATGCCACCGTCGGGCTGGAGATTGCCATTCGTGCCATGGAACTCTCCGGTGAGGTTATCATCCCGTCATTCACGTTTATTGCGACCGCGCATGCACTGCAATGGCAGCAAATCACACCGGTTTTTTGTGATGTGGACCCTATTACTCACAATATTGATCCGAAGAAAGTGGAGGCTCTGATCACGCCCCGGACTACCGCAATTTTGGGGGTGCACCTGTGGGGCAGGGGCTGTGATGTGCAGGCGCTGAAGGGGATCGCCGACCGGCATGGACTGAAACTGCTTTTTGATGCCGCCCATGCGTTTGGCTGTTCTCACGAAGGCCGCATGATTGGCGGCTTCGGGAACGCGGAGGTTTTCAGCTTTCACGCCACCAAGTTTATCAACACCCTTGAAGGAGGCGCCATTACCACCAACGATGACGACTTGGCCTTAAAAATACGGCATATGAAGAACTTTGGCTTCACGTACTATGATCGGGTGGAATCCATCGGAACAAATGGGAAGATGAATGAAATCTCCGCTGCCATGGGGATTACAAACCTGGAAGCCATGGCTGAGTTCATTTCAATCAATAAGCGCAATCTGCTGCACTACGGCCAGGGGTTGGAAGGCGTTCCGGGCCTCAAACTGATATCTTATGACAGCAGCGAACAGTGCAATTGCCAGTACGTGGTCGTCGAAATGGATGCTTTAGCAGCGGGTATAACCCGTGATGAGCTGGTGTCGAAGCTTCACGAGCATCAAATTTTTGCCCGCCGCTATTTCTTCCCGGGCTGCCACCGGATGGAACCCTATTTGACCCTGTATCCCGAAGCCGGCAAGAGACTGCCGCATACCGAAGCATTGACCCAAAAGCTTTTTTGCCTGCCGACGGGCAGCGCCGTGGACGAAGACGATATCGTTGGCATCTGCAGGCTGATTCGCAGCATGATATGCTAATGCTTGGAGTGCAAAACACGCTATCTATGCCTTAATAACTGCAGCATGGGGCGGGACCTGCCACTATATTCAAAACAAACATTGCCAAGATGAAAGAAGACGTAAAACAAGCCTATTCCAACTTCCACCTGAGCAACAAATCACACCATCTATACCCCACGGAATGGGTGATCCGCACGATGCTTGGCAACTACCCAAACCTGAAATATGACAGGTCAAAATATGCAGGTGGCAAAATACTGGATCAAGGGTTTGGTGATGGGCGCAACATGCCATTGCTGCACAATTGTGGTCTGGAGATATATGGGGTTGAGATTACACAGGAGACTGTGGACATGGTGTCGTCTGCCACAAGCAAGCTTGGCATACCGACAACGCTTAAGGTTGGGAACAATGCCAACATCCCGTTTGAAACTGAGTTTTTCGACTATGTTTTGGCGTGCGCTTCCTGCTATTACATCGACAAAAATGGAACGTTTGATGACAATCTGGAGGAGATAACCCGTGTCCTGAAACCGGGAGGTTATTTCATTGCCAACTTTCCTGCCTTCACAGATTTGCCAATACCTTCGAATTTCATTCTGAACAACAGCATAGCCACTGAGGATGGGCATGTGATAATAACCAACGACCCTTTTGGGATTCGTAACGGGTATAAATTTAAAGCATTTCGTTCAGAGCATCAAATAATAGAGGAACTCTCTGACAGGTATTGCGACATATCAGTTGGCTACACCTTTGACAACTTTTATGGCCTGCAGCAGAACCTTTATATCGTCACGGCAAAAAAGAAGTGATCTTACTCGTTGAAGGTGTTGAGATTGCTCCATGCCCCGTCTGGTGTGCTCTGATGGAGCAACGTCTAGCGTAGATGGTAAGCGTCAGAATCTTGCGGGTTTACTAACGATGAAGTCTGTAATTTAAATATCTGATGAGCAAATAGAAGCTTTTCATAACAAGGTTCTGCTTTTTGGAAAAACTCCATATCATGTACATGTTCCGGGCGACGCGCTGGTCAGGAGAGACATCATCTGTGAAATTTTTGGGTCGGAATTGGGCGTTAGCTTTGTGAAAAAATTTATCATCACTGCTGTGGCAATGAAGTCCGGATCCATCAAAACCAATGTTTTCAATCATCGTTTGCCGTGGCTGAACTGAAAACATTTGATGCTTTAGCATCGTAACCGTGGCCAGGAGATCAAATTTTGCCGCAAGTTCAACTTCTGTAACGCTTTCTTTGCACAATGCTTTGTATCTTCGGACAAAATCTTTGCCCAGATACTTGAGGGAGTTGACTATGTCTGGCTCCACTCTCCTGCTCCAGGTGGTCTTTGCATGATTGACTAACTCAAAGCGATCTTTCCACATGCCCAATCCCCAAGGGCAAAAGATTTGAGAAAAGAAAACATCGGAAGCATAGTTTTTGGGAAATGTGACCGGGGGGCAGTAGCCACCTATCGACATCACTCTTTTATTGGACTCATATTTTTCGAGGCTTTCGTTCATGAATTCCAAAAAATAAGGTGATGTGACAATGTCATCTTCTATGAAAATAGATCTGCCATAGTTTTCATTCAGCCGCATGTTTGCATTGGTGGTGTTTTCAAACATGTTGTTGGTAGGCTGAAGTTGCAGATGCACCTTCTTAAAACCGGTGATCGTTGTCAGGTAGTTGCGCAATTCCTGAACCTTGGCTTCGTCTCCCGCACGTGGACCATCCGAGAAAATATGAAGCTCTGTCTGATGGGCCAGCGTGTTGGCCTTCAAAGCGTCGACCGTCTTCATCAGATGATCGAGCCTTGTGTAAGTGCAAATTCCTACAGGGGCTAATGTCATGGGGGGGGGGCTTGTTGTGTTTTTTGTTGCCCGTCAGGGAGTGCGTTGCAAAACGCTTTGATAAAGGTCCATGTGCTGGTGAACTTGGCGCTGAGGTTCAAAATTTTGCAGTGCAAAACTGCGCGCTCTTTCGCCCAGTTCCTTCAGTGGCCAGATGTCTTTCTGGATGTCTTCTAGAAGGGCGGCCAGTGCCAGGTGGTCCTGGCTTGGGAATAGCAGGCCGCTCTCACCGTGGGAGATCCGCTCTGGAATTCCTCCCACGCGACTGGCCAGCACCGGGGTGCCCACGGCCATGGACTCCATGACGGTGAGTGGGCCTGTGTCTGCTTTTGTCGGACAGATGAAAGCGTCCACTGCCGCATATAACGAAGCGACCCTGTCGGTTTCGCTCACATATCCGGCGTTGCGTATGGTCAGATCTTTGATGATCGGTTGCTGGTTGGACTCATGTCCCCATATCAGCAGACCCAGTGAGCGGCAGTCTGCATGTGCTAGCGCGCGCCACAAGACGTCCATCCCCTTGCGGCTGTTGTTCCAGGTCGATCCGATGCCGATCCAGGTCTTGTCTGAGGTGAGGCCCCATTTTTCTGCTGCTGCCGCATGATCCTGCGGGCGGAAAAAGCCGCGGTTGATCACATAAGGAATCACCGCGCAGGGGACCTGATGGCGCGCCGCGTAATGGCGGACCACCCTCTGCACATAGGCCGAAGGGGCCACTAGAGTCAGATTTTTCCGCTGAGAGAAAAAGGCGTCACGTTTCTGCAGCAGCGCTGCACGTGACCAAGTGCCGATTTTATAGCGCTGCAGTTGTTTGTCCTCCCGTTCACTCCATGAAAAGGCTATGGCCTTAAGCGGCCAGAAATCATGCAGTGTCCATACGATGGGAATGTCTGCCGGAAGTTTTTGCAGGGTCGAATGGTCAATGTCTGCAGAGTGGATGTTGTGAACGTGAATCAGGTCCGGGCGTTCACGTTTCACTGCTTCCAGCAATGCGAGCTCGTTGCGTTTATGGCGCATCACGGAAGCGACTTTTTTCGAAAAGTTTTTGACGATACGCTCTACGAAAGGCCGTTTGCGATTCCGGTACAAGCTTTTTTCCTGCACGCTTGGCTGAAAAAAGGCAGGGGTGGCAGGTGGCGTGAAATGCCAGCGGTGCACTTCATAGCCTTCCTGGGCCGAAAGATCATTCGCCAGCAAATTCGGCACCAGGGCGGCTCCGCCCTGAAGGTTGTCTGACAGCAAAACGATTTTGTGTTTTTTCATGCTGTGTACAGGTGTTTTTCGACAGGGGGCATTGAGCAACAGATTTTCAAATGCTCTGTTTAGGATTCAAAAAAAGGCGCGGAGCAGTGGAAGACATTGGGGCGCGTTCCTGCTTTATACATCACCTTGGCCAGGAGGTTTCTGGCTCGGCGGATTAAGTTTGAATGGAGCGAGGAGTTTGGCTTTACCAAGGGGGGGGAATGCTTGGACGCGTAAACCAGCTGCCTGTAACTAAGGTCCAGAACTTCCTGCAATCTTTCTCTCTGGTGGCGCACTACCTCCAGTCTTAACGAGTTAGAATTCTCCAGTTGATTGATTTTTTCAGCGAGTTCCAACTCGCTTTCATAATAACAGTAAGGGGGCATCGGCACTCCGCCAAAGCAGTCAGTTGGGCTTAAGAAGCAAACAAGTCCTGCGGATATGGCTTCGATGAGTGAATTGCCTCGCGTTCCCCGGCCGCCAAGCTTCACGAAATACTTGGATTTCACCAGTGAATCGATGTGACCTTGGGTTGTATTGGGATGATACACCACGTTCTGAACAGTGCGTTCAATCAAGGCATCCAGGCCTGGAATGTTCTCCCTCCAGTTATGTCGCTTGGTCGGATGGCAGCTATTGACTTCGAGGTAGATGCCTGAGCGCTTTTCGTGTTTGCCAAATTTGCTTTCAATGAAAAAAGGATCAAGCAGCGTGTAAGGCATGTCGATGATTTTTCCCTGCGGCAAAGGTCCATTTGGACAATTGTGCGAAATCAAATAGTGCCACCCATCAACGCTGCATGGCAGTGTTCCTTCGCCGGGCATGCAAATCCAGGTCACGCCAGGGTGGGCAATTCGGATTTTATACGGAATGGCGATGTTGAGGCAGATGACCACATTGTACTTGCTCCAATTGACCGTTTTTGGATCCCTGGCATACTCCAATGGAATGCGTGTTGTTTGTGAATGTTCTCCCGGGGTTCCTTCACGGCGCTCCAGTTGCTGGCAAAAAGCAGGGGTGGCACGCTTGACCTGTGATGTCCTGAAAGCGTTGGACTTGCTTTCGTAATTCGAGTTCACGATAAGGAAATCGGCCTTCCAATTCGAAAGAAGTGCCAGGGGGCCCAGCCTCAAATGGGTATGCACAGCAAGAGCTTCCGGCGCCTCGTCAGGGGTGCCGACCCATAAGTCCTGATAACAGGCCTCTTTGACGATTGCTATGCTGATACTCATATTAAAGAAGTTTGCCGGCAGTAACTCTGCCGTTGGTCATTTCCCCACAAGATATGATTTCCACAACGGGTAGGTGATCGCTGTGGAGTAGTGCGCCTCAAAAACATCCCTTGCTTGGACGCCCAGCTCTTCACGCCTCTTGGTTTCTGCAATCAGCGACGTCAGGCTCGCATGCCATTCGGCAGGAGTCTTGGCGAACATTATAGCATCGGATTCATGGCTGAGCTCCAGCGCACCGGCTTGAGGGGTTGCTACCGTGGGAATGCCTGCTGCCATGTATTGCAGCGCCTTGATGGGCGACTTGCCTTGGGAAAAAGCGTCAGTGGGCAGGGGGAGCAGGCCGATGTGAAAGGTCTTCACCGCAGCCGCCTCGCCACCCTGTCGCCATGGCAGGTGAATGTAGGGCGTCTCTGCTGAAAACTGGGGCTGCTTGCCACAAAAGACCGCCAGTTCTACGGTCGGATGCTCACGCATGATCTGCGCAAGCACCGTTTCCAAAGATTCGAGGTATCGCAAGTTTACCGGGGCACCCGACCAACCAATGCGAACGCGACTGGCTGTATTAGGGACCGGCGGGGGCCAGTCTTCCGGCTTCAAAGCCATGGGCAGTACCTGCGTCTTGGCTCCGAGTGCGGAGAGATGACTGGCGATGTAATGGTTAGCCACCAGAGACATGTCGGCTGCTCGCACGATGCTCTGCAACCGGCGGTTAGTCCGCCAGCGCGTCAACCAGCTATGCTTGCGCCCGTGGGGGTGCCAGGTCGCATCATCGATGTCGAACAAGAGTCTTTTTGCGTGAGATCTGAGTGTCCGGACCTGGGAGGTGGAGAACAGTTTCTTTTGGACAAGCACGGCATCATAACCCGCAATGGTCGCTGGTGCCGGCATGGACCCAGGAGGTGAGATGTCGCACCCGATGTCATCCGCCTTCAGCATCTCCAGATACTGGATCACCCGGTAGTGGGTGCTGGCGCAAGTTGCGTCACCAAAGGGGAGGACAAGAATTTTCATGCGCTTGCGGAAGTGGGGAGCGCGAGAAAGCGTGCGACAGCGCTCTCGACTTCGTGCAGCGCGGAGATCTCGTCCGATTTGAAACGGACCACCTGACTTGGCGTTTTCCAGGGCCCCCAGTTTCCGACATTGGAGTCCGGGCCAAAAAGCGCCACCGTGGGGCAGCCTGTGGCTGCTGCCAGGTGCATGGCGGCTGTGTCTACTCCGACAAATACACGGGCTTCGTAGAGCAGCCATGCGAGGTGCCGCCAGTGCAGTTTTCCAGCGGTGCTGAGGCACTCCGGCCCGATGCCCTGCGTCAGCCGCTCGCCTTGTGCGATCTCTTCAGGGTCCGGACCCACACTGATGATGAGCTGGTAATTTTGGGCGATCAAAGCTTTCCCGAGGCTGATCCAATGCGCATCCGTCCAGCGCTTGCGCTGCCAGCGTGTCACCGGATGAAAAACAACCAGGGGTTTACCCGGGACAAGCGAGATGGGCGGTCGGCTGGTGCAGCTTTTTTCAAAGATCAGAGGGCCAGGTTCCTGCTGCGGCAGATCAATGAAGTCTTTCACATTCAGGAAATCAGCCTGCACCCGGTGGATGACCGACCAGTCGCTGCAGCCTATGTCGGTCAGGAACTGTCTCCACAGCCACTTGATAGGGTACAGGTAGGAATTGGCGCAGCGCATTTTGGCACCGCTCAATCCGACAATGGTTCTTCCCCGGTCATTGTTGCCCAAATCGACGGCCACATCATAGCGTTCGCTGCGAACTTCTGCCTGCAGGCGTATCGCATCCACAAAGCTCCAGACGGACCGTTTGCTTTTTTCTGGCGAAGCCGTGATGTAAATTTTCCGGATGTCCGAGCAGCCTTTTAGGATGCCTTCCGTTCCTGCCCGCACCAGCACATCGATCTGTGCTTCAGGGTAGGCTTCTTTCACCGCCCTGACCGTGGGCGTCAGCAAGAGGGAGTCTCCGATGTGGCGGAGTTTAACTAGAAGCAGGCGCATTAAAATATGATGGATGGAAAAAACGATGCTGAGGGACGGAAAAAACTACTGAATGAGCATTTTGACACGCTCAAGCATCTGGCGGAGAGCATCTGGCGGAAAGGTGAACGAGCCGTCCGCTGTCCGTGGTGTTTTGGAGTACAGCGAAAGAGCCCGATTGCCGCAGATAGTGGCCACATCACGGAAGGCGTCGCCCCAAGAGTCGGGACCATGGCCGGCATCCAGATTGATGAAGATGGAGCCTCTGGCGAAGAGCGATGTTGCCAGTGCCTGTCCTAGAGGACCGACGACAACCGAGGCTGATGAAATCAGATCGATCTGTTGATCCAAAGGGGTTTTTGAGAGCTGAATGGAGCGGCAGGAACCAAATACTTTTTCAATTTCAGCAATGGCTTCGTCCTCATTGATCAGGTAGCGGTTGGGGGCGTCTTTTCGGGAGAGAAACAGCGCGCGTTCCGTCTTGGCCTGAGAACGGTGGAAGAACTCGTTCATGGAGCGGTAATCCTGAGGGCGTGAGATGCAAGCATCCTGCCCGCGGAGTTGTGGGAGGTAATAGAGGTCTTTGCAGCGGGATGTGCCATCTCCGCATTCCAGAATTTGCTCTTCGCTGGCTCCGGTCCTAGTCAGATAGCGGGACTGCCATCTGAGGTGGCCTTTAGCCACCAAAATTTTAAAATGAGGGTTCGCTTCCTGCATTTTTTTTTGTGCAGCCAGCCAACGTGGCATGTGCTGAAACAGAAAATGACCGTGATTCTCATGGTCTCTGCCAGAGAGGTGAAACATTGGGGCGTTCAGCTTGGTGGCTCCGAGGTAGATGGGCGGTCGAACTTTTTTCAGAGGGAGCGTACCTAAACTTGGGCAGACCCGCAGCCATTTCCCATTCGCCAGAAACACGTTCGCCTGATCACCCACAACGGTGGCGTTTTCGACTCGGTATAGGTTGACGGAAGGCCACCGGATCAGTGTGGAGGTTTCTGTCTGTTTTTTGAAACGTGCCTCCAGTTCACAGGAGACCGATTCTTCACCGGCCTCGATCAGAGGCATCACGGTGACCTGTTTTGCGCTGCCCGGGTCTGACTCGATTTTGGGATACAAATGAACTGCTGCCCGTAGATTCGCATGAATGTCATGTATGCGTCGACGGAAGGATTTCATGATGTGAATGAAGTGTCAGCAATGAAAGCAGCTCTTGTTTTCCCCGGCCTGTTTCTCAGAGGAAGCGAAGTGAAAAGATGAGGCGTGAGTGGGTATTGGAGACAGGGCGGATTGCAACCCTGATTTGTAAAAAATAGACAATTCTTTGTGGTGCAACCAATTAACAGTTTGGTTTGCACCTCACCCCATTCAATTGAATGCTGTGCTTGCATGCCATCGAAGCCCAACACGCAGAACGTAGCCACGGTCATCTCATCTTGTGATGCCTATTCAGACCTGTGGCCTGTTTTCTTCCACTTTTTTTTCAAGCACTGGCCTGAATCCCCCTTTCCGATTTATCTCATCTCCAACCGTCGGCATTACAAGGATCCGCGTGTGATCACCGTCACGGTTGGTGAGGACAAAAGCTGGTCTGACAACCTCATCACCGCATTGCAATCGATCAAGGAAGAAAATTTGTTTGTCTGGCTTGATGACTTCTTGGTGGATCGCAAAATTGACACTGCGGAAATGCTTTCATGCGTTGAGCAGCTTGATCAAGTCGGGGGCAAATACCTTGCCCTGGACCAGTTTGGTGACTTGGGGGCTCCTGTTGAGGATGGCTGGTTGCGCCAGATCGAAGGGGGCAATCTTCGTGCAGGACTTAACCTGTCACTTTGGAAGAAGGCATTCTTGAGTCAGATCCTGGCTCCCAACTGTTCAATCTGGGCTGCAGAGAGCCGCCTGCGCAAGCTCAACCGAGAGGGGGAGCAGGGATTGTACTACATGAAAAATGAGGCTCCTGAAGTGGTGTCTTATGTGGAGGCGGTCAAAGGACAGTTTTGGAAGCCTCAAGGGGTTGCCTATCTGCGCGAGCAAGGGGTCAAGGCAAACCTGAAAAGACGCCCGTTTCCGCCTCAAGGAAACAATTTTGTGGCCAAGTTTTTCCGCAGTTGCTACAAGCGCAGGATGAAAGCGCAGTCAGCCAAAGAGGTTCGCGCTGCGTTGGATGGAAAAGGGTTGGAAGTGCTACCTCTGCAGGGCGCCTCTTGATCTGAAAACGGACTTTGGCCGCAGGCATTAGAATTTCAGCAATATGGAAGGTGACACCGACAATCAATCTTATGAGCTTCTCGACAGCGGCGGTGGCCGTCTGCTGGAGAGATTGGGGGCTGTGGTTTCTTCCAGAAATTGCAGTTCGGCTTGGTGGCGCCGCAGGCTGCCGGGTGGCGAGTGGCGCAAGGCTGTGGACATCAAGCGTGAGCTGCAAGGGCCTCTGAATCTGCGTATCGGCGCTCTTCGCTTTTTGCTAAGCCCTCAGGGCGGAGTTCGCAGCCTGGCCCCAGAGCTCCAGGAGCTGTGGGGAAACGTTATCGCAAACTGCACGGCTTTTGCTGACCAACAGCGGAGGCCTGCTCGTGTCCTCAACTTGTTTGGTGGCTCCGGGGGCTTTACGCTAGCTGCCGCTCGAGCAGGGGCGGCTGTGGCGCATGTGGATGCTTCGTCAGATGCTATCAAACGCGCACGTGAGCATGCTGCACTCAACACGCTTGCCAGCCGAGACATCCGCTGGATCGTGGATGACCCGGTGAAGTTTGCCCAGCGTGAGCGATCGCAGACAACCCGCTACGATTTGATTGTGATCGATCCGTATGTGAGCAAGGATGCCAAGCGCGGTGGATTTGAAATGGAGCGTGATCTCGCTGCCCTGCTGAGCACGGTCAGCGGCTTGTTGTCTGACAAGCCGGTGGGTGTTTTGCTTTGCTGCCGACAGGGCGCGGTTTCGCCCACGACTTTGCAGCATCTTTTCCGGCAGGAGTTCGGTGTTTTCGGGGGTGCTGTGGAAACTGGGGAAATTTTGCTCAAGGGGGCGGCTGGAGTCCCCGCGGTGCCATTCGGCGTATTTGTCAGCTGGTGCAAGGCCGCCTGAGAGCAGGGACTGCTAATCTGTCCCGATCATCGGGCTCGATTGACACCAGGAGCCTGCGCGAAATTCGGCAGGGCTTGAGTGCAGTTGAATATTTACTCAGTGGATCAGCATTCCCTGTGCGGGAACCTTGGAGGGTGGAGACGACAGAGATGCCCCCTTTTACAACCTGCCTCACTGATCAAGCCCATGAAAACAAGCCTTGTAGGCCAATCTCGCTCCGGGTTCAGCTTGGTGGAACTCGTGATTGTGATTCTCGTCATTGGACTCATCGCCTCAATCGTCATGCCCAATCTTGTCTTTGTCTCAGGAGAGGCGGACAAGGTGAAAGACAAGCGTAATGCTCAAAATATCATTCTGGCTTATACCACTGGCCTCGCCGCTGGTGTGGAATGGCCTGAGGGCAATGTGGCAGCACAAGTGTCGGCAGTTCTTGAAGGTCGCAAGCCGCCCAGTGGTTCACTGGCAAGCATGATGTTTCAATCGTCGGTCACAGCTGGCCAAGCTGCGAGAACCTATCAGTACATAGGCATTCGGGGCAATGGAGAACTCTTTTTTGATTCTTCGGGCGGTCAAAACCCCGCAGGAAATTGATCTTCTGAGAGTGTGTCATAGGCGTTCAAGGAGTGCATCTATTGGTTAAATTTGGCTCCTGGCGGCGTTTATGCTGGTTCATGAAATACTTTCTTCTTTTCTCCCTCTGGGCGGTGACGGCGCAGGCGCAGCTTAGTCCGAATGGTGCAACGGCTTCGTTCAAGGGCAGCCTGCCGCCAAAGCCTGTGGCGGCTCTTTCGGCAGAGCAGGAGGCGGGCATAGCCAAGGAGCTGGCGGCCGTGACCCAGTCCTTTAAGGCGGTGAAAAAGCACCCTCGCGCCGCGGATGCGGACATCTTTCTCAAGGCCGTGCGCTACGCGCTCGAGTTTGACGAGTGGTATGACAAAAAGTCCGAAGATGGTGTCAAGAAGGCCATGGCGCTGCTCGACGAGGCGAAGAAGCGCATCGCCTCGCTTGCTAAAAATGAAACGCCGTGGATGAACGGCAGCGGGCAGAAGGTTCTGGGATTCTACTCTAAGATCGACGATTCACCTCAGCCCTACGGAGTTGAAGTCCCTGAGGGCTTGGAGTTTGGCGCAGGCAAAAAA
Source organism: Prosthecobacter fluviatilis (assembly GCF_055388355.1). Lineage (NCBI taxonomy): Bacteria > Pseudomonadati > Verrucomicrobiota > Verrucomicrobiia > Verrucomicrobiales > Verrucomicrobiaceae > Prosthecobacter > Prosthecobacter fluviatilis. The sequence continues at coordinate 6,020,110 of NZ_AP043782.1, forward strand.
CCGGTCCCCATGTGGATCTGGCTGCATGGTCGCGGGGATACCGCCACCGACCTGCCTTTCGTTTACTCGAGGCTCATGGCGAAAAAAACAGGGCAGTTTCAGCCGGCAGGCACGATCGTGATTCATCCCTTTGGGCGTTACTGCAACGGCTGGAAGAGCGCGGGGGAGACAGATGTCTTTGAATGCCGTGACGATGCCATGAAACGCTTCAATGTGGACACAAACCGCGTGGCGTTGGCGGGCTTCAGCATGGGTGGCGCGGGCGCATGGCACATGGGCGCTCATTATGCCGATCAGTGGGCCTGCGTGCACACCGGCGCTGGCTTTGCCGACGTCAAGAGGTATCAAAAACTCACGCCCGAAAAATATCCTGTCTGGTATGAGCAGAGTCTGTGGGGCGTTTACGACGTGCCGGACTACGCGCGGAATTTCTTCAACGTTCCGCTGATCAGCTACAGCGGCGAGGTCGATGCCCAGCGTGACTCAGCGGAGTACATGATGGAGGTGCTTGCAAAGCAGGATCTGCATCCACCTCATCTCATCGGTCCGGGGATGCCGCATAAATACCATCCTGAAGTCATCAAAGAGGTGCAGGCATGGATTGAAAAAGCCGTCGCCAGCGGACGTGTGCTGTTTCCTGACGAAGTCCACATTCAGACAAAGACACCCTTTTACGGTCGCATGAAGTGGCTCAACCTTCACGGCATGGAGGAAAGCTGGAAGGAGGCGCGCCTCGATGCACGGGTGGTCGATGGGCAGACGATTGAGATCAAAACACAGAATGTCACACGCATCGTTTTTTATCCGCCGCCCCAAGCGCGGAAGGGCGGGGGATCTTTGAAGGTGATGATAGACGGTTCTGAGTTGAAGCTGCGGGTTGGCCCGTTGTCGCCGCAGTTTGAGACTTTCATGAGTCCCGGTCCCAAGGTGGCGGGTGCGCTGTGCCGTTTGATCAAAGAGAATGGCGTTTGGCGCGACTTTGGCAATGAGGAGCCTTTCCAGCACGAGGGGCCGGCTGGCGGCAAGGCAGGGGCTCATCCCGGTCCGATGGACGCCAGCTTCATGAAGCGTTTTCTTGTCGTGCTGCCGGACGGCAAATCGTCCTCGCCTGCGGTTGATGCCTGGGTGAATGCCGAGTCAGCGCATTTCATCCAGCGTTGGAAGGGCCTCATGCGGGGGGAAGTGCGTGTGGTGAAAGCATCGGACGTGGGGGATGTTTACGAGGCCGGCAAAATGCAAAGCCTCATTCTTTGGGGGACTCCGGAATCAAATTCCTGCCTCAAGCAGATAGCAGGATCTCTGCCGCTGCAATGGAATGCAGAAAAGATGGCTATGGCAGGCCAGTCTTTTGATGCAAAGACCCACGTGCCGCTGCTGACCTACCCCTGCCTGAAATCCCCTGGCTTCGAAGTCGTGGTCAACACCGGCCTCACCTTCCGTGAGGCGCATGACAAGACCAACTCACTGCAAAACCCCAAGCTTCCTGACTGGGCCATCCTGGAAATCAGCCAGCAGCCTGGAGCCGAGTCAGCCGGCAAGGTGGTAGCCGCAGACTTCTTCGATGACCACTGGCAGGTGAAGAAGAAATGATGCGAGCTCAGGTTTCACGCCGAGCGATTGCGCGGCATGCACGGAGGTAGCGGCGGGTACAACATGTCGAGCGTTGATTCCCGCAGCCAGCCACGCAGGGAGGGCTGGTTCACCCCCAGGCGCTGGGCTATCTCGCCAAAGTTTTCTCCGAGACGGATCCTGGAACGTGCGGCAGCAACGATGGCGGCTTTTTCTGCGGGTGAGTAACGAGATGGGCGTGGCATGGTGTTGTGTTTTGTGGGAAGTGACCTGGCATCATTTCCATCAGCAACTCCCAGCCCATCTCTCGATGCCACGTAGTCCCCAAATCGCGCAAAGCTGACGCAATTTGTGCAGGGGGCGTATTTGGCCAGCTACGGACCAAGGCTGCGAGACTTCCATACACCATCCCTGAAACGCCTGGCAGTGCGACTACAAAAACAGGTGTGTTTCGCAGGTGCGCTGTTCGTATTTTAGGTCATGCTCCGCTCGTTCCCCCCCCCTCCATGAACACTCTCACTCGTCGTTTACTCCTTCCCGTCCTCGCCTGCACGCTGCTGCTCGGCGTTGCAGGGGCCCGCGCAGCAGGTGGCATTCAAGATGATGGAGCTTTTTTCTCCGAATTCGCCAAGGTGAATGCTGCAGGGACCATCAAGGACGTCGCAGCAAGGCTTCACAAAGACATTGCGGTACAAACTTTTGCTTCGGTCCCAGAGGACATGAAGGCAACCGTGCTCCAGCCCAGCAAGGCTTCTGCCAATCAGGGCTTTTCCAAATGGGCCGATCAGCTCGCCCGTGAGAAGGGGGTAAACGGTGTGCTCATCCTTCTGGTCAAACAGCCCGCTCATTTGCAGGTTGTTGTCGGGACGGACACGCAGCGGCAGGCATTCACACTGCTGGACCGCGAGACTCTCGTTAAGCGCATGCTCGGACAGTTGCGCCAAAAAAAGAATGATGATGCACTCATTGATGCTGTGAATTTCATCTCCACGACCATGGGCGCGCATCACAAAGGTGTTGCGGCTCCATATGCTTCCAAAACGCATTCTGCACAGCAGGGCGCGGGCTCCTGGTTGCCCACGATCGGCATTGTTCTGCTCATCTGGCTGGGCTTCAGCCTCATACGAGGTCTTTTCCGCGCCATGTCTGGCGGCACCAGCGGTGCAGGCGGCGTGGGCCAGCCTTCTTACGGCGGCGGTGGCTTTCTGCAAAACATGATGGGCAGCATGTTTGGTGCTGCGGCTGGCATGTGGATGTATGACCAGTTCTTTGGTTCGCACAGCTCTGCCGCCTCTTCTTTTGGCGCAGACTCGTCAGACGCCACTCCGCACGACTCCGGATTTTCCGGCATTGATACGGATTACACCAGCTCAGGCGGCAGCTTTGGCGATGATTCTGGCAGCAGCTTTGATGGCGGCGGGGATTTTGGCGGCGGCGACTTTTAAGCCATGAGCCGCTACGCCAGCAATCAGGACGTGGTCTGTTTCTTTGCCTCCCATGGCATCGAAGTGACCCACGTTCGTCGTGAAGGGGGACTGCGTCACTTGCGTGTTCAGTCCCGGCCGCTCACGCTCCCCATGGATGCGAGCCCGGACGAATGCCTTCGGCGTGTTCGCGAAAGTATCGTCGACACAGAGGTCTCGGATAAAAAATAGAGCTTACATCAAGCCCAGCAGGGCCTCACGCACCTGGGCCTGCCATTTCCCAAAGTAGGCAAGATGAGCCTGCAGGATTTGCAGGTCAGCGAGGGCTGTCATATCGCCGGCGCTAAGGCGGGCGTCATAGGCTGGCAGGCTCGCTAGCAAGGTGGTGCGCTCTGCATCCAAGGTGGCACCAAGATCCTCAAGCTGTTCGCGCAGACGCATTTCTTCCTGAGCCAGCAAGGCCTTGGCGAGTGCGGCCGTGGCGTTCTGTTTGCGCTTGAGAAAAGCGGTGGTGCTTTGCAGCGCAGGGCCAAGTTTGCTGAAAAGCGACATCATCGCCTCGTTGATGGGGACCGTGCGCCAGGGCACAGAATGCAGCTCAAGCAGGTGCTTCAGCCGTTTCTCCGGAGCCTGCAGGGTTTCGTAAGCGGTGTTGATCTCCGCCGCCCGGATGGCATCACCTCCAGGCTGGTCGGGGTGTGCGCTGCGACTCGCGGCCAGCCAGGCCTGCTGCAGAGCATCGTCATCCAGCGCGGCGATGCGGGGCAGCCCCAGGAGAGAAAAGGCGTTCGACATCTTTCTCAGGCGGAAAAGCTTTCGCCACAGGAGCAGGTGACGACGGCGTTGGGGTTTTTCACCTTGAAGCCTCCGCTTTGAATGTCGTCACTGTAGTCGAGTTCGGACCCAGAGACAAACAAAGCGCTCTTTGGGTCGATCACTACACGCACATCGCTGGAGGTGACCATGATGTCGCGGTTGGCGGGCCCATCGACCAGATCCATTTTGTATTGCAGGCCTGAGCAGCCTCCACCCACCACGGCCACACGAAGGGCTCCGCTTTCTGCGCGGCCCTGCTTTTTGAGCAGGCCCAGCAGGCGGTTGGCGGCGTTCGGCAGCACCTTGATGAGCTTTTCATTGCCGATTTTAAAACTGGGGGCGGCGGTCATGGGGCGGGACTTATAACGCAGGGATCGAATGAAAGAAAGCAAAGCGTCGCACTGTCAAGCTCACTGGGCGGATTCTATTTTGCCGCATGAGTGGATTATGCTTGCCTCATCAGCGGATTTTTGAGACCTAAAGGGAACAACTTCAATATCTCCATGAGCGCATCCGAGGTTTTACCTCTCCCACTGCAACTCTTCACTCTGAAAGACGGCCTCGTCGCCAGTGACAGTGGCCAGGAGGCTGTGAACAATTACGCCGCCGACTTTCAGGGACTCAGGCACTTTGGACTGAAAGTAGGCGAATGTCTTGACCTTGGAGCCCCGTGGATGGGAACTCTCCAGGAAGATGACTTCACTTTGAATTTTGCTTATTTCGACGCTGGTACCGATGCTAAAGATCCCGGAGCTGGGGCGCTCATCGGTGAACGGACGCCGATGTTCGAACTTCTCACCCGCGCCAATTCAATGGAGGCATAACCATGGCAGCATCCATCACTCCCTCTCTACGGTCTGCTCTCGAACGGCTGAAGCACGCCGGTTCCGTCAATGGTCTGCTGCTTTGCTGGCGGCGGCAAATACTGATCAACCTGCTTCCTTTTGAGGAGTTCCGTGCCGAACGCCTCCTCCAATGCCTGCATGATGCCCGCGCTCATTTTGGCAGCGGGGGGGATCGGGATGTGAAAACCTTCTGGTTCGGGTACGAGGGCGTGTTTGTCCTGGCGCTTTTCCAAGGGGAGTGTCTCCTGATCACGCTGCATACCCATGCTTCGGAAGTTGACTTCATGCGTCGTGCCGGCCTGACCTTTTTGGAAGACACTCAGCTTCTAGTGGATGCGCTTCTCCAGCCCTCGCCTGATGATGAAATCAGCCGTATCGAGACGCAGCCGCTCAGCCCCATGGAGGACGGTGGGCATCCGCCGCAGTCTTCTGGGCTGACAAAGGTGATTCCCCGCCACGCCTGAGCCTTTTCTTCATCCTGCCGTGAGCTGTTTTGAGAAATGTGTGATCCGGCAAACTCTGGCTGCCTGTTAGTATGCTCCTAATGACCTGTTCATGAGACCGGTGCAATCTGCCCTTTGCTGAAAGGTTTGCCGTTCCGGTGGCGAAATCTCTGCTCTGTTTACAACCTCATCCTTTCCCATGTCTGATCCAGCTGCCACAGCCTTTTCTCGTCGTCGTTTTCTCAATGCCAGCGGCGGGGCGCTTCTCGCGCCTGCTGTTCTGACTTCCGCAGGCTCCTTGCTGGCGCAGCAGAAGGCTGACTCCAACGAAACCTTGAAGATTGGTCTCATCGGCTGCGGCGGTCGCGGGACTGGCGCGGCGGCACAGGCGCTCGGAGCAGATTATAACTCAAAAATTGTGGCGATGGCTGATGCCTTCGACTCACAGATCGAAAACAGCATCAAAAATCTCTCCACCCAGTTTCCTGACAGGGTTGATGTAAAGCCAGACAAAAAATTTACCGGTCTCGATGCCTACCAAAAACTCATCGATTGCGGAGTGGACGTCGTCCTGCTTGCCACGCCGCCAGGGTTCCGCCCGCTGCACCTGACTGCTGCGGTTGAAGCCGGAAAGCATATCTTTTGCGAGAAGCCCATGGCGGTGGATGCAGCCGGCTATCGTGTGGCCCAGGCAGCGGTCGAAAAAGCGAAGCAGAAGAAGCTCAACCTGGTGGCCGGCTTTTGCTGGCGCTATTCCACCAGCCGCATCGAGTGCTACAAGCGCCTCCACGAAGGGCAGATTGGTGACATCACCAGCATTCTGGCCACCTACTATGCTGGTCCGGTGAAAGTCATGCCTCCAGCCGCCGGTCGCCCTGCGGGAATGGGGGATGTGGAGTGGCAGGTCCGCAACTGGTACAATTTTTCCTGGTTGAGCGGGGACAGCATCGTCGAACAGGCAGTTCACAGCCTGGATAAGATCTGCTGGGCCATGAAGGATGCGCCTCCGGTCAGCGTTATCGGCACCGGGGGGCGCCAGCGAAAGGCGGAGGGTGGAAACATCTTCGATCACTTTCACTGCGCCTATGAATGGGAGGGCGGAATCATCTGTCACCTCACCAACCGTCAGATCAACGGCTGCCACAACGAAGTCATCGACAACATACAGGGCACCAAGGGCAAGCTGGTCATCGGCAAGGGCTCTGCGCCCTACATCGACGGTGAAAAGCGCTGGCGCTGGCGTGGTGAGGAGAAAAACATGTACGACCTGGAGCACCAGGCGCTCTTCAATGCCATCCGCAAAGGCGAAGTCATTAATGATGGTGATCGCATGATGAGCAGCACGATCATCGCCATCATGGGGCGCGAGGCCGCCTACACAGGTCAGAAAATCCTTTGGAAGGAAGAAGCCGCCGCTGAAGGTGGTGGCAAGGATGCGAAAGCGGACAAAAAACCGTCGCGCACAGCCTTGGCGATCATGTCCTCAAAGCAGGATCTTGCGCCAGACAACCTGCAGTTTGCCGACCATTTTGAGCCAGGGCCTTTGCCCATTCCTGGCGAGACGCAGTTTGTCTGAGGAGCTCAGCGTCTGGAGCGCAATTCTTGGCGCAGCTGTTCGACTTCGTCGAGCAGCTGCGTCAGCAGCTTCAGCCCTTTAAGATTCATCTCGCAATTTTCCCTGAGGTGCTCGAGGCGGCGCAGGGTGCGCAAGGTGTCATCATCAAGATGATCGGAAATCATGCCGTTCTGCTGATACTGCACGATCATTTGCGTGGAGACACCGGTTGCCTCCGCAAGGATTTCCAGCGAATAAGTCTGCGGGGTATGGTCGTTCATCTCAGGCGCGTGGGTTGAAGGTGGAGGCACTGCGCAGCTGCTCCCACAGCTTGCGTTCGGCATCGCTGGTCTTGTCTGGCAGCACGATCTGCAGTTTCACAAAAAAGTCGCCGCGCTCGGCAGTCTTGCCTTTGGGCAGGCCGCGGCCGCGCACACGCAGGCTCTGGCCGTTTTCACTGCCTGCTGGGATTCGTAGTTTGATGGAGCCGTCCAGAGTCGGCACGATGATCTCCGCACCCAGCACGGCCTCCCATGGAGCAATGGCGAGATCATGATGCAAGTCGGCCTCCTGAGTGGTGAAGTCGGGATGCGCGGCATGGCGCACGCGCAGGTATAGATCGCCTGCTTCTCCTCCATTGCGTCCGGGCTCGCCCTGGCCAGGCACCCGGATGCGGCGGCCGTCCGTAGCCCCGGGCGGGATGCGGACTTCAAAGCTGTGTGTCTGCACCGCTCCCGTCTGGCGGTTCACAGTCTGCAGTGAAATCGGCCGTTGGGTGCCATGCATGGCTTCCTCAAGAGTGACGAGGATGTCGCCCTCAATGTCATGCCCGCGCCTTGCTCGGCCTTTCCTGCTGCCGCCAGACGGGATTTCTTCTTCAAAGCCCTGCGGGAAGCCATAGCGGCTGCCGCCACTGAAATATTGCTCGAAAAAGTCGCTGAACCCCGTGCCTCCAAAGTGAAATTCTTGCTCACGGCCGCCAGCTCCAGAGGGGGGCGGTTGGAAGTCGCCAGCTTCTTGCCAGTTGGCTCCCAGGGTGTCGTATTTCCTGCGCTTTTCGGGGTCGCTTAGCACTTCATTGGCTTCATTGACCTCCTTAAATTTGGCCTCCGCCGTTTTTTTGTCCTTCGCAGTGTCGGGGTGGTAGAGACGGGCCAGTTTCCGGAAGGCCTTTTTGATGTCGTCCGCGCTGGCATCACGCGGGACACCCAGGGTGGCGTAGTAGTCTTTAAATTCTGCGGGCATGGTTGGAAATAATTACGTGGCACATGAGGATGTCGTTGTGAATCATCCTGCATTCTTTGGCCGGAATTCAGTGCCAGAGTGTGAGAATGGCCGCGCCTCCGGCGACAGACAGCAGCAGGCCCAGCAGTGCAGGTTTGATGTAGGCACGCGAGCCGAGTATGATCACGAAAAACATCTTGAAGACGAGGTTGGCCATGCCGCCGACGAGAATCATGCGCCAGGCGACGGACGTTTCAAGATGACCGGTGGAGACCAGCCGGGAGGTGGAAAGAGTGATCGCCGACATGTCCGGCAGGCCGGAAAGAAACGCCGCCACATACAGCCCGGATGAACTGTTGTGCTGACGTGTGTAGGCCACGACGACCAGCACCAGCGCGTAGAGCAGGCCTAGGAAGACGGCGTTTTTCAGTTCAGAGGGCGGAGGCTCATCCACCGGCTGCGTATCTGTTTTTTCAGCGAGTCGATGCGCTACGGCGGCGATCAGAGTCACCCAGAGCATCATGGCCGTGAGCGGAGGCAGGAGTTCACGGATGTGTTCGGAGGCAACGATCACCACCTCTGCCAGCAGCCGCACAAAAGCCACGGCTGAGGCAATCAAGGCCATGGCAGCGAGCGAGCACTCGCCCCGTCTGGCAGAGGCGCTGCGGCGTGCACTACTCGCCGTGGTGGCCGTGCTGGAGACCAGGCCGCCCAGAAGACCGGCCACGACAGCACCCTTGGCACCTCCCAGATACTTTTCTGCCATGTACGCTGCCAGACTAATGCCGACGATGAGCACCACAATCAGCCAGATGGCAAAGGGATTGAGCACACCGAGATAGCCCATCTCACGGTTTGGCAGCGCAGGCAGGATGACCAACGCCAGCAGCACCAGGCGCACGATGGCTCGCAGATCGTCTTCGCCAAAGCGCCTCACCATCGTATGCAGCGCCTTCTTGCTCTGCAGCAGCGCCATGACTCCACCGGCGATCATTACGGCGATCAGCCGCTCCCCGAGCATGATGATGATGCCCGTGACAAACATCACCAGCATGGCCATTTCAGTGGTGAGGCCGGAGTCTGGCTCGCGCGTGGAAAGGCTAAGCCAGGTGCTGAACACCACGATGCAGGCAAAGGCGACGAGACCTGCCGCGACCACCCATGTGCCGTAGGCGTTTCCGAGCAGCCCGGTCAATGCGCCAAAAAGGGTTAGCAGCGCAAAGGTGCGGATGCCCGCCACGCGGTTCTGCACCCACTCGCGTTGCAGGCCGACGAGCAGCCCCAGCCCGGTGGCAGTGCCGAGGGACAGGAGCAGTTCGGAGGTTTCAGGCAGGCTGGCAGGCATAGGGGTTTAAAACGAAGTCTGAGCGGAACTTTACACGGACTTGCCTTCGACGCCATCCCAGTCCAAGAAATGGTCCTATTACGCCTCCAACCATGTCCATCTGGAACTACGCCAACCCACAGCTCAAAGATCTCGTCGCCTACGAACCCGGAAAGCCCATCGAGGATGTGGCCCGTGAACGCGGACTGAAGCCGGAGGACATCATCAAGATGGCCTCCAACGAGAACCCTCTGGGCCCTTCGCCCAAGGCCATCGTGGCCATGCAGGAGGCTGTGAAAGAGGTGCACATCTATCCTGACGGCGCCTCATGGAAGCTGCGCAATGCCCTGGCGGAGAAGTTTGGCCTGGAGATGGGCAACATCATCATGGGCTGCGGATCCAACGAGGTGATCGAGTTCATCGGCCACGCCTTCCTCAAGCCGGGGGACAACATCATTACCGCCGAGCACGCCTTCCTGGTGTACAAGCTGATGGCCAAGGTCTTTGGCGCTGACACCATCGAGGTGCCGGACCCCGGTTACGTGCACGATCTGAACGCCATGGCCGCCGCAATCACGCCAAACACGAAGGAGATCTTCATCGCTAACCCGAACAACCCAACGGGCACGCTGGTGACGCAGGAGCAGATTGACCGTTTCATGGACAAGGTGCCGGATCATGTGGTGGTGGTGTTTGACGAGGCCTATTATGAGTTCCTCGACAATCCGCCGGACACGCTGAAATACGTGCGTCAGGGACGCAATGTGGTGGTGCTGCGCACTTTCTCCAAGATCCAGGGCCTCGCGGGTACGCGCGTGGGTTATGGCATCGCCAACAAGGAGCTGATCGACGTGCTGCAGCGCACGCGCCAGCCCTTCAATCTGAACTCCATCGCGCAGGCCGGTGCACTGGCCGGCTTGCTGGACGAAGAACACCAGAACAAGACCAAGGCCATCACTGACGAAGGCCGTGCCTACCTGCAGAAGCAGTTCGGGGAAATGGGCCTGGAGTATATCCCGAGCTACGCCAACTTCGTCTTGGTGAAGGTGGGCGATGGCAACGCCGTCTTCAAAGGAATGATGGACAAGGGCGTAATCGTCCGCGCCATGGCCGCCTACAAACTCCCCGAATGGGTGCGCATCAGCATCGGTACCATGCCGCAGAATGAGCGCTGCATCGAGGTGCTGAAGCAGGTGCTGGGGAAATAGACCCCAGCTGCGTCCAGAACAGGCACTTGTGCCGGCGGCAAATGCGGATTGAATGCTGCATGAAACCGTGTCTTTCGCCTCAAAAGGTAACATGGATGCTCTGTGCGCTGGCGGGCTGCCTGCCTTGCGGCATTCTTGCACAGGTGGAAACCGTGAAGCCTGCGGTTCCTGCCATTGAGCCTGGGCTGGAGCAGGCTGTAAAATGGCCTTGGCAGGTTGAGCCATCCGCACCCGCTGACTGGGGCCTGCCTGTCGAGGTTCCTGTCGAAGCCCAGGCGGGTGCCATGCCTTCAAAACCCGCTGGGGCGACTTCTCCAGCCAGGGGCACGCCAAAAGGGCCTCCGGCAACCATGGTCGAGCATGTGGTGGTCAAGGGGGATTCGCTCATCAAAATCGCAAATGCAAATGGCGTTACCGTGGATCAGATCAGGATTTTCAATGATCTGAAAAACGACCGGATTGTCATCGGGCAGGTCGTCAAAGTTCCGGGGGAGAGTGACATCAAGACCATGGTTGATGCTGCATTGGCTGCGGAAAAAGAAGCAGCCAAGGATCCGGCCAAGAATAAGGAAAAAACAAAAAAGGCCCCTTCGCCCGTGAGGGAGGAGCCACCGGTCTTGATCGCCACGAAGCCCCATCGTGCACTGCCTCCTGCGGCTTGGGGGGCGGCATCGTTGGTGCTCATTCAGGCTTTCCTGGACCGCCAGGGGTTCACCATCGGTCCGATCGATGGCACTGCGGGGCCTGTGTACGATGCGGCATACAAAGCTTTTGAAAAAGCACATCCTGGAGAGTTGCATACCCCGGAAGGCCAGCCTTCGGCCGCCATGAAGGCCATTGGCGGACCTTATGCCGAGTATGTACTCACGGCGGCGGACATGCGCTGGATTTCCCCCCATCCGGGGAGCGATGTCTCCGGCAGGGGGAAGGGCAGGGCCGCTGAGCCGCCGCCCACGTTCGAAGAGCTGACCCGTGAAACTTTCATGGCCTACCGTTCCGGCTGGGAGTTTGTGGCGGAGCGGTTTCATGCAGCCGAGTCATTTCTCCGTCACATCAACCCGGGTGTTAAGAACCCTAATGCCCCAGGTGCCGTCTTTTTGGTTCCCAATGTGGTGCCTTTCGAAATTGAAAATGCACTCACAGAGCCACTGCAGCCAGCCGCAGATCCGCAGGCGCCGATCTCCGCCAGCATGCTGGGGGTGAGTCGCCTGGTGATTCGTCGTGGGGATGTGGTTGTTGCCAGCATGCCGGTTTCCGCCGCGCGCCCCGGGTTGCACGGACGCAAGATTTGGAAGATCCTCGAAGTCATTCCCCGGCCGGTGTTCACTAGCATGGGAGATCCCGCGGCTCCCAAGACCATCCCTTATCGGTTTCATGCCGGGCCCAACAATCCGGCGGGCATTCTCTGGATCAATCTCGCGAAGAGTGGAGACCCCAAGCCTCTTCCTTATGGCCTTCATGGCACCAGCATTCCTGGATCCATGACTAAACAGGAGAGCATTGGTGGCTTTCGCATGACCAACTGGGATATTGCACGTGCTGTGCGCCTTCTTCCCGCTGGGACCGAGCTCAGGTGGGAGTAGGGGCTGGTAGGGGCGGCTGGTCTGTTCAGTGCTGCCCCCGCCGCCTGCGGATGGCCACCACATCCCGTGCCATGCGGATGGAGTCACGGATCAGGTGCACATGGCCGCCGGGCGTCTCATGCCAGGCTATGGAGACCTCCTCAAAGCCGCAGCCGCTGTCATGCAGTGCTGCAAGCAGCTCCACATCAAACGCAAAGCCCTGAATGCGCAGAGAGGGGGCGATGCGCTGATACGCCGTGCGCGGCACCAGCTTGAGCCCGCACTGGCTGTCGTGGATGGGAATGCGCAGCAGGGTGGCCACCAGCGTGCCAAAGATGCGCCCCATCAGCCGGCGCTTCCACTGGCGCTGCACCCGGGGGCTTGTCTGATCCCAGCGGGAGGCAAAGAGAGCCGTCTCAGGCTTCGATTGCTTGCGCGCCAGGTGGATGAGATTTGCCACCTCCGTGGCGGAGCACGAGCCATCAGCGTCCACAAAGGCCAGCCAGTCCACCTCCGGCGCCTGGTCCCACCCGGCATACACCGCACCTCCCTTGCCCCGGTTCTGCGGCAGAAAAAGTGGCGGATGCAGATGCGCATGCATGCGGCACAGCGGCGTGATGATTTCCCGCATGCGCTCGGCCTCTGCTGCATCTGACCCGTCCTCCACCACCCGGATGCTCACGTCTCCGAGCCCTTTCGTCACCTCACACAGCTCGGTCAGGAAGGGACCGATGCGTCCGCTTTCCTGATAGCAGGGGATCACGAGATGGACGGTGGCTGGCTGCATGCAGTGTGTGGTGGTGGATGTTCGGCAGAAAGGTACGCCGGTGAAAGCTAAAACCACCGTGGCCGCTCATCTTTTCCACGGCTGCAGAGTTCTGGCATTGCACAGCGGGCGATTTTTATGTCTTTATCTGGGGCTTGTCCCTCATGCGATTTCCGCACTTCATTCTCGCGCTGGTGCTGCTGCCCGCCTGCAGTTCGACGAATCGCATGCTCAAGGCAGGGCCGGTGGCTCTTTCGCCTTTTTTTGAGCAGCCCTCGCTCGCTCAGGATGCCAGCAGACAGCTCGGATTTCAAAAAATATGGACCACGCTGGATCCCCAGGCGCTGGCGGCGGGGATTGCCAAGCGAAAGCTCTACATCGCCCCGGTCACATTGGACTACCTGCGCCGGGTGAACCGCGCCATCGCTTCCGGAGAGGTCGCCTGGGGCGGCGTGCAGCGGCGGGAAGTCGAGGTGGCCGTGCGCCTGCGAGAGGAGTTTGTGGCTGCCTTCCGCCGCTCTCCCACCCCCTACTACCGCCTCGTGAACCAGCCGGGCAAGGACACCCTCACGCTGCGCCTGGCCGTCATTGAACTCAATCCCACCAGCCCCAAGGGCAACGCGGTGGTGACCATGCTGAAGTTTGTGGTCACACCGATGGTCGGGCTGGCTGCTTATTTCACCAAGGGTAACATGGCCATCGAAGGCAAGGTGGTGGACTCCGGCTCCGGCCGTCCCTTTTTCCAGTTTGCCGACAATGAGAGCGACAAGCTGACCTTCATCAACCTCCGGGATTACCAGCCCTACGGTCACGCGGTCAACACCATGCACTACTGGGCCACGCAGTTTGAGCTGATGACCCGCACTCCCCATGGCTGCAAGGTGAAGGACTCAGGCTCCATCACCCTGCGGCTGAACTGACCTGCACATTCTTACTTCCTGCCAAAAAGCCGGGAGAAAAAGCCGCGCTTCTGCCCCTCTGCGGGCAGGGCCGCTGGTGGCTCCACCACCGGCAAAGCCTTGGCAACCTCCACAGGCCGCGGCGCTGGTGGCGGTCCTTCGATGATGACTGTCATGCCCTTCGTGAGCAGCTTCACCAGCCGCACCACGTCCCAGTTGGCCGTGCGCATGCAGCCGTGGCTGGAGCTGCGGCCGATGTTCTGCGGAGAGTTGGTGCCGTGAATGCCGATGCCCGGGCGGTTCAGCCCGATCCACATGACCCCCACCGGATTGTTGGGACCGATAGGCAGCTGGTAATACGTGCTGCTGCGGACGCCGTACTCCAGCACGCTCTTGTCCCAGCGGAAGGTTGGCATCTGCGTGATGCCCAGGATGCGCCATGTGCCCGGCGGCGTGGCCAGATGCCCGCTGCCCGGAGTGATGGGCAGGCTGGCCAGCATCTTCTCACCATCCCACACGCCCAGCAGCTTTTCCTTGGTGTCGATCTTGATCACCCGCTGCTGAAATTCCGGCACCTCCGGCAGTTTGGCGATCTCCGTCAGCTCCTCGATAAGAAACGGCTGCACCGCTGGCGCTTTCACCACATCTCCCGGCTTGAGATCGTCCATCTTCATCGGCCGGTTGAGAAACTCCAGCAGCTCTGGCGCGCAGTGAAAGCGCTCGGTCAGAAACTCCAGCAGCGAGTCATACGGCAGGTACTTCTTCTTGCTCTGCTCTGAGGGCTGGCGTGGCAGCTCGCCCACAAACTTGAGATCCTCCTGCCGGATCGTGTAGCTGGTGTACAGCTCCGTGACGCTGGAAAGGTCCAGCGTGCAGTCCGCCAGTTCCGTCTCCGGCATTCCGTGGGAACTCTGGTAGCGCTTCAGCGCCTTGGTGGTGAACTCTCCAGGCCGCCCGTCCAGCTTTCCAGGGCCAAAGAGCTGCGTATCCAGAAAGATCTGCAGCCGCAGAATGTCCTCCACCGGCTCCGGCGCCTTGGGCAGCGGATCAGGGATCGTCAGCGCAGAGGTGGCGCTGAAGGCAAGCAGCAGAGAAATGGCGAGGGTGAGCGATTGCTTCATGGGGATGTGCAAAGCGGGGCGCGAAAATGCGCCGGAGTCCGTGATTCAGACTCGGCAAAAAACACAGGGACGCAGGGACTCGCAAGCGAAGATGCGCGGACATTCACGGGGGCGACTCACCCCCGCACCTGACCGCTGCCGTCCACCAGGTATTTGTAGCTGCACAGCTCCGCCAGCCCCATGGGGCCGCGTGCATGCAGCTTGTCGGTGGAGATGCCGATCTCCGCGCCGAACCCGAACTCGCCGCCGTCGTTGAAGCGCGTGCTGGCGTTGTGGAGGACGACGGCACTGTCCACTTCGTGCTGGAAGCGCTCGGCCGCTGCACGGTCCTTGGTGATGATGCTGTCCGTGTGGTGCGAGCCATAGCGGTTGATGTGCGCAATGGCCTCGTCCAGCCCGCTCACGGTTTTCACGGCGAGGATGAGGTCCAGATATTCCGTGCTCCAGTCCTCCTCCGTGGCGGCGATGGCGGGCACGCCCAGATGCTGCAGCGCGGTGGCATCTGCATGGATCTCCACCTTGGCCTCGGCCAGGCGCTGGCCCAGCTGCGGATAAAACCTGGCCGCGACACCTTCATGCACCAGCACCGTCTCCAGCGCATTGCACACGCCGGGCTTCTGGCACTTGGCGTTGACGATGATGCTGGCCGCCATGTCGAGATCAGCGTCTGCGTTCACAAATACATGGCATACGCCGTCGTAGTGCTTGATCACGGGCATGCGCGCTGTGGCCACCACTTTCTCGATCAGCCCCTTGCCGCCACGCGGAATGATGAGGTCCAGGTACTGGTCCATCTGAGCCATGTGCTCCACGCTGGCGCGGTCGGTGAAGGGGATGAGCTGAATGCTGTCCGGAGGCAGTCCGGCGCGCTCGCCTCCCGCCTGCAGGGCGGCGGCCAGGGCGCGGTTGCTGTCGATCGCCTCACTGCCACCGCGCAGGATGGTGGCGTTGCCGGTTTTAAAGCACAGAGAGGCCGCGTCCGTGGTCACATTCGGCCGGGACTCAAAGATGATGCCGATCACACCGATGGGCACGCGCACCTTGCGGATGTGCAGGCCGTTCGGACGAGTCCAGTCGGTGAGCTTTTCGCCCACGGGGTCGGGCAGCAGTGCCACCTCGCGCACCGCATCGGCGATGGCCTTGAGTCGTTTGGGGTCCAGTGTCAGGCGGTCGATCATGGCCTTGCTCAGGCCGTTCTGGTTCGCGCGCTCCAGATCCAGGGCGTTGGCGGCCAGGATGGTGTCCTGCCGGGCCGTGAGCTCATCAGCCATGGCTGCGAGGATGGCGTTTTTTTGCTCGCTGCTCAGCTTGACGAGGGCATACGAGGCAGCGCGGGCACGGCGGCCCATGTCGAGGATGGCGGACTTGATTTCGGAATCGGTCATTGAAAATGAAAAGGTCTGGCTTGGAAGCGGTGCGGCACTGCGGGCTTACTTGGAAGGAACGGCTCCTTCGGGGATTTGGACGTCTTTGCCCAGCAGGTGCCGTGCGTTGAAGGCGTACATGCGCTCCACCAGCGGTCCGCTCAGAAAGACGTGTCCGCCTCCGGTGCCGGTCAGCAGGATGGAGGGGATTTTGGCGCTGTCGAGTGCGGCATCCAGCTCCGTGGCCTGGGAGTAGGGCACCACGTTGTCCTTGTCCCCATGAATGATCAAAAAAGGTGCGTCATCTGGCGTGATGTAGCTCACCGGAGAGGCTTTGCGGGCCTTTTCCTTGCAGTCCTTGAGCGGTGCGCCGAGCAGCTTGGCCAGCACCCCGCCGGGTTCGTCCGGGTCTATGATGCTGCCCTTGCCGCCAAAGGTCAAAAAATCCGACGGGCCGCAGAAGTCCAGCACGCAGGTGACGCGGCTGCTCTGGCCCAGGTGCCTGCCCAGCTCACCCTCCAGCTCCTTCACGCCGCCGGTCACACCCAGCATGCTCACCAGGTGCCCGCCGGCAGAGATGCCGAAGGCGGCGATCCTGTCGGGATCGAGGTTGTACTCCCTGGCATGGGCACGCAGCCAGCGGATGGCGGCCTTGCAGTCATGGATCTGTGCTGGCCACTGCGCCTGGTCGGTCAGGCGGTAGTTCAGGCTGGCACCGGCATATGGCGTGCCGTCTTTGATCAGGCCCAGCAGCACGTCCGCCTCGTCCTTGCTGCCCTCAGACCAGCCGCCGCCGTGGACGTACACCAGCAGAGGCCTGGGCTTCTCGGAGTCCGTCTCGGGCAGGTAGAGGTCCAGCCTCTGGCGCGGATCTCCGGCCCCGACGTAGTCAATATTCTGCACCTTCCGGTATCCCGGAGACAGCGGGGCCTTCTGGCACTGGGCCAAAAGGGGAAAGCCTAGGGCTAGCAAAAGCAGGGGGCGCAACATGAGGCCGTAATTAGACCGTGGCAGCGGTCAAAACAAGGGCGGGCAGGCCCTTGCGATACAAGTGCGTTGGCACCTTGACGCAAGCTTAACCAGAACTTACTATCGCCTCGATGAAATTCCCCCCCCACGCCCGCCTGTCAGTCCATCTGGCATGTGCCGTTTCATTTCTAGCCCTGACGACTGCATCTCCCGCTATCTGGCCGTTTTCAGGCAAGAAAGACCAAGTGGTTCCCGTGGACAGTGAGCGAGATTCTCAGGAACTTGCCGCCGCCGGCATGCTGGCACAGGCTCGGCAGGCGGAGAATGCTGGCAAAATCGGCAAGGCTCAGGCGATGTACCAAGCCATCGTAAAAAAATACGCATTCACCCCGAGTGCTGCTGAAGCCTCTTTCCACAACGCCGTGATCATCCGGCACAACGGCAAGATGGATGATGCATTTGATGCCTTCCAGAATTTCATTCAATCTTATCGTGACAGTCCTCATTTCAGCGAGGCCATCGAGAAGCAGTATGAGATCGCCGAAGAGGCCAAGGGCGGCAAAAAGCAGAGGGGAATGCTTCTGATCAGCATGAAGATGAACTCTTCTGACGTGATCAAATTCTACGAGAAAATCATCAAAAATGCTCCTTTCGGCAAGTATGCTCCGCTGGCCCAGTTCAGCATCGCTGAAATCCAGCAGGACCTGAAGGAAAAGGACAAGGCTGTGGCTGCCTACAACAAGGTGGTGGAAAACTACCCGCATACCTCTCAGGCCGCAGAGGCCCAGTTCAGGATTGGTTCCATCAGCAACATCGCTGCTCAGCGCAGCGAGGATGCCTCCAATCTTCTGGCTGCTCGTGATGCCCTGCGCACTTACATCGCCACCCATCCCACCGGTGATCGTAAACAGGAGACTGAAATGATCCTGCATCAGGTCAACACGGCCGAGGCGAATCAATCTTTGACCGTCGCCAAGTTCTACCAGCGTGTTGGCAAAACCAAAGCCGCGGCCATCTACCTTAACGAGGCTCTCAAGTTTGGTTCTCCGGAGGTTTCGGCACAGGCACGAACCATGCTCGCCGAACTTGCTTCTGCGGACCCAGATGGAGTGGAAGATGCCAAAAAAGGACCCGGGCAGGACTACACCGCACTTACTGCGGAGAACTTGAAGGCGCGTGACGATTATGTCGGGCCTATGGCTCCTGAACTCGCACGTCTTAGCCAGAAGCCCAAGATGCGCACTGGCGATGAAGGTTTTGTGCCTATCCCGCTGCAGGAGCCCACCCTGCCTCTCCGTCCTGGCGCTGCTGCTCCAGGAGCAGGCTCTCTTCTGCCACCTGTGCCTGAGACAGAAAAGCCAGCTTTGCTGCCCGTGCCGCCCAACCCGAACGCTCCATCCATGCTGCCGTCGTCGCCGGGGTCTGCTGTCCCTACGCCGCCAGTCCCACCAGTTCCTTCCACGACGAAGCCTGCGTCATAATTCTTGCGCCGCCATGGCAGCACGCCATTACTCGGCAGGGTCACTTCTCAAATTATTTGGATGAAATCGCTTTTTCTTCTGCTGGCAGCTGGCTGCCTCATGCTCTCCGGATGTGCAGGGTACACTCTGGGTGCTCACAAACCTGTTCACCTGCGCCATATCACCAAGATTGCGGTGCCCACGTTTGAAAATCTTACTCTTGAGCCCCGCATTGCCTCGCTCGTGACAAACGCTGTCATCAAGCAGCTGCAAAACCATGGTTCCTATCAAATCGTGGCCAAGAGCGAAGCTGAGGCTGTGCTGCAGGGGAAAGTCTCCAACATCAATCGCACTCAGTTCCGTTCTGATCTGAACAATGTGCTGAGCAGCTCACAGCTTCAGGCGACCATTGTCTGCCCGTTTACAATCACTGACACCGCTACAGGAAAGACCCTTCATTCCGGCTTTGCCACCGCAGATTCTTACATCATCCTCGAGGCGAATTTGCAGTTGTCAGAGACCCAGCTCTTTGAGGACGCTGCGCAGCGTCTGGCCAACAACCTGGCAGATCAAATTTCTGAAGGCTGGTAACCCCTGTCCGTTGCAATGTCGTCGGATCAGGATTTAGCCGAAGAACAGTCCGACAGGGCAGACGAGGGGGCACTGGAATCTTTGACAGCCACGGGGCGCCTGCCCCCCGGCCTCCACTTGGTGGCCACCCCTATCGGGAACATGCGCGACATCACTCTGCGTGCCCTCGACACCCTCCGCTGCGCTGACTTGGTGGCCTGCGAGGACACACGGCATTCAGGCATGCTGCTCAAGTATCATGACATTCGTGCGAGGCTCATCAGCCTCAATGAGCATAATGAAGCAATGCGCATTCCCCAGCTCCTCGAGCACATGAAGCAGGGGGGGAGTGTTGCTCTGATCTCGGATGCCGGAATGCCCACCGTGTCTGATCCCGGGCAGCGGCTGGTGGGAGCCGTGGTAGCTGCCGGTTTGCATGCAGAAGGGATTCCCGGGCCTAGCGCAGTCATTACAGCGCTGGCTGCATCGGGACTGCCCACCACGCCTTTCTATTTTGGCGGGTTTCTTCCTCATAAAAAAGGCGCCCGCTCATCAGTCCTGACTGCGGCTCTGCAGCGTGACTGCACCAGTGTTTTCTTCGAAAGTCCCTACCGTCTGGTCGACACATTGGCGATTCTGGCTGAGGCCGCGCCGGATCACAGGGTGGTCGTCGCACGGGAACTGACAAAAAAGTTTGAGGAATTCAAACGTGGTCCGGCAAGCATCTTGCTATCCTATTACCAAACCAAGACGCCCAAAGGAGAAATCACCCTCCTCATCGCGCCGGTCGATCCCCCCAAGTGGTTGACCTGGTAAATTATTCACCACCCAGCAATCTCATGGAAGCCCTCGCCAACTGCGCCGTTCTCAATACCACCGACAGTCTCAAGCTTTCGATCACCAATCACCTGCGTTTCACACTGGGGGCCTACATTGAGACAGCCAGTGAAAATGACTGGTACGTCGCCACCTCGCTCGCGGTGCGTGACCGAGTCATGGAGCGTGCCACGCAGTCTCGCCGTCAGCATCGTGCCCAGGGGGTGCGCCGTGTGCATTATCTCTCCCTGGAGTATCTCATGGGCCGTCTGCTGGAAAACAACCTCCGCAACTCAGGCATCTATGAAGCCACGAAGGTGGCTCTTTCTGAAATGGGCAAAGACCTTGATTCCCTGGTGCAGAAGGAGCCCGATATGGGGCTTGGCAACGGAGGTCTGGGCCGCCTGGCCGCCTGCTTCATGGATTCTCTCAGCACCATGGACCTGCCCGCCATTGGGTATGGCATTCACTATGAGTTTGGCTTGTTCCGTCAGGAGTTCGTCAACGGCAAGCAAGTTGAGCACCCTGACGCCTGGATGCGCGATGGCAGCCCTTGGAAAATTGCGCGGCCCTCCTATCGGCAGACCGTCCACCTTTACGGCCACACCATCCAGAAATTTGACGAATTCGGCCGGCCACATCACGAGTGGGTTGAGACCAAGTGCCTCCTCGGTCTTCCGTGGGACATTCCCATCGTCGGTTATGACAGCAACACCGTGAATGTGCTGCGCCTCTGGCAGGCTCAGGCAGATGAAGACTTTAACTTCAAGGTCTTCAATGAGGGAAGCTACATTGAGGCCCTGCGCGAAAAAGCCATCGCAGAAACGGTCTCCAAAGTGCTCTACCCCAACGACGCCACCGAGAGCGGCAAGGAACTTCGACTCGTTCAGCAGTACTTCTTCGTGGCCTGCTCTCTCGCTGATATCGTGCGGCGCTTCAAAACTGGCTATGATCTGCCATGGAGTGAGTTTCCATCCAAGGCGGCCGTCCAGCTCAACGACACCCATCCTGCCGTCGCCATTCCTGAGCTCATGCGCATCCTTGTGGATGAGGAAAAGCTCGAGTGGAGTCAGGCGTGGGAAATCTGCCAGAAGACCTTCTCCTACACCAATCATACCTTGCTGCCTGAGGCCCTTGAGACTTGGAATGCAGCACTCTTTGAGCGCGTGCTTCCACGTCATCTGCAGATCATCTTTGAAATCAACAAACGCTTCTTGGAAGGTGATGTAGAGGCTCGCTGGCCTGGTGACGGGGAGAAAAAACGGGCGCTTTCGCTTATCGAGGAGACGGGCGGGAAAAAAGTCCGCATGGCCCACCTCTCCGTATTGGGCAGTCATGCGACCAACGGGGTTGCCGCGCTGCACACACGTCTCCTTTGTGAACGTCTCTTTCCCGAATTCTTTGAGCTCTACCCTGATCGCTTCCTCAACCTGACCAACGGTGTCACCTTCCGCCGCTGGTTGGACGTATGCAATCCGCAGCTTTCCGCGCTCATCACCGAATCCATCGGCTCCGGTTGGCTGAAAGACTCCACCAAGCTCATTCAGCTCGACCGCTTTGCGGATGACTCCTCGTTCCGCGAGAGATTCCATGCCATCAAGCGGGGGCACAAGGTGCATCTTGCCAAGATCATTCAGGACACCTGTGGTGTCAGCGTCAGTCCTGATGCCATGTTTGATGTGCAGATCAAACGCCTGCACGAGTACAAGCGCCAGCACCTCAACCTGCTGCATATCGTTTCTCTTTACCGGAAGATCATCGCCAATCCAAATTTTGAAATGGCTCCCCGTGTCTTCATCTTTGGGGCCAAGGCCGCGCCGGGGTACTACCTGGCCAAGAACATCATCCACGCCATCAATGCCGTTGCGAGCAAGGTCAATCACGACCCACGCGTGAATGGCCGCCTCAAAGTCATCTACATTCCGAACTACGGTGTTTCCATTGCTGAGAGAATCATCCCTGCGGCGGATCTTTCCGAGCAGATCTCCACAGCTGGCAAGGAAGCCTCCGGCACTGGCAACATGAAGCTCGCCCTCAATGGAGCGCTCACCATCGGCACGCTTGACGGTGCTAACGTGGAAATCCTCGAAGAAGTTGGGCCGGAAAACATCTTCATCTTCGGGCTCACCGTTGAAGAGGTGACGGAACTTTATGCGAAGGGGTACAATCCGTGGGACTTCTATCATGCCAGTGAAGACCTGCGCCTGAGCATCGACTGGCTCGCCTCAGACTACTTCACAGGCAATCAGGACGAATTCAAGCCGTTCCGCGACAGCCTGCTTTCCCATGGTGATCCCTTCCTCGTCATGGCCGACTATGAAAGTTATGCTTCCTGCCAGGCGGAAGTGGACAAGGCTTACAGAGACCAGCCCCGCTGGCAAAAGATGGCCATTCACAACACGGCACGCATGGGCAAGTTCAGCAGTGACCGCACGATTTTGGAATACGCCAAAAACGTCTGGAACCTGCCCCAGATCGGGGTCTGAAGCCGCACGTGCCCCTGGAGCTTTGCCTTGCATGCAAAGCTCCAGAGCTGCGTCAGAAGCAGCAGAACTCAGAGTTCCTCATGCACTGCCTGCGCAGCGCGTGCATAGGCACCGCTGCCGCCAAGGGTTGCAACGACTGCCGCCAGCTCTTGCTGCAACTGCTCCCTCCTGGCGTCGTTGGTCAGCAGTTCGAGAGTCGCTTCGGCGAGTGTTTGCGCAGTGAGTTCCCCTTGCACCAGTTCCTTCACCACTTCGCGCTGGGCCAGGATGTTGACGATGCCCAGGTGCTTGATTTTCACCACCAGCTTCCCAATCACGTATGTGGGCCAGCTGACATTGTAGATCAGTGTGTAGGGCAGGCCAAAGCAGGCGGCTTCCAGTGTGGCAGTTCCTGAGGCCACCGCGCCGGCTTGGCAGCGCTGCATCAAATCATAAACTGTTCCAGTCTCGATCCAGCGTTTCGCCTCAGGCATTCCATGCTCATCGGTCATGTTGCGCATGAAGCCCGCCAGCGCTTCGTTGGCGGCCGAAACTGCAAAGCGTGCGCCAGGCATGGTTTGTTTGATGATCTTGGCCGCCTCCATCATGAGCGGGAACAGCCGGCGCACTTCATTGAGGCGGCTGCCTGGAAACCACCCAACGAGGCCGGTCTCGCGCTTCCAGTCGCGCTTCAGAGTCACCACCCGGTCCACCATGGGGTGGCCGCTGAATTCCGTGCGCAGCCCGCTCTTCTCATAAAACTCTTTCTCGAAGGGAAAGATGCAGATCATGAGATTGAGGACCTGCGCCATGGTCTTTACCCGGCCCTTTTTCCAGGCCCATACCTGCGGGCTGATGTAATAGAGGATTCGCCCTTTGTACCCCGCTGAGCGCAGTTTTTTGGCCAGACGCAGGTTGAAGCCAGGGTAGTCCACCAAGATTACCGCTTCGGGTTTTTGATCGAGGATGGAGTCCAGCACGGCATCCATCTTTTCTTTGAAGTAGCGGTACATTTTCACCACTTCCCAAAGTCCCACGACCCCGGCAGTTTCGACCCAGTCTTCAACTCCTTCGCCGACGACTTCACGCATCTTCGGGCCGCCTAGGCCGATGACCTTCATGTCGGGCTCCAAAAGTTGCAATTCACGCAGAAGGCCGGCGGCATGGGTGTCGCCGCTGACCTCACCCGCGATGATGAAGATCCGGTTCATGAGGCGCTCAGAGCAGCGTTCTTTTCGATCTGGTCGGTGATCTCCAGCGCGATGCGCACAGCCTCTGCGCCTTCCTGGCCGGTAACGACGGGGCGGCGGCCATGGCGGGCGCATTCCACGAAGGCGGCGATCTCGAGCTTGAGAGGTTCGTCTTTCTCCACCTCCACAGCTTCGCGCACGATCTGCATGCCGTCCTTGCGGTAGATCCAGCCGCTCTGCTCCTGATAGTCGAGGCTGAGGTAGCTGGAACTCTGGAAGACGCGGATCTTGCGCATCTTCTCCGGGCTGATGCGGCTGGCGGTGATGTTGGCGATGCAGCCGTTGGCGAATTTGAGGCGGGCGTTGGCGATGTCCTCGCGCTTGGTCAGCACGGGGATGCCCACTGCGTCCACCTGGATGAGCTCGGACTTCACGAGGTGGAGCACGATTTCGATGTCGTGGATCATGAGGTCGAGCACGACGCCGATGTCGATGCTGCGGTTGGGGAAGGGGGAGAGGCGGTGGGCCTCGATGAAGCGGGGGGCGTCCATGCGCTGCTCCAGCTGGAGTAGCACGGGGTTGAAGCGCTCGATGTGGCCTACCTGCAGGATGACGCTCTTGGACTTGGCCAGCTCAATGAGGGCCTGCGCCTCGGCGTAGGACTCGCTGATGGGTTTTTCCACCATGACGTGAATGCCGGCCTGCATCAGGGGCTCGGCCACCTTGCGGTGGAAGATGGTCGGGACGGCCACGGTGGCGGCATCCACGCGGGAGGCAAAGTCGGCGAGATCGCTGGCGGCATGCGTGCCATACTGCGCTGCGAACTCGGCGGCGCGTGCCGGGTCGGCGTCATACACGGCGGTGAAGGCGATGGCACCGCCGCTCTTCGCGGCGATTTCCGCCATGATGCGTGCGTGGTTTTTGCCAATGGCGCCGACTCCGGCGACTCCGATACGGAAAGGGGAACTCATATTTCGAACTTATAGCGCTGGATTAAAACTTGCCTGGGAACTTCATGCCTGGGGGCAGCTTGGGGGGCTTGCCTCCTCCGCCGAGCATGCCACCTAGGCCGCCAAGTCCGCCCATGCCTCCGGGCCCTCCCATGCCGCCGCCTCCCATCATGCCACCCATGAGCTGTGTGAGCATGCCCTTGTTGCTCATGAGCTTCTTCATCATCTCAAACTGCTTGAGGAGCTGGTTCATCTCCATCACGGGGCGTCCGGCACCGGCACAGATGCGCTTGCGGCGCTGGCCGTTGATAATCTCCGGGCGCTGGCGCTCCTTGGGCGTCATGGAAAGGATGAGCGCCTCCACGTGTTTCATGCGCTTGTCACCATCATCGCCGATCATGTCCTTCATTTTGCTCATGCCGGGGAGCATGCCCAAAATGCCGCCGATGGGGCCGAGCTTTTTCATCATGCGCAATTGCGCGAGCATGTCCGTGAAATCGAATTTGTTCGACTGCATGCGGGCGGCCAGTTTCATGGCCTCCTTCTCGTCAATTTCTTCCGCTGCTTTTTCCACGAGGCCGACGACATCGCCCATGCCGAGGATGCGCTGGGCCATGCGGTCCGGGTGGAAGATTTCCAGCTGGTCGATCTTTTCACCCACACCGAGGAATTTGACTGCGCAGCCGGTGACCTGGCGCATGGACAGCAGGGCACCGCCTCGGGCGTCACCATCCAGCTTGGTCATGATGAGACCGGTGATGCCGACAGCGGCATTGAATTTCTGGGCGACGCTCACCGCCTGCTGACCTGTGGCAGCATCAGCCACCAGAAGGATTTCGTTGGGCTCCACTACGGCGCGCACGCGTTTGAGTTCTGCCAGCAGCTCTTCATCCAGATCCTGTCGCCCCGCGGTGTCAAAGATAGCCACCCCGTTGCCTTGCTCCTTGAGCCACACCATGGCAGCTTTGGCGGCCCTCACCGGATCAGTCTCCCCCTCGGCTGGGGCAAAAACGGGCACATTGAGCTGCTGGCCCAGCACCTGCAGCTGCTTGACGGCGGCCGGCCGGTACAAATCCAGGGCCAGCAGCAATGGGCGGCGGCCCTGTTTCTTGAGCCAGTTGGCGAGTTTGGCCGAAGTGGTAGTTTTGCCGGCGCCATTGAGGCCAGTCATCAGAATGCGCTGTGGCGGCTCCAGATTGAGCGCGCTGGACTCGCTGCCCAAAAGCTTCACCAGCTCATCGTGGAAAATTTTGACGATTTGCTGCCCTGGGGAGACCTTGAGCAGCACCTCCGAGCCCACGGACTGCTTGGTCACCGTTTCCACCAGGTCCTTGGTCACCTTGAAGTCCACATCCGCCTCCAGCAGGGCCATGCGGATGTCCTGCATGGCGTCGCTGACATTGGATTCACTGATGCGGGCCTGGCCGCGCAGTTTTTTGAAGGCGCTTTCGAGTTTTTCAGAGAGGGCGGAGAACATCGGGAGGAGGGAGAAATGGGGCGCTGGATAGTCGGCAGCAGCCTTCATATGGCAACTGCGAAGGCGGGGCTAATCAGACGTGGAAGTTAGCTATTGGACGGGCTGGTAGGCGGCTTCCAGGTCAATCTTGAAGCGCCAGCTCACGACTTCGGCCGGCTGGGTGGCCCCCCGCTGGAAGCTGAGGCTGAGGGCGCAGTCTTCTCTGCGCAGCTTGTAGGGGAACTGGAAGCGCACGACCATGGTGGCCGGATCATAGTCCACGGGGACGGTGCCGAGACCTGCGATTCGCAGCTTGATGCTCTCAGGCAGGATGGTGCCTATTTTTTTCAGGTCAGCTTCGACGAGCGGACGGCGCTCAGTGATGACGGAGTCTGGTTTGGGTTTGAGCTGGATGAGCTGCTCTCCTTTGTCGTCCTTGGCGTCAGCGACGAGAATTTTGCTGGATCCGACATCTCCGCGGCCCCTGAAGCTGGTCGCGAGCTTAAAATTGATGTCGTTGTCGCCATGCACAATGTAGCGGCCCAGCTTGCCATTGGGGGTGTCCCAGCTCACTTTCTGGCCGTTGACCGTGACGAGAGATTCGTAGCCAATCTGCAGGCCCGTCTCCTGAATGGCATCGTCAAAGTTGCCGTAGGGGTAGGCAAAGGAGAGGCATTTGATGTGCAGGTTCTGCTCCAGAAAGTCACGGGAGTCCTTGAGTTCGCTGAGGACCCACTGCTGCCTGTCAGCGTCTGATTTCAGATTTTTCGGGGGGCTCTTGAGGCTTGCATGAGACACGCTGTGGCTGCCCACTTCACAGCCGTGCTGCATCATCTCTTTGATTTGCTCCCAGCTCATGGAGCGGCCGGCGCCGCCGACATAATTTTTGTAAAGGTAAATGGTGAAGGGAAAGCCAAACTCCTTCAGCACAGGATAGGCATAGGTGTACACGCCCTCCCAGCCGTCATCCATGGTGATGACGATGGCTTCTTCAGGGATGTTTTTTTCACCCCGCTTCCAGGCCATCATTTCACTGAGCGAAATGACAGGGATCTTTGAATCCTTGATGGCCTGCATCTGGGCTCTGAACTTTGGGGCGGCGATAAGCATGGGGCTGCCTCCGCGATCTCGGAAATCGTGGTAGCCGAGGATGGAGACGACCGAGGATTTGTTGAGTTCGAATGCAGGAGCCTCCGGAATCTCTGGCGCCGGTGCGGCAGCATTCAGCAGTGCGCTCTCCTGCAGCTTTTTCTCGATCGCCTGTTCTTCCGGGGTCAGCGCAGGCTCTTCAGGCTTGGGCGGCGGCGGTTTTGGCGTGACGCCGCTTTGCTCTGCCAGGCGGCGCAGTTTGGCTTCAATGCGTTTGCAGCCAGGCAGGGTGCCGAGAAGAAGTATGACGATAAGAAACTGAAAAGCAGAACGCATGGCGCTAGGGATGGATGGCAGGGGGGCGCGGCCGGGTGATGAGCAGGCTTTTGACAATGACTTGCGGTTTGGTGCCGTCGCCTGCAGCAAGGCGCAGTGTTTCTCCACGAAGGTCACTGGTCAAGGTGAGGCTGCCCAGTCTCAGTATCCGGAAGGTTTGCCCATCTTTGGTCACTTGTTCGACCTCCAGTTCTTTTTCGAGTGTCTGGCCGTTGCATTTGACCACGATCTTGAGCGGTTTCTCAAGATCTGGGCAGGCGTAATGCAGCAGGATGTCGTAGGTGCCTGCTGCAATGAATTCGAGGCGCCAGGCGATCTCGCCGACTGTGGCAGTCGGCGCATCTGCCGAAACTTTGGGAGTGATCTCCTGAGCCAGCGCGGGGGAAAGGGCAATGAGCGCATTTTTCTGCTCGGTCGGCGTCGGAGCGGGTGCCGGTGCAGGCATTGGCATGGTGCCGGACTGAGCCTGCTGAGTGGCGATCAGGTCCAGCACTCCGCCGGCGCTGATGATCTGCTGGATGCGCGCGATCTCAGCATTGTAGGCAGACTTGTCAGCGGCGGTGGCTGCCTGCCTTTGCAGTTCGAGGAGATATTTTCCCAGCAAAGGAATGTGCCGCGCGCTGAGCTCTTTCTGATAAATGCCTTCCATCTGCTGCAGGCGTGCCGTAGCCGCCGGTGCGGCGGGGGCCGAGGAAGGTTCTGGCTGCTGCGCACTGGCTGGGCCAGACAGCAGCGCCAGTCCGGCGGAAAGTATCCAAACCCAAACAGGCTTCATGGCTGCTTCCCTCCCTGAGTTTCCGCTGAGAGCGCCCAGGCGCCCGGGGCTGGTTTGCGTTTCCTGGCTGTGTTTTCGAGCGTGGTCAGGGTGGAGAGGAAGGCCCGCTCCATGGCATTGCGCTGCTGATCTCGCGCGGGTATCACGACAGCGGCCAGCCCGTGATTGACGAGGACGTTTTGGTAAAGGCCCACATTGGGCAGGAACAGAAGAGCGGCCATGGTGCCGTCTTTGTCTCGATCCGGGCGGATCAGCAGGCGCAGCGGTTTGTCCCGCAGGTAGCTTGAGGTGAATTCACGCGCGGTTCGTCCCACGGCTATCACGTCCTCATTTTCGATGCTGAAATGTTTGGCAAAGCGTTTCACTGCGTTTTCGTCATCCTCTTCGACAGGAGCACAGTCGACCCATAGCAGGCGCACCGGCAGGGTGCGGCCTTCATGTACAACCTTGAAGCGTTCACCGGAGGCTGGTTCCTCATCCGCGAGACGCGCATCGCTGATGTCTTCAAAGCCACCGAAGCCCCCGCTGGTTGCAGTGATGGCGTTGATGCCGCTTTGGCCGGTTTTTTGCTCACCCAACCGCTTCATTCTGCGTATTTCAGCATCGACCTGCCCTTTCAACTCGGGTTTCGTCACTGCGAGATCATTGAGCTCATCGAGATAGTTGGCGGTCGCCGTTTTTTTTGCGTTTTCGATCGCTTCTTTCAAAGTCATGCTGGCCTGCTGCATCGCCGTTGCCGAGCCCGTTTTCGGGATCGGGGCGGGGCTGGCGCTTGCCGTTTCCGTGACGGGGACGAGCCGCAGGTTGCGAATACGGATGATGTTCGCGGGATAGCCATCCGTAGCTGTGAAACGCAGTGTGACAGGATTGCGGCTGAATGTCAGAGGGCCGACACGCACGGTGGTGAACGTGGTTTCATCCGTGCTGCGTGCGATTTCGAATGTCCGGCGATTCTCCGTGGCTGTGCCCAGCAGCGTGACCTCATCAAATTCAAACAAGGCGCTCTGCTGCGGCTGAAACTTGGAGGACGCATAGATGCTGCCTGCCACAGGCGCATCGCTCATATTGGCTTCGAATTCGAGATGATAGCTGCCTGGCAGCAGGCGGAAATTCTGCCACTCCGCTCCGCTGCCGCCTGAGCGCCAGCCGCCTAGTGTTTCCCCGGCAGCCTGGGCGGAGCCCATCATTCGCGCCAGGGTCAGGGGAAGAGGGGTGGCCAGGCTGGACACCGTCCCGGCATACAGGGCCTGCAGCTGCTGCCGCCTCTGGCGGATTGCCCGCGCTTCTTCATAATCTCCTGTGGCGGCCACTTCGGACTCCACCTTGGCCAGTGCACGCTCGTACTGCTGTGTCAGCAGCTGGGAGTCTGCCATCACCTGCCGCATGAAGGCCGCGCGTGTTGCAGTCAGTGCCGCAGGCTCCTGCGCCAGCAATGCAGTGCAGGCATGCAGGAGGAAAATCACGGCTGGCAGGCGGGCTTTCATCGGGTGGCTGGCACGAGTTCCAGGGCCAGCAGTTGCATGAGATTGTCAGT
This sequence comes from Prosthecobacter fluviatilis, assembly GCF_055388355.1. NCBI lineage: Bacteria > Pseudomonadati > Verrucomicrobiota > Verrucomicrobiia > Verrucomicrobiales > Verrucomicrobiaceae > Prosthecobacter > Prosthecobacter fluviatilis. Next base: position 6,049,840 of record NZ_AP043782.1, read on the forward strand.
GATCAGTGCTGCGGCGGAAAGCGTCAGCGTTCCTGAGCCATCACTGACTTTGAGGGTGCCAGCACTGCGTTCTTCGGGGCCTTTCAGAGTGGTTTCAATGCTCGTGGTCAGGGTGAAGCGTGTTTCTTTGATCAGCAGTTTGCCTCCCTCCGCAGTGCCGCAGCGGTAGCGCAGCATCACCTCATATCCCCCGGGGGGCAGGTCTGGCAGCTTCCAGGTGGCGGAAGCTCCGACTTTGGACCATCCTGTGATGGCCCCGCCCTCAAGCCGAAGGCCGCTCAGGCTGGCATTGTCGAGGGGAAGTTTGATGCGCTCAGGCAGCAGTGAAGCTCTGAGTGTCTGTTCACGGGTCTGCAGCAGGAGCAGCTCTTTGTCCAGCCGGGCCAGTTCGTTTTGCAGACGCTTGCGTTCATCGCGCGCGGTGATGGCATCATCGTAGTCACGGTCAGCGGCAAACTGTTTTTCCAAGGCCCCGAGTGTGGTGATCTGCTCTTTTACCGGGGCCAGGCTCGCTTCAATCAGCTCACGCTCATAGTTCAGCCGCAGCAGGGCAATCTCAGCACTCGCCCCGGGGTCGTCCGTGCGCTTCTCCGCCACCGGGGCCGACATGGCAAGCCCCGCGCAGACGACTGTGCATGCGAGAACGAAACCGAGTTTCAAATGGAGAGATGAGGGGGGTGAAACAAACTGTCTCATGCTAGCCGGACCGCACGGTGAAACAAGCCCGAACTCATAGTCTCGAAATAGGTGTTCTATTCATCCAACCATCTGAAAAATCATGCTGGCAGCCTGCGGCTGCATCTGCCAGCATGCTCAGATGCGTTCTTTCCTCGCCTTCTTACTATTTTCCCAGGCAGTCTTCAGTGCAGAGCCGGAGTTCCCACTTTCTGAAGACTCAAAGCCACAGCCTAGCGCCCCCAAAGGCGACATGCTCAAGGGAGACTACTCCGGCGGGGAGGGAAGCGTTTTCCCCGGAACCACGCGCGAATACCAAATCTACCTCCCTGCGGGTTTCGACAAGTCGAAACCCGCAGCCTTCATGGTCTTTCAAGACGGCGTCATTTATCAGGCTCCCGTCGTTTTCGACAATCTCATCGCGCAAAATGACATCCCGCCGCTCGTTGGCATTTTCATCAAGCCCGGCGTCGTCCCTGCGGCAAATGACAAGGCCCTGCCGCGCTACAACCGCAGCTACGAGTACGACAGCATCACACCTGCCTACTCGGAGTTCCTCATCGACGAATTTCTGCCCGCCATTGAGGCAAAGCACGGCATCAAGCTGAGCACCGACCCCAATCACACTGCCATCTCTGGCAACAGCAGCGGCGGCATCTGTGCCTTCATGGTCGCATGGCACCGCCCGGACCGCTTTCGCCGGGTCTTCACCGGCGTGGGAACCTACGTCGGCATTCACGGGGCCGACCAGCTCCCTGTGCTGGTGCGCAAATTTGAGCCCAAGCCCCTGCGCGTCTTCCTTCAGTCTGGCACTGGAGACAACAATCTCTACTGCGGCGACTGGTGGATGGCCAACCAGATGATGGAGCGCAGCCTGGTCTGGGCCGGCTACGATGTGAACCATGCCTGGGGGGAAGGTGGACATAACGCCAAACATGCCACCCAGATCTTCCCAGACGTCCTCCGCTGGCTCTGGCGTGACTGGCAGGCAAACATCGAAGTCAAAGCGAATGTCCAAGCAGAGTCGAAGTGGAAAGGCTATGAGGTGGTCGGGGAAGGGGAGTGGCAGGACGTCCTGAACGATCCCGAAAAAAGCGGCTCGGAAGAATCGTCACTGATTTCTGAAATGGCCGCTTTTGCTGATGGTACAGTCTTTGTCCGGCAGCGCTCACTGGAGGAGAATACCCTGCGCTTCAGCCGGCTTGGCGTTTCAGGGGAAAAAGACGAAGTCAAAATGCAGGTGGCTGGCGCTCTTGCGGGCTTCACAGCCGGTCCGGAAAACCGTCTGCGCCTCTTCTTTAATGCCCGGCATCCCAGCAAAGCCGCCCGGATCGTGGATGTCTCCCGGGACGGCAAGGTGGAACGAGAGATCGAATTCGGAGACAAGGGCAACAAATACGATCCTCCTTCCACCAGGCACCAGGGCATTTGCTGTGACAGCTCAGGCCGCTTGTACTTCGCAGGAAATAATGATGCGCTGATCGGCAGAGTGGATGGCGATGGAAGCTATCATTATCGTCATGGTCAGGAGCTTCACAGTGGAGTGCTGAGAACGTCTGCAGGAGAAGTCTGCCTCTCCCCCGATCAAACCCTGTTTTACGTCGCGGGGCCAGGTGGACGTATTGACTGCCTCCATCTCCGATCTGAGCCGCCGCTGTTTGATCATGCACAGCATTTTTATCTCACTGAAGACCCTTACGGCCTGATGTCTCGTGTGACAGTCCGTGCCATGTGCGTGGACACCAACGGCTGGCTCTACGTCGCCACCTCGCTTGGCATCCAGGTCTGCGATCAGGCGGGCCGCGTGAACTTCATCATCCAGACACCGGATGAGCCGAAGGACATCTGTTTCGGCGGCAAAGATCTGAGCGAGCTTTTCATCGCCTGCGGAAATGCCATATACAAACGTCCCACCAAGGCCCACGGCATCGTCAGCGGCCAGATGGCCCCGGTCACCCCGCCAAAGCCGAAGCTCTGATGCGCTCTGCTTGCCCTACGAAATGGCAAAAATACAGCAGTTTGAGATTTGAAGCAGGGGCTTTCTGTGCGATGGAGTCTGCCCCTAAAATCTGAATGCCGAGAACAGAAGCAGCGCCGCCAAAGTCAGACTCAAATTTAAAGAAAAAGTTCGCGCCTGCCGCTTTACTCACGATAGGCGTCCTGCTGGGGGCTCTGCTGATGAAATGGTACGATCATGCCGAGGGATCTGGCGTCGTGGCGGCGGTTGCTCTTGGCAAGCCCTTGCGTCCTGGTCCCTGGGGAAGCGTTTATTCCACGGCGTTCACCATCTCCGCCCCCGAGGAATTGCTGCCGCTTCGAAGGCTGGAGGAAAATGGCACCCGCTGGGTCTTTCCCAACGCCCGCTACAACGATGTGGAGCGTGTGCTGGCATCCACAGGCATGCCGGCACACTTGCAGGCGGAATTGATGGAGCCGGCGGTGTTGGTGCAAAATCCCGGGGGCATGGAAATGATTCCATCTGCCCAGACTCTCCTGGCACTGCCTGCCGGGCCACGCAAAAAGCTGTATCAGGCTCTGTTGCAATATCCGGAAAACCGTGGGCAGATCACCTTCATCCACAAGGACACTTTGGGGGATCGCTTCGGGGGCTCACACCATGGTGAGCACACGCTCATGCTCTTCAAGCAGCTCTGCTGCGAGCACGGGGACTATCTCGTCTTCAGCGGCCTCTCCGTCGTGCTGGCGCAGCTGCCCACCTATGAGGAGAAGAGGGATTTTATGCGCGGGCTCACGTGCCAGCGCACCCTGACCATGCGGCTCCTCATCAATCATGGTGCGGATGTCAGCGCCATGGCAAATTACTGGGGGAAAGGCATCCGCGGCACCGATGTGCGTACCATTTTCGAATCTATTGCCGATTCTCCCACCGGCGGGACGCTGGGCATCATCAATGTACTGCCTCCCCAGCCCTCATCTCAGATGTTTGTGTATCCCACACCGGACAATCCATTGAACGGTCCAGCTCCGGTGCGCGACTGCCACTGGTCTTCGTTCAATTTCTTCCAGGATGTGCCTGACCAGCAGTTGGGAGACCCGGCGCATTTCATGGAGAAGCTGAAGGCCGATTACGCTCCTGCTGCGGGAGACCCGCGCTACGGAGACATCGCCTTGTTTTCCAAGCCCTCCGGAAACGTTGTTCATTCGGCCGTGTATTTGGCTGATGACATTTTCTACACCAAAAACGGGGCCACATTTACGTATCCTTGGATGCTCGAAACTCTGACGGACCTGCTCAAGCAGTATTCCTTTCAGGTTGAACCGGGAGAAAAATTGGTGGTGAGTTACTTCCGCCTCAAGAACATGTAGGCATGTCATCCTTTGATATATTGCGCACTCTCCTGCAGCGTCGCCTAGAGTTCATAGCCGACCATGAGTTTCGGGATCGTGACTCTGCGGCGCACCTGGAGGCGTTGAAAAAGGTTTCGGAAGAGCTGGGTGCTGAGCATCTCAGGCTGCGCGCACAGCTCCCTCCACGGCTGAATCATTTCCTCACCCAGGCCAGTTTCTCAAAGGCCTTGGAATATCTCGATAGCTCGGAGGGCTGAGCGCGTTGAAGTCGGTTCAACCATGAGCCGCCTCTTTTCCCTCACAACCCTGCTGTGTCTTGCTTTCGCCGCCTCTGCCATTGCCGGCGACAAGCCCAACATCATTTTCATCCTCTGTGATGACCTAGGTTATGGCGATGTGAAGTGCCTCAATCCAGATGGGAAGATCGCCACGCCGAGTTTTGACCGGCTCGCCAAAGAGGGGATGATTTTCACTGACGCCCATTCCGGCTCCAGTGTCTGTACACCGACACGGTATGGAGTCATTACGGGGCGTTATGCCTGGCGTTCCAAGCTGCAGAGCGGTGTTCTTGGCGGGCTAAGCCCCAGGCTGATCGAGCAGGGGCGAATGACGGTGGCCGGCATGCTCAAAGAGCAGGGCTACTCGACGCATTGCGTGGGCAAATGGCATCTGGGCATGGACTGGGTGCGCACCGGGCCCACCGAGGAGCTCAATATTGAAAAGGCTGATCAAGTGAACAACGTGGACTACACCAAGCCCATCACCAACGGCCCCACTAGCGTCGGCTTTGACACCTACTTTGGCATCAGCGCCTCGCTCGACATGGTGCCTTACTGCTTCATTGAAAACGATCATGTGGTAGCCAATCCCACGGAAAAAATGAAGCTTGCGATGAATGCAGGCGGTCGCATGGGCTACACTCGCGAAGGCCCGGGCTCCCCCGGCTTCCGTGGTGAAGACGTGCTGCCCACCTTCACCCGCGAGGCGAAAAAAATCGTTGAGGCAAAAGCGAAAGCGGGAACGCCTTTTTTCCTCTACATGCCTCTCAACTCCCCCCACACGCCCATCCTGCCCAGCGAAAAATGGCAGGGCAAAAGCGGTATCAGCCTGTATGCGGACTTTGTCATGGAAACAGATGACGCCATCGGCCAGATCATGCAGGCCACGGAAGATGCCGGCATCGCCAAGGACACGCTGATCATCGTTACGAGTGACAATGGTTGCTCGCCCAGCGCGGACTATCCCAAGCTTCTCGCCGCAGGTCACAACCCCAGCTACAACATGCGCGGCCACAAGGCGGATATCTTTGACGGTGGTCATCGTGTGCCCTTCATTGTTCGCTGGCCTGCCAAGGTCAAAGGCGGCCAGACCTCCGCGCAGATCGTCTGCCTCACCGACTTCATGGCCACGGCTGCGGATGCCGTCGGCGTGAAACTGCCCGAGAACGCTGCCGAAGACAGCTTCAGCATCCTTCCAGCACTGCTGGGGGAATCCGGCAAACCCGTGCGCCAGAGCGTGATCCACCATTCGATCAACGGCTCCTTCGCGCTCCGTGAAGGCGACTGGAAACTCGAACTCTGTGCCGGCTCCGGCGGCTGGAGTGATCCCCGGCCAGGCAGCCCCGGAGAGAAAGGCCTGCCCGATACCCAACTCTACAATCTGAAGACCGACATCGCTGAGAAGGACAACTTGCAGGGCAGGAACCCCGAGATCGTGACCAGGATGACTGCCGAACTCGAACAGATCGTCACCAGCGGCCGAAGCACGCCCGGTACGGTGCAGCAAAACGCCGTTCCCGTCGTCCTGCGCAAGCCCGCCCCCGCCGCCCAGCCGAAGGGCAAGGCAAAGAAAAAGGCGAAGTGATCTGTCCCAGGCCTGCCCCGGTGAAATCACGTCACTTTTTTACGTGCTTTCCCAAACCATCCCGCTAACCTCGGCGCTCGCTTCCCAAACCAAGCAAACATCATGAGCTACTCATCTCCTAAACTTCACAATGCAATGTGGCCCGGACTCGTCGGCAAAGGCGATGGCGAAGGCCAGGAACCACCGATCAGCCTGGAAAAGATGCTGGACCTCACTGCCGCAGCGAATGTGAACGGCCAGAAATTTGAGGGCATCGACTACTTCCTGTTTTTGCCGCATACCAATCCTGAGGCCAGCGATGATGAGATCAAAAAAATTGCCGACCTGATCGCCGGCAAGGGCTTCAGCGTCGGTTCCCTTGTGGCGCCCGTCTGGCCCGGCACCGTCGGTGATTCCGCCATGGGCGACGACGCGCAGCAGGAAAAGTTCCTGAGTGCTGTGAAGATGGCCTGCCGCATTGCCAAGATCTTCAACAACCACGGTGTGCGCAAGTACGGTGTGATTCGCATCGACTCCGCTGAGTTTGGCGTGGCCAAGTGGCGTGAAAACCCCAAGGCCAACACCGCCCGCATTGTGGACACCTTCAAGAAGGCCGCCCAGATCGCCGCAGACAATGGCGAGCGCCTTGCCGCCGAAGGTGAAATCTGCTGGGCCGGCATGCACTCTTGGAAGGACATGCTCGACGTCCTCGAAGGCGTCGGCATGCCAAACGCACTCGGCTTCCAGGCCGACCTCGCCCACACCTACCTCTACACCCTCGGCTACAACGCCCCCGAGCATGCCCTGCTCAAGGAAGGCTACAGCGACGCCGAGTTCTGGGCCGCCTATGAAAAGATGACCGACGCCCTTCGCCCATGGACCATCGATTTCCATGTGGCTCAAAACGACGGCACAGTGCACGGCGCAGGCTCACACGACAAGACCGGCAAGCACTGCCGTGCTGATGATCCTAACGGCAAGCTCGACATCACGAAGGCCTCCGGCTACTGGCTCAAGGATGCTGCTGCACGTGGCATCCAGCACATTTGCTGGGACGGCTGCATGTTCCCCAATGCGGTGCTCGAAACTCCAGACACCTGGAACAAGATCCTTGCCGCCATGATCAAAGTGCGTGATGCCCACGGCTGGTAACAGCTCTGATCAGATCCTTCTGGCAGCGCCGCAGAGGAAACTCTGCGGCGTTTTTTTGGTCTTGTCAGGGAGCGCTGCCCCTGTGTTAGCCTCGCGTGTATGCGCACGCGCCAGCTTATCCATCTTTCTGCCTTGCTGTTCCATGGTTTACCAAGGCCCAAGATGAAAATGCAGCTGGAGAGAAGGCGGGCATCGGGGGAAATCCAGATGCATGCAATGTCGGGAAGCTGGCCAATGACAATGAGGAAAAGAATGCCCCGCACAAAGCGCCCGCCAAGCCAGGCGAGACCGAAGCCAACCCTAAAGCACCATGAGTGGCGCCACCTTGCTTAATGGCTGCTGATAGATGGGCGCTATGCATCGTTTTCTTGTCATACCCCTCGTGCTCGCCTCCTGTGCGCGCATGATCACTCCTGTCCACCTGAGCCCTGAAATAGTCGCAGTGCTGCCGCCGGAATGCAGGCAGGTGATTTATGTGACTGCGGCCGATCAGCGCACGTCGGCTGCGGAAATGAGGCTGCTCGAGCGCAATTCCAAAGATGAATGGCTGGCTGCAAGCGGCTCCATTCCTGTGCGCGTCGGGCGCAATGGCATGGCGTGGGGGCATGGTGAATTCAAGCTTGCGGTCCCTGCTGGCTGGCGCGTCAAGCAGGAGGGGGATGGTTGCGCTCCGGCCGGGGTTTTTCGCATCACCCAGGCGTTTGGTGATGAGACGCGGCCTGGCTGGATCAAGCTGCCATACCTTCACTGCACCAAGCATCACTGGGGCATCGATGATGTGCGCTCCCGGCACTACAACCAGATTGTTGATGATCGCAGCACTGCCTGCGACTGGGAGGGCCCCGAAAGCATGGTTCCCGGCATCGGCTGTTACAAACTGGGAGCCGTCATCGCGCACAATCCGTACAACAAACCGGGGCTTGGCTCATGCATATTCATGCACCTCTGGCAGGGGAGTGAGGTGCCGACTGCGGGTTGCACCGCCATGTCTGAGGCGCATCTGCGCAGCGTTCTTGCTTGGCTGGAGCCTTCCGCGTGCCCGTGCCTCGTGCAGCTTGTGCAGCAACCTTGAAGCCCTAACGGTGCTCGATCACGTCACTGTTCTTGAAGCGCACTTTTGGCAGTGAGGCATACCGGTCGTCGACATGACGATAGCCTGCAGGGCAGAGCACGGCAGTCGTAAACCCCTGCGCGGTCAGTCCCAGGACTTCATCAAACTTTTCAGGGACGAAGCCTTCCATTGGGCAGGTGTCGATGCCCAGCATGGCCGCCACAGCCATGAACTGGCCTAGGGCGATGTAGGCCTGCATTTTGGCCCACTCCTGGGTCATGTAGCCCTGCTGCAGCGTGCCAATGAGCATTTTGCGGAAACCTGCCAGTGCTTCTGGAGTGCCTCCGCGCACTTCGATCATGCGTGTGATATTTGCGTCGATTTCGGTCTCGCCCATGCTGCGCTTGGTGGCCATCACAACCAGGTGGGAGCAGTCAGCCACCTGGCGTTGCCGCCATGCGTGAGCGACGAGCTTTTCACGCAGTTCCTGATCCTGCACCACAATAAACTTCCAGGGCTGCAGGCCAAAACTCGATGGCGTGAGCACCAGGGATTCCTCCAGAGCCGCCCAAGTTTCAGCAGGGATCTTCTTTGTGGAATCGAAGACCTTGGTAGCGTAGCGCCATTGGAGAGCAGAGAGGAGTTCAGCGGGAGTCATGGAGGCGCGACTATGAAGTGACAAGTTTCAGGTTTAAAGCCGAAAAGTTGACGATGGGCATAACCGACTCATGCAGCCAGAAGCTGTGTGCTGCGCATAAACTCTTCACTCCAGCTCTGGCGGCACATTCCCGTAGGTCCAGGGCTGGCTGAAAGGAGGTGCTTTGGGCGGTTCGGGGCGGGGTTCTGCGGTCATTTGATTCGCCAGTTCGACGCCCTTTTTGGCCATCTGTGTCCCGGCGGTGATTTCGAGGTTGGAGTAAGCCGTGAGCCTGGTTTCATAACCGCCGCCGTGCGGGCCGAAGGCTTCTTCTGTGGGGACGTAGCCAACGATGCCGTTGGAAAGCTCACATGGAAAAGTGAAGGCATGCTGGCTGCCCTTTTTGATGTCGAGCCCATACTGGACGAAATATTCGGCGGGATTGGAAACGAAGCATGCCGGACCGACTTTGATGCATTGCACTTCGCAATCGACGACAGGCATTGTCTTGTTCAGGTGGTCCAGCAAAAGAATTTCCTTGGCAAAAAGGTAGTCCGTCGTGTCTCCGGCAGGGCGGGGCAGGCTGGCAAGAGCGAGGCTTTTTGCCACCCGCTGTGGTGAAGGGGGACGGCGTTTGATTTTCAGGACTTCCTGGCGCGTTTCGATGGGCGCAGTGCTGATTTTGGGCATGGCCAGCAGAACACGGATGGCCTCGGCCCCGACACGTCCGCCGACAAGGCGGCTCCATTCCTCGGGTTTTGGATTCTGGTATGGGCTGAGGTTATCCACTTGTGTGATGTCCCCACAGGCTCCCTGCATGAAGACAACCGGGGCATGTGTATCCAGGCCGCCCTGGATGGTCTTTTCAAGATATTGGATCCAGTTGGCAGAAATGCCGCCTGGGTTGGTGGTGGCATGGCAGGCATAGTTGACCACGACGCCCACAAGCTGCCCCTGCAGGTCCCAGGCACCGATGACGCCAACCTGCGGATCGATTGGGCCTGCATATTCCAGGATCTCGGGATTGCCAGGGCGGGGGTGGCTCCAGCTCTGACCGTTTTTCATGCGCAGCCTTCGGTTGAATGCCACCTTGTCCTCATGGCCAAAGCCGCAGCTCAGCAAAACGGGCACTTTGCTTTGATTCGCGGCCACGACTCCGGACACAATCTCATGGGTCAGTCGCAGCAGGTAGCCGGGATCAGCACAGGAAGATTCTTCATAGGCCAGCTTCTTCACCAGATCTGAGGCGGTGTCATATTCTCCCGGCATGACCATGCCCACAGGGCCTGAGCTGTGCGAATGAGAGGCTCCTATGAGAACCGCGTCTCCAGTGATGCCTGTGGCTTTTTCAATTTGTTCGCGGGCGTCCAGCACCACCTGACGAGGCACGACAAGGGAGTCGAGGCCTATGACAACAGCCGTTTTCTTACCGTCATCAAACAGGGCCACGCGCACCTTGCAGGCGTCGTGAAAGGTGCGGTGATAGCTTTTGCCGTAGCCTCCCGGCTGTTCCATGCCGATGTCTGGCGTGATGTCCCGCTCCGCAAAGCCTGCCTTGATGCTGGAGGTGGGGGCAGGCGGCAGGGCGTTTAGCTTCAGAGCAAAAAGACTGGCAAAGAGAGGGAGAAAGCAAAGTCGCATGACTGGACTACGCTCATTGCGGGCATGTTTAATGATAAAAAACTTACATTACATCTTGGTGCGGATATTGCATATTACCCGTGTTCCGATCTATTGTAGAACCGCTTGATTCCTACTGATTCGTGCATGCTGCCTATTACATCGCCAAAGGCCAAAAGACACTGGGCCCGTGCTCCAAGGATGATCTGCGCAATTTTCTTGCCTATGGTTCCATTCGGGACAGCGATCTGGTGAAACGTGAGGACGAGGAGCAGTGGCACCCGGTTTCCTCTCTGCTGGAGCTGCATGCCGAAGGGCAGATTGTGGCTGATGGCCTCACCGTCCGCCCCATCCGCCGCCGGGTAGCTCGCTACCGCGACTACAACCGTGTGCCTTACGATCAGCGTGGCGGCACCGTGCTCAGGCGCATGATTCTGGGTTTTTTGTTTTTCCCGCCAATGCTGTGGTGGGCGGCTGTGTCGTTGTACACAGACCACATTTTCCGCCAGAAGAAAGATGAGAACGGCTATCTCGTCGTCTGGGGGCGCTGGGTGGAGGTGCTGGTCACGCTCATGATTATTTTGAATGCGGTTGGCTGGTGGCTGATCATTACCTATTCCTCCTGGATTTTGGGTCCCGGGCTTTCTGAACTGATGAAGGGCATGGGGGAGGCTTGGGACGTGATCAAAGGGCTGCTCAACGACACCGCTGCAAAATAATTCCCATCCGCCGGCTCGGCTGGCAAGGACTGGATTGCCATTTGGTGTGCAGGATTTGGCATCCTGAGGAGGCGTTGACATCTGCCGTGGGAGTGCCGCGTTGGTTCTGGCATGAAAGCCAGCACAACACTTTCGATTTTCGCCGCTGCCTTGTCCGCCGTCACGCTGCATGCCGCTTCTGTGGACACAACTGCCGCATCCAGGCAGGTCGATGCCCTGCTTGCCAAAAGCTGGCAGAAACATCAGATCAAGCCCAACGCTCCAGTGGACGACGCCACCTTCCTGCGCCGTGTCTATCTGACTGTCGTCGGCCGCATTCCCACGCTGGATGAGGCCCGCGCCTTCCATGCCTGCCAGATGCCGGACAAGCGTGCCAAGCTCATCGATTCGCTCCTGGCCAGCGAAGGATATGTGCAGAATTTTTTCAACTACTGGGCCGATGTGCTTCGCGCCCAAAGCCAGGGCGTCGCTGGCAACACCACCTCGCAGAATTACCTGAACTACATCCGCAGCGCACTGCGGGAGAACAAACCATGGGACCAGGTGGCCCGTGAGCTCGTCTCCAGTGAAGGCACCTGCTTCGACACCGGGGCCATCGGCTATTACATGCGCGATCGTGGCATGCCGCTGGACAATCTGTCCAACACCACCCGCATCTTTCTAGGCACCCGCATGGAGTGTGCCCAGTGCCACGACCACCCTTTTGACAAATGGACGCAAAAGCAGTTCTACGAGATGGCGGCTTTCACGCACAACATGAGCGCCACCAGCTACCGCTCCCAGAGTGCCGAGGAGGCTCAGAAGATGATCCGTGCGGACAAAAGCCTCGACGCCGAGACCCGTGACCTCATGCGCCAGGCCATCACCGAGGCGGTGCGTCCGCTGCGTGATACGCAGGTGGTGCAAAACAAAGGCCAGCTCCGTCTGCCGCATGACTACAAATACAAAGACGCAAAGCCCAAGGATGTGGTTCAAGCGGCGGTCATGTTTGGCAAGCCCGTCACGCTGCAAAAGGGGGCAAACACCATCGGGGAATTCGGACAGTGGCTGACATCTCAGGAAAACCCGCGATTTACCACGATTATTGCCAGCCGCCTCTGGCAGCGCGTTTTTGGGGCAGGCCTCTATGAGCAGGTGGATGAAATGATGGACAGCAGCGTGGCCTCCAACCCCGAGCTGATGCACTTTCTGGAGCGGCAGATGGTCGCGCTGAAATACGATATGAAGGCCTACTTGAGGGTGCTGCTGAATACGCAGGCCTTTGCACGTGAGAGCATCAAGGAAGTCTCTCCCGGCACGCCTTGCTACTTCCAGGGACCGGTGTTTCACCGCATGCGCTCAGAGCAGGTCTGGGATTCCCTCGTCACTCTTGTCAGCCCAGATCCTGACCAGGTGAACTGGAGCACCCGTGAGCGCGAACGCCGTGACCTCGAAAACCGCCATCACCTCGCGCAGCTGCTGGACAAGACCGAGGCACCGCTGCTGTTTGAGGCCGCCAAAGAGGTGGCTGCGGGAATGCGCGAACAGAACAAGGAGTTTGAGCAGCTCCGCAAAGAACTCGATGAGGCCCGCGCAAAAGACGACAAGGCCAAGTCTCGAGAAATCCAGCGTCGGCTGGGGGAAAGCCAGCGCATTCTGCGTGAGCAGGTTTCGAAATGCTTCTATGAGGCTGCTAAAAAGTCCGGCAACCAGGAAATTCAGAAGCAGCTTGCGGCGGTCAGCGGAGATGGGCCCATGGAGATGGCCATGATGAATCTCATGCAGGACAGCCGCGTGGATCCCAAGGACGCACCTCTTGACGCGAGGGTCTTGACCACCCTCAAAGCGGACGAAGAAGTGCTCGGCATGAAGGATGCAAAAAGCATCAAGAGCTTCGAAAATTTCCAGCGAACACTGCACCAGACCTGGAGCCGGGCTGCTGAGCTGCCCTCTCCTGCGCCGCGGGGGCATTTCCTGCGCGAGTTTGGCCAGAGCGACCGCGAGATCATCGAAAACGCCAGTGATGAGGCCAGTGTGCCGCAGGCGCTGACGATGCTGAATGGCTCTCTCCTCAACCAGCTTACCAGTGCCTGGTCCACGCTCAGCATCAATCTGCGCAAGGCCAAAACCAACGAGGAGAAAATCGACACGCTCTTTCTCAGCCTCTACTCGCGCAAGCCGAACGCCAAGGAGAAGGCTCACATGCTTCAGACTCTGGAAAGCTACGCCTCCTCCAAGACTCTGTGGGAGGACATCACCCTGGCTGCTCTTAGCACCCAGCGTTTTATCTTCGTCGAATAGAGCCGGACCTTTCATCAACACCTCATTCAAACGCATCATGAAAACGCCCAACAACGACCTCTCCCGCCGCGCTGTGATGACCCGCATGGCCCAGTCCTGCCTTGGGGTCGGTTTGCTGCCCTCCATGGAGCAGCTGTTCTCCGGCAAGGCTTTCGCTGTCGGTGAAGGAAGTGCCACCGCCAAGCAGGCGGCCACCGCACGCAATGTCATCTTCCTTTACATGACGGGTGGGCAGAGTCATCTGGACACCTGGGATCCCAAGCCGGACAACAAGGAGGTCGCGGGTCCGGTCAAGGCCATCAAGACGAGCGCCGACGGTGTGCAGATTAGCGAATACCTGCCGCGGACGGCCAAGCAGATGCATCACGCATGTGTGATCAATTCCATGGCCACCAACACCGCCGCGCATGAACAGGCGAATTACTTCATGCACACCAGCTTTGGCCTGCGTAGCACAATCAAGCATCCCGGCATGGGCGCATGGCTCAGCTTCTTCCAGGGCCCTGGCAATCCCGCCCTGCCTCCCTATGTGTATGTGGGCAATGACAGCCGCCATCCCGGCGCGGGCTTCTTTGCCAAAAAGCACGGCCCTCTCATGGTGAACAATCCCGAGGCCGGCCTGCAAAACGTCAAGCCTCAGAAGGGCGTGACCGATGAACGCTTTGCTATGCGTCGTGATCTTGCGCATTCGCTGGATGCAGAGTTTCAGGGCAAGTGGGACACGCGCGGCGTCAAAGCCTACTCAGACGTGTATGACGATGCCGTGAAACTCATGAAGAGCGAGGACCTCGTGGCCTTTGACCTCACCAAGGAGCCGGATGCGCTGCGGCAGGCCTACGGTAAAGACACCTTCGGACAGGGGTGCCTGCTTGCACGCCGCCTTGTTGAGCATGGGGTGCGTTTTGTCGAAGTCAGCCTGGGCAGCTGGGACACTCATGTCGCCAACTTCATCAACACACCCCGGCTCTGCGACACGCTGGACACTGCGCTGGCGGCGCTCATCTCCGACCTCGAACATCGCGGAATGCTGGAGAGCACCATGATTGTGGTGAGCTCCGAGTTTGGCCGCACACCGAAGATCAATCAGAACCAGGGGCGTGATCACTACCCGGTTTTTTCCTCCGTCATCATTGGCGGCGGCATCAAAGGCGGGATGAAATATGGAGCCACCACGCCGGATGGTTCCGGCATCGCCGCAGACAAGGTTGGACCGCCAGATTTGAATGCCACCATAGGGTATGCCTTGGGCCTGCCATTGGATCAGGTGATCTACTCGCCAAGCAAGCGTCCTTTCACCGTGGCCGACAAAGGGCAGCCTCTCACGCATTTATTTGCGTGAGGCATGGATGGTTTCAGGGAAAAAAGACGCCCGGCAGTGTGTAGCTGCCGGGCGTCGTCGTTTGAATGTTGGCACTCAGGCTTGCCGCCTGATTCAGAGCCTAGATATTCGCGGCGCTGTAGTCCCAGCCCTGGCGGTAGGCCGCACGGGTGATGAGCTTGTTGGCTTCTGCGTTGTCGGACTCCTGCTTGGCGGCGTCCCAGTTGATGACCTTGCCCGGATTGGCGATGGCCAGGTTGCCGAAGAGGCAGAGCTTGGTCAGCGGCACGGAGTAGTCGAAGTTGCTGCCACAGATCTTGTCCTGTTCGATCGCACGGATCAGTTCGAGCTGCGGCTCACCTTCAGCGATGGAGGTTTCAAGCTTGAGCTCAGGAGACTTGCCGCCGAGGAAGTCGGCCATCTTGGTGTTCGGAATGAGGCGTGGGCTGCCGCAGTAGTCGTCGGTGTTGAGGATGACACCGGCGTCACCACGGAGGAGGAAGCCGCCTTTGATCTTGTCCCAGTCGCGCTCAGCTTCGAGTTCAGCAGGCCGCTCGGGCTTCAAGCTGCCTTCGTACCAGTGCAGTTTGATTTCGCCGTATTTTTCCGTCTTGAAGTAGAAGATGACGTGGGAGGATTTCGGCCAGCTCACGTCGGTGAGTTCGGTGCACTCGGCTTCCATCTTGTAGGGTTCGCCAAGGCCGCAGGCCCAGAAGGGGCCGTCCAGAAGGTGGCAGCCCATGTCGCCCATGGCACCGGCACCGTATTCACGATGACCACGCCAGGCGAAGGGGTGCAGGCCGTCGGTGAAGGGGACGGAAGGGCAGGCAGCCAGCCAGTGCTCCCAGTTGAAGAGGTCTTCGGCGGTCTCGACGATGATGTCCTTGCCGTCAGGGCCTTTTTTCTTTTCCTTGATCTTCGGTACGGTGCCCTGGATGTACTTGGCCTTGGCTTCGTTCCCCTGAGGCCAGATGGGGCGGTTGGTCCAAACGTGGATTTCTTTGACGTTGCCGACGATGCCTTCGCTGACCCACTGCTTGAGGAAGCGGATGCCCTTGCCGGTGTGGCCCTGATTGCCCATGTTCGTCTTCACGCCTTTTTTCTTGGCGGCCTCGTGGAGCTGGTTGGCCTCCCAGATGCGGTTGACCAGCGGCTTTTGCACGCACACGTGCTTGCCACGCTTGATGGCTTCCATCGCTGCAGGGTAGTGAGCGTGGTCCGGCGTGGAGA
Organism: Prosthecobacter fluviatilis; assembly: GCF_055388355.1. NCBI lineage: Bacteria > Pseudomonadati > Verrucomicrobiota > Verrucomicrobiia > Verrucomicrobiales > Verrucomicrobiaceae > Prosthecobacter > Prosthecobacter fluviatilis. Next base: position 6,065,673 of record NZ_AP043782.1, read on the forward strand.
CGGTGCACATGTCGATCTTGTCTCCCATGGCATCGAACATTTCGCGGAAGCTTTCGAACATCTTGGCGTCAGGATACTTCTGCTGGGCCTGCTTGAGGCGCTCACGGTCCACGTCACAGATGGCCACGATGTTGGCTCCTTTGGCCGAAATGCCCACGTCGGAGGCTCCTTTGCCGCCTGCGCCGCCGATGCCGGCGACGTTGATCTTTTTGACGACCGCCGCGTCCTGGCCGATGAGCAGGTTAGGGAAGAAGATGCCGCCTGCGGTTGCGGCGGTGCTACGAAGGAAGGTACGACGGTTGGGGAAGAGCGAGGGCTTCATGTGGGTGGATTGGGACCGCAAAGATAGCGGATTGGCGCAGAAATACGCAATGGGAATGTAGTCGTGCGGAAAAAACTTGGCTTGTGGTGGAGAAATTTCTTCAGGGCATTGTTTGTGCTTGGCGCATGACCGTATCACACCTTAAAAGACTTCATGGACTTTGCTAAATTTGCTGCTGATCTCTCCGGTTTTGTCTGGGGGGCGCCTCTCATCATTCTGCTTTTCGGCACTCATCTGTTTCTGACGCTTCGCACCGGCTTCATTCAGAAGCACATGATTCAGGCCATCCGCATCTCATTCTCCCGGCACAAGGAGGGGGAAGGGGACGTGTCTCAGTTTGGCGCGCTGATGACGGCGCTGGCCGCCACCATTGGCACAGGCAACATCATCGGCGTGGCAGGTGCGGTTGCCATGGGTGGGCCGGGTGCGGTGCTGTGGATGTGGCTCACGGGCGTGTTTGGCATCGCCACCAAGTATTCGGAGGCTGTGCTTGCGGTGAAGTATCGCATCACCATGCCTGACGGCAGTATGGCGGGCGGGCCCATGTATGCGCTGGAGCGTGGGCTAGGGCAGAAGTGGCTGGGAGTTGTGTTTGCCGTCTTCACCTGCATCGCTGCCTTTGGTATTGGCAACATGACACAGGCCAACAGCATCGTGGAGATGCTCATCGAGAAGGTGAAGCCGGAATCAGTGACCCAGTTGCGCTGGATCGCCGGTGGGGTGATGGCGGCGCTGACGGCGGCCGTGGTGCTCGGTGGCGTTAAGAGCATCGCCAAAGTGTGCGGCTTTTTGGTGCCGGTGATGGCCGTGGGCTACGTGGTAGGCTGTGCGCTGATCCTGATCAAAAACTATGCGGTGCTGCCGCAGACCTTCCTGGACATCTGGAATGGAGCGTGGAACGGGCAGGCGGCGGTGGGCGGTTTCGTGGGGGCAGGATTGAAGGAGGTGGCTCGCGCGGGCATCGCTCGGGGACTTTTCTCGAATGAGTCCGGCCTGGGCTCCGCGCCCATCGTGGCTGCAGCGGCGCAGACGCGGAATCCGGTGCGTCAGGCGTTGGTGAGCAGCACGGCCACCTTTTGGGACACCGTGGTGGTGTGCCTCATGACCGGCCTGGTGGTGGTGAGCAGTGGCCACTGGAAGGACGGCCTGCCCAAAGCTGCGCTGACCAGCGCTGCCTTCAATGATTTGCACGTCTGGGGGCCGTACATCCTCATGTTTGGCCTGATGACCTTTGTTTTCTCCACCATTCTCGGCTGGGGCTACTATGGTGAAAAAGCAGCGGAGTACCTCTTTGGCTCTCGCGCGGTGAAACCCTACCGAGTTCTCTGGGTGCTGGCCGTGCTGTTTGGCTCGGTCCAGCCCGCGCAGGCTGTCTGGGACTTTGCTGACGCGGCGAATGGGCTGATGGCACTGCCAAATCTCATCTGCCTGATCTGTCTCAGCGGGGTGATTGTGGCTGAAACCAAGGCCCATCGTCATGAATTGACCGGCGGGGAGTGAAAAAGTCTGCTGTCCCACTTGCAAGAACGCCACTATCCACTATTCTCTCCGCCCGCCTTATCACTGCCTCATGGTGTAATGGTAACACAGCAGATTCTGAATCTGTTATTCAAGGTTCGAATCCTTGTGAGGCAACCACTTCGTTTCCTGCAGCAATGCAGGCATAAAAAAGAAGGCACGGCCATCTAATTAAGACGCGCCGTGCCGTTTCGCTAAACTTAAAGCTGCTGTCTCAGGACTTGGCCTGTGTGGCTGCGAGGATGGCTGAGTCCAGCCGTGCCAGGCGGTGAGTGCTGGAGGCTGTTTCGATGCCTTCCAAAGCACGGTAAGTTTTGCCAACTTTTTTGACCAGTCCGCAGTTCGTCAGCTTGAGAATCTTTTCATACGACCTCAGGCGCAGCATCTCTTCGCCTCCGCTCACAGCGTTTTTCAGCTTCAATCCCTCAAACACCTTCGCAAAGAGAGTTTTGAACTCAAAAGTTTCCCCTGAGGAAAGAACATTCACCAGCTCATCGGTGACGTGATCAACTACCCGACGGGAGAAAGGCGCTTTTTTAGTGACTGCTTTTGTTGTGACCATCTGTTCAAGTACCACAAGAATGGCGCGCTGTCTCAGAAACCCTTCGCAAAACACATATTTCTGCCTTGTTATGCGTGCTTAGGCAGCGAGATACTCTTCTTTGCCTGCTCGGCTAAGTTTTTTGAAAGAAATTTCGGCTCTTAAGGCTGTGGATTTGTTCTTTTGAGGCCAGGAACGCAGCAGAATTACCGGGCCTCGTCCTCGGGTGTAGCGTGCGCCCTTGCCTGCATTGTGCTGGGCTATCCGGCGGTCCAGATCATTGGTGATGCCACAGTAAAGTGTCTCGTCTTTGCAGAGCAGGACATAGAGGTGCCACTTTTTAGCAGCTTTGCTCTTGGCTTTGGCAGGCTTTTTCTTCTTCGGCACGGCGCAACATAGCCGGAGTGGCTGGAAATCAAAACAGCTCGCTGATCATCGAGCCTTCGGTCAGCGCGATGGGGCGGTCGTCCGAGGAACGGTAGCTGATCTCGCGGTAGTCGTAACCCAGGGCGGAGTAGATGCTGGCGTGGATGTCTGCCGGAGTGATGGGGCGGTCCTTGGGGTAGGCCCCGCTGGCGTCCGAACTGCCGATGACCTGGCCGCCGCGCACGCCGCCGCCTGCCAGCACCACGGTGTAGCAACCCGGCCAGTGGTCACGCCCGGCGTCGGTGTTGATCTTGGGCGTGCGGCCAAATTCTCCCATCCAGACTACGAGGGTGCTTTCCAGCAGCCCGCGCTCCTCCAGGTCGTCCAGCAGCGCGGCATAGGCCTGCTCCATGGGCGGTACGAGGCGGTTTTTGAGACCGTTGAAGTTGTCCTTGTGCGTGTCCCAGGTGATGGACGGGCCGTTCACCGTGGTGACAAAGCGGGTGCCGGACTCGATGAGACGGCGCGCGAGGAGGTGGGACTGGCCCCAGCTATGGCGGCCATAGCGCTCGCGCACTTTGTCGGGCTCCTTGGAAAGGTCAAAGGCAGCGGCGGCCTTGCCGGACTGAAGCATGGTGTAGGCCTGCTCATTGAAGATGTCCATCTGCGCCACCTGCGGGGATGCGATTGGGCGCGAGACGGCGCTCATCTGATTGAGCAGCGAGAGGCGCTCCTGGAAACGTGCGGGCGTGAGGCTGGAGTCGAGGCCCATGTTGCGCACACGGAATGTGGCGGCATTGGGGTCGTCATCCAGCACGTAGGGATCGTAGCGTGTGCCGAGGCAGCCGCCGAACTGGCCGGGGGTGAGGTACACCTTGCTGTCGCAATGAGGGAAGGGGGTGATGACGTAGGGCGGTACGCCTTTGCTAAAGCCGTCCCGCTGAGCCAGCCAGCCCACGAGGGTGCCCACGCCGGGCAAGTCCGTGGGGCTGGGGGTGATGAGCGTGCTGTCCACACGATAGGGCCGCCCGGTGGTGGCCCAGTGCATGCCGCCATTGTGGCTGCTGTGGCCGTGGTGCACGGAGCGGATGAGTGCCAGCTTGTCCATGCGCTTTGCCATCTGCGGCAGCAGCTCGGTGACGTGGATGCCGGGCACGCTGGTGCGGATGGTCTTGAACTCACCGCGAATCTCCGAGGGGCCGTCGGGCTTGGGATCCCAGAGGTCGATGTGGCTAGGAGCGCCGCCATTGAAGATCATGATGACGGACTTCGCCTTGCCGATCCCGATGCCGGGGCGTGACGAGGGCGCGCCCAATGCAGCGAGTTGGTTCAGCCCATAGCCTAGCATCCCCACGCCACCTGCATGAAGCAGGCTGCGCCGCGAAATACGAATCTCTGGAACGTGAGAGGACATGACCGTCCAGAACCTACGCGGCGAGAGGCGCGTTCTTGCGAAACGAAAATAAGTGAGCGGTTTTCACGTCCGCCACTGGAGATCGACCTTCGCACCATTCCACTCGTGCTCCGGCAGGTGCGTGTGGGTGGTGAAGCTGCCGCCGGTGGCGCTCAGCGTGGCCATGGTCCAGCCGGTGGTGCTTTCCTTGGGATTGGACACATAGGAGGTGGCCGGGGTATTGAGGATGTGGATGCCGCGGTGGTGGAAAAAATTGCGGTGGTGGATGTGCCCATGGATGTAGGCCTTCACCTGCGGGCGGGCGACCAGCAGCTCCCACAGCGGCTCGGAGTCCTCCAGGCCGCCGGGGAAGTGCTTCTCTTCGCCACCAAGGCGCGGATTGTGATGGGCAAAGACGAGCGCGGGCTTGTTGGCGTGTGTGTCCAGAGCCTTGGCCAGCCAGGCGAGCTGCTCATCCCCGAGCAGTCCCTGCGCCACCATGCGCGCTTTGAGGGAGTCGAGCAGAAAGAGATTGGCACGAGCGGTCTGCACTACACCGACGTGCTTGGAGGCCACGGCTGCGGTGGCGGGCTTTTCAGCGGTCAGCACTTGATAAAAGACATCGCGGTCATCGTGGTTGCCCATGCTGAGGTGCACGGGGATGCCCGCCTCATGCAGCGGGGCGATCAGTTTGGCAAAATGGGTGTAGTCGTCCGGCAGGCCGCTATTGAGCGCCAGGTCGCCATTGATGACGACTGCCGCAGGACGCTTGGGCTGGGCCACGAGCCAGGCGACGGTGTCACGCAGGTGCGTGGGGATGGAGGCCGTGGCCGGGTGCTTGCCGCCCACATGGGTGTCATTGAGAATGGCGATGAGGTTTTCATCCACCTCGGCTGCACCAGCACTGCTGTGTGCCAGGGCTGCTGCGGCACCCATCTGGGCGATGAAATTTCGGCGGGAGGTCAGATGAATCGGCATAGGCTGCTATACGCGACGCTTCCGGCCCGTATTGCTCCAACTATGGACCGCCGCGAATTCATCAAGACCACCAGTGCCGTTGCCGCAATGACCAGTGCCCGCAAGCTGATGGCGGCACCCACCACGAAGAGGCAGCCGGAGCTGATCAAGGCTGAGAATGCGAAGGCGGGGGCCAGCTTTCAGCTCACGCGCATGCGTCCGGATGGCGCGAAGTCTTACCGCACCTCTCTCATCGAGGGCTACTGCTCGCGACAGTCGGTGAAGGCGGGGGAGAAGATGGACATCTTTGTGAGCACGCGGCCGGTGGCGCGCTTCAGCGTCGAGATTTTCCGCATGGGCTACTACGGCGGCTCGGGTGCGCGGCTCATGACCACACTCGGCCCCTTCGAGGGCAAGGAGCAGCCCGTGCCGGAGATGGCGGACAAGCGCCTGCGCGAGTGCCGGTGGGAGGCCAGCACCACGCTGACGATCCCGCAGGACTGGCCCAGCGGTGTGTATCTGGGAAGACTGAGCACGATCCCCGAAGCTGCTGACAAGCCCTACTGGCAGAGCTACATCGTCTTCATCGTCACGGACGACCGTCCGGCGGACATCCTTTTCCAATGCAGCGACAACACCTGGCAGGCCTACAACCGCTGGCCGGTGAACGAGTCCCTCTACACCGATCCGCGCGCGGCGCATGCCCCCGGTGTGAGCGTGAGCTTTGACCGCCCGTATGGCAAATACGTGCAGATCTTTGACAATCCGCAGAGCATGGGCAGCGGTGAGTTTTTGCTGTGGGAGTATCCGCTATGCTACTGGCTCGAGAAGGAGGGCTACGATGTGACCTACTGCTCCAATGTGGACAATCTGAACCCCGCCAATCTGGCGCGCGCGAAGTCGATGATCAGCGTGGGCCATGATGAATACTGGGACATGCGCCAGTATGCGAACGTGAAGCAGGCCATTGCGGACGGTCTGAGCGTGCTGTGGCTCTCGGCCAACGATGTGTATATGGTCACGCCCTTTACCCCGAATGCGAAGGGCGAAGCAAACCGCCGCCTGACCCGCGAGACCTGCTACGGCGAATTCCGCGAGGAGGAGAAGGAGGCGTACTCGAAAGTGCTGGGCCCGTTTGAGAATCCGGGGCCGGATGAGCGCGACATCATCGGCGCGCGCACGACGGTGCCTTTCAACGGCGGCGGCGACTGGACCTGCGCCAAGCCGGAGCACTGGCTGTTTGAAGGCACGGGTATGAAGAAAGGGGACAGCATCCCCGGTCTCGTGGGCTGGGAGTTTCACGGCGATCCCGACACGGCGCGTCCGGGGTTGGAGGTGGTGGGCGAAGGCAATGTGTGGGCCAGCGGCACGCGGTTGGGCAAATACGCCGCCACGGTTTATGAAGGCCCAAAGAAAAACATCGTCTTCAACGCCACGACGATTTTCTGGTGCCAGGGCCTCAGCGATCCCCCCGGCCACATGATCCCCTGGAGCCACTTCTCCCGCCCGCACGGGCCGGATGAGCGCGTGCAGCAGATGACTAGGAACGCACTGAAGCGGGCTCTGGCATGAAATGGCAAATCGCCAGTGCTCGAGCACTGGAAATGGCCGCCTGGGCAATGGCGCCTTTCACTGCGCTAGCGACGCATCATGCTGTTCGACTGAAAATTGCATTTCTCCACAAGCATCAGTTGCTCGTGGCCAACGCCGAAGATCGAACCCTGTGGGCGGATCGTTGTTGGAACTGGGTGGAACAGCACTTTGGCTGGTTGTGCGTGGCTGCTGTTCTAGTTCCGGTCCTGTGCAGCTTCGTTCAGCATCTCGGTATGCGTGGGTGGTGGCGCGCACTCGTAGGTGCTGCCGTCTGTGCGCCAGCGTTTTGGTATGCATGGGCCGTTCTGCAGATATTTGGCAAGGTAATCACCCCTATCTTTTGAAGAAGCTTTACGGCTCCCTCACTCAAACACGATCAAACTCCGCGCCACCTCACCGCGCTGCAGCGCAGCATACGCTTCATTGATGCCCTCCAGCGGATACCGCTTCGTTACCAGCTCATCGAGCATCAGCCTGCCGGATTGGTGCATGGCGATGAGGAGGAGCAGGTCTTTGCGGGGCTGGGTGCTGCCGTAGAGGCTGCCGCGCAGGGTTTTCTCGGCATAGACGAGCTGGTTTACATTGATGCTGGCGCGGTCGGCGGCGCTGGTGATGCCCACCATGACGCACATGCCGCCTTTCTTGGTGGCGTCAAAGGCCTGCTCGGCGGTCTTGCCGGAGCCGTATGCCTCGAAGGCGTAGTCCACGCCTTTGCCATCGGTGAGGTCTTTGATGGCCTGCACGGGGTCGCCGGCGTTCACGTCCACGTAGTCGGTGGCGCCGAACTGGCGGGCGTCGGCTTCCTTGCGGCTGAATTTGTCCACGGCGATGATCTGGCGCGCCCCGGCCATGCGTGCACCCTGCACGATATTGAGCCCGATGCCGCCGCAGCCGATGACGGCCACGGTGCTGTTGGGCTGCACGCGGGCGGCTTTTTCCACCGCGCCCACGCCGGTGATGACGCCGCAGCCGATGAGCGCGGCTTTTTCAAAGGAGAACTCCTTGGGGATCTTCACCACGGAGGCCTGGGGCATGGTGGCCAGGGAGGAGAAGGCGGAGACGCCGGCGTAGTGGCGGATGCTCTCTCCGGCGGAGTTTTGAAAGCGGGTGGTGCCATCCGGCATGAGGCCGGTGAAGCGCATGGCGGTGCCCATGTCGCACAGTGCGGGGCGGCCGCTGCTGCAGTACTCGCATTTCCCGCAGGAGCCACGCCAGACGAGAATGACGTGATCTCCCACCTCCACGGAGGTGACGCCCTCTCCTATGGCCTCGATGACGCCGCTGCCCTCGTGCCCGAGGATGATGGGCATGGGCATGGAGAGGTCTCCCTTCATCACATGCAGGTCGCTGTGGCAGACGCCGGCGGCCTTCATCCGCACGGTGACCTCTCCCGCCTGGGGCGGCAGCACTTTGACCTCCTCGACGCGCAGGGGCTTCTTGGCTTCGTAGAGGACGGCGGCTGGGGCTAGGGTGGACATGGTTGGGGCAGATGATGACGAAACCGGCCCGCTGCGCAACCCTGTGCCATAAACGCACTCGCCGGTTGCAGCCGTGGCCGGGCTCGCTGAGATAGCGGGCGCATGTTTTCCAACCGCAAGACATTCTCCATCCTCGGCACTCTGGCGTTGCTGGGCGTGACCGGTCTCCGGGCTCAGGCACCTGCCACCCCGGTGCCTGCGGCTCCTGTACCTGCTGCTGAAACAGTGCCGGACTTGCCGGCCCTCCAGGCTGCGGCGCGAGCTGCTGAAGAAAAACTGCCTTCGCCGGTCGTGCTGCCTCAGACCTATTTCGATCTTTCTCCTGTCCAGCGGGATCGCTGGAGGAAATATCTGCCGCAGACGCTGCTGAAGCTTACGCGCCGTGAGCGTGTGCAGATCGTAGTGCTGGGAGATGCGATCTTGGATGGAGTGACGTCTGAAGCCGGTGTGGATCCGATGCTCAAAAGCTTTGCCGGTGTCTTTGCGAAAAAGCTGGCATCACAGTTTTACTACACCGGCGGCGTACGCATTGTGCGCCCGGGTGGCAAATTGCGCGACAAGGATTCCAAGGTGATGGGGCCGGAAATTTTGATTCAGCCTGTCCAAACCTCCAGCATCATGTCTGCGGCCTCGGCCCTCTCGACCTTAGGCTTTCAGGGGCTGCCGGACCTGGTGCTGCTGGCCCAAGGACTGGAAGACGGGCTGGCAGGTGTGTCTGCAGCGGATGTGGCGGTGGCATTTCGCAGTCTGCTGGACACGGCGCGTGGCAAACATCTTGAAGTGATCGTTGCCGGCCCTGTTCCTCAGGCGGCAGAACCGGAGGAGGCCAGTCTGGCATGCACACGCGGCCCTTCCTGTGTGCTGCGTGAAGCCAGCATCCGGGAAGGGGTCATTTTCTCAGACATGGGCGATTTGTCACGCCTTCTTGAGGCTCCCGCAGGCGCGAAGGGAGCGGACCAAATCTTCCCAGCCTTGATGCAGCAGTATCAAAGTTTGCTGAACTCCCCTTCGTCTCAAGGGCCGATGACACCCACGACCGCCATGCATGCGGAAATGGGGCGCATCCTGTACCAGGATGTGATGCAGGGCGCGCCTGCGGTTTCTTGGGAAATCAGTGCTGCCACAGCGACGTTGGCGGGCCAGGGGCAGATGACGCTGGAATTTTTGCTGGCCAACACTCGCCGCGAACCTCTGGCCCTGACTGTGCTGCCGCTGGTGCCCGCAGGGTTAAAGCCCAAAGACACCAATCCGGAATTTCAGCTGAATGCTGGCGCAAAGCAGACGGTGAAGCTCAGTTACGCCATTACCGACACCAGGGAGCTGCCGCTGGTCGATGGCAGAATGCGCCTGCCTGTTCTTGTGGTGGCTGGCAAACAGTCCCGAATCGAGGACATCGTCGTGACTCTGCGTCCGTTCAGCATTGCCTGGAACGCACGTGTGGCTTTCAATCAGGAGGCGGAGTTCTCCCCTGAACTTGAAATCGAAAATAGCGCTGGCACCGGGCTCTCCGTGGCATGGGAGTCTGAATGGGCTGGAAAAAAGCAGGCTGGAAAGCTGGCGCTGGATGCCGGCAACTCGGAGCTTCTCAAGCTCGCGCTGCCGCTTCCATCTGAAGGTCAGAATCAGTTTCGCCGGGTGCTGCCACTCAAGCTGGCCTTGAGTTCGAATGGGGGGAGGCAGATTTTTGACCGTGACGTCGAGCTCACCCGCAACATGGGGCTGAAAGAGTCTGTGAAACTGAGTGCTGCGGATGCTCAGGAAAGTGCTGTGACACTGCGGGCAGATGCGGACAGCATGAAGCTGTTTCTTACGCTTGACCTGACCGGCGTCAGTCTTGTGGACGATTCCTCCGGCAAGGCATTTGAGCTCCTGCTAAACATCGACGCCCGCAGCTATGGCGAGCGCCTGACACCCGGGGCTACGGCGGCGCTTCGCATCAGCGGTAAAGCTGCCGATGGTGATTTGGAGGTCAGTCCGATCGCTCCTTGGGCGTTTGGCAGCGGCTATGCAGCTGTGTTTGACCCGAAGGAAATCCAGGCGGCTCTCACCAGTTCTGCCGGTGGTGGGCGCAGGCTGACGATCTCCCTGCCAAAAAGCTATTTGTACCGTCACGAGTGGGCTCTGGGAAATGGCAACAGCCAGCTTGGACTGAACGTGCGCTTTAGCGGAGGTGGGCGTGATTATTTCCTCACGCGAAGCAGACGTCAGGGGGATGATGCTGAAAGCCTCAGCGTTTTGGAGCTGACTGACAAACCCACGCTGCGCTGGACGGTGCGTGTCGATTAGAAGAATAACCATCATGGCTGAAGAACGAGCGAGTAAAAAACTGTGGGACCGTGCGGCGTGGAAAGACGCTGGCTTTTTCCTGAACTACCTGCGTCCGCACTACAATGTGTTCATCCCCGCACTGATCGCGCTGGCGATCACGGGCGGCATGACGATCCTCTTCATCAAGGAGCTGGCGGCGGTGGCCGGAAAGGGGATTGGTGGCGCTCATGGGCCGGAATGGATGGCCGAACTGAATCACAGTGTCTGGTATCTTGTAGCACTGATTTCCGCGCAGGCGGTAATCGCGTTTTTCCGCATCATGCTCTTTGCCAAGGCCTCCGAGCGTGCGCTGGCGGCCCTGAGGCTGGATACTTTCAGCCGCATCATCCGCCTGCCGATGGGGACGCTGAACCACCGCCGTGTGGGCGAGCTGGCCTCCCGGCTGGCCAATGATGTGGAGGCCATGCGCGAGACGCTGGTGGTCACAATTCCGATGCTGATCCGGCACACGGTCATGCTCTCGCTCTGTCTGGTGCTGATCCTGAACATGTCCGTGAAGCTCTCTCTCTTCATGGTGGGCACGATCCCGGTGGTGATCGTGATGATCGCCATCTTTGGCGCTCGCATCCGCAAGCTGACGCGCCGTGCGCAGGACAATCTGGCCGCCTCCCAGGTGGTGGTGGACGAGAGCCTGCAGAGCATCGTGAGCGTGAAGGCCTTCCGCAACGAGGCGTATGAGCTGGCGCGTTATGACAAGAATCTGAGCGAGTACCTGCGCACCGTGCTGCGCGCTGCGGTGCCGCGGGCGTCTTTCATCGCCTTCATCATCTTTGCCTTCAGCGTGGCGTTGATCCTGGTCACGTGGTTTGCCATGCGCATGCTCAATGACGGCGGCATTGGCAAGGAGGAGCTGACGCAGTTTGCGGGGCTCAGCGGCATGATCGCAGCGTCCTTCATGCAATTTCCGGAACTGATCACCCAGCTCCAGCGCTCTCTGGGTGCCACGGAGCGTGTGCGCGAGATCCTGCGGGATGACACTGAGCCCGAAGACGACAATGTGGCCAAGCTGCACTTCAAAGGCGAGATCGACATGCGCGACGTGAGCTTTGCCTACCCCACGCGGCCAGAGGCCGTAGTGCTGCGGGATTTCAGCCTGCAGGCCAAGGCCGGGCAGCGTATCGCTCTCGTGGGTCCGAGTGGCTCGGGCAAGAGCACCAGCGTGTCCCTGCTGTTCCGCTTTTATGACCCGACGAGCGGGGAGATCCGCATCGACGGGCAGCCCATTCGTGACATGTCGCTGACCACGCTGCGGCGGAATCTCGCGCTGGTGCCGCAAGAGGTGCTGCTCTTTGGCGGCAGCATCCGGGAAAACATCGCCTACGGCAAGCCGGACGCCACCGAGGAGGAGATCATCAGCGCGGCCAAAAAGGCCAATGCGCACGATTTCATCGCGGGCCTGACGGAAGGCTACCAGACGCTGGTGGGAGACCGCGGCACGCAGCTCTCCGGCGGCCAGCGCCAGCGCATCGCCATCGCACGCGCCATTCTTGCCGATCCGGCCATCCTGATTCTCGACGAAGCCACCAGCAGCCTCGACGCCGAAAGCGAGCGTCTGGTTCAGGACGCGCTGGACAAGCTGATGGAAAACCGCACCAGCATCATCATCGCGCATCGTCTCAGCACCGTGAGGCGTTGCGACCAGATCCTCGTCATGTCCGGCGGCGCCATCCTGGAGCGCGGCACACATGAGGAGCTGGTGGCCCGCCCCGGCGGCCTGTATGGCTCGCTGGCGAAGCTGCAGCTGGAGTAGGGGGCGGTGGTTTGGAGTGCGATGGGCATTGCCTCACTGCGTTCGCTCTGCGGGCAGGCAGTGCTCCGGCGGAGTGGGATCGTCCCGATCCCACACATTCCCGCATCGCCCAGCGTGCTCGATTCATCCGCAAACACGCCGCATGTGTGGGCATCAAGATGATCCCCCTCCGTCTGCTCGTGCTTTCGCCATCAAACCCGTTTTCAGCACAGCATGGCATCAGCCATCCGTGAGCGATGATCAACGGGCGGGAGTGTCAGTCGCACTCAGCTCCGGAACACCATCGCGGGTTCCAGCTTGCTCACGCGCCAGATGCCGAGAAGGGCGGCCAGGGCGCAGATGCTGAGGACGACGCCCAGTACTGCGAAGGGGACAAACTCCGGCATGTAGAAGGGGGGCTGCTCATTCTTCAGCGCGCCCATGGCAAAGCCGGAGGTGCCCAGCAGGCCGATGCCGTAGCCGATGATGCCAACGGTGAAGGCCTGGGTGATGAGCATGAGGCAGAGGGTGCCGTTGGAGGCGCCCATGGCCTTGAGCGCGCCGAGGTGGCGCATGTTTTCCAGCACAAAGGAGTAGAAGGTCTGGCAGCTCACGGCCATGCCCACCAGCAGGCCGATGATGACTGTGGTGCCAAAGGAGATGGGAATGCCGGTGTTCTTCACATACCACCACACGGTCGAGACACTGAAGTTGTTGGTCTCGCCACCTCCGCGCTGGGCCCAGAACTCGCTGAAATTGGCCTCGCGATTGATGAAGGCCTTGAGCCCGGTGGTGCGGCGGATGTCCTCGACAGCCTGCTCCAGGCTGACGCCTTCGCGTGGGGCGCAAATCACGGCCTGCAGCATCTTGCGTTGAGGGGGCACATACTGCAGGGCGCGCTCGTAAGTGGTCCAGACATAGGGGCCGCCGGTGAAGGAGGTCACTGCATCGGCGATGCCCACCACGCGGGCCTCCTGGTCGTTGAGCTCGAAGACATCGCCCACCTTCACCTGTTCACCGCGTTTGCGGGCCAGGCGCGTGACGCCGAGGTCGTCGATGACGACAGAGTGCGGCAGGCGCAGCTTCATCAAATCCCCCGCAAGCATCTTGGCCGGGGCTCCGGCAAGGGTGTTGGAGTCGATGCCAATGAGCTGGATCATCTTGAAGTTGCCGTTTTCCAGACGCACGCGCTGGATGCCGGAGTAGATGGGGCTGGCCCAGGCCACGCTTTTGACGCTGCGCACACGGGCCACGTCGGTGTCCAGCAGCGGATTGGTTTCATTGACCTGCTCCACCTTGTCCTCCACCACCCAGATGGGGGCTGGCACGTTTTTCAGGGTGGACTTGGTCCAGTTCATCAGCCCGCAGAAGACGGCGGTCTGCTGCGCCATGAGAAAGGTGGCCACGGCCAGCCCTGCGACGAGCATGAGATACTTCGCCGTGTCGCCAAAGAGCATCTTGAGGGCCAGGCGTAGCATAAGCGTGAATACGTGCAGGAGGCGCGCCGAGGCGCAGGGAATCTCAGCGACCGCCGCCAAACAGGCCGCCGAAGCTGCTGCTGATGACGCTGGTGAGCACGCTCTGGATCTGGCTGCCGGTGGGGTGATCTTCGTGGATCTGGCCCTGAGGGGTCAGCTTGTCGATGACCTGCGGAAGGAACTGCGCCAGCAGGGGGAGAACGGTGCTGTCCCGCATGCCCACCTTGGCGGCGAGAGCCTGGAGGGAGTCGAGGCCGATGGCCTGCTGCATCTGCTCGGGGGTGATGGGCTGATTGGCCCCGGTGCCGACCCAGGAGGAGAAGGCCTCGCCAAAGCCTGCGGATTGAAATTTGGACATCATGCCGCTGAGGCCACCGGCCTCGCTGAGCAGGCTGGAGAGCATGGCTGCGGGGTCCTGACCGCCGAGCATGCCGCCCAGCGCGTTTTTGGCGAGAGAATCGAAAAGTCCCATAGAGGCGGCGAGTGTGCGGGAGCGCGTGGGAAAGTCAAGGGGACGGGGTGGAATGACTGTGGCGATTCTTTGGCCCAGCCATCTTGCACCGCGCAGCTCTTGACCCGCGTTTTCCACCAGCTACTCTCTCCGCCCCCTAACCCTCAAAACCCATAACAACCATGAGCCAGACACACGAATTCCAGGCCGAAGTCAAACAAGTCCTCGATATCGTCATTCACAGCCTCTACACCGACCGCGAGATCTTCATCCGTGAGCTGGTGTCCAATGCGTCTGATGCGATGGAGAAGATGCGCCTGACGCAGCTGACGGAGAAGGAGGTCTTTGATGACACCGCCGCGCTGGAGATTAGCATCACCACGGATGAAGCCGCCCGCACGCTGACCATCGCCGACCACGGCATCGGCATGACACGCGCCGAGTTGGTGGAAAACCTGGGCACCATCGCCCACTCGGGCTCCAAGGCCTTTGCCGCCGCGCTGAAAAACGCGGGCAAGCAGAACGACGCGCAGCTCATTGGCCAGTTTGGCGTGGGCTTCTACTCCGCCTTTATGGTGGCGGACAAGGTGGAGGTGCATACGCACTCCTGGCGCAAGGAGGGCGAACACCTCATCTGGACCAGCGATGGTAGCACCAGCTACACCATCGACGACTCCTCCGACCAGGCACGCGGCTGCAAGATCGTGCTGCACTTGAAGGAAGATGCGGCGGAGTTTGCCCAGAAGCACCGCGTGAAGCAGATCCTGGAAAAGTATTCCAACTTTGTGAGCTTCCCCGTCATGCTGGACGGCGAGCGCGTGAACACGGTGGAGGCGCTGTGGCTGAAGTCGAAGGACGGCATCACCGATGAGCAGTACACGGAGTTTTACCGCTTTGCGGCGCACGCCTTTGATGAGCCGAGCTACCGCCTGCATTTCCAGGCCGAGTCCCCCATCGCCATCAATGCGCTGCTCTTCACCCCGACGCAGAACATGGAGTCCTTTGGCATGGGCCAGATGGAGCCGAATGTGGGCCTGTACTGCAAGAAGGTGCTGATCGACCCGAAGCCGAAGAAGCTGCTGCCGGAGTGGATGCGCTTTGTGCGTGGTGTGATTGACAGCGAAGACCTGCCGCTGAACATCTCCCGCGAGTCCATGCAGGACAGCGCGCTGGTGAAGAAGCTGGGAGACGTGGTGGTGAAGCGCCTGCTCAAGCACCTGGACAAGGAAGCCGTGGAGGACCCGAAGAAATACAATGAGTTCTACTCGAACTTCAGCCGCTTCTTCAAAGAGGGCATCGCCACGGATTACACGAACCGCGACGCCATCGCCAAGCTGCTGCGCTTTGAGTCCAGCATGACCGAGCCCGGCGAGACCGTGAGCCTGAGCGACTACGTGAAGCGCATGAAGGAAGGGCAGAAGGAGATCTACTATCAGGTGGCCACCTCGCGCAGCTCCATCGAAAGCGGCCCGTACGTCGCCGCTTTCAAGGCGAAGGGCTATGAAGTGCTCTACATGTTTGAGCACATCGACGAGTATGTGATCTCCAGCCTGAACAAGTTTGAGGACAAGGACCTGAAGTCTGTGAACGCCCCGGACATCGACCTCGGCGACAGCAGCGAGGAGGGCGAGGCTCTGGCGGAGGCAGATGCCACCTCCCTCTGCGACTGGATCAAGGAGCGCCTTTCCACCCAGGTGGAAACGGTGCGCACGGGCAAACGCCTCGTGGGCAGCCCTGCGCTGGTGCTCACCCCCGAGGGCGAGATGAGCCCGCAGATCCGCCAGATGATGAAGGCCATGGGCAAGGACGGCGACATGCCGGGCTCGAAGGTGATCTTTGAAATCAACCCACGCCACCCGCTGGTGCGCAATCTCTCCGGCCTGCGCGCCAAGGACCCGGAAACCGCCGGGCTCATCACCGAGCAGATTCTGGACAATGCGCTGCTCTCCGCCGGGCTGCTGGATGAGCCGCAGCGGATCATCGAGCGCACGCAGAAGCTGATGGAGAAGCTGTCGGCGTAAGGCTGCCAAGAAAGATCAGAGCGCCCTGCGGTGAGCCATCGCTGCAGGGCGTTTTTTTGTGGCGTCAAAGAGTGGTCCGCACAACGCGAAGGCAGGCCTGAAGGCGGCCATTTTGTCGTGCGAGCGTGGTGGAGGTTGAGAAGCTGCAAACCAGTGCTTGCACCTTTGCGCCCTTCCGCCTTCATGGCGGCATGATCGCCTTTCTTCGCGGCCGCCTGGCCGAAGCTCTTCCTCACCGTGCCACGCTGGATGTCCATGGCGTGGGGTATGTCGTGCTCATTCCGCTGAGCACCTTCGACAGGCTGCCGCAGATGGGCGAGGAAGTGCAGCTGCTGACGCACTACCACGTGACGGAGCGCGAGCACACTCTCTTTGGTTTTATGACCTCGGATGAGCGCGATCTCTTCCGCCTGCTGATGGACCGGGTGTCGGGGATCGGGCCGAAGATGGCGCTGAGCGTGATCAGCGGCATGCCGGTGGCAGCGTTCAAGGATGCGGTGATCAGCGGCGATGTGAAATCGCTCTCCCGCATTAAGGGCGTGGGCGGCAAGACCGCCGAGCGAATCGTGTTGGAGCTGAAGGACAAGGTGGGCGTGGTGGAGGCGTGGCAGGCCTCCCGCACCGCGAAGGGCGCGCATGATCCGAAGCAGGAGGCGCAGTCAGATGCGGTGCTGGGCCTGATCGCGCTAGGCTACAAGCAGAGCGAAGCGATCAAGGTGGTGAATGATCTGGCCAAGCAGCCGGGCATGGATACAGCGGACAAGCTGATCAGGGAAGCGCTGAGGAGTTTGAGCTAAAGTAGCCTTGTTGCTGTGCAACAAGGTTCAGCTCCGCTGCGCATTGAGCGTGCGGTGGTCCCTCATGCTGGGCTCTTATACCAGCAACAGTTGAAAAGAAGCCTCGGAGCGCTGGGGTAACATGCGACTGGAGTCCATCGAGGCCCGCCCCCCTCCTTTCGACATCCCAAGGACGGCGCACCTTTTTCAGCACCCGCGACGCCGTAGACCCAAAACTTCGGCCCCGACACAGCGGGGCCCTACCAGCACTGCTGCACGTGCAGCGCATGCAGACCTATTTTCAATGGCTCCTGGCATGAGCGGAGCGTTTCCCTGTTCCGCAGGAACAGGGCTACTTGGCAAGTGGGACGCGTGCGCTACTTCAGGCTCTTGATGTACAAAATCAGGCTTTCGATCTGGGAGTCGTTGAGGATGCCATTGTAGATGGGCATTCCCGTGTCGAATTTCTCAAAGCCTTTCACGACCTTTGCGCTTGGATTGAGGATGGATTCGCGGAGGTAGGCTTCGTCGGCTTTGAACTTGCCTTTCTGGCCTTTGGCGATTTCGCGCTCGCTCCCGTAGAGGCCTTTCCAACTGGGGCCGACTTTGCCGACGAGGGTGCCGTCGGTGCTGTGGCAGGCCATGCAGCCAAACATCTGGTAGAGGCGCTCGCCTTCTTCGGCTGTGGCTTTCACAGTGGTGGCGGCGACGGCCTTGCGTGGGGTCAGGTCCACCTTGAGGTTTTCGTCAAAGCCTTCCTTTTTGGCGTCGAAGGTGAGGAGTTCCCAGGGGGAGAAGTAGGCGGTGTTTTCAGCCTTGAGGCCGTCGGCGCTTTTGAGGCCCCAGCCGATGCGCATCTGGTGGATGCCGGCCTTCATGTCGGGGAAGCCGACGAGCACGCTCATGCCGTCCTTGCTGAGATAGGCGCTGCTGGCGGTCATCCATTCCTGGCCGCTGCTGCCGTCGGGTTTGAGGTGCGGGGAGCCATACTCAAAGGTGCGCTTGTAGTTCCAGCGCTCGCCGTTGTAGCTGTCGGGATTGGTGGCCAGCGTGGGGTCCAGCTTGGCATTGAAGCGCAGGAGCAGGCCTTTGTCTGTCGGGGTGACTTCCTTGATGAGCACGCGCGGCTTGTCGGTGTAGCGCACGCGGGCGAGGCCGCTGATCTTTTTCACTACTGTGCCCCAGACCTGGAAGCCGGTGACGTAAAGCTGGCCGTCGGCGGGATTGACGACTGCATTGAGCGTGGGGAAGTCGAAATTGCGGTTGAAGCTGACGACGGCGGCCTGGGGCTTTTCAAAGTGCGTGTTCATCAGCACGCGGAACAGCTCCGGCCGGTTGTAGCCGATGTGGATGAGCTCGTCGTTCACGGGTCCCATCTTGGCGCCGATGAGCCAGGTCTGGGTGACGCCGCTGGGGTTCACCGGATGCGGCAGCCAGGTGAGGGGCTCGGTGATGGTCTCGGGGTATTTCTCCTTGGGCGCGATGGTGGGCAGGTGGCCGTAGAAGTGGTGGTCTGAGATGATGTGCAGCGGCGTGGAGGGGACGTAGTTGCCCTGCTGGTCGCTGGCGGTGACGAGGCCCGTTTTTGGATTCACGCCGATGAAGGGCTGACGCAGGCCGTAGCCGATGACCTCGATGGATTTGCCATCGGGTGCCACTTTGATGACGGTGCCGTTGTGCTTGCCATAGGTGGTGCCTTCCTGGCCGCCTTTGGAGATGTAGAGCTCGCCCTTGGGGCCGAGCTTCATGGAGTTGGGGAACTCGCGCGTCTCGGCGGTTTGAGCGAAGAGGTTGCAGAATATCTCATAGCGGTCGCACTCCTTGTCGTTGTTGGTATCGACGAGCTTCCAGATGCCGTTGCGGTCGAAGACGAGGATGTCGCTACCACGCACGACGATGCTCATGGGCTCGTGGAGACCGCTGGCGAAGCGCTTCCAGGTGACTTTTTCGAGATCGCCCTTCAGGCCGGAGATCAGCCACACATCGCCATCGAAGGTGACGCCTGCGGCATCGCCCTGGTCATTAAGGAAAGCGAGATCCGCGAGACGGACGTTGCGCTTCCAGGGGTTGTCGAGGGGAAGCGGGATTTCGTCGATAACGTAGGCGTCGGGTTTGGTGGAGAGTGTGGCGGTGGTACTTTGTTCGCCGTTAAATATTCCGGGTATTTCACTGCCAAATGGCCGACCAGCTCCTGCATTCGGATATTTTTTCCGATCTAGCATGCTGGTCTCGTGCGTGACATAGAGTTGAGTTGGCTCCTTAGAAGGCGACAGGCATAGCCATTGAATTCCATCGGAAGATTTGAGTTGAGCCTCGGCGGGTTTACCTTTGTCGCCGACAACAAAGTAAGCTTTGCACTCGCTTGAGGGTTCGCATTTTCCGCAAATGGCAATAAGGGGCTTTGTGTGAGGCCCAACTCTCATTTGGCGTGTGGTTGCAAACTTAAGAGAAGGCTGATTTTCTGGTATGTCGGTATGAAACACCGACATCACGGCGATCTTTTCCGAGACGGGAACGCCATTGATCGAATAATCCAAAAACCAGCTGCCGACCTTTCCTTCTTCTGTCATGTGCGTGTAGGAGAAATGGATGTCCTTGAACTGCGAGCCAGCAACCGGCCCTCTTCCCACCTCTTCCGGACTCGGCGTCGCCTCACGCGGATCCACAAAGTTCGGCGTCTCCCCAATCTGCCACCCCGGATAAATCCCATTCGCCAGCCACACCTTGCCAATCGGCTTCGGCAGATACTCCTGCCCGTCCTTCGTCTTCTGTCCCGCCACATGGTACGACCCTGGTGCCAGCGCATCGGGCGTGACGGGTGGCTTGCCGGGTTCGCCTTCCCAGATGGCGGCGATGCGCAGCAGATCCGTGTCAAAGCAGGCCCAGAGGTTGTTGCCGAGATTGAGGATGATGCCTCGCGGGGTCAGATTGTCTTTCGGGAAGCCTCCACCGATTTCCCGGGCATCCAGCACGCTGCTGAAGAAGGGGAAGTCTTTTTCCACGAAGTCGCCCCAGGGTGAAGGTGTCGTTGGCGCGTCGGCTGCGGCTGCCTTGGGCTTGGAGGGCTTGTCGGCGGCAAGTGCGCAGGTGGTGAGTGTGAGCAGGAGCGCGAGGAGCGGGAGGGACTTCATGGGTGGGAGAGAACAGGCTTGCGGAAGGGGATCTGTCAATCTTCGTTGTTCGCGTGTGGGTGACTTGTGGCGGTGTGCGGGACGTTTGTGGCGTTTTTGCAGGTGAGGCCGTGCTGAAAATAGCCTGATGCGGGGATCGTGAGTGGACGGTGTGCGGGGCTATGCTTCTTGTCCTGATGAGCCTCCGCAACCTATTGGCCAAGCTGCCGCCACGTCCACGCCTGTATGCCGCGACGGCGATCTATGGGGTGGCGGGCGGGGGCATTGCGGTGGCGTTTCATGAGTGCATTCAGCTGCTCTACAGCCACACGTTTGAGGCCTGGGCGGTGCAGGCACCGGAGTCGTTTGCGTGGCGTACGCTGGTGCTCATGCTGGCGGCGGCGCTGGCCTCGGGCGTGCTGCTGCATGTGGCGGGTCCGGCTGCAGCGGGCAGCGGCATTCCGCAGCTGAAGCTGGCTTTTTGGAAGGAGTTTGGCTGGTCGCCTCCGCGCATCATGTGGGTGAAGTTTGTGGCCGGGGCGCTGAGCATTGGCAGCGGGATGAGCCTGGGGCGGGAGGGCCCCTCGGTGCAGATGGCGGGCACGCTGGGATCGGTGATGGCCACGCGGCTGGGGCTGGTGAAGTCGAAGCACCGCATGCCTGCGGCGGCGGGCGCGGCGGCAGGACTGGCGGCGGCCTTTAACACCCCTCTGGCGGCGGTGACGTTTGTGCTGGAGGAGATCATCGGAGATCTGAACAGCCGCTTTCTGGGGAATGTGCTCATGGCATCGGTGATCGGTGCGCTGGTGGTGCATGGCACGCTGGGGGCGGAGCCGGCCTTCAGCATGGTGGTGACGAAGGAACCGGGCTGGCAGGTGTATGTGCTGACGCCGTGGGTGGCAGCGTGCGCCACGTTTACAGGGCTGCTGTTTCAGCGGGGCAGTCTGGGCCTGCGCGGGTGGTCGCGCACGCAGCGGACGCTGCCGCCGTGGGCACGGCCTGCGGTGGGCGCGCTGCTGACGTGGGTGCTGGGGGTGCTGGTGTGGAAAGCCACGGGGCGTCTTGGCGTGTTTGGGCTGGGATACCATGACCTCTCAGATGCGCTCTCAGGCCACCTGGAGTGGAAGCTGGCGGCGCTGCTGCTGGCAGCCAAGCTGCTGGCCACCGTGCTGTGCTACGGGCTGGGCGGGTGCGGAGGCATCTTTTCCCCCACGCTGTTTTTTGGCGGCATGGCGGGACTGGCGGCCGCCGGACTGGCGCGGCTGGTGCTGCCGCTGCATGAGGCGGACATGGTGGTGCTGGCGGTGGTGGGCATGTGTGCGTGCCTGGGCGCGGTGGTGCGCGCGCCGGTCACGGGCATCCTGATTGTCTTTGAAATGACGCACCAGTTTTCTCTGGTGCTGCCGCTCATGCTCGGTGCGCTGGTGAGCCAGGCGATCAGCCGCCGCATGATGCATGCAAACTTTTACGAGGCCGTGCTGGAGCAGGACGGCCACCACCTCAGCCACATCATCCCGCCGCGTGATCTCGGTGCATGGCAGCAGATGCCGGTGTCCAGCATCGCGAACTTCCACCCTGTGTCGCTGCCGGACCTAGGATGCGAGACGATGCGCGCCGTGCTGGAAAAGCATCCCTATTCCAGCTTTCCCGTGGTGAAGGATGGAAAAGTGGCGGGCTTGCTGACGCGCCGTGAGATGGAGCGTGCACTGCTGAGCCAGGAGACATCGGAGTGCGAGCCTGCGGTCACGGCCGAGCCGCAGGAGAGCATCGGTGCCATCCAGTCGCGCATCATTGAATCACGCGCAGGCATTGTGCTGCTGTGCGATGAGAAGCAGGGACTGCTGGGTGTGGTGACGCTGCACGACCTGCTGCGCGCGCAACTGGCCTATGGGAATGCGGGGCAGGATTGAGCGGATGTGACTCCCTCAGTCGAGGCGCACCGCCGCGCAAACTGCGGCGAGGACGCGGGTCAGATTGGCGACGCCGCCGGGTTCGTCGAAGCCGTTGCCGAGCTTGGGCTGCCAGGTGTCGCGGCTGTGATCCTGCTCGGGCTGGGGGATGAGGGTGAGCTTGGGGTCGTACTGGCCGTCTTTGCCGCCGAGCTTGTAGATGACGAGATCGAGCGAGGGAACGATGTAGAGGCAGAAGCCGCCGGCGCCAGATTTCCAGAAGGCGTCTTTGGGCACACCGGCCACGTGGCCGTCTTCGTTGTGCTCAAACTGGAGGGAGAAGGGCGTGTGCGGATTGTAGGGGCTCCAGGTCTGGCATTTTTTGATGTAGTCGGCAGGCACGAGCTGCTTGTCCTTCCACTTGCCGCCGTGGGCGAGGCAGTAGCCCATGCGCAGGGCGTCGGTGGCATGCAGGGCGGTGCTGCCAGCGCCGTTGGCATGGGGCATCACGTAGTCGCCACGGTGCAGGCAGTAGTCCCAGGCACCCCAGCCCTGGGGCTTGGCGAGACGGGTGTCGATGTAGTCCTTCAGCTCCATGCCGGTGACGTGGCGGAGCACGATGCTGGCGATGTGCGGGGAAGGGGAGGAATAAGAGTAGCCTCCACCGGGCTCGATCCACAGCGGGACATTGAGGGAAGACTTGTCGAGGTCCTTGATGTTCTGGCCGGGTACGGGCTTGAGCGGGCGGGTTTTGGGGTCGCCTTTCACATAGCCGCTGGGGGTCTGGCCTTCGCCCCAGTAACCGCCGGTCATGCAGAGGAGCTGGCCGAGGGTGATGTCGGCCTTGCGCGGATCATTGAGGGGAAAGGCTTCGGGCAGGTACTGCTCGGTGAAGACCTTGGTATCGAGTCCCTGGGGGATCTTGTCTTTGAACTCGTGAAGCATGATGCCGCAGGCGATGCTGCAGAAGGCCTTGCCGGTGGAGGCCATGTCAGGATTGCAGTTCCGGCTTGCGCGGCCGAAGTACTTTTCAAACACCAAGTAGCCCTTGTGCACCACCAGCAGCCCTCCATGCGCCGTGGCTCGCTCGGAGAGGGTGTAGGCGGGCTCGATCTTACTGAGGTCCATGCCGGCGAGTTCGCGGCATGCTTTCTCCGTTTTGGCCTCGCGCCAGCCGCCTTCGCTGTCGGGTGGCGGGAAGTAGGTGTCTGCGGCGTGCAGGGAGACGGCGGCGAGTGCGAGGGCGGTCAGGATGCGGGAGCTCATGGTGCGCGCATGCTTATCTGCGACGGCTGCATTTTCCAGTGAGGAGTTATTTGCCACCGCCCCACCGCGCTTCATATCTAGCCCTCATGCCCGCCCAACCTGCCTACGACCTCCTCTCTCTCGGTGAAGTCCTCCTGCGCCTCGACCCCGGCGAGGGACGCGTCCGCACCTCCCGACAGTTCACGGCCTGGGAGGGCGGCGGAGAGTACAATGTGGCACGCGGCGCGCGTCGCTGCTTTGGCATGCGGAGCGGCATTTTGACCGCGTTTGCCGACAACGAAATCGGCCGTCTCATCGAGGACCTCATCTTTCAGGGCGGTGTGGACAGCTCCCTCGTCAAATGGGTGCCGTATGACGGTATGGGCAAGCGTGTGCGCAACCCCATCAATTTCACTGAGCGCGGCTTCGGCGTGCGCGGCGCCAAAGGCAGCGTGGACCGCGGGCATAGTGCGGCCTCGCAGATCAAGCCAGGCGACTTCGACTTTGACTACATCTTTGGCACCCTGGGTTGCAAATGGCTGCACACCGGCGGCATTTTTGCCGGGCTCTCCGAATCCACCGCCGAGGTCACAATCCAGGCCTGCGAGGCTGCCAAGAAGCACGGCGTAACCGTGAGCTATGACCTCAATTACCGCCCGTCCCTCTGGCAGGAGCGCGGCGGCTTTGCCGGTTCCCAAGCACTGAATCGCCAGCTCGCCCCCTACGTCAATGTCATGATCGGCGTGCTCAGCGATGATCCCCCTGTCGCCTCCTCCACGCCCACAGATCCAAGCGACATCTTCGCTGCTGAAGACGCCAAGCTGCGCCCCATGATGGAAAAGCTCGCTGCGCAATACCCGAACCTGCACACCATCGCCGCCACTCTGCGCCGCGTGCACACCGCCAGCATCAATGACTGGGGTGCCCTCTGCTGGCACAAGGGCTCCTTCCACCGCAGCCGCAACTACCCGCGATTTGACATCCTCGACCGCATCGGTGCTGGTGACAGCTTTGTGGCCGGTCTCATCCACGGCCTGCTGGTGGAAAACGACGCGCAGAAGGCGGTGGACTACGGTGCCGCGCATGGCGCCCTGGCCATGACCACCCCCGGAGACACCAGCATGGCTACTTTCCCCGAAGTCCAGAAACTGGCCGAAGGCGGAGACGCCAAGGTGCAGCGATAGGAAATGACGAATGAGTCAATCCGGATGACGAGTGTCGAGATGTTGTTTTCGACATTCGTGTTTCGGACTTATTTCGTCATTCGGATTTCGTTATTCGTCATTTTTGCCGCTTGTCTCCCGCGCCTGGCGTTCCCTATTTTACAGCCCCAGTTATTTCCCTGAATGGCCACCACCGACTTCACTCCTCCGCACGTTTATGAGCAGCCTTTTCCGGCCTTTGACATCAATGCCATCGAGACACCCGCGTATGTAGTGGATGTGGCACTGCTGCGCCGAAACATGGAGAAGCTCGCCCAGGTGCAGAGCGAATCCGGTGCGCGTGTGCTGCTGGCGCTGAAGGGCTTTTCCATGTTCAGTGTGTTCCCCATCATGCGGGAGTATCTGAGCGGCTGCTGCGCCAGCGGTCTGAATGAGGCGCTGCTGGCCCAGGAGTTTGGCAAGGAGGTGCATGTATACTCCCCGGCCTTCAAGGAGCATGAAATGCGTGAGATCATCCCCATCTCGCATCATCTCAGCTTCAATTCCCTCGCTCAGTTCCGGAAGTTCAAGCCCATGCTGGATGCCGCCAAGGCCGCCACCGGCCACGCCCCCAGCCCCGGCATTCGTGTGAACCCGGAACACTCTGAAGTGGAGGTGTCTCTCTACGATCCCTGCTCCCCCGGCTGCCGCCTCGGCATTCGCTCGGACCTCCTCGAAGACGAAGATCTCACCGGCATCGAAGGCCTCCACTTTCACGCCCTCTGCGAACAGGACAGCGATGTACTCGAGCGCACCGTCGCGGCCGTCGAACAACGCTTTCCCCGCCTCCTCAAGCAGGTGCAGTGGGTCAACATGGGCGGCGGCCATCACATCACGCGCAAAGACTACGATGTGGACCTTCTCATCCGCGTCCTCCGCACCTTCCGCGAGAAGTGGGGCAAGGACGTTTACATCGAGCCCGGCGAAGCTGCTGGCCTGAACACCGGCTACCTCATTGCCGAAGTGCAGGACATCATCGAGGCCCCCACGCCCACCGCCATCCTCGATATCTCCGCCACCGCCCACATGCCGGACACCCTGGAGATGCCCTACCGCCCTCACATCTTCGGGGCAGGGCTCCCCGGAGAGCATCCCTACGAGTACAAAATGGGGGGCACCTCCTGCCTCGCCGGCGATGTCCTCAGCGGCTTCTCCTTTCCTGAGCCTTTGCGCGTCGGCCAGCGCCTCGTCTTTGCGGACATGGCACATTATACCATGGTGAAAACCACCACTTTCAACGGTGTCCCCCATCCCGACATCGCCATCTACGATCCCGCCTCCCGGGAATACCGCGTTGTTCGCAAATTCGGCTACGCCGACTTCCGCAACAAGCTCTCTTAGGGCTGGATGAACGTGCTGCCGGGCTTTGGCCCGCTCTCAAAACGTCGAATCTTCATCGCTCCGTAGTCCAAAGCGCACGTCTTGCAGGACTGGGTATGCTTCGCGGCTGCGCAGCTGCCGGCTCCGGTCGAGTTGCCGAGAGCCATTTTTGAATGCCTCCAGATGGCGGAGCCATCTCAGCCTGTAGCGGGGCGGTTGATCGAAGCGATACTGCTCGTATCCACGCCACACCTCAATCGCGTGCCCCGCACAATCGAGTAGCGATGCCAGCGCAAGCGCACCATCCGCTCCCTCCACGCCCTGTCCCGTCACAAAAGCACCAAGTTTGGCCTCAATCGTGTCTGCATCGTGCTGCATCACGCCGTAATGATACGCTCACCCCCGCCATACTCACCTCATGCGCATCCTGCCTTTCTTGTCCATGCTGTCGGTCTGCTCCGTTGGCCTCATTCACGCCATCGAACCCGTCAAAGCGAAGATCAACCTTCTTGACGTCATCAAATCCGGCAACGTCGAGTACCACGTGAATCCCAAGGCGGATTTCCATGATGCCCCTAAGGACATCTGGACCTTTGACAAAGACGGCACCTTCCACATCAGCGGCCGCGGCTACGGCTACGTCGCCACCAAGGAAAATTTCCGCGACTACCACCTCGTGCTCGAATTCAAGTGGGGCACCAAGACCTGGGGCAAGCGTGAAAAGGCCGCCAAGGACAACGGCATCCTCCTCCACGCCTACGGCCCCCACGGCGCCTTCGGCGACACCTGGATGGCCAGCATCGAGGCCCAGATCATCGAAGGCGGTGTTGGCGACATCCTTGTCCTTTCTCCCAAGCTTGCCGACGGCACTGTGCTGACGACATCGCTCTCCGCCGAATACGCGCTCGATCGCGACAAGGAAAAAATCTGGAAGAAAGGCGAGCCTCGTCAGACCGTCACCGCTGGCCGTATCAACTGGAAACACCGTGATGTGGACTGGGCGGACAAAGTCGGCTTCCGAGGC
This sequence comes from Prosthecobacter fluviatilis, assembly GCF_055388355.1. Classification (NCBI taxonomy): domain Bacteria; kingdom Pseudomonadati; phylum Verrucomicrobiota; class Verrucomicrobiia; order Verrucomicrobiales; family Verrucomicrobiaceae; genus Prosthecobacter; species Prosthecobacter fluviatilis. The sequence continues at coordinate 6,092,414 of NZ_AP043782.1, forward strand.
CGTGAAGATGTCGAGTCTCCCTCCGGTGAGTGGAACCGCCTCGAAGTCATCGCCAAGGGCGACACGCTCCAGTACTTCGTCAACGGCACGATGGTGAACGAAGCCTTCGACTGCAAACCTGCCGAAGGCAAAATCCTCCTGCAGACCGAAGGCGCGGAAATGTTCGTGCGCCGCTACGAGCTGTATCCTCTCGGCGAGTTCAAAGGGAAGTAAGTACTCGGGAGCTTCAGCTCCCTCTGGAAAAAGCGCTCTGCGCCACGCATCACAAAAGCCCCCGGTTTTCCCTCAATCCTGTCTGCATCATGTGGCCTCCGGCCGTAATGACACGCCCACCCACGTCGTAATCATCTCATGCGCATCTTCTCACTCCTCCCCGTGTTTTTCGTGTGTGCCGCCGGACTTCTGTCCGCCGCCGAACCCGTCAAACAGAAGATCAACCTCCTCGACGTCATCAAATCTGGAAACGTGGAATACCACGTCAATCCCAAGGCGGATTTCCATGACGCCCCCAAGGACATCTGGACCTTTGACAAAGACGGCACCTTCCACATCAGCGGCCGCGGCTACGGCTACGTCGCCACCAAGGAAAACTTCCGCGACTACCACCTCGTCCTCGAATTCAAGTGGGGCACCAAGACCTGGGGCAAGCGCGAAAAAGCCGCCAAGGACAACGGCATCCTCCTCCATGCCTACGGCCCGCATGGCGCTTACAGCGACACCTGGATGGCCAGCATCGAGGCCCAGATTATCGAGGGCGGCGTGGGCGATATCCTCGTCCTCTCACCCAAGCTCGCCGACGGCACCGAACTGACGACCTCCCTCTCCGCCGAGTTCGCGCTTGATCGCGACAAGGAAAAAATCTGGAAGAAGGGCGAATCCCGCCAGACCGTCACCAAAGGCCGCATCAACTGGAAGCACCGCGATGTGGACTGGGCGGACAAAGTCGGCTTCCGAGGCCGCGAAGATGTCGAGTCCCCCTCCGGCGAGTGGAACCGCCTCGAAGTCATCGCCAAAGGCGACACCCTTCAATACTTCGTCAATGGCGCGATGGTCAATGAAGCCTTCGATTGCAAACCCGCCGAAGGCAAAATCCTCCTGCAGACCGAAGGCGCGGAAATGCTCGTACGTCGTTACGAACTCTACCCCCTCGGCGAGTTCAAAGAAAAGTGGAGCGCCATCCAGGCCAGCGGCGGCAGCGACATCGGTGCCGTGCGCGATGGCCAGTCCAAAGCCCTCTCCCCCGAGGAATCCCTCAAGCGCATCCAGCTCGATGGCGACTACGAAGTGCAGCTCGTCGCCGCCGAGCCCCTCGTTCTCGATCCCGTCGAATGCACCTGGGACGCCAAGGGCCGCATGTACGTCGCAGACATGCGCGACTACCCCCTCGGCCCGCCGAACCCCGGCGATCCCTGGCTCTCCCGCATCCAGCTCCTCACCGATGAGGATGGAGACGGCCGCATGGACAAGGCCGTCACCTTTGCCGACCACATGGACAACGTTCAGGGCCTCCTCCCCTACAATGGCGGCCTCATCGCCACCACGCGTTCGCAGATCCTATTCCTCAAAGATACCGATGGCGACGGCAAGGCCGATGAGATCAAGTCCCTCATCAAAGGTTTCAATCCCAAGCATGCCCAGCTTCAGGTCAGCGCCCCGCGCTGGGGCCTTGATGGCTGCATCCATTTCAACAACGGCCTCGACGCCCGTGAGATCTATCCCGCCGACAATCCCACCGATGTCGTGAACATCCCCGGCAGCAATTTTAAATGGGACCCCCGCACCGACAAGATCACCCCCACCGGCGGCAAAGGCCAGTACGGAGGCGCGTTCGATGACTACGGTCATCATTTCTACTGCTCCAATCGCAATCCTCTGATGTTTACCGTCATGCCTTACGAGGCCATGCTGCGCAATCCCCACGCCGGCATCACGCAAAACTTCGAGGACATTGCGCCCTTCGGCGCAGACACTCGCGTGTTCCCCCTGCAGATCACTCACACCACTGCAGACGCGCATGCCGGCACAAACACCGCCTGCTCCGGTCTCGGCGTCTATCGCGGCCCGCTCATGCCCGAGCTTAGAAATAACGTTTTCGTCCCAGATCCCACCGGCCAGCTCGTCACCCGTTATAAGATCGAGCCGAATGGCGCATCCCTCAAAGCCACCCGTGTTGGCGACCGCACCGAATTCTTCCGCAGCAGCGATGAATGGAGCCGTCCCGTGAACTTCACCACCGGCCCCGATGGTGCCATCTATATCTGCGACATCTACCGCCGCTGGATCGATCACGCCCGCTTCTTCCCCGAGGAGTTCGTCAAAACCCACGACATGCGCCAGGGCGAAAACGAAGGCCGCATCTGGCGTGTGGTTCCAAAGGGCACCAAAAAACTCGTCACCAAAACCCCCGGAAAATACCACGCCATTCCTGAAGTCGGCTGGGGCGATGTCCCGCCTGAACACGCCGAACGCGTGGCCTTCCTCAAAGCCCAGACCATCACCGATGCCAAGGAGCTCAGCGCTCTCATCGCGAAGTATCCCGAAGACCCATGGATGGCCAGGATGGTCGCCTCCTCCGCCAGCAAGCAGATGGGCCGCATCCTCAGCTCCCTCGGCGATGACTTCTTCAAGACCTTCTCTGAAACCCGAAGCACCACCATCCGCACCTTTACCTTGGGTGCCATCGCTGATGCTGAAGCCGAAGACATCACCGCTCTCCTTTCCCTCCTCCAAAAAGAGCCCGGCAAACTCCTCTGGTGGAAACCTGCTCTCCTGCAAGGCCTCGCCAAACTTCCCAAAGGCCACGAAGACGCCGCCAAAGAAATCGCCACCCTGCAGTCCGAGATTGACGCAATCATCGCCGACAACAAAGCCCCCCTCGATCAGCGCCTCGCCGTCATGCCCCTCCTCGGCCAGCGCAAATGGGATGCCGTGCAGCCTGTGGTAAAAACCCTCCTCACCACCACTCAGCCGCCGGAGCTCTCGCTCGCAGCGCTGGCCCTCCTAAGGAAATACCCCGCCACCACCACCGCTCCGCTCATCTATGAACTCCTTCCGAAAGCCGGCCCCGCATTGAAGCGCGACCTCGTCCCAGTCCTCACCGCCAATGCCACGACCGCGCTCGAACTCTTCAAGCGCATGGAGAAAGGCGAATTCCCCACCGCCTGGGTCGATGTCGAAACCCGCTGGCGCTACCAGCGCGGCACCGGCGAGATGCCCGCGCTCGCCAAGAAAATCTTTGGCGAAGCCAGCAGCGATCGCGCGAAAGTCGTGCAGGACTACATGGTCGCCACCACCATGAAAGGGAACGCCAAAAAAGGCCAGCAGGTCTTCGCCACCATCTGCATCACCTGCCACAAACACGGCTCTCTCGGTGTCGATGTTGGCCCGCCGCTCTCCGACGTCAAAGTGAAGCCCCCAGAAGGCCTCCTCTCAGACATCCTTGATCCCAATCGCATGTTTGAAGCCCGCTGGAGCGCCTACACCGTCGAAACCAAAGACGGCCGCACCCTCTCCGGCCTCATCCAAAGCGAAACCGGAGACGCCATCGTCCTTGCCATGATGGGCGGAGCCAAGGAGACCATACAGCGCAGCGTCATCAAGGAAATGAAATCCCTCGACCACACCCTCATGCCTGTGGGGCTTGAAGCTGCGATCTCAAAAGAGCAGATGGCGGATTTGCTGGCATTTCTGCTCGGCAAGTGATGCCGGGGATTCTCGGCAAAGTGATCAGGAGCCGCTCATTTGCATGCGTGTTGCTTGATTCCTGGGCTGCTGGCGGCGCACCTTGATCGAGGAGAGCCCGCTTAAGACATTGTTACTCTTCGGAGGCCCCCTCTTCGCCATGGCCTTCTTCCGCCATGCGGTGAATGGTGGCGCTGAGGAGGTCAATGTAGCCTTGGACATCCAAGCTTTCGGGTTCGGGCTCCCCACGCACGGCGTAGAGCCAGCCCTGCTCGTAGGGATCGCTGCGCACGATGCAGGCGTCCACTTTCAGCTCCGGATTGCCGCCTGCAAAAGCGCCGTTCATCACGCAATAGACGTCAGACGCGGCTTTGAATCCCTCCACCCAGCCGATGTTGTCGCCCGGCGTCACCTTGGCTCCGTCGCCGGGTTTCCATTCGCAATCGACGAGTTCGCCGAGCATGCGGGTGGCAAATTTGGTAAAGCCTACGCGCCACACCCCGGGCTGGCCCTCCACGGGTGCCATCCAGTAGTGCGAGCGCGAGTAGCGGAAGGTGTCAGGAAAGCGGGCGGAAAACCGGGCGTGCTTGAAGCGGACGAAATTGAGCATGGGAATGGATGAGCCGAAGATCTGGAGTTCGGGTGGTTTACGGCAGGTCAGTGCTGAGTGAAAAGTCGTGATCGTGTGTGCCCATGACTCGCTGTCAGACCACCTTGAGGCTGGCTGCCTGGATCAGGCACGCCGCTGCAGTCCCACAAACGTCAGCACCACACCGATGAGGAAATGCACCCCCAGCATGGTCATGGCAAGATCTGGTGTGGCAAACCACGTCTTCACCATTTTGTCGATGGGATCAAAATAAGCGGTCTTTTCCAGGGAGTCGATGATGCCCGACCAGCCATAATGCGCTGTGATGAACGGATGCACCACATGGCCCATGATCCGCGGAAAGCCCAGCAGCGCGCCGCAGAGCAGCACGTTGGCACACAGCAGCGTCAGAGAGATGCTATGCGCACGCTCCTTGCTGCCTGAATTTGCCGAGATGCCCAGGCAGATGGCCGCAAAGGCAGCACCCGAGAGGGCTGGCAGCAGCAGCTTGGCCGGTCCGGTGCCCGGAAGCCCATCGGAGACAATGTCCAGAAACATCTCCATCCACACACTCTGCACGAGAATGATGGGCAGCATGAACAGCAGCGAGCCCAGCAGCCAGGCGGTGGGGCTCACCCCGCCGATGCGCTCACGCTCGTAAAGGGCGCGGCGTTCGGCGATCTCACGCGCTCCGAGTCGCAGAGCCATGAACATCACCAGCAGGATTTGAATCAGCACAATCATCGAGACGGTGTTGGCTGCCGGCCACACCACATCCGGCGCAGTGCTGCCGCCGCGCATGTCCTTGAGCAGTTTTAAATTGGGCAGCAGAAGCAGGGCTGCCACGCCTGGCGCCCCAACCAGCAGCGAGGCGTGTGTGATCCACTCCCGCGGCGTCCGCCTCAGCAGAGACCAGCGGCGTTTCACCAGATGCTGTGCCTGGCTGAAAATGCCGGGCAGAGGAATGATCGGCCTCGTCTCGGTTTCAGCGGGCTTTTTGGTCTCCTCCTCATCCGAGTCGCCCTTTTGCTTCATGATGATCGTGCGGTCCTCGTCTCCGGGGTCTTCCTCTGCGGCGGAGAGCTTGTCCGCTACGCCGCCACCCAGCTTGAAGGCCGCATAATAGGCATCGCGGTGCTTCATCCAGGAGTCGCCCCAGCGTTGGGCCGGACGCTTGGCCAGGCGGGCATACACTTCATCATAAGTCGGCACCGTGAAATAGTGCGGCACGGCGCGTGCAGGACCATGGAAGGCCACATAGCCCTCATGCAGCACCACCACCGTGTCATAGGCTCCCAGATTGGCCAGCGCGTCTGTGGCATGGATCACAATGCGGTCCGGGCGGTCGCTGGCCACCAGCTTCAGCAATGCCTCAAATTCGCGCTCGCTGCGCACGTCCAGGCCCACAGTAAAGTCGTCGCACAAGACGATGACCGGGTCTGCCACCAGGGCCAGCCCCAGCTTGAGCCTACGGCGCTGAGGCAGCGCCAGAGCCGAGGTGCGCTCCGTGGCGATGTTCTCCAGTCCCACCGTCACCAGCACGTGGGAAACACGGGAGATCACCTCATCCCGCGTGCGCCCGGCTCCCCGCAGCATGGCCGCGCTGGTCAGGTTTTCCCGCACGGTGAGGTGCTCGATCAGATTGTCATCCCCCGCAGGCACCCAGCCGAGCTGGTTTGCATACAGCGGCTGCTTGATCAAATCCCGCTTCCCCAGGGTGACCGTGCCCGCCTCGGGCTCCGTGAGTCCTGCCAGGATGCGCAGCAGCGTTGTCTTGCCGCTGCCCGAAGGCCCGATCACCGCCAGCACATGCCCGCCCGGAGCCGAAAAGCTGACCTGTTCCAGCACGCGGAGAGGTTCCTTGCCTTTTCCGGGAACAACATGGGAGAGATTGTTGATTTCGAGCATATTCCCGATCTAACCCGGTATGGCGGAAAGAGCAAAGTTCAAAATTCCGTCTTCCCCAGCACCCTCCTGCGCTTTATTCCTGCCCCATCATGGCCTCCATCCTCCAAGTCCATCCATCTGACGATGCCATCGTCGCCCTTTCCGACCTCGCCGCCGGCACCGCCCTCTCTCTGAACGGCCGCTCCTGGACGCTGCGCGAAAAGATCCCCGCCAAGCAGAAATTCGCCGCCCATGACTTCGCCGTCGGCGACATCGTCACGATGTACGGCGTCACCGTTGGCAAAGCCACCCAGCCCATCGCCACCGGCGCCCTGATTCACACCCACAACGTCGTCCACGCCACCTCCGCCTTCAGCGGCAAGCAGCGCGACTACACCTGGACGCCCCCGGACGTCTCCAAATGGAAAACCCGCACCTTCAACGGCTTCAAGCGCTCCGTCGGCCCCGCTGGCACCGCGAACTACTGGCTCGTCATCCCCCTCGTCTTCTGTGAAAACCGCAACCTCGCCTTCATGCGCGAGGCACTCACCCGCAGCCTCGGCTACGGCAAAACCTCCCCCTACGAGCGCTTCGCCCAGCGCCTCGTGGATCTCCACCGCTCCGGTGCCTCACGGGATGAAATCGAAGCCGCCACCCTCGAAGCCGAAACCTCAGCCACCGCCGCCCGCGTCTTCAAAAACATCGACGGCGTCAAGTTCCTTGAGCACGGCCTCGGCTGCGGCGGTACCCGCCAGGATGCCCAGGCCCTCTGCCGCCTTCTCGCCGGCTACATCCACAGCTCCAACGTCGCCGGTGCCACCATCCTCAGCCTCGGCTGCCAGCATGCCCAGGTCAGCCTCCTCGAAAGCGAGATGGCCGCCCTCTACCCTAAATTGGAAAAGCCCCTCCTCATCTACGAACAGCAGAAGAGCAAATCCGAGCGCGACATGATGGCCGCCGCCATTCGCGACACCTTCCTCCACCTCGCCACCGCGAACGAACAAACCCGCGAGCCCTGCTCCCTCAGCAATCTCATCATGGCCGTCGAATGCGGTGGCAGCGACGGCTTCTCCGGCATCTCCGCCAATCCCGCCATCGGCCACACCGCCGATCTCCTCGCCGCTCTCGGCGGCGCACCCGTCCTCAGCGAATTCCCTGAACTCTGCGGCGTCGAGCAAAGCCTCAGCGACCGCTGCGTCACCGCCGCCCTCGCCGACAAATTCGTCGGCCTCATGCGCGCCTACGAAGCCACCGCCCAGGCCTGCGGCTCTGGCTTCGATGCCAACCCCAGCCCCGGCAACATCCGCGACGGTCTCGTGACGGACGGCATCAAATCCGCCGGCGCAGCCAAGAAAGGCGGCACCAGCCCCATCGTCGATGTCCTCGACTACGCCGAGCCCATCCGCCAGCACGGCGGCCTCACCCTCTACTGCACTCCCGGCAACGACGTCGAAAGCACCACCGCTCTCGCCGGCGGCGGCTGCAACATGATGCTCTTCACCACCGGCCTCGGCACCCCGACCGGCAATCCCGTCTGCCCCACCCTCAAAATCTCCACCAACTCCGATCTCGCCCGCCGCATGCCCGACCTCATCGACTTCGACACCGGCCCCATCATCTCCGGCGAAAAAACCGTCGAACAAATGGGCGAAGAAATGCTCGAACTCGTCATCGCGACGGCGAGCGGAGAGTACATGCCTAAAGCGGTAGCTCTGGGGCAGGATGACTTCCTGCCATGGAAGCGCGGCGTGTCGCTGTGACAATAAAATCCTATTTAGGCGGTTCCCTAGCCAGGTCTTTTTGCATCCAGCATCTTTCGGATTAAAGGCGGACCCTCTGCTATCAGGCGCGTGCGTTCATCGGAGGGAATTGTCCCTCCGAGCGCTTCGATGCAAGAGATCAGACTGCTGAGCCTGTCCAGATCCACCGTTTCTGTCGCCGAAGTTTCGTGAAGCTCGGCCAGCAGTTCCGGAATCACATCTTGATCGCCAAGCCACCTCAGAGCATGGCATGCCAGGTGTTGATAGGTTGAACGGTCATGAATCGCTCTCAGCAGGAATCGGTTATCAAGAGGCTGTTTGAAGTGAGCCAGCCCGATTGCAGCCAAAATTCGAATCGATTCGTCGGGAACCGATTCGGCCATTTCCTTCAATGGTGGAATCATAAAATCTCCGAAACGAGGAATTCGTTCTAAAACGAAATACGCATCGCCTGGGTAGAGCAGCATCAAAGAAGCGACTTGCTTAGCGTGCTTTTGCGGATCGAGCGCAGCTTTGTCAATTGCAGCCAATCGAGTTAATAAATCAGGGGCTTTTAACTCTCTGACAAGTGCATCTTCAGACATACATTTCAGACATACATATTTGAATGACGGTGTGCAAAAATCACCCCTCCGTCTCCGAATGCAGCGCGATGCAGTTTCCCTCTGAATCCAGCACCTCCGCGCGGAAGCCATATTCCCCGATCGAGTGCACATCCGCCTGCACTATCCCGCCATTCGCCCTCACCGCAGCCACCGCCTCCTTCAGCCGCCCGTTCACATCAAAGTAAATCATGATTCCGTCCGCCGAAGGCTTGAAATCCTTCACCACCACCACGCATCCCTGCTGCCCACCATCCGCCGTCGGCAGCATGGCGGTGGGGACGCCGCCGAAGTTTTCCTCCTTGATCTCCCGCCCGAGCACGGCGGAGTGGAAACGGATGGCGCGTGCGAGGTCGGTGGCAGGAATGTCGAACCAGACGAGATTGGGCTTCATGGGCGGGAGCTTGGATGCTCCGCAGGTGAAAGCAAATGCCTGCGCTAGCTGCAAATCGAAGGATAATGCACCTTCATGCAGGTCGGGCAGATGCCATGGCTGAAGTCCGCTTCGCTATGGGCATGCACGTAGCTTTCCACGCTCTCCCAGTAGCCGGCGTCATTGCGCACACTCTTGCAGTGGGAGCAGATGGGCAGCAGTCCGTGCAGCGTCTTCAGATCACTGAGCGCCGCCGCGAGATCTGCTGCCGTGCGGCGGAGTTCCAGCTGCGAAATGATCTGGCGGGCCAGTGTCTTCAGCAGCTTCTGCAGGGTCTGGCTTTGCTCAGCGGTGAGCGACCGGCGCTCGCGGTCGATGACACACAAGGTGCCCAGCCCATGGCCTTCCAAGTCAATCAAAGGCGCTCCGGCATAAAAGCGTATGTGGGGAGCTGCGGTGACGAGCGGATTCTGCGCGAACCGTTCATCTGCCGTCGCATCCGGCACTACCATGACCTCGGTGCCGAGAATCGCATGAGCGCAGAAGGCATGCTCGCGCGGAGTCTCGGTGGCCGTCAGTCCGACGCGCGCCTTGAACCACTGGCGATCCTCATCCACCAGAGTCATCAGCGCGATGGGCGTGCCGCACAGCGTGGAGGCAAGAAACGCGAAATCATCATAAGCCTGCTCTGCCGGAGTGTCGAGAATCTGATAACGACGCAACGCAGCGAGCCGTTTGGTTTCGTTCGGAGGAAGGGGGGCTGTCATATGAATCCTGCCAAAGTTTAGAATGCGAATGCCCTGATGTGCAGCGTTTTTTGCCAGGGTGCGATTTTGAATGCATCACTTAGCAAGTTGTGAAAGTGAACGCGGTGAAAGTCATGACGGAGAACAATTCTGCTGACGATCCTGGCCAGGATTTCCACCTTGCCGTCAAGCCTCCCCCGTCTCTGATGGCCCCATGCACAAGCCTTTGTTTCTCGCGCTCCTCCTTGCCCTACCCGCACTGGCCAAAGACATCCCCATCGCTGATGCCGCCGCATTTGCAGAGGCCGCCAAAAAGATTACCGCAGGAGACACCCTCATCCTCCAGGACGGCACCTGGGCAGATGCTCAGTTAAAACTCCACGCCGAAGGCACCGCCGAAAAGCCCGTCACCATCAAGGCGCAAACTCCCGGAAAAGTCATCTTCACCGGCACCTCCCGCCTCTCCGTCGGCGGCTCCCACATCATCGTGGACGGCCTCTGGTTCCAAAATCCTACCGGCGAACAAGTCATCGAACTCCGCAAAGATTCCAAGCAGCTCGCCTTCGACTCACGCATCACCAACTGCGCCGTCACTAACGATGCCCAGCTCACCTCCGCCAAGTCCTCCCAGTTCGTCTCCATTTACGGTGCACGCAATCGCGTCGATCACTGCTACATCGCAGGCAAGACCACCCAGGGAACCACCATGGTGGTCTGGCTCTCCAACGAAGCCAAAGACCAGGGCAAACACCAGATCGACCACAACCATTTTGGCCCCCGTCAGAGGCTGGGCCAGAACGGCGGCGAAACCATCCGCCTCGGCGACAGCAAGACCTCCATGCAAACCGCCTCCTGCATCGTCGAGCACAACCTCTTTGAGAAATGCGATGGCGAAGCCGAGTGCATCTCCAACAAATCCTGCGGCAATCTCTACCGCCACAACACCTTCAAAGGCGTGTCCGGCACCCTCACCCTCCGCCACGGCAACGGCTGCAAGGTGGAGAACAACGTCTTCGTTGGAGACGGGGCCAAAGGTGCCGGCGGCGTCCGCATCATTGGCGAAGACCACATCGTCACCGCCAACCGCTTTGAAAACCTCACCGGCGACAATGAACGCAGCGCCTTGTGCATCATGCTCGGCATCCCCGATTCCGTGCCCAACGGCTACTTCCAGGTCAAGCGCGCCAAAGTCACCGGCAACACCTTCATCAACTGCAAGCACAACATTCTCATCGGCATGAGCGGCGACAAAAAGGCCACCCTCCCACCGCTCGAAAGCGAGATCAGCGGCAACGCCATCCAGACCAACAAAGGAGAAGCCTTTGAGATCAAATGCACAGCAGAAGGCGTAACGATGAAGAACAATAACACTGGCACCGCCGAGCCTCCCGCTGCATCACCTTCCTCCCTCGAACCCACCGGCCCTTCCTGGAAAAAGTAGTCCCCCCATGCGTACCAACGTCCTCCGCAAACCACTCACCTGCTGCTGCCGCAAGCCCATGACCGGGTTCTACCGCGATGGCTACTGCCGCACCGGCCCCGGAGACGTCGGCCTGCACACCGTCTGCATCGAGGCCACCGAGGAGTTCCTCAATTTCTCCTACCTCAGCGGCAATGATCTCTCCACCCCCGCCCCCGAATGGGATTTTCCAGGTCTCAAGCCCGGCGACCGCTGGTGCCTCTGTGTTTCACGTTGGAAGGAAGCCCTTGATGCCGGCTGTGCCCCGCCAGTGTCTCTCTCAGCCACGCATGAGTCCGCCCTTGAATGGGTCGATCTCGAAGACCTCCGGGCCCATGCTCTCGATGATCCCGGTGAAGTGATGGATGATGAATGAGGAGTGCTGGGCAGTTTCTGGCTGACTCTCCATTTCTTGGATTCAGCGGCTCTCCAAAAACTCCCGCACCTGCTGCGCCAGCACCTTGCTGATGCCCGGCACTTGAGCGATCTCCTCCACCGTCGCCTTTCGCAGCCGTGTCACCGAGCCAAAGGTCTTCAGCAGCGCCGCCTTGCGTGTTTTGCTGATGCCGGGGCAGTCATCCAGGATGCTCTCGGCCACACGGCGGCCCAGCAGCAGCTGGTGGTAGCCATTGGCCCAGCGGTGGGCTTCATCGCGGATGCGTTGCAGCAGCTTCAGCGCGCCGCGCTCGTGCGGGATGATCACGGGATGGCTTTCCCCGGGGCGGTAAACTTCCTCGTTTTCCTTGGCCAGACCGATGATGGGCAGCTCATGCAGGCCCAGCTTTTGCAGCTCTGCCACGGCCATGCCGAGCTGGCCTTTGCCACCGTCCACAATCACCAGGTCCGGCAGGCGGATGAAGGTGGCGCCTCGGTCAGCAGATTCTGAATCTGTGCCTCCGTCGGCCTCGGCCTGCGCTTCGTCTTGTTCCAGCCGGCGCATGGCCTCCAGCGGAGACTCCTGGGAGAAATCGGCATCCGGTCCGGCGGCCTTGCGACCCAGCAGCAGGATGCGTGAAAAGCGGCGGCGTATGACCTCCGCCATGCTGATAAAGTCATTCTGCCCGGAGACGGACTTGATGCGGTAGCGGCGGTAGTTGGAGTTGTCCGGAACGCCGTTTTTAAAGCGCACCATGCTGGCCACACAGTGGGCGGTGCCGATGTTGGCAATGTCAAAGCACTCCATGACGAGCGGCGGCTTGTCCAGATGCAGCAGCTCCTTGAGCTCCTGTACGTCCGCCATGGGGTCGATGGTGCGGACGACGCGTGCCCGCGCACCACGCTCAAAGGTGCGGGAGGGAATGAGCGTCTTGCGGAAATCCTCGATCATGTCCCGAAGCTGGGCTGCTTTTTCGAAGTCCAGCTTGGCGGCGGCGTGCTGCATTTCCTCTTCCAGCGCGGTCACGAGATCCTTGGATTTTCCTTCCAGGAATTCGCAGGCCTGCTCCACACGCTTTCTGTAGTCCTCCAGAGAAATGCGCAGGATGCACGGCGCGGAGCAGTTTTTGATGATGTCGTTGGAGCAGTGCTTGTAGTCAGCCTCTCCCGGCCGCAGCGGGTTGCACACACGGAGGCCGAATTTTTTGTTGAGCCAGTTCAGCGTGGTGCGCAGCGCCATGCCATGGGGGAAGGGGCCAAAGTAGCGCGCGCCGTCGTCCTTCTTCAGTCGCGTGGTGGCAAGACGTGGCATGGCATCGCCAAAGTGAACGCGCACGAGCATGTAGCGCTTGTCATCGCGGAAGGTCACGTTGTAGCGAGGGCGGAATTCCTTGATGAGCTTTCCTTCCAGCAGCAGGGCCTCAGTGTTGTTCCTCACCTCATGCAGATCAAAGTCCCAGATGCTGGCGATGAGGGCGCGCGTCTTGCGGTCCGCCATGCGCGAGCGCGCCGGGGTGAAGTAGTTGGCCAGGCGCTTGCGTAGGTCCCGCGCCTTGCCCACGTAGATCACATTGTCCAGGCGGTCGCGCATGATGTACACGCCGGGGACGTGGGGCACATCACGGAGCTTGGCGATGAGATTGGGCCTTGGAATGGGGGGGGGCATTTAGAAGCGGAAAATGATAAACGAATGCAGATGACGCTGGGATGGCAGACTGAAAAGTGGGCGAAGCGAATCAATTGGAAACTGGGAACTGAGAATTGTGAGGCAGGGATCGTTGCGCGTTTCCTGGGTTGGTAAGGCGCATGGAGTGGGGGACGTTTGGCAGGGCGCGCCCTGCTGCTCTGCATACGCTTTCCACCACCGCTACGCCGCACGTGCCTGAAGAACACGCCAGGGATGCACCTGCTCCGAAAATCCCTTCAGCTGCATCGGCGGCATCGGTGCCGCCTCGATCAGGGCCTTGCTATCCTCGTAAGTTTCCTCATCCATGATGATCTCACCCGCCTGCGCGATGCTGCACAACCTTGACGCCAGATTCACCCGGTGCCCCAGCACCGTATAGCTCAGCCGCTGGTCTGAGCCCATGCAGCCGGCCACCACGGAGCCGGTGGCCAGTCCGATCCCCACTTCCAGCGAGTGTTTGGACACGCCGTTGAGCTCCCGCCGCACCCTGAGCATGTTCAGGGCGCATTGCACGGCACGCACTGCGTCCTCTCCCGTGCTCTGCGGCGCGCCAAAGAGCACCATGATCAGATCTCCCACAAATTTGTCCACGATGCCGCCGTGCTGGTAGGCCACGTCTGTCAGCGCGGTCATGTGTTCGTTCAGCAGGTCGATCACATCCGCCGGCGGCATGTTTTCTGTCAGCGCCGTGAAGCCGCGGATGTCGCAGAACAGCATCGTCACATGCCGGATTTCACCACCCAGGGCACCCCTTTGGCTGATCAGCTGCTCCGCCACCGAGCGGTCTGCCACCGCATTGAGCACGCTGCGGTACTTTTCCTGCAGGGCCAGGCCTGCGGCCATCTCATTGAAGGAGGATGCCAGACGGCCCAGCTCATCGTCGCGGCGCACGGGCACCCGTACATCGAAGTTTCCATGCTCAATCTGGTGCGTGCCGCTGACGATTTCGCTGATGGGGCCTGAAAGTCCGCGTGAGATGTAGAGCACCGCCACCAGCGCGATCAGCAAAGAAACCACGCCCAGCGCCCCCACATCACGTCGCAGCTCAGCCAGCTCATGGTCCATCGCCACCAGCGGGTAGAGGTTTACCTGAGCCGCCAGCGGGAAAGGGGAGCCCGGGTTCAGCACCCGGTAGTAAATCTGGTGGCGCTCTCCGTGGATGGAGACGGTCATGCCTCGCTGCGTTTTGTGAGTGTGGTGGATCGAGTCTGCGATGTGCGCCGCCACAATGTCCCGCTCATCTTTCGGGATCGTCGTGCTCACCAGCCCCTCTTCCACCCACACGCCGCTCATAATTTCGCCAAGGTCGGAGTGCTTGGTCTGCTCATACAGCACCTTTTCCGCCAGCACCTGCAGCGGCAGGCCGAAGAGGATGGCCCCGAGAAACTGGCCGGACTTGGGATCGCGCACCGGGGTGATGTAAACTTCTCGCACCTGCTCGTTGCGGTTGTCTTCTCCGAATTCCACCCGCAGGTAGCCGATTTCCTGCTCTTTGAGCACGTCTGCCAGCTTGCGGTCTCCCAGCCACTGAAGCTTGCCGGATCTGCGGCGAAACTCCGCGCTGGTGGAGCTCTCTCGTGGCAGGGCGGCTGGCAGGGCCGGAGGCAGCATGTCGCGGCCTGGAGGCAGGTTGTCACGCCCGCCGGGAGTGTTCTTTTTGGGGGAGAGGAGGAAATTGCCCTCGGGGTCGATCAGGGCGATGTACGGCAGCTGGGAGAGCGGAAGTCGGCTCAGCGGGTGGTCTTTAGGCCTGTCTTTGGGCTCTTTCTCTTTTTCTCCGCTGCTCGGGCGTCCTGGGGGGCTTTGCGGTTGGAGGTTGCCCAGGCGCGGCAGGTTGGCGCCGGGGATTTCGCTCAGGATGCGGTCGCTGGTCAGGTGCTCCAGCTCAGCACGCAGGAGTCGGTTGGCTTCAGCAAGGTCCTTTTTGGAGATGGCGCTGATGAGCTCGGTCTCGCGGGCAAGCTTGTCCAGCACCTTGGAAAGTGCCTCCGTGCGCTTCCTTTTGCCGGATGAGTAGCTGCTGATCTGGGAGTCAAACTGCTCCTCAAAGAGCCTGCGGTAGGACTCCATGAACTTCCACTCCGCCAGCACCAGCGTGGCGATGGTGATGCCCGCCACGACGGGAAACATCGTGAGGATGAGCTTGGCACGGAAGCTGTGGATCCACTTCATGGAGGAGGGCGCGGTGGTGACAAGGGATGAACCCCGCACCCGCACCTGTAGTTGCTCAGGGCACGCGTTTCATCGTGTAGGTGCCGCGGTCCATGGAGCTCTGATAGCAGGCATTGAAGTCATTACCTTTGATCGTGCCCTCGTAGTGGTAGAGGCCGCCTGCCCAGTCAGGCATTTTGTGCTCGCCTTTGAAGGTGTAGGTGCCGTCCTTCTGCTTCTGCACGGTATGCGTGGCCTTGTAGCTGCCGCTGAGGATCTTCTTCCAGGTGGCGTGGTAGAAGAATTCGTGGCCGCCTTTCTTATCAACCGGGGCGGAGACCACGCAGCGCAGTGTGCCTTGGTGGCCGGTGGCATCGCTGTGCCAGGTGCCGCTCCATTTTCCCTCTGCCCCGGTGGTGGCGGGTGCTTTTTTCCACGCAGAGCGGAACGCAAATCCGCAGGAGGGCAGGGTGGTCAGGAAAATCAGGCCAAGGGCAAGGCGGAGGAGGATGGCGCTTTTCATGGGGTTGGAGGGTAGCGTAAGAACGTCCGATCCGGGTGGGCTATTTCGTCGCTCCTGGTACAACCTTCCTCTTGCCCGCGCACGTATCTGCGATACTTACCCCCTAACCTCAACCCACCCCAACACCATGGCCCACACCCTCCCCCCGCTGCCCTACCCGACGAACGCGCTGGAACCCCACATCGACCAGCAGACGATGGAGATCCATCATGGTCGCCATCACAATGCCTACGTGACCAATCTGAACAACGCCATCGCCGGCAAGGCCGACCTTGAGGCGCTGTCCATCGAGGACCTCTGCAAGAACATCTCCAAGCTGCCCGCAGACGTGCAGGGGCCCATCCGCAACAACGGCGGCGGTCACTTCAACCACACCCTCTTCTGGAACATCATGGGTCCAAACGCCGGCGGCGCTCCCTCCGGAGCCCTCGGAGACGCCATCACTGCCGCCTTCGGCAGCTTTGACGCCTTCAAGGAAGCCTTCGCCAAGGCAGGTGCCACCCGCTTCGGCTCAGGCTGGGCATGGCTGGTGGTCAAGGATGGCAAGCTCGCCATCACCTCCACCCCGAACCAGGACAACCCGCTTATGGACGGCAGCGGCACCCCCATCCTCGGCTGCGACGTTTGGGAGCACGCCTACTACCTGAAGTACCAGAACAAGCGCCCCGACTACATCGCCGCCTGGTGGAACACCGTGAACTGGACTGCTGTGGCCGCCAACTACGCCGCCGCTCTGGGCTGATTCCCGCTTACACTGACCCACACGTCATTTCACAAAGCGCGGAACGGCCTGCCCGTCCCGCGCTTTGTCGCTTTTTACAGCCCGCCACATTCGTCATCGCCCATGTCCATGGTTCTCCACCGTCTCCGCTCCGGCCTGATCTACTCCCAGGACTTCGCAGAGTATTTGGAGTCCAAGCGCGATGCCGAGGCCATCGGCCACCCCGGGGACGTGCTGCACCTGGACTACGTTCGTTGCTCACAGGGCGAGCTCAGTGGCCAGGAGTGGTGCCAGCTCACCTGGGTGAGCGGGGCTCAGGCTGCGACTGAACACCGCCACCAGATTGGCGGGGTGGAGGTTTACATCCACAAGCAGGCCATGCGCGGGCTGAAGAACCGCCTGCTGCACTTTGATGGAACGAACGTGGTGGTAAAGAGTTGAATCACAGACCCATGCCCACCCTGGCCGACATCGGAGAAGACAACCTCATCCGCAAACTCATGCGCGGTGTGAAGCTGGACGGCGATGTCATCGCCGGGGCTGGGGATGACTGCGCGGTCGTTCGCGGCTCCAAGGACGAGCACACCCTCCTCAAAACCGACGCCCTCGTGCAGGACGTCCACTTCACCCTCGAAACCCCGCCCAAGCTCATCGGGCGCAAGGCCATCGCTCGGGTGGTCAGCGATTTCGCGGCCATGGGCGGCACGCCACGCCATGCCATGATCACGCTGGTGGCTCCGCCCAGCATGGAGGTGGAGTTTCTTTCCGAGGTGTATCGCGGCATGCGCGCCATCGCCAAGGAGTACGGCATCAACATCGTCGGTGGTGAAACCTCGCGCGGCCTCGTCCTCATGCTTTCCATTTCCATGAGCGGCACCGTCCCCTCCAAACGCTGGCTCTCCCGCAGCGAAGGAAAGGCAGGCGATGTCATCCTCGTCACCGGCCGTCTCGGCGGCTCCATCTCCGGCAAGCATCTCAAATTTCAGCCCCGCCTTGAGGAAGGCCGCTGGCTCTCTGAAAACGCCCATCCGCACGCCATGATGGACATCAGCGACGGCCTGGCCAAGGACCTCCCCCGTCTCGCCCTCGCCAGCGGCACACATTATCAAGTGAACGTCGCCTCCTTGCCCTGCAATCCCGGCTGCACCTTCGACCAGGCCTGGGGCGATGGCGAAGACTACGAACTCCTCCTCGCGGTCAATCCCCGCAGCGTGAAGTCACTGATGCAGAAATGGCGTGTGGCCTTCCCCAAGCTTCCCCTCACCATCATCGGCAAACTCGTCCTCCCCGGCGAAGGCCGCCCGCCGGACTTTGAGAGCACGGGCTGGGATCACTTTGCGCTGAGTGCGGATGGATGATCCTATGAATAAAGAGGATCACACGGCACAGCTTTCTGTCAGTTTGATTCTTCAAGTAACCGTTGTGCTGATGGCGTTTTCAATCTTGGGTCACGATTATCCAGTCAATGAATACCTGCTTGCGGATCTGTTCCTCGGTTCAAGTCTGCTTCCAGTCATCGCAGCATTACGCCGCGGCGATTGGACCAAAAAATGGGTGGCATGCATGCTTGCCGTACTGCCTTTGGCATACATGAGGATGAAGGTCGCCGTAGAACTGCCCAAATGCCAGGAACTGCTGTCCAACTCATGATCGCCGCCACCCTCGCAACTGCCGAAGACGCCCACGCCTGGGGCACCCAGCTCGCTCAGTCTCTCTCTGCGGGAGATGTGGTCGCTCTCTGCGGCACGCTGGGCGCGGGCAAGACGCAGATTACCCGCGGCATCGTCGCCGGCATGAACTCCCAGGCCGCCGTCACCAGCCCCACATTCACGCTGGTGCACGAGTATCTGGATGGCCGCCTCCCAGTCTTCCATTTCGACTTTTATCGCATGGATTCCGCCGCCGAGGTCATTGGCATCGGCTGGGATGAGTTTCTCATGGAGCCTGGCGTCGTCATCGTCGAATGGGCCGACATGTTCCCCGAGCTGCTGCCGCCGCACACGCGTTGGTTCCATATTGAGCCGCAGACGGGTGGAGAGCGCGTCGTTACGGAGTCGTCCAAATCATGACGAAACTTCTTGGTCATTGGCAGATCATCATTCATTCGTCATTTCCTTCTCATGCTTCTCGCTCTCGATCTCTCCACCGCCCACGGCAGCATTGCCGTGGTGCGTGGCGCGGAGGTGCTGTTTAGGGCTTCGTTTCAGTCGGAGCGCTCATACAATGCGCAGGTCTTTGCCCCGTTGCGCGAGGCGCTGGTGGCTGCGGGAGATGAGCTGAAGGGCATCGTGATTGGCAACGGGCCCGGGTCTTACACCGGCGTGCGCATCGCCATCGCGGCAGCGCAGGGTATCGCCATCTCTCGCGGCGTGTGGTGTGTGGGCTGGTCCTCGCTCACCGCCCCAGACGGGGAGGCACCGCAGAGCTACCCCGTCATTGGCGATGCCCGCCGGCAGAGCTTTTACCTGGCTCAGGTGGAAAACGGCCGGCTGCTGCCAGAGCTGGAAATTGTTTCTGCGGATGAAGCCCGCGCCCGCACCGCCGATGCGCGCGCGTGGTTCACCTTTGATCCCAAGCCACCGCTGGGCCTCGTCACCCTGCGCAGCGCCAGGCCGGATGCGGCACGGCTGGCGCAGATCGTGCAAACTCTGTCTGCCGATGAACTGGCCGCCCTCATCGCCCAGCCGCTTATTCCGCATTATCTGGCCGAAGCTTTCATCACCATGCCCAAGCGGCCGCTGCTCACTCCCACCACATGACTCCTGAACTCATTTCCAACCACGTCTCCGAATGGGGCGAAGGCCCCATCTGGCACGGCGACCGCCTGCTCTACGTCGATATCGAAACGCACAAGATCATCGCGCTCACGCCCTCCAGCGGCGAGGAGAAGGTGTGGGATGTGGGCCAGCGTGTGGGCACCGTGGTGCCGCGCGCCAGCGGCGGGCTGGTTTGGGCCGGGGATGACGGCTTCTATTTCCTCAATGAGGAAACCGGCGTCAGCACGCCTATTGCCGATCCTGAGCCTGGTATGCCGGACAACCGCTTTAATGATGGCAAATGCGATCCTGCAGGCCGTTTCTGGGCCGGCACCATCTGCCTGGCCAAGCGTGCCGAAGGTTCCCTTTACTGCCTGCACACCGACCTGCGCGTGGAGAAAAAATTTGGCCCCGTGACCAACTCCAATGGCATCATCTGGAGCGGCGATGCCAGCACGATGTACTACATCGACACGCCTAGCAAAAAGGTGCGCGCCTTTGATTTCGACAAAGACACCAGCGCCATCTCCAACGAGCGCGTGGTATGGGACACCAGCGCCGATCCTTCCTCTCCCGACGGCATGACGATCGACAGCGAGGACCGTCTCTGGATCGCCTTCTGCCACGGTGCCAAAGTGGTCTGCTATGATCCGAAGTCGCAAAAGGTTGAAGCACAGATCGACTTCCCCTGCGTGGAGACCACCGCCTGCGCCTTTGGCGGTCCCGACCTCAAAGACCTCTACATCACCACCGGCAAGAAGCCTGGCCTGGAGGAGCCGCTTGCTGGACGACTCTTTGTCTGCCGCCCCGGCGTGCAGGGCGTGCCGAGCCACGCATTCGGCGGGTGAGATCCTCGTGAAGAGCGATGGGCCCTCATGCCCGTCGATTAGTGCTCACTCCACGCAAAGAAGGAACGGGCGGTCAGCATTGTGTGGTCACTGGAGCTTGGCATGTGCGCTGGTACCGACAGACAGGAGCGTCCGTTGTACTTCCAAGAAACCCACATGACAGCCGCCTATCTCGTGGCCTGTTACGCTGCATGATTCGCGTCCTTCTAGTCCTTTCAGCACTGTTGACCTCACTCCATGCCGAAACCTCTTCCCGCAAAGTGGACGTCTGCATCTATGGCGCGACGCCCAGCGGCATCGTGGCGGCAGTAGCCGCGCATCAGGAGGGATGCTCGGTGCTCATCGTGGAGCCCAGCCGCTGGCTGGGTGGCATTCTAGGTGCGGGGATCAAGCCCATGCAGGACTGCGCCGCACCGGCGGCAGTGGGAGGGCTGACGACGAGCCGTGTCTTCAAGCTCGGCAACAGCCCTGAGGTCATCCGCAAGGCCTTCGCCGCATGGCTGGAGGAGGAGAGGATTCCCGTGCTCTTTGAGCATCGCGTGCAGAAGGCGGAGAAGGCTGGGGCGTTCATCACCAAGCTGGTGCTGGAGCTTGCGCCGCCAGATGCCCATGGCGTGCCTGCGCCAAAGGCCACCCAATCAGATGCGGCCACCGTGGAGGCCAAGGTCTTCATCGACGCGAGCTACGAGGGCGATGTGCTGGCTGCGGCTGCCGTCCCCTATGCAGTGGGGCGTGAGTCAAAGGATGTCTTCAACGAAGAACTCGCAGGCGTGGGGCCGACCACCAACTGGACGCCCATCGATCCCTATGTGATCCCGGGCGATCCACAGAGCGGTCTGCTGCCGCTGGTGGACAAAGACCACGGCCTGCCCAAAGGCGCGGCGGATGACTACACACAGGCCTACAACTACCGCTTCTACGTCACACGAGACCCCGCCAAACGCATCCCGATTGAAAAATCCGCAGGCTATGATGCGAAGAACTTCGAGGTGGTGGGCCGCTACGTGGAGCACCTCGTCCGCACTACCGAGGGCGGCGAAGCCAAGCTGCTCAAGCGTCTGCGCGACATCTTCCCCGGCTGGCTCAACAGCGGAGAGTACAACTACAAGCGCGACTCCCTCGTGACCATCGCGCCGCTGGGCGTGAGCCGTTACTATCAGGATGGCAGCCGTGAGGCAAAGACACGCGTGTGGCAGCAGCATCTGGACTACCTGAGCGGTCTGCATGAGTTCCTCAGCACCGACCCGCGTGTGCCGGAGAAGTTTCGCCAAGAGACAGCAGAGCTGGGGCTCAACCGAGCCATGCATGAAGACACCGCCGGCTGGCCCAATCAGCTCTACGTCCGCATCTCCCGGCGTATGCAGGGCCCGTATGTGCTCACCCTGGCGGATGTGTGGAACAAGACCCAGGTGACCGACAGTGTTGGATTGGCGCTCTACGGAGTGGATATCTATCCCGTGCGCCGCTATGCCGTGGCCGATCCCACCACCGGAAAGATGGGCGTGGCAACCGAGGGAAACATGTTTGTCGGCGGTGCGGAGGGCACGGGGCATCCTTATCCCATTCCGTATCGTGCGCTCACGCCCAAGGCCGAAGCTTGCGGCAATCTGCTGGTTCCCGTGTGCTTCTCGGCCAGCTACATCGCCTACGCCTCAGCCCGCATGGAGCCGGTGTTTTGCGTCATGGGAGAATCCGCCGGTGTGGCCGCCTCGCAGGCCATCCATGAAGGCGTGACCGTGCAGCAGATCGATGTGGCCAAACTGCAGCAGACTCTGCTCAAGCGCGGTCAGATTTTGCAATGGACCGGTCCCAGCGTGCGCCCCAAACCCGGAGCCGTGGCTGCGGGCGAGTGGGAGTCCAAGGAGGCTTGGAGCGAAGCCAAGCCCGGCTGGGAATGGCTCTTTCCCTTCATCGACACCAGCAAGGATGGCAAGATTTCCAGGGACGAACACGAGGCCTTTCAGGAGTACAAGCAGAAGCACCCCGACTGGGTCAAGGAGCTGAAGAGCAAGCAGGGACGGTAGATCGAACTTCCAAGTTCGCTTTCACATCCGACTAAACTTGGAACTGCGGTTTACTGCGGCCCCTGCACAATCGCAGGCGCCTTGCGCCTGACGCCGATGTAAACCGGCGACATCTGCCGCTCCAGCCACTTGTGCTTGAAGGGCAGCTCCGTGTTGAAAGCGTGGAAGTGCCATGGCCCGTCATCGGTGCGGATGGAGTACTGCAGGGCGCGGCCGCCGTCGAGGAGGGTGGCATGCTGCACGTCCAGCTTGCGGGCGATCTCGGTGACCTCGCTGACATTCATGACGCCTCCATCCCCGGAGAGCACGAAGACGATGGTGCCGTCCTGCCTCATGCCGGCGAGTGAGCGATAGCTGATCCTGCTGCCGTCAAAAAACTCGTCGGGCTTGAGGTCCACGTAGGAAAAGGTGGTGTGGTTCTTCATCACGGAGGGATAGACCTGGCAGCCTTCCTGGATGAGACCGGGGACTTCATTGAGGAGCGACTTGGGCCCGCACCAGGGACGGCCGTCCTTGACGAAGAAGCAGCCGCTCCAGTCACCGAAAGGGGTATTGACCTGGCGTCCCTCATGATAGACCCAGCCCATGGGGCGGCCTTTGGGGTCGCGGAAGTTTGCGGTGATGCAGAACCACAGATTGCCGTCCGCCATGCGCTCATGCGCCGTGGTGAGGGCAAACTTGGGCTGGTAGGTGGTCATGAAGTCGAAGCGGTCTGCTGAGAGGGTGACGACGTGTACTTCCGCCCCGAAAACCCGCTGGGCGATGCTGGCCGCGGTGCTGCCTGCACGCCGGACTTTGAGCGTGGCCCAGCGCATGCCGGTCTCGCGATGGCGCTCGATGAGGGCCGCATCCAGGTCACCGGCGGTCAGGGCCTGGGCGGGTTTCCATTCACCGCGTTTGGTGAGGATCTGGAGGGGGGATTTGGAGTCGCGCACCGCGACGGCGACGAGATTGCTGTTCAGGTTGAAAAAGACCTCCCCAGCAAGCCAGACCAGCAGCGCGCCGGCAAGGACGAGCAGCAGAAGCAGTTTCAGGCATCCGCGTTTGTTAGGCATGGGGGTGCGGCAGCATGGAGAACAAGTCAGGCACGATCAAGAGCCGATCTCATGCCGGATGAATGAAGATTGATTCGCGGCGGGGCCTTTACATGCTGGACGAGCATGAAATTTACACTGTTCTCCGCATTGTGTCTCTTTTTCTCCCTCGGTCTGCAGGCGCAGACACCCGCTCCGGGGCTCACCCTCAAGGCCAGCACGGACCACCCGGACGCCTTGTACAAGGTGGGTGAGACCGCGACCTTCACCATTGAGGCTCTGCAGGATGGCAAGCCGCTGGCTGAGGGAAAGGTGGTGTGTGTGCTTTCCAAGGACGGTGTGCAGCCGCAGCCGCCCCAGACACTGGCTCTGAAGGACGGCAAGGCGACGCTCATCGGCAAGCTGGATGAGCCCGGCTTTCTGCTCATGCGGGTGACGAGTGACAAGGCCTCGGCCATGGCCGCTGCGGGTTATGATCCGCTGCTGCTCAAGCCCAGCATGCCCGTGCCGGGGGATTTTGATGCGTTCTGGGCTGCGCAAAAGGCGGCTCTGGCGCAGGTGCCCCTGAAACCCACGCTCACTTCGGTGACCGCTGGCGTGCCGAAGGGAGTTGAAGCATTTGACGTGCAGATCGAATGCGCGGGTGGCAAGCCGGTGAGTGGTTACTTCGGCAGACCGGTGGGTGCAAAGCCCAAGTCCCTCCCCGCCATTCTCCATGTGCACGGTGCCGGTGTGCGCAGCTCGAATCTCGGGGCCGTGTCCTGGGCGCTCAATGAGGGAGGCATGCTTTCCATGGACATCAATGCCCACGGTCTGCCCAACGGCAAACCCAAGGAGTTCTACGACGCACTGGCTGCCGGAGAACTGAAGGATTACCGCATCGAAGGCGTCAAGGACCGCGAGAAGATTTACTTCAAAGGCATGTTTCTGCGTCTGATCCGCGCCATCGACTTCCTCACTGCCCAGCCTGAGTGGGATGGCAAGACCCTCATCGTTTACGGAGCCAGCCAGGGTGGCTTTCAGGCCTTTGCCGCCGCAGGGCTGGACTCACGCGTGTCCTTCATCTGCGCCGGGGTGCCTGCTGGCTGCGACCATACCGGCAGCCAGGCGAACCGCATCAGCGGCTGGCCCAAGATCGTGCCCAACGACGCCAGCGGCAAACCTGACGCCGAGGCTCTGCAGGCGTCGCGTTACTTTGACAATGTGAACTTTGCCATCCGCGCCAAGTGCCAAGGGGCCGCAGTCACTGTGGGCTTTATCGACACCACCTGCCCGCCCACCAGCGTGTATGCGGCCTACAATGCCCTGACGATTCCGAAGGAAATGCACGCCGACATTCTTTCCGGGCATACCAGCACGCCTGCGGCCAGCAAGTTTATGCAGGCGGCGGCGCTGAAGCACGTGCGTGAGAGCAAGGGTAAGTAAAGCCGGCGTCGTCTGCCCCCGCTGGGGGGTGGCTGAGTGCAGTCCGGCTTTTCGAGAGCCGGTCTAGCACTGCCTCAGCAGCGGCCCTGAGCTGCCGCCGAGGTGCAGACCTTCCGGTGCCGCGCCCTGCCTGACCATCGCCAGTCCGACGGTCAGGTCGGATGCGGGGTGTTTTGCCACGCTGGTGACCTTGCCGACGGCTTTTTCAGTCCAGAGCTCGTCTCCGGCATTCACGGTAAGTTCCGTCTCAAAGGCGATCATCTCCCGCGGCATCTTGCCGGTGGTCTTGATGCGTGAAAGCACCTCCTGGCCGATGTAGCAGCCTTTGGCAAAATCCATGGCCCTAGCTTCGAGACCGGCCTCCGGTGGGAATGTTTCGGTGTTGAGCTCATGGGGCCAGCGGGGGACCTTTTGCAGGATGCGCCAGGTTTCGAGGTCGGCGTCGGTCAGCACAGAAAGACCATCGAATATCGGATCGGCGAGGAAGCCGGGGAGCCACAGGTCCAGGCCTGGTGAGCCGTAGCGGGTGGAGTGCAGGAGGTGGTGAGGACGATCTTCCGCGTAAGGAGCGCTCTCGATGCGGGCAAGAGTGCCCGCATCACCCCAGACGTGCCAGAGATGCCACTCCTCTGTCATATCGGTGAGTTCCACGTCATCTGCCACGATGTAGCGCTCCAGTCGCATGGCCAGCGGTTCGTGGAGTTCGGGTTCGGCATCGAGCAGAAGGGCGTCATGGTAGGCATGGACGAAGACATCGCCGGCGATGCGGCCCTTCACATCGGTCACGCAGGCGTAGAGGGTTTCGTCCGTTTTGGCCCGGCGCACGTCATTGGTGACCTGGCCGTTGAGGTAGCGAATGCGGTCAGTTCCGGTGAGACGGAACTTGGCGCGGGAGGAAAGATCCACGGCGGCTCCGTGGGCAATGATTTGCTGATACAGCTCGGCGTTCATGCTGCATGAATGTGCAGACGCGGCGCTGCCGCAAGCGGGCAAAGCCTTGGGATTGTATTGACTCGAAACGGGCGCAGGGCAGAGTCGGCGCACCTTGCATGCGCGTTCTCTTGCTCTTCCTTTCTGCTGTTGCCATCCTGGGGCTTGCTGCGGAGGCCGCTGCCCAGGCTCCGGTGGCTGCTCCTGCCGGCAGGAAGCTGCGAGTCGTCACCCGCAACCTGGAGCCTTTCTCCTTTGAAAAAGACGGCCGCCGTGTGGGCTATGCGGCGGAGCTTTGGGACCAGCTGGCACGTGAGGCGAGGCTGGACTACGAGGTCCATGTGGTGCAGACCGCGCAGGAGGTCATCGACGCGCTGAAGAACAAAACGGCGGATGTGGGAGTGGGCGCCATCAGCGTCACTTCAAAGCGTGAGGAGGTCATCGATTTTTCACAGCCCTTTTATGAGTCCGGCCTGCAGGTGCTGGTCTCCGGCGCCAGCGGCAGCTTTGCGGACAATCTCATGGCCCTGGTCAAAAATCTCTTCAACGTCGAGCTGATCGGGGCTTTCGCATTGCTCATGGTGACGATGTTCATCATCTCGCACCTCGTCTGGCGCTATGAGCACAAGGTGAACAGCGACATGTGGCCAAAGGATTACAAGGCGGGCATGTGGGAGTCCTTCTGGTGGACGATCAGCACGCTGCTTGTCGGCGGGGCGGACAACAAAGGGCCCGTCGGGGTCGGGGGCCGCATTGTGGCCATCATCTGGATGCTGCTGAGCATTGTGCTTGTCTCGCTGCTCACCGCCTCCTTCACCACCACCCTGACGATCAACACTCTCAAAGGGGACATCAATGGTCCGGGCGATCTTCCCGGCCGCAAGGTGGCCACGGTCAAAGGCAGCACGGCAGAGAGCTGGCTGGCGGCCAAGGGGGCCAGGGTGGAGACGTTTGCGACGATCACAGAAGGTGTGCTGGCCCTCAAGGCGGAGGACGTGGACGCGGTGGTCTATGATGCTCCGGTGCTGCAGTATGAAGCCCGCAAGCTGAATGACGAAAAGCTGCAGATGGTCGGCCCGGTCTTTGAGCGCCAGAATTACGCGTTTGCGCTGCAGCAGGACAGCACGCTGCGCGAGAGCCTGAACCAGGCCCTGCTGAAGCTCACCGAGCAAGGGGTGGGCAACGAACTGCGGAAGAAATACTTCGGCGAGGACCACTAAGAGAGCGGCGCTTTGCTCTGATCCTGACCATGCCTCCCTCCTCTTCCTCAACGCCCGGCATTCTGGCCACCATCATGGCGGTGTTTCGGCAGAACCGCGTCCCATGCCTGGTGCTCAACGCGTTCGCCGTGGCCCTGGTGGTCAGCTACTACCAGGTGCCTGCGCTGGCGGGCTTTTGGGAGTCGGTGGGCGCATTCAAAACCCGCTGGGACTTCGCCTTTTCCTGTGTCTCCACCATGTTTGCCGCGGCGCTCATGCCCACGGGCATCCAGCGGATCATGGGCACGCTGCCGAAGGACGGCGGTGGAAAGCGTCTGCTGCTGCTCATGCTGTTCTGGGGTTATCGCGGCATGGAGATCGATCTCTTTTACCATTTCCAGACCTGGCTGTTTGGAGATGCGCATGATGCCGCCACGCTGGTGAAGAAGGTGCTGGTGGACCAGTTCGTCATGAGCCCGATCTGGTTTGTGCCGACGTATGTCATCGCACTGCGCTGGGTGGAGCAGGGCGGCTCATGGAAACGCACGCGGCCTACGCTGGACCACGAATTCTGGACCCGCACCTGCCCGACGGTGCTCATCACCAACTGGCTGGTCTGGATCCCCGCGCTGGCCCTTGTTTACAGCCTGCCGGCGGCTCTGCAGTTTCCGTTGTTCTCGGTGGTCATGTGCTTCTTTATTCTGGTGGTGACGGTGATGACACAGAGGGACGGGAAGTGAATCCCAGGCGGGTTACGCATTCCTGCCGGGATGTGTTCTCAGCACCTCAAGCAGCCGGAGGAGATCGTCTTCGCTGATGTCCACGAAGGAGTCGAGGGAGCGGATGGCGGCGATGATTTCCTCGTGTGTGGGCAGGGACTCGTTTTCGGCAATGCTGGGCTGCGGCGCATGGGTGGGGCGGTTGAGGGAGCTGGGATAGCGCCGCCAGTGGAAGGCGTAGTTGATGACAACGGCCAGCAGCACCATTACGAGGGCATTGGTGAGCACGGGGAAGACGACGAAGCTGAAGCCGAGCTGGTGAATGGCGCTGCCACCCATGACGGCGGTGAATGCAGTGGCACCGCCGGGAGGATGGATGCACTTGAGCTGCTGCATGGCTCCGATGGCCAGGCCGACGGCGCAGGCGGCGGCGATGGCGGGGTGAGCTATGAACTGCGCACAGGCGACACCAATAAGCGCGGAGACTCCATGCCCGGCGATGACCGGCCACGGCTGGGAGAGCTGGCCGTGAGGCACACCAAAGAGCAGCACGGCGCTGGCCCCCATGGAGGTGATGAGCGCGGCGGCACCACCTGCGGGCAGGGCATGCGTGGAGATGGTAATCAAAGCCAGAATGGCCAGCCCGCCGCCGAGGGCGGAGACGGCTTTTTCAGTGACGCTGACTTCGATCAGCTCGATGCCGAGCCATTGGCGCAGTTTGGGGGTGGGCACTGGGGAGGGGTGCTTTTCTATTTTGAAGTTTGTTCAGCGAAGTCCTCACTGGAAAATTCGGCGAGGTAGCAAGGGGGGCTGGTGTAGCACCGGGGTTCGGCTTCGGCCTCAGGAGCGGCCGCCCGGCGGGTCCGCCTGACTGGTCGCGTCTTTCCCTTGGTGTGGTCCCTCACATTTTTAGCAGGAGCCGTTTTGGCGGACGCAGGCTGCTTCATCGTGAAGGAGAAGGCTGGGCAGGGTGGGTGGCTGCGGAGAGGAAGCTCTGGCTGTTCCACCAGAGGCCTGCCAGGAGCGCCCCTGCGGCGTAAGCAACGACATCGGCAGGGTCTCCCATGGCATGGGTGGCTCGGGGAAGGGCCCACTCAAACACCCATGACCAGAACACGAGATGCACTGCGATCTCCGCAGGCCTGGGCGGCGCGTCATCTCCGCGCAGGCCCAGGAGGCGGTGCAGCCAGAGCACGGGCGGCAGGGCGCAGGGGATGAGCCACAGGTCATTGAAGTGACACGTCATGAAACCAGGCGCGACGTACGGCTTGATGAGGCAGCGGTTGATGCCATAGGCCAGGCAGGCAGTGATGAATAACGCATCACGGAAGTAGCGGAAACGCGGCATGTCAGCAGAGGGCGTAGATGATCCCGGCGGCACTCGCGGCTATGAGGAGCTTGATCAGCAGGGTTTTGAGGAGGAGCAGCATGAGGGGTAGGGTGGAGGCGGCTGCGCTTCAGCCTTTGGGATGGATCTTTTCCTCGTGGTGGAACCGCAGGCGGGCGGAGAGGATGGCCGCCCGGCCCAGATAACCGAGCACCTGTGCAGGCGCGGCGGGATCGACGACGGGGAGCCGGCCGATGTTGTGCTCGAGCATCCTGGCCAGCGCGGTGTGCAGAGGTTCGGCGGGATAGGTGACGATGAGATGGCGCGAGCCTATGCCTGCCACCGTCAGGCTGTCTGCCTCTGGATGCTGCAAGGCGCGGATGACATCGCCACGGGTGATGATGCCGGTCAGCCTGTTGTGATCATCGAGCAGCAGGGTGGCCTGCCGCTTGTTCAGTACATCCTCTGCGGACGCGATGCGTGCGGCGTACTCCCGCAGGGGCAGATGCGCAGGCACGGTGGGGGGCGTGGTGTCCATGACGTCCTGCACGCGGGTGAATTCAAAGGGGTCGATGCTGTACTCGCAGGTGATGTGCTGGCCGCGTCGGGAAAGCTTTTCGGTGAGGATGGAGCGCTTCATCAGGAGGACGTTCACCCCGAAGGAGACCACGGAGCCCAGCATGAGGGCTGGTAGCAGGTGGTAGTCGGAGGTGAGCTCTGCGCCAAAGAGCATGGCGGTGAAGGGGCAGCGCATGGAGCCGCTCATCATCGCCGTCATGCCCACCAGCGCCCACATGCCGGCATCTCCAGCATGCAGCCAGGGGGCCAACGCGGCACCGATGGAGCTGCCCATGATGAGCAGCGGAGCCAGCACACCGCCGGAGGTACCGGAGCCGAGCGCCGCAGACCAGACGAGAGCCTTGGCCAGCAGGAGGCCGAGCACTGCGGAGCCCACGATCTCGCCACGGAGCAGGGAGTGGATGGCTTCATAGCCGACGCCCAGCACCCGGGGCTCAAACACCCCGCCGATGCCGACGACCAATGCGCCGATGGCCGGCCACCACATCCAGTGCAGGGGCAGTTTTTGAAACAAGTCTTCAAAGCCATAGACAAGCAGCGTCAGCAGGCCGGCGCCAAAGCCCACCAGCAGGCCTACGAGCGCGGCGCAGGCCATCTCTGTGCCGGAGGCGGTGGCGTGCGGGAGGGTGGGGAAGACCGGCCCGCTGCCCAGAATGAAGACGCGAAAGACGGCGGCGACGCTGACGGCCGTGACCACAGGGATGAAGCTGCGGGGTTTCCACTCAAAAAGCAGCAGCTCCACGGCCAGCAGCACGGCGGCCACCGGGGTGGAAAAGATGGCCGTCATGCCGGCTGCGGCACCTGCGACGAGCAGCGTTTTGCGCTCCGCCGGGCTGAGGGAAAAGCGCTGCGCAAAGAGGGAGCCCAGCGCGCCGCCGGTCATGATGATGGGGCCTTCGGCGCCAAACGGCCCGCCTGTGCCGATGGAGATGGCTGCGGAGAGCGGCTTGAGGAGGGCGACTTTCAACTGGATGAAACTGCGCCCCAGCAGGATGGCCTCCAGCGCCTCGGGGATGCCATGACCACGAATCTTCTCCGAGCCAAAGCGTGCCATCAGGCCGATGATGACGGCGCCGATCACCGGTACAATGATGACCCACACCCCGAGGTGGTGGCCCTGCGGGGTGGCCGGCAGGGCGGACCAGTGCTGGTAGAAGGCCAGATGGGTGATCACCGAGATCAGCCAGGTCAGGGCATACGCGGCCAGGGTGCTGATAAGGCCCACCACCAGCGCCGCCGCAGAAATGAGAAGCACGCGCGGGCAGGTGGTGAAATCAGCCAGTCTGCCTGGAGGGGCTTGGCTTGGGGGCACGATATCGGCTGTCAGGCTTGGTTGGACTGGCATTCAGTCAAATTGTATCGTATTACGATATATGTCAAACATCGATGGCCTCCCGGGCCCGGAAAATGCTTCACCAGCCATGATGCCCAACCGCAGAATCATCTCCAAACCCCAGTACGAAAGCCTGGCGTCGTTCCGCTTTGCCCTGCGGAAATTCCTGCGTTTCAGCGAAGATGCCGCAGGCGCGGCAGGCCTGACTCCGCAGCAGCACCAGGCGCTGCTGGCCATCAAGGGGTTTCCGGGGCGGGATTACGTGACCGTCGGGGAGCTGGCGGAGCGCCTGCAGATCAAGCACCACAGCGCCGTGGGGCTGGTGGACCGTCTGGTGCTGGAAAAGCTGGTGCAGCGAGACGCCTCCGCCGAGGACCGGCGCTGTGTGAACATACGCCTGACGGCGCGTGGAGAGGCCGTGCTGGAGGAACTGTCCGCCCTGCACCGCGAGCAGCTGCGCCGCATCGGGCCGGAGCTGAGCACTCTGCTGCAGAGCCTGGGGCAGTGAGGAGTGGACTGCGGCGTCTCTGCTCTCAGGCCGGGGTTTGCAAAGCCTGGTTCAGAGTTTTGAGCAGCGTTTCGGCTGTGTAGGGCTTGGGGAGGAAATATTTGACGCCTGCGTTGACGGCTTTTGACGCCATGCCGCCTGTGCTGATGCCGCTGGAGGCGATGATGCGGACATCCGGATTGATACGCAGCAGCACCGGGATGATGGCCGCGCCGTCCATCTCCGGCATCATCATGTCTGTGATCACCGCGCGGATTTCATTTTTCCGCATGACATAGATGCCTGCGGCCTCGGTGCCGTCTGCGGCGAGCAGGACGCGATAGCCGAAGATCTCCAGAGTCTGACGGGTGATCTGCCGCACGGAGGCCTCGTCATCAATGACCAGGACGAGTTCGTCATTGCCACGTGGCAGATCGTTTTCGGCCGTGACTGCCAGGGGGGCTCCCGCCGTCTGGGCTGGCAGAAAGACACTGAACTTGGTCCCGACTTCGAGGTCGCTTTGCACGTGGATGAAACCGCCATGCCCTTTGACGATGGCCTGTGTGGTGGAAAGCCCCAGCCCGGTACCTTTGCCGAGTTCTTTGGTGGTGTAAAAGGGCTCGAAGATGCGCTCGATGACCTCGGGTGGCATGCCGCTGCCATTGTCCTCCACGACAACGACGACATGCGGGCCGGGTTTGGCACCGGGATTCATGGCCGCGTACTGGTCATCCACCTGCAGGTTTCTGGCAGAGAGCAGGAGGCGTCCTCCTGTGGGCATCGCATCCCGTGCATTGACGCAGAGGTTTAGCAGCACCTGGTGCAGCTGGGTGGGGTCCCCGAGGACCGTCCAGAGCCCGGTGGGTACGTCACAGGAGACATGGATGCTTTTGAGGAAGGTCTCGTTGGCCATTTTTTCGATCTCGCGCAGCAGGTGCCCGATCTGCACCTCCACCTGCCGGCCCTCGACGCCACGTGCAAAGGATAGCACCTGTTTGACCATGTCCGCCCCGCGTTTGGCGCTGGTTTCGATGGTCTTGAGGATGTCGAGCCTGCGTGCGTCCTTTTCCTGGAGTCGCAGCAGCTCAATGGACATCAGGATGGGGGCCAGCACATTGTTGAGGTCATGCGCGATGCCGCCGGCCAGTGTGCCGATGCTTTCCATGCGTTGGGTGCGCAGGAACTGCTGCTCCAGCTTTTTGCGCTCGGTGATGTCTGTGTTGATGGCCAGAATGCTGCTGGGGCGGCCCAGATCATCGCGGACAAGAGTCCAGCGGCCTTCGATGGTGAGGGTTTTTCCATCCCTGTTGTACTGATGGATCTCCCCGACCCACTCGCCTTTCTCCAGAGTCTCGCTGGTGGCGGCCAGGAATGGGGCCGGGTTTTGGTAGAGCAGTTCTTTGATGGAGCGCCCCACGGCTTCCTTCGACGTCCAGCCATAGAGCCGTTCGGCGCTGCGGTTCCAGTAAAGAATCCGATGTTCCAGATCCCGCACCACGATGGCGTCCTGCGCCTTGTCCAGCAGAGTGGCCTGTTCGTGAATCTTGTTCTCAGCCTGCTTGCGCTCAGTGATGTCACGGGAGATGCCGATGATGCCGATGATGTTCCCCTGGCTGTCGCGGTACGGAGCCTTGGACACCAGATAGGTTCGCGTCACACCCGCGGCGGTGAGCACCTCCTCCACCATCTGGGTCTGGCCGGAGATCATCACTTCGCGGTCGTTTGCCATTACAAAGCGGGCGTCTTCAGGGCTGAAGATCGTGGTGTCGTCCTGCCCCAGCACAGCTTCCACCGGGCGGCCGACCAGTCGTGAGGCACCCTTGTTGAAAAGCAGGTAACGGCCCTGCAAATCTTTGACGAAGACAGCGTCGGGGATGCCGTCCGCCATGGCGTGGAGGAGGTTGCTGGTCTGGCGTATCTGCGCCTCCATGTGCTTGCTTTTGGCAATGTCCTGCTGGAGGGCGCGGTTGGCCTCTTCCAGCTGCAGGCTTTTCTCCTCGAGCTTGCGGATGAGGGTCTCGCTGTAAACCTTGAGCAGGGCCTTTTCATCGCCTGCGGGGCTACGTGGGGTCGGCGGGCTGGCAGCCGAGTCATGGCTCTGCACTTCCTTCAGGCGGGCGATGAAGTCCTCCGGCTCGGCTGGTTTGAGGATGAAGGCGTCTGCGCCCAGGCTGAGTGCCAGCCGCTCGTCCTCCGCCTCGGTGTAGGTGGCCGTGTAAACGATGAAGGGGATATTCCGGAGCTGCGCGTCCGCCTTCCAGTGGCGCAGCAGGGTGTAGCCGTCCATCACGGGCATGAGCAGGTCTGAGATGACGACGTCCGGCGGTGCCTGACGGGCTTTGACCAGGGCTTCGGCCCCGTGTCGCGCGGTGATGACCTCGCAGCCGTGGCCGGTGAGCAGAACCTGCAGGTAGTAGAGATTCTCCTCTTTGTCATCTACGATCAGGGCACGCGTCATGGAGAGCGATGAGGTGGGATGTTGGACGGGATGTGGCGTTCAATTTCCGCCACGAAGGTGTCGGGATTGATCGGTTTTTCAATGTAGCCGTTGCAGCCGGAGGCGAGGGCTTTCTCGCGGTCGCCGACCATGGCGTAGGAGGTGACGGCGATGATCGGAATGTCACGCAAGGACTCGATGCCGCGCAGGGCTTGGGCGACGGCGTAGCCGTCCATGGTGGGCAGCTGGATGTCGAGCAGGATCAGGTGAGGGCCCAGGGTGCGGGCCAGCTCGATGCCGCGCAGGCCGTCCGGGGCGGACACGACCCGGTGGCCGTGCTGCTCCAGCAGGAATGTGCTCAGGTAGCGGTTCTGCTCGTTGTCCTCGATCAATAGGATGGTGCGGCTCATGGCTCAGGCGGGTGCTTGCAGCGGGAGGATGACGGTGAAGGTGCTGCCTTTGGACCATTCACTGGTGGCGGAGATTTTTCCCCCGAGCAGGGAGGTGAGACGGTGGCAGATCGCCAGTCCCAGCCCCGTGCCGTCATGCTGGCGGGTGAGGCCGCTGTCGATCTGGCGGAAGGGTTGAAACAGCTTGCTGAGATCCTCCGGCCTGATGCCGATGCCGGTGTCCGTCACCGAAAGCCGCACGGCAGGCTGCGGCGGGAGTTCCGGTGAGGGCTGGAAATCCGGGACCGGCTCGGCCGTAAGGGTGACGTGGCCCTGATCGGTGAACTTGATGGCGTTGTTCAGGAGGTTGAGCAGGATCTGGTCCACGCGGCGCTGGTCGCTCTCCATGGTGGCGAGCGCGGGGGAGAGCACGGTGGTCAGCGTGAGCTCCTTGGCTGCAGCCAGCGGCTTCACGGTGGCGGTCACGCGTTCGATGGAGGCTGGGATGTCAAATGATGTGGCGCGCAGTTCGAGCTGGCCCGCTTCGATTTTGGAAAGATCGAGCACATCGTTGATCAGCTCCAGCAGATGGCGTGCGCTGGTGCGCACCATGCCGAGCTGCTTGCTTTGTTCAGCGTTCAGGGGCCCGGCCAGGCCTTGAAGGAGGATGCCGGTGAATCCTATGATGGAGTTCAGCGGCGTGCGCAGCTCATGCGACATGGTGGCGAGAAAGGCGGATTTGAGCCGGTCCGCCGCCTCAGCGCGCACACGCGCGGCCTCCAGCTCGGTGGTGCGCGTGGCTACCTTGGCCTCCAGGCTCTCGTTGAGTTCGCGCAGCGCCACCTCGGCCTGGTGGCGCTCGGTGATGTCGATGGAAAGCAGGAAGACGCCTTCGGGCACCGGCTGGCCGCGTACATCGAACCAGCCAGTTTCGCCGTCGGGAAAAATGAACTCTGTTTCCTCATGGAACGGCAGCCTCTCCTCCAGGCAGCGCCGGATCAGGGCAAACACCCTGGACTGCTCGATGCCGGGCCAGGCGTCCTGCATGCGGCTGCCGAGCAGCTCGGTTTTTGGCCGGCGGTTTTGGATGGACGCCGCGTCGTTGAGGTAGAGGTAGCGCCATTCGAAATCGAGCAGCTGGCAGCCTTCGAGGATGTTGTCCAGCGTGCTGCGGTAGCGCTGCTCGCTCTTTTGCAGCGCCTGCTCCGCGGCATGACGCTCCGAGATGTCAATGCCCATGCCCACCAGGCAGGTGGTGCCCCTGAACACCACGCGCCGCCCGGTGAAAAAATACGGCCTGCTGCTGCCGTCCCGGCACATGAAGGGAGCTTCGACAGCGGATGCCCCCGTCTCAAAAGTCTGGGCGATGCGGTGAGCGACCTCCGTCTTGTGCTCGGAGCCAAAAAAATCCAGCGGATGCATCTGCGCGATCTCCTCGCTGCTGTACCCGGAGACGGTGGAGAAGTTCTGGTTCCAGCGCAAAAACTTGCCCTGCTCGTTGTAAAAATACACGATGCCCGGCATGCTCTCGATCATGGTTTCCATGAAGAGCCTTTCGTTTTCCGCCTCCTCCTGGGCATGCTGCCGCAGTGCCTCACGCTCCAGGTTTTCCAGCGCAAAGGAGACGTCCATGGCCGCCTCTTCCAGCAGCGCGATTTCCTGGTCCTGGAAGAAACCCGGCTCTGCCGCATAGACATTCAGCGTGCCACACACCGCGCCCTTTTGCCGGATGGGAAACACGGCGGACGCGCGCAGGTTGCGGCGGCCTGCCTCCGCACGCCAGGGCAGGGTGGCGGGGTCATTCAGCAGGTCATTGCAGATGTAGGGCCTGCCTTCACGAAACGCCGTGCCTGAGGGGCCCTGGCCTTCCGGCCGCTCATCGGTGTAAATCTGGATGTTGTGGAGATAGCCGCCGGTGTCGCCGCACTCCGCCACCGGCATGAGCCGCTTGGTTTCCGGGTCATTCCAGCCGATCCAGGCCATGAGGAAGCCTCCATGCCCGACCAGCACGGTGCAGATTTTTTTGAAAAGCTCCTCGCGCTGCGGTTTCCTCACGATGGCGTGGTTGATCTGGCTGAGCGCGGCATACAGGCGCCTGAGCCGCTCAATTTCGAGCTGGTGCTCCTGCAGCGCCTGGAGGCTGCTCGGGCTCTCGGGGCGGCTTGAGGATGGATCGGCAGAGTCAATCATCTAGGGGCAAGCCGGATGGCCTGCCTCTCTTATGCGAAGCTTCCCGCAGAATGCCAGCGTTGTTTTATTTCCAATACTTCTCCACCGCAGAGACGAGGCCGGGGATGCTGTTTTCCTGCGCCTCCACGTCCACCTTGAAGCCGTGGGCCTTGATGGCGGCACTGGTCACGGGGCCGATGCTGGCGATCTTGATGCCTTCCGGCAGCGGGACTTTGAGATTGAGGAAATGCTCGAAGGTGGAGGCGCTGGTGAAGGTGATCATGTCTGCGCCTTCTTCCTTGAGGCGGGCGAGGGCTTCGAGGTTGTCCTCCGTTTCGGCGATGGTGCGGTAGGCCTCCGCTTCATCGACGATGGCGCCCATGCCGCTGAGTTCGTTGGCGATGACTTCGCGCGTCTCCTGGGCGCGGACCCAGAGCACCTTCACGTTTTCCATGTCCTGGTGGTCCTTGAAGGCTTTGACGAGGCCTTCGGCGACGTAGTTTTTCTTGTCTGGCATGAGGTCCACGGCCAGATGGCGGGCCTTCACCTTTTCTGCGGTGCCGGGCCCGATGCAGGCGATGCGCACGCCGCCGATGCTACGGGTGTCGTTGTAGAGCTTGTCAAACATGGTGAAGAAGGCGTCCACGCCGTTCGGGCTGGTGAAGATGATCCAGTCGTAGGTGTGGCAGTCCTGCACGAGTTCGCCAAAGGACATCTGGTCTTCCACCGGCGCGATGCGGATGGTGGGGATCTCGATGACGTCGGCCCCGAGCGCGGAAAGCTGCTTGCTGAGCACACTGGCCTGGGCGCGTGTGCGGGTGACGACGATTTTTTTGCCAAACAGCGGGCGCTCTTCAAACCAGTTGAGCTGCGGGCGCTCGGTGACGACGTCTCCGATGACGGCGACTGCGGGGGCCTTGAAGCCTGCGGCCTTCACCTTGGCGGCGATGTCTGCCAGCGTGCCGGTGAGTGTTTGCTGGTGGGTGTGCGTGGCCCAGCGCACGAGTGCCACGGGGGTTTCCGGCTTGGCGCCGTGCTTCAAAAATTCGCGGGTGATCTCCTCGATGCGCTCCACGCCCATGAGGAAGACCTTGGTGCCGTCTGCCTGCGCCAGCTTGGCGTAGTCGAGCGAGGTGTCCGGCTTGGTGGGGTCTTCGTGGCCGGTGAAGATGGTGAGCTGGGAGGCGTGGGAGCGGTGGGTGACCGGGATGCCGGCATAGGCCGGGCCTGCGATGGCGGAGGTGATGCCGGGGACGATCTCAAA
The DNA here is from genome assembly GCF_055388355.1 of Prosthecobacter fluviatilis. Taxonomy (NCBI): domain Bacteria; kingdom Pseudomonadati; phylum Verrucomicrobiota; class Verrucomicrobiia; order Verrucomicrobiales; family Verrucomicrobiaceae; genus Prosthecobacter; species Prosthecobacter fluviatilis. Next base: position 6,129,888 of record NZ_AP043782.1, read on the forward strand.
CTTCACACCGGCTTCACGCAGCTCGGCGGCTTCCTCGGCCCCGCGGCCAAAGAGCACGGGATCACCGCCCTTGAGACGGGTGACGGTCTTGCCCTCGGTGGTGAGCTTGACGATGAGCTTGTTGATCTCTTCCTGGGAGAGGGTGTGGTCGCCGGCTTTCTTGCCCACGTAGATGCTGGCCGCGCCGTCCTTGGCATAGCGCAGGTGCGCGGGGTTGCAGAGGTAGTCGTAAACGAGCACGTCCGCCGCCTCGATGCATTCCTTTCCCTTGAGCGTGAGAAGTCCGGGGTCGCCGGGACCGGCGCCGACGAGGTAACAGATGCCAGGGGTGGTTTTCTTGGTGGCCATGGTTGGAAAGGGGGCGTGCAAGGTGTCGAATACATGGCTTATCGCAAGGCTGGATGATGGTTTCCCATTTACTGAATAAATAGCGGGGCTAAATCGTTAAGGATGCCCACCGTGCCTGCCATCCTTTTAAATCTGCCTCCTGCCTGTGATCCTGCTGAACCTGTGCTGCTGGCGATCTCAGGCGGGCGTGACTCGGTGGCGCTGCTGCACCTGCTGCGGGACGCTGGCTTTGCCCATCTGATCCTCTGCCACCTGAACCATGGCCTGCGTGGCAAGGAGTCGATCGACGATGCGGCGTTTGTGCGGCGGCTGGCGAAGAAGCTGGGGCTGAAGTGCGAGATCGAGACAGAGGATGTGGCGGCGCTGGCGGAGAAGAGCCGGCTTTCGACGGAGACGGCGGCGCGTGAGGCACGCCATGCCTTCCTGCTGCGCATGGCGGAGAAATACGACGTATGGGTGGTGCTGCTGGCGCACCATGCGGAGGATCAGGCGGAGACGATCCTGGGAAACCTCTGCCGTGGCACCGGGCTGGCCGGGCTGGCGGGCATGCGGGTGGTGCAGCGGCTGGAGTCAGGGCTGCACCTGGTGCGCCCGCTGCTGCACGTGCGGCGCAGCGAGATCGACGCCTACCTCAAGTCCAAGCGCTGCAAATACCGGGAAGACTCCAGCAACACCTCGCCCAAATACCGGCGCAACCGGTTGCGGCATGAGGCGCTGCCGCTGCTGAACGACATCTGTGTCCGCGATGTGGTGCCGCAGATGCTGCGGCTGGGCATGCTGGCAGAGCAGGATGACGACGCGCTGCAGCGGCTGGCGCTAGATTTTCTGCGTGTGGATGGCCGCGTGCTGGAGGACCGCTCCCTGCTGGTCTCTCCTGAGCTGCTGGCGCTGCACCCGGCGGTGTCCTCCCGCGTGTTTGCCCTCTGGCTGCGGGAGGTGTGGGGGCTGCCGGGCATCGACTATGAGGTGATCGATGCCGCGCTGGGCATGCTGGCGGCGGACGGGCCCGCAAAGACCAATCTGCCCGAGGGCAAGCACCTGCGCCGCAAGGCGAAGCGGCTGTGGGTGGAGTGAGGAGAAAGTACTCGTGAGCTTTAGCTCACTCTGAATTCTGGGACAATGACGTGCTGACCAGAGCGAGCTAAAGCTCGCGAGTACTTTGCAGAACCTCAGCCCTCCAGCGTGTTGATGAACAAACCGCTGCGCAGCTTGGGCTCAAACCAGGTGCTCTTCGGCGGCATGATCTGGCCGGCGTCTGAGATGGCCATGAGCTGGTCCACGGTGGTGGGGTACATGGAGAAGGCAACGGTGTGTTCCTTGCCATTCACCAGCTTTTCCAGTTCGGCGGTGCCACGGATGCCACCGATGAAGTCGATGCGCTTGCTGGTGCGCGGGTCGTCGATGCCGAGGATGGGCTTGAGCAGGCGGTCCTGCAGGATGCTGACATCGAGCTGGTCGATGGGACTGGCGTTTTTGTCCGCCTGCCAGGTGAGCTCATACCACTGGCCCTTGAGGTACATGCAGCACTGGCCGGGCTGGGTGGGGGACTTGAGCGTGGTGGGCTTGAGGGTGAAGACTGCGCTGACTTTCTTGAGGAACTCCTCGCGGTCCGTGCAGTTGAGGTCTTTCACCGCGCGGTTGTAGGGCAGGATTTTGAGCTCGTTGCCGGGGAAGAGCACGCTGAGGAACCAGTTGTAGTTTTCCTGACCGGTGTGGTTCGGGTTGGCCTCACGGCGCATCTTGCTGACGCGGAAGGCGCTGGCGGCACGGTGGTGTCCATCGGCCACGTAGGCGCAGGGCACCTGGCTCTCAAACAGGCCGGTCAGCGAGACGCAGAGGCCCAGGGAGAGGCGCCAGACCTGATGGCGCACGCCATCGGGAGCGGTGAAGTCATTGATGGGCTTCTCGTCCTTCATGAAGCTTTCGATGAGGGCGGTGATGCCCGGGCGCTGGCGGTAGGTGAGGAAGATGGGGCCGGTGTTGGCGTTGAGCTTGTCCACCAGGTTGGTGCGGTCGTCTTCCTTGTCCTGGCGGGTCTTTTCGTGCTTTTTGATGATGTCCTTCTCGTAGTCCTCGGTGTGGCAGACGGTCACCAGGCCGGTCTGGCTGTGGCCGGCGATGACCTGGCGGTAGAGGTACATGCAGGGCTTGGCCTCGCGGACGAGGATGCCGTCTTTTTGCAGGCGGTCAAAGTTCTCGCGGGCCTTGGCGTAAACGGGGGCGGAATACGGGTCGATCTCCGGGTCCAGGTCGATCTCGGCACGGTCCACATGCAGGAGACTGAAGGGCTTGCCAGTGGCAAGGGCGGCGGCCTCCTCGCGGTTGACCACGTCATAGGGGACGGCGGCGACTTCGGGGGCGTGTTGCTGGGCGGGGACGAGACCTTGGAATGTGCGGATGCGCATGGGGCGGGATAGAGCGCGGGGGGGCGCTTGTCAAACGCGGAGGCGGGGCGGGTGTGTCAGCAAAGCAAACCAGGTGCGGCGCAATTGGGCAACGGCTACCCCGCGGCGGCCTTTTCTTTCTCCTTCGCCTCATGGTTCTCCCTCGCCACTTTGCGGGCTGCGGAGACGACATGCGTGCAGGCTTCGATGCACAGGAGAGGGATGGCATTCGCGGCGTGGCTGGGCTGCGTCTTGGATGCGGCAGGGCCTTGCATGGGCTGGGTGGCATCCAGAGGCCAGAGGATGCGGCGCAGGCACTTGGTATTGGCACACGTGCGGCCGATCATGGCATGGGCCTGATCGTCGGTGATGGTGTTGACAAAGCGGTACATGCCGGTCTGGCGGCTCAAAACATCGCGCAGGGGCACGGCGGCGAGCTTTTCCTGCTCAAGGGCACGCGCCATGCCGATGGCGGCGGGGTAGAAGAAGTCGAGCGCGAGGCGCAGTTCGTCGAGATCGGGCAGATCGAGCCGCCAGCCGCGATTCAACGTCGGCGCGGAGTGCAGAGGGCGGAAGGCACCGCCAGAGTCGTTGCGGGCGATGTAAAGGGCATCGTGCGCCTCGTGGTGCACCTGCAGGCCGTCTTTGCCACGATCTGCGCTATGGCACAGCGAGTAGCTGCCGTCGGTGTTGGTGGTGATGGAGATCTCTCCGATCTCATCGAGGCCAGAATTGAGCCAGTAGGCGAGGGAGGATTTGATTTCGTCATTGGCCATGCCGGGCGGGTCCTTCACGCCGTGCTTCACGTCGAAGTCGTGCACCTGATCGAGGATGACATCGGCCATCAGCGCTTCCGTGCCGATGGCACCGCTGTAGTAGATGCTGCGGCCCTGGAGCTGGTGCGGGTTCTGGTGGAAGATGCCGCTCTCGCTGAGAGCTGCGCCCACCTCCTCCCGCATGCCGAGGAGCACGGGGATGTCCTGAAAGCTGTGCAGGCCGTCGGCGATGAAGAAGGGCACTACGACGACATTGGGCGCGGTGGTGAGCTCGGCCCACTTGGCCACAAAGGGGGCCTCCTCCATGTAAGCGTCGAGGACTTCGGCAAAGCCATAGTGCCCGGCGCGGATGAGCGCCACCTGGTCCTGGATGGCCTTGGTGGAGTTCTCATTGAGGCTGGTGCCGTGGCCCACGATGACGAGGCTGGTCTGCTCTCGCGGCACATGTGGCGCGACTTCATCGGCGCGCTGCAGCAGGAGGCGGGTCATGTTGGGGTGGATGCCCACGGGGTCGCAGTAGCGGATGGTTTTGCCATCGCGGTGCGTGGTGGGTCCGCTGAGCCGCAGCTCGCGTGGTAGCACCTGCTGGCAGAAGTAGCCCTCGCTGATGAAATTGGGCACGATGTAGATGACGTCGCTGTCCACCATCTCATAGACCTCGCGCATGTTGGGCTCCTCCTTCCAGAAGCAGCAGGCCACCTCGCGGAAAAGGCCTCGGCGGCGGATGCTGTCGGCGTGGCGGTGCGTGGGCTCGCTGGAGTCCGGGTTCGTGGTGGAACCATGACCGACGACGATGAGTGCGGCGTGTTTGTGTGAGGTCAAAGCGGGGAAAGTGAGGTGAAGTGTGTGAGTCGTCCTCGTTCTCCTGCTCGTCCTCGATCAAAACGCGAACGCTAGGTGATGCGGGGGGGGGCGAAGGACTGAAAACTGAAAATTGTCAGAGTCGGTATGCGGGAGTGGTATCGAGAATGAAAAACGGGCTGGTGTGACACTTCTCTACGCCAGCCGCCCCCGGATGGGAAACAATTCGTCATTCCGTGATTGATTCGCTTCGCTCGGCTCGGCTCGGCTCGGCTCGGCTCGGCTCGGCTCGGCATTTCTCACCCATGCCTGAACCTCACGTCCTTGATCTTGGCATCGGGCAGCTTTTCCTGCAGGCGGCGGAGGATTTTCACCTTTTCCTGCATTAGCGCGTGGTGGGCGGTGGGCTGGAGCAGGCGCACGGTCAGCACGCCGCGCTCAAAGGTGTCCGGGCGGGTGAGCCTGAAGAGAATGGTGCCCACGATCTCCTGCCAGGCGGCGAGGATGTCCTCCAGCTTCACACGGTTGGCCAGCCCGGCCTTGGCCACGATCTGGGTGGCCAGATCTCCCACCCGCAGCGTGGGCAGGTCCATCAGCGGACCGTCCTCCACACCACGCCAGGCGGCGATGAGGTTGTGGCGCCTGCGCATGGCGGCGGTGGGCTTGCGGGGGTCCATGGCGCGCATCCTAGACGGCAATCGACGCATGCTAAATCACAAATTTCAAATCTCGCATTCCTTCGGTGCGTTGTTAAAGGTGCCTCTTTCCTACCTGTCCCCCCCCAACCCCCAGCCGATTTTCAGCCATGTCCGTCGCCACCGCCACTCCCCCTGCTGCCGTCCCCACCGAGCACACCGACCCCGTGAACGCCCAGATCCTGGCTGTGAGCGAGGACCGCATCAAGGGCTTCACCCCCACGCCGTTTCAGGACATCGCCGAGGGCTGCGGCCTGCCGCTGGAGACCGTGGTGGAGCGCATCCGCGCCATGCTGCGCGCAGGCGTGATCCGCCGCGTGCGCCAGACGCTGCTTGCCAACAAGCTCGCTGAAGGCGCGCTGGTGGCCTGGAAGGTGCCCACCGAGAAGCTGGAGGCCGCCTTTGAGTTCCTCTTTAAAGAAGACCCCTTCAGCGGCCACGTGGTGCTGCGCTCCACCGACCGTGAGGTCAGCGGCAGCGACTACCGCCTGTGGACGACCCTGAAGGTGCCGCAGGACCGCAACATCAATGACCACTGCGATGTGCTGGCCCGCCTGATCGGTGCGGAGAATTACTACACCATGCAGGCCCACGGCATCTTTGCCCTGGGAGTGGGCCACGTGCGCCGCAAGACCATGGAGCCCGGCGAGAAAGCCGACGAGCCCGCCAAGATGATGACCACCAACATCGCCGAACTGGACGCCGAGGAGTGGAATGTGCTCCTGCACCTCAAGGGCGACCTGACCCCTGAAGAAGTGGGCCCCAACCCTTGGGAAGGCCGCGCCAAGGCCGCTGGTGTCTCACTGGAAAAATTCTGCGAAGTGGCCAAGCGTCTGGACCAGAAGGGCGTGATCGGCCGCTTCTCCACCTTCCTGGAGCACGTGAAGCCCAGCGCCGCTGGCGTGCGCGTGACGCGCTTCAATGCGCTTTTCCACTGGAAGGTGCCCAAGGGCATGGAAGAACGCGCCGGTGGCGAGGTGGGCCGCCACCCCATCATGACCCACTGCTACTGGCGTGAAGGCGGCGATCGCTTTGCCAATGTGAACATCATGGGCGTCATCCACGGCACCGACAAGGAAACCGTGCTGGCGCACAAGGCCGCCATCGACAAGCACCTGGCCGATGTGGGCATCCCCCTGGAATACACCAACGTCTTCTGGGGCGGCCGCAGCGAGATCAAGCCCAGCGAGATCTCACCCATCGTCTTCAAGGAATGGCACGAGAAGTATAAGGACGTGAAGGGGCCGGTGGTCTAAGCGAATGACAAAGCATGCGGCTTCGTAGGATGGGCGTGGCGACATCCCGCCCGTCCATAAGCGCGTGGCCATCATCAAGCGCCTGCGAGCGGCCACTGCACTCCCGTGATGGAGTGTGCCGTCAACGCTGGAGCGTGCGCACACGCTCGGGTCGGGCGGTTTGGCGGCGAGAGCTTGGCAGCCAGGAGAACTCCCGACGCCAAACACACCCAACCTACGTCCTAGCAAGCCCGCCATGCCTTGCGGGCCCAAGCTCACTCACTCTCCCCGTCGCCTTTCTGATGCTGCTGCCAGTGCTTCTCACTCTCCTGCAGCCAATGGTGGTATTTGGGATCGAGGACCTTCTGCTCGCGCAGGGCCTGGAGCACGGCGCGTGCGATGGCGCGGTCGTCGCTGCTCGCGGGCAGCAGATTGTGCCAGAGGGAGGTGCTGCGGTGCAGCTTGAGGGCAAAGGTTTTCGTCTTTTTCCGGCCGTCCACACTGCCCGTGACGGTGACGTTCACCGGATCGGGCCAGGAGTGCGGGACGAGGCCCAGCGTGAGAAAAGTGGACAAAAGATCCAAGCCACAGTGCGGCACGTGCGTGATGTGGTCCACCCTGGAGAGCGTGAAGCCATCCTCCTTGCGCCCGACGATGTAGCTGGCCACACGCGCCTCCTCGCTGCCGCCCTTGGGCGTCTTGGCATGCTTCCACTGCAGCCTGGGCGCGGAGAAATCACACGCCAGCCGCGTGGCGCAGGAGCCCAGGAAAAGCGGCAGGAGGAGCGCAAGGGCGTTGCAGAGCGGCGAGCGTGTCATGTGGGGGGGAGGCGACTGAGGGAGGATGGTCGGACGGCACCAAGGTTTCTGATTTCGGCCGGGTCATTCTCCCCTCCGGCAGAACAGGGCTGCGAGAAAACTGATGCCTGCAAGGGCAGAAATGCCGCCAGCCACTACGGCACCCTTTTTCGAGACATGCTCAAAGGTGTCGGGGCGTGAGAGCTTGGCAGATCCCGGACGCGCCACATCCACCTCAGAAGGATGAACGATCATGGCCGCGCCCACGAGCACGAGGCAGAGTCCAAGAATGAAGATGCCGTATTCGAAGCCGGTGAAGCGTCGCATGGATCAGCCGGGGTGACTGGGGGGCATGTCGGCCTGGGGTGGCTTGCTTTGAAGCGCATGAGGTTTCTGTCCGCTGAGCATCCACGAGCAGAATGTGGCCAGGAGCAGCAGCGCCATCACGGCAGACATGCAGCCGCCCTTTTTCTTTTGCGCCGGCCAGCCGGTATCCGGATGACCGTGGATGGCGGAGATGGGGCCGATCCGCACCGCCTCGCCCACAGGGTGGAAATGATCTGCAATGATGGAGAACAAGCGCTGACGCACCGCATCGATTTCGAGCGCGCCCTCGTAGCCTCCCATGTTGAGATGGCTGGACGCGGTAAAGACGCCCAGCACCGGCGGCCCGAGGCCGGAGGGTATGCTGCCGGCCATGCCCATCTTGGCCGCCACTTTCCCATAGTCCATGCGTTCTAATCCCACCACGAGGATGGGCTGGCTGGAGGGGCCGTGGGGATTCCGGTCCTTGCGGTAGTAAACGGTTACTGCAAAGGGGTAGTCCAGATCCCTATCATCTTCGGCAGGTTTGCCGGTCATTTCATTCATGATATCCAGCACCGTCTTGGGGTGGGTCTGCAGGACCAGCACATAGTCGCCCCACACCCAGGCCTCGCCTGGGCTGGTGCTGCTCAAGGGGGCAGGCATGGATGGAAATTGGGGGAGGGGGATCAGTGGATGCATGTGTTGATTAAAAAATAAGCTCAGGAAATCGGCAAGCTTTTTTGGGGGATTCCCTGATGGCGATGGGTGCCGCAGAATGACTGAACTCAAGTCGGTTCGATTGTGAAAAGGTGAGCCACTTGGGGGGGCTTGCACGAAGAATGCTTCCAGATTCCGTCCCCGGTTGATCTCAGAGGCTCTGCATGATGCAGGAGAACACCCCCAGATGACAAAGCCTGGCCAGAATCGCCACCATGGCCAGCGCGCAGAGCCCGTGCATCATCTTGTGGTAAGTGCTGGTATCTTTGAAAGACAAGCGTGCCAGCAAAACAAAAGCCAGCAGCGCTGCGGGATAGAGCAGCAGGGACCAGGGGGCCATCAAATAGATGAGCTTTCCCTCCGGCCCCCTGAACTTCATGCTGCCACTGGGCGTGTTGTCGTCCCCGTAATACTCCGTACGCCACGCTTCGATGCTGGCACCCCAGTCAAACACCAGCTCCGTGCCGTACCATGCCACGACGGAATAGACGCACATCAGCAGTGCCAGCGCCCTGCCAAACTCAAAGCAGCGCTGCCGGGTTTGAAGGAGCCCATGAGGTGTGTCCGACTCTGACTGAGGCGTCTGGTAGAGGTTCATGATCTGGCATCAAAAAAGATCGAAACGGCGGGACACTCCGCCAGGCTTTGCGCGAGTCCGCCCTGGGTTCATCTTTTACCCTCCACCTTCTTCGGAATCGCGAGGGTCACGGAGTAAGCGGCTGCGTCATTCGGGGAGTCGTCAAAGTAGAGGATGAAGCCGTCTGCGGTGGGCTCCAGGGCCACGAGATCGCGGCCCTGGCGCTGGGTGATGCGGGCGTGGGGGAGGTCCAGCGTGGCGTATTTGGACCACAGGGCGGGGGACTTGCGCGGGTTATACCACGGAATACCATCAAAGGTCAGGTCATCGGGCTCGGACCAGTGGAGGTGCGTCCACTTCACGCCCGCTGGGGTGAAGGTGAATCTTTCGCTGCCGTCGATCAGGCCGGTGATGGTCAGGTGCTCACATGCTGGCGGTGGCTTGGGCGTGGTGCAGCAGCTGGAGAGGAGGATAAATGCGAGGGCGGTGAGCGGTATCATGGGGAGTGCGGGAAGGGGTCGGGATGTCACAGTGCGGCGGTTCCGGGAGAGTCGGCCGCTGTGGCGGGCGCGTCGTTTTTCTGAGTTCCTCGTTCCCGGTAGCGGAGGCTGGAGGACCACCGCTGGGCCGGGAGCTCCACGCAGCGGTAGAGCAGCCACGCCGCGCCGATGGAGACGGCCACGGCTGCGAGCAGTGCGGCCAGCCTCCCTGGCATGGAAAGGTCAAACTTCTGGCTGAAATTCACCACCCGGCTGCCCACGGGGATGTGCAGCAGGTAGAGCGAGTAGGAGATCTGCCCCAGGAAGAGAAAGATGGGGTGCTCCTTCGGTCCGGACAGCCCCAGCAGCAAAGCCGTGGCGGCTGCGGTGGCCGCGATCAGGCCCCCATTTACCAGCCACGCACCGCCCCCCAACAGCAGCACTCCCAGCCAAAACCCGCTGCGCCCCAGCAGGCCCACGCGCAGCTGAAAGGCCGCCATGCCCAGCATGAAGAGAAACAGCCAGTGAAAGAGATGCTGCTCCGCCGGCAGCAGCACCGCCAGGCATGCCAGCACGGCAAACGCCGCCACACGCACGCCTGCGGCACGATGCGCCAGCACTGGAAACAGCAGGCCTACCAGCAAATAATACTGCAGCTCGATGGCCAGCGTCCAGAAGGCGGGATTCAGCCAGGGCTGCCCGGCCAGCGCATTCAGGTAGCCCAGATGCAGCACCACCTGCACAAAGGTGGGCTCAAAGGGCGGCCCCCTGAAGCCGGGCAGCGCGCTGCACACGTAGCCCAGCACGAGCAGGATGACGATGCTGGCGAGGTAGGGCGGGTCCAGCCGTATGATGCGCCTGAGGATGAAGCGGCCGTAGTCTGCCATGCGGTAGCCGCTGCGCTGCAGCGCATAAGGAATGATGAAGCCCGAGATAACAAAAAAGACCTCCACCCCCAGCCAGCCGTGGGTGCCGGACGACTTCAAAAGGCCCTCCGGCAGGAAATTTGCGCTGCCATTGGTAAAGTGGTACCAGCACACCGCCAGCGCCGCAAAGCCACGCAGCATGTCCACGACTGGAAGCCTGGGAGATGCGGAGGTCATGCGTCAGATGCCCGGAGTGACGGGGCCCGGTTCAACACGGGGAATGCCGGCATGGACTGCATCGCGGACGGGGGGCTGCTCATGCCTCAGTGTATTGCGGAGCTGCGCATGTGCGCAAGGATTATGCGGAGGCAGCGGGTGGAGCATGGAGATGCTGGCCTGAGGCGCGGGCCAGCGCGGCCTCCACCACCGTGCTTTTGGCGTCTGCGTAGGCGTTCATGTCCGGCCATTCCTGTGTGGCGAGCCTGCGCTTCACTGACTCGTAGTGCAGGCGGTCTTCTGAGTGGGTGCGCAGCCAGTCGCGGAACAGGACGTGCCGGGTGTGCTCCACGCAGCCGGTGGTGAAGATGTGAATGTGAACGTCCAGCTCCGGGGTGCGGAGCATGCGGTGCTGGTGCCAGTCCGGCTCGCGCACACGCAGGGTGTAGCCTGCGGCCAGCAGGGGCTCCAAGTAGGCGGCCTCGTTGGCGGAGTCTGCCACGAGCAGATCGATGTCGATGATCGGCTTGGCCGCCAGTCCGGGGACGGCGGTGGAGCCTACGTGCTCGATGGCCAGCGACTTTTCACCCAGTGCCTGGGAGATGATGGCGGCATGATGCTCAAACTTCGCCGCCCAGCGCGGATCGTGATCCACGATGACGATCTCACGCTTTTCAATGCCGCCGATCAGGACTTCGCTCATGGGGTGGGTGCGTTGGGATGACTGGGGTTTGATTCGCCGCTTTTCTTCTTCTCCGCATGCAGATTCACAAAGGCTCCGTCCACGCCCAGCCTGCGCACGCTCTGCCTGGAGCGCAGCTCCCACACGCAGCTCGCGAACACTTCATAGCCCCGCTGCTTCAGGGCCTTCACGAGCCGGCGTGTCAACACCAGCTGGTTGATCATGCAGCAGTCCCAAGGCTGCTGCTTCCACAAAGCCGCAAGGGCGGGGAGCAGGCCAAAGCGGGCCAGACGAATGTCGGGCATCAACTGCCGCATTCTGCGCAAAACGCTGCTCCTGTGCGAAGCCAGGACCACCTTCTCCCATGGGAGATGCTCTGCGAGGTAATCGGCCACGCAGATGAGATCTGCCTCGGAGTAATCGCCCTTGAGGTGGGCGATGAGGCGCATGTGGGGGCCAAGTTCCGCCAGGCATTCGCGCAGCTCGCACTTTGTATTCCACCCAAAATGCGCGCAGTGGAATTCGCCTTCCACAGCACGCATCACATCCAGTTCCACATAGTCTGCTTCATGCTGTGCAGCGAGGCGCACGCCGGCAGGGCTGTTTTGCATGCAGCGGGCCATGCCGCCACGGTGGGCGATGGTTTTCATGGGGCAGTGTGGACCACGGACGGCGCTGGATCAAAGCACCAAAAGTGCGATCTATCGCAGCTCAGAGCAACGCCCTGGGAATGCGGCACGAAAAGCCGGAAGCCCTGAAAGGGCGGCCTAACTCAGGTGGCCTTCGACATCAACCAACCGAACGTGCCGCGTCAATCCCACACATACCGTTCATCAAACGGCACCTTGTGCTTCGCCAGAAACTCCCGGTACTCTTCCTGAAACGTCTTTACCCGATGATGCTCCTCCTGATCGCGGATGTAGTTCGCCACCTTGGGCACATTCGATTTGCTGACCGAGAACGCCCCGTATCCCGCCTGTCAGTGCCGCATCCTGCGTCTTGATCCATTTGGAGGACGATTTCTTCACGTCTTCCACCACCAGCGCCAGCGTGACCGTGCGGCCCATGTTGAAAAGCAGATGCACGTGATCCGCCACCGAGTTGATGAGCACCGCCGGGGAGTTCAGGTTGGCCAGCACCGTGGCCATGTACGCGTACAGATCCGGACGCACCGAGGCGGACAGGCAGGGCACCCGTTCCTTCGTGGAGAAAATCAGGTGGATGTAGAGGTTCGCGAGCGATTGCGGCATGGGCGGATGGCGATGCGCGCGGAGGGACGGGAGTTGAAGGAATTAGGCCGCCCCTTCAGGGCTCCCGAAATAGAACCGGGAAACGGGTGGTTGTAAACCTAGGGCGTTGCCTTGGGCTGTGTTAGGTCGCACCTTTAGTGCTTCAAGCGGCAGCGAGAGCGCTCGTCCACCTCAGGCCGGAGAAAGGTGTGCGAAAATTTCGCCTCGACCGAGTTCCATTCATTTCAGGCGTTTTAACTATGGATGGTGTCATTTCTCAGAAAGTTTGGCCAACTCGATCTCGAGCTCTTTCTCCTTGATGAGATGATAAAGCAGATGGGCTCGAGATGCCAAGGCTGATGACTCGGGGTTATGTTTGCCACGCTTCTGCATGTAGTCTGCCAAGATCGCCCGCACTTCTTCGGTTTTTCCCTGGTTCAGGAGATTGTCGCACTTTTTTATAAACTCGTCGAGACGCGCACTTTGTGCTCCTGTAGACGCATACATTTCCAAGACTCGATACGCGAAAATGATCCCTGGAATGGCTAAGATGGCGAGAATTACTCTGAGGCGTCGCGAATGCGGAAGCGTTGGAAGGATAACCAACAGTATCAGGGCCAGGAAGAAGAGAGCGATGACAATTTCCATGTGCTTGTTCTGCTTGGACGCTTGTTCTTATCGAATCAGAAAAGCCTTCGCGGATCAATCAAAAACGCCTTCCCCTTTTCAGGAGAAGGCGTCGGATGAATCGAAAGATCCGTGAGTCCTAACTTACGCCACAATCGGCAGCAAGTTCGCTTTGCACCACTCACCGTTCTGCTTGGTGACGCCATCGGGGTCGTCCACGGCGCAGTGGGCTTCGTCTTCGCAGATGATCCAGCCGGAGTAGTTGCGGGCGACGAGCCATTCGGTGATCTTATGGAAGTCGAGCTTGCCGGTGCCCATCTGGGCCCAGGGCTCGGCGCCGTTGCCGGAGAAGTCCTTGTAGTGAATGTGGTTCACCAGGTGCTGCCACTTGTTGAGAGTGGCGATGACGTCCATGCCGCCGCGGATGATGTGGCCCACGTCCGGGGTCCAGCCGGTGACCTTGGGGTCGAGGCTGCTGAGGACGACGTCGTAGTCTTCCTGCGTGCGGACGAGGGAGGCGGGCGGGGAGTTCGGGTGGTAGGAGGCCTTGATGCCGAGATCAGCGGCGCGCTTGGAGACGGCGTTGACGTTCTTGGCGATGTTGAGGCGGCGATTTTGGAGGTTGTCTTTGCGGCCGCTTGGCAGCGTGACGGTGCCGAGCATGGAGCCGGGGAAGTGCTTGAGGAAATTGAGCGTGAAGTCAGCGGCTTCCTTTTCGTTTGGCGCTTCGGTTTCACCGTCCCAGGCGCAGACCAGGGCCAGGCCGGCGAGCTGCACGTTGTACTTCTGCAGCACGTCCTTGAGCTTGATGGGGTCGATGAAGTCACCGAGCCAGTACTTGGAGCAGCCGAGGGCGCTCTGGGAGATCTCCAGCACCATCGGCTCGATGCCGGTGAAGCCTGCTTCTGAGGCGACCTTGATCATGTGGTCGAGCTTGTTGTCGTAGCCTTTGCCGGTGCCCTGCATGAACCAGGTGTAAACTTCGGAGCCGAATTGGATTTTGCCCATGGTGTGTGTGTGGTTGTCGGTTTTGCGTTTCTAGGTGGAAATCACCCCGGCTGTTTTTAGAGAAAAAGCCGGAGGCGCGGCATTGGAGACGAACGAGTGCGGACTGTCCAGCGGCAAAGTGGTGCGCGTGCTTACGGCTTTTCCGGCGGCGGGGGGAGGCCAGCGGGGATGTCTGCGGTGTCGCGGTTGCGGATGTCGTGGGCGATCTCGGCGATGACGTTGGTGCTGTCCCGGCGTTTGGTCTTGGTGAGCACCAGCGGAATGCGCAGGGTGCCGCGCGTGGGGCCGCTGCGGCGCATGACGAGGACCTCGGCATCGAGCACGATGTCGTGCTGCTTTTCGGCATCGAGGCTGACGTAGGGGCCCAGCAGCAGGCTGGCGCGGGTGAGACCGGCTGTTTTTGCGGGCTGGAATCCGGCGCGGCCGGCAAAGCCCCTTGGCTCCATAGGGGCCTGAAAGCCCTCCGCCCCGCTGAGGCGCAGGCTTTTCACTTCAAACCACTGCTGATCTCCCGGCTGGCCAAAGGCGTGCAGGCGCATCTGGTAGGGACCCACTTCAGACACCACCGCGCTGCCGACGACCACGGCGCTCAGCGCCAGACCGGACTCGGTGGCCTTGGGGATGAACTCCACCCGAAAGGCGCTGCCGCCTGCCGTGGGGGCCGGGGTGCTGGACTGGTAGTCGTAACGTGTGGTGAAGACATGGACGCAGGAGGGCAGCCAGAGGAGGGCAAGCAGGGCGATCAGCAGGCGCATGCGGGCGAGCATGCAGGGGAGGTGGGATGGAAGCGAGCGGGAAGAGCGCTTGGGGACATTTCACATTGAGAAATGAATCACTTGTGTTGACAATATTAGTTAAGTTTAATATAATTACCATAATATGCCGATTTCTCGTTTCTTTGTTCTGTTAGCCGTTTTGCTCCTGCCTTTCGGCATGGCGCAGGCGCTGACTTGGGACGAGGGGCTGAACGGCGACCTCTCGGATGACGGGGCAGCACCGACGCTGCTGGGCACCCTGAGCGCCGGCAGCAATCTGATCACCGGCACCATGGGCGCTCTCAATGGTGCGCCGCCGCTGGATGCGGACATCTGGAATTTCACGATCGCCCCTGGCTATTACCTCACGGGGATCAATCTGGTGGGGTATTCCAGCGCCAGCGGCAGCCTGGGAAATGATTCCTTCATGGCCATTGCCAACGGGGGCTCCATCAATCTGAGCGACCCCTCGCAGCATTTGAGCAATGCACTCTGGGGTTACGCGCAGGATGGCTTTGGCAACACCTACAACGACCTGCTGATGCTGCTGGACCTGGGGCCGGAGTTTGGCGGCATCGGCTTTGACGGGCCGCTGCCTTCGGGAAACTACACCTTTTGGATTCAGGAGGGCTCAGACCAGATCAATTACAGCATCGACTTTGTGACGACGCCCGTGCCGGTGCCGGAGCCGGGGAGCCTGATGCTGCTGGGGGTGGCGGGGCTGTGGATGCTGCGCCGCCGGAGGTGAGCGGGGCAGGGGAGGACTGTGAGACCAGGGCGGGGGCTCTGACCGCTGATTGCTGGCCATCGGCCACCGACAGAGGGGAGAGGGTTTGCAAAGAGGCTGGGCTGCGGCTAAGGCGGGCGGCACATGATTCGGAATCTCTTGTTCGACTGGTCCGGGACGCTGGTGGATGACCTGCCAGGGGTGGTGGGCGCTGTGAATGGCATGCTGCGCAGCGTCGGGGCGGCGGAAATGAGCCGGGAGGAGTTCCGGGCACGCTTCCGGCTGCCCTACACCGAATTCTTTGCCGAGGTGCTGCCTGAGGTGCCGCTGCAGCGCCTGCAGGAGCTCTACCTGGAGCATTTCACCCATGCGCATGAGGATCTGGAGATCCTGCCTCACGCGCTGGAGTTCATCCAGTTTGCCGCAGTCACAGGCAGGCGCATGGTGGTGCTCAGCAGCGCGCCCCTGCCGCATGTCACGGCCCAGGCGGAGGCGCTGGGTGTGCGGGCTGCCTTTGAGGTCCTGCGCTGCGGCGTGGTGGACAAGCGGGAGGAAATCCACGGCCTGCTGGCAGAGCTGGACATGACCCCGGAGGAGACTGCCTTCATCGGCGACATGCGGCATGACATCGACGCCGGAAAAGCCGCAGGGGTGGTGAGCATCGCCACCTGCACGGGGTATGAGACGGCGGCCCAGCTCCTCACCTCCGGGCCGGACATGCTGGTGCCAGATCTCTCCCGCCTGCCCGCGCTCCTGGGTGGCCTGGGCGGGCATGACAAGGCCTACCCCGTGGCCACGGTGGGCGCGCTGATTTTGAATTCCAAAGACGAGTTGCTTCTCATCCGCACGCACAAGTGGAGCCACCGCTGGGGCATCCCGGGCGGCAAGATCAAGCGCGGGGAGACCTGCGAGGAGGCGCTGATCCGCGAGATTCAGGAGGAGACGGCGCTCACGCTGCGGGACATCGAATTCATCATGGTGCAGGACTGCATCGAGCCGCCCGAGTTTCAGCGCTCCGCGCACTTCCTGCTGCTCAACTACACCGCACGTTGCGCGGATGCGCAGCCGCAGGTGGTGCTGAATGAGGAGGCCCAGGATTTCCGCTGGGTGCCTCTGGCCGCAGCGCTGCAGATGGACCTGAACATCCCCACGCGCGTGCTGATTGATGAGTGTGTCAGGCGGGGGCTCTTGGAGAAATGACCAAGCAAGGCCAAATGCCAAAAGCTGCGCAGCACGCTTTCGTCATTATTTCGGCATTCGGACTTACTCATTCGTCATTCTTTGCGCTAAATATCCCCTCCACTCCCTTTGTCTTTCCCCATGCTCCCTCCTGACGAAATCCGTATCTCCGCCCTGCGCCTGACCACCCACATCGGGGTGCCGGAGGAGGAGCGCGCCACGAGCCAGGTGCTGGAGGCGGACATCACGCTGCGCATCGCCGCCCGCTTTGAGGCGATGCAAGACGACATCGCCGCCACCATCGACTACGCCGCTGTGGCCACCCGCTTGCAGGCGCTGTCGGCAGAGCGCCCCCGCAGGCTGATCGAGACCCTGGCGGCCGAGATGGTCGCGTGCGTGATGGAGGAATTTGGGGCCCAGGGGGTCAGCCTCGAGCTGCGCAAGCGCATCCTGCCAGAGACGGACCATGTGGCGGTGCGTCTGGTGCGTGGAAACTGAACAGAACCGCCGGGGCAAAGTCCAAGCCCCCCGCGCCTGCCTGTCCGGGCAGGGCCGGACCCCGCGTCCGTGACCCGCCAACCACACCACCCTGCACAGCCATGACCTCTCTGCGCCTCTTTCTGGCCGCCCTGCTCGCCGCCACGCTTTTGCCCTCCTGTGAGACCCCGGCGGACTCACGCCTGCCCACGGTGTCCCAGCAGGACGCCTGCGACGTCAGCTGGGGCCTGGAACCGCGCAAAGCACGGGGGAACCCCAAGATGCGCTACCAGTACAACTCCAGGGCCGAGCCCCAGCCCGGAGACCTGCCGACCGCAGAGGTGCCGCGCTAGGGTGTTTTCCATAGTTTCGTGTCTGACAAAGTGAGGGCTGTCACAGGCTCCGGAAGGGGGGCTGAAACATGGGCCTACGGGGAGGCGTGCCGCACGCAGACTGAACAAAAGGCCCGGTGGCAGCGTCTCAGACTTCGATCTTGCCAGCCACAGGCAGCCCGCCTAGTATCGCGGTCTCGTTTAGAATCCACTTTTGCCAAACAATGACATCTCTGCGTTTCATCTTTGCCGCTCTGGTTGCTCCGGCGCTTCTCGTATCCTGCGGCTCCTTTGAGCATTACGACTCGAAGTTCCCCACCGTGAGCCAGCAGGATGCCTACGATGTGAGCTGGGGACTGTCTCCGCGCAAGGCGCGCGGCAACCCCAAAATGCGCTACCAGTACAACGCCCGTGCCGAGCAGGCCGCCGGCATGAGCCTAGAGCCTTCAGCGCCCGCAGCTCCGGCCCTGGCCCCTGCGCCCGAGCCTGCCCCCAGCCGCCCCGCCCCGAGCAGCAGCCCGACGATCCCGCCCACCCTGCGCTAGCTGCGGCATGGCTCCTGCTTTCCCCCTGTTTTTCCAATCCATTCGACACGTGAAGACCCCGCTCCTGACCTGCCTGCTTGCCTTTGGCTGCCATGCTGCATTGACCGCCCAGCAGCTCAAGGCACCGGACTCCCTCCGGCCTAGCACGGCACCGGTGCTGCCTCCCGCCGCGGCTCCGGCCACGACGCCTGCCACGACGCCCGCTACCACTGAAATCGACAAGCTCGCGGAGGAGGCCCAGAAAGCGCTCTTCAAGTCCGTGGACAAAGCCGGTGGCGCAGCCGCCACCACTCCTGGCAAGACAGACGGCGTGCAGTACACCCCCTACGCCCCTACCACCAACTCCATGCGCCTGCCTGCCCAGCGGATGGAAGACCCCTCCCTCTGGGCCAAGGATTCCGTGCGCAAGATTGCCGTCATGGAAGTGGCGTTTGGCGGCGCGCGTGAGACCGTCATGATCGAGCTCTATCCAAACGACGCACCGCAGACGGTGAACCATTTCATCGACCTTTGCGACAGCGGCTTCTACAACGGCCTGGCCTTCCACCGCGCCATTGAAAACTTCCTGGTGCAGACTGGCGATCCGCTGACGGCGGACGAGTCCGCACGGCTCAAATGGGGCACTGGCGGCGAGGACAAAACCATCCCGGCCGAGATCAAGCTCCCGCACCGCGTCGGAGCCGTGGCCATGGCCCGCCGCTCGGACAAGGTCAACCCAGAGCGCCGCTCCAACGGCTCGCAGTTTTACGTGGCCCTGGGCAACTACAGTGCACTCGAAGGCAAGTACACCGTCTTTGGCCAGGTGGTCTCCGGCCTCGAAACCTTTCAGCGCATCTCCATCATGCCGGTGGACGCCAATGACTGCCCCGTGGCACGCATCGAGATCAAGTCCATGAAGGTCATCACGCAAAAGGGCCCCATGCAGGTGCCGGCCATCTCCAGCGGGGAAGGCCGCCGCTTCATGAAGCCAGACGCGGCACGCAGCATGGTGAGCCGCTTCTTCCACCGAGTGTGGTAAAAGACCGGCGCAGGCCGGGCTGGCGCGCTTGAAGCAGCAGCGCGCGCGGCCGCTTCGGCTGACATCTTTCCGCCACGCGCCATTGAAAACGAGCCTGGGCAGGCTTTTGCACGCTTAGCGTGGTGCTCCGGTCGTAGGTTGGCCGTGTTTGGTGCCGCAACCGCTTCTTTGCTCCACCGCTCCCTCCGCCAAACCGTCCGACCACAGCGCGCGCCGATGTTTGCGGAACGCTGATGGGTGCATGGGCAGGACCTCTCCGGTGCTTTTGGCAGCGCATCGCGGCAGCCAGAGGCCGCGCTCACGCATTCACCTGGCAGCCAGCTCGTAGCACACGGCCTCGCGGTCATTGCGCACCAGCAGCCAGCGTCCGGCGAGCGTGGGCGGGTTCCACGTCTTGCTGCTCAGCGCCTGCAGCCTGGACACTTCCTCCAGTTTGGCGGGACTGGCCTTCACCAGGGCCACCTGACCCTTTTCCGCCTGCACCAGCAGCCACTGGTCTCCCAGCTTGATCTGCTGGCCAAAGCCGTAGCGTCCTTCGCGCCACACGCGCTCGCCGGTGGCCAGATCCACGCAGCAGAGGGTGCCCTCGTCCAGCGCGTAGGCATGGCTGCCGAGGACGCTGGGGCTGCTGAACTTCGTGCGCGGCGCGCTGCTGCTCCACACGGAGGAGACGCTCATCTTGCCTGCGGCATCCGCCTTGATCTCCAGCAGGTTGCTTTTCAGCCCGTAGCTGGTGGTCACGAGGATGCGCTCGGGCGTCACCTGCACGGGCTGGCAGACTTTGGGAAACATGCCCGGCCAGTCAAACGACCACAGCACCGCGCCCGTGGCGGGATCGTGTCCGGTCACGGAGTTGGCGTTTACGCTCACGATCTGCTCGCGCCTGGCCACGGTGGCCAGCACAGGAGAGCTATAGCTGCCACCGTCTGCACCCGCTTTCCACACAAGCTGCCCGTCCGCGATGCGGTAGGCCGCGAGGGTGATGCCCTTGTCGCCACCGCTGACGATCACGTGTTCCCCCACGATGAGCGGGGAGGTGCTCTTGCCCCATTCGGGGGACTTGGTGCTCTCGCAGTCCTTCAGCACGTCCTTGCTCCAGCGTGGTTTTCCGGTGGCCAGGTCCAGGCAGTTCAGCAGGCCCCGGGCACCGAGCGCCAGCACCGCATTATGTGCCACATCCACCGTGGGCGTGGCACGGGGGCCTATGCCGCCCATGGGCTCGTCAAAGCGTGCCATGTCCGCATGGGCCCAGAGCAGCTTTCCGGTGGCCAGGTCATAGCAGGTCACATACTCCTCCTCGCCGCGCTGCTCCTGCGTCAGGGCGCGTCCGCCCGCCACAGAAAAGCCCGCCCAGCCATCACCCACCTTGATGCGCCAGACCTCGCGCGGCGGATGTGCCGCCCAGTCCGTCTGCCAGTTGGGCTCGGGGTAGGCGCCGTCTCCTTTCAGGCCAAAGAAGCGCGGCATGTCTGCTGCACCCGCCGGCATGGGAGAGGGGGCCGTGCCTGCGTCTGCCGCAGCCGCTTTCAAGGCGGGCAGAGCTTCCGGCTTCTGCCAGCGCCAGGTCAGGCTGGGCATGGCCGAGCCGTCTGCGCTGCCGTCATAGCGGATCGCGTATTTGAACAAGCCCCAGATGCAGGCGATGCCGAGCGCGAAGACGCCCAGGCGCCGGAGCCGCACGCCTTTCTTGTGCAGCGCCCACCACAGGCTCATGAGCAGCAGCCAAAGCGGGAGCAGCAGCATGATGCTGGCGGCGCGGAAGGTATGATCGGTGCTCCACATCCAGGTGAAAACGCCGCCCACCAGCAAGGTGAGAACGAGGGGAAATTTGGGAATCATGGGAAAAGGGTGCGCTGCATTCTACGTCTGCCGCAGGTCGGAGGAAATGGCTGGCATTATCTGACGTATGTCTCATCCTCGCCCACTTCCAACCCACGTTCATGAAACATCTTTTTCTCTCCCTCCTTGCCGCATCCGGTCTCATGGCTGCTGACCACGTCGTCTATGAACCCGCCGGCACGACCAAAGGAAAGCACATCGTGCTGCTCTCCGGAGACGAGGAATACCGCAGCGAGGAGGCCATGCCCATGCTGGGCAAGCTCCTGAGCCAGCGCCACGGCTTCAAATGCACCGTGCTCTTCAGCCTGGGCGCAGATGGCACCATCGACCCCAAGAACGGTGCCAGCCTGACGCACCCGGAGGCGCTGGACAGTGCCGATGCCATCGTGATGCTGCTGCGCTTCCGCCACTGGGACGAGGCCACCACCAGGAAATTTGAGGCTGCGGTGAACCGTGGCGTGCCCATCGTGGCCCTGCGCACCAGCACGCACGCCTTCAGCGGCTATCCCAAGGACAGCCCCTATGCCTCCTGGAATTGGAACAGCAACGGCGGCTGGGGCAAAAAAGTCCTCGGCGAGACCTGGGTCAGCCACTGGGGCAAGCACAAGGTGGAGGCCACCAAAGGCGTCATCGAGGCCGCCAACGCCAACCACCCCGTGCTGCGCGGCGTGAGCGATCTCTTTGCCAACACCGACGTGTATGAGGCCGCCCCGCCCGCCGATGCCGTCGTGCTGGTGCGCGGCCAGATCCTCCAGGGTATGACGCCCGACACCGCCCCCGCCACCTACCGCAAAGCCACCGCCGCCAAGGTGGAGCAGGACGTGAACAGTCCCATGATGCCCGTGGCCTGGCTGCGTGTGGTGAAGAATGACGCCGGCACCGAAAACAAGATCCTCGCCTCCACCATGGGCGCCGCCACCGACCTGACCAACGAAGGCCTCCGTCGCCTGGTCGTCAATGGCCTGCACTGGGGGCTCGGCCTCGAAGTGCCTGAAAAGGCGGACGTCACCCCCGTGGGCGACTACAAGCCCACGATGTACGGCTTCGGCGAGTTCCAAAAAGGGCTCAAGCCGGATGACTTCGTGCTGGTGAAGTAATCCCCCGGAGTATTGGAAAAAGGGTCTGTACTTCTGTCTCAGCGAGGGCTGTTCTCGCACAGGTGAACGACACGGCGCCCTGGCCGTAGGTCGGTCGTGTTTGGCGTCCCAGGCAACCTCACATTCCATCGGACTCTCCGCCAAACCGGCCCGCTGCGAGGACGTGCGCACGCCCCTGTGCCTGCCGTACGCTGATGGATGCACGGGCTGGCGGGGACGCTTCGAAATGCAGTACCGCAAGCGGGATGCAGTACTTTGATGATGGGGGTTGGGTATATTTTTGCCACAGTTCTGGAATTGATTCTGCTGATGTCCTTGGCATCATTCTGCTCCATGATTCTCAGAATTCTTCCTGTCCTCGCGCTCCTGGGTCTTGCCCAGTGTAACAAAAATACTGAACCAGCTGCTGCGGCAGGCAGTCCCGGGCTCACGCTCGTTTCTATGGGCGGCTCGCCGCATTTCCAGGCGGTGGCCTCCAGGCTGGAGGTGGGCGGGGCCTCCTTCACGTATGGGGAGGAGGAAAATGTGGCCGGGCTGCTGGGCGCCTTTATGGAGGAGGCCTTCAAGAAGATGCCTGCCGAGGAAAAGGCCAAGCTGCCGCCGAATTTTTCCTTTCAGAGGATGATGGCGCTGACCGGCTTTTACTCCATCAAGGCCAGCGGGACGAGCTCGCGCAAGGTGTCTGAGGGCCTGAATCACCACCGCAGCTTTGCCTACACGCCCGAAGGCCGGAAAGGCTTTCTTACGCTGAGCGGAGGACCGGCGGAGCCCCTGCTGACCCCCGCCCTGGCCCCGCAGGACACGGATCTCGCGCTGGAGTTTCCGTTGCATCTGAAGGATCTCATGGCTGAGGCCTGGCCGGTGATTCTGGAATCTTCCCCGAAGGAGCAGCGGGCCATGATCGAGGCGATGGCCTCCGCCCGGCAGCCGATGCTGGGCATGTCCTACCGC
The DNA here is from genome assembly GCF_055388355.1 of Prosthecobacter fluviatilis. Taxonomy (NCBI): domain Bacteria; kingdom Pseudomonadati; phylum Verrucomicrobiota; class Verrucomicrobiia; order Verrucomicrobiales; family Verrucomicrobiaceae; genus Prosthecobacter; species Prosthecobacter fluviatilis. The sequence goes on from NZ_AP043782.1 coordinate 6,152,551, forward strand.
GAGATGCTGGAAAAGCTCTCCGTGCGGGTGGCCCTCTTTGCCACGCTGGTGCCTGAGCAGACGTTTTCCGCACCGGGCTCGGCGGTGACCTTTCCGGGGGTGAACGCCGCCATCGTGATCGACAAGCTGGGCTGGATCAAAGACGTGCTCAAAACACAGGTGCTGCCGATGTTTCAGGCGCCGGGCTCGCCGGTGGAAGTGCAGGAGGTCAACGGTGCCGTGGTGGGTCGCTTTCGCGGACCCATGGGGCCGCCACCGATGGACTTCCAGCCCATCTTTACGCTGGATGCGGCAGGTGACCGCCTCATCATCGCGACACGTCCGGCCTACCATGACGCCGTGATGGCCAAGGATGCCAAGCTCAGCAGCCAGCCAGATTTTGCCCGGGTGTGGCAGGGCATGCCAGCGGAAGGCAACGGCGGCATGTTTCTCTCCAAGCGCCTGATGGTGACCCTGATCGATGTCCTGAAGACCGAGGCTGCAGCCTCCCTCGCCAAATCCACAGACAAGGACAAGTCGGCCAATGAAATGGCGGTGTCTCTGATCAACATGATCTCCAGCCATGCGCGCTATCCGCAGGCCTTTTGCTACGCCAATCTGCCGGATGGCGTCCTGAACGTCAGCAACAGCAGCATTCCCGCGATGAACCCCGGATCACTCTCCAGCATCACCTCCCTGGCGGTGATCTCCTCGCTGGTCGTCCCGGCGCTGAGCACCGTACAGCAGCGTGGTGCCGAGGCGAAAACGCTTAGCAACGGCCGTCAGGTGCTCCTCGCGCTGAAGTCGTATGCCGCAGGGCACGGCGGCAAGTACCCCGCCAAGCTGCAGGAACTGATCGACTCCGGCGCCCTCACCAAACCCGAGCTGCTCACGCTGGCCGCCAAGCCGGGCGAGGAACCCCAGCCCTGGCTCTACGACAGCACACTGACTCCGGACTCGCCGCGCATCAGCATCGTGCTGGCGGCTCCTTTCACCAGCAAAGGCGCCGGTGGCAAGGAGACGCGCGTGGTCATCCGCAACGACGGCCGCGCCGAGATGCTGCCGGAGGATGACTTTCAGCGCGTCAAAGATTTCTACCTGCGCTGAGTGCGCATGAGCTTGGCCGGGGCAGGCAGGGGATTTTGATTCACCTGCCTGCTTCACTTTTCCAAAACGAATTTGGAAATTCGTTTTACGCCAGCAGGTCTCTGAGCACGCGGCCGTGCACATCCGTGAGGCGGAAGTCGCGGCCTTCGGCGCGGTAGGTGAGGCGCTCGTGGTCGATGCCGAGGAGGTGCAGCAGCGTGGCATTCAGGTCATGCACATGCACAGGGTGGCGGGCGATGTTGAAGCAGAAGTCGTCGGTCTCGCCGTATTGCAAGCCGGGCTTCACACCGCCCCCGGCCAGCCACATGGTGAAGCAGCCGCCATGGTGGTCGCGGCCGTGATTGGTGGGCTCCAGCTTGCCCTGGGAGTAGGTGGTGCGGCCAAACTCGCCGCCCCAGACGATGAGCGTGTCGTCCAGCAGGCCACGCTGCTTGAGGTCGCTGATGAGCGCGGCGCAGGGCTGGTCGATGTCGCGGCATTGGAGACGCAGATCACTGGGCAGATTGTAGTGCTGGTCCCAGCCGCGATGGTAGAGCTGGATGAAGCGCACGCCGCTCTCCGCCATTCGGCGCGCGAGGAGGCAGTTCGCCGCAAAGCTGCCGGGCACGCGTGATTGCGGCCCGTAGGCCTCAAAGGTGGCGGCGCTCTCGTCCTTGAGGCTGATCAGATCCGGCACGCTGCTCTGCATGCGGTAGGCCATTTCATACTGCGAAATGCGCGTGTCGATCTCGGGATCGAGCTGCTGCGTGAGTTGTTTGCGGTTCAGCGCCTGGATGATGTCCAGCTCATCGCGCCGTGTGGCGGCGCTGATGCCGGGAGGGTTGGAGAGATAGAGAACGGGATCGCCGCTGCTGCGGAAGCTCACACCTTGATGATTGGAAGGCAGAAAGCCGGAGCCCCACAGCCGCGCATAGAGCGGATCGGCAGGGCGCGCGGCGCTGCCGCGTGAGATGAGCACCACAAAGGCGGGCAGGCTGGCATTCTCGCTGCCGAGGCCGTAGCTGGCCCACGCGCCAAAGCTCGGGCGCCCGGGCTGCTGGTGGCCCGTCTGCAGCAGCGTCACGCCCGGATCGTGATTGATGGCCTCCGTGTGCATGGAGCGGATGATGCACATCTCATCGGCCACGCGGCCCATGTGCGGCAGCAACTCGCTCATCCATGCGCCGGACTGGCCATGCTGCTGAAAGCGGAACATCGACGCGGTGATGGGCTTGCTCTTCTGCCCGCTGGTCATGCCGGTGAGGCGCTGATCTCCGAGCACGGAGGCGGGGAACTCCTGGCCGTGCAGCTTTTGCAGGCCAGGCTTGTGATCAAACAGATCGAGCTGCGACGGCCCACCGTGCATGAAGAGGTAGATCACGCGCTTGGCCTTGGGCGCGAAATGCGGCGCGGCCAGCGCCTGCCCCTGGCCCAGCAGCGAGGCCAGCGCGGCGGTGCCGATGCCTGAGGAAGCATGGCCAAAAAGCTCACGGCGGGTCATCAGGGCGGCGTTCATCGGCGTGTGATGGTTTCGTCGAGATTGAAAAGCGTGTGCAGCGTCACGGTCCACGCGGCCAGCTCGGCGGGATCGAGCGTTCTGCCAAGAGGCGAGGCACCCACAGCGATCAGTTTCGCAGCGGCCTCGGGCTCGGAGGCAAAGCGTGTGCGTTGTCGGCTCAAAAGACTGCGCAGCAGCTCCAGCTCACCGGCTTCTGGCGCACGGCAGAGTACCCGGCGGAAAGTGAGCGAGAGCTTCTCGGATTCGCCGCCCTGCTGCGCCAGCGACCATGCGGCGAGTGCGCGCGAGGCTTCGATGTAGGTCTCGTCATTCAGCAGCACCAGTGACTGCAGCGGCGTGTTGGTGCGGGTGCGGCGCACGGTGCATTTCTCACGCGTGGGTCCGTCAAAGGTGAGCAGGGCAGGGGGAGGCGACTGGCGCTTCCAGAAGGTGTAGAGGCTGCGGCGCCAGAGGCCGTCGCTGCTGTCCGGCACATAGCTCTCTTCGCCATTGTAGGACACGGCTTCCCAGAGGCCAGGCGGCTGGTAAGGCTTCACACTCGGGCCGCCGATCTTCGACACCAGCAGGCCGGAAACGGCGAGCGCCTGATCTCGCACCATCTCGGCGCTGAGGCGGAAGGAGGGGCCGCGTGCCAGCAGGCGGTTAGTGGGATCTTTGGCCGAAAATTGAGAACTCTGGCGGTAGGTGGCGCTCATGACCATGAGCTTGAGCAGGGCTTTCACATCCCAGCCGCTCTGCATGAAGCGCACCGCCAGCCAGTCGAGCAGCTCCGGATGGCTGGGAGCCTCTCCCTGAGAGCCAAAGTCATTCACACTGCGCACCAGCCCTTCGCCAAAGCACTGCATCCACAGCCGGTTCACCGCCACACGCGCGGTGAGAGGATTGTCCTTTGAGACAAGCCAGCGTGCGAATCCGAGGCGGTTGCGCGGTGCGTCCTGCGGCCATTTGGAAAGCGATGCCGGCACTCCGGGCTGCACCTCCTCGGCGGGGTGGTCATACTGTCCGCGTGTGAGCAGATGCGCTGCACGCGGTTTTGGCATCTCCTGCATCACCAGCGTGGTCGGAATGCTTTCGCGCAGCGTGGCCTCGGCGGCCCTGGTGTCATTCAGGCGCTGGTGCGCGGTGCGTGTGCGGGCATCGGCGCGATGCTCCACATGCCAGTCCTGCAGCAGGGTTTTGTCAGCGGCAGGGCGTTTGGCCAAAGGCGTGGCCACGATGCCGCGCAGGCGCTCGCTCCAGAACCACGACTGCACCGCCTCCGGAGTGACTGGCTGCTGCAGCAGACGCAGCTCATCGAGCTGGCCGTAGAAGCCCAGCCCCGCATCGCGCCTGCCGATGCGCAGCGGCTCGGCGCACTGCGTGCTGCCCTTCAGACTGTCGTTCATGACTTTCACCGCCACAGGCTGACCGTCGATGAAGACCCGCATGCCGGCGGCGCGCTTTGAACCATCATGACTCACTACCAGATGATGCCATTTTTTGCCAGTGGCCGGTTCCTGCGTCACGAGCTCGATGGCGTCGGTGCCCCACTGGCTGACGAGATTGATCTGAAAGCGGCCCTTCTGCCAGATGACCTCCAGCCCGCGACGGCGGCCCTCGGGCTCGATCTTGGAGAGCACGCCCGCGAGCGATGTGTCGGCCGAGAGCCACAGGCCGAGCGTCCACGCGGCATCTGTGTCAAAAGCACCGGCCCACTCCACATGCTGCGTTGCGTCAAACTTGGACGACTGGCCGAGGATGCCGCTCTGAAACACGAGGCTGGTGCCGAGGTGACGACCCTCGATCTGCCCCTCAAACGGGAAATGCGCGATCAGCCTGCCTGCCGGTGAGGGCTTCAGCTCTGCCTGCGCCGTTTTTTCCCAGTCTGCAATCTGCTGCTGCAGCGCCTTTGCTAATGGGGTGAAGGCTTCTTCCGCCTGCTGGGTGGCCGTGGTCAGGCGCTGCAGTTCGCGTTCTTGATCCGGGGTGGGAACGCTGAGCAGCGGTGCTGGATTGTCGGTCTTGATGAGGCCGGACTCGGGCAGGTTGTTGAAGAAGGCAAAGAGCTGGTAGAACTCACGCTGCGTGATGGGATCATACTTATGGTCATGGCAGCGTGCGCAGCCGATGGTGAGGCCCATCCACGTAGCAGCGGTGGTTTCCAGGCGGTCGGCCACATACTCCACGCGGTACTCCTCATCGATGATGCCGCTCTCGTTGTTGGCCATGTGATTGCGGTTGAAACCGGTGGCGATGCGCTGCGCCGTGGTCGCATTCGGCAGCAGATCGCCTGCGAGCTGCTCGATGGTGAACTGGTCAAAGGGCAGGTTGCGGTTGTAGGCGTCGATCACCCAGTCCCGCCACGGCCACGTGCTGCGGGTCTTGTCGCCAAAGTAGCCGTTGGTGTCCGCGTAGCGCGCGGCATCCAGCCACTCCACGGCCATGCGCTCGCCGTAATGTTTGGAGGTCAGCAGGCTGTCCACGGCATGCTCGTAGGCTTTGCCGCTGGTGTCGGAGAGAAAGTGTGCCAGCTCCTGCAGCGTGGGCGGCTGGCCGGTGAGGTCCAGGCTCACGCGCCGCAGCAATGTCTCGCGCGTGGCCTCCGGGCTGGGATGCAGCGACTCCTTTTCAAGCCGTGCGAGGATGAAGCGGTCGATCTCATTGCGCGGCCATGCCTTGTCCTGCACCTCCGGCAGCGCGGCACTTCTGGGAGGAATCAGCGACCAGTGCGCTTCGTATTCCGCTCCCTCGGCGATCCAGCGCTGCAGTGTCTGCTTCTCCGCGTCGGTCAGCGAGAGCTTGGAATCCGGCGGCGGCATGAGGTCGTCTGCATCCGTGGTGAGGATGCGCTGCATCACGGCGCTCTGCTCCGGCTTGCCTGGAACGATGGCCTGCGTGCCATCACGGGTGGCGATGGCCACCTCCCGCTGGTCCAGGCGGAGATCGCCCTTGCGCCCCTTTTCATCAAAGCCGTGGCAGCGGAAGCATTTGTTCGAAAGGATGGGGCGGATGTCCTGATTGAAGCGGAGCCTGGGCTCTGTCGCTGCGGAGGCGCACGCTCCACCCACGAGCATCAAGATCGTGAAGTGGATGAAACGCATGCGGCCGATGCCCATGCGAGGAAGACGCTCTGCGGGCGGGGTTTTGTACCGCCGGGGCAAACGAATTTGGAAATTCGTTTTACGCCAGCACTTCCTTCACCACATGGCCGTGCACATCCGTCAGGCGGAAGTCGCGGCCGGCGTGGCGGAAGGTGAGCTTTTCGTGGTCGAGGCCGAGCTGGTGCAGGATGGTGGCGTGCAGGTCGTGCATGTGCACTTTGTCATCCACCGCCATGTGGCCGATGTCGTCAGTCATGCCGTGGGCATAGCCAGGCTTGAAGCCGCCGCCTGCCACCCAGACGGTGAAGCCGAGCGGGTTGTGGTCGCGGCCGGTGCCGTTTTTCTCGGCATACGGAGTGCGGCCAAATTCGCCGCCCCACCACACGATGGTATCCTCCAGAAGCCCGCGTTGTTTGAGATCGTAAAGCAGCCCTGCGATAGGTTTGTCCACGGCGGCGGCGTGGTCGCCATGCTTGGGCAGGTTGGAGTGCTGATCCCAGGCGGGGTTGTTGGAGTTGTCGCCGTAGTTCACCTGGATGTAGCGCACGCCCTGCTCGGCCATGCGGCGGGCCATGAGGCACTGGCGGCCGAAGTTGTCGGTGGGCTTTTCGTTGATGCCGTAGAGCTTGAGCGTGGCCTCCGACTCACCACCGATGTCCATGGCGCCGGGGGCGTTGTTCTGCATGCGCCACGCCAGTTCGTAGCTGCGGATCACGGCGTCGATGTCCGTGTCTCCGGGCATGGCGCGGGCGGCCTGCTCGCCATTCAGCGCGCTGAGGAGGCCGAACTGCTTGCGCTGCTGCTCAGGCGTCCAGATGGCGTTGGTGATGTTCTTGATGGTCGATTCCTTCGCGGGCTGGCCGGAGCGGCCCACGGGAGTGCCCTGGAAGACGGCGGGCAGGAAGGCATTGCCGTAATTGCGCGGACCACCGTTGCCGAGGCTCGGGCTGATCGTCATGAAGCCCGGGAGGTTTTCGTTTTCAGCGCCCAGGCCGTACATCACCCAGGAGCCCATGCTCGGGCGGATGTTGCTGGTGGTGCCGGTGTGCATGAAGAGGGTGGCGGGGCCGTGAGCCACGCCCTCCGTGTGCATGCCGTGGAGAAAGCAGAGGTCGTCCACATGCTGGTTGATGTGGGGAAAGAGATTGGAGGCCCAGCGGCCGGTTTCACCGTGCTGCTTGAAGTCCCAGAGCGGCTTCATCACCCGCTGCAGCGCGCCTTTGCCGGTCTTGGCGACGGAGCGGGAATCCGCCACCTCGATGATCTTGCCGTCGTCTTTGAAGAGGCGCGGCTTGTAGTCATAGGAGTCCACGTGGCTCACCCCGCCCTGCATGAAGAGAAAGATGACGCGCTTGGCCTTGGGCTGATGGTGCGGCTTTTTGATCGCGAGCGGGTTTGCCAGCGCCGCCTGACTCTGCGCCATGGCCTGCCAGGCCAGGTAGCCAAAGCCACAGCCAGTGGTCTGAAGAAAATCGCGCCGTGAAGAGAACATGCTGCCTTAACGTCGGCGGGGAGGGGGATTCTTCACGAGGGCACAAAAAAGCGGCACCCGCAAAGGTGCCGCCTCGTGATTGCTCTGGGGCTGTATTACAGCATGGAGGCCACGAAGGAGCGCTCATCGACGAGCTCCTTGTTGGTGGCGGCGATCTTGGACTTGGCGAAGTCGTCCATTTCGTAGCTGGTGATGACCTCGTAGGCACCCGGGGTGGTGGTGCGCACAGGCATGCCGGCCCAAACTTCAGGATCGAAGCCATAGAGGCCGTTGCTCTTCACCGCGATGGAATGGATCGCACCTGGGGTGACGAGGGAGCGGACGTGATCGACGAGGGCGTTCGCAGCGGAGGCGGCGGAGGAGGCGCCACGGGCGGCGATGATGGCCGCACCACGCTTGCCAACGGTTTCAAGGAAAGGACCTTCCAGCCAGGCCTTGTCATTGATGACGTCGGCGGCTGCCTTGCCACCGATCGTGGCGTGGGCAAAGGAGGGGAACATCGTCGGGCTGTGGTTGCCGTAGATGAAGATGTCCTTCACCTCCGTGAGGTCCACACCGGCCTTCTGGGCCAGCTGGGTCTGGGCGCGGTTCTGGTCCAGGCGCACCATGGCGGTGAAGCGGTCCGGCGTCAGGCGCTTGGCCTGGGAGGCGGCGATCATGCAGTTCGTGTTGGCGGGGTTGCCCACCACAGCCACACGGGCGTCGTCGGCAGCCACGGCGTCGATGATCTTGCCCTGCTCGATGAAGATTTTGCCGTTGTCCTTGAGGAGGTCGGCGCGCTCCATGCCGGGACCGCGGGGCTTGGCACCCACGAGGAGGCACCAGTTGGCGTCCTTGAAGCCCACGCTGGCGTCGGAGGTCTGCACGATGCCCTTCAGGAGGGGGAAGGCGCAGTCATCCAGCTCCATGGCCACGCCGGCGAGGGCGGCCAGCGGCTTCTCAAAGGGAGCCTCAATGAGCTGGAGGATCACCGGCTGGTCCGGGCCAAACATGGCTCCGGAGGCGATGCGGAAAAGGAGGGCGTAACCGATTTGACCGGCGGCGCCGGTGACTGCGACTTTGATGGGTGCTTTGGCCATGGATGATTGGGGATGGGAGAGTCACAAGAGCAAGATGCGGCGGGAGGGCAACTGCGGGCTGAGAATCATGGCAGAAAATGCTTGGGCGGAAGACGGAGTCCTGTTATAAATTCGATTTTTCCTAACTTTGATGCTCCTGCAGCCTTTCCCGAAACATCCTGAATCCGTGTTGCCATGCCGCCTGCTCACTCGCGGTGCTGCTGCGTGTTTGATGATTATTTTAGGTGGAAACGCGGTCATGCCTGCCAGCGCGCAATCAGTCTCGGCCATGGCCCAGGCAGAGGCGCGCCGCCGGGCGATTCAGGTGAACACCCTGAACACCGAAATCGAGCGCGGTTATCAGCTGATCGATCAGGAAAAGGCGGCCGAAGCTCTGACCGTTTTTGAAGAGTCCTACAAGGCGCTGCCCAATATCCCGCTCGCCCAGGAATCACGCATGGCCGCACGCAACGGCTGTGTGGTGGCTGGCTGCCTGGTGGCCCAGGAACTGGCCGCCAAGGGAGACCTGGCCGCCGCCGGCAAGGTGCTCGACAAGCTGCTGGCACCCGAGGTCGCGCCCAAAGATGAACGTGTGCTCTCTCTCAAGACACGCCTCGCAGACCCGGATCGCTTCCCGCCTGCCCTGACGGCAAAGCATGTGGACAACGTGGGTGCGGTGCAGGCGATGCTGCTCAAGGCCGGCTCGTTCCTTCAGCTGGGAGACCTGGACAAGGCCATTGCCACTTACCAGGATGTTCTGCGAATCGACTCCACCAACAGCGCCGCCCGGCGCGGCATGGAAACTGCCGAGCAGGAAAAGCAAAAATACTACAGGAGCGCCTACAATCATCAGCGTTCCAAGATGCTCAACCAGGTGACCCAGACATGGGAAGACCCTGTGCCTCTCACACACCTGGACCGCAGCTCTCTGTTTGGGGCCGGCTCGGCCTCCCTCGCCAATCAGCAGACTGGCAGCGACAGGATCAGGCAGAAGCTGCGCTCCATCACCTTTCCCAAGGTCGAATTTGACGGTGCCACCCTTGAAGAAGTTGTCGAGCTGCTGCGTGTCCGCAGCCGTGACCTGGACCCCGAGGGCAGGGGGATCAGCTTTGTCGTCAGTGTGCCGTCTGAGGCCCGCAGCAAAACCGTCAGCCTGAATCTCCTCAAGGTCCCCATGGAGGAGCTGCTGCGCTACGTCAGCGAGATGTGCGATGTCTCCTACAAGGTGGACGAACACGCCGTTACGTTTGTCTCCCTCAGCGAGCGCAACAGCGCGATCGTCACCCGCTCCTTCCGGGTGCCGCCTGACTTTATTCAGAACGCTCCCGGCGGCGACCCCGGAGCTGCACCGCCGACAGATCCTTTTGCCAGCCAAGCTCCGGCCGGTGGCGGTGGTGGCGGTCTCATCATCCGCCGCCTTGGGGCGAAAGAGTTCCTCGAAACACGCGGGGTGACCTTCCCTGAGGGCACCAGCGCCAGCTACAATGCGTCCAACAACACGCTGACGGTTCGCAACACCATCGCCAACATGGAGACGGTGGAAATGATCGTCGAAGAAGCGACCAAGGCTTCGCCAAAAATGGCCGTCATCCATGTGCGCATGCTGGAGGTCAATCAGAAGAACCTTGAGGAGCTGGGGTTTGACTGGCTCATGGGTGCAGCAGGGACCAATGGCAACGTCTTCATCGGCGGGGGCAGTGCCGGAAATGGCACCCCCACCGTGCCGGGCAACTATCCTTTCAACACCCCCTATGTCGTTCCCGCACTCACGGTGGGTGGTGAGCAGGTGTTTCCCTCCCTTCCAGCCTCCGGAGCATTTGCCGGACCCGTACCGGAAGGCACCACGGCGCCATTCCCCTACGGTGGCGGGCCCATCACCGCAGGCCTTCGCTCCGGTGACTTCGCGACTACGGCAAACTCTCTTGACAATCTGCTCCAGACGGGGTCGGTCACTGCAACCAAAAATGTGGCTCCGGGGGCTCTCTCGATTGCCGGGGTGTTCACCAATCCCCAATTTCAGACCGTCCTGCGTGCGCTTGCTCAGAAAAAGGGGGTGGACATCAACGCCTCCCCAAGTGTGACTACCAAAAGCGGCCTGAAGGCTGTCGCTGAGGTGACCCAGGAGTTCATTTATCCCACTGAGTTTGACCCGCCCAGACTGCCGCAGGGTGGTGGCCGTATCCGAATCGGCGGTGCTCAGCCGCAGATGATTGCCACGCCGACCACGCCCACGGCTTTTGAAATGAGAAAAACCGGGGTCCAGGTGGAAGTGGAGCCTGTGATTTCAGAAGATGGCCGCACGGTGGAGCTTACCATTGCACCGGAGCTCACTGAGTTTCAGGGGTTTGTGAATTATGGCTCGCCCATCTATGTGCCTGCCAGCCTGAGTGTGCTGCCTTTCCAGCTCGCCAGCGGCACCACCGGGTATCTTCCTCTGAGCTCGCCAGACGAACTGATCACCCCCAACAAAATTTTGCAGCCGATCTTCAAGGTCCAGAAGGTGAGCACCGCAGTCAAAGTCTATGACGGCGCCACAGTGGTGCTGGGCGGGGTCAAGATTCAGAATCGTACCATGGTCGAGGACAAAGTTCCCATTCTGGGAGATCTGCCCGTCGTGGGTCGGCTGTTCAAGAGCAACACCAAGCAGACGGACACGAAGAATGTCATCATCTTCGTCACCGTGGACGTGGTGGACCCCTCCGGCCGCAAGGTAAGCCGTGACACGGCGGCTGTGGCCCCCTAAAACCTTTCTTCAGGCGCTTCAGGCAGGCGCAGCCTCGGCGGCTGTGATCTGGCCTGCCAGCTCAAAGTCCAGCCGCGTCAGGCCGCCAGCGCTGTGTGTGGTCAGCCGCACCGCGACCTTTTGCCAGCCGACGAGCATGTCCGGGTGGTGGTTCAGGGCCTCGGCCAGCGCTGCGACACGCCTGACGAATTCAATGCCTGCCAGATAGCTTGGAAAGCGAAACTCCCTGACCAGCTCCCTGCCTTCCACCTGCCAGTGGGGCAGAGCGCTCATCTGCTGCAGGACGGCGGATTCGCTTAAAAGCTCTGGCTTCATGGCTGGGACCATCGGACGGCTCAAAACAAGCAGCAAGCATCGGAATTGCTTTCTTTCCTCCTCTGGACTACATACACGGCCCTCTCCCGCCAAAGCCACCTGAATGTCCATCTCCCGCACCCGCAATTTCTCCATCATCGCCCACATTGACCACGGGAAGACCACGCTCTCCGACCGTCTTTTGGAATTCACCCAGACCATCACGGTGCGCCAGCAGCAAGATCAGCTTCTTGACGCGATGGACCTGGAGCGCGAGCGCGGCATCACCATCAAGGCCCACCCGGTGTGCATGAACTACAAGGCGAAGGACGGGCAGATGTACAAGCTCAACCTGCTGGACACCCCCGGGCACGTGGACTTCAGCTATGAGGTCAGCCGCTCGCTCGCCGCCTGTGAGGGGGCTCTCCTCCTCATCGACGCCAGCCAGGGCGTGGAGGCCCAGACCGTGGCGAATCTCAATCTCGCCCTGCAGCAAAACCTGCACGTCATCCCCGTCATTAACAAAGTCGATTTGCCCAGCGCTGACATCGACAAATGCAAACGCCAGCTTGAGGACATTCTCCAGCTCCCCTCGGACGAGGCCGTGCCTGCCAGCGCCAAGATGGGCATCGGCATTCAGGACATTTTGGAAGCCATCGTGGCCTATGTGCCGGCACCTACGGACCCGGGCGACGGCTACCTCCGCGCCTCGGTGTTTGACTCCGTGTTTGACGCTTACCGTGGTGTCGTCAGCTACGTGCGTGTGATGAGCGGCACCATCGTGCGTGGGCAGAAGATCCGCATGATGTCCACCGGTCTGGACTACGAAATCAAGGACGTCGGCATCTTCCGTCCGAAGATGACCACCTGCGAAAAATTGGAGGCCGGTGATGTCGGCTATCTCATTGCGAACGTGAAATCCACGGCGGATGTGAAGATCGGCGACACCATCACCGAGTCCAAAAAGCCCTCTCCGGAGCCGCTGCCCGGCTTCAAGGAAATCCATCCACTGGTCTTCAGTGGCATCTATCCCGTGAGCACGGACGACTTCGAGGCTCTCAAGCTCGCCGTGGGCAAGCTCCAGATCAATGACGCCGCCTTCACCTTCATGGCGGAAAGCTCTGCCGCGCTCGGTTTCGGTTTCCGCTGCGGCTTTCTGGGCCTGCTGCACATGGAGATCGTGCAGGAGCGTTTGCGCCGTGAGTTCGACATGGACGTCATCTCCACCTACCCGTCTGTCATTTATGAGGTCCGCAAGACCGACGGCACCGAGATGGAGGTGGACAATCCCTGCTTCCTCCCCTCCGCGCAGGAGATCGACGAAATCCGCGAGCCGATGGTGAAGGTGAACATCATGATCCCGAATGAGCACATCGGCGACATGATGCAGCTCGTCATGGACAAGCGCGGCGTGGTGAACAACACCGAAACGCTGGACGACCGCCGTGTGCTGCTGCACACCGTGCTGCCGCTGAATGAGATCCTGGTGGACTTCAATGACAAGCTCAAGTCCATCACCCGCGGCTACGGCAGCATGGACTACGAGCACGCCGGCTACGAGCCCGCTGAGCTGGTGAAGATGGACATTCTCATCGCTGGCGACCCCGTGGACGCCTTCTCCTGCATCGTGCACCGCAGCAAGGCCGAAAGCCGCGGCCGCCAGCTCTGCGCCAAGCTCAAGGAGGTCATTCCCCAGCAGCTCTTCGTTGTCGCCATTCAGGCCGCCATCGGTGGCAAGATCATCGCTCGCGAAAGCATCAGCGCCCTGCGCAAGGACGTGACCGCCAAGTGCTACGGCGGTGACATCTCCCGCAAGCGCAAGCTTCTGGACAAGCAGAAGGAAGGTAAGAAAAAGATGAAGGCCATCGGCAAGGTGAACATCCCGCAGGAAGCCTTCATCGAGGTGCTGAAGACGAACTGAGGCGCTTGCGGAGAGGCTGCGAAATCAGCTTCTGCGCCCAGTCCCTCCCCCCTTGAAAAGCCGCTGGCAAGCGCCTGACCCAGCCAATGGGGGCGGGCAAGCCACCCTGTGTTTGGGCGGAATTTTGAGCACTGCTCTGAAAACCATGGAAACGCCGGCTCCGCCTGCGGCGTTTTCTCTCATGTGGCGCAACCAAACAGCCTTTCACCGGCAGACCAGCAGCGGCTCGATGCCTTGCACGAGCGGCTGTGCGAGGCCAGCCTGCGCAATGTGGGGTATCCGACGAATCAGGCGTTTGACTACTCGGAGCTCTTCCGGTTTCTGGAGTTCAGCATCAACAATGTGGGCGACCCTTTTCATCGCACGAACTACCGCCTGAACACCATGGAGTTTGAGCGCGAGGTGCTGGCGGACTTTGCGCGCTTCACCCATGCGCCTGAGGGGGAATGGTGGGGCTATGTGACCAGCGGCGGCACCGAGGGCAACATGTACGGCCTCTATGTGGCAAGGGAGCTGTACCCGGACGGCATCTGCTACTTCAGCGAGGACACACACTACAGCGTGGCCAAGGTGCTGAGGCTGCAGCACACGCGCAACATCATGATCAAAAGCCAGCCGGACGGTCAGATGGACTACACCGACCTGCGTGAGACGCTGCGCATCCACCGCGATGTGCCGCCGATCCTCTTTGCCAACATCGGCACCACCATGAAGGGCGCGGTGGATGATCTGGCAAAGATCCGGGAGATCCTGGAGGATCTCGCCATCGGGAACGCCTACATCCATGCCGATGCCGCGCTCAGCGGTATGATCCTGCCTTTTGTGGATGCGCCGCAGCCGTGGAATTTTGCGCATGGTGCAGACAGCATTTCCATCAGCGGGCACAAGATGCTCGGTGCGCCCGTGCCGTGCGGCGTGGTTCTGGCGCGCAAGGCGTACGTGGACCGCATTGCTCGCTCCATCGAGTACATCGGTGCTTTGGACACCACCATCGCAGGTTCACGCAGCGCCTTTTCACCGCTGCTGCTGTGGCACCGGCTGCGAACGCTCGGAGAGGAGGGGCTGCGGGACATGGTGCAGACCTGCCTCGGCCATGCTGAATACGCCGTGCAGCGTTTTTTCGCGCATGGCATCGAGGCCTGGCGGCATCCGAACTCCGTCACCGTGGTGTTTCCCAAGCCTCCGCCCTCCATGATGGAGAAGTGGATCATCGCCCCGCGCAAAAACATCGGCCACCTGATCGTGATGCCACACGTCACACGGGCCACCATCGACGCCTTTGTGGCAGATTTTGCCGCTGCATTGAAACTCTGCCCCCTGCGCCACCCATGAAACAGCTCACCGTCCTTGTGCCGAACGAGCTCGGCATCGCCGCCAAGCTCACCACCGCTCTGGCCCGCAGCGGCATCAACATCGAGGAGATCGATGTCGAAAGTGTGGAGGACCACGGCATCGTGGTGATGAGCGTGGACCGGTACGACGAGGCGCTGCGTGTGCTAAGCGACGCCGGCTTCCGCGTCATCACCCAGGACACGCTGCTGGTGCGGCTGGAGGACAGGCCGGGGGCGCTTGCCACCGTGGCCCTGAGACTCCGGGATGCCGGGCTGGACCTGCGCTCCATGCACATCCTGCGGCGGGACGCTGCCAGTACCACCGCGAGCCTCGTATGCTCTGACAATGCGCGAGCCGCCGAAGTGCTGCGAGATGTGCTCGTGGTGGAGCCACGAGGCTGAGGCCGTGGCAAATCAGCGCAGAAACGACGACGGCACTTGAGCATTGCGCGCCGCCTTCTAGTATCAGGCACCGGTTCCCACCCCATGTTTTTCCTCACCCCACGCTACCTCAAGCACGCCAAGCTCCTGCACAAGGGCGTGACACGCTTCATCAACTACAAGCGTGATATTCTGCCCCAGGCAAAGCTGGACGAGATCACCGCCCTGCGCAGCCGCCTGGAGGATGCCATGCGCGCCCGGGACAAGGCGCTCATCAGCACCTTGAATGATGAGATCAACAAGGCCTGTGAGAAAGCGCTGCCGCATGAGGAGCACTCGGACATCGGCGAAAATGTGGAGGTGTTCTTTGTCGCCATCGTCATCGCGCTTGGCATTCGCAGCTACATTGCGCAGCCGTTCAAGATTCCCACCGGCTCCATGCAGCCGACTCTGTATGGGCTGGTCGCGAATCACACCGACCAGGATGTGACACCCAATCTGTTTGTCCGCTGCAAGGACTGGGTGGCCGGTCGCAGCTACTACAATGTGGTGGCCAGTCGTTCGGGTTTCCTGCGGAAAGACGGGCCTCCTCTGACGGAGCACAGCTACCTCGGCTTTTTCGCGCACTGCCGCCTGCATTTTGAAGACGGCGGCACGCAGTGGATCTGGGCACCCATGCGCCAGCTGGCCACCGACCCGGACGGTTTTAATCTGGGCATGCAGCGCTACCTGAATCTCCCCGTCAGCGCGGACGGTCAGAACATCACCCCAGATGCACAAGTGGAGCAAAAGATCGGGCAGTCAGGCGGCACCTACGTCACCGAAGGGCAGCTGCTGGCACGCGGCACCCTGGACACCGGGGACCATGTGCTGGTGAACAAATTTGCCTACAACTTCCGCCGCCCCACACGGGGCGAGGTGTTCGTTTTCACCACCAAGAACATCCGCAGCCCCTACATGCGGGTGAGCGTTGAGGAAGGCTCTCAGCATTACATCAAGCGGCTCGTGGGCGTGCCCGGAGACCGGCTCGAAGTCAAATCTCCCGAGCTGTGGGTGAACGGCAAGCCCGCCGAGGAGTCTGGCATGAAGCGTGTGGCTGCCAAGGAGGGCAGCTACAGGGGTTACGGCAACTTTGGGTTCCTTTCTGAAGGCACGGTGCGTGAGCTGAGCAACCGCGATGCCCTGCGCGAATACTGGGCCATGGGGGACAACAGCTACAACAGCTCGGACAGCCGCTACTGGGGAGCCGTGCCGGAGCGCAATCTCGTGGGGCCCGGACTGTTCTGCTACTTCCCGTTGGGAAGAAACTGGGGCCTGATCCGCTAGAGGCCCCGCCCCAGGCTGGGACGTTTGCACAAAAAAACGGGGAAGGCTGATGGGCCTTCCCCGCTTCGCGAAATTCAGCCGTTTTACAGGCCCTGCTGGCGCAGGAAGTTTTCCACCCAGGTGATGTCGTACTGTCCGTTCTGGAAGTCCGAGGTGGTCAGGATCTGGCTCTGCAGCGGGATCGTGGTCTTGATGCCTTCGACCGTGAACTCACCCAGTGCGCGGCGCATGCGGCGGATGGCGATGTCACGCGTGGCTCCGGTGACGATGAGCTTGGCGATCATCGAGTCATAATAGGGTGGCACAGCATAGCCGGAATAGACGTGGGTGTCCACGCGCACGCCACGGCCGCCGGAGGTGTACCAGAGGTTGATCTTGCCGGGGCTGGGGGTGAAGT
Organism: Prosthecobacter fluviatilis; assembly: GCF_055388355.1. Classification (NCBI taxonomy): domain Bacteria; kingdom Pseudomonadati; phylum Verrucomicrobiota; class Verrucomicrobiia; order Verrucomicrobiales; family Verrucomicrobiaceae; genus Prosthecobacter; species Prosthecobacter fluviatilis. Next base: position 6,169,158 of record NZ_AP043782.1, read on the forward strand.
TGCGGGCAGGATCTTCCGCATTGATGCGGCACTCGATGGCATGGCCGCGAGGCTGGGCGTCCACCACGTGCTCGCTCAGCGGCAGGCCTGCGGCGATGCGGATCTGCTCCTTGATCAGGTCGCAGCCATACACTTCTTCGGTGATGGGGTGCTCCACCTGGATGCGGGTGTTCATCTCCATGAAGTAAAAGTTCTCGCACTTGTTATCCACGAGGAACTCGATGGTGCCGCAGTTCTCGTAGCCGATCTCCTTGCAGAGTTTCACCGTGGCGTCGCCCATGCGCTTGCGCATTTTGGCGGAGATCTTGGGGGAGGGGCACTCCTCGATGATCTTCTGGTTGCGGCGCTGCATGGAGCAGTCGCGCTCACCGAGGTGAACGACGTTGCCGTGGGAGTCTGCCACCACCTGGAACTCGATGTGGTGGGGCTTTTCGACGAGCTTCTCCATGTACATGGAGCCGTCGCCAAAGCATTTGAGGGCTTCCAACGAGGCCGCCTGGAAGCTGGACCGCAGCGTGGCTTCATTGAGCACCGGGCGCATGCCGCGCCCGCCACCGCCTGCACTGGCCTTGACCATGACGGGGTAGCCGATCTTGCGTGCCCATTCGAGGGCCTCCTCCTCCGTTTGAATGATGCCGTCCGAGCCGGGGGTGATGGGCATGCCTGCCTTCAGGGCCGTCTCGCGAGCCACGTTCTTGTCACCCATCATGCTGATGACGCGGGCGGACGGGCCGATGAACTTGATTTTGCACTGGGCGCACACTTCGGCAAACTCGGCCTTCTCGGAGAGGAAGCCGTAGCCGGGGTGGATGGCGTCCACATTGGCAATCTCCGCCGCGCTGATGATGCGGCTCATTTTCAGGTAGCTCTCGGTGCTGGGGCCTGGGCCGATGCAGATGGCTTCATCGGCGAGGTGAACGTGCATCGAATCGACATCGGCTTCGGAATAAACGGCGACGGTTTTGACGTCGAGTTCTTTGCAGGCACGGATGACGCGGAGGGCGATTTCACCACGGTTGGCAACGAGGACTTTTTTGAACATGAGAGCGCTAGAGAGGGAGTGGAGGTCTGGCAGGCCCGGCTGCTGGCTTGAGCCGGGCCCGGTAGTGCCAGGGCATCAGGAGATCAGTGGCAGGGAGGGCGGAAATCAGGCTTTCAACTCAAAGAGGGGCTGGCCGTACTGGACGGGCTTGCCGTCTTCCACCAGCACGCGGGCGATGGTGCCACGCACGCCTTCAGGCTTGATTTCATTCATGACCTTCATGGCCTCGATGATGCAGACGGTGGTGTTTTCATCCACATGGTCGCCTACATTGGCGAAGGCTTTTTCTCCGGGGGCGGAGCTGCGGTAGAAGGTGCCCACCATCGGGGAATTGATGGTGGGACCCACGGCCTCAGGTGCGGAAGCGCCTGCTGCCGGTGCGGCAGGAGATGCTGCGGCAGGCGCAGGCTGCGCTGGCGCCGGGGCCAGGCTCGGGGCCGGAGCCTGAGCGTAGCTGATCGGGGCGCCGGAGGAGATGGGCAGGCTCTGAAGCAGGTCTTTCACTGCTTCAAGGTCGGAACCACGGCGAAGCTCAAGCTTGGCTCCGTTGCGCTCGCTGTAGAAATAGGAAACATCGTTCCCAGCCATCAGCTGGACGATCTCACGAATCTGATTGAGATCGTTCGAGGTGGACGATGAAGAAGAGGGGGCGGAGGCGGCGGGTTTGGATTTGGTGCGTTTGGCCATGTCGGGGAGAGTGTGTCAACGAACGGGCACGATCATACAAACTCAGCCAGATGTGGCAACCATAAAGGCGGCCTTGACTTTTAAGTTCGAATCTTTCCGTACCTTTCAGGGAACTCGCGGAAATTTGGAAAAATCAGGCTTCCTTTTTTCCACGTAGGCGTTTTTGCCCTCCTTGGCCTCTTCGCTCATGTAGTAGAGCAGCGTGGCGTTTCCGGCCAGGTCCAGCAGGCCCATCTGGCCGTCGCAGTCGGCGTTGAGCGCGGCCTTGAGGCAGCGCATGGCCAGCGGGGAGTGCTGCAGCATTTCGCGGCACCACTTCAGCGTCTCCTCTTCGAGCTGGTCCAGCGGCACCACCGTGTTTACCAGCCCCATTTCCAGCGCCTGCTTGGCGTCATACTGGCGGCAGAGGTACCAGATTTCGCGGGCCTTCTTCTGGCCCACAATGCGGGCCAGGTAGCTGGAGCCCAGGCCGCCGTCAAAGCTGCCCACCTTCGGTCCGGTCTGGCCAAAGCGTGCATTGTCTGCGGCGATGGTCAGGTCACACACCACGTGCAGCACGTGGCCGCCGCCGATGGCGTAACCGGCCACCATGGCCACCACGGGCTTGGGCAGGGTGCGGATCTTCCGCTGCACGTCCAGGATGTTCAGGCGCGGTACGCCATCATCGCCGATGTAGCCTGCGTCTCCGCGCACCTTCTGGTCGCCGCCTGAGCAGAAGGCCAGGGGGCCTTCGCCGCAGAGGATGATCACGCCCACGTCCCGGTCCTCATGCACGATGTCAAAGGCCTCCAGCATCTCCTTGACCGTCAGCGGGCGGAAGGCATTGCGCACCTTGGGCCGGTTGATGGTGATCTTGGCGATGCCGTCGCTGGTCTTTTCCAGCTTGATGTCCTTGAAGGTCTTGATGGGGGTCCACATGGGGAGTTTGCGGTGGTTGGCAGTTGTTGGCGATGGTTTGCAGTTGTTGGCCGGGCCTCCAGAGGCTTGCTTGCGGTGGCTTGGGAACAATCGCAAACCACTGCAAACTACGGCCAACCATGGCAAACTCAGAAGTTTGTATAAGTACGCAGCTCTGAGATACGTGCGGCGATGTCTGCGAGAGTCACGGTTTGCAGCTTGTGGGTGCTGAAGGCTTCGCAGGTGTAGCTGGCGGTGACGCTGCCGTGCACGACGGCGGTCTTGAGGTCTTCAAAGGTGGGCTTGGTCTTGCCATTCGCTGCCAGCCAGCCGGAGAGGCCGCCGAGGAAGGAGTCGCCTGCGCCGGTGGGGTCAAACACGTTGTGCAGCGGGTAGGCGGAGCAGGCAAAGAACTCCTCCGGCTTTTCGCCAAAGAGGAAGCTGCCGTGCTCGCCTCGCTTGACGATGACAAAGCGCGGGCCCTTGGCCTGCAGTCGGCGTCCGGCTTCCACGAGGTTGGTCGTGCCCGCAAATTCCTTGGCCTCGCCGTCGTTGATGACCAGGAGGTCGATGCGCTTGAGCACATCGTGCAGGCGCTCATTGGCGATGCTGATCCACAGATCCATGGTGTCTGCGGTGACGAAGTCCGCCTGGATCTGGTCCAGCATCTGCATCTGGTTGTCCGGGCTCATGTTGGCGGCCACGGCGACTTTGGCGGCTTTGGCTGCGGCAGGGAGCTTGGGCTGCCACTGCTCCAGCACGTTGATGCCCACCTTGTGCGTGGTGCGGTTGTTCATGTCCTCATGGTACTCGCCGGTCCAGGTGAAGGACTCGCCATCGCTGCGCTCCAACCCGTCCAGGGTGATGCCACGGGAGGCCAGCATGTCGAGGTGCGGCTTGGGGAAATCATGCCCGATGACTCCCACGAGATGGATGGGCTGGCAGAAGATGCTGGCTGCCAGCGCTGCATAGCTGGCGGAACCTCCCAGCAGGTTTTCCTGCGAGTCCTGCGGGGTTTTGACATTGTCGAGGGCGACGGTTCCGGCGATGACGACTGACATGGGCGTGTATTTTGGTTAGATAAGGTGAAACAGTTAGTCCTTGCCTCACTGGCGGCGAACTTTAACGGTGCTGCCGCCAGCGGGGACGCGGAGTATCGGTTCCACCTCCCCGGTGTCAATTGCCACTCCGCCACACTTTCATGCGCCTCGGTCTTTGTTTTTTCATGCTGATCCTCCTGCCTGTGGCCACGGGGGTGCATGCCTGGCTTTTTTGCCGTGACAACCTCCCTGGGCTCACCCAGCAGGCCGTGGACCGCCTGAAGGCCGCCGGAGTGCGCGACCCCGTGGTGGAATTGCGCTTTTTCGACATCGCCGTCAGGGGGGAGGCCCCCGACCCACCTGCGCGTGACAAGGCGCTGGCCGCCATCCGCACGCTCGTGCCCCTGCGGCTGCAGACTGCCGCAGAGGGCATCGTCGTGCCAGCCAGCCTCCATGCCAGACTGGACGCAGGCACACTCCGCCTCAGCGGCTGGTTTCCTGACAGCGAAGAGATCGGCCAGGTGAGCCGCCTTCTTGAGGATCTGCGTCCTGATCTCGTCATCGACACCCACGACCTGCACGCCGTACCTGAGGTGAAATGGCCGGAGGGAGTCAGGCCGCCGCTGGGCGCAGGCAGCCCGCTGCTCAAGCCCATCATCGAAACCCTGCGAGTGCCGGCGGAGCTCCACATCCACGCCAGGGAAGGGGCCATCGTGCTCAGCGGCCTGCTGCCAGACACGGCCCTGAAGCAGGAGCTCGTGGCGACACTCGCAGAAGTGGCCGGAGCCAGGGAGGTGGACCCCGCCGCGCTGAAAGCCAGCCCGCATGTGCTCCCCGCACCCTTTGCCAGGCCAGAGCAGCTCACGGCCTTTGTGAATAGCTTTTTCAGCCTGCCGCCGCCTCGGTCTTTTGACATTCGGAGCGACGGCATCCCGCACCTCACAGGCATGGCCACGCGTCAGTTGGAAAGCGTGTGGCTGGCATTGCTGCGGCCGGTCACCGGCTCCGCCAAGGTGGAGGCGAAGTTCACGCTGATGCCCTCGCTCTACCATTTTCCAGGGTTTCAGCCTCAGTCAAAGCTGCCTGCCGCCACCCTCGAGTCCATGCGCGAGACCTTGCGCGGGTGTGTGATCGTTTTTGAGCCGGGCTCTGCACAGCTCCAGCCCGAAGAGCAGATCAAGCTCGTCACGCTGGCACCTGCACTGCTGGCTGCCGGGCCGGGGCTCGGGCTGGTCATCGGCGCCCATCCAGATCCCGCCGGGCCTGAGAAAGCCGAGAAAGACCTCTGCAAGGCGCGTGCCAATGCCGTGATGTCCTTCCTCGTGGAGCAGGGTGCGCCCACCGCAGACATGCAGGCTGTGGTGTTTGACCCCGTGCCCGCCGGCTCGCCTGCGGCTCCTGCCAGCCCGCGCTGTGTCGAGCTCCTCATCAAATAACTGTCCATGAAATTCGACTTTGAATCCCTCTCCACCGAGCCGCTGTTCTACATGCTCATGCACAGCGGTGCCTTTGTCTGCGTGCTGGGGAGCGTCTTTTTTGTTGTGGGGCTGCTCTTTGGCTACGCCACCTGGGGGCGTTACAAGCGCCAGACGCGCCTGCTCCTCGGAGAGGCCTCCTCACTGAAGGATGAAATTGCCAGCCTGAAGCGCAAGGTGGGGGACCACTCCATCCACTCGGGGCCTGCAGTGCCGATGGCCACCGAGGTCATCTACATGCCCAAAAAAGAGAACGCGCCTGCCCGCGCGGCAGAAGCCCCCTCTGGGCAAGACATCCCACCGCCAGCCGCCCCTGCCGCGCCCGCGAGTGAGGCCAGCCCAGCGGAGCAAGCCCCGGCGCCAGAACCGCCGCCTGCAGGCATGGCAGAGTCTCCTCCCGCAGAGGCCTTGCCTCAGGTCCCGCATGAGTCGGCCCTCGCCGCCATCATCTCTGCTCCGCATGCCAAGGGCACGCCTGAGACAGGGGCAGATGAGCCTGCCCTTTCTGAAGGACTGCCGCCTGCGGCCCTTCTTCCTCCCCTGACCGAGCTCTTGCTGCCCGCCTTGCCCGAGGTGGAATTTCAGCCTCAGCCCGAGATCAAGCTCACGCCACAGTCTGACTCAGCGCTCGATCCCAAGCTCGGCTTCATCTACAAGTCCCGGCCCGAAAAAACGGACGACCTCACCGTGATTGAAGGCATCTCTTCCGTGCTGGAGCAGCGGCTGCATGAGCTGGGCGTCTACACGCATGCGCAGATTGCCGCCTGGGATGACGACCACGTCAAAGAGGTCTCCGCACGCCTCGCCTTCAAAGACCGCATTCGCCGTGAGCGCTGGGTGGAGCAGGCGCGCGAGCTTGCCATCAGGCAGACGGTCGTCTGAGCCCGCTCTCAAATCCGCCGACGATTCGCGCTCTGCCGCGCAACCACCACCCCGAAGCCGGGTTGCATGCGCTCATGATCACGCGCTTTTCTCTGCTGGTTCTGCTGTCCTCCACATTCGCCGCCACTGCTGCGGACTGGGCGCGCTTTCGCGGGCCGAACGGCAGCGGCATCGCCCCGGATGACAAGCCGGTGCCGGTGGAGTGGAGCGCCACCAAAAACCTCAAGTGGAAGACCGCGCTGCCCGGCCCGGGTTCATCCAGCCCCATCGTGGTGGGAGACCGCATCTTCGTCACCTGCTGGAGCGGCTACGCCACCGATGGTCCACAGTCGGCGGGAGATATCACGGCTTTGAAGCGCCATCTCGTCTGCGTGGACCGCACCACCGGCAAGATCCTCTGGGACAAATCGGTTCCCGCCAAGCAGCCTGAAGAGCCCTACGGCGGCATGTTTGCCCAGAACGGCTACGCCAGCCACACGCCGGTCTCGGATGGCAAAAGCGTCTTCGCCTTCTTCGGCAAATCCGGCGTGCATGCCTTTGACCTGGAGGGCAAGCCGCTCTGGCAGGCGGATGTGGGTGACTGGGACGACCGCCGCAACTGGGGCAGCGCCTCCAGCCCCATCCTGCATGGAGACATCCTCATCGTGCCCGCGCTGGTGGAGAGCCAGACGCTGTATGGCTTTGACAAAAACACCGGCAAGCAGCTCTGGAAGGCTCCCTCTGAAGGATTTGCCGGCACCTGGGGCACTCCCGTTCTCGCCGGAGCTGATCTTGCCATTGCCGTGCCTGGAGAGGTGTGGGGCTTCAATCCCGACACCGGCAAGCTGCGCTGGTACGCCACCGGCCTGCAGAGCGACTCTGTGTGCAACAGCGTCGTGACGGATGGCAGCGCTGTCTATGCCATGAGCGAACGCGGCGGCGGCTCCGTGGCCATCAAGGCTGGCGGCAAAGGCGACGTCAGCGCCACGAACACCCTCTGGACCGGCCCCAACGGCTCGCGCATCGCCACACCCATTCTTTGGGAAGACCGCCTCTACTGGATCAGCGGCTCCATCGCCACCTGTCGCGATGCGAAAACGGGTGCGGAGATTTACAGCGAACGCATCGAAGGCGGCACGGCTGCCCCCAGCAGTGGCGGTGGTCAAGGATTCGGCGGCGGACGTCGCGGCGGTGGCGGAGGAGGTGACTACGCCTCTCCCGTCGTCGCCAACGGCCACCTCTACCACATGGGCCGCCGTGGCGAGGTGCTCGTGGTCAAGCTCGGCCCCAAGTTTGAACTCATCTCCCGCAACACGATCGAAGGCGACACCTCCGACCGCAGCGCCACTCCTGCCATCAGCAACGGGCAGCTCTTTCTGCGCTCCGCGAAGACGCTGTATTGCATCGGGGAGTGAGACACCTCATAATTCACGAGTGTCGTCATGAACTCGTGAATGAAACTGCAGATACTGTTTTGCCTTCTCTGCACCTGTGCGCTTTCAGCTCAGGATCTCACGCCGTTCCTGGCGCCTGATCTTGCAGATGGATTCGACTTTCCCGTGGGCGGGGCCGATGGCAGCGCAGGCTACAAGGACCTCGCCACTCGGAGATGGTACAAGAGCTGGAAGGTGGATGAGGTGGTCATCGACGCTCTCGCGCTGGAGTCGCATGAGACATGGAATGGCAGCGGCGGCGGCGAGACGGATGCCGGGCTGCCGGTGCATGCCATGGCGGCCGGGACTGTGACCGAGGTCAAGGACGGCGAGGCCTGGATCGAGCACCGCTTTCTCGAAAACGGCCAGCCGCAGTGTGTCCTGACCGGCTATGCGGGCATTCACCAATGCGACCTCAAACCTGGCGACACCGTGAAGCGCCGACAGCGCATCGCTCAGATCGCCCCCGGCAAAGATGGCGGTCACGCACAGCTCACGGTCACGCTGCGGCATTGTCTCTTTGCCGAAGCGGCCACCTGGCCGATGAGTGTTTCAAAGTTCATCCGGAGTCATTCGCGCCTGCTGGTGCCCGCGAAAGAGGAGCGCGTGGTCATCGCGATAAAGCATTCCTACCAGCTTTACGTCTGCGAAAAAGGACAGGTGAAACACACGCTGCCCATGGCTCTGGGGCAGGACGGCAGGCAGCGAAAAACCACCGATGGCGACAACCGCACGCCCGTGGGCGAATACCGCATCACTCAAAAATCCCAAGGCCCTTTCGATGGCACCTACGGCGCTTACCTCGGTGCTGCATGGCTGCGTCTGAACTACCCCAACACCCACGACGCACGCATCGCCTTAATGGAGAGTCGCATCACCCAGAGACAGCACGATCAGATCGCCGCCGCGGCGCAGCGTGGTGCCATGTCTCCCCGGGGCACACCGCTGGGAGACGGCGTCGGCATTCACGGTTGGATCAGCGACTGGCCCGACGGCCATCATCACCTCACCTGGGGCTGTCTCAGCCTCCGCAAGGCAGACCTGATCCTGCTGCATGATCTGGTGAGCAAAGGCACGCGGGTTCTGATTGTGCCGTGATTGTTTTGTGAAAGCCGTGACTTTCACGCATGATTGATGTCGAATGGGAAAATCATGACTGCCTGCCGACCATTTTCATTTCTTGCTGCCTTGATGTGTCTATGGATGCAGGCCGCCGAATGCCATGCGGAAATACAGGCTGATCACAGCTTTCTGATGATCCCGCCGAAAAAGTCAGCGGAGTTTTCCACGGCACTGCTCCAGCAGGTTGAAAAAGAGATGGCACCGCTCACATCATCGAAGGAGAAACGGGCTGCGGTCTCCAGTTTCACGACCAGCAAAGGCTGTTACGTGCTGCATGGGGATCTCTTTGGCAGCGGGCAGCGCTTTGCTCTGATGGAGCTTCAGGTTGATCCGTCGTTTGAGATGCTGGCGACTGAAGAAAAAGTGGTGGGACTGGCGTGGCTGAATGCAGGACGGTGGGAACTTTGTGCGCTGATAGACGTTGCACCTGTCTGGCGCCCGAAAGGATGGAAGAAAAGCGACGATGATTACCTTCCCGTAACTCCCGCAGAGCACCCCTTTGAACTCGAAGACCTGTCTGGCGATGGCGTGCCAGAGGTCATCCTGGCTGCTTATGTGGACAAGTACTTCCAGGAGTATTTCATGTTCCGCTGGAATGCCAAAACCAAGAGCCTTGCGTGTGTCGCCGACTCCATGGCCAAGCCTGTGGGACAAGGAAGCTACGTGATTTTGCACTCCAATTCGGGGCGTCGAGCCATCTGGGGAGAGTGGAGTTTTTGCCGCTGGAATGGAGACAGACTCATTGAAAAGGCCTCATGGCATGAAGAGGTGCCTTACAATCCTCCAGAGGAGCCTTTCATGATTGCCAAGCGCGTGAATTCCGATGGTACGACAGTTGAGTTTGAATTGAAAGATCTGGAGAGTGATTCGTATACGGATTCAGTCTATCGGATCACGCGACAAGAGAAGCCTTTTGCAAAAGTGACCTTCAAGTGGAGCAGGACATTGCAGGCTGTCGCAGCGGATGGATATTATCCACCTGGTGAAGAGGCCGCCTACCTGTTTGAAAAACTCACGGGGCTGCCCCGGAAACTCTATCCTGGGCTGGAATATCAAAAGCGGATTAAATCGCTGGAAAAATCTGTGAAGATTCATGTCGAGGGTGAGCAGGAGGCTCGGGAGATGCTATCTCCTCGATGACTGAGTCTCACCGCCACTCATGCTTCGGATACCGCCCCCGCAGCTGCGCCTTCACCGCCGGATATCCCTCTCTCCAAAACCGTCCAATATCTCCCGTCGTCTGAATCGGTCTCTGTGCGGGTGAGAGCAGATGCACCGTCACGCTGATGCGTCCGGCGGCGACCTTCGGATTTTCGTTCACGTCGTACATCTGCTGCAGCACCACGCTCACGCTCGGTGGCTGCTTTTCGTCATAGACGATGCGGGCGGTCTTGCCGTTCTTGAGCGGGTAGCGTTCGGGGGCGTATTTGTCGAGGAGCTCGCGCTGGCTGTGGCTGAGCCACTGGTGCAGGGCGGGGAAGATATCGCGGTCCTTGAGCTGGCGGTAGGCGATGCAGCCGGTGCACACCTGCTCGATGATGAGGTGGCGGTCCTCTTCGCCGATGGCGGGAATTTCGAGGTCGGGCATCCATTTGGACAGGCAGTTCACGCGGGTGATCCACTGCTCCACTTTCTCGTTCCAGTTCGTGAGCTGCAGGCGGCCTGCGATGACTTCGGCGGCGAGCAGGCTGGCGGCGGTGGATTCATCGGGCTCGCCGCGCTCGCGGCTGCTGAGCACGAGGCTGCGGAAGCGGACTTCTTCGAGATTCATCACACGGCGGTTCACGGCATCATACGCCGCGCGGTTGCCGGTGGTGAAATCTTCGGGGAAGAGCTCACGCAGCCACTCCTCTTCAATGCGGGTGCAGTTGTTGAGCTGCACGGTGAGCGCCTTGCCCTGCACCTCGACGATTTCGGAGGCGACGATGAGGCGCGGCGGGCGGATGTGTGCGTCCTTGCCAAGGTGGCCGCTGTAACCACCCGCGAGGCGGTAGATGCGGATGCCGGTGCTGGTCTCCACGCCGAGGTGGTCGCTGAATGCGGCGAGCAGGGTTTTGGCGAGCGCGACGGGATCGGCGACCTCGTCATTGATAAGCAGGCCGGATCGTTTCGCGAGTTGCAGAAATTGATCGGCGCTGCGTGCGGCCTCGCGCGAGGCGGTGGCATGGATGCCGTAGCGTGCACACTCATCGGGGTTGAAGTTCATGGCCTCGGCGCGGATGAAGGCGCGCAGGATGGCCTGAAACTCCGTCACATCGTCGTGTTCCCACAGGTCCTCGTTTTTGTGCGAGGCGTTGTTTTTGCCAACGAGCAAAATGTCCCGCCCCTGTGCAGCAGCAGCGCAGAGCGTGGCCTCACGCAGGCAGCCAAACTGCGCGGCGGCGAGCAGCATGCGGGAAAAGCGCGGATGCAGTGGGAATCGGCTCATCTGTTTTCCCAGAGCGGTGATGTGCCCTTCGTGATCAAGTGCTCCGAGATCGTGCAGCAGACCCTCGGCACGCGACTGCGAGGCAGGCGTGGGCGGCTCAAACCAGTCGAAGGGCTCGCGTGAAAGCACGCGCAATGCGAGCAACGCCTCGCTCAAATCGAGGCGCTGCACTTCGGGCAGTTCGCTCTCGGGCCGCAGCAGATGCTCGCGCTGAGTCCACAGTCGCACAGCGATGCCGGGGCCAAGACGGCCTGCACGTCCGGCACGTTGCTCGGCGGAGGCTCGGCTGATCTTTTGCACAGTCAGCGTATTGATGCCACGGCGCGGATCATACGAGGCCGTGCGGGCCAGGCCGCCATCCACCACGGCGCGCACGCCTTCGATGGTGAGGGAGGTTTCCGCGACGTTGGTGCTGACGATGATCTTGGGCTGCTCGCCGGGTGTGACGGCGGCATCCTGATCCTGCGGTGTCAGCTCGCCATGCAGCGGCACCACGCGGCGGCCATGCGCAAAGCTGCGGCCCTGAATGGCGGCGATGGTCTTCCTGATTTCATGACCGCCGGGCATGAAGACGAGCATGTCTCCGCTGAAGCCGGGGGAGTTTGCGAGGTCTTCGCAGGCACGCGCGGCCTGGTCCCAGATCGGCTCCGGGTAGCCGGTCTTGAGCTGGAGCGGGGCCTGGTAGTGCACCTCCACCGGGAAGGTACGGCCTTCGGATTCCAGCAGCTTGGAGGGCTGCATGAAATCCACTAGCGGTCCCGGCACCAGCGTGGCGGACATGACGATGATTTTCAAATCGGGCCGCCGTGTGCGCTGAAGCTGGCGCGCAAAGGCGAGCACGAGATCGCCATCGAGATGCCGCTCGTGGAATTCGTCGATGACGATGCAGCCCACGCGTTCGAGCTGCGGATCTTCCAGCATCTGGCGCAGCATTACGCCCTCGGTCACATAGCTCAGGCGCGTCTCCTTGCTGGTGATGTTTTCAAAGCGCACCTGATAGCCCACCTCGCCGCCCAGGCGTGCATTGCGCTCGCGCGCCACGCGCTGGGCCAGCATGCGTGCGGCGATTCGGCGTGGCTGCAGCACGATGCAGCGCTTTCCCTCCGCCAGCAGGCCGGAGTCCAGCACGAACTGCGGGATCTGCGTGGACTTGCCGGAGCCCGTGGGCGCTTTGATGAGCAGATTCGGCAGCGCCGGATCAAGAAGCGCGGCGGTGAAGGTCTGGCGGAGTTCGAAGATGGGAAGCGTGGCTGGGCTGGACATGGACGCCCATGTGGTGGCCCATGAATGCCATCAAATACACGAAAAAATGAGCCTGCTGGCGCTCAATAGTTCAGCGTCAGCATGCAGTAGCCAAAGTCGGCATCATCGCTCGGGCCTGTGGCGGCGAGGTAGGCACCGGCAAAAAAGTGGGAGTAGCCGAGCAGGAGATCGAGGTGCGGGGTGAGCTTGGTGCTCACGGTCAGGTCCAGTTCGCATCCGGCGTGGCTGTTGGCATTGGGGCTGACGGGGCGCACGGTGGTGGTGCCGTTGGCGCGGTACCAGGCGTCTCCGGTGGTGGTGAGCCAGAAGGAGTGAAAGTCCAGCGTGGTCTTGGTTTTGGCGGTGGGATTGGCGGCCAGGCGCAGCGCCACGTTCTGCATGTTCTGCCAGGAAAAGAGATCCATGAAGCCGTAGGGAGGGTGGTTGGTGGGAAAGAGGTTCTGGAAGGTGTGCGCGTGGCCGTCGTTGGGATTGCTGTCACCGCTGCCTGCGCTGTATTCGAGCGCGAGGCGGGGCTTCCACGGGGTTTTGAGCCAGTTGTAGCCGCCCTCCAGATGGTAGGCGTAGGCGGTGAGGGATTTGCCGCTGAGCTGGCCCACCTGGCCCACGAGCTCCACGGTGTAGTCCCAGCCGCGCAGCTTGGTGGGGTCTCCTTTGTGACGGGTGCCGAAGGTCACGAAATTGGACACGCCCGCAGCGTTTTCCTCGTGCAGGTGAAAGGCGTAAAGGTCCGTGGTCTGAAAGGGGATGGCCTGGCTGCTGAAGTAGAGGCCGCTGAAAAATTGGTTTCGTGAGGCGGCGTCGTTGATCCAGTCCGAGACATTGAACTGCGAACGGCGGATGCGCACCACGCTGGAGGTGAAGGCATCCAGCCACCAGGTCGGCGCCTGGTAGTGCAGCTTCACGGCGTCAAAGGTGCGACTGAAGTTCTGCCACTCCAGCGGGCCGACGAGCCGCTCGTCTCCATAGCTCAGCACTTGGCGTCCGGCTTTCACGGTGAAGTGCTTTGGGTTTCCCAGCTCGATGCTGGCCAGTCGGAGGTCAAAGCTGTCGTCTCCTTCCGCACCGTTTTGCAGCGGCACGTTGGCGCGCTTGGAAAAAGCCTCACGCGTGTCCTGCCCCTGCAGGGCGATGCGTACCCACGCATCCGGCTGCCATTCCACCCCGAGCCGCACACGAGCCAGCACAAAGGTGTCGTCCGTGACGGAGTTTTTCGCGGAGTTGAAATCGAAGGTGTTGTTGCGTGACTCGGCACGGGTGCGGGCCTGGAAGTTCCATTTGAGCTGGTCGGCGATGCCCTCGGCCCGTGCGTGGGCGGTCAGGAGCAGGAGTGCAGGCAGGAGCAGGGAAGTGCGCATGAGCTTCATTTTTTCAACAGATGGCGCAATAACGGAAATAGACTTTCGGCATGGTTTTGATGCTGGGTTGTTATGGTGGTTGGTGCATGCCGAAGTGGCATCAAAGCCATAGCGAGATGAGATTTCCGTTATCATGGGCGGGCGGTTATTCATGCGGGCCCCAAAGGCGATCTCTCATTCCATGAACTACGACGCGCTTATCATTGGCGCCGGGCCTGCGGGTTCCAGCGCTGCCGCCATTCTGGCTGAATACGGCCACAAGGTACTCATCCTCGAACGCGAAAAATTCCCGCGTTACCACATTGGCGAGTCGCTCATTCCCTTCACCTACGGACCGCTGGAGCGGCTGGGCATGATCCCGAAGATGAAGAAGTCCCACTTTGTGAAGAAGTACAGCGTGGCCTTTGTGCAGCCCAGCGGCAAGGCCTCGCAGCCCTTCTATTTCTTCAACCGCTATGACCGCGAAAGCGTGGCGCAGACGTGGCAGGTTCTGCGTTCGGAGTTTGACCAGATGCTGCTGGACAATGCACGCGAAAAAGGCGCTGAGGTGAAGGAGGAGACGACCGTGCTGGAACTGATCAAGGAAGACGGTCGCGTGGCTGGCGCACGTGCCAAAGACAAGGACGGCAACGTCACCGAATACCGCGCCAAGATCACGCTGGACTGCACCGGCAAGGAAGCCTTTTCCGCCACGCGCAACGGCTGGCGCATGCGCGACCCCTACCTCAACAAAGTGGCGGTGTGGACGTACTACCAGGGCTCCACCCGCGAGCCCGGCATCGACGAAGGCCAGACGATGGTCGCTTACATTCCTGACAAAGGCTGGTTCTGGCACATCCCGCAGCACGATGACATGGTGAGCGTGGGAGTGGTGGCGGAGGGCAAGTACCTTACGCGTGGCGGTGTGAAGGATCCGAAGGAAATCTTCAAGCGCGAGGTGGAGGAAAACCAGTGGATTAAAGACCACCTGGGCACGGGCGTTTCCAATGGTGAATACCGCATCACCAGCGAGTACTCGCATCACGCGCGGCATTGCGCCGGCCCCGGGCTGCTGCTGGTGGGGGACTCCTTTGCGTTTCTCGATCCCGTCTTCAGCAGCGGCGTCATGCTGGCGCTGAAATGCGGCGTGCTTTCCGGTGAGACCATCCACCAGGGCATTCTCGAAGGGGATCTCTCTCCGGCGCGCTTCACCGAGTATGGCGAGACGATCCGGCAGGGCGTGGAAAACATGCGCAAGCTTGTCTATGCCTTCTACAATCCGGACTTCTCCTTCCGTGAGGTGATCAAGCGCTTCCCGGACGCCGCAGGCTCCATCACCGACTGCCTCTCAGGCGACGTGAACAAGGACTTCAGCGTGCTCTGGAGCCAGATCCGCGAGTTTGTGCCGCTGCCAGACGACCTGCCCTACGGCGAGCCGCTGCTGGCGGCGTGAGCGGCTTCCTGTGATTTCCACCTTTAACCACCTCCCCCGTGAAACGCAGCGCTCTGTTTTATCTCGTCACGCTTTCTGTACTTGGTGCAGGCATTTTGCTGGTGCTGCACCTGGGGGCAGCGCTGCCTGCGCCTCAGGGGGCAGTGGCCGCCAAGGTGGCTGCGCCACATGCCAGCGGGGCAGCGGCGGGTTCCGCCGTGGCCGCGGTACTCTCCGGGCTGAGTGCCAATGTGAATGATCCCCTGAGCCATCTGTTTGTGCAGCTCCTCGTCATCATCGTGGCCTCGCGGCTCGCGGGCATGCTGTTTGTGCGCTGCGGGCAGCCTGCGGTGGTGGGGGAGATGGCGGCGGGCATTCTGCTGGGGCCGTCTCTGTTTGGCTGGGTGGCACCGGACGCATTTCAGTTTGTGTTTCCCGCCACGTCCCTCGGAGTGCTGAAGCTGCTGAGCCAGATCGGCGTGTGCCTGTTCATGTTTGTGGTGGGCATGGAGGTGGACATGGGGCAAGTGCGGAAAAAGGCGGAGGCCGCCGTGATCGTGAGTCACGCGAGCATTGTGCTGCCCTACTTCCTCGGTGTGGTGCTGGCGTATTTTCTGTACACGGACCTCGCGCAGCCGGGTACGGGCTTCATGGCCTTCGCGCTTTTCATGGGCATCTCCATGAGCATCACGGCCTTTCCGGTGCTGGCGCGCATCTTGCAGGAGCGCGGGATGAGCCGCACCTTTCTCGGCAGCACGGCCATCACCTGCGCTGCGGTTGACGACGTTACGGCGTGGAGCATCCTGGCCTTTGTGGTGGCCATCGCACGCGCCACGAGCGTTGGCGCCTCCGCGCTGAATCTGCTGCTGGTGCTGGCTTTCATCGCCATCATGATCAAAGGCGTGCGGCTGCTGCTGCCGCGCTGGATTGGCAATGAGGGGATGGAAAGCGAGGCGCCCTCGCGTGGCGTGCTTGCCACGGTCATCTGCGTGGTGGTGGGGTCGGCGCTGGCCACGGAGGTCATCGGCATCCACGCGCTGTTTGGCGCATTCCTGGCAGGGGCCATCATGCCAGAGGCGGGCGGCTTCCGGCACAAGCTGAGCGTGCGGGTGGAGAATTTCAGCTCCGTGCTGCTGCTGCCGCTGTTCTTTGCCTTCACCGGGCTGCGCACCCAGATCGGTCTGCTCAATGATGTGCAGGGCTGGGCGCTGTGCCTGGGCATCATCGCCGTGGCCACCGTGGGCAAGCTGGGCGGCAGCGCCATCGCCGCGCGCTGGACGGGCATGAACTGGAGCGAGTCCCTGCAGCTCGGGGCGCTGATGAACACACGCGGGCTCATGGAGCTGATCGCGTTGAACATCGGCTATGACCTCGGCATTCTCTCGCCGCGCATCTTTGCCATGCTGGTGATCATGGCGCTGGCCACCACCATGCTCACGGGGCCGCTGCTGACGCTGTTTGGCAGCAGGCAGACGGTGATGGACGACTCACGCACAACTCTGGCTGCGTGAGCGTGATCTCGCACCATCCATGAACGCCATGAATTCTGAAACCAACGCCACTTACGACGTCATTGTCATGGGCGGTGCTCTTTCCGGGGCCGCCACCGCCACGCTGCTGCTGCGGCACAATCCAGGCATACGGGTGCTCATTCTGGAAAAGAACGAAAGGCTGGGCCGCCGCGTGGGAGAGGCCACGGTGGAGGTCAGCGCCTACTTCATGGGCAGGGTGCTGGGCCTCACGCAGTACCTCAATGAGTCCCACATCTGCAAGCAGGGCCTGCGCTTCTGGTTTGCCAACAAGGACACGGCCTCCATCGCCGAGGCCAGCGAGCTCGGCTCCAAATACCAGGTCAAGCTCCCTTCCTACCAGCTCGATCGCTCCACCTTTGATGAGGAGGTGCTGCGCCGCGCCTGCGCAGCCGGAGCCACGCTGCTGCGACCGGTCACCATCAACGGCGTGCAGCTGGAAAGCGGCGGTCTGCAGACCGTCACTTACAAACAGGGAGACACGACCCATACGGTGCAGGCGCGATGGATCGTGGATGCCTCCGGCGTGGCCGCGCTCATCGCCCGCAAGAACGACTGGTGGAAGTCCAACTTCGAGCATCCCACCACCGCCGCGTGGTCGCGCTGGAAAGGCGTGCGGGACTGGGACGGCCGCGAGCTGGCGGAAAAATACCCGGAGTGGTCTGCCGCGCTCTACTGCGTGCGCGGCACAGCCACCAACCACGTCATCGGCGATGGCTGGTGGAGCTGGTGGATTCCGCTGAAAGGCGGAGACATGAGCGTGGGCGTGGTCTTTGACCAGCGTGTCGTCGATTTCCCGCAGGACGGCGGCAAGGTGGGTGAGCGGCTGAAGACCTTCCTGATGAAGCACCCCGTCGCACGCGATCTGCTGGAGAACGCCCAGTTTGATGAGAGCGATGTGCACTGGCGCAAGAACCTCGCCTACTACAGCACCACCTTTGCCGGAGACGGCTTTGTGCTGGTGGGAGATGCCGCTGCTTTCATGGACCCCTTTTACAGCCCCGGCATGGACTGGATCTCCTACACCACCAGCAGCGCCGCGAATTTGATCACGCAGCAGCGCAGAGGGGCCTCCATGGCCTGGCTGGTGCCGGAGTACAACCATACCTTCTCCACCAGCCACCGCTGCTGGTTCCGTGCCCTCTACAGGGACAAGTATGAGTACATGGGCGAGTTTGATCTCATGGACCTGGCTTACCGGCTCGATCTCGGTCTGTACTACTGGGGCGTGGCACGTCATCCGTTTGAGCAGGGGGACAAAGCCCTCCACACCCCACCCTTTGCCACCGGGGAAGGCCTGATCTACAAAATCATGAGCACCTATAACCGGCGCTTCGCCCAGATCGCGCGCCGCCGCCGCCGTGACCAGGAGCTCGGCAAAACCAACCGCAACCGCCGCAGCCTCATCCGGGGCTTCAGGATTCACCGCCATGACGCCATCAAGCTCTTTGGCATGCTGGCCGAGTGGGCGGTGCTGGAGCTCAGGGAAGGCTGGAAGAGCTGGGGAGAGACAGCCGAGGACGTGGCCGCCTCTCACCTGCCACCACAGACGGTGCCCGCAGTTCTCTGAGGGCACCGGGGCGTGGGCCCCGCGCGGTTGCAGTCACGGCAGATCAGCCCGGCGGTGCCTGTGGCCGCTCACCATGTTCAAGGCTCAGGCTGCACTCACACAGCAGCTTTTCAGAAGCTCAGCTGAGGCTCGGCGTCGGGCTCAGGTTCGGGCTTGTAGGTGCCGGAGCCGACGAGGCGCTCAAAGATGGGAGAGGCCATGAGGGTGGTGACCACCGCCATGATCACGAGCGTGGCAAAGAGACCCTCGGAGATGATGCCGCGCTGCAGGCCGATGTTGATGATGATCAGCTCCATGAGGCCGCGGGCGTTCATGAGGATGCCGATGCCCATGGCCTCGCGGCCGGAGATGCCGGTGGCGCGTGCAGCCAGCGTGCAGGCGATCCACTTGCCCAGCACGGCGGCGGCCAGCACGGCGGCGCACATGCCCCAGAGGTACCAGGTATTGAGCAGGCCGATCTTGGTGTTCAGCCCGGAGTAGGTGAAGAAGAGCGGCAGCAGCAGCGCCACGGCCAGCGGCTGGATGCGGGCGCAAAGATCGCGCACCATGATGCCACGTGGCATCACCGCGCCCATGATGAAAGCGCCAAACACGGCGTGCAGGCCGATCATGTCGGTAAACCACGCTCCCAGAGACATCATGGCCAGACCGATGACGAGGCCGGCGTCGCTGAGCTTGTCTTTTTCAATGAGCAGGGAAGAGAAGCGTGACAGCAGCGGACGGATGATCAGGAGCGCTACGGTGACAAAGCCTGCTGCACCGCCGATGTTGTAAAGCGCGTGGCCGATGTTGTTGTCAAAGCTGGCTAGGACGACGGCCAGGAGGATCCAGGCGGTGGCATCATCGATGGCACCCGCGCCGATGGCCACGGTGCCCATGGTCGTGCCGGCCAGCCCTTTGAAGTGGATGATGCGCGCCAGCATGGGGAAGGCGGTGATGCACATGGACGCCCCCAGAAAGAGCATGGCCTCGGTGAGGGAGGTCTTCTTGGGGAAGAGCTCCGTGTGGTGAAACAGCACCCAGGCCAGCCCTGCACCCAGGAGGAAAGGAGTGACCATGCCCGCGATGGAGACGGCCACGCTGCTCTTCATGCGCTTGCTGACGATGTCCATGCGGAACTCCATGCCGACGATGAACATATAAAGCGCCAGACCAAGCTGCGAGGCGGGGAAGAGGTAGCAGGAGGTGTCCCGCAGCTTCTGCGCCTTGTCCCAGGGAAAGAGCCACTGCTGCCACTCCGGCGCCAGCAGGCCGAAGAGCGATGGCCCCAGCAGCACACCGGTGATCATCTCCGCCACCACCTGCGGCTGGCCGAAGCGCGCCGCGATGGCGCCCACCACACGGCAGGCCAGCAGGATGACGGCGATCTGGAGGAAAAACTGTACGGCGAGGGAGACGTTGTTCATTGCGCGAGGCCCATTTGTGGATCAGGTGCTTCAGTAACGAAAATAGACTTTTGATATACCTTTGATGCCCGTTCGGTATAGAATGCACACATCATGGAACTGCGACATTTGAAATATTTCCAGGCCGTGGCGGAGGAGCTGAGCTTCTCCCGTGCGGCGCGGCGGCTCCGCATCGCCCAGCCGGCGCTGAGCCGTGCGGTGCAGGAGATCGAGCGTGAGCTGGGCGCGCAGCTCATCGAGCGCGAGCGCCGCTCCCCGCGCCTGACGCCTGCGGGAAATGTGCTGCTGCACGAGACTGGGCTCATCCTGGAGCGTCTGGACGAGGCCTTGCGCCGCGTGCACCGCACCGCCAAGGGCGAGGAGGGCGAGCTGCGCCTCGGCTACATCGGGCCGCCCACACGTCCGTTTCTCGCGCGCCTGCTCAAGGAATACGGCAGGCGCTATCCGCGTGTGACGGTGATCCTGGAGGAGCGCACCCCGGAGCGCGTGTGGGAGATGGTTTCCAAAGGGCGTCTCTCCGTGGGCCTCACGCGCCCCGTGCTGGCGCATGAGGCGCTGGGCCTGCAGACCCTGCTGCTGCGGGAGGAGAAATTCTGCGCCGCCGTGCCGCTGGATCACCCCTGGGCCAGGCTGGCCTCGCTGCCGTGGAAAAAGCTGGTCGGAGAGCCGCTCATCATCCTGGCGCGGCGCGAGGGCGCAGGCTCTCACGATGCCATTCAGGCGGCGTGCCAGGCTGCGGGCTTTGTGCCACGCGTGAAGCACATGCCCAGCCTCATCGGCACGGTGCTGCAATACGTGGAATCCGGTGCCGGTGTGGGCGTGGTGCCGGAAAGCACAGCCAACAAAAACCTCGCCCTCATTCCGCTGAAGCCTCAGCAGACCATCCCGCTGGTGATGGTCTGGGCCAAGGAGGGCGAAGACCCCGCCGTGGCGGCCTTTCGCGGACTCGTCAAAGAGTGGCTGAAGAATGGGCGGTTGTGGGAGTGAGGCGGGAATGAACCGTCCTCGTCTTCGATCTTGCAGAGTCGCTCGTGAGTGCTTTGCCGCCAGGGGGGGGGCATCATGCGCTGATCGACAGGCATGAGTGCCTGTCGTACTGCCTGCCAGCGCAAGCCGGGGAAGCACGACGGACGCTCCTGTCTGCCGATCAGCGCTCCCGCAATCAGCCAGCAGTCTTGCATTCCCCATTGCTCTCCTCCGCGGCGATGCGATACGCAATGAAAGAGTGCGAGCAGGATAGAGCCCTCCGTCTTCTCCTGAAAAGCGTTGCACCGCAGGCGTGGCGGTGCTCCTTTCGCGCCCCCATCTCGCCGGTGGCAGTCCAGCCATTCGGCACATCCCATACCCTCAATCGACTACCTATCATGTCCACCGACGCCAAGAACTCTATCGCGCAAATGGAGAAGATCGTTTCCCTCTGCAAGCGCCGCGGCTTCATCTATCAAAGCAGCGAGATCTACGGCGGCTGTGGCGGCGTGTGGGACTACGGCCCCCTCGGTGCCGAGCTGAAGCGCAACCTGCGCAACGTCTGGTGGAACACCATGACCCGCGAGCGCGAGGACGTGCTGGGCCTGGATGCCAGCATCCTCATGAATCCCGCCATCTGGAAGGCCAGCGGCCATGTGGACACCTTTGCCGACCTCATGCGTGAGTGCTCGCTGACCAACAAGCGCGTGCGCGCCGACCATGTGGAGCCGCAGGACGGCGTCGTCATGAAATACAGCGGTGCAACTTCTCCCACCGGCTGGCGCTGGGACCGCCCCGTGTCCGCCCTGCTGAAAAACGGCGAGCACATCGAAAGCTTCCGCAAGCGCATCCGCGCCCTCATCGCCCAGAACGCCGGTGAAGCCGCAGGCAAGCCCGAGGAGATCGAGCTGCTCAATGAGGAGAAGATCGACGCCATGACTGGCAGCGTGGACTTTCACCCCGAAACCGGCGGCGCACTCGGCGAGGCTCGTCCCTTCAACCTCATGCTCAAGACCTACCTCGGCCCCACCGCGACCGAGGCGGACGTCACCTACCTGCGCCCTGAAACCGCACAGGCCATCTTTGCGCAGTTCAAGAACGTGTATGACTCCAGCCGCGTGAAGGTGCCCTTCGGCATCGGTCAGATCGGCAAGGCCTTCCGCAATGAGGTGACGCCGAAGAACTTCACCTTCCGCAGCCGCGAGTTTGAGCAGATGGAGCTCGAATTCTTCATCAAGCCCGACGAAGCCGTGGAGATCATCTCCGGCGAAGTCATGGCCTGGAGCGAAGGTGCGGACCTCAGCGAGCCCAAGCCCAACTGGGGCTGGCAGATGTGGCACCGCTACTGGGTGGATCAGCGCACCAAGTTCTACGAAGGCATCGGCCTCGGCGATGTGCTGGAGTACTACTGGCAGACGCCTGCAGACCTGGCCCACTACGCCCGCGCCTGCGTGGACATCCTCTGCGAATTCCCCTTCGGCACCGAAGAGCTGGAGGGCATCGCCGCCCGTGGCGACTTCGACCTCTCCCAGCACCAGAAGCACAGCACCAAGTCGCTCGAAGTCTTCGACGAAGAACTCAAGACCGCCGCTGCCAAGCTCACGCCAGAGCAGAAGGAAGCCCTCATCCAGAAGCGCCTCGCCGCTGAAGCCGCCAAGACCAAGGGCGAGCCGATGCCCGAAGCCGATGTGCGTGCCTGGTTCGAGCGCCTCTTCAAAGGCAACTACGTCCCCCACGTCATCGAGCCCTCCGCCGGTCTCGACCGCATGGCGCTGGCCGTTCTCGCGAAAGCCTTTGTCGAAGAAGAAAAAGCTGATGTGAATGGCAAGGTTGAGACTCGCACCATCCTGCGCTTGCATCCACGTGTGGCTCCGGTCAAAGTGGGCGTCTTCCCGCTGCTGAAGAACAAGCCCGAACTCGTCGCCAAGGCTCGCGAAGTCTATGCGCTCCTCAAGAAGCACATGAACTGCTTCTACGACGAGACCGCCGCCATCGGGCGCCGCTACGCCCGTCAGGACGAAGCCGGCACTCCCTTCGGCGTCACCATCGACTTCGAAACCTGCGGCGAAAAAGGCCCCGAACTCGCCGACACCGTCACCCTCCGCCACCGCGACAGCGGCGAGCAGGAGCGCGTGAAGATCAGCGATCTGCTGGGCAAACTGCTGCCGCTGGTGTCGTAAACCATGTCTAGGAGGGGGATCATCTTGATCCCCCACTTTGGAAACAGCGGGTGAACTCGGAGTGTGGAGGGATCAGGATGATCCCTCTCCAGTGGCCATCATTCGCAGCGCTGTGGGGAGGTTCGGCTGGCGAACTCCTGGCTCATGACTGAGCGAGTCGGTCAATGATCTTCATAATCCGTTCCGGCGACGATGTCCCCACGTGAGTCGCGGCGATGATCTTCCCCTTACGAAACCAGAAAGCCTCGGCGTTTCCCCCGATGATCAAATCATGTTGAGAAAGTCGGTCGAGGAAGTGAGTCGCGCCATCCCAATCCAAAACTCGAAAGAGGAAACCACTCGGAAGCTCGATGGCGTGCAGCGATTCGCAGAGGTTTTTGAATCCCATGACCGCCGGTCCCGACCAAAACGCCATGAGGAACAGCACGCCGCAGTCGATCATGAGATCCGTCTCCGTCGAGTTTGGCACATACTCGAAATCGGAGTACGCACCGTTGCTGTCTTTCAGCATGCGCTTCAAGACTTCAGTAGAACCGGGCATTTTTGGACGAGTGGATGGCTGACATACCTGTCGGGCTCGAACGAGCGTTCTGGGGTTGCTCCTCAACCCATGATCCTCAGCGCCACATACGGCACCAAATTCAGCAGAAGGACGCCGATCTTGTAGACCGCCATGCCAGCGTAATGCACCGCATCAAACTGCTCCACCGTTAGGCGAAACCATCGCACATGCAGGCGGTAGATGGTGTCGTGTGCCAGGCTGAATGCCAGAAACCACAGCATGAGCACGCCGTAGTTGATGCCGAGGCACCACAGGAGAAAGCTGCGCGTGGTCTCAATGCTCATGGGGGAGCATCCGTCCGTTTGCGGGTTTGTCAGGTGCTTTGTCGTGGGCGTGCGGGCGGAGGAGGTCTGCCTGCTACGCTGAGTGCATTCACGCTGCCTGCGCTTTGTCGGGGGGCGTCGATGGAAGGAACCATGGGCGGGAGCTGGCGGTAAAGAGCAGGGCCGCTCCTGCCACCTGTAGCACGCTCTGTACGAGGTTGAACATTCCTGACAAGAATGAATAGTTAAAGTATTTAAATAAATGCATTAACCAGAAAGGGAGGCCGAGGGCCAGGAGAATCAGGAAGGTGACGCGCGCCCAGTGAAAACCTTCATCAATCATTGTGGTCAACCACGCCAAAAAACCAAACGTCAGCAGGAAAGTGAGCCCGACTAATTCGGGATATTCCATGTGCTGTATGATCGGTAAGTCGATCCACAGTCGCGGAACCCCGATTGCGAGCGAAAGCCACAGCAGGCGAACGGCGATCGTGACCGTGCTCGGCTTTGAAGAGCGGGCTGGCGCAGTAGGGGCGGCGCGGAGATTTTCCGTGGCGGGCGGCTGCGGCAGCGCAGCCAGATCCGGCGCTACAAATGCCCGCTTCGCCTCGGCGGACATGATGAGATCACGCGAATAAAAAAGCAGCGGCGCGCGCTTGCTGCTGAGCTGGCTCTGGGCGTCAAAGAACGCATCCGCCGTATCAGCCGGGCCAAACTGGCGCAGGGTCGTGGACACCAGTTGCAGCCACACCTGCGTCAGGGTCTCGTGATAACCGCCGGTGGGCGTGTCCTGGATGCCGTGGGCGGCGTTGTAGGCCTTGATGCCGGTGCGCATGCGCTCCAGGGCCTCGGGGAAGGGGAACTGCTGCAGGTAGAGATACGCCACCTTCAGGTGCGCACGGTGGTTCCACTGCTCGTGCGGAAACGAGTGATCCTCAAAACGGCGGAGATGTTCTGCGTCGTCCATGGGCTCACCTTATCTCTGCCTCACATCTCCAGGAAATTCTTCAGCAGCCGCTTGCCTTCCTGCGTCAGGATGGACTCGGGATGAAACTGCACGCCGTGGATGGGCAGCTCCTTGTGGCGCAGGCCCATGATCTCGGACTCGTCGTCGCTGCAGGTCGCGGTGATGGCGAGGCAGTCGGGCAGGGTGTCGCGTTTGACGAGCAGGGAGTGGTAGCGCGTGGCCTCAAAGGGCTGCGGCAGTCCTTTGAAGACGGACTCGCCCTGATGGTTGATCATCGAGGTCTTGCCGTGCATGAGGCGGCCTGCGCGGACGACATCGCCGCCGAAGACGTGGCCGATGGCCTGATGGCCCAGGCAGACGCCGAGGAGGGGCGTGCTTTTGCCAAAGCGCTCGATCACCGCGCAGCTGATGCCTGCCTCTTTGGGCGTGCACGGGCCGGGGGAGATGCAGATGTGGTCGGGCTTCAGCTTCTCGATCTCATCCAGCGTCACCTGGTCGTTGCGGCGGATTTCCATGACGGCCCCCATCTCGCCGAAGTACTGGACGAGGTTGTAGGTGAAGGAGTCGTAGTTGTCGATGATCAGAAGCATGCGGAAAATGCGGCGAAATCAGAAGCCGCGCAGTTGGAGGATGGTGTCGAGCTCGCTTTGAAAGGCAGGAATGTCGGCGGCAGGCGGCTGGTAGCCGGGGGCGGGGCCACGCATGCCAAAGCGGCCTTGCTGGTCCATGAACCACTGCACGGTGACGCCATCGCTGAAGGTGGCCTTGCCGCTGATGATGGCGCCGGGAGGCGGGAGGTCATCCACGGAGACTTTGAGGGCGCCGCCTGCGGAGCCATCGGGAGGCAGCACTTCATCCGCCACGGCGTCCTCCTGAGACTCGGCGGGTGCAGGTGCCGGGCCGGGCTTTTCCTCCGGGGGGGCTTCACGGGGCTTGTCCTGGAGTTTCACGCCCAGCTCCAAGATGAGCAGGCGTGTCTCCATGTACGTCAGTGTCGTGGCGCATTCGTTGCGCAGGCGGTCCTGGATCTGATTGAGGGAGGCACCTTCAGCCGCCCATTGTTCGACGAGCTGGCGCTGCTGTGGAGTGAGATTGGCCATGAGAGATGGTTTACGTATCGCGAACGGCTTCAGCCGTTCATCTTGTCGGTGATGATGTGGCAGATAGCGGAGGCCTTCTGGTACAGTGCCTTGACTTCCTCCAGCTTCAGGGACTTGCCCTCTGGCACATCGAGCAGCGGCAGCATGCCTTCCAGCCCTTTGCGGATTTCCACCAGAGAAGGGTTTTTCATGATGCGCGGGTGCAGGCTGTCGAGGCTCATCATGTAATACTCGGCGATGTCGCGGCGCGTCAGCTGGCGGGTCTTTTCCTCAGCGTAGTTTTCGCTGATGCTCTTGGTGGCGATCTCGAGGGCACGCAGCCAGCCGCCGAGGCTGATGAGGTGCGCGATGTCCACATCCCGCAGCATGACCATTTCGGCCTCCACGTCAGACTGGGTCTTGGCCAGCTCCACACGCAGGTCCTGCCAGTTGCCCTTCAGGCTGTACTCAAAGAGGCTGCCGGTGTGCTTGTTCATGCGGTTGCCGGCGCCCAGCGCCTTGCCGTACTTGATCATGGCGCGGCCTACGGACTCCATCTCCTCCACGCGCTCGCACTGCACGATGAGAAAGCCGTCTGCAATGAGCGTGCCCAGGCCCATGGCGACGACGACGCGGTCTGCGGGCGTCTTGTCCGTGAAGGGGCGCTTGAGGCTGTCAAAGCGCAGCTTGCCCACGTTGTTGAGCATGTCGAAGAGCTTGCGAATGGAGGGCGTGGTGAACTGGTTCACTCCGTATTCCTCGCGCACATGCTCATCTCCCACCACATCCTCGGGGATGGCGGGCCTCTCAGGGGGCTTGGGCACCGGGGCATCCTGGGCGCTGAGCGCGGCGATGCTGGCGGCTCCCAGCAGGGGCAGCAGCAGGCGGGCGATGAAACGACGAGTCATGATGGGAGATGATACGGAGCCGCCCCGGGATTTCCAGTGCGAGTCTGGAAAAGTCTTGAAGCTTTCCATTCGCTACATTTGCATGGTTTCCGCCGTTTACTGCTCTCGCCATGCGTCTGCTCCTTCCGCTCCTCCTGCTGCTTTCCTGCCCTTGTCTGCCCGCGCAGGAGGCCCCGCCTCCGCTCACGGAATATGAGGGGCGCGTGATCGCCAGGACCATGCACTGGAAAGGCGCGGAGTGGCTCATACGCCGTGTGCGCGAGCAGGAGGAGGGCCCCTCCCAGATGCGTGCGCAGCTCCAGGTAAAGCCCGGCATGGTGGTGTGTGACATGGGCTGCGGCAACGGCTACCACACCCTCCCCCTGGCCGCGATGGTGGGGGAGAAGGGCAAGGTCTATGCCGTGGATGTGCAGCCGGAGATGATCGAGATGCTCAAGCAGAACATCGCGAGCAAGGGGCTGAAAAACATCGTGCCCATCGACGGTCTCTACCATGACCCGAAGCTGCCGCCGAACACCTGCGACATGATTCTCATGGTGGACGTCTACCATGAGTTCAGTCACCCGGTGCAGATGCTGGCCGCCATGCGCGCCGCCCTGAAGCCCGGCGGGCAGCTCGTGCTCTGTGAATTCCGTGCAGAGGATGAAAACGTGCCGATCAAGCCCGAGCACAAGATGAGCAAGGCTCAAATTAACAAGGAGATGAACGCCAACGGCTTCAAGCTCGTGCGCGAGTACGACGGCCTGCCCTGGCAGCATCTGATGTTCTTTGGGAAGGACGAGAAGGGTGCGGTGTCAACGCCTGCACCACAGGTGAAGTAGACAGTGAAATCTTCCCCTTCGCGCTCTCTGAAAGCGCAGTGAGGCATCTCATGGTGCCGATCCGTTTCAAGCACGCTCTGGGCTCCGGCGACGGCAGGCAGGGGACAGCCCGCCCTGCCTGCGCCGGGCATGCGAGGACTGGTGGCGGTAGGGCTGCTTGTCCTCAAGCAGCAGCCGCGTATCTCGTGGCTTTCTTTATCCCCTCTCTTCTGCTTTCCTGATGGGGAAGTGGATAAGTGGGAGAAAGCAGTGGATTCGATTACAGCACGTTCACCGCAGCGCCACCGTCCACCACGATGCCTTGTCCGGTGATGTACGCGCCGGCTTCGCTGGCCAGCATGAGGGCTGGGCCGGCGAGCTCGCGGGGGGCGGCCCAGCGCTTGAGGGCGGTGCGGTCGGCGAAGTATTTTTTTTCCTCGTCGTTCAGCAGCTTGCCGGGCATGTCTGTGAGGAAGGGGCCGGGGCAGAGGCAGTTCACGGTGATGCCGTAGGGCCCGAGATCGAGCGCGCTGGCACGTGCCAGGCCGATGAGGGCCGCCTTGCAGGCGCAATACACATTCCGCTTCAAACGGCCGCCGACGCCGAGCACGCTGGAGATGTGGATGATGCGGCCCCACTGGCGCGCCTTCATGCCGGGCACCACGGCGCGGGTGAGGGACATCACGGCGGTGAGGTCCACCTCCACATTGCGGTCCCACACTTCGTCCGTGATTTCGTCGATGGCCTGCGGGTTGTTGATGCCGGCGTTGTTCACGAGGATGTCGATCTTGCCGAGACGCTTCTCCGCCTCCATGGCCAGCGCCTTGACGGCCGCGCGGTCCGCCATGTCGGCCACCATCCACTCGACTTTCACGTTCAGTCCTGCGCCGATCTCCGCTGCAGCTGCGGCCAGCTCCTCCGCACTGCGGCTGGAGATGAAGACATCCGCGCCGGCTTCGGCAAAGCCGCGAGCCATCGCTTTGCCAAGACCTTTGCTGCCGCCGGTGACGAGTGCTGTTTTTCCAGAGAGGTTGAAGAGTGGGGAGGACATGCGCGCGGTTTAGCATGCGCGCCTGTCCTGCGCGAGTGGAAAGCGCGGCTCTTGTGACCGTAGGCTGGTGGTGTCTGGCGCAGTCTGGACACTTCAAAAATCAACAATCGATTTTTGATTTAAGAAGTTCCAATCCGGTTACTTCACCACCTTGCCGCCCAGGGAAAGGATGCGGGCTTTGCCTTTGGCATCCTCAGCCTCGGCGATCTGCTTGTTCGTCACATACATCTGCGAGAGCGCAGTCCAGGCCAGCAGGTCGTTGGGCTGCAGCGTCGTGGCCATCAGCCCGGCGCCGATGGCTTCCTTCACCTCGCCATGGCGCAGCAGCGCCATGCCCAGGGCATGCCAGCTCTCAAAGTGGTTCGGGTCCAGCGCGACGCAGCGCCGGTACAGCGCGATGGCCTCCGGCAGCTCCCCGAGGGCGACGTGCCCGCTGGCTTCATCGTACAGTTCTTCGACGGTGGCTGGCGTGTCGCTCATGCGCGTCGATTGGCTTGGAAAGGCGCGGCCTCAGCCCAGCTTGGCGTAGGAGATGCGGGCTGTTTCGTGCTGCTTCTTGAACCAGGCCTTGAAAAGCTGGGCGCGCTCCATGCCGGAGATGGTTTCCACCTGGAACTTGCGCACATCTGCCGAGTCTGGGCGTTTGCGGAGCTCCTTGGCGCTGACATAGACCAGCAGCGTTGCCTTGCCGTTGTCCACATCCACGGCGCGCGAGACGCCGCCGACGGCGGTGAGGGCCGCCTCCTGGGCGATGTCAAAGCTGTTGGGCACTTCCTGCGGCGGGTTGGCTGCGTCGATCTCTGGCAGGGGCTGCAGGGTGAGCTTCTGCGCCTTCACGAGGTCTTCGATCTTCTTGCCGGCTTTCAGGCCTTCGGCCAGCGCCAGGCGTGCTTCGTTCACTGCCTTGGTGCGTGCCTCGTCGGCCTTCTGGCCCAGCAGCACGTCCTTGATCTTGTCCTTCACGTCGGCCAGCGCCTGCTGCTTGGGTTCCTCGATTTTGCTCACTTCAAAGACATACCAGCCTTTGATGCCTTCCACGACTTCCGTCGAAGCTTTGGAATCTTTGGCCCGTGCGAAGATCTGCGAGACCACATCGCTTTCGTTTTTGAAGGCCTCAGGGGGGCTCACCTGGTCAAAGGCGGGCGTGGTTTCGACCTTTTCCTTCGTCTCCTTGGCTGCGTCAGCCAGGCTCTTTTGCTTCTTGGTGGTGAGGTCGATGAAAGCATTCACGCGCTTGGTCACATCGGTTTTTGCCTTTTCGCGCTCTTCCAGCGGCTTCTTTTCGAGGTCCTTGGGGTTTTCAAAGAAGACGTAGCTGACGGCGCGCTTCTCCTGGGTCTTGTAGCCGTCCTTGTTCTCGTCGTAGTACTTCTTGATCTCGTCGTCGGTCACGGTTGCGGCCTTCTTGTAGGTCTCGGTCTCAAAGACGATCTTGGAGCCCTTGAAGGTCTGGTAGCTGCTGGCATACTGCTTTTCGGCGGAAAGAGGGGAGGCCGTGTAGCTCTTGGTCACCACGTCCCGCAGCTTGCGCAGGCCGACGATGTCCTTCATGATGTCCAGCAGGGCTTCGCTGTCGAAGCCCATGGAGGCCGCCAGCTGCTCCAGCATCTGCGCGCGGGAGACGTCCAGCTTGCCGTTGTCCTGCAGGGCGGGGAGCTTTTCCAGAGCGGCGCGTGCTTCCGCAGCGCTGGGGCGGATGCCCAGCTTTTCCATGAGGTGGCGTGCCACGAAGAGGTTGGCAAAGGAGTCCAGCCCGCCGGAGGAGGGGGTGATCCTCATGATCGAGAGCATCTCGCTGCTCTGCAGGTAGTACTGGGAAAACTCCACGGCGCGCTGCGTGCGCTGCACATCGGCCACGGTGTAGTCTTTGCCATAGACCGTCAGGGCCACGTCGGTGGGGAGGATCTTCCGTTCGCTGTTCTGGAAGGTCTGCGAAACCCCATACCAGAACATGGAGATGATGATGGCAGTCGTCAGGGTGATGAGAAAGGCACCACGGTGGCGGCGGAAAAATTCAAGCATGGTAGTTCGGGGCGGTTGAAGGGCGCGCAATAAGCCCCACCGCACCCCGGCGGCAACCGGAAAGTGGTGTCCCTCCGTCTAATAGAGAAGGCGAAGGCGGGAAACATTCGGCCTCATCCCTTGACATTGCAGGAGCCCGGCACACTTCATGCGCTCCGTTTTTCTGCCGACTGCCCGCTCTCATGCCCCAAGCCCCCACGAAACGCTACTGGACCGTTCGTTCCTCCTCCATCCATAACCGCGGCATTTTTGCCCGTTGTGACATACCCAACGACTCGCCGATCATCGAATACGTTGGCGAAAAAATCACCAAGGCAGAGTCTGCGCGGCGCGGAGAGGCTCTCGTCGAAAGATCCAAGAAGACCGGCGGCGCCGCTGTTTACGTCTTCACTCTGAACCAGAAGTATGACATCGACGGCGCCAAGGGGAACAACCCCGCGCGCTACATCAACCACTCCTGCGACCCCAACTGCGAGGCCTTCATCATTCGCGGCCGCATCTGGATCTACTCCCTGCGCGACATCAAGGCCGGCGAGGAGCTGACCTACAACTACGGCTTTGACGTGGACACCTGGGACGAGCACCCCTGCCGCTGCGGCACGGACCGCTGCGTGGGCTTCATCGTGGAGGAAAAGCAGTGGCCCAAGCTCCTGCGCAAGCTGGAGAAGCTGGAGCGCGACAGCAAGAGCGGGAAGCTCAAGCTCAACGGCACCGACGAAGGGAACGGGAAAAGCAGCGCCAAAGCTGGCAAGACCAAGAAGCCTGCTGCAAGCAAGAAGCCTGCTGTGGCCAAGAAAGGCGCGGCGAAGAAGGCCGGGAAGAAGAAGGGCTGAGTGGCGCGGGGCGGCCCGCCCGACTGGCTGCTGCCATGATGCAGCCAGCTACACCCTCCGCGTCTCCCGCTCCGTGACACGGGCGGCGGAGGTGTTTTGAAAATGGGTGATGGCCGTGGCCAGGGCATCGGCGGCGTCTGGCTCCGGGGTTTCGCGCAGGCGTAGCTGGGCGCGGATCATGAAGGCCACCTGCTCCTTTTGTGCGGCACCACGCCCCACGGCGGCCTGTTTGATTTCACGCGGGGCGTACTCGTAGATGGGAAGGCCGTGCTCTGCCGCGGCGATCAGGCAGGCCCCGCGCGCCGTGCCCAGCACGATGGCGGTCTTGTAGCTCTGCACAAAGATGGTGGACTCGATGGCGCACACCGTGGGTGAATGTCGAACGATGACCTCATTCAGGCCGGCGCGGATGGACACCAGGCAGCCGGAGGGCAGCAGCGCGGGCTTGTTGTGGATCACGCCCCACTCCACCGCCTTCACCACACCGCCTGCGCACTCGACGACGGCCCAGCCCGTTTTCCGCAGCGCGGGGTCGATGGCCAGCACGCGCTCGACGGCAGGCGTCACAGCGGCTGGCGCGGGGCTGCTGGTGGTGCGGGCCATCAGCGGCGTTTTTTCGGCCCGCCACCCTGGCCGAGGTGGAAGAGCTGGTCCACTGACAGCGTGCCGGAGCCAAACATGAGCAGCGTCACGGTGATGATCAGGTACAGCCAGGCAGCCTCCACGCGCGGAGAGCCCGCATGCTGCAGCACCACCAGGGTGGTGATGACCACGGGCAGAAAGATGACGGCAAAGAGCCGGGTCAGAAAGCCGAGGGTCCAGCTGATGGCCACGGCCACGATGAGCAGCGCCACCACCGGCGCCAGCAGGTGAGCGTAGGGCATGCCCGCCTCATGAAAGGCAGGCACCCAGGCCCAGGGCTTTTCCTGCCAGAAGAAATGGTAGGCATTCTGCACGGCACCCAGCCCGTAGCGGGTCATCAGCAGGAGACCCGTCCCGATGCGGAGGATGGCTGTGGTCTGAAAAAGGGAGCTCAGGGGGGCTTGTGCGCTGGCGGGGCTGCTGCCGGTGTATTCGAGCATGATGCGAAAAAAATCAGATGTCGGGGGAGAGGGTGATGATGTCGCCTGCCTGCGGTTTCCAGTTTCTGTCCGCAGCCTCCAGCGAGGTGAAAAAGTGCCGCTGGCCCTGGCGAGAGATGTAAAAGCCGCGGGCGGTGGAGCCCGGCTTGCGCCCGCCCGTCACGGTCACGGCCTGCTTCACGCTCATGTCATTGAAGACCGGGATGAACTCCGCCTCATGTACATCTCCGTTCAGGGAGATGACGGGGGTGTTTTCCACCGAGATGATCTGCACGGTGATCTCCCGCGTGTTGCGTCCGGCCAGACGGAAAACGGTGGCGATGGCCTCCGCCGCCTGCGGCAGGCGCAGCCCGCCGACACGCGCAGTGCCCACCTTGCCCAGCGGCAGCAGCCCTTCGGTATTGATCATCTCGATGCCGCGGTAGATGCGGTCCGGGCTGCGGGTGCCCTCATACACCTCAAGCCGCACGGTGTGGCCAAAGCCGAGCGTGCCGCGTGAGTTGAACGGCACATCCGGGTCTTCGGCGTTCACCTTGTCCCTCTCCGCCATGCCAGGCACCAGCTTGGCCACGGTGTTTCGGCTGGGCAGGCTGGGCATGCCGATCTTTGGCAGCTTGGGCAGCGAATCGGGGAGGATGCTCTTGATCATGCCACAGGAGCAGAGCACGAGGCTGACGATGGCAGAAAGAAGGGCGGATGGGACGCGCAGCATGGGAGGGCGGGAATCAGGTTTCGCCATGATGGCGGCACGTGCTGCGAAGGCAAGAGGCTTTCGTCTCCGGTCAGGGATACTTCATGTCCATCCCGGTTTTTTTAAAACATCGCACGTCAGCCACCGCGCGCGGCCATGGGCGTCTCATAGTCCCGCAGAGCTTCGGAGATGGAGGCCGGCCGGTCGGCAGGCTGGCGGCTCATGAGCCGTTCCACCCACTGCACCGTGCTGGCCGGCAGGTCGGGCCGCAGAGTGCCCAGCGGCTGCGTGCGGTGGTGCAGGTGCGCCACCATCACCTGCGGCTTGGTCTCGCCTTCAAAGGGGTGCCGCTGGGTCAGCGCGTAGTAAAACAGGCAGCCCAGGGCATAGATGTCCATGCGTGCATCTGCCGGAGCGCGCTCAAACTGCTCCGGAGCCATGAAATGCACGGAGCCGGGCAGCCCGCTGGCGGGCAGGGGAGTCTGCGTTTTCCCGCGGGGAAGCGTTTGTGCCAGGCCGAAATCCAGAATCTTCACCTGCAGGCCGCCGTCTGGCAGCCGCCGCACCATCAGATTTCCCGGCTTCAGGTCCAGGTGCAGGATGCCCCGCGCATGTACGGCGCGCATCCCCTCCAGCGTCTGGCGCACCAGGGCGTCAAAGTCGGCGGTCTTCAATGCCTCCCGCATGACCATGGCTTCCAGCGTCTCTCCCCGCACCAGTTCCATCACGATGTAGCCTCCCTCGGCATCCAGGCCGAAGTCATGCACGGCCACGATGTTCGGGTGCTGCAGCGCGGACTGCTGCTGGGCCTCGCGGATCAGGGCATCCACGGCAGTGCCGCAGCCTCCCGTCTTGCAGGTCAGCACGCGCTTGAGGGCCACCTCGCTGCCTGTCTGGAGGTCGCGCGCCTTGTACACCGAGCCCGTCCCACCCTCGGCAATGGGGGCCAGCAGTTCATAGCGTGCGTTCATCAGGAAAGGCGATGCTGACACTTTCAAGCTTTCACGCAATGAAACTTTAGCACGTTTTGGCAGCTGTGCTAAAATCAGCGCCCACACCATGCAGCTCCTCTGTGTTCAAGACCTCAAAATTCACTTCCCCGTGCGCGGGGGCTGGCTGGGCCGCACCACCGACGTCATCAAGGCCGTGGACAAGGTCAGCTTTGAAGTCGAGGAGGGCAGCACCGTCGGCCTGGTGGGTGAGAGCGGCAGCGGCAAGTCCACCGTGGCCCGCGCCCTGCTCAAGCTCATCCCCGTCACCTCCGGCAGTGTGAACTACCGCGGCATGGAGATCCTGCAGATGCCCGAGAGCGAATTCCGCCCCCTGCGCAGGGAGATGCAGATGGTGTTTCAGGACCCCATCGGCTCGCTCAATCCGCGCATGACCGTCGAGTCCATCCTCGGCGAGCCGCAGATGATTCATTTCAAGGAGCTCTCCAAGGCGGACCGCCGGGAAGCCTCCGCCGGACTGCTGAAAAAAGTGGGCCTGCCCGAGGACGCCCTGCACCGCTACCCGCATGAGTTCAGCGGCGGCCAGAGGCAGCGCATCGGCATCGCACGTGCACTGGCCGTGAAGCCCCGCTTTCTCATTTGCGACGAGCCCGTCAGCGCCCTCGACGTGAGCGTGCAGGCGCAGATCTTGAACCTGCTCAAGGACATCCAGGCAGAGCTCGATCTCACGCTCCTCTTCATCGCACATGACCTCGCCGTCGTGCGGCACATGAGCGACCACATCGTGGTCATGCACCACGGCAAGGTGGTGGAGCAGGGAAATGCGGACGAGATCTGCGAAAACCCCCGTCACGACTACACCCAGAAGCTCCTCGCAGCCGTGCCAGAGCTCATCTGACGGCACGCTGCCGCAAAGCGGCGCTGGCAAAAGACGAAACCCGAACGACGAATGAAATCCCAATGACCGAAGTCCGAATGGTGAGCCGTAGATGGCAAGGTCATTAGGCATTCTGAATTCGTCATTCGTCATTTGCCCGCGCGCTTCCTCACCAAGACTCTCTTTCCTGATCCCATGACTCCCCTTTTCAAGAAATTCATCGGCATGAACTGGCTGCTGGTGCTCAATGTCACCGCCCTGTGTGTGTTTGGGGTGTATGCCATTTTCAACGCCTCGGCCTACAAGGACTCCGCCGAGTTTGCCCTCAAATGGAAGGACCAGCTCCGGGCCATCCTCATCGGCGTGCCGGTGTTTTTTGGCGCCTCGCTCATCGACTACAAATGGGTGCGCTGGGCCTGCTGGCCGCTTTACCTGGCGGGCATCGGCGGTCTGGTGGCCGTGCTTCTCTTTGGCGTGGAGCGCGGCGGCAACAAGGCCTGGCTCATCATTGGCGGGCAGTCCGTCCAGCCCTCGCAGTTTGCCATCATGTCCGGCATCCTGGTGCTGGGTGTGGTGTTTGGGGAGCTGCCCCGCCTGCTGCCTGTCTTTCGCCGTCCATGGCTGCGCATCATGGTCGCTGGCATGGTCGCCGGCGTGCCTGCCATCATGGTTATCAAGGAAGACCTTGGCTCCGGCCTTGTGTGGGGCCCGGTATTTCTTTCCATGATGCTCGTGGGCAGCATCCCCTTCCGTTACATGATCACCATGCTGCTTGGCGTCGTCAGCATTGTGCCGCTGGTGTATGTCTTTGCGCTCAAGCCCTACCAGCAGGCGCGTATCAGCTCCACCTGGTACATGATGACCAACCAGCTCGACAAGGTGGACCTGCAAAACGAGGCCTGGGTGGCGAAGTACCTCCTCATCGGCGTATCCACCGCCGGGCTGGACGGCAAGGGGCCGGAGTCTAAAAAAGTCGAGGATCAGGCCTCCATCCACCGCACCTTTCTGCCGCATGAAACCATCAGCGACTTCATCTTCTGCGTGGTCTCCGAGGAGTTCGGCTTTCGCGGCGCGGTGCTCCTGCTCTCAGGCATGGCGCTGCTGCTCCTGCAGAGCGTTTTTGTGGCCTTCTGTGCGCGCGACCAGCTAGGGCGGCTCATTGTCGTGGGCGTGGTGGCCATGTTCTTTGTTCACACCTTTCAAAACGCCGGCATGAATCTCGTCATGCTGCCCGTCATCGGTCTCCCCATGCCCTTCATCAGCCACGGCGGTACGTTTGTCATCGTCTGCCTCTTCCTCATGGGCATGGTGCAGAGCGTTTGGGTGCACCGCAACATCTCCGCCGTGAAGAAGAAGCGCTCGGTCAACGGCCCGCGCCGTGACGACGACGACGAGGACTAGCCGGGGCAGGGGATGAGGCACTGGCGGCATGCCGGGAGCATGCACCCTCTTCGTTTTCCGTTTCCATCCCGAGGGCTTAAAAATGGAAACGAAGCTTTTCACCCGTCGGCGCGCACTCACCCCTCGCCTGCGTGCTGCTCTTCCCAGAATTTCCGCAGCTCGCGGAGCTGCTTCTTATCCGGCTTGGCCACCATCTCGTGCTCGCGGGGCTGGATGAGCTCGCGCTCGCGGCGCAGCTCGCTGGCTTTTTGGATCCACTCCAGCGGGGTCTGATTGTCACAAAACTCCGCCACACGCGGCGGGCCGAGGCGCTGGGGAGGGAAAGCGAGCACGCGCAGCCGCAGGCGCAGGTCTCCGCGCACCACCTCCAGCACATCGTCGGGCTTGAGATCGCGCGAGGCCTTCACCACCTGGCCGTCGATCGTGACGTTCCCCTTGGCGCAGGCCTGGGTGGCCAGCGTACGGGTCTTGAAGACGCGCACATGGTGCAGCCATTTGTCCGCACGGGTGTTCATGTCATGCGGCCTTGTAGGTGCGCTCGCCAAAGATGGCGCTGCCCACGCGCACCATGGTGGCCCCTTCCTCGATGGCGATCTCAAAGTCGTGGCTCATGCCCATGCTCAGCAGCGGCAGCGGGCGGCCGCCGGTCTTTTCCAGCTCGTCGCGCAGGGTGCGCAGTTGTATAAAATGCGGGCGGCTTTTTTCCGGATCGTCATCAAAGGGCGGGATGCACATCAGGCCCTGGATCTCCAGCCGCGTTAGAGCATACAACGACTCCAGCTGCGCGCGCAGGCCTTCGGCGCTGAAGCCGTGCTTGCTGCTCTCATCTCCCAGATTCACCTCAAGATACACCTTGGCCGTGAGCCCCAGCTCTCCGGCGACGCGGTCGATGTCGCGCGCCAGATCCAGTGAATCCACGCTGTGGATGGCCTGCACATGCGGCAGGACTTTGCGCACCTTGTTGGACTGCAGGTGGCCGATGAGGTGCCACTGCAGGGTTGAGGGAAGCTGCGGCGCCTTGGCCAGGATCTCTTGCACTTTGTTTTCACCAAACAGGAGCTGCCCGGCCTCCACCGCCTCGCGGATGGCCTCCAGGGGAAAGGTCTTGGACACCGCCAGCAGCTGCACCGTGGCGGGATCGCGCCCGCAGCGCTGGGCAGCGGTGGAGATGCGGTCGCGGATGGCTTGCAGGCGGGAGGCGAGGTCGTTCATGTCTTCACAAAGAGAAACGGAAGATGAGCCGCGCGCGCAACGTATTTTCGCGCTCCACCATTTCAAACCACATGCAATCACGCCGCCACTTCATCCGCCAGTCCGCCGCCACGCTCTTTGCCGCCCCCTGGGTCACCACCGGCATGCGCGCCGCCTCACCGAATGGCAAGCTGCGCCACGCCGCCTTTGGTGCCGCAGGCATGAGCATGGCCGACATGAGCGCCATGTCCAACCACCCCATGTGGGAGCTGACCGCCGTGTGCGACGTGGACACGCGCAACTTTGCCAACGCGCAGAAAAAGTGGCCCAACATCCGGGTGTACCAGGACTGGCGCGAGCTGCTGGAAAAAGAGGCTGACAACATCGACAGCGTCAACGTCTCCACCCCTGACCACATGCACGGCAGCATCGGCCTGGCCGCCATCGCCAAGGGCAAGCATATCTACGGCCAGAAGCCCCTGGCGCACAACCTCTGGGAATGCCGCCAGATGGTGGAGCGCGCCCGTGCCAAGGGCGTGATGTCCCAGATGGGCATCCAGATTTCCTCCGCCTTCACCGAGCGCCACGCCGTGGCCCTCATCCAGATGGGTGCCATCGGCAAGGTCAAGGAAGCCCACACCTTCTCCAACAAGAAGTGGGGAGACCTCGAAGTGCGCCCAACCAAGAGCGACCCCATCCCGGCCGGATTTGACTGGGACAAATGGCTGGGCGTGGCCTCCGAGCGCAGCTACATCGAGAAATACGACCACCCCGGCAACTGGCGCAAGCGCCGCGACTTTGGCACCGGCACCCTGGGAGACATGGGCTGCCACATGTTCAGCGGCTGGTTCCGCTCCCTCGACCTCGCCGCCCCCATCTCCGTGAAGTCCACCGGCCCCGTGCCTAACAAGGACAACTGGGCCATCAACGCTGTGGTGGAATACACCTTCAAAGGTACGAAATACACCGCTGGCGACACCGTCAAGGTCACCTGGACCGACGGCGACGCCCGTCCGCCAGCCGAGGTCATGGCGCTGGTGGGAGACGTCTCCAAATTCCCCGGCCAGGGCACCATCTACCTGGGCACCGAGGGCGTGCTGCTCTCCCCGCACGGCTCCACGCCGCTGCTCTACCCGCGCGAGAAGTTCGCCAAATTCGGCGCCTATCCCAAGCTGGAACCCCGCGACCACTGGGCCGACTTCATCGACTGCTGCCTCAAGGGAGACAAGCAACCCTCCGCCAACTTTGACTACGCCGGCCCGCTGACCGAGGCCGTGCTGCTCGGCTGCCTGGCCAGCGCCTTCCCCGGCGAGAACCTCGTCTGGGACGCCCCCGGCCTGAAGATCCCCAACAACGCCGAAGCTGACAAGATGGTGCGCCGCGACTACCGCAAAGGCTGGGAGATTGTGTAACGCCCTCGCGCTGCACACACCGTTCCGCGCCCCCTTCACCGGCACACCCGCCGCTGAAGGGGGCTTTTTTTATGTAACGCTCCCCGTGCCAAACACTCGTTGATTGTGTGCTGCCAATAGCGGTACCGCAGTTGCTGAATATAGTAACGTTTTTTGCGATACATATGCGCCCATTGCGTGCTGCCTAGCCCGACACACCGGCTGCCGTGAGGGACTGCTCACACTGCCTTATCACCTGCACGCCGGTTGCTCGAAAGGCTGCGGGATCAAACGTCACTGGCGGGAAGCTGTCACTCGGATTTGTTACTGTGCACGTCGGTTAAGCATCACTTCAGTGAAATATTGAAAATAGCGTAAATTATGTGGACAACTCTTTCATCAGTAAAGTTTTGAAAGGTTGTTAACATGTCTCATAAATGATAATAAGTAACGAAGTTATAGATACATGTCAAGTGAGTGTTCGCACCCTTCTGGCCGCTGTATCGCTGGGTGCAATAAATAACGTTGATTAAGTTACATTATTCAATTGAGTACCACTGGGCACAATACTGCTCGCACTGCCATGCATCATGTGAGCGCCATCTGCAAAGGCGTGCCTACTGCACTGAGAATAACATAACGTTATTTTCGATACATTCGCATCACTCGCATACTACCGTCAGCGGCACACCGGGGTGCCTTGGCAGATTGTGTCTGGCTCCAGTTCCACACGGGCGGTCACTGTGCATTACCTTCATCGGCCACCTTATGGCAAGTGGCGTATGTAACGATATAAACGATACAAAAAAATCAATTGTACCACCTTCACCGTTCGCCCTGACTTGCCCTGGTAGATCATGTAGCGTTGTTAGCGCTACGCATGCATCGATTGCAACCTACCTGCGCACCGGTGCCTTGGGAGGATTGTGCAATGCTCAAGTGCTGCACTTGTAGCTATTGCTCACAGCCTTCACTGATACAGTGGTCGCTATCAACAAATGTAACGTTGTAAACGATGCACTCGTATCGACTGAGTGCCAATCTCGGTGATGCACTGACAGCACGAGGATTTTATAACTCTGCGATCAATGAACGTTGGTTGT
This sequence comes from Prosthecobacter fluviatilis, assembly GCF_055388355.1. Taxonomy (NCBI): domain Bacteria; kingdom Pseudomonadati; phylum Verrucomicrobiota; class Verrucomicrobiia; order Verrucomicrobiales; family Verrucomicrobiaceae; genus Prosthecobacter; species Prosthecobacter fluviatilis. The sequence continues at coordinate 6,208,997 of NZ_AP043782.1, forward strand.
TGTTGGAATTAAGAAACGTTATAATCGATACTCTAACGTTGATTGAGTAGCACCTTCGCAGGCAGCCCGACTGCCATGGGAAAGCGTCTAACGCCTCTTATGCTGCATATGAACTGATTGTGCATAACCTTCCAGGCACTCTGCTTGTTATGGGTAATGGAGTAACGATTTAACCGCTACATGATCCGGGTGGCATAGCGCAAACCAACACACCCCACCGTTTGCAGTGCGCTGACAAACACCCACATTCCAAGGATGGGGTGCAAGGTTGCTCAGGTGGCTCCCACCCTCGTTTCCATTTTTGTGCCTCTAGAAGCGGAAACGGGAAACGAAGAAAACGGGGGGGGCGCTCCCCCCCTTCACTCCGCCTTGGCTTTCGCCTTCCCTTTGCCCTTCTTGCCCTTGCCGGGCTGGCCGGTCTTGGTGTCCAGCGTGTAGGGCGGATTTTCAAACGGCACAGGATCAGCCATGACGCGCGGGTCGCCCACCGCCTGGAGCTTTTCCAGCAGCTCGGCCGCCATCTTCGCCTTCACCTCCGCATAGGCGGCTTCGGAGGCGACGTTGATGGTGGAGTCGGGGTCTTTGCTGAGATCGTAGAGCTCCTCGGCGGGGCGCTTGGCAAAGGCGTAGTCAAAGTACCACTTATACTGCGAGTCGTTGCGGTGCTCCACCAGCCAGGCCTTGGCGGGGGAGGCGTCCATGTCGGGAAACGCCACATACGTTTCATTCTCCAAATCATCCTGCGTGGGCGTGAAGCTCTCGGTCAGCGTCTTGTAGTCTCCCATGGGCATGCGCTCGGGCTTGAAGTTGCGGATGTAGAGGTAGCCGTCCTTGCGCAGCGCGCGCTGGGGGTAGGGGAGGTTTCCCTCGCGGGCGATGCTCACATGCCGCTCGCGGCCCGTGATCACATAGTCGCGCTCTGTCTCGATCCTCCCCGACTTGCCCGACTTCATCAGGTTCACCAGGCTTTTGCCATTCACTCCTTCCGGAATCTTCGCACCGCCGATCTCCATAAACGTGGGTGCCAGGTCCATAAGGTTCACGAAATCGTCGATCACCCGCCCTCCAGGCTGGCCAGGCCAGCGGATCGCCAGCGCCACATTCACGCCGAAGTCATACAGGTTGCACTTGCCGCCGGGAAAGCCGGGCGCACCGTGATCGCCACTGATGACGATGACCGTGTTGTCATACTCACCGGCCTGCTTGAGCCGCTCGATGATCACGCCCACCTGCGCATCAAAGGCCTGGATCTCTCCCAGATAGCTGCCGAAGTCCTCGCGGAATTCCGGCACATCGGGCAAGTGCTTGGGCAGCCGGCCCTTGAGGGCGTCCGGGTCGATGCCCCACTGCGCCTGCCCGCTGCCTTTGACCCACTTGCGGTGCACGTTGGTGGGCCCATGCCAGAAGGCAAACGGCGCGCCTTGGGGCCGTGCGGCCAGGAAGCTGTCAAAATTCCCCCGCACCTCGTCATAGATCTGCTGCTTCGCCGCCTCCACGGCCACGCCCTCTTTCATGAGCTTGTCCACGTTTTGCGAGAACTGGTTGCAGCGCCCGCCGCTCTTTTGGTACGCAAACTGCTGGCCCCCATACGGCGCGTCCGCAGGCTCTCCGGGGCTCCAGACCTTGAAGGACTTGCCGAGGTGGTAGCCCTGGTCCCTGAGCAGCAGCGGGTAGCTGGGGATGGCCGGGTCCCACACCGCGCCGTTGAGGATGGCGGCACGGCCACAGTTGAAAAAGTAACGCCCGGAAAGCACCGCGCTGCGGCAGGGCGTGCAGCTCGGCGCGCTCACATACGCCCGGCGGAAGAGCGCCCCCTCGCGCGCGATGCGGTCGATGTTCGGCGTCTTCACCACCTGGTTCGGCGAGGGGAATTTCTCGTGCTCCGCGTAGATGCACGCGTAGCGGCCCCAGTCATCTGCAAAGAGGAAGAGGATGTTCAGCGGCTTGTCCGCAGCGGTGGCAAAGGCAGTCAGGGCCAGGAGGCAAAGAAGGAGGCGCATGGTTGCGTCATAACGGGAAGCTGGTGCGTAAACCTTCGCCAAAATTAAGCGCAAACTGCGCATCGACATCCCGGCTTTGCTCCTGAACCTGCCCCGCATGATCCACTCCCTGCTCGACACCACCCAGGTCATCAGCGTCATCCAGCTGGACGGGGTGCCGTATGAAGTCTGCGCCGAGGCGGCAGCCAGCCATGACCGCAGCCAAAATCTCCTCATCGTGGAGCTGCGCGCCTTCCTCCGCGCAGAGACGCACGACCACATCGGGGAAGTCACCACACCCGCCTGGCTGCCCGCCCCGCAGACCGTCACCGAACGCGTCGGCGCCGAGGAGGCGCATGAGCTGGCAGCCGATGTTCTGGCCTCCTGGCGTCACAAGGTGGCAGGAAGCCTGCCTAAATAACCATCCCATGGCCATTAACCATCCCATGGCAATCCTTTGTCTTCTTTGAGGGTTGCGCTGAGAACGATTCACCCCATGAATGCGCGCGCATGAACAATTTCAAAATCCTTTGCCTTACGACCACATTGACGTGTGCCTCCTGCACCGTCGGGCCCGATTTCAAGCTGCCGGAGGTGCTCATGCCCTCCAAGTGGAAAAACGGCGGCAAGGTGAGCACGGCGGACATCCCCGTGCCCGGAGAGTGGTGGAAGCTCTTTGGCTCCAATGAGCTGAACCAGCTCGTGGAGCGCGCCATGGCAAACAACCAGGAGCTGCGCGGCGCGCTGGCACGGGTCGAGACCGCTCGCGCCCTCGTCGGGGTGCAGCAGGCAGACTGGTTCCCCCAGCTCAACATGAAGGACGGGATGAATTACGAGCGCCTCTCCCAAAGCTCCTTTGGCGCCAACCTTCCCCCCGGTGTCGCCCTGCCCAAGACGCAGCGCCGCCGCTTTCAGAACCTGCTGGAGCTCGGCTGGGAGTTTGACCTCTGGGGTCGCGTGCGCCGTGGCGTGGAAAGCTCCAAGGCCTCCCAGTTTGCCGCCATGGAGACCCTCTCCGCGCGGCGTCTCACCCTCGCCGCAGAAGTGGCGCGGTTGTATTTCCTGACCCACTCGCTGGACCGCCAGATGCAGGTCGTCATCGGCACCCAGACCTGGCGTGAAGAAGCCCTCAAGCTGCAGGAGTCGCGCTTCAAAGGCGGCCTCGCGAACGAAATGGACGTGGCCAGAGCGCGCACCGAGCTGGAGCTGGCCCGCAACGACCTCGCCGCCCTGGAGCGCCAGCGTGGCAACGCCGAAAATGCCCTCGCGGTCATCTGCGGAGAGATCCCCTCAAACTTCAGCATCGCCAAGACCGCCAGCCTGCCACGCCTGCCCAAGGTGCCCTCAGGTCTGCCCTCCACCCTGCTGCAGCGCCGTCCGGACATCCGCGCCGCAGAGCAGAAGATGCGTGAGGCCAACGCCCAGGTGGGCGTCTCCAAGGCTTCGTTCTTCCCGGCCTTCAGCATCGTCGGCAGCGGCGGTCTGGAGAGTATTGGCGCCGCGCATTTCTACGATCAGCGCAGCCGCATCCTCACCATCGGGCCCAGCATGACCCTCCCCATCTTTCAGGGGGGCAAGCTGCGCGCCAACCTGAAGTCCAGCAAGGCCGCCTATGAAGAGACTCTGGCCAGCTACCGCCAGAGCATCCTGGTCGCCCTGCAGGAGGTCGAGGACAGCCTCATCGACGCCCGGGCCTACGCCAAGCAGGGCCAGGCGCTGGACGCCGCCATCGCCGCCGCGCAGGAGACGCAGCGCCTTGCTGAGCTGCGCTACCAGAAAGGCCTCGCCAGCTACTTTGAAGTGGTGGACGCCAACCGCACCGTCCTCAACGCCAAGCTGCTCTCCGCCCAGGTGGAAGGCCAGCGCCTCATGGCGGCTGTGGCCATGCTCAAGTCGCTTGGCGGCGGCTGGCAGTAAGCCCGTGGCGCTGCCGCCATTCCATTCCCGCCTCCCGCAGTGCGCAATCTTCCCGTTTTCCTCCTCTGTCTGGTCTGCGTGGTCGTTTACGGCCTGGTGGTGCCCCGGCTTTTCAAGCGTGGGGAGAAAAGCAGGCCCACCCTGGTCAAGCGCCTCTTCATCTACCTCTTCTGGGGCGTGATCTTCAGCGCGCTCTGGCATTCGTACTTTTACCCCTCCGCCCCGGCCTGCCAGATGGCGGGCATCGCGCTGGGGCTTGGCAGCCTGGCCTTGTTTCGCTGGGCCTACCGCCAGCATGGCAGGCACATGCCCGGGCGCGCCTTCACGCCAGACGTGCCTGCGGCCATCGTCACTAGCGGGCCCTATGCGCGTGTGCGGCACCCCATCTACGCGGCCTATCTGCTCTTCATGCTGGGGCTGGTGGTCGGCACGCAGAGCGCCCTGGCAGCGGTGCTCTGGCTCCTGCTGGGCGTCATGTATCACCACGCCGCCAGCCAGGAGGACGCGCTGCTGGCCGCCTCCGCGCATGCAGACCTCTACCTTCGCTACATGCAGCAGTCCGGCAGGCTGCTGCCATGGAATGTCTGGCGGCGCAGGCAGGTGTGAGGCTGGGCAGCTTTTGGAGTATCCCATCAGCTGGTATTTGCTGGCGGGAATCAGCGCCGGCGATCTTACTTTAATCTTTATGTACGACTTTTTTCGAATGTGGTGCTTGGAAAAGCGGCACGTCAGGTGCCTATTCGTGGGATGAAGACCACCAACCTGGCCGCCATATTCCTCGCTGCTTTTTCATCTCTCGCCGCAGCAGACCACGACATCGTCATCTACGGCGGCACCTGCTCCGCCGTCATCGCCGCCGTGCAGGCCAAGAAGATGGGCAGGAGCGTCATCGTCGTCTCACCAGACAAGCACCTTGGCGGCCTTAGCAGCGGCGGCCTCGGCTTTACCGACACCGGCAACAAAGCCGTCATCGGCGGTCTCTCCCGCGACTTTTACCACCGCGTCTGGCAGCACTACGACAAGGACTCCGCCTGGGTGCAGCAGAAGAAATCCGAATACGGCGGCAAAGGCCAGGGAACACCCGCCGTCGATGGCGAAAACCGCACCATGTGGATCTTTGAGCCCCATGTGGCCGAGCAGATCTTCGAAGACTACGTCAAGGAATTCGGCCTCGAAGTCGTGCGCGATGAGTGGCTGGACCGCGCCAAAGGCGTGAAAAAGGACGGCGACAAAATCACCTCCATCACCACCCTCAGCGGCAAGACCTACGCGGGCAAAATGTTCATCGACGCCACCTATGAGGGCGACCTCATGGCCGCCGCGGGTGTGGACTACCACGTCGGCCGCGAGGCGCAGAGCGTGTATGACGAAAAGTGGAACGGCATCCAGGTGGGCGTGCTGCACCACCGCCACCACTTTGGCGCGGTGAAAGAGCCCATCAGCGCCTACAAGATCCCGGGAGATCCCAAGAGCGGCGTGCTGCCCCGCGTGAGCACCGCACCTCCCGGCGAGTACGGCGCAGGCGACAAAGGCGTGCAGGCCTACTGCTTCCGCGCCTGCTACACCAATGACCCCGGCAACCGCGTGCCCTTTCCCAAGCCGGAAGGCTATGATGCAAACCAGTACGAAATCCTGCTCCGCGTGCTGAACACCGGCTGGGGCGAGTTCTTCGAGAAGTTTGACCCCATCCCCAACCACAAGACGGACACCAACAACCACGGGCCCTTCAGCTTTGACAACATCGGCTACAATCACGACTACCCCGAGGCCAGCTACGAGCGCCGCCGCGAGATCATCGCCGAGCACCGCCAGTACCAGCAGGGCCTCATGTGGTTCGTGGCCAATGACCCCCGCGTCCCCAAGAAACTGCAGGCAGAGCTTCAAACCTGGGGCCTGCCCAAGGATGAATTCACCGACAACGGCAACTGGAGTCACCAGCTCTACATCCGCGAAGCCCGCCGCATGGTCGGCGCCTATGTGATGACCGAAAACGAGCTGCTCAAAAAGCGCCCCACACCCGATAGCGTCGGCATGGGCAGCTACGGCATCGACTCCCACAATATCCAGCGTTACATCACCCCCGAGGGCAATGTGCAGAATGAGGGAGACATCGGCATCAGCACCAAGGGCCCCTACGAGATCGCCTACGGCTCGCTCGTTCCCAAGAAAGGGCAGGGGAGCAACCTGCTCGTGCCCGTGGCCATGTCCGCCAGCCACATCGCCTACGGCAGCATCCGCATGGAGCCCGTGTTCATGATCCTCGGCCAGAGCGCCGCCACCGCCGCCGTTCTCGCCTTGGACGCAGGCATCCCCGTCCAGGACCTGCCGTATGATCGGCTCAAGACCCAGATCCTCAAAGACGGCCAGATCCTCCACTACCACGGCCCCAAGACCACCCGAGGCGTGGACCCCAAAACCCTCAAAGGCATTGTTTTGGACGACACCGACGCCAAGGTCACCGGCGAGTGGCATGAAAGCGGTGCCGCCCAGACCTTCCTCGGCGACGGCTACAGCCACGACGGCAACGCCAAGGACGGCAAATGCAGCCTCCGCTTTGAGCCCAAGCTCACCAAGCCCGGCAAGTACCGCCTCATGCTCGCCTCCCCGCCCAACAGCAACCGCGCCAGCAACGCCCTCGTGGAGGTGCAGTATGCCGACGGCGTGAAGAAGCTCAAAGTCGACCTCAAGTCCCCCAAAGCCGGCGAAGGCCTCTTCTGGATCGACCTCGGCGACTACGAATGCGGCAACGACACCGCCATCACCATCTCCAACGAAGGCGCCGACGGCTACGTCGTCGTGGACGGTGTCCGTTGGCTGCCGGTGGAGGAGTGAGGCATGAGCAATGCTGCGCTCCTGAGACGTTTCCATCGGGTCCTAGGACTCTTCATCACAGGCCTGATCCTCAGCGGTCTCACCGCCTTCCCCCTGCTGCATGAGCTGCGGCTCATGGCCTCCTGGCTCGGCATTGAAAATCATGCCGCCTACGTCCAGCATGCAGGTCTGAAATTCTGGATCGGCTACGTCTGGCATGGGCTGGAGGTCACGCAGGCGCAGTTCCCGTTTGTCGCCTACGGCACGGACTGGCTGGCGTTCGGGCATCTCATGATCGCGGTGTTTTTCATCGCCGGGCCTTGGCGTGACCCCGTTGCCAATGCCTGGGTGCTGAAGGTGGGCCTCTTTGCCTGCGCCGCCATCTTTCCCCTGGCCCTGATCTGCGGGGAGATTCGCAGTATCCCGCTCTCCTGGCGGCTCATCGACTGCTCATTCGGCCTCTTTGGGGCGCTCCCGTTGCTTTACTGCCTGCATCTGGTGCGGCAGATGCGTCAAGGAACTTCAGTCTGTCCGTAATTTTCCGCCTCGATTGGCCGTATGCCTAGAGATCTCAACACCCTCGTCATGTCCACCCTTCGTCATTTGATCCTCGTCACCGCCGCCTGCGCCACAAGCGCTTTTGGCGCGTATCCCACCTTTACCACCACGGTGCCCAACGGCGGCCAGCGTGGCACCGAGGTCAAGCTCACCGTCACGGGGACCCAGCTGGCAGACTTTGAGAGCATGATCTTCTTCTCTCCTGGCTTCACCCAGAAGAGCGTGGAAAAGATCGAGCCCAACAAGGTGCAGCTCACCATCGGCATCGCCCCGGACGTGCCGCCCGGAAACCACCTCATGCGTATCCGCACCAAGACCGGCATGTCGCATGCGCGCCAGTTCTTCGTCGGCATCTTCCCCAACGTGGAGGAAAAGGAGCCCAACAGCGACTTTGAGACACCTCAGGTCATCCAGCTCAATCAGACCATCGAAGGGGTCGTGCAAAACGAGGACGTGGACAACTACCGCGTCAGCCTCAAGAAAGGCCAGCGCCTCTCCGTCGAGGTGGACGGCCTGCGCCTCGGCTACACCGTCTTTGACCCCTTCCTGGCCATCATCGACAAGAACCGCTTTGAAAAGGTCATCTCGGACGACACCATCCTCCACCGCCAGGACGGCTACTGCTCCTATGTGGCCGAGGAAGACGGCGACTACACCGTCATGATCCGCGAGTCCTCCTACCGTGGCGGCGGCAACTCCTACTACCGCCTCCATGTCGGCAGCTTCCGCCGTCCGGACGTGGTGTATCCTGCCGGTGGCAAGATCGGCTCCACCACCAAGGTCCGCTTCATCGAGCGCGACAGCTCCTTTGATGAAGACGTGAAGCTCCCTGCAGAGATCGATCCTGACTACATGCTCTTCTCCAAAACCCAGGAGCCCGCCCCTTCCGGCAACCCCTTCCGCCTCGTCACCTACGACAACGTGCTCGAAGCCGAGCCCAATGACGAGCAGGCCAAGGCCACCGTCGCCCCCGGGGCCCCCATCGCACTCAACGGCATCATTGAAAAGCCCGGCGACGTGGACTTCTTCAAGGTCCCCCTCAAGAAAGGCATGACCCTCGAAGTGCAGGCCTTTGCCCAGAGTCTCGGTTCCCCGCTCGACAGCGTGGTGAACATCTACAACGCCAAAGGCGGCTCCCTCAGCGGCAACGACGACGGCGGTGGCCGCCGCCGCCTCGACAGCAAGTTCAAGGTCAGCATCCCTGCGGACGGTGACTACTTCGTGCGCGTGGCCGACCATCTGGAGCGCGGCGGCCCGAACTTCGTCTACCGCCTCGAGCTCATCGCCGCAGAGCCGGAAGTCTTCTTTGCCTCCCCGCAGTACTCGGTCAATGACAACAACTACCGCCAGTTTATCGCCGTGCCAAAGGGCGGCCGCTACGCCACGCTCGTCAACGTCACCCGCAACAACGTTTCCGGCGACTTCAAGTTCGACGTCAAGAACATGCCGCAGGGCGTCAAGCTGCTCACCGAGATGGCCCCGAAAGACCTCGGCAGCGTGCCTCTGCTCTTTGAGGCCGCCGCAGACGCCCCCCTCGGCCATCAGGTCGTGCCCATCACCCTCAACGCCGTCGATCCCAACACCAAGTCCGTCGGCAAGCTCCGCCAGGAGTTCGACATCGTGCGCAACGGCAACGTCGTCTATTACACCCAGATCGAAGACCGCCTGCCCGTCGCCGTCGTCGAGGAGGCTCCCTACTCCCTCGAAATCGTCAAGCCTGCGGTGCCGCTGGTGAACAACGGCATCCTGGAGCTCAAGGTCGTCTCCAAGCGCAAGGAAGGCTTCAAGGCCCCCATCCGCGTGCTCATGATCTGGAAGCCCAACGGCGTCAGCGCCCTCGGGGAGCAGACCATTCCTGAAGGCCAGAACGAGTGCGTCTTCCAGCTCGACGCCAACGCCAATGTCGCCGCCGGCTCCTGGAACTTCACCGTCATGGGCGAGTCCGACGGCGGCAGCGGTCGCATCTACAATGCCTCTCCCTTCACCGCTGTCACTACTGCCCCGGCCTACATCTCCGCCCCCGCCATCCCGCTCGTCGCCGTGGAGCAGGGCAAGGAAGGCGTCATGGTCGCCAAGCTCGAGCAGCTCCAGCCCTTTGAAGGCGAGGCCACCGCCCAGGTCCTCGGCGTTCCGGACACCATCCCGATCGAGCCCGCCAAGATCACCAAGGACACCAAGGAAGTCTCCTTCAAGGTCAAGACAGACGCCAAGTCCCCCATCGGCAAGCAGGCCAACCTCTTCGTCCGCGTGGACATCCCGGTGAAGGGCACCAACGCCACCACCATCCACCGAGTGGCGCTGGGCTCCATCCTCCGCATCGATGCCCCCCGCAAGGTTGTGACTCCGCCTACCGTGCCGGTCGTCGCCGCAGCCAAGCCCAAGGAAGCGCCCAAGCCAGCCGCTGCCCCCGCTCCCAAAGTGCTCTCCCGCCTCGAGCAGCTCCGCATGGAAGCTTCAGGTGCCAAGAAGTAAGCGCTCCGCTTAGCTTTGAGAATCCCACGATGAGGAAGGCCCCTGGCCTTCCTCATTTTGTTTTGATGCCGAACGCCGTTGAAAACAGGTCCGTTATTCCTGCCGCAGCAGAGGCTGTTCTCGCCCAGGTGAACGACGCGGTGCCCTGGCCGTAGGTCGGCCCTGTTTGGCGTCGGGCGCTTCTTCTGCGCCACCGCTATCTTCGCCAAACCGCCCGGCTGCGAGGGCGTGCGTACGCCCTTGCGCCTGCCGTATGCAGATGGATGCATGGCCTGTCGCCACCCTCATCTTCCGACGGCCTCCCGCCAATCTCCAGACCCAGACCCATTTTCAACTGCTCGTGATATTACTTGGCGTGCGGCAGGTCCCACGCCTTCAGCCACTCCACCTTCGTGCGCTTGAATCCCTTCTTCAGCAGCCGCTCCTCCATGTCTCCCAGGTGCGCGGCTCCATAAAAAATGGCGAGCCGCTTTTTCCCCGCCGCGATCTCCTTGTCCATCACTCCCAGCGCCACCTTGTTGCGCTCGCCTACCAGCACCGTGCCGTCTCCGGTCTCAATGCCCGCCATGATGTCCTCCACACTGTCAAACTCCTGCGCGATCATCCGCTTCAGCTCCGTGCTGCTGTCCTTCAGGGTCAGGATCTTCAGCAGCATCACGATGCCTGCCGCGTCTGAGTTCACCCCGCGCTTCTCATTCACCTCTTTCTGCGCCTGCGCCGCCTTCAGGTAGAGCGAGAGAAAGCTCTCCTGCTTCTGCGTCTGCGTCTGGGTAAACTGGGACATGTCCATGTCCGCATGCACAAAGTTTTTCGCCGTGTAGTCGATCCCCTCCAGCTGGCCGTGCAGCTTCAGCGTGTCTCGCATCAGGGTCTGCAGCTGCCCCACCCACTGCATCTTTTCCGCCTCCTTTTTGGCCTCGGGCTTTCCCCGTTCCTCAAAAGACGGGCCCACGAGCTCATAAAGCACCGCATCGTAGCCTTTGAATTTCACGTTCAGCGCATCGAAGTACGCCTTGTCCGCGATGTGGATGGCCCCCACCAGGTCCACCTTCACCTTCTGCGGCGACTCATAGCCCACCACCGCCGTTTGCAGGCTGTCGCTCTTCTCCTCCTCCACAAAACGGATGAAGTTCGTGGGCTCTTCCGCTGCCGAAAGCACGGCAAAGGCCAGGGCGGCTTGCAGCAGCAGAAGTCGTTTCATGGCCGGCTTCCTCGGTTCAGCCTTCCGTCTTGAAGATGCGCGCAAAGAAGGCCTTCATCTCCTCCCAGGAGGCCTTGTCGGCGGCCTCGTTGTAGGCCGCGCCTTTGCTGTTGTCATTGCCCGCAGCCTTCTGGGTAAAGGAATGCACCGCTCCCGGGTAGCTCACCAGCTTGTAGTCCACCTTCGCGTCCTTCATCTCCTGCTCAAACGCAGCGATGTCCTTCGCCGGCACAAATGGATCGTCCGCGCCATGCAGCACCAGCACCTTGCCCTTGATGTTTTTGCCGTCGGCCGGCGTCGGGGAGTCCAGCCCCCCGTGGAAGCTCACCACGCCCTTGATCAGCGCCCCGCTGCGGGCCAGCTCGATCACGCCGGTGCCGCCAAAGCAGTAGCCGATCGCCGCGATTTTGGACACATCCGTCTGCGGGTCCTTGCTCAGCACCTCCAGCGCCGAGAGCATCCGCTCGCGGTACAGCTTGCGGTTGGTCTTGTATTTGCCGGCCTCCTGGCCTGCCGCAGGCGGCTGCGGGCGTATGCCTTTGCCGTAGATGTCTGCGGCAAAGACGTTGTAGCCCAGCTCGGCCAGCATGCGTGCCCGCATCTTCTCGTTGTCACTCAGCCCTGTCCATTGGTGGATGATCAGCACCGAGGGCAGCTTGCCGCTCCTGGCGGTGTCCACGACGTGCAGGCCCTCGCAGGCCACGTCTCCGGATTTGTATTCGACGGTCGTCTCCTTGATCTCGGCCTTCAGCAGGCCGGCGGAAAGGAGCAGGGAGGAGATGAAAAGCAGAGTGCGGTTGGTTTTCATGGTTTTGGGTTACTCTAAACAGAAGGGGACGGGTTTTCCAACTCGTTTCCCTTTCGAACTCGAATGATGATTCTACTTGAGTTCCTGGATGCGGATGTTTTTCCACATCACCTCCTTGCCCACCGCCTCGGTCTTTTTGCCAATGCCGTGCACCTGCAGCGCGATCACGCCCTCCGCCGTCATGTCATCGGTAAAGTCCGCCGCCAGCACGCCGTTGATGAAGGTCTTGATGCTGCTCCCCCGGCACTCGATGCGTGCCTGGTTCCACTCTCCCTGCTTGAAGGCCTTGCGGGCTGCTTCGTTGTTCTTCAGGTCAAACAGCCAGCCTCGGCGGCCTTCGTCATACACGCCGCCGGTATAGGCGCGGGCACTTGGGTCGATCTCAAACTGATAGCCATGCACGCGGTCCGCTGGGAATTTTTTCTTTTTCCCCGCGATCTCCACCTCCGTCTCCTGCGTGTAGTAGTTGCTTCGGAACTGGATCCCCGAGTTCATCGAGGGATCGACCTTGAACTCCACTTCCAGGATGAAGTTGGAGTACTTCTTCGCCGTGCACAGAAAGGAGTTCCCCGTGTTCGGCACCGTCTTGCCCACGATCACGCCGTTCTCCACCCGGTACTGCGCCGTGCCGCTGTGCTGCTCCCAGCCGCTCAGCGTCGTGCCGTCAAACAGCGGGACAAAGGCGTCCTCCGCATGCAGGGCGGTGGAAAGGGTGAAAACAGCGGCGAGGGAGAGCAGTCGGTGGGTCATAGGGCGGTGATAAACGGGTGCCAGGGCGGTGTCTTTCCGCGCATCTGTCCGCAAACCACGCCCACCGCCGCTCCCGGCGTCCGCCCGGACGCGGGCCAATCCACGTAAAAAATTTAAGCTATCATTTAGTTGCAGATAGATTGTGTTAGGCCAGCTATTTAATAAGTATGGCTATTAAAGTATAGGCCACTTCTGGCTGATGTCGGTGAAATGCAAAGCTGGACAATCTGCACCCGCAGCCAAAGATGAAAAGACTGATCAAGACAAGACCGCTCAACCCCTCGCTGCAAATACGGCTGGCTTGCATCGCCATTTTGGGTCTCCTGACTGCCCTTTGTGCCATGGCCTACTACAGCGGTCGGAAGGTGGAGGACGACAGCAACCTGATCGCCCAGGATGCCGTGCCCGGCACCATCCACGCACATTACATGCGCATGGCCATCTCCCGCAATATCGGCTGGGCTTTGGTGGCCGCTTCCGCCCAGTCCCCAGAGGCCCGGGACGAGGGCCTGAAAACCGTCCATGAGGCCGAAGAGAAGTTTGCCGATGAGCTTCAGAAGTATCAGGCCACCATCAAGCTGAATCCGGCCGAGGACGGGGCGTTGCTCGACTTGGTCAAAGAAACGGCTGCGGTATTTTTCGAAAAGTGCAGGGCTTACGAAGCCTTGATTGTCAGCGGAGACCGTACCGCGGGTGCCGCCTACTTGGAGCGCGAGCTGCTCCCGGTCTTCGTCCCCGCCATCAAGGCGGCGGAGGACCTCATCAAATACAACCACGCCAACAGCATCAGCTTCTCGGCTTCGATCCGCCGCAGCGTCAGTGACCTTTACTGGGCAGTGGTCGTGGTCATGGGACTGGCCCTGGCCTGCACGGTCGTGCTGGTTTTTAATCTGACCATCCGCCGCCGTGAGTTGACGGTGTTGCAGGAGAGTGAGGAGAAGTTTTTCAAAGCCTTCAAATCCAACCCCAGCGGCATCGCCATCACAGAACTTGAGACAGGCAGGTTCATCGAGGTCAACGACAGCTACTGCCGCATCATGGGTTATTCCCCCGGTGAGGTCATCGGCCATACCTCGCTCGAGCTGGGCATCTGGGAGACTTCTGGCGCACGCAGCCGCATGTTTGAGCCTCTTTTTGCCGGCGGCTCCCTGCGTGACATGGAGATGTACGCCATCACCAAGACGGGGGAACGCAAGGCGATCAACGTCAACGCAGACCCCATCGAGCTAAATGGAAAAAAATGTGTCATCTCGCTGGTGGCGGACATCACGGAGCGCAAGGAGCTGCAGCACAAGCAGACGCAGCTAGCGGCCATCGTGGAAAGCTCCGAGGACGCGATCATTGGCAAGACGCTGGAGGGCATCATCACCAGCTGGAACCGCGGGGCGGAAAAAATCTTCGGCTACACGGCGGCGGAGGCCATCGGGCAGCCCATGTTCACCTTGTTCCCACCTGAGACGCAGCAGGACGAAAAGGACATCCTGGCCAGGATCTCGCGTGGGGAGACCGTCCAGAATTTGGAGTCCGTGCGCGTCTGCAAAGACGGGCGCCGCATTTTCATCTCGGCCACCATCTCCCCGCTCAGGGATGAGGATGGAAAGGTCATAGGGGCCTCAAAGATCGCGCGCGACATCACCGCGCAAAAGCAGGCGGACGAAGCTCTGCGAGAGGGCGAGGCCCGCATCCGCAGCCTGGGCGACAACCTGCCCAGCGGCATGATGTACCAGCTCGACATGGGCACAGACGGCCAGATGCGGCGCTTTACGTATGTCAGCGCAGGCGTGGAGAAGCTGCACGGACTCAAGGCAGAGGCGGTGCTTCAGGACGCCCAGCTGCTCTACGCGCAGGTGGCCAAGGTGGACCAGCCGCGGGCGACTGCGCTCGATGCCGACGCCCTGGCCTGCATGAAGCCCTTCATGGCGGAGCTGCGCATGCAGATGCCGTCCGGCGCGCTGCGCTGGAGCCTCTTTAGCTCAGCCCCCCGCCGTGCGTCCAACGGCCATGTCCTGTGGGACGGCATCGAGCTGGACATCACCGCGCTCAAAGAGGCCGAGGAGATCCTGCGGCAGAAGCAGATGCAGCTCGTGCAGGCCATGGAGATAGCCAAGCTGGCGCACTGGGAATTTGACGTGGTGAAGAACATGGTGACCGCCGACGAGCATCTTTTCCAGATGATGGGAACGACCTCCGAGCACGAAGGCGGGCGCTCCATGCCTCCGGAGGAGTACATCCGCAGATTTGCGCACCCTGAGGACGCCGGGATCGTGGCGGGAGAGGTCGCTCTCGGAGTCGCCACCACCGACCCGGAGTTTGCACGGCAGTTTCAGCACCGCATCATCCGCAAGGATGGCGTGGAGCGCATGATGCTGGTGCGCTGCCGCATCCTCATGGACGAGGGCGGCCGCACCGGCAAGATCCTCGGCACCACGCAGGACATCACAGAGCAGAAGCAGGCCGAGCTGCGGATCCGGCAGCTCAACCGCATCCACGGCGTGCTCAGCGCCATCAACAAAACCATTGTGCATGAGAAGGACCCGCAGTCGATGCTCAACAAGGCCTGCCAGATAGCGGTGGAGACAGGTGGCTTTCGCATGGCCTGGGTGGGCATGCACGACACCGCCGCCAACCGGATCAGGCCGGTGGCCTCCGCCGGTGCCGTGCAGGGGTATCTGGACCATGTCAACATCGACCTCAACGACGAGCAGCGCAGCGCAGGGCCCTCCGGCCGCTGCTTCCACACCGGGGAGCACGCGGTGTGCAATGATGCCGAGCTGGACGAACGGATGGCACCATGGCGCGATGAGATGCTCAGGCGCGGCTACCACTCGTCTGCCTGCTTTCCGCTCAAGACGGGCGGAAAGGTGCGTGGCGTCTTCACCCTCTACTCTGACGAGACCGCCTTTTTCAACGAGGAGGAAATGCTGCTGCTGGACGAGCTCGCCATGGACATCAGCTTCGCTCTCGAAGTGGGCGAGGGCGAAGCCCGGCGCCTGCAGGCGGAGCAGGAGCTGCGCTGGCGCACCGCTTTCTTCGAGGCGCAGGTGCACTCCGCCATCGACGGCATTCTGGTCCTGGACAGCACGGGCAGAAAGCTGCTGCAAAACCGCCGCATGAACGAGCTGTGGAAAATACCGCTCCACATCGCGGATGACCCCGACGACGCCCCGCAGTTCCAGTTCGTCGTCGGCAGGGTTAAAAACCCGGAGTACTTCGTGCAAAAGACGGTGCACCTCAACGCGCACCCGGACGAGTCCAGCAGCGACGTGATCGAACTCGTGGACGGCACCATCCTGGAGCGCTATTCCGCACCCGTCCGCGGCCGTGACGGCACCTACTATGGCCGTGTGTGGACCTTCCATGACATCACCGGTCGCAAGAAGCTGGAGCAGCAGTTCCTCCGCGCCCAGCGCATGGAGAGCATCGGCACCCTGGCCAGCGGCGTGGCGCATGACCTGAACAACATCCTCACCCCCATCATGATGTCCGTCGCGGTCCTCCGCATTGGCCTGGCCGGGGACAGGCGTGAAAGCCTCTGCGACACCATTGAGAAGAGCGCGCAGCGCGGTGCACAGATCATCAAGCAGGTGCTCACCTTCGGCCGCGGTTACGAGGGGGAAAAGAAGCCGCTCATGGTGGGCATGCTCATCCAGGAGATCGAGCAGATGATCCGCAGCACCTTCCCCAAAAACATCAGGGTCGAAACCGAGATCGGACCCGCCCTGCGTCTGGTTCTGGGAGACGCAACTCAGATGCACCAGGTGCTGCTGAATCTCTGCGTGAACGCGCGCGATGCCATGCCCAATGGCGGGCGCCTGCAGATAAGCGCGGCCAATCTCGATATCGACGTCAGCTACGCCAGCATGCTGCCGGAGGTCTCCTCCGGGGCCTACGTACTGCTGAAGGTGGCCGACACCGGCTGTGGCATCCCTCCGGAAATTTTGGATCGCATCTTCGACCCATTTTTCACCACCAAAGGATTGGGCAATGGCACGGGGCTCGGCCTCTCGACCGTTCATGGCATTGTCAAAAGCCATGGCGGCATTCTCAGGGTAGAAAGCGAGCAGGGCATGGGGACGGTCTTCCACGTCTATCTGCCTGCCGCTGTGGAGCCCCCGCAACAGGCAGAAGCCACTGGCGCCGAGCCTCCCCCTCCTGGCCAGGGCGAACTCGTGCTGGTGGTGGATGATGAGCCCGCGATCATCAGCGCGGCGCGCTCCGTGCTGGAGTCAAACGGCTACCGCGTGCTCTCCGCCGCAGATGGCGTCGAAGCCATCGACACCTTCTCCAAACAAAGCAGCGAAATCGCCCTCGTGCTGACAGATGTGATGATGCCCGTCATGGATGGCGTGCTCTTTGTGCGCACACTCCGCAAGCTGAACGCGCAGGTGCCCGTGATCGGCTCGACAGGTGTGGCGGACAAAGGGCACCTGGAAGAGCTCAATGCGCTGCGTGTGGAGCATGTGCTGCGCAAGCCCTACAATGCCGCCACCCTTCTGCGCACCATTCACGCCGTGCTGCACCCTGCTTCCTAGCGGCAGGCCAGCATCAAGAACCGTCACTCCCCGGTCACAAACCTTGTCCGGTTTTGGCTCGCACTGCGGGATGGATCCGCTACAACATCCGCAGACTGCTCCAAACCAACCCATGAAGCGCTACTCCCTTGGCATCGACTACGGCACCAACTCCTGCCGCTCCCTCCTCATCGACCTCGACAACGGCGCCGAAGTCGGCTCCACCGTCTTCAACTACCCGAGCGGCGAGATGGGCATCCTCCTCGATCCGAAAGACCCGCACGTCGCCCGGCAGAACCCGCAGGATTACCTCGACGGCCTCGAAGCCGTGACACGCGGTGCACTCCAGCAGGCTCAGGCAAATGTCCCCGGCTTTGATCCCACCCAGGTCGTCGGCATCGGCATCGACACCACCGGCAGCACCCCCATCCCAGTCAACAAGCAGGGCACCCCGCTCGGCCTGCTGCCCGAGTTCAAAAACAACCTCAACGCCATGGTCTGGCTCTGGAAAGACCACACCGGCTACGCCGAAGCCGCAGAGATCACCAAACTCGCTCACGAGATCCGGCCAAACATCATCGCCAAATGCGGCGGCATCTACTCCAGCGA
Source organism: Prosthecobacter fluviatilis (assembly GCF_055388355.1). Classification (NCBI taxonomy): domain Bacteria; kingdom Pseudomonadati; phylum Verrucomicrobiota; class Verrucomicrobiia; order Verrucomicrobiales; family Verrucomicrobiaceae; genus Prosthecobacter; species Prosthecobacter fluviatilis. The sequence continues at coordinate 6,226,613 of NZ_AP043782.1, forward strand.
ATGGTGGTGGAGCAAAATCCTCCGCCTCCGCCGCGTGGACGCAAAGGTCTTCGAGGCCGCTTTCAGCTTCGTCGAGCATTGCGACTGGATCCCCGCCGTCCTCACCGGCAACACCGATCCCCTCACGCTCAAGCGCGGCGTGTGCAGCGCCGGGCACAAGGCCATGTTCAGCACCGAGTGGGGCGGCCTGCCTGACAAAGAATTCCTGGCCCGGCTCGATCCTGCCCTCGCCGATCTGCGTGATCGCCTCTACTCCGTGGCCCACACCGCCGATGTGAAGGCCGGCTCTCTCTGCGCCGAATGGTCCCAGCGCCTCGGACTCAAAGAAGGCATCGCCATCAGTGTCGGTGCCTTTGATGCCCACATGGGCGCCGTCGGTGCAGGCATCAAGGAAGGCACATTGGTAAAGATCCTCGGTACCAGCACCTGCGATCTCATGATCGCACCCACCAGCAAGCCCCTGGCGGACGTCCCCGGTGTCTGCGGCATCGTGAATGGATCCGTCCTCCCCGGCTACTACGGTATCGAGGCCGGACAGAGTGCCGTCGGCGACATCTTCCTCTGGTTCGTCAATCACCTCGTGCCCGACAGCTACGGCGCCACCGTCGGCGAAAAATTCGTGAATATGGAAAAAGCCATGCTCGGCAAAAAGCCCGGCGCCACCGGCCTCCTCGCGCTCGACTGGAACAACGGCAACCGCACCATCCTCGTCGATGTCCGCCTCACCGGCCTCCTGCTCGGCCAGACCCTCCACACCGAGGCTCACGAAATCTACCGCGCTTACATCGAAGCCACCGCCTTCGGCGCGCTCACCATCATCAGGCGCGTCGAGGAATACGGCGTGAAGGTCGAGGAAGTCATCAACACCGGCGGCCTCTCCATCAAAAACGCCACCCTTATGCAGTGCTACGCCGACATCATCGGCAAGCCCATGAAAGTCAGCCAGAGCGAGCAGACCTGCGCCCTCGGTGCCGCCATCTTCGGTGCCGCCGCCGCCGGGGCAGGGGACATCCACACCCTCCAGGCCCAGGTCACCGCCACCCGCGAAAAAGTCTACTATCCCATCCCCGAAAACCAGGCCGTTTACGCCGAACTCTACACCCTCTACCGCACCCTCCACGACGCCTTTGGCTCCGCCGAATGGAGCGGCAAACTCAGCCACGTCATGAAGCAGCTCCTGGACATCCGCGCTCGGCAGAGCTGACCTGCATGGACTGGCCTCACATCATCTACCCAGCCCTGCTCATTCTTTTCCTTTGGCTGGGGCCGTATGTGGCGGTGATCTTCCGGCAGGATTTTTCCAACCCCCCGCCGGACGCCACGGCCAGTGATCGCCGTCTCATCCGCTTTTGCCTGCGCGGCTTGATCGCCGTCACAGCCGCCCTGCTCCTGCACTGGTGGCTCGGCTGAGGTGCAGGGAGAACTGTTCGCCTCATTCTCGCAAGCTCCCCACCGCTCCCGCCGTTTGGCTCCCTGCATGATCCCCCTCCGCACGCTTTTCCTGCTCCTCGCGCTCTCCCCCTCGCTCCTTCTCGCTGAAGACTGGCCGCAGTGGCGCGGACCGCGTCTCGATGGCACCTCCAAAGACACCGGCTTTCCGGTTTCCGCAGACGGCAGCGTCACCTGGAAGGTTGAGCTTCCCGGCAGCGGTCATGCCTCGCCCATCGTGTGGCAGGACCGCATTTTCGCAGTCGCCGCCATTGCGGAAAAAGAGGAGCGCGTCCTGCTCTGCCTCGACCGTGCATCAGGCAAGCTGCTCTGGCAGTCCACCGTGCTCAAAGCCCCTATCGAAAGCATCCACAAGCTCAACAGCCAGGCCTCCAGCACTCCCGCCACCGATGGAGAGCGCGTCTTCACCGCCTTCCTAGACAACACTGAAACCGACGCCACACGCGCTGCCAATGCCGGTCGTGTCATCGGCAAAGGTGAAGTCCCCAAAGGCACCGTCGTGATCTCCGCGCACGACTTCAGCGGCAAACAAATCTGGCAGGTGCGCCCTGGCCTCTTCTCCAGCAAGCACGGCTTCTGCTCCAGCCCCATCGTTTTTGAAGACAAGGTCATCGTCAACTGCGACCATGACGGCGACGGCTACATCGTCGCTCTTGCACGCACCGACGGCAAAGAGCTCTGGCGCATCGCCCGCCCCAACAACACCCGCAGCTACTGCGTCCCTCTCATTCGCGACATCGGCGGCCGCACCCAGATGGTCCTCTCCGGCACCCTGTGCGTCACCAGCTACGATCCCCGCACCGGCAAGCTTCTCTGGATTATCGATGGCCCCACCGAGCAGTTCGTCGCCTCCATCGTTTACAGCGAGCAGTCCGGCCTCCTCTACATGACCGGCGGTTTCCCCGAGCACCACCTCCTCGCCATCAAGCCCGACGGCAGCGGCAATGTCACCAGCACCCACATCGTCTGGCGCACCAACAAAGGCGTCTCCTACGTCCCATCACCGCTCATTGAAGGCAGCCACCTCCTCAACGTCTCAGACTCTGGCGTCGCCCATTGCTTTGATGCCAAGTCCGGCGAGATCCAATGGGAGGAGCGCATGCGCGAGCACCACGCCTCCCTCACCAGCGCCGAAGGCCACGTCTTTTTCATCAACGACTTCGGCATCCTCCGCACCGTCCAGCCAGACAAAACCTACAAGCTCCTCGCCGAAAGCGACCTCAAGGAAAAAGTCTTCGCCTCCCCCGCACTCAGCGAAGGCCAGCTCTTCATCCGCACTGATAAAAGCCTCATCTGCCTCGGCAAACGCACTGCAAAGACGGCGGCACGGTGAGGCGAGTCGCTGTTGGCGTGTCTCAGTTGCCTAGCCAATAAAACACCTGATGTTTGCTCTGTGACACGGCGACGCCCTTCGTGAGCCAATGCCTGTTATAGGGTGACGGGTCACGTGCGGGTGACAGATCAAACCAGATAAAGTCATCGCTGACTCGGCGAGCTTCATAGCTGGGTTCCATGCTCAGCCACCCGTTCTTAAGCCATGCTGCCGGAAATGTATACGGTCGGCCATTGACCAGGTCAGCAGGCTTGGGTTGATGCTCGGAACGCAAGTGCCTTTCAATTTCAGCCACTTCGGATTCGGGAAGGGTGAGCAAAAGCTGAGTTTGCATGCCCGCGCGAAATCCCGGCGAGTAAAAAAATTTGGCATCTTTTGCCGAAGGCGGGATGCATTCGGGAAAGTGTTCCAGAGAGCGGAGTGCCAAATCCTTCGTGGCTTCTTTTCTTTTAGACTTGCCGACGATGTCTTCATATTTCGTCAAGCTCGTAGTGGGAGAGAGCATGAAATAAAAGAATGTGGTGCAGAGCGCTACCACCACGACACATAGTGTGCCAGCCACGATGATGGTCCATTTGATGAATTGGAAAAAATTCCGCATAGGATGTGACGCTGTTAGATTTTACCCTTGGCATGGTGGGATGGCAGGCGGCTTAAGCTTGAAACTGGCGCGTGTTTGTCCATGCAATCCAGCAAGAGAAGAGGTCAGATTTTCCATGTCGAATGGGTGGGCCAAACTTGGCTTGGCTGATTAAACTCAGAAATGTTCCCGCAGTTCAAGACCGTTTAGATCCATGGCCCATTCTTACTTCACCATGTTCCTCCGCGCCCTCTCCCTTCTCCTCGTCACCACACTCGCCGCTTTCACTGCCGAGCCCGTCCCTACATTCCACGGCTCCATCGAAAAACTCGATCCCGCTCTCGATGGACTCATCGCTCCCGACGCCAAAATCGAAGTCCTCGCCTCCGGCTTCAACTGGTCCGAAGGCCCCGTCTGGCGCGATGGGGGTCTCGTCTTCTCAGACGTCCCGGAGAACACCGTCTTCGGCTGGAAGGAAGGCGACACCGCAGCCAAAGTCGTGCTCAAACCCAGCGGTAGTCTCAGCGGGGACGGTCAGGGCTCCAACGGCCTCCAAGTCGATGCCCAGGGAAATCTCATCCTTTGCCAGCATGGAGAGCGCCGTATCGCACGCCTTGAAAAAGACGGCACCTTCACCTCGCTCGCGGACCACTATGAAGGCAAGCGCTTCAACAGCCCCAACGATCTCGTCATCGCCAAAAGCGGCGCCATCTTCTTCACCGATCCACCCTACGGCCTGAAGAAAGGCGAAGCCCCCGAGCTCAAACAGCACGGCATCTACTCCGTCACTCCTGCGGGCAAAGTCTCGCTCGTGATTTCGGACATCCGTTTCCCGAACGGCATCGCGCTCAGTCCTGACCAGAAGACCCTCTACATCGCCGTGTCAGACCCCAAGGACACCCGCGTCATGGCCTATGATCTCCAGGAAGACGGCACCGCCAAAAACGGCCGCGTCTTTTTCAATGCCCAGCCGCTCAAAAGCCCCGCACGCAAAGGCGGCTGCGATGGCATGAAGGTGGACACCCACGGCAACATCTGGACCACCGGCCCCGGCGGCGTCCTCATCATCGGCAAAGATGGCAAGCACCTCGGCAGCATTCTCACCGGCCAGGCCACCGCCAACTGCGCCTTCGGCGGCGCTGACCGCAGCACCCTCTACATCACCGCAGACATGTTCCTGCTGCGCGTGAAGACACTGGCGAAAGGATTGTAGAAGTAGGCCTGAGTTCTTTAGAGCATGCCCGTGCTCACAGGACATCGCAAGGACGTCAGTAAAGTGGTCCGCACAGTCCCCTGTGCGGCGCTCCGCCCTCTCCCTCCGCTCCGCGCAAAAGCCAGTCACACCCTCAAGGGCATCAAGTAAGTCACAAAGAACTCAAACTCGAAATCAGCCTCACCAGCGCCAGCCCGTTCATCACCGCTTTCGGCACAAACGACCCCGGCTCCACATACTCCGGCAGCTTGCTGCCGTCCGCCGTGCGTTCGGAGCAGTGCGCATTGCCACCATACGGGCCCAGTCCATCCAGCGTCGGCGCCAGCTGCCACAGGTGGTTCGCATCGCTCAGGCCCCCGCGCGGCACAGACACCGCCTTGAGATTCATCAGCGCCGCTGCCTCATGCCAGAGGTGAAAGAGCGACTTCGACTCCATGCCACCCGGCCACGCCGCCGTGTGCCCTGTGCGCTCCGCTGTGAGCTTCGCCCCGTTCGACGCCGTACCGCTTAGCGCTGCAAAAAAATCATCTGCATGCTGCAGCACCGCAGGCTCCGTGGCCCGGCATTCCCACTCGGCTACGGCCTCATGGGGTACCCGGTTCACCACAGTGCCTCCCTGTACCATGCCGATGTTCACTGTGCGCTCAGCCTCCGCGTTCGTCAGCGCGGCGATGTCCGGCAGCACACGGGCCAGCGCATCGATGGCATTGATGCCTTCATGGTGCTTGCTTCCCGCATGGGCGGCCTTGCCTTCGGCGCTGAGCCTCCAAGTGCTGCGCCCTTTGCGTGAAGTGACGATGTGCCAGCCACGCTCATCCACCGGCCCGCCTTCAAACACCAGCACCGCGCGCGCCTTGCCTCCGCAGCGCTCGGCCGTGGCCCTGCCAAAGTCATCGCCCGTGATTTCTTCAGCCGCATTCGCCGCCACGAGCCAGTGCGTGCGCTCAAAGAGTTCCGGGACAGCGTCCCGCAGCATTTGCAGCAGCAGCCAGATCAAAGCCGTGCCGCCTTTGTTATCCACCGTCCCCGGCCCATAGATGCGTCCTTCATCTGGGCGTTCATCCCATTTGAAATCATTCAGCCTTTCCTCCTCTGCCGGAAACACCGTGTCAGAGTGCGTGACCAGCACGATGGGGTCGCCCCCCTGGCCGCGATGCCTGAGAAAAAGGTGATGCCCCGTGCCTGGAGTGCTGCATGGCGACAGCTCCGCCTCAAAGCCCAGCGGGGCAAAAGCCGCCGCCGTCAGCCGCGCCACTTCATCCACCCCCTCAGCATTCGCCGTGAAGCTGTTGATGGCCACGAATCGCCGCAGCAGGTCCAGCGCCGCCGGGAGGTGCCGCTCTGCGGCAGATTGTAGAGAGGCTGCATTCATCGTGGTACGGCTCCTATGCCGGGGCGGTTTGGCATCATCAGCTTGCCGCAGGCATCATACATCAGGCCTGTGTAGTCGTCATTCGTCACGTAGAAATGCCCGTCCAGGTCGATCCAGTCCGCCCACGGGGCCAGGTGCGCCGCCGCCGTGGTGCCCAGGCTGGTTTCGATCATGCAGCCCAGCAGGACTTGCAGGCTCTGCTCCTTTGCCGCCTCCACCATGGCCACAGCCGCGTCAAAGCTCCCGCTCTTGAGCAGCTTGATGTTCACCCCATCCACGAAATCAGCCAGCGCTCTCACATCTTCCACCGTTTGCACACTTTCATCCGCAAAGATCGGCGGCGGGCTGCCCGGCAGCAGCGCCCGCAGCTCCTCCCAGGCATCCACGCCCAGCCGGTGGTGGATGGGCTGCTCGATCAGCGCCGGGCTGTATTCCGCCAGTTTTTCAATCATCAGCGGCGCCTCGGCGAGGTCCCACCCGCCGTTCACATCCAGCAGCAGATGGGCGTCTGGCGCGGCCATGCGCGCCACAGATACCGTGGCGATGTCCAGCCCCAGATCACCGGAGCCCAGCTTCAGCTTGAGCACGGGAAACTGCTGCGAGATCTCGCGCACCCTGTCCTCAAAGGCATCCAAGTCTGTCGGAATGCTGAAGGAGCGGCAGCCCGGCGGTGCAGCCTGTGCCGCCGCACCCAGCTTGGATTCGGCAAACGCCGCCAGCGGCCTCCCGGTCTGCTGGCAGATGATCTCATGCCTCATCAGGTTCAGCGCCAGCGCTGCTGTGCGCGGGAGTTTTTCCGGCAGCACTGCCTGCTGCAGCACCGCCAGCGTCTGCTCCGGGTCTTCTCCGTAGTAGGGGACAAACGGCGCCTCAGTGACGAGCTCTCCATTTGAGGCACGCAGCACCTCGCGCGTGGCGGAGGTGCCGTGGGCTATGCGAAAAGGCTCGGTGAGTTGGAGTGTTTTGATCTCGAAGTTCAAGGCTCCCAGTCAAAGGTCAGGAGCCCCTCTGGTCAAGGAGTCCTCTCTCCATCTTCGCCCGCTCGGCCCCTCCGCATCATTGCGGCTTCGGGTCGCGGCTGAACATCCGTTGGAAAAAATTCTTCTTCTTGGCCGGGACTTCCACCGGCTCAGGCGCAGGTGGCGGCGGCACTTGCGGAAAGCGCTGCGCCGCCTGTGCGCCCGCGGTCGTGCGGATGTCCTCGCTCAGAGACGTCTCACGCACGCTGTCGGTGTCGGTCACCACCTGCGGTTGAATGAAAACGATCAGCTCCTTGCGGGTTACGCTGTTGTTGTCCGTGCGGAAGAGCTTGCCCAGGCCCGGGATCTTGCCCAGCACGGGGATGCCGTTCTGCGACAGGTTTTTCTCCTCGGAGATCAGCCCCCCGAGCACGATGGTGTTGCGGTCCGGGATCGTCACGGAGGTGACGAGCTGCTCCGTACCGATGATCGGCACCAGGTTGGGCTGGATCAGCTGCGTGCCGATCAGAGTGTCGTTGATCTGGGAAATGGTCAGCGTCACCTCCCCGTCCGTGTTGATCAGCGGCACCACTTCCAGCTTCAGCACCACATCCAGGTAGCTCGTGGTGGACGTCACCGTTCCGTTCAGGTTGGAGGCATTGGTCACCGTGCTCGCCGGGTAGGGCACCTTCCGGCCGGAGGAGATGACGGCCTTCTTGTTGTTCAGCGCAAAGATGGAGGGCCGCGAGAGGACTTTGAAATTGCTGTTCGTCTGCAGCGCATTGAGGAAGACCCCCAGGCCGCTGCCCGCCGCACCGTAGAGGTTCAGTCCCGAGGAGGGGCCAAACGGCGTCGTGATGGCATTGGTACGCAGGTCATTGATGGCGCGTCCCGTTCCGCCCGTTCCTCCCAGGATGTCCGTGCGGTTGGTGATGCTGCTCGCCGTGAAATTTTTGTTGGTCAGCGAGGAGATGTAATCCACCCCCGTCAGCATCGTGTCGGTGAGCGTCAGTTCACCGATCACCGTGGCCAGGTACACCTGGGAGGGCTTGCGGTCCAGCTTGTCCAGCAGGCCGTCCACTTTCTCGATCTCCTCCTGCCGCCCCATGACGATGATCGTGTTGGACATGGGATCTGCCACGATGCGGGACTTGCCCACCAGCACGGAGACCGGGGCGTTGTTTTCCGTCGGGCCGGACACCACATCGGCTCGCGAGCCTCCGGTGCTCCCTGTGGTTCCGGTCGTGCCCGTGGTGCCTGTGCTCGCACTCGCGGTGTCAGAGCTCGTGCTGCTTGCTGCCGTGTTGCCGATCACGCCGCCACGTGTGCCCTGTGTGGTCCGTCCTCCGAGCAGCTGCGTGCTGTTCGTGGCCAGCACCTGCTGGCGCTGCTGCTGAAGCGAGCCCCCGCCCGGCAGCTGGGTGGTGCCCGTGTTCAGCTCCTGCAGGCGGTCCACCAGCGCGCTCAGCACATCCAGCGCGGCTGCATACTTCAGCTTCCGCTCATACGGCTCGGTATTCTCCAGCGGCTTGTCAAACTCCGCTATCAGGCTCGCCACATACGTGTAGTCCAGCGGCGAGGCCACGACGAGGATCTGGTTCAGCCGCGTGTCGGCCACCACCTGCGTGCTCGGCTGCGGATTCTGCGCGTTGGCAGATGACTGTGACACGCTGCTCTGGCCAGGGGAGGGCGGCCTCGGCGCATTGTTGTCGCCGCCTTTTTCACGGCCGTCGCTCGCGGCTGTGCCACGGATGGTGTTCACCCCCTTCGTTTCCTTTTCCTGCGCCTGCGCATTCAGAGTGGCCTGAATGATCTGCGCGATCACCGCCGCATCCGCAAACTTGATGGGGATGAATTTCGTCACCAGCGTGGAGCCGGTGTCCCCGAGATCAATCGCCTCACGAATCCCGATCAGCTGTTTCACGATCGTGGCGCTCTCCGTGATCAGCAGTCCCGGCGGAGACGTCACTGGCGTGATGCGGCCATACGCACCCAGCCCCACATGACCGGAAAACATGGTGGCCGCGTCCTCCGGGGCCAGGTAGTCCAGCTTCATGAAGTAGGACACGATGCTTTCTCCCTCCGGGATCTCCTTCGCGCTCGTGTAAAACCTCACCCCGTGGGAAAACTGCACCGCATTCGCGCTTTGGTTGCGCGCAGGCAGGATCTTCGCGCTGTTGCTGCCCGGCTCTGCCACGATGGCGTAGCCGTTGGCCAGCAGCGAGGCCTCGATGAGCTTGATGGCCTCGGCCTTCGGCACCTGCTTCGGCGTCACCAGGCTGATCGTCGCCCCCTCAAAGATGTTTGTGTCCTTGATCAGCGTGTAGCCCGTCAGCTTTTCATAGATCGCCAGCAGGTCGGCCACCGGATTGTTGGCAAACTGCATCATCACATTGTCACCAGTGATCTGGAAGGACTCGGCCTCCCCCGGTGCGCCTGCTCCGTCGGCGCCCATGCCTCCCGGACCTCCGAAGCCACCGCCAGGTCCGCCAAAACCACCGCTGCGGCGGCCAAAGCCGCCACGCCCACCACCTGGAAAGCCACCGCCAGGAGGTCCGCCTCCGGGCGGCCGCATGCCCTCAGCCGGCGCAGCAGGCTGGCTGCCATCCGCTGCGGGCGCGGCCTGCGGCTGGGCCGGGGCTGCTTGAGCAGGGGCTGCAGCTGGCGCTGGGGCCGCAGCAGCGGGTGCCGGTGCTGTCACGGGCGCTTCTGGCGCGGCGGCTGGCGCAGGTGCGGCGGCCGCAGGGGCTGCAGGTGTGGGCGGCGGTGCTGGTGGCACGATGCTCTGTCCGCGAACAACGGCGGAGGCGGCAAACACAAGCGTGGTGAGTACGGGAAGACAGCGATGCATGCGAAAAGTGTGTGGCGTTGGCGTTGTGGGCGTGGTTGAACGTCAGCGGTGCGTTTTATTTGCCGCCGCTGTCTTCTTTTTGGATCTTGTCAAACATGGAGCGAATGGCATTGCGGCGCTCCTCTTCCGGGGCGTTGCGGAATTTCTCGTCACTGAATTTTTCCCGCATCGCGTCGCGGAATTTCTCCTTCGCCTTGTCAGAGAGGCTTTCGTACTTTTTCCGGTCCTCCTCGCTCGGTCCACGGCTGCCCCGGTTGAAGCGGTCTCCGTTGGAGTCGTTGCGCGGGCCCTTGTCTCCTTTGTCGCTCTTGCCTTTGGCCAGGTCGTTCTTGTCCAGCGCGCTGTGCCTGATGCTGAAGGTCTCCCCTCCGATCGCGATTTTCGCCTGCGCACGCTCGATGTTGGTCGTGGGCAGCGCCTCCATCAGCTTCCAGCCCTTGAGGTTGGGCTCCTCGGTCACGACCAGCGACTGCTTCTCGTTTCTGTCAAAGATGGTCACCACCGGCTTGCCGTTCACATACGCCATCCCCGTGAGCACCAGCGAGTCAGAGATGCTCACGATCCGCGTGAAGGGCGAGTTTTGGATGATGGCGTTCAGGGAGTTCGCATCAAACGGCTGCGGCAGGTCGGGGTCCACCGGCCCCGCTGGCGCTGCAGCAGTCGCAGGTGCGGCCGCCGTTTCCTGCGGTGGCAGCAGTTCGTCTCCGGGAAGGGGCAGCAGGTCGGAGCTGGTGACCGTCGTTTCCGCCGCTGCCGCTGGCGCTGCGGCGGGTGCCGCAGGCACGAGCGACTGCGCGTGCAGGCACGTCGCCGCGCACGTCATGAGCAGGGTGGTGAAAAGCGCTTTCATGGCTGGAATCCGTTTTCAGGTTTGAACCAGCGCGCCAGCACGAGGTTGCAAAGTGCCTGCGGCGTCTTCTCCTTGGCCTTGGGGTCGATCTCCAGCTCGATCTGTTTGATGGCTTGAAACTTCTCCGGAGACTGCAGCGTCGCCAGCCAGCCCAGCAGCGTGGTCTGGTCCCCGCGCAGCCTCACTTCCACCGCCACTTCGCGGTACAGCGCCGCGTTGGCCTTGCTGTCTGCGGCATCCGGCAGCAGCTGCTGCTTCTGCACCTGCAGCTGGTAGTCCAGCGCCACGTTTTGGATCTCCTCCAGCAGTTTTGCCTGCGCCGTGCCCAGGCTTTCGGTGGTCGGCATGTGCTGCTCCATCCAGGCGGAGCGCTTGTCCCAGAAGTCCCGGTCAGCCATCCAGTGGCTGTTCTCGCTCTTCTCGTTTTCCAGCGTGGAGATGCGCGCCAGCACCGCCGTCCGGCGGTCCAAAAACTGCTTCAGCATGATGAATGTCGCCATCATCAGCAGCGTGCCGATGCACGCTGCGAGCAGCTTCTTTTCACGTTGGGTGAGGGCCAGTGCCATGGGGAAGGGAAGGGGGGAGGTTTGTTTACGGCAGCTTGCCCTGTGCCCGGAAGCTCGCCGTGGTCCCTTTGACTTCGGGCCGGGGGTTCGTCCACACATAGCGGCTCAGGACGCGGTTCTTCTTGAAGTCTTCGATGAACTGAAACGCCAGCTGCGCGTCGCGCGCCTCTCCGCGGATGTCGATCTCCTTGCCCTTCACTTCAAATTTGCGGATTACGATCCCGCTTGCGGGCATGATGCGGTTGATCTCCCCCAGCAGAAACAGCGGGTAGCGCTGCTGTTCGATCGCTGGCGCCAGCACCTTCCACCGCTCATTCGCCTTGCGCACCGCCGCCGCTGGCTCGCTGGTCTCCTCCACTTCCTCCGCCAGCTTTGCCGCGCGCTTCTCCTGCAGGTGCAGGTAGGCAAACGCCAGAAAGGCCAGCGAGGCATACAGCATCCCGCCCAGCGTCAGCCAGCGGATCATCTTCGCACGCCGTGTGCTGGCGCTGATCGCGTCACGCACCCCGGCCGGCAGCATCTTCGTCCACGTCCGCGTGTCCAGGCTGCCGTTCGGCGGCAGGTCTGCGAGGATGCGCACCGGCATCTCCAGCGCTGAGCTCAGGCGCGTGGTCAGCCCACGGTCAAAATTTTCCCCCACCAGCGCCACACCCTCGATCGCGCCGGTGCCGAGCTCCGACTCCAGCGTCAGCCGCGCCAGCGTGATCTCCAGAGCCAGCGCATCTTCGGCGGCAGGCGTCTTGGCAAAAATATGGCTGTGGTACAGCCTGCCCTGATGGCTCGCGGCCAGCACCAGGTCCCCCTGTTCCTCTGCGATGACGATGTGCCCTGCAGGCAGCTGCGCCAGCCTCAGCGCTGCCGTGTAGTCGCTCGCGTGGGAGGCCGCCAGCGCCTCCGGAAAAGGCTCCGCCAGGATGTCCACGCTGATGATGGCCAGCCCGCCGTTCTGCCCCAGCAGGTGCCAGCGGTAGTTCCGGCCCACCGCGTCCTGCTCCAGCTTGAAGCCACGCCGTTCCAGCTGCGTCGTGATGATCTGCTCCAGCAGCTCGCTGTCCGTCTGCGGCAGGATCAGCCCCAGCGTCCGGCACGCCGACGCCGGCAGCCCGATCACCAGCGGCTTGCTCACATGCGTGGCCTCCGCCGGGCTCTCCACCGTCTCCGCGCTGGAGGTCGCACGCGGCTTCCACACACGCCAGGAGGCATCAGGAGCGGGGAGGAGCAGGGTGGTGGCGGTGAGTGACATTCGTTGAGGGCTGGGTAAAACGCGCGATTGCTTGGGAAGTTGCGGTATTGAATGACGAATATCGAATGTCGGGTGATGCTTGGATTGTCGAGTTTTTTTACTCCTCGATCCGCCCGAGGTAGGTCACCGCTCCCGTCGTCTGATCACGGCGGGTCACCAGGGTGATCTTGGAGCGCTTCGTCCCCACCCACCCGATGCTCGTGATGCGCCTCAGCGTCGTGTCGCTGTCATTCACGATGCCGCTCACCGCATTCAGCCGGTCCCCGTTCAGCCCCAGAATCTGGTAGGCCTCCGGCGCGCGGATCCGGCGGTCATCCTCCGTGCCTGGAATGCCGTCCCCGCCGTCACGCTCGGTGATGAAGCGCTGCACATCGTTTTCAGACGCCCCCGTGATGGCCAGCAGCACATCCTTGAAAACCGTCCGCAGGTCGATCTGCCCCTCTCCGTAGATGCTGAAAAAGTTCCGCCAGTCCGGCTTCTTGCGGTCCACCGCGTCCATCCCGCGCACCAGGATCATTTCCTCCACCCGGATGAAGCCCTGGTTGCGCGGCGCGTCGTAGATGCCCAGGCTCTTGTAATACTCCGCCTCCGCACCGTTCGCACGCTGCGTGCTGTCATTGTCCACCCAGTCTGCCAGAGAGTCCGCCGCCACCCCCGCGTCCTCCGCATTCAGCTGCCAGTAAATGAAAAGGTTGTAGATCGCCTCCCTCAGCCGCTCGTCCGTGATGTAGTTGATCGGGATCCGCGCTCCCTCGTAGTTGATCACCACGTCAAACCCGCTGTCAGGCCCCACTTTCTGCTTCATCACGATGTCACCCCTCCGCGTGCTGGGGTTCAGGCCCACTGCGATGCCGCTCTCCGCCAGATGCAGCGCCCGGAAATCATAAGCCGCCTGCTTGGATTCCTCGGCGCTGTAGCTGATGTACTCCACCACGCCCATGATCGTCACAGACATGAGCAGGATCGCCCAGATCATCAGCATGAGCGCAGAGCCCCGCGCACTGGCTGCAGGCTTTCTGCGGTCAAAAGATGGAGGGTAGGTCTTCATGGGCCGGGAGGTGCACCTCCACCACCGCCGCCGCCGGGAGGTCCGCCACCTGGGAAGCCACCTCCGGGAGGTCCGCCGCCAGGAAATCCGCCACCGCCAGGTCCCCCGGGCCCGCCTGGGCCTCCAGGTCCCCCGGGGCCGCCACGACCTCCGCCTCCAGGTCCGCCCGGCCCACCGGGGCCACCACGTCCGCCACCTTGGCCTCCCTGTCCGTTGGTGTTCCCCCCGCCGCCCTGCTGGTTGTTGTTATTGTTGCCGTTGTTGTTGTTCGTGTTGGACGGCGCACGGCCTGCCACCAGGTTCAGCACAGGCAGGCTGAAGACCATCCGCACCGGCAGCGTCCGGTTTTTCATCACCAGTTGGCCCTCGATGAGGTCCGGCCATTTCGACTTGCTCCATTCCTCATACCACGTCTCCTCCTTCTCGACGTAAAACCTCCACTTGAACGACACCACGTCCGGCAGCAGCGGCATCCAGTACCGCCCCTCCGTGTCCGGCGCATAGATCCCCGTCGTGGACTGCTGGATGCCCGACTTCAGGTCCTCTGTCTTCGGGATCAGATCCTCGCGCGAAAGGCTCAGGTAGTTCAGCGGCTTCTGGTTGTCGTCCACCACCGCTTCCGGGTACGGGCGCAGGCTCAGGATCGTGTCCTTCGAGGTGATCGGGTTGCCTCCAAACGGAAAGCAGTCCGGAGAGCCCGCGATCGTCAGCTCCTGGATCACCGGCTCCGTGCCCTGCGTGATTTTCAGCGTCAGCGTGGCCGTGCTCGGCAGCGTCGCAAACGTCCGCCGGCACAGCTCAATGTACCGGTTCATCGAGTCGCTCTCACGCTGCGTGCGCTCGATCTCCGTCGTCGCCAGCATCGAGCCCCGGATCACCGCAAACAGCGTCGCCGTGATCATCGACAGGATCGTGATTCCGATCACCACCTCGATCAGTGTGAAGCCGCCGCTTCGTCTAGGACTGCGCTGGCTTGTAAACATAGACCTCCAGAGTGTCCTCCTGCGCCACCCCGTCGAATGACGAGGTCGCATGGATGGTGAGTTTGTACATGTCGCTCAAGACGCCGCCGTTCGTCGTCTTCAGCGAAAGCGCTTCCGTGCTGCTTGTGTAAGTGATCCCAAACGTCGTGTCCGTGATCGTTGTGCTCATCTTGGCCAGCGGTTTGTTCCTCAGCTCTTCAAACACATTGCGCATCCCGATCCGGATGAGCTGGTCCCTCCTCAGCAGGTTCGCCGTCTGCAGCGTCATGTTCAGCGCCTTCACAAGCCCCAGTACCGCGATCGAAAAAATCGTCAGCGCCAGCACCAGCTCAAACAGGATAAAGCCCCGCCAAGCCGGGCGTCGTCTGGCATGGAGATTCGCTTTCATCGCAGGTCCACGGTCTCCTTCACAATGTCTGCAGTCAGCGCCGCAAACTCCACGTCAAACGTCGAGGCCGGGCCTTCCACATGGACCTTCAGCGGCTGGCACACCCCGCTGGGCTGAAACACCCACAGCTTCACCGCTTCTCCCTCGATCGTGGTCGGTTCCGCATCATACCAGTGCTGGATCGTGTACTTCACCTCCTGCGGCAGTTTGTACTCTTCAGACCAGTGCTCGTCATACTTCGGCGGCGGCGGCGCGATCGGCAGGTCCGTCGTCTTGTTCGAGCCGCCTCCGCTGTCGATGTCTGTTTTCTCACCCTCCTGCATCGTGCTTTGCACCGCAGGGGCCTCTTCGCCGGATTCGAGAAATTCGTTCAGCTGCTCCAGCTGCAGGTAGGGGTTGAAATACCGCGATGCGGTAAACCCTGTGGCATGAAAAGCCACCTGGTAGGGCCGCTTCTCCTGCATCGCTCGCAGCCGCGCCTCACGCGCCAGCTTCAGCAGCGCCGTCACGGGCTCGCGCGCCACACGCTCCTCCTGAAAGCCCTTCAGCATCGGCATCGACGCCGCGGCCAGCACGGCCACAATAGTCAGCGCGATGACGATCTCCACCAGCGTAAATCCCCGCGCGCAGGCCTCCGCCCGCTGCCGGATGAGGCCGCCCTGACATGCGGTGAGGCTCTCACCCACGTCATGGCAGCTCTTCATGCTACGGCATGCAGGTTTCATGGCTTACTTGGCCGCAGCTTTCTTCCAGTTGCCGATGTCGTCGTCCGTGCCGTCGGCACCGTCCGGCCCCACCGTCCACAGGTCATACGACTTCTTCGACTTCTGCGCCGGGAAGCGGTACTTGTACGGCTGGCCCCAGGGGTCTTTCGGCAGCTCTTCCATGAAGGGGCGGTAGTTCTCAGGCTTCGGCTCCAGCGTCGGCATTTCCACCAGCGCCTCCAGTCCCTGTTCTGTGGTCGGCACCCGCAGCGCCCGCCCTTCATAGGACTGCAGCGCCAGCGCTATTTTGTCCATGTCCGCGCTCACACGCGAGTCCTTCGCCGTGTCGATCAGGCTGGAATACATCATCATCGAGCCACCCGCCAGGATCGCGATGATGGTCAGCGTGATCACGATTTCGATCAGCGTGAAGGCGGCGGCGGTGCGTGCTTGGGTGCGAGGTGTTTGGATTTTCATGATGGTTCGGATTGAACAGGTTTTTTGCAGTTATGAACAGAAAGAAATACGGTTGGTTGCGCCATCTTAGCCGCTGCTGCGGATGCCCGTGACGCTCTGGGCGATCGCCGCCACAATCGAGTATGCCACCGTGCCCACCATCACCGCCATGACGATCAGAATGACCGGCGTAATCATCGATGTCATGCGTTTGATCCGCTTGTCCAGCTCCTTGTCGTAGCGGATCGCGCATTTTTCCATCGACTTGCCCAGCTGTCCGGTCTGCTCTCCCACCGCGATCATGTCCGCCAGCAGCAGCGGAAAGCTCCCCACCTTGCGCAGCGCATTCGAAAGCGGCGCCCCTTCGGACACCAGCGTGGTCACCTTCGCCAGCAGAGACTGGATGAACACATTGGCCGAGATCTTTGACACCAGCCGGATGCTGTTGAGCAGCGGCACCCCGTTGGTGATCAGGCTGCCCAGCGAATGCGCAAATTGCGCGTAAAAGCGCATGCTCATGATCGGGCCAAACAGCGGCAGGTTCAGCTTCGTCCCGTCCCACCACATCCGCCCCGCCGGGCTGGAGATGTAGCCGCGGAAAGTCAGCACGGCGGCGGTCAAAATAATGCCGATCACCCACCACCACTGCCCCATGAAGTGGTTGAAGCTGATCAGCAGCTGCGTCGCCGCCGGCAGCTTCTGCCCGTTCTTGCCCATCAGGTCCATGATCTGCGGCACCATGAATGTCATGAACACCACCATCAGCACCACGCACGCGCCGATCAGGAACGCCGGGTAGATCATCGCCTGCGTCACCTTCGACTGCAGCTCCGCCATCACCGCCAGGTTGTTCGCCAGCCGGCGCAGGATGCTCGGCAGCGATCCGCTCACCTCGCCCGCCGCTGCCAGGTTGCAGTACAAATCATCAAAGCTTGGAGACGCCTTCCTCAGCGCCTTCGCCACAGACGAGCCCTCCCGCAGCTCATTGCGCATCGTCGCGGAGATCTGCCTCAGCACCCCCGACTCCTGCCGCTCCTGCATCACCCGAAACGCCTGGTCAATTTGCAGCCCCCCGTCCAGCAGATCCGCCAGCTCCTCGGTGAAAAGGATCAGCTGCGCGCGCTTCAGCTTCACAGGTCCCGCATCCACCTCAGCCTTCGCCTTCGCCGCCCCCGCCTTCTCCTCCTGCGTCACCTTCACAGGCGTCAGCGCCTGCGACTCGATCTTCCGAAACGCCTCCGCACGCGATCCCACCGTGATCGAGCCGGTGATCGTCTGTCCGGTGGCGGTAAGGGCGGTGTAGTTGAAGGCGGGCATGGGTATCAGCGCTGGCGAAGAATTTTGCGGATTAGCTTGGGGTCGCGACGGCTGTCGAGGATGGCGGCTATCTGAACGGTGTCGTCCTCGATCCGGTAATAGACACCGTGTGGGAAACGTCTGGAGGCGTAAAAGTAAAAGCCAAAGCGCTGACGATGAACTCCGCCAAAGCCGCCCAGAGTTTGAAGCTCTGCTTGCATTTTGTCGAGGAAGTGCCAGCCGGCTCCAGGCTCGTCCTCCTCGTAAAAGTGAAAGCTGTCACGCAGGTCTTGTTTGGCATCTTCTTCGAGGGTGACATTCATGCCAGCTCTTTCCGCAAATCATCAAATGCCTGGTCCAGATCATGCCAGACCGCTTTGCCACTTTTGATTTTTTCGAGGCGTTCACGAAGAACGTTTTCATGCCATGCCGGTGGCTCGATCTCCTCTGCGTGATCTTTGACCACATCCTGCCATAGAAGCTGGAAAGCCTGCCATTTCTGGTCGGCCGTGAGCTGTTTGAGCAGTGAGGCTACAGGTGGATTGTCTTCGAGAATCATGGAGGGAGAATACAGAATTTGGAGTGGTTTGGCAACACTGCTACTCCGTCGCTGCCGTCACGGTCATCACCTCCTCGATCGTCGTCACCCCTTCCGACGCCTTGCGGAAGCCATACTGCCTCATCGGCACCATGCCGTCTTTCAGCGCCTGCGCCTTGAGTTCCATGGTGTCGGCCCGTTTGTTGATCTTGTCCTGCAGGGCTTCCGTCATCAGGCAGATTTCCATGATCGCCAGACGTCCGGAGAAACCCGTGTTGCGGCACGCACGGCAGCCCACAGGTTGAAACAGCTTGTCCTTCCATTCCAGCGGGAAGCCAATGCTGCGCAGGTGGCTTTCCTCATGGTGCGCCGGCTGCTTGCACAATCCGCACAGCGTACGCACCAGCCGCTGGGCCTGGAAGGCGCGCACCGAAGACGAAATCATGAACGGCTCGATCCCCATGTCGATCAGACGGGAAATGCCGCTGACGGCGTCGTTCGTATGCAGCGTGGAGAACACAAGGTGGCCCGTGAGCGCGCCGCGGATGGCGATCTCCACCGTCTCCTGGTCGCGCATTTCCCCCACCATGATCACGTTCGGGTCGCCGCGCAGAATGCTCCGCAGCCCGGCCGCAAACGTCAGGTCGATCTCCGGCTTCACCGCGATCTGGATGATCCCGTCCAGCTTGTTTTCCACCGGGTCCTCGATCGTCACGATCCGGCGCTCCTTCGTGTTCAGCTCCTTCAGGAACGTGTACAGCGTGGACGATTTGCCAGAACCCGTGGGCCCCGTCACCAGGATGATCCCGTTCGGCGCCGCCAGCAGCTTGCGGATCGTCGCCTCCGTCGCCGGGTCCAGCCCGATGGCCTGCAGGTCAAACTTTTTGCGCGTCAGCAGTCGCAGCGCCACAGACTCCCCGTTCACGCTCGGGATCGTCGCCACACGCACGTCGATCGGCTCGCCATCCAGCTCCAGATTGATGCGTCCGTCCTGCGGCAGCCGCCGCTCGGCGATGTCCAGATGCGCCATGATCTTCAGGCGCGAAATCAGCGACGCCTGCAGCAGCCGCATGTTCGGCGGCACCGGCACCTCCAGCAGCTTGCCGTCCACACGGTAGCGTATGCGCAGGTCGCGCTCCAGCGGCTCCACATGAATGTCCGTGGCACGCTCCTTCAGCGCCTCACGGAAGATCTGGTTCACAAAGTTCAGCACCGTGGCCTCCTCGTCCGCCTCGTCCAGCACCGTCGTCTCCTGCTTCAGGTCATCGTGCTCGTCACCGCCCTCCCGGCCCTCCAGCAGCTCCTCAAAGTTTTCCGCACCCACGCCGTAGCCCTGGTGCAGCGCCTCCAGGATGCGGTGCCGCGGGGCGATCTGCCAGTGCACCCGTTTCCTCAGCTCCTGGCCCACCGCCTGCCTCGCGCTCAGGTCAAAGGGGTTGTACGTCAGGATCGTCGCCTCGCCATTCGCCACATGCAGCGGGCAGATGCGGTGTCTCAGCGCCAGCTTCGCAGGGAAGTTGTTCCTCAGCCCCTCCGCAGCATCTCCGGCACCATCCTCCGCATACGGCATGCCCAGGCCAGACGCCAGCTGGGCAAAGAACTTGTCTTCATCCACCATGCTGCTGTCCACCACCGCGTCCATCAGCGGCTGTCGGTTGTCAGAGGCCACTTCCAGGGCGTGGCGCAGCCGTGTGGGCTCCTCGCACCCGGCGCTGGCGGCCGTGCGTACGAGGACATCGATCAGGGTAGGGGAGGGCATGTGGGGCGATACAACGCCGCAACGTGGACAAAGTTTCGCTTTCTATGCAAGCGGATCATCCACAAAGAAAAACGGTGGAGCAGGGGCGATCGTGTGCTAAATGCCCACCCTCTATGAATTCCAATCTCATCGTCCTCCGCCGCTCCCTCAAGGCGCTTGCCTTTGCTGGACTCGCCCTGGCCCTCAGCAACTGCGCCACCGCCAAGAAAGGCAACTACTCCCTCAATTTTGATCCTCCTGCCAAGGCCGTCAAAAACCCTGCCAACGTCCGCGTCAAGCTCAGCACCGGCGCCCAGCGCGTCTACGTCATGGAAGGCAACGAAGTCCTCCTCGCCACCCCGTGCTCCGTCGGCACCGCCAGCAGCCCGACGCCCACCGGCAATTTCACCATCTACAGCAAGGTGGCCAACCGCCGTCGTGCCAGCAGCCCCGGCGCTGGCTATCCGATGACCTTCTGGATGGAGTTCAAGTCCGCCTACGGCATGCACTGGGGCTGGGTCAAGCCCTACCCCTGCACCCACGGCTGCGTCCGTCTCCCCATCAAGTCCGCCCAGAAGATCTTCAGCATGGTCCGCTCCGGCACCCCGCTCAACATCGCCTCCTCACAGCCCGAAGACGCCACCATCGGCAAGACCCTCCCCGTTCTCGATGACAGCAGCCTCGCCGACCCGCCTGACTCCTACATGATGAGCAACAAGGTCTTTGAAGACGCCGCCAAAGGCAAGATGTACTACTGATCCACCCCACCCCATCTCATCTCATGTCTGCACCTGCTCCAGCCGCCCGTCGTGTGAACGTTCGCACCCCGGAGGTCATGGAGCGCGTGCAGGCCGAGGTGGAGACCCACTACCGCAGTCACATCGTCGAGCAGATTCGCGCCAAAGGCAGCGTCGTCCAGATCGGAAACACCACCATCCGCCTCGCCCGTGACTTCGGCTTCTGCTACGGTGTCGAGCGCGCCATCGACCTCGCCTACGCCGCCCGCAAAGTCTTCGCCGACCGCCGCGTCTTCCTCCTCGGAGAGATCATCCACAATCAGGAGGTCAACCGCCAGCTCACGGAAATGGGCGTCGTCAGCATCCCCAATGCCGAGCATGAGGCCACCGTCGCCACCCTGACGCCGGAGGACGTCGTCATCGTCCCCGCCTTCGGTGCCGAAACCCGCCTCATGAAGCTCATCGCCGCCCGCGGCTGCATGGTCGTGGACACCACCTGTGGCGACGTCATGAGCGTCTGGAAGCGCGTCCGCCAGTACGCCAAAACCGGCTACACCTCCATCATTCACGGCAAGGCCAGCCACGAGGAAACACGCGCCACCTCCTCCCGCGCCATGGGAGACGACGGCATGGGCAACTACCTCGTCGTCCTCACCCTCTCAGACGTTGACTACGTCTGCGACTACATCCGCAACGGCGGTGACAAAGAGGCCTTCCTGAAGCGCTTTCCCGCCGGCGCTCATTCCGACGGTTTCGATCCCGATCTCCACCTCACCCGCATCGGCGTCGCCAATCAGACCACCATGCTCAAGTCAGAGACCGAGGAAGTCCAGCGCCGCCTCCGCCAGGCCGTGCTCGACCGCCATGGCCCCGAGGCTGGCGTCACTAATTTTCAGGTCTTCGACACCATCTGCGGCGCCACCCAGGAGCGTCAGGACTCCCTCTTCGGTCTGCTCAAGCAGCCTCTCGATGTCTTGCTCGTCGTCGGCGGCTACAACAGCTCCAACACCACCCACCTCGTCGAAATCGGCGAGCAGCGGCTCCCCACCTTCTTCATCCGCACCGCCGACTGCCTCAAATCCCTCGAGCAGATCGTCCACTTTGACCTTCATCTCAAAGCAGAAAAGGAAAGCTACTCCGACAAGCTCGCCGGAGACGGCCCCGTCACCGTCGGCATCACCGCCGGTGCCTCCTGCCCCAACAATCTCATCGAGGACACCGTCCTCCGTGTCTTTGGTCTGCGCGGAATCGACGAGGCCGCCGTCCGCGCCGCATTGAACTGACATGCAGGAAACACCGACCATCGAAACCCGCGAAGAAGTCATGTTCTTCGACACCGACTGCGGCGGCGTCGTCCACAACATCGCCTACCTCCGCATGATCGAGACCGCCCGCACCCGACTCGCCGGCCTCATGGGCATGAAGCTCCGGGAGATGGCCCACACCCATCTTTTCCCCGTCGTCGTCCGCACTGAGATCGACTACAAAAAGCCCGCCAAGCTCGGCGATGAGCTCATCATCCACGGCCGCCTCGAAACCGTCGAGCGCGTCCGCTTCTGGTGCTCCTTTGAAATGCGCCGTGCCGAAGACCACGCCCTCCTCATCACCTGCCGCCAGTCCCTTGCCCTCGTCCAGATGCCCGAAGGCCGCCCCGTCCGCCTCCCCGAAGACTGGAAAGTCAAATACGCCCACCTCGCCAAAGAAAAGTAGCGCAGTTGCGCCGCAAATCGCATCTCCGTGAAATGAGCTGCCAGCCCATCCGTCGGCGAGCGTGCGGCAAAAAAACACCGGCATGCGAATCTATTCGTAGTCGGGCGCTTGGGCGAAGGAAGCTGCATGGCGCAGGAAACCGCTGTGCTCTAAATCTGCCAGTCTACTGGCTGTGAAGGCACCCAATCCACTGTTTCACAAAAAATGGGAATAAGGCATTCTCCACCCCTCCATGCCGGGCATTGATTGCAAACGTTTGTGATCACGCGTGCACTGCCAAAGAACTTTGACTACGTGCTGGGATTCGGTTCTGTGTCCGGATGAGCCTTTTCCCGTTTCGGCCGCGCCGCGCCGTGATCGCCAGCTTGGCACTTGCCCTGACATGCAGCCTGCACGCCGCCGAGCCAGCCCTGCCTGTGGAGGCGCAGCAGCGGCTGGAGTCGCTGAAGGCCGGCTATGAATCCTTTGTGCTCAAGAGCGTGACGATTCCTTATGAGGAGGGGATCAAGGCGCTGAATGCCCGGGTGAAGCCCGCGCTGGAGCGCGAGAGTGCAGCCGCCGCCAAGCGCAAGGACCTGGACGCTCTGGTGAGGATCAAGGCCGACATCGAGCGCACGGACCAGGGGCTGCTGCTCACCGATGCAGAGGCTCCGCCGCCGGAGTCCCTCAAGAACATCTACGCCGCCTACAAGATTGAGGCCGCCAAGCTCCGGTCCACACGAAAGCTTTCGCTGACAGACGCCCGCCAGCGCTACGACAAAGGGCTGGCGCAGGTGCAGGATGAGCTTACCACGGCGCAGAATGTGGACGGCGCGCTGCATGTGAAGCAGCTCCGCGAAAGCCTGGCAAATGCAGGCGATGATGTGGCTGCCACACGTGGCGCGGCAGCGGCGGCGCCCCTGGACGGCCCCTACACCAACAGCCTCGGCATGAAGTTCGTCCCGGTGCCGGGCACAACCGTCCTCATGTGCATCCACGAGACACGCCGGGGAGACTATGCCAGCTATGCGAGCGCCTCGGCAGATGCAGGCAGCTCGTGGAAAGCGGTTTCGTTTGAAAGTGTCTCCCTGAGCGCCGATGACAGCGAGCCGGTGACGATGGTGTCGTGGGACGAAGCAGTGGGCTTTTGCGACTGGCTTTCCAAGAAGGAGGGTCGCACGTATCGCCTGCCCACCGATGAGGAATGGAGCACCGCTGTGGGGCTGGCGGGCAAGGAGCCAAAAGCTGGCCCGCCTGCCGCCAAGGGCAAAGCCGCTGACAAAGTCTTCCCTTGGGGCGCGTCACTGCCACCGCCCAACGGCTCCGGAAACTACGCTGATGCGGCCTTCACGGCAAAATTTCCCAAGCACTTCTTCTTTCAGGGCAGCTCAGACGGCTTTGCCACGACGGCCCCTGTGATGACATTTCAGGCCAACAGCCAGGGCATCCATGACCTGGGCGGCAACGTCTGGGAGTGGTGCTCAGACTGGATCGACGATGCCAAGGAGCGCCGCGTGGCACGCGGTGGCTCCTGGTACGGCTATGAGGCGGATGATGCGCTCTCCGGCAATCGCGGAGGCATCCCGCCCGCCCAGCGCCGCCCGTACTACGGTTTTCGCTGCGTCCTGCAGTCCACAGACACCGCCGGAAAGCCTGATGCGGAGGACGCGCTGGTCGGCCGCTGGGTCTTCAAAGTGGGAGATTTCGCCATGGACAAAGAGCTCCTCAGCAACGGCAGCGTGATCTCAGGCAATATTCCGGGGAAATGGAAAGTCACCGGAAAGCTCCTGCGCATTGACTACTCCAACGGAGCCTGGGCGGAGTTTGACCTGCCCGCTAAAAACGGCCGCATGAAAGGCCGCAGCAACAAAAACGAGGATCTGACCGCCGAGAAAAAGTAGCTCTCTTTGGAACCCATCAATCGCATGACCGCCCCTTTTTTGTCCAACTTGCGTCCATGAAGACCGGACAATCTCCTCAGTCCCAACACCTCCCGCTTGAGGTGCAGCTCGTCGGTGTGAATGCCAAAACCGGCCTCTACCCTGCTGCGCGTTCCTGATCCGGCGGACGTAGGCGTATCCTTGGCAACGGGCCGCTGGAGCCCTACTGCTACCACGTCATGTCTCGCACCTGCGGCGGCGAAATCTGGTTCGATGATGTCGAAAAAGAAGCCCTCCGTCGCATCATCTGGCGCATGGCGGAGTTCTCCGGCATCAAGATCGTCACCTACTGCCTCATGGGCAATCACTTCCACCTCCTCGCCGAGGTGCTCCATCGCCCCACCTGGCTCCAGCGCTTCGATGGCCTACATGGCGAATACAAGCTCTTCGATCACCTCAGCATCCTCTACAGCAAAACCTACCTCAGCCTGCTACGCGATGAGCTGGCGGATTTCCGCTCGCGCGGCATGGCCGTACTGGCAGAGCAGAAGCTGGAGACGCTCAAAAAGTGCTTCTGCGATCTCTTCCTCTTCGTAAAGGAAATCAAAGAATGCTTCAGCCGCTGGTTCAACAAACGCCGCAGCCGTCGCGGCACCCTGTGGATGGACCGCTTCAAAAGCGTGCTCGTCGAAGGCAAAGACGAGCCGCTGCGCACCATGGCCACCTACATCAGCCTCAATCCCGTGCGTGCCGGTCTCGTCCAAGACCCGAAAGACTACCGCTGGTGCGGCTACGCCGAAGCCCTCGGCGGCAGCCGGCGTGCGCAGCGTGGCCTGTGCAAGGCTCAGGCCAAGCCAGTGGACGGCAGGCGCAGCGCGGGCGCTGCCGCAGCCTACCGCAGCCTGCTGCACGCGGAGGGGCGTGAGATCAAGGATGCGCAGAATGAAACAGTGGTGCAGCGCGGTGTGAGCGTGGAGTCTGCGCGTGCCGTGCTGGCGGAAAAAGGAAAGCTGAGCCCCGCGGAGCTAGTGCGCCTCCGGGTGCGTTACTTCACCGATGGCCTCGCACTGGGCAGCCGCGAGTTTGTGGAAAGCATCTTCGAATCCCAGCGCGAGCTTTTTGGCCCGAGGCGCAAAAACGGAGCGCGACGCCTCATCGAATCCAACGAACCCTTCTACACCCTGAGGCAACTGCGAGTCAGCGCAGTGGGGGGGAATTCTCACCCCTCCGGCTCTTACGCCGCAGGGCAGGGGAAGGCTTGTCATGCCATCAGAGAAGTAGACTGCAAATCGTGGAATCAGGCCAAGTCTAGAATCAGGGCCGGCATGCCCTCGTTGCACCCACCCTAGGCGCAGCCTTCTCCAGGCCGTTGCCACTTCGCCAGACTCCCATCGGCTGGATGGGAGTCCCAATTAGATTCGTTGCAGGCATTCCTGCCCGCATCACTCTCACCGCCCGCTCACCCCGGCAGGCTTCTTCGGCTTCTTCTCGGCCTTCGGCTTCGCTTCACGCGGCGGGAACTCCCAGCCCATGATGCGTTTTTCACCCGGCGTGCAAATCAGGAAGGTGCTGAAGGGGCGTCCCCGCTTGGAGATCATGCCCGTGATGAGCGAGGTCTTGCCGTTCTCAAAGAACTCACGCGCATTCTCTGGCGTGATGTCCTTCTGGCACAGCTTCTTGGGCAGTCGCGCGTTGCACTTGCTCGTCTCCGTGGCGTTGATCTTGCACTGGTACGCGTCAGACGTTTCGTAAATCTTCTCACCCTTGCGGCCTTTCTTCGCGCACACCGGGCAGTCCGTGATCACCGGGCACTCATCCCAGTTGATGCTGTCAGGATCGCTGCCGTCACCAAACACAAAGGCCACCTTCATGTCATCCTTGATCTGCAGCGCAGCGCTGAATTCCTTGCCCTTCTTGCTGCGGAAGCCCTCCAGCGGCCCCACAAATCGCTGCTCGATCAGCGTGCGAATCTCCTCATCGCTCAGCGTACGGCTGGCCACTGTCTTGAAGACGCGCACCTTGCACTTCGGATTTTTGCAGCCGTAAAATTCCTCCGTCTGCTTGTAGCCTTCCTTGCTGCCGCACACGCCGCAGGTGGCCTTGAATTCAGGAAACACCTTGTCCTTCGCCGCCTTCGAGTACGCCTTCGTCTTTTCCACCACCTGCTTCGTCAGGTGCCGGATGTCTCGCATGAAGCTTTCGCGGTCCAGCTCCCGGTGCTCCATCTGCCGCAGCTTGTATTCCCACTGGCCCGTCATCTCAGGCGAACTCAGCGCATCAATGCCGATCGCGCTGATCTGCTCGATGAGCGCCAGCCCCTTGGCCGTCACGTGGAAATCACGCTGCACACGTTCGATATACCGGTCCATGATCAGGCCTTCGATGATCGCCGCGCGCGTCGCAGGCGTGCCCAGTCCGCGCTCGCTCATCGCCTCTGCCAGCTCTTCATCTTCCACCAGCTTGCCGGCGCCTTCCATCATCGAAAGAATCGTCGCTTCCGTGTAGCGGGGCGGCGGCTTCGTCTGGTGCTCGTTCACCTCCACATCCAGAGTCTCCGCCTTGTCTCCCGTATTGGCGGCCACCAGCAGCTTGGCCGCGTCTTCGCCGCCTTCGGCAGCTTCTTCCGCAGCCTTCTTGCCATACACCGCCAGCCAGCCTGGCTCCTTCAGCACCTTGCCATTGCTCTGGAAGGCATCCTGGCCCACGCGCGTGATGCGCGTCGTCACTTCAAACTCGGCTGCAGGGAAAAACACCGCCACAAATCGCCGCGCCACCATGTCAAAGAGCTTCTGCTCCGCCTCCGGCAGCTCCTTCGGCGGGATCTGACCCGTCGGGATGATGGCAAAGTGATCGCTGACCTTGCTGCTGTCGAAAATGCGCTTGTTCGGCCGCACCCATTTGTTGTCCAGCGCCGTGGCCGCATGCGTGCCCAGCTCATGCGGCAGCGCGTCCTGCTTGCGGCTGTCATGGCTCGCAAACGTTTTGAGCGTGTCCGTCACCGTGCCGAGATAATCCTCCGGCAGATGACGTGAATCAGTACGCGGATAGGTCAGCACCTTGAACTTCTCATAAAGCGCCTGCGCGATTTGCAGCGTGCGCCGCGCGGAGAATCCAAAGCGGTTGCTCGCCTCACGCTGCAGGCTCGTCAGATCGTAGAGCAGGGGAGGCGCCTGCCGCGTCGGCTTGGTCACCTGCTCGATGACACCTGGCTTGCCCTTGCAGCGGTCTGCAATGGCCTGCGCCGTGCCCTCGTCCCACAGGCGTTCCGCCTTCTTGTGCTCGTCGTTCTCGTCCTTCTTGAAGCTCTCGTCGATCCATCGCCCCGCATACTGCCCGGCCTTCACTTCAAACAGCGCGATCGCCTCGAAATACGTGCGCGGCACAAACGCCGCGATGTCCCGCTCCCGCTGCGCCAGCACCGAAAGCGTCGGCGTCTGCACACGGCCCACCGGCGTCAGGCGAAAGCCCCCGTGCCGTGAATTCAGCGCCGTCAGCGCACGAGTGCCATTGATGCCCACCAGCCAGTCGCTCTCGCTTCGGCACTTCGCCGCGTCCGCCAGCGGCAGCATCTGCTCGTTCGTCCTCAGATGCTTGTACGCGTCCAGGATCGCACCCTGCGTCATCGACTGCATCCACAGCCGCTGCACCGGCTTCTTGCAGCCGCTCGCGTCCATGATGTAGCGAAAGATCAGCTCCCCCTCGCGCCCGGCGTCGCACGCATTGATCACCGTGTCGATGTCCTTGCGCTTCAGCAGCTTCGTCAGCAGCTTGTACCGGTCCGCGCTGCTCTCGATCGGATTCAGCTCAAACTGCTCCGGCATGATCGGCAGGCTTGTGAATCCCCACCCGATCTTCTTCCCGTCCACCATCGGCATCCCCAGTTCCAGCAGATGACCCACCGCAGAAGAAATCACATGCGTGTCATTCTCATACCAGTCCTTTTCTTTCACGAAGGGCTTCATGCCGGGGGCTTTGGCAAGTGCGCGGGCAAGGTCCGCTGCGACACTGGGCTTTTCGGCAATGATCAGGGCTTTGGGCATGTGCGTATGAACAGGTTGTATCGGTAAAAGGGCCTACTTAGGGCATGCTTTCACCCCGAATGTCAAGGTGCGCGCACTTTAGACCCCAAAAGGCTTACGCCGTTCAGCAGGCTTTAGACTGCCTTTCATGCCGCCGCCACCCATCCCCTCCATCCTCGTTTTCATCTCAAAAAAGCCCGGCCACCCGGCCGTGCCTCCTTCATTTTTCCCTCAGTTTACTGGACTGCCGCAGCCTTGCCCGTCGCATCCGCCAAGTACGTCAGCGAGGCAGAGCGGTGCTTCGCAGCCTGCTCCTTCATGCCCAGCTGGTCGCATACTTCTGCCGGTCTGCTGCCCCCGTCGTCAGCTCCTCGCAGTCCCCCAGAAAACCCATGATCAGGTCCTGGCTCTCCGGGCTGATCTGGATGCCCTGATCCAGCAGTTTCAGCGCCTCATCAAACTTCCTCTGCAGGCTAAGGCTCATCGCGATTGAAAACCTCACCTCCGGCCCGATCGCCGTGGCACTCTTCGCCATCTCGCGCAGTGCCGTCTCCATTTGCTTGGCAGATGCCACCGCCGCATCCTCCTGGCCGGAAAATTGCAGCGCCGTCGCCTTCATCAGCATCAGGTCAGGGCGCTTTTTCAGCTCCATCTTGTTCAGGTGCGTCAGCACCGCCTGCCACTGCCTCTGTCCTACCGCAAAGCGTGCCGCCAGCTCCTGCGCGTCCTGGCTCGTCGGGTCGCTCTGCAGCGCACGGTTGATGTGGTCATTCGCCGCCTGCACATCCGGCAGCCCGGTGTCTTTTCTTCTGGGTGGCGTGGGGTGCCCGAGGGAGCGGGGCTTTGTGCATGGGCACCTGGCTGAGGGGCTGGCATGCTACTTTAGAGTGACGCCTCCCAGGCAGGCTGCGGGTTGCCTGCCTGGGTGCGTGAAGGGCGTGCCTGGTGGCCGCCTCGGCTATGCGGCTGCTTCCTGGGGCAGGGGCTTGCCGATGCTGTAAACCTTGAAGCCGATCTGGCGGAGCTTTGCGTGGTCGAGCAGGCTGCGGCCGTCGAAAATCCAGGCGGGTTTGACCATGGAGTCGTAGATGGCTTCAAAGTCGAGGGTGCGGAACTCATCCCACTCGGTGAGCACGAGGAGTGCGTGGGCGCCGGCTGCGGCCTGGGCGGCGCTGGTGGCGAACTCGACATTGGGGCTGCCGCTTTCGATTTCGAGGTCTTTGCAGATCTGTGCGGAGCCGACCTTGGGGTCGTAGATGGAGAGACTGGCGCGCTCTTCGAGGAGGTCCTTGCAGACGTAGATGGCGGCGGATTCGCGGGTATCGTTGGTGTCCTTTTTGAAGGCGAAGCCGAGGACGCCGATGCGCTTGCCGGTGACGGTGTTGAAGAGGGTGCGGAGGACGCGTTCGGCGAAGCGGTGCTTCTGCCAGTCGTTCATGAGGATGACCTGGTCCCAGTAAGCGGCGACTTCAGGCAGGCCGAAGTGGCCGCAGAGATAGACGAGATTGAGCACGTCCTTCTGGAAGCAGGAGCCGCCGAAGCCGACAGAGGACTTGAGGAACTTGGGGCCGATGCGTGAGTCGGTGCCGATGGCGCGTGCGACTTCATCGACGTCTGCACCGGTCTTTTCGCAGAGGGCGGAGATGCTGTTGATGGAGGAGATGCGCTGCGCGAGGAAGGCGTTGGCGACGAGCTTGGAGAGCTCGGAGGACCAGAGGTTGGTGGTGAGGATGCGCTCACGGGGAACCCAGTTGGCATAGACGCTGACGAGGGTTTCGATGGCAGCGAGGCCGCCGAGGGTCTGCTCTCCGCCGATGAGGATGCGGTCCGGGCTGGTGAGGTCTGCGACGGCGGTGCCTTCGGCGAGGAACTCGGGGTTGGAGAGCACCTGGTGCTGCAGGCCTTTTTCGCTGGAGGCGAGGATGGTCTTGATGGCTTCTGCGGTGCGGACGGGGATGGTGCTTTTTTCGACGATGATCTTGGGGGCGTCTGCGACTTCGGCGATGGTGCGGGCGACGGCTTCAACGAAGCGGAGGTCGGCGGCCTTGTGGGCACCGACACCGAAGGTTTTGGTGGGGGTGTTGACGCTGACGAAGATGATGTCTGCGTCCCGGATGGCGGCTTTGACTTCGGTGGAGAAGAAGAGGTTTTTGCCACGTGAGCCCTGGACGAGATCATCGAGGCCGGGCTCATAGACGGGGAGGTCTGCGGAGTTCCAGGCGGCGATGCGCTCGGCATTGAGGTCCACGACATCGACGCGGATGTGAGGACATTTGGCGGCGATCATCGCCATGGTGGGGCCACCGACATAACCGGCGCCGATGCAGCAGATTCTCATAAGGGGATTGGAGGGGGGTAAATTAGTTGAGGGTGAGTTTTTTGAGAGGTGCTTTCATGGGGCGGGGCTGCTTGGCCGCCGGGCCTGCCAGAAGCTGGGCAAAGTAAGCAATGGTGCGGTCAAGACCTTCAGACAACGGGATTTTAGGCTCCCAGCCGAGGCGTTGCTTGGCGAGGGAGATGTCCGGCTGGCGCTGCTTGGGATCGTCTGCAGGGAGGGGGCGGAATACGATCTTGGACTTGCCGCCGACTTTCTGGAGGACGAGCTCTGCGAGCTCGAGCATGGTGAACTCCCCGGGGTTGCCGATGTTGACGGGGCCGGTGAAGTCGTCTGTTTCCATGAACTTGATGAAGCCGCTGATCAGATCATCGACATAGCAGAAGCTGCGGGTCTGCTGGCCGTCGCCGTAGATGGTGATGTCGTTGCCTTTGAGGGCCTGGACGATGAAGTTGGAGACGACGCGGCCATCGTCCGGGAGCATGCGGGGGCCGTAGGTGTTGAAGATGCGGACGACGCGGATGTCCACGCCGTTCTGGCGGTGGTAGTCGAAGAAAAGGGTCTCGGCGACGCGCTTGCCCTCATCATAGCAGGAGCGGGGGCCGATGGTGTTGACGTGGCCCCAGTAGCTTTCGGGCTGGGGGTGGACTTCGGGGTCGCCGTAGATTTCGGAGGTGGAGGCCTGGAAGACGCGGGCCTGGAGGCGGCGGGCGAGGCCGAGGACATTGATGGCGCCCAAGACGGAGGTCTTGATGGTCTTGATGGCGTTGTATTGGTAGTGGGGAGGGGAGGCGGGGCAGGCGAGGTTGTAGATCTGGTCCACCTCGACGCGGATGGGGTCTGTGATGTCGTGACGGATGAACTCAAAGTTGGGGTGATCGAGCAGGTGGGCGATGTTTTGCTTGCGCCCGGTGAAGAGGTTGTCTGCGCAGATGATTTCGTTTTCCTGCTCCAGCAGGCGTTCGCAGAGGTGAGAGCCGAGGAAACCGGCGCCGCCAGTGATGAGAATGCGTTTTTTCATGGGTTCGTGCTGGTGTGTGAAGTTTGAAAGGCGAAAAATGAGCAGGGAGCTATGGGAGAGGCCGAGGAGGCGGAATATGCATGATCGACCTTGGAGATACCAGAGTCAAAAGACAGCTTCATAATCAATGCGGGCATGCTGTAACGAGGGGGAGGTAATTTGATCATGCTACCGCCATTGGTTGAGACGCTGCTCCATCTTCCCTGTTTCTGAACTGCCATAAGCATCCGTTCCTGTTAGAAGAACTCCACTTTTTGACGGTTCAGATGTCGGTAAGGTGTGTCTTGGTTTACTTAAGCTCTCTGAATCTTGACCGGGGCATGGATGGGGAGAGACCGTGGGATCTTTACGTTTCCGATCATTCTCCGCAGACTTGCGCTTGCCACTGTGGCGCTGTGCCTCTGCGTGCTGCCGTGGGCGAATGTGAAGCTGCCGGTGGGCACGTATTTCCTGATCCCCTGGCTGGCGGGCAAGGCGTTTGCGTGCTGGCTGGTGGCGAGGGTGTGGGAAGGGCGGGGGCCGCGCGCACATGAGGTGGCGGTGTGGTGGCTGGTGTTTCTGAGCGGCGCCTACGGGTGTGTGATGACATGCTTTCCGAGGACGATGGCGGACCGTGCGACGGGGCCGATTTTGGAGCTGGAGGAGAAGTGGTGGCTGGCGTTTGGGACGATGGACAGGGAGGCCTAATGGCAGGCGCTGCTGTACATTTCAGCCGGGCTGATGAGGAAGCTGAGCATCGATGAGATGCCGCAGTTCCTGAACGTGCTGCTGGGAAACATGTCCGTGGTGGGCCCACGCCCGCACATGGCGGAGCATGACGTACTGTTTGCGATGGAGTGCAGCCAGTATGCGCTGCGCCACACGGTGAAGCCGGGGGGAAGGGGCTGGCCCAGGTGCGCGGACATCGCGGCCCGGTGGATGATGCCAGCGAGATCAAGCACCGCGTGACCTCGGACATCGAGTACTGCCAGAACTGGTCTTTCTCCCTGGATCTGGCGATCATCGCCCGGACCTTCCTGCATGTGTTCTCCTTCCACGCCAAGTCCTGCTGAGGGCTGGCGGCGGAAGGGTGGTGTGGAGAGCTGCTTGCTCGCGGTAGAAAGCTGTGTCTGGTGGTATGATCATGCCGATGTCCACTCCTGCTTCTCTCCTGCTGCCGAACGATGATAGCTGAAACGCGCCGGCCTGAGTACACGGCCCGAGTCATTGAATGGCATGCGGACAAGGGGTTTGGCTGGGTGCAATTTAACGACAAGCGGCTGTTTCTGCATCGGCGTGATTTTGCCAGGTGGTGCCACACGCCGAGGGCGGGGGAGGAGATCCGCTTCAACTGGGGGCTGGATGCGCAACAGCGCCCGTGTGCGCAGAATGCGGTGCAGGTGCGTGAGGTGGCGAATCTGAGCCTGTGGAGGCTGCTTGTTCTGGCTGCGCTGCTGGTGCTGCCTGCGTATGCCTGGCTGCAGACGGCCTGGGAGATCTGGATGCTGGCGGCCTATGTCTGCGCCATGTCAGTGATCACCTATGCGGCGTACCGGAGCGACAAGCGCAAGGCGCGCCTGGATGCATGGCGCACGCCGGAGTGGTGTCTGCATCTGCTGGAGCTTGCGGGCGGCTGGCCGGGGGCGTGGGTGGCGCAGGGCCGGCTGCGGCACAAATGCTCGAAGGGTTTCTATCAGTTCGAGTTCTGGCTGATCATCTGCTTCCACCAATGCGTGGCGTTCGATTCGCTTCAGCACTGGAAGTATTCCCAGATGCTGAAGCGGGAGCTTTTCGAGGACCACCGGACGGAGCGCGGGCGGTACAAGCTGCGATGAACTGGATCAGGACACCTTCAGGCCGAGGTAGGCCTTCGCATTGGCGTAGCAGATGTTTTTGACCATGGAGCCGACGAGGGCGTCGTCATTGGGGATGAGGCCGGACTCAATGTCGGTGCCGAGGAGGTTGCAGAGGGTGCGGCGGAAGTACTCGTGGCGGGGGAAGCTCATGAAGCTGCGGCTGTCGGTGAGCATGCCGATGAAGCGGCTGAGGAGTCCGAGATTGCTGAGGGCATTGATCTGCCACTCCATGCCTTCCTTCTGGTCCACGAACCACCAGCCGGAGCCGAACTGGACTTTGCCGGGGGTGGTGCCATCAGCAAAATTTCCGGCCATGGTGCCGAAGACGTAGTTGGCGTTGGGGTTGACGTTGTAGAGGACGGTCTTGGGCAGGGCGTTTTCCGTGTCGAGGCGATCGAGGAAGCGGGAGAGGGTTTCCGCCTGGGGCCAGTCGCCGATGCTGTCGCAGCCGACGTCTGCGCCGATCTCGCGGGCGAGGCGGCTGTTGTTGTTGCGGACGGGGCCGAGGTGGAGCTGCATGGTCCAGCCGCGTGCGGCATTGAGGCGGCCGACATGGAGCATGATGTTGCTGGCGAACTGATCCTGCTCCTGGGCGCTGGCGGCGGTGCCGGAGCGGGCCTTTTGGAAGATGCGCTCAGCTTCGGCATCGCTGACAAAATTGGCATGGCAGTAGTTCAGGCCGTGGTCACTGAGGCGGCCGCCGACGCTGTGGAAGAAGTCGTGGCGCTGCTTGAGGGCATCGAGCAGGGAGGCGTAGCTTTTCACCTCGATGCCGCTGGCGGCGCTGAGCTTGTCGCACCAGGCGTTCCAGGCATCGGGAAGGTGGACGGCAAGGGCTTTGTCCGGGCGGAAGGTGGGATAGACGCCGACTTCAAAGCCGTCGGCGGCGCACTTCTGGTGGTGGGCGAGGTCGTCGATGGGGTCGTCGGTGGTGCAGAGGGCTTTGACCTTTTGCGTGCGGAGGATGCCGCGGGCGCTCATTTCGGGTTTGGCGAGGGCGGCCTCGGTCTGCTCCCAGATGGCGGGGGCGGTCTTTTCATCGAGGAGGGTGTCGATGCCGAAGTAGCGCTTCAGTTCGAGGTGGGTCCAGTGGTAGAGGGGATTGCGGAGGGTGTGGGGGACGGTTTTGGCCCAAGCGAGGAATTTGTCGCGCGGGGAGGCCTTGCCGGTGATGAACTCCTCGGGGACGCCGTTGCAGCGCATGGCGCGCCACTTGTAGTGGTCGCCCTCAAGCCAGATTTCGAAGAGATTTTTGAACTGGCGGTTTTCCGCGATGTCCTTCGGGGGAAGGTGATTGTGGTAGTCCAGGATGGGCTCGTCCTTGGCAAAGGTGTGGTAGAGGCGGCTGGCGGACTTGGTGGACAGCAGAAAATCGTCGTGGATGAAGGACATTGATGTTGGTCGGTTGGAGTGGATGCCCTAAACTGGCAGGATGATTTTAACGCGCAACTGGTTCGCTCTGCTGCCCGCCATCCTTCTTTGCGCGTGCAGCACGGTGAAATTTTACACGCAGGCGATCGGCGGGCAGACGGAGATCTGGCGCAAGGCGAGGCCGAATGAGCAGGTGCTGGCGGACCCGACGGTGGCGGAAAAGGTGAAGCAGCGGCTGCGGCTGATCGAGGAGCTGCGGACCTTTGCGGCGAGCGACCTGCGGCTGCCGACGAAGAGCTTCGGGAAGTACTGCGACCTGAAGCGGCCGTATGTGGTGTGGGTGGTGTATGCGGCGCCGGAGTTTTCCGCCGAGGGCAAGACGTGGTGGTATCCGCTGGTAGGGGGGCTGAAGTACCGGGGCTTTTTCACGGAAAGGGATGCCAAGCAGGAGGCGGACAAGCTGAAGGAGAAGGGGTATGATGTGTTTGTGGGCGGGGTGGAGGCCTACTCGACGCTGGGCTATCTGGCGGACCCGGTGCTGAACACTTTCCTGCACCGCAGCGATGCGGAGCTGGCGGAGCTCATTTTCCATGAGCTGACACATGCGAAGGTTTTCGTGCCCGGGGACACGGACTTCAACGAGGCCTTTGCCACGGCGAACGCGGAGGATGGAGTGAGGCGCTGGCTGCGGGCGAAGGGGAATGTGCGGGGGCTGCGGGCGTATGAGCAGAGCCTGAACAAGAGCCGGGAGGTGGTGAGGCTGATGCTAAGCACGCGCGAGAGGCTAAAGAAGGTGTATGCCGCGACCCACGCGAGCGTGGAGGCGGAGCGGCTGGCGAAGAGCCGGGTGTTTGACGGCATGCTGAAGGAGGCGGCGGACATCGGCCCGTATGTGAAACTCCACATCCACCATGCGCCTGAGACGTGGAACAATGCGCGCCTGAACACGGTGGCCACCTATTACACGATGGTGCCGGGGTTTGAGCGGCTGCTGAAGGAAAAAAGCGGCGACTTGGAGGCGTTTCACCGTGAAGTGGCTGCGATGCGAAAGCTGAACAATGAGCAGCGCATGAAAATTCTCGGAACCACCCCCAGCCATGACTGACCGCCTCCACTCCCGCCTTGCTGTTCTTTTTCTTCTTCTGCTGAGCTGCAGCCGCGCTGACGCCCTGGACATGTCGAGCTGGACGGAGCCGTTTCCGCCGCACCAGATCGCGGGAAACTTGTACTATGTGGGGTCGCGCGATCTGGCTTCGTACCTGATTACGACGCCGGAGGGGCACATCCTGATCAACAGCAGCCTGGAGGAGTCCGTGCCGCTGATCCGCGCGAGCGTGGAGAAGCTGGGGTTTAAGTTTGAGGACATTCGTATTCTGCTGATCAGCCATGCGCACTCGGATCATTGTGCAGGCAGTGCGGAGATCGTGAAGCAGACGGGGGCGAAGTATTATGTGATGGAGCAGGACGCGGACGCGGTGGAAGGCGGCGGTGCGAAGAAGCCGCGGATCGGGAAAGGGGATTACACGCAGTTCCCGCCTGCCAGGGTGGACCGTCGGCTGAAGGATGGCGAGGCGGTGAAGCTGGGCGGCTCCGTGCTGGTGGCCCGGCTGACAGCGGGACACACGCCGGGCTGCACGACGTGGACGATGGAGGTGGAGGAGAGGGGCAAAAAGCTGAATGCGGTAATCATCGGCAGTCCGAATGTGAACCCTGGCTATGTGCTGGTGGGGAACAAGAGCTACCCGGGCATCGCGACGGATTATGAGAACACTTTCAAGGTGCTGAAGGCGTTGCCGGTGGACCTGTTTCTAGGAGCCCATGGCGGTTACTACGGCATGGAGGCGAAATATGAGCGGCTGGGCAAGGGGGAGGGGAATCCGTTTGTCGATCCTGCGGGGTACATGCGCTATGTGGAGGACCGGGAGGGGGCGTTTCGGAAGGAGCTGGAGAAGCAGCAGAAGGCGGGGAAGTGACGGGGGTGCCGGTGAGTGCATTTGCAATGCGGGCTTGTGCATTCACGGCCTAATCTGGCATACTGCACGCGCGTTTCACCTTCACTTGCCTTCTCTGCGCCTGCGTCATGTCACGATTTTTTGTTTCTGCATTCGGTCTCTGCCTTTTCATGGGAGGGCTTGGCGCCGCTCCGCTGCCGCCGGTGACTCCGTTTCTGGAGCAGCACTGCACGGAGTGCCATGATGGGGAGGTGAAGAAAGGGGGGCTGGATCTGACGGGGCTGGCGTTTAAGCCGGAGGAGCGGAAGAATTTTGATGCGTGGGTGAAGGTCTATGACCGGGTGAGCCAGGGGGAGATGCCGCCGGTGAAGAAGCCCCGGCCGGAACCGGGGGCTGCGAAGTCTTTTTTAGCGGCACTGAAGACGCCGCTGCATGACTACGAAACGGCGCAGCAGAAGGAGAACGGACGCACGGTGCTGCGCAGGCTGAACCGCACGGAGTATGAGAACACGGTGCATGACCTGCTGGGCATCTCGCTGCCGCTGAAGCACATCCTGCCGGAGGACACGCCGCTGCATGGCTTTGACACGGTGGCGGAGGGGCTGAGGTTTTCACAGCTGCAGATCGAGAAGTACCTGGAGGCAGCAGATGCGGCGCTGGATGCGGCGATCGTGCTGACGAAGAAACCGGTGGGGATCAACCAGCGGTACAGCTACAAGAACGAGCCGGGGATCCGCAAGAACCTGGACACGCCGCCGGGGACGCTGAGCGACAAGACGAACCCAAAGAGCGGGCACCGGGTGATGTTCCGTGAGAATGAGAAGGAGGTGATCATGTTCACCACGGGGGACTACCTGGTGGGGCTGAAGCAGTGCCGCCTGCCGGGGCCGGGGATGTACCGCATCAGGCTCTCCGGCAATGCGGTGCAAAGCGATGGCGAGCCGCTGACGCTGATGATTTACAGCAACAACTACAAGAACAAGCGCCTGCTGAGCTACTGCGAGCTGCCGGCGGACAAGCCGCGTGAGTTTGAGTTTACGACGCGGCTGGATGGGAGCGAGCACATCGTGATCAACTGCGACCGTGTGGGGCGGGACAAGAAGGGGCAGAACATTTACAATGTGGGGGCGGCGGAGTTTCAGGGGACTGGGCTGGCGATGCAGTGGATCGAGGTGGAGGGGCCGCTGTCTGCCGAATGGCCGCCTGCGAGCCTGAAGAAGGCGCTGGGGGAGGTGCCGCTGACTGAGCTGGGCGAGAAGCAGAAGAAGTTTCGTGATGGCAAGCAGCTCGGCTATGAACTCGCGCCCACGGATGTGAAGCTGGCGGTGAAAAGCGGTCTGACGAGCTTTGCGGCGCGTGCTTTCAGGAGACCGTTGGAGCAGGACGAGGCGGTGCCGTACATCGCGCTGGCGCAGCAGTCGCTGGACGCAGGAGGGAGCTTTGAAGGGGCGATGCGCGTGGGCTTGCGCGCCATCCTGACCTCAC
Source organism: Prosthecobacter fluviatilis (assembly GCF_055388355.1). NCBI lineage: Bacteria > Pseudomonadati > Verrucomicrobiota > Verrucomicrobiia > Verrucomicrobiales > Verrucomicrobiaceae > Prosthecobacter > Prosthecobacter fluviatilis. The sequence continues at coordinate 6,264,504 of NZ_AP043782.1, forward strand.
CGGCTTTCCTTCTTTTGGAGGAGCATCCGGGCAGGCTCAGTGACCGCGCGCTGGCTGCGAGGCTGGCGTATTTTCTCACGAGCTCGATGCCGGATGAGGAGCTGATCAAAGTGGCGGGCGAGGGGAGGCTGACCCAGCCTGAGGTGCTGAAGGCGCAGACGGAGCGGCTGCTGAAGAGCCCGAGGGCGGCGGCGTTTGTGACGAACTTTGTGGGCCAGTGGCTGGAGCTGAAGAACATTGACGCGACGACGCCTGACACAAAGCTGTACCCTGAATACGACATGCTGCTGAAGCTGGGCATGGTGACGGAGACGGAGGCTTTTTTCAGCGAGATGCTGAAGAGCAACCTGCCGGTGACGAACTTCATCCAGAGCGACTTTGTGATGGTGAACCGGCGCATGGCGGAGCACTACGAGATGCCGGGAGTTGCCGGAGAGGAATTTCGACGGGTGGTGCTGCCGGCCGACAGCCCGCGAGGCGGGGTGCTGACGCAGGCGGGGGTGCTGAAGGTGACGGCGAACGGGACTGTGACGTCTCCGGTGGTGCGGGGCGCGTGGGTGATGAAGCACCTGCTGGGGCAACCGCCGCCGCCGCCACCGGCGAGTGTGGGAGCCATCGAGCCAGACACGCGCGGGACGACGACGATCCGCGAGCAACTGGCGAAGCACCGGGACAGCGAGTCGTGTGCGTCCTGCCACAAGAGCATCGACCCGCCGGGGTTTGCGCTGGAGAGCTTTGACGTGATCGGCGGGTATCGTGAAAACTACCGCTCGAATGAGAAAGGCGCGAATGTGAAGCGCAAGCTGAACGGGCAGAACATCTGGCAGTACAAGGAGGGGCTGCCGGTGGATGCGAGCGGGGAACTGGCCGACGGGCGGAAGTTTCAGGACATCCGGGAGTTTAAGAAACTGCTGCTGGATGAGAAGGCGCAGGTGATGCGCGCGCTGGCCGGAAACCTCGTGACCTACGGCACGGGGGCGGGCATTCAGTTTGCGGATCGCGATGCCATTGAAGCAATTGCGAAATTGGCCGAGGCCGAAGGGGCGGGGCTGCGCACGCTGGTGCATGCAGTGGTGCAGTCGCCGCTGTTTTTGAGCAAGTAAAACAGACACTTCAAACCGAATCCATTCCATGATCACACGCCCTGCTCTTTCCCGCCGCGCTTTTCTGCAAGGCTCCGGTGTCTCGCTGACGCTGCCGTTTCTGGAGGCGATGATGCCGCGGCTTTCCAGTGCTGCGGCTGCCACGCCGCCGAAGCGCATGGTGTTTGCGTGTGCGTCTCTGGGAATTTATGGGCCGTCTTTGTTTCCGAAGGAGACAGGGCGTGGCTACACGCTGACGCCGTACCTTGAGACGCTGAAGGATCACCGGGAGGAGTTCACAGTGCTTTCCGGGGTGTGCCATCCGGACCAGGCGGGGGCGGACGGGCATACGTCTGAAATGACGTGGCTGACCTCAGCACGCGGGCCGGGGCTGGGCGGATTTCGCAACACGGTGTCGATCGACCAGTTCGTGGCGGAGAAGATCGGGCATGAGACGCGGTACCCCTCCCTGGCGCTGAGCACGGCGGGGCAGGGAAGCCAGAGCTACACGCGCAGCGGGGTGATGGTGCAGGCGCAGTCGAAGCCTTCGCAGGTTTTTGCAAAGCTGTTTCTGGACGGCACGCCGGGGGAGATCCAGAACCAGATGCGAAAGCTGAAGGAGGGACGCAGCATCATGGACACCGTGATGGCGGAGGCGAAGCGATTTGAGAAACGTGTGGGCGCGGCGGACAGGGAGAAGCTGGACGAGTACTACACCTCTGTGCGGGAGATGGAGGAGCGCATGCTGAAGTCTGAGGCGTGGGTGCAGAAGCCGAAGCCGAAGGTGGATGCGAAGCCGCCGACGGATGTGGAGAACGAGGCGGACCTGATCGCGCGCATGCGGCTGCTGTTTGACCTGATCCCGCTGGCGCTGCAGACGGACAGCACGCGGGCGATCACGGTGCTGGTGCAGGGGCGCGGAGATGTGCCACTGATCAACGGGGTGACGATGGCGCACCACAACCTTTCGCATCACGGGCAGGATCCGCTCAAAATTGAGCAGCTTCAGCGGATCGAGCGCGCGGAGTTTGAGGCGTTCAACGGGCTCCTAACCTCGCTCAAGGCAAAGAAGGAGAGCAACGGCACGCTGCTGGACAACACGATGGTGCTGTTTGGCAGCAACCTGGGGAATGCTAACAGCCATGACTGGCACAACCTGCCGCTGGTGTTTGCAGGCGGTGGCTTTAAGCACGGGCAGCACCTGGCCTTTGATGCCAAGAACAATCAGCCGATGTGCAATCTGTTTGTGCAGATGCTGCAGCGCATGGGGATCGAGACGGATGAGTTTGGATCCAGCTCGGGGACGAGTTTGCCGGGGCTGGTGGTGTGAAAGTTGGTCAGTTGCGCCGCAACTGGCCAACTTGGCTACTCCTCCACGGCATCAAAGACGTCTGGGATGGGGGCATGCTGGGCCACCCAGGCGAGGGCCTCTTCTTTGGTGGTGAGGGTGCCTTCGAGCTGGAGGGTCTGGAGGGTGGTGAGGAGGCGGCCGAGGGCTTTGCCGGCGTGCCAGCCTTGGGCGATGAGGTCGGCGCCGGTGATGATGCGCGGGGGGAGCATGGGCTCGCTGGCGAGTTCTTCGCGCTTGGCGAGGAGGAACTCGTAGTTGTCCAGCCAGCCGTTGGAGCCGAGGCAGTCCACACGGTGGAGGGCGAGCTCGTCGTCGAAAGATGGGCGGGCCATGAAGCGGCGCAGCTTGGCGGTGCGCATCTTTTTGACGTCTTTGAAGACCATGTGGTTTTCCACGGCGACGACGGTGGGTTCGATGATGTCGTTGGGGAATTTCATGCGGCGCATGATCTCGCCGGTCTTTTCCGCGCCGAGCTTGTCGTGGCCGTTGAACCGAATGCGGCCGGTGTCGGCGTCGCGCGTTTGCGTGGCCGGTTTGGAGATGTCGTGCAGGAGCACGCTCATGACGAGGGGGAGAGAGACCTTCTCGGGAAGAAGGCTGAGCATGAGGCGGGTGTGGATGAAGACATCGCCCTCGGGATGAAACTGGGGTGGCTGCTCGCAGCCCTGGAGGGCGAGGATCTCGGGGAGGAACTGCTCCATGAGGCCGCTGTTGACGAGAAGATCGAAACCACGCACGCGATTGGGGTGGAGCATAATTTTGACGAACTCCTCGCGGATGCGCTCGATGCTGACGTGTTTGATTTTGGCTGCAAGGCCGCAGACGGATTCCCAGGTGGCGTGCTCGATGTCGAAGCCGAGCACGGTGGCGAAGCGCACGGCGCGGAGCATGCGGAGGTGGTCTTCTTCGAAGCGGTCTTTGGCGACGCCGATGGCGCGGAGGAGGCCCATGCGGAGGTCTGCCTGGCCGCCGACGTAGTCGATGACTTCGTTTTTGATGGGATCGAAGAAGAGGCCGTTGATGGTGAAGTCGCGGCGCTGGGCATCGAGCTCCGGCGTGGAGTAGGTGACGCTATCCGGGCGGCGGCCGTCGCTGTAGCTGCCGTCGCTGCGGAAGGTGGCGACCTCAATGTGGTGGTGATCGAGGCGGACGATGACGACGCCGAAGTGGGCACCCACGGTCTGGGCACCGGGGAAGAGGGCGACGACCTGCTCGGGCGTGGCGCTGGTGGCGACGTCGAAGTCTTTGGCTTCGCGGCCGAGAAGCATGTCGCGCACGCAGCCGCCGGCGAGGAGGGCGGTGTGGCCGGCGTGGGTGAGCTTTTGAATGACTTTGATGGCGGTGCTGCGCATCCTGTCATGCTCGTTGTGCAAGGGGCAAAGTTCAATGTTCATTCTGCTTTCCGCTGTTCAAACGGGCAAGTGGCGTTACAGTCACGACCCCTATTATGGACCCGCTCATCGAACTACTGCACAATAACTCCAATCGCTCCCATCAAGAGATGGCCGCAGCCTTGGGCCTCACGGAATCCGAAGTCGCTTCACGGATCGCCGCCGCCGAGGCCGATGGCACGATCCTGGGTTACAGCGCCGTGGTGGACCGTCTGAAGGCGGGGCAGCGTGGTGTGACGGCTTTGATCGAGGTGCGCATCCAGCCCGAACGTGATGGCGGCTTTGACCGTCTGGCACGGCGCATTTCGAAGTTTGACCAGGTGCGTGAGTGCTTCCTGATGAGCGGCGGGTATGACCTGGCCGTGATCGTGGAGGGCAAGGACCTGCTCGACGTGGCAACTTTTGTGGCCGAGAAGCTCAGCACCCTGGGTGGTGTGCTTTCCACGGCGACGCGCTTTCAGCTGAAGGCGTACAAAGAGGGCGGGTTTCTCGCGAATTCCGGTGGTGACGAAGAGCGCCTGCCGGTGAGTCCATGATTAAATGAGGAACCTGAGGTCATGGATTACGACAACAAGATTTCAACCATCATTCGCGATCTGCCGCGCTCCGGCATCCGCGATTTCTTTGAGCTGGTCATCGGCCGCAGCGATGTGATTTCGCTGGGCGTGGGCGAGCCGGACAAACCGACGCCGTGGCCGATCCGCGAGGCGGTGATCCGTTCGCTCGAAAAGGGGCAGACGAGCTACACCTCCAATCTGGGACTGGAAGCGCTGCGCGTGGGCATCAGCGAATACGTGACGAAGCACTTCCGCACCACGTATGATCCGAAGACGGAGATTCTGGTGACAGTGGGTGTGTCTGAGGCGCTGGACATCGCCTTCCGTGCGGTGCTGAATCCGGGAGACGAGGTGATCTATCATGAGCCCTGCTACGTGTCCTACAGCCCGAGCATCAAGATGGCCTACGGTGTGCCGGTGGTGGTGCAGACGCGCGAGGAGAATGAGTTTGCGCTGATGGCGGAGGATGTGGAGAAGGCGATCACGCCGAAGACGAAGGTCATCGCGCTGAACTTCCCGACGAATCCGACGGGCGGCATCATGCCGGAGGCTGAGCTGGCGAAGATCGCCGCGCTGGCGGTGAAGCATGATCTGTTTGTGTTTACGGACGAGATTTACAGCGAGCTGCTGTATGACGGCCGGAAGCACAAAAGCATCGTGGAATTTCCAGGCATGCGCGAGCGCACGGTGCTGCTGCACGGCTTCAGCAAGGCCTTTGCCATGACCGGCTGGCGCCTGGGCTATGCGTGCGCGCCTGCGCCGCTGCGCGAGGCGATGATGAAGATCCACCAGTACTGCATGCTGTGTGCTCCAATCATGAGCCAGATGGCGGGCATCGAGGCGCTGAAGATGGGCGAGACGGCGTATGAGGACATGCGGCAGAGCTACGAGCAGCGCCGCAACCTTATCGTGAGCCGCCTGAACGGGATGGGGCTGCACTGCTTCAATCCGGGCGGGGCGTTTTATGTGTTCCCGGAGATCCGCAGCACGGGGCTGACGAGCAAAGAATTCGCCATTCAACTGCTGGAGAAGAAGAGCGTGGCCGTGGTGCCGGGCAGTGCCTTCTCCAGTGCGGGCGAGGGCTTTGTGCGCTGCTGCTACGCGACTGCTCCGGAGCTCATCGCGAAGGCGATGGATTTGATGGAGGAGTTTGTGAACGAGGTGCGGGGGAAGAAGTGAGATTCACGCCAGGCGGGAATGCGTTCACATGCGTTCCCGCCTGGTGATTTTTTTCGTGGGCGGTGTGCGGGCGCTTTCGTCGATGCGGACTTCGTCGGGGGTGAGGTTGACGCTGAGCTGGGAGGGGTTGGTCTCTTTGCGGCGGCGGTGGGCTTCCTGGATGACGGCACCGGGCACTTCGGCGCGGAGGGCGTGCCAGCCTTGATGGACGAGGCGCGTGTCCTCGGTGCGGTCATAGGCTTCAAAGGCTTTGAGCGCGGGAAGGTAGAGGGCGATCTTGCCAAGGTTCACATTGACCATGCTGGAGTCGCATTTGCCGACGAGGGGGCAGACGAGGACGGCGCAGCCGAGCTCGATGGCGCGTGCGGAGGCGCAGCGGGTGACGCGCTCGCTGCCGTAGAGGGTCTCGGTGGCGCTGGGGACGAGGAGGAGGTCGATGTTGAGCCCGCGCAGGCGTGAGCTGAGTTCGGGCACCTCGATGTCGAGGCAGATCACGATAGCGACGCGGAGGCCGGACATCTCGAAGACGTAGAGCTCGCGGCCAGCCCTGAACTCGTGCTCCCATGGGGTGAGGAACAGCTTGTCCTGATGGAGGAGGCGGCCGTCGCTGAAGATGATGGCGCGATTGTAGAGATGCCTGCTGTCGGGATCGAGATAAGGGGCGGTGCCGAGGATGGCGTGCTTTCCTTTGCGTGAGAGGCGCTGCCTGAGCCGTGGCATGAGGTCCTGCCAGACAACTTTGGCGATGTCCTCCATGTCTGCGTCCTTGTTGGGGAGGAGAGGTTCCAGGGCAGCCCAGAGGTATTCGGGGAGGAGGACGATGTCGATACCTGAGTCCCAGGAGGTTTCGACGCGGTGAATGACTTCATCGGCAAAGGCGTCGATGGTTTTTCCGGCATCGCCGACGTCGAAGGTCCAGGCTTCGACTTTGACATTGGGCTTGCTGGGGGCAGTGTCTGGCATGGCTGTCAGCAACGAGGCCGGGGACCTGAAATGTGCAAGCGGCAGGGTTAGCAGGGTGCGCCGCCATCTGTGCAGCCTGGGAAGTACCGTGGCAGGCATTTGGGGCAGAGACCATGCGTGAAGTTGAAGGACGAGCACTGGAAAAGATAGTCTTCGACGGGCAGCCACTGACCCGTGCTGAGCTGGACGTCTTTGCAACTGGCGCAGATGGGCAGCCATTCACTGAAGTGCGGCTGGGCAGGCAGTTCAGTGGCATGCACTGAAAAGCCCCGCACAGTGCCTTCGGCGACATCTGGCGTGTAGGTGGCGACAAAGCGCCGGGTGATGTCTCCAGAGTCAGTGAGCTGCCGCTCAAAGACCTGCTTTTCACCGCGCAGGGCGGCGCGTATGTGAGGAAGATTTTGAGAATAGACGACGGGTCCCAGCAGGTCCTGCATGGAGATGTCGGTCATTTGTTCGGGGCTTTTGCGGAACCATGTCTGATAAGCACGGTTGGAAAAGACACAGCGCTCGTCAGCGTCCCAGTAGGCGATCAAGGCGTGGATCTGATTGATGATGCTGAATGCCTTCTGGCATTTGTCAGGAGTCATTGGGTAAACAGGAGCGTATGTTGAGGGTCAGGTGAGAGCTTTTCAGCTAACACCTGTCTCGTACCGACAGATGAGTCCTTAAAAAGGTTCATTCGAAATAAGTTTTTCTGGATTTGAAAACCATGGAAACCAATGACTTAAGTCATGGTCTTGTGCCGAAACGCAGGTGGTGTGGATTCGCAGACGGGAAGGTGTGATCAGATGTATTTCCTAGGCCAACCGGAACAGCTTCCGGGAGTTTTCGAAGAGGATCTTGCGCTCGACGGTCTTGCTGGATGCGAGCTTGCGGATGGCGGCGAGGGTCTGGGCTCCCTGGCAGCCGGGGCCGCGGCCGAGGTGGTCGGCGCAGTCGCTGCCGTAGAGGATCTTGTCCTGATGGCGGTCAAAGAATTTGGTGGTGTGCTCTTCGTCGCGGGTGAGGGCGAGGAGGCCGCTGCCGGCGGACATGTCTGCAAACATGTTGGGGTAGTCGGCGAGGTAACGGTCGGTGATGCCGCCGGGTGTGATCTTGCCCTTGGGGTAGTTGACCTTCTGATCGTGGTTTTTGTCGATGTTGCCCCAGAAGGCCTGGGCGTGGCCGATGAAGTTGGTCTTGGGAAACTTCTCCAGCATGGTGTGGAAGCGGTCGTAGCCGAGGTTGTAGGTCTGATGCTGGAAGTGCAGGAGGATGGGCACGTTGTAGGCGGCGGCGAGAGCGTAGAGTTTCTGGCTTTCGGGGGAGTCGCACTGCACCATGAACTTCTGCTCGCCGATCATGCAGGCACCCTGCTTGAGCCATTTTTCGATTTCGGCGGGGGCAGTGTCGAGGTCGGTGACTTCATTGGCGGCCCAGATGTAGGCGCCGGGGTGGGCTTTGGCGAAATCATACGCGGCCTGCGTGGTGGCACATTGGGCGGCGAGGCCGTTGGACTTGCCGTTGTGGGTGGAGGGGCGGTCCAGGTAGGTGCCTGCGGGCAGGATGATGGAGGTGGTGACGCCCATGGCCTGCTGGTGCGCGAGCAGATGCTCGTCCGCGCGCCGGTGGTAGTTCATGTGCTGATGGATGTCGATGACGGGCTCCGGGGCGGTCTGCGTCTGGGCCAGGGCGCGTGAGGTGACTGCGGCGAGGCTGGTGGAGAGGAAGGTGCGGCGTGTGGGCATGGGCCCAGTACGCTGCGGACAGGGAGATTTTGCTCGCTGTGGGTGGGGCTTGTTGTTCAGGTGAAGGCCGGTGCTTCGAAAAACAGCGCTCCTTGTTCAATCAATCGTCAATCAAGCATGAGCAGGGAAGCCTGAGCCGGAGGATTGACGATTGTCGAGCAATCGATTTTTGATTTTTGAGGTGCCAGAGCCTCGGCAAGTGCGCGCACTACCGAGGTGGGAGAGTTGTGGAGGGCAGGACAGGCTGGAAGCCTGTCTCGCATGGACAGCCGGGACGGCTATCCTCCGGGGGATCTGGATGATCCCCATCCTGTCAGGATTCTTGGGGGACGGTCACTTCAGCCCCTGGGTGTCGGCGAGGATGGCGCCGGTGTGGATCATGCCGGTCTGGACGGTGCCGTTGAGATTGGCGGCGATGAGGTCGGCGTTGGTGAAGTCTGCGCTGGTCAGATTTGCGCCTTCGAGGTTGGCTCCGGAGAGGTCGGCGCCACGGACGTTGGCGTGGCTGAGATTGGCATGACGGAGGGAGACGCCGCCGAGGTCGGCCCCGCTGAGGTCTGCGCCGCTCAGATTGGCGCTGTCGAGGTTGGCCCCGCTGAAGTCGGCGCCGGAGAGATTGGTGCCCGCGAGGTTGGCCTTGGTGAAGGTGGTGCCGACGAACTGGCCTTTGGCGAGGTTGAGATCGTTGAGCGCGGCTCCGGCGAGGTTCATGCCGGTTTCATCGATCTTACGGCCGGCTTTGCCGCCGCTTTCGAGCCATTGGGTGTGAGCGAGGAGTTCTTCGGTGGTGATGCTGGCCATAGAGGCATAAAAGAGAACCCGATTTACGGGGCCGTAAATCGGGTTTTCATACTTGTTGAGGGGATTTTTGTAATCCCCTACGGGCTGGAGCGCTGCGGGATCAGCCGTTGACGGCGGCGACGATCTTCTGCGCGGCGTCGGTGAGGCCGTCTGCGCTGGTGATCTTGAGGCCGCTGGAGGCGAGGGTGGCCTTGCCGGCCTCGACGTTGTTGCCTTCGAGGCGGACGACGAGGGGGATGTTCAGCGAGACTTCCTGAGCCGCGGCGATGATGCCGGTGGCGATGATGTTGCAGTCCATGATGCCGCCAAAGATGTTGACGAGGATGCCCTTCACGTTGGGGTCTCCGAGGATGATCTTGAAGGCTGCGGTGACCTGCTCCTTGGTGGCGCCGCCGCCGACGTCGAGGAAGTTGGCAGGTTCGCCGCCGTGGAACTTGATGATGTCCATGGTGGACATGGCAAGGCCGGCGCCGTTGACGAGGCAGGCGATGTTGCCGTCGAGACCGATGTAGTTGAGGCCGAATTCGCTGGCGGCGACTTCGCGTGGGTCTTCCTCAGTGGTGTCACGCATGGCGGTGACGTCCTTCTGGCGGTAGAGGGCGTTGTCGTCGAAGTTGAACTTGGCGTCGAGGGCGACGACCTGGTTGTCGGTGGTGATGGCGAGGGGGTTGATCTCGACGAGTGAGCAGTCGCTCTTGAGGTAGAGATTCCACAGGGAGGTGAAGAGCTTGACGGCCTGGTTCATCAAGGGGCCGCGCAGGCCGAGGGAGGCGGCGATCTTGCGGCACTGGTAGCCCTGAAGGCCGATGGTGGGGTGGATGAACTCCTTGGTGATCTTTTCGGGGGTCTTTTCCGCGACTTCCTCGATGTTCATGCCGCCTTCGGTGGAGGCGATGATGGCGTGGCTGCTGGTGCCGCGGTCAAAGAGGATGGCGAAGTAGTATTCCTTGGTGATGTCCACGGACTTGGCGACGAGGACTTTGCTGACGAGCTTGCCTTCGGGGCCGGTCTGGTGGGTGACGAGGGTCTGGCCGAGCATCTTGCCGGCGATGTCTTCCGCCTCCTCAGGGGTGTTCACAAGGTGGACGCCGCCTTTGAAGCCGTTTTTGAAGGTGCCTTTGCCACGGCCACCGGCGTGGACCTGGGCTTTGACCACGAGGCCTGCCTGGCCGATTTCGCGTGCTGCGGCTCCTGCTTCTGCCGCCGTGCTGGCGACGATTCCTTTGGGACTGGCGACGCCGAATTTGTCGAACAGCTGCTTGGCTTGGTACTCGTGGATGTTCATGGAGAAAAAATGGGGGAGCCCGATAGTAGAAGTGAGGCCCGAAGCGTCAAGGCGCATTCCCGGTGAAGGTGAGAATGAATGCCGGGCTTGCCCCGCGGGGAAGGCTGCGGCATAGCGCGGAGATGCAAATAGATGTGGTGACGCTGTTCCCGGAGCTGGTCTCTGTGCCGATGGGCCTGAGCATGATGGGGCGTGCGCAGGAAAAGGGCATTCTGGACCTGCGCGTGCATGATCTGCGTGAGCAGGGGCTGGGAAAGCACCGGCATGTGGATGACACACCGTACGGCGGGGGGCAGGGGATGGTGATCCGGCCTGAGCCGGTGTTTGAGACGCTGGACAAGATCGACACGCCGGAGGCGCGCATTGTTTACATGTCTCCTGCGGGGAAGAGGTTTGACCAGGCGACGGCGCGGCGTCTGGCGGCGGAGCCGCATTTGATTTTTCTTTCGGGGCACTACGAGGGAATTGATCACCGGATCATTGAGCACTGGGTGGATGAGGAGATCAGCCTGGGGGACTACGTGCTGACGAACGGGGCCATCGCTGCGGTGGTGGTGATGGACGCGATCGTGAGGCTGCTGCCCGGGGTGCTGGGGGATGAGATGAGCGCGGTGGAGGAGAGCTTTGGAGCGAGCGGGCTGCTGGAGGCGCCGCAATACACCAAGCCGGCGGAGTACCGGGGCCTGAAGGTGCCGGAGATGCTGCTGAGCGGGAACCACGCGAAGATCGCGGCATGGAGAGAGCAGCAGGCGCTGGAGCGCACGCGGGCGAACCGGCCTGATTTAATTGAAGGAGATGCGAGCTAGAGTGACATTTCGTTTGACGATACGCCGGGCTGCACGCTAAATAAGCACTCCGCTGGCCGTCTGGCTGCGGGACAACTATTGGTGAGGTGGCTGAGTGGTCGAAAGCACATCTTTGCTAAAGATGCGTAGCCTTAACAGCTACCGAGGGTTCGAATCCCTCCCTCACCGCCAGTTTTGTCAGTCACTCCCGCCGCCACAAATGCGGTGCTTTTCGAGGGGGAGAAGGCACAAAAAAAGGCCGTTTTTGACGCTGTGCGTATGAACAGGCATGCAAATCTCTGTTGCATGGTGCGTCAAAATACCACACTCTGCCACCTTATGAAGATCAATACCAGTATCACGATTGACCCACGGATCGCCAAGCTGGCGAAGAAGTATGCGGCACTCGATGGCCGTAGTTTTGCGAACTACGTCGAACGTGCCGTGGCCCGGCAGGTGGAGAACGACCAGCTCGCGGAGAGCAGCCCCAAGGCGAAGCCTGCGAAGAAGAAGTAAGGGCTGCGGCCCTGAAAACCTGGCTGGAAAATGGACGTGGCCAAAGAGCCGCGGTACCAGGGTTTTTGCTGTTTTACAGGGCGAACTCCGGCCCTGGGTGCGCTTTTGCTCCTGGTGGAGCTAAGGGGATTCGAACCCCTGACCTTCTCATTGCGAACGAGACGCTCTACCAACTGAGCTATAGCCCCAACGTGGGATGTGCTGCGGATGGAGTGTGACGTGTGGCGTCTGCCGCCGTGGTCGCCTTCCACCGAACGGAATTAAATATGCGAGGAACCGGCGGTCCGGCAAGCTTATTTGCGGAGGTGTGGAAAGTGAGGGGGCTTCAGGCCTGGGCGAGCTTGCGGTAGAGTCTTTCCAGGGCGGCGGGGCTGCGGCAGGCGATGGCGGCCTGGGCGAGGATGCTGGCGACGTCGAGGCGGGAGATTTTGACGCCTTGCAGAATCCTGTCCCACGGGGTGGTGCGCATTTTGGCGACGGTCTGAATGCCGAGGAGGAGGGGGAGGGCGGTGGCGTAGCGGAGCTTGGTGTGGTTGACGTGCTGGACGTAGCGGAGGCCGCACTCGAGGTGCTCGGTGCAGGTTTGCAGCCAGAGGCTCCACTCGGTCTGGATTTCGCCGGGCTGGCAGGGGAGGTAGCAGCGGCCGTCTCGGGTGTCTTCGCCGATGTCGCGAAGGATGTTGATGAGCTGGAGGCCTTTGCCCATGCGGGCGCCCCAGTCCTGCATCTGGGCGGTGGCGATGGCGGGGTCGAGCGCGCCGGGGAGCTCGGTGGCGCAGAGCTGGGTCCAAAATTCGCCGACGCAGCCGGCGACGAGCCAGGTGTATTCATCGAGCTCCGCAGGGGTGGCGAGGCTGCGGAGGCGGCCGTCTGCGGGAAAGCGGCGGATGTCGAGCATCTGGCCGTCGATGATGTGCTCGAGGACGTTTTGGATGGCGGCGAGGGGTGTGGGCCGCATGGTGCGGAGCCAGGCGATGCCGTCGGCGAATTTTTCCATGAGGCGGCGCTCGGCGTCGTCGCTCTGCTGGGTGCAGAACTGGGAGATGAGGGTGGCGGCGAGGCTTTGGACATCACCGGAGCCACGGACGAGGGAGCGGTAGCTCTGGAGGCAGTCGAGGCGGACGGTGGTGCTGACGAGGGCGGTGTCTGCGATGGTGTCTGCCGTGCGGGCGAGGAGGTAAGCGAGGGAGATGGGCTCGCGGAGCTCTTTGGGGAGAGCTTTGAGGGTGAGGTAGAAGGAACGGGAGACGGAGGCGAGGAGCTGGCCGCCGAGTTCGCGTTCGTGGTGAGTTTCGTCTGACATGTCTGGATTCTAGATGCTGGATGCTGGATGCTGGAGCAAGCATTCTCTGCCATCATCTGATCCCAAGCCTGTGAAGCATCTCTACGTCCACATTCCTTTCTGCCACCGCATCTGCCCGTACTGCAGCTTTCACAAGCACACGCCGGGGGGGACGGACATGACGGCGTTTGTGGACGCGCTGCTGAAGGAGGCGGAAAAGCAGCCGCTGCGGCCGGAGACGATTTTTTTTGGCGGCGGTACGCCGACGATGCTGAGCGATGTGCATCTGGAGCGGCTGCTGCGGGGGCTGCGGGAGCGGGTGGACATGGGCGGGGTGCTGGAATTTACGATGGAGGCGAATCCGCGCACGGTGACGGCTTCGAAGGCGGTGATGATGCGTGAGATGGGGGTGACGCGGGTGAGCCTGGGGATCCAGGCGTGGGATGATGAGACGCTCAAAACTTTGGGGCGCGACCATGCGCGTGCGGACGCGGAGGAGACGTGGCGGGTGCTGAAGGCGGCGGGGTTTCCGAGCCTGAACCTGGACCTGATGTTTTCCATCCCGGGGCAGCGTGTGGAGACGTGGAGGCAGACGCTGGAGCACACGATCTCTCTGCAGCCGGACCACATCTCGGCGTACAATCTGAACTATGAGGAAGACACGGATTTTTTCCGGCGGCTGAAGGCGGGTGAGTACCGGGAGGACGAGGGGCGGGATGCGGAGTTTTTCAATGTGGCGATCGACATGCTGGAGGCGGGCGGTTTTGAGCACTACGAGATCTCCAACTACGCGAAGCCTGGGCACCGCTCTGTGCACAATGAGGCGTACTGGCTGGGGGAGGATTACCTGGGGATCGGGCCCGGAGCGTTTTCGACGGTGGGCGCGCGGCGCTGGAACAATGTGAAGGACACACCGCGGTACATGGCGCTGACGCTGGCGGGAGAAGAGACGGCGGTGGAGGTGGAGGAGCTGACGGCGGAGCAGCGGCGGACGGAGCGCTTTGGCCTGGAGCTGCGCACGGCACGCGGGCTGCCGCTGGAGCTGATCCATGCGGAGTCACGCAAGATGCTGGAGACGCTGCGTGAGCAGGGGCTGCTGAGCTATGACGGGGGTCACGTGAGACTGACGCGGGCGGGCAAGCCGCTGGTGGACCCGATCGCGGTGGCGCTGATGGGGTGAGAGATCAGTGCGGGAGCTTGATGCCTGACTGGAGGGCGGTGAAGGCGATGGCGAAGACGGCGACGATGCCGATGAGGACGAGGCAGATGGAGACGATGGTCATGATGCCGTGAAACTTCCAGTAGCGGCGCTGCTCGGTGAGGGCGGCGTCGAGGTCTGCGATGGAGTGGGAGGCCATGAGCCTGCCGATGGCGCTGGCATATTTCCAGAGTTTCAGGGCGGGGTAGATAGTGAGGAAGGCAAAGACTCCGAGATAGATGGAGGTGCCGATGAGGATGCCGCTGAAGACGGCGGGATTGTCTGCGAAGGCGGGGTTGGATGCGATGACCGGATTCTTGGCAAATTCAGCGCTGGCGAGGGTGCCGGAGGCTGCCAGCAATGCGTACATGCAGCTGAAGAACACGAGGACGAGGCCTGCGAGCCAGAAGATGACGGACATGAGGCGCACCCAGGGCCTGGTGCCGGCGAGCTGGGCGATGGTGCTGGGGGAGACGGCCTCTGCGTAGCCTGGGGTGGCGGAGCCAAAAAGGTTTGAGACGGGGGCTGTGTAAGGATTGGAAAGGGGAGATTCCATGGTGGGAGAATGATTGATGATGCGGAACCCAGCTATTACAAATCCTACGAAAATAATTCGCGGGTTGTCAAAACCAAACGGAACCGCTTGATTGGCTGACGATGGCAGTGGCACGCGCGGACACCTTGCAAACAGTCGAACTCGCGGACGGCGTGGAGATCCAGCTGCGTGTGGCCGGACTGGCGGTGCGGAGCATGGCGTATGTGATCGACCTGTGCATACGGCTGGTGATTGACTGCGGGGTGGCGTTGGGGGCGTACTGGCTGCTGCCAGACCTGATCGGCAGGGAGATGACGCAGGGGCTGGTGATGCTGTTCGCGTTTTTCATGGAGTGGTTTTACAACGTGTTTTTCGAGGCGGGCGCGAAGGGTGCGACGCCTGGGCAGCGTGCGAAGAAGCTGCGGGTGATGAGCGTGACGGGCGGGCCGGTGACGATGGCGCAGGCGGTGATGCGGAATTTTCTGCGGGTGGTGGACTTCATGCCGGGGCTGTACCTGACGGGGATCGTGTGCATGCTGTTTACGCGGCGGTTTCAAAGGCTGGGGGACCTGGTGGCGAACACGGTGGTGACGTATGCGGAGGCGCCGAGCCTGGGGGATGCGCAGCCTGAGATGCGTGTGGAGAGGCGTGCGCCATCCCGGGTGCTGACGCGGGAGGAGCAGGCGGCGCTGCTGCAGTTTCTGGAGCGTGCGCCGCTGTGGGCGAATGAGCGGCGGCTGGAGCTGGCGGGGCTGGTGCAGCCGCTGACGGAGGCGGAAGGGGCGGAGGGACTGCGGCGGCTGTGCGGCATGGCGCTGTGGCTGCAGGCCCCGGAGGAGCGTGGAGCGAAGGCACCTGTGCTGAAGGGGGCGGCGATGACGCGCACATGACTCCGGCCCAGTTTGAGAAGCAGATCGAGCCGCGGTGGCAGAAGCTGGAGCGGCTGCTGGAGGAGGCGGCGAAGTCGCAGCCCACGGCTGCGGTGGATGAGCTGCCTGCGACCTTCCGGCAGGTGTGCCATGACCTGAGCGTGGCGCAGCACCGGATGAGCCCGCAGCGCCTGACGCAGAGGCTGAATGCGCTGGCGATCCGCAGCTATCGGGTGCTGGAGCGGCACAGCGCAGGTGGGTGGGAGTCGTTTGTACGGCTGGTGGTGGTGGAGTTTCCGCAGGCGGTGCGTGCGGAGTGTCGGCTGTTCTGGTGGTGCACGGCGCTGTTTTATCTGCCTGCGGCGCTGATCGCGGTCATCACGCCTGCGCACCCTGAGTGGGCGATGTCCTTTCTGGGGCCGGATGGGATGATGCAGATCGAGAGCATGTATGGGGAGTCGAGCAGTCCGTCTGACTATGTGCGTGAGAGCTTTGGCTCGGGCTTTGAGGCGTTTTGCGGCTACATCCTGAACAATGTGGGGATTGATTTCCGGACGTTTGCGGGAGGCATCCTGGGCGGGGTGGGGTCGCTGTTTGTGTTGATTTTCAACTCGGTCTATTTTGGCGCTGCCACGGGGTATGTGCACTACACGGGGAATCCGCTGACGCTTTACACGTGGGTGATTGCGCACGGGGCGCCGGAGTTCACGGGGATCGTGATCTCTGCGATGGCTGGGATGCGGGTGGGGTGGTCGGTGCTGCGGCCGGGGCGGATGGAGAGGCGCACGGCGCTGGTGCTGGCGGGACGGAAGGCGCTGCCGCTGCTGGCGGGTGCGACGCTGCTGACGAGCCTGGCGGCGGTGCTGGAGGGATTTTGGTCGCCGCTGGATCTGCCGCCGGTGATCAAGTTCACGGTGGGCGGGGTGTGCTGGGTGCTGGTGGCGCTGTTTTTGCTGCTGGGCGGAAGGAGGCGCGCGGATGAGGCTTGAGGACATCACTTTCACGCTGAGGCCGCGCCGACCCTGGGAGGCGGTGGACCTGGGCTGCGCGATGGTGCGTAGGGACTTTGGCAGGATCCTGGTGCTGTGGGCGTGCACGGTGCTGCCGCTGTGGGCGGGCGTGTGCGTGCTGCTGCGTGAGACGCCGGCGGTGATCCCGCTGGCGGTGTGGTGGCTGAAGCCGCTCTATGACCGGGTGCCGCTGTTCTTTCTGAGCCGTGCTGCCTTTGGGGTGAGGCCGGGATTTTTCGAAACGTTGCGGCAGTGGCCGAGGTTGTGGCTGATGAATTTGCTGCCGGCGCTGCTGTGGCGGCGGCTGTCGTTCATCCGCAGCTTTGCGCTGCCTGCGCAGATGCTGGAGGGGCTGCGCGGCTCGGCTGTGAAGAGGCGCATCAAGATTCTCGCGATGGATGGGGGAAGCTCCGGGGTGTCGACGACGCTGGCGTTTTCAAACATCGAGCTCGTGGCCTGGCTCGGGCTGATGTGGGGGACGTACGGCCTGCTGCCGGAGAGTGCGCAGCTGGACTGGGACGGGCTGGTGCAGTCCATGGATTTTGAGAGCACGATCCCGAACGCCTTTTTGTGGTGGGGTGCGGTGTGCCATATGGTGATCGTCACGCTGGTGGAGCCGTTTTATGTGGGGGCGGGGTTTGCCCTGTACCTGAACTGCCGCACGCGCATCGAGGGCTGGGATGTGGAGCTGGCATTCCGGCGGCTGGCGACGCGGCTGACGGCCGGTGCTGCGGCGGTGGTGCTGGCCGTGCTGGCGCTGTTTGGCAGCCCGGCTGGGGGACGGGCGGCGGACGCCGAGACGGCGGTGAGGGAGGTGCTGGCGGACCCGGTGTTTGAGATCCACAAGCGCACGAGCTGGGAGTGGGAGAAGGGGGAGAAAGAGAAGGAGCGTGCGGCCTGGCGTGAGAAGACCAAGGGGGGGAGTGTGGACTTTGCCTCGACGAAGATGCTGCTGCTGTTTTGGGCGCCGCTGGTCGGGCTGGCGCTGTGGCTGATCCTCTACCTGGTGAGGAACCGCGACCTTTTTACCTCCCGTGGCACCGGCAAGGCGGCGGTGCAGGCGCCGAAGGTGCTGATGGGGATGAACATCACGCGGGAGAGCCTGCCGGAGGACATCGTGGCGGCGGCGCGTGCGGCCTGGGCCGGGGGAGACTGCAAGGTGGCGCTGAGCCTGCTGTACCGGGGGGCGCTTTCGTGGCTGGTGAACCGCCGGAGGTTGCCGATCGCGGACAGTGACACGGAGGAGGACTGTGTGGTGCAGGTGATGCGCGCGGGGGAGAAGGCGGAGGCGGATTACTTCCGCCAGCTGACGGGGGCATGGGTCCAGGCGGCGTATGCGGTGCTGCCGGTGTCTGACGAGGAGATGGCGCGGCTGTGCGACACGTGGCCGTTTGCGGAGCGGGGAGGTGAGTCATGAGGGGTGGCGTGATCCAGATGCTGAGTGTGCTGGCCTGCGTGCTGCTGCTGTGCGGCTGCAAGGACGGCGGGGGCGGGCGCTGGAAGGAGGTGGAGATCACCACCGGCTACAAGGGGCAGGCGCGGGTGAACCCGTTTCTCGCGGCGGAGCGGCTGCTGGACGCGCTGGGCCACAACGCGCGTACGGCGAAGTCTCTGGGGAAGCTGCCGCCGCATGATGCGGTGATCTTCATTTCCGGGGAGGGCGGGCTGGCCGAGGGGCGTGCGAAGCAGCTGCTGCGCTGGAGTTTCAGCGGCGGGCACCTGGTGTATTTCCTGGACGGCACGAGGCCGTACAATGATTTTGAAACGCAGTTTGGGGCGTACCTTTCCGCCCTGCTGCGGGAGGAGCGCAAAGACCCGGTGCTGGAGCAGCTGGGGGTGGGGGTGCAAAGGCGCTTTCCGGAGGAGGAGCTCAGGGACATGACGGAGGGCAAAAGCGCCCGCAAGGACGAGACGCTGCTGGAGTCTGACCAGAAGATCTCATGGAATGGCAGGAGCTACCATGCGAGCCTGGGCGGGCGGCAGAGCCTGAACCTGCAGCGCAGCCTGCTGCGGGGGGAGTTTTCCGCCGGGCCGAGGGAGGTGTCCCTGGCGCTGCACCTGCGCCATGGGACGGGGTGGGTGACGCTGCTGGCGCATGCGCGGCCCTTCCGCAACCACTGGATAGGGCAGCGTGACCACGCGAACTGGCTCTCTGCGCTGGTGGGGGAGCACAGGGCGAAGGAGGTGCTTTTTGTCTCCACGAGCACGGGCAGCTTTTTCGGGCTGCTGTGGCAGCGGGGGTGGATGGCGGTGGTGGCGCTGGCGGTCTGCCTGGGCTTCTGGCTGTGGCAGCAGATGCCGCGCTTTGGGCCGCTGGCGGAGGTGGAGCTGGACTCGACGCGCCATTTTGCCAGCCACATCGGCGCTCTGGGGGAGTTCTTCTGGCGCATGCGGCGCGGGGCTCTGCTGGTGAACGCCGCACGGGATGCGGTGTGGGAGCGTGTGCGTGAGCGGCTGCGGCATCTGGATGACGGGAGCCGGCAGATGAATGATGTGCTGGCCGGGGAGCTGGCGCGCCGCAGCGGGCTGCCTGTGCAGAGGGTGGCGGCGGTGTTTGACATGACGCCGCCGGGGAGCGTGCACCAGTTTGTGAATCTCATGCGCGACCTTCAGGCCATCCGCCGGGCGCTTTAAACAAAAAAATCATCACCTACCACTCCATGAATCCGATCCTTCCAGAACCTGATGTTTCGAGTCTTTACGTGCCGCCGCCGCCGGGTGGTTTGGCGTCGCAGCCTGCGCCGAGGAGCACGGAGATTTTTCAGAAGATCCATGCGGCGGTGGGCCAGGTGTTTGTGGGGCAGGAGGAGGTGCTGCAGCAGGTGCTGGCGGCGCTGCTGGCAGGGGGGCATGTGCTGCTGGAGGGGAAGCCGGGCCTGGGCAAGACGCATCTGGTGCTGGCGCTTTCCCACACGTTTGGGGGAAGCTTCCGGCGCATCCAGTTCACGCCGGACCTGATGCCTTCCGATGTGTGCGGACATACGCTGTTTGACATGGCCAGCGGCACCTTCCGGGTGCGGCGGGGGCCGGTGTTTGCGAATCTGCTGCTGGCGGACGAGATCAACCGCGCGCCGGCGAAGACGCAGTCTGCGCTGCTGGAGGTGATGCAGGAGACGCAGGTGACGATCGACGGGGAGAGCCATGCGCTGGCTCCGCCTTTCATGACGTTTGCGACGCAGAACCCCATCGAGCAGGAGGGGACGTACCCGCTGCCGGAGGCGCAGCTGGACCGCTTTTTGCTGAAGGTGCTGATCGACTACCCGGATGTGGCGAATGAGACGTGGGTGGTGAAGGCGGTGTCTTCGCGCGCGTCTGGCGGGGGGCTTTCGACTTCGGACGTGCCGCAGGTGTGCACGCCGCAGGACATCCTGGCCGCGCAGGAGGAGGCGGCTGCGGTGCAGGCGGTGGAGCAGGTGGTGGACTATGCGGTGAAAATCGTGCGCGCGACGCGGCAGCACAGCGCGATCTCCCTGGGGGCGGGGACGCGTGGGGCGATCAGCCTGGTGAGGGTGGCGAAGTCGTATGCGCTGCTGGAGGGGCGGGGCTACATCACGCCGGGAGATGTGAAGCGTGCGGTGCTGCCGGTGCTGAGGCACCGGGTGCAGCTGGCGCCGGAAATCGCGATCAGCGGCCAGAGTGTGGACGACATGCTGAACTCGCTGCTCAAGACCATCGAAGCCCCCCGCGTCTGAACCGCATGCGCCCGACCTCCCTGCTGCTGAAGCTGCTGCACTCCTGGCTCGTCCTGGGGGTGGTGGCGTCTGTGTGGGAGCGTGGGGCACTGCTGTGGCAGGTGTGGGGCGGGGGGCTGCTGCTGGCGGCGGTGGCAGACGCGTGCACGCTGCCGCGGCGGGGGCGCATCACGGGGAAGCGCGCGCTGCCAGGACGGTTTGCGCTGGGGGTGGGGGCTGAGGTGACGCTGACGGTGACGCACTCGGTGCGGCGCACGCTTAGGCTGGAGGTGTTTGACGGCATCCCCACAGCGGCGGAGGCGGAGGGGCTGCCACATGCGGTGAGCATCCCGCGAGGGGAGTATGCGGCGATCTCGTATGAGGCGCGGTTTGTGCGGCGCGGTGAGCATGCGTTTACGCCGGCGCATGTGCTGGTGCATTCGGCGCTGGGGCTGTGGCGGCGGCTGCATTTCATCGCGGGAGAGAGTGCGACGCGGGCGTACCCGAACTACGAGCCGGTGGTGCGCTTTGCGCTGCTGGCGATGGCGAACCGTGTGGAGCAGATGGGGATCGTGAAACGGCGCCGGATGGGGGGCTCGCTGGATTTCCACCAGCTGCGCGACTACCAGGACGGGGATGTGCTTTCACGGATCGACTGGAAGGCGACGTCGCGCCGCTCCACGCTGGTGAGCCGTGACTATGAGGAGACGCGGAACCAGACGATCCTGCTGGTGCCGGACTGCGGGCGGCGGATGCGTGCGCTGGACGGGGGGCTGAGCCAGTTTGACCACTGCCTGAATGCGATGCTGCTGATCGCCTTCATCGCGCTGAGGCAGGGGGATGAGGTGGGGGTGGCGGGCTTTGGCGGGGTGCAGCGCTGGCTGCCGCCGGTGAAGGGGGCGCACAGCATGCCGAAGCTGCTGAACCACCTGTACAACTATGAGGCGAGCAGTGAGCCGAGCGACTTCATCGAGGCGGCGGAGCGGGTGATGACGCTGCAGCGGCGGCGTGCGCTGGTGATCATGCTGACGAATCTGCGCAGCGAGGACGGGGCGACGCTGGCGACGGCGGTGGGGGCGATGCAGAAGCGCCACCTGGTGCTGACGGCGACACTACGGGAGCAGGAGCTGGAGCAGCGTGCGGCGGCACCGATCGACCAGCTGCATGATGCGCTGCAGTATGGGGCTCTGACGCATTACTTTGGGGAGCGGCGGCAGCTGCTGGAGTCGCTGAGGTCGCGGCGGGTGCTGACGGTGGATGAGTCTGCACAGATGCTGCCGGTGGCGCTGGCAAACAAGTACCTGGATGTGAAGGCGGGCGGGCTGCTGTAAACCTGGGCTTTAGGTGAAGTGGCGAATTTCGCTACGCGTAGCGTTATTTGCGACAAATTTGTCATGGCTCAAGGTGATGAATGCTCGGTCCCTCCAACCACTGGTCTTTGCTGTATCCGCAGGCGGATCAGCGTCGGCATGAGACGGCGCTGAGGCAGGCGATGGATCGGGTGAGCGCGAGCGGGAGCTACATCCTGGGAGCGGAGGTGACGGCGTTTGAGGCGGAATTTGCGGCGTATCTCGGAGGCGGGCAGGCAGTGGGGGTGGCCAATGGTACGGACGCGATCGAGCTGATGCTGCGGGGGCTGGGGATCGGGGCGGGGAGCAAGGTGGCGGTGCCGTCCTTTGCACCGTCTGCGGTGGCGGCGGGGGTGATGCGCAGCGGGGCGGTGCCGGAGTTTGTCGATATTGAGCCGGGGACGTTCACGCTGTGTCCGGAGGCGCTGGACGAGCTGCTGCGCTCTTTCCGGGGACGGGGCGTGAGGGCGGCGGTGGTGGTGCACCTGTACGGGCACCCGGCGGACTGGGCAAATCTGCAGCGCGTGGCGAATGAGCATGGCATCGAGCTGCTGGAGGACTGTGCGCAGGCGCACGGGGCGCTGTGGCATGGGCAGCCTGCAGGGACGCTGGGGCGTGCGGCGGCGTTTAGCTTTTACCCGACGAAGAACCTGGCGGCGCTGGGGGACGCGGGTGCGGTGGTGACGAAGGATGCGGAGCTGGCGGAGTGGGTGCGTGAGCTGCGCCAGTATGGGTGGAAGGAGCGCCATGTGAGCGTGCATGCGGGGGTGAACAGCCGGCTGGATGAGCTGCAGGCGGCGGTGCTGCGGGTGAAGCTGGGGGCGCTGAACGAGAGCGTGCTGCAAAGGCGCAGACTGGCGGCGACGTATGATGCCCGGCTGGTGGGCAGCCGCACGGTGGAGGCCCCGATGGTGCGAGGCGGGTGCGAGCATGCCTACCACCAGTATGTGGTGCGCTGTGCGCGGCGGGATGCGCTGATGCAGCACCTGCTGCGTGCGGGGATACCGGTGGCGGCGCTGTACCCGGTGCCGCTGCACCGGCAGGGGGCTTTCGGCGGTGAGAATGAGCTGCTGCTGGAGTGTGACCGCGCGGCGGCGGCGGTGCTGACGCTGCCGATGCACCCGTATGTGTCCGAGGAGGCGGTGGAGGAGGTGATCGAAGCCCTGAAAAGATTTGAACATGAGAGCTCCTGAATACGACCTGATGCGTGAGGCGGAGGACCGCCATTGGTGGTATGCGGTGCTGCGCAGCCAGGTGCAGCATGCGCTGGCCGGGCGGCTGCCGCCGAACGGGCGGCTGCTGGATGCGGGCTGCGGCACGGGTGGGATGCTGGCGTTTTTGCAGGAGCAGATCTGCGGCCTGTGCGGAGCGGGGGTGGATGCGGCGCGGCAGGCGGTGAGGCACTGCCAGCAGCGCGGCCTGGGCATGGTACAGCTGGCCTCTGTGGAGGCGCTGCCGTATGAGGCCGAGGCGTTTGACGCGGTGCTGAGCCTGGATGTGCTGTACCATGAGGAGGTGAGCGAGCGGCGTGCGCTGCTGGAAATGGGCCGTGTGCTGCGCCCGGGGGGGCTGCTGGTGCTGAACCTGCCGGCGTTTGAGGGCCTGCGCGGCTCCCATGATGTGGCGGTGGGTGGCGCTCGGCGCTATGCGGAGGCGCAGGTGAGGTCTCTGCTGGAGGATTCCGGCTTTGAGGTGGAGACGCTGCACTACTGGAATGCGTGGCTGTTTCTGCCGCTGCTGCTGTGGCGGAGGCTGAGCCGGGTGAAGGCGGTGCTGGTGACGGGCAGCGGGGAGTCTGACCTGCGGCTGACGCCTGCATGGATGAATGCGCTGCTGGCCGGTGCGGGCAGGCTGGAGGCGGGGCTGTGCCGGGAGCTGCGCCCGCCGTTTGGCTCGTCGGTCTTTGCCGTGGCGCGGCGCAGGAAACCACCCACCGGAGGGCTGCGGCATGGAAGCTACTGAGACTGCGCCTGAGCTGAGCTTTGTGGTGCCGCTGTACAACACCGGGGAGGGGCTGGCCCGGCTGCTGGGCGCCTTCCGTGCGCTGTCGCTGCCGGAAAGCTGGGAGCTGGTGCTGGTGGATGATGGCAGCAGGGATGGCTCGGCGGCTGCGGCGCGGCATGCGGTGGCTGATTTTCCCGTGCCTGTGACGGTGGTGGAGCTGGCGCGCAATTTTGGCGAGCATGCGGCCGTGCTGGAGGGCTACAGGCATGCGCGGGGGGCGTTTGTGGTGAACCTGGATGACGACCTGCAAAATCCCCCGGCGGAGGCGGTGAAGCTGCTGCGCCACCTGCGCGGGTCGGATGCGGAGGTGGTTTATTCACGCTATGCGGAAAAGAAGCACCACTGGGCGCGCAACCTGGGCAGCAAGGCGGCGAACTGCTGCGCGACCTTCCTGCTCGGGAAGCCGCAGGATTTGTACCTCTCCAGCTTTCGTGCGCTGCGGCGTGAGCTGATTGAGCGCATCGTGACGTATCGCGGACCATACCCGTATGTGGACGGGCTGATCCTCGGGGCCACGAACCGGATCTCCACGCTGGAGGTGGAGCATGTGGAGAGGGCGGAGGGGCGGAGCGGGTACACGCTGCGCAAGCTGGTGCGGCTGGGAATGAGCCTGCTGTTTGACTTTAGCGTGATGCCGCTGCGGATCGCCAGTGTGCTGGGTGGGCTGCTGTGTGTGCTGGGGGCGCTGATCCTGGCGGAGGTGGTGCTGGAAACCCTGTTTGTGGGGCGGCGGCAGCTGGGCTGGGGCTCGCTGATGGGGGCGCTGGCTGTCTTCAGCGGTGCGCAGCTGCTGATGCTGGGGCTGATCGGCGAGTATGTGGGGCGTGCGTTTCTGACGGTTTCCGGCAAGCCGCAGGCTCTGGTGCGCATGAAGACGATACACATGAAAGGAACTGCTGCATGATCCAGGAGACGACCATTGAGACCTGCTCTGTGCGCGGGGTGCGCCTGTATGAGATGCGCCATGTGGTGGACCCGGTGAGGGGAAACCTGACGGCGCTGGAGCTCAGCCAGGAGCTGCCCTTTGCGGCGCAGCGGATTTTCCTGACCTATGACATCCCGTCCGAGAGCACGCGCGGGGAGCATGCGCACCGGCTGTGCGAGCAGTTCCTCGTGTGCGTGCACGGGGAGTGCCACCTGCGGGTGGACGATGGTGAAAACAGCGAGGAGTTCTGCCTGAACCGCCCGACTTTCGGGGTGCTGGTGCCGCCGATGGTGTGGGCGCAGGAGCACCTGCACTCGGCGGACTCGGTGCTGATGGTGCTGGCCTCGCGGCCATACGAGGCGGAGGATTACATACGTGATTACAGCGAGTTCACGGCTATGGTGAAAGGATGGAAGAAGAGGACATGAACATGGGAGCAACAGCCGCCGGCTATGAGCCGGAGAAGCAGACCCGGCTGGTGCGCCTGTGGACGGCGGCCACGGAGTCGATGCGCGGCCAGTCGGTGTGGCTCACCATCTCGGTGATGATGGTCGTCACGCTGGGCATCGGCTGGCTGGACAACATCACGGGCTTTGAGGTGACGTGGTTTGTCTTCTACGGCATCCCGATCTTTCTGGCGGTGTGGTGGGCGGGGAACCGTGCGGGGCTTTTCATAGCGCTGCTCTCCGGGGTGGTGTGGTGGCTGGCGAACATGAGCACGACGCCGTATGAGACGCAGCTGGGCTATGCGTGGGCGCTGCTGAACCGGCTGGTGTACCTGTGCGTGGCGGTCTTTGCGGTGAGCGCGCTGCGCCACAAGCAGGAGGCGGATGCGGCGCGCATCCAGATGCTGGAGGAGCGGCGGCAGCTGGAGCGGGACATTGTGAGCGTGAGCGAGCATGAGCAGCAGCGGATAGGCCAGGATCTGCATGACGGGATCTGCCAGCAGCTGGCGGCCATAGGCTGCGCGGCGCGAGTGCTGGCGGAGGACCTGCAGGCGCAGGGGGTGCAGGCGGCGCATGATGCGAGCCTGATCGAGGGATCTCTGAGGATGGTGGTGATGGAGGCGCGCAATCTAGCGCGGGGCATCTTTCCGGTGCATGTGGACCGCAGCGGGCTGGCGGCCGCGCTGGAGGACCTGGGGAAGATGATGAGCCGGCTGACCGGGATACCCATCGCTGTGACCGACTGCGTGGATGTGCCGCTGGATGCGCCGGAGGTGTCGATGCACCTGTACCGGATCGCGCAGGAGGCGGTGGCCAATGCGGTGAAGCACAGCGGGGCGACGGAGATCCACGTGGCGATGAAGCTGGAGGACGACCTGCTGGAGCTGCGCGTGGAGGACAATGGCAAAGGCATGCCGCCAACCGCACGCCTGAGGGGCGACGGGATGGGGCTGCGCACGATGCACTACCGCGCGCAGGTGCTGCAGGGGGGGCTGGCCATCGAGCCGCGCGCCCAGGGCGGAACCTCCGTGAGCTGCCGGGTGCAGCTAAAAGATCTCAATGAACTCAAACAACTCTATGAACATGAAGAAAACTGAAATCAAAGCGGCCAACAGCTACAAGGTACTCCTCGTCGAAGATCACCCGATGTTCCGCGAGCATCTGGGGCAGCTGATCAACCGTGACCTGGGAATGTCCATCTGCGGTGAGGCGGACAACATCCGTGACGCCATGAGGCTGATCCTGGAGACGAAGCCTGACATCGCGATTGTGGACATCACGCTGCACGGCTCAAGCGGGCTGGAACTGCTGAAGGACATCAAGGCGCAGGGGCTGGACATCAATGTGCTGGTGCTCTCGATGCATGACGAGGAGCTGTATGCCGAGCGTGCGCTGCGCGCGGGCGCCAAGGGATACATCACGAAAAACGAGGCCTCCACCGAGGTGATCGAGGCGATCCGCTGCGTGATGAAAGGGGACGTGTATGCGAGCCGCCAGATGACGGCGAAGCTGCTGGAGAGGATGACGCAGAAGCGCAGCAACTCGGAGCTGGCGGGCATGGAAACGCTGGCAGACCGCGAGCTGGAGGTGTTTCAGATGCTTGGGCGCGGCAAGAGTACGCGCGAGATCGCGCAGACGCTGAATCTGGGCGAGTCCACGGTGGAAACGTACCGTGCCCGCATCAAGGAAAAGCTGCAGCTGCGCAGTGCGGCTGAGCTGTACCTACGCGCAGGGCAGTGGGTGCGTGATCATGGGGCCTAATCGTTCTAAGTCATAGCTTTAGCCATGGTGGCGAACGACGCGACAGGGCATGTCTTTTGATGAAAGGAGGGCTTTCATCGCAAAATATTCGGTATCAGAAATTAAACTTACCGAAGCCATGTCCAAACGCCGACGCAGCAAACATACCAACGGTAAAACCGAGGCCCAAGCAGCCACGCCAACACCTGCCATCAACGCCCCAGCTCCTGAGCCTCTTTCAAGAGTGGAAAACAAAGGCGAAGAAAGTGCGCTGCCGGCACCGCGTGGTGCCGGGTTTGGGGTGCATGCGGCCGTGGTGGGGGTACTGCTGGGGCTGTGTGCGAGCTTGTACGTGTGGACGGCGGATTTTCCGATGGCGTTTGATGACCACACGTACCTGAAGGACAACCCGTTTTTCCGCAGTGGCAGCACCTTTGAGTATCTGAAAGACTTCAAGGAGTTTGCGACGCGTCCGGCCAGGATCGGGGCTGACCCGGACTATGCGGTCAATGCGATCATGCGTCCGGTCTCGTATGCGAGCTTCCAGATGAACTACAAGCTGGATGGGTTTAACCCGCACTGGTACCGGCTGGTGAATGTGGCGATCCATGCGCTGAATTCGGTGCTGATTTATGCGATGGTGACGGTGCTGCTGCGCCGCTCGAAGCTGTCTGCCGGGCTGAGGCGGAGCTCCGTGCTCTTCATCGCGGCTGCGTCGGCGCTGCTGTTTGCAGCGCACCCGCTGGCGACGGAGTCTGTGACGTACATCATCCAGCGCTTTACCTCGCTGGTGGTGCTGCTGTCGCTGACAAGCCTGTGCCTGCATTTTGCGTCTGTCTCTGTGGAGCGGAAATGGGCGCGGTGGCTGCTGCGCGGCGGGGCCGTGGTGTCGCTGCTGCTGGCCATGCAGACGAAGGAAGACGCCTTCATGATCCCGCTGGTGGCGGTGATGCTGGACTGGCTGGTGATGGGGGCGGGGCTGCGGAAGGCGGTCTTGAGGGGGCTGCCGCTGCTGCTGTGCATGCCGCTGATCCCGGTGCTGGTGTTTATGACGGCGGCGGCGCAGCGTGGCGGCTTTGACTTCAATGCGGCGATGAACATCGTGAACTCGCGGGACACGCCGCTGAACCACTGGCAGTACTTTGTGAGCGAACTGACGGTGATGACCCACTACCTGAGACAGATGTTCTGGCCGAAGGGGATGAACCTGGACCCTGAGTGGCCTGTCTATGGCTCGCTTTTCCAAGGGCCGGTGCTGATGGCGCTGGCGGTGCTGACCGGGATGGTGCTGACGGCGTGGGGGCTGTTCCGGCGGTTCCGGCAGGATGTGAGGTTTGTGATGGTGTTTGCGTGCGTGGCGTGGTTTTTTGTCACCATCTCGGTGTCGTCTGCGCTGACGCCGCTGCCGGACCTGGTGGCGGAGCACCGCTCCTACCTGCCGTCCATCGGCATTTTCATCCTGGTGGCCTGTCTGCTGGACTGGCTGAGGAGCAGCAGCAGCGGGGCGCGGGCGCGCATGATGCAGGTAGGGGTGCCGGTGCTGGCGCTAGCGTGCGTGGGGGCCCTGTCCTGGAAGACGTGCGTCCGCAACAACGTCTGGCGGACGCGCGAGAGCCTGTGGGAGGACACCGTGGCAAAGAGCCCGGGCAAGTACCGCACCTGGGGGAACCTGGGGGCGGCCTACTCTGACGCAGGCAAGAATGAGAAGGCGGTGCAGTGCTTCCGCGAGGCGCTGAAGGTGGAGCCGCGCTTTCAGAACGGGCTGCTGAACCTCTCCAACTCGCTGCTGAGGCTGAACCGCCCCAAGGAGGCGCTGGATACGACGATGCAGCTCATCAGCCTGGACAAAAACGCCACGACCAAGCCTCCTGTGGCCTTTACGCTGGGGCTGAGCCTGGCCGGGGTGGGGCGGTATGATGAAGCGGTGGCGGTCTTCCGTGACATTCTCCGAGCGATTCCGAACGATGTGCAGACTCACAAGGCGCTTGGGCTGGTCTATCACCAGACAGGGCTGCCGCACCGTGCGCTGGACCACTACCATGTGGCTGAGAGCGTGCAGCCAAACGACGCGCAGCTGAAGAATCTCATCCAGGCGGCTGAGGTGGCGCTGGCAGAGAAGGGCAGGCCGCGCTGAGACGGCAGGCAGGACGGCCAAGGCACGCCGATACCGGCACTGCTGGTGCAGTGCCGGCATGGTGGCGGCTTTTCGGCAGATGGAATTCCAAGCTTTCCGCCGGGAGAGGGAGTGGGTATATTGTTTTTAATATTCCATGATGTGCCACCTCCCGCCTCTCCCATGAAAGGCCGCGCTGTGAACAGCACGGATGGAGAGAGCCTGCCGGGGAGGGCAGGGAAGGCGGGGGCGCTGAGCGTCAGGATGCGTGCGAGCCCGTACTGGGTCTCGCTGCTGGTGCCCATTCTGCTGACGGCGGCGCTGGGGTGGCTGGATGAGGCGACCAGCTGGGAAATCAGCTGGTTTATGTTTTACGCCCTGCCCATTGTGCTGGCTGTGTGGTGGTCTGGCGTTGGCGGGGGCATGCTGGTGGCCATATTTTCCGGCGGGGTGTGGTGGGTGGCCAACAGATACTCCAACCCCTATACGACCCAGATGGGCTACGCCTGGGCCATGCTGAACCGGGAGTTCTATTTTTTTGTGCTGGTGTTTGCGGTGCATGCCGTGCGCAGCAAGCAGGAGGCGGACGAGGCCCACATCCAAATGCTGGAGGAGCGCCGGCAGCTGGAGCTGGACATCATCAGGGTGAGCGAGCATGAGCAGCAGCGGATAGGCCAGGATCTGCATGACGGGCTGTGCCAGCAGCTGGCGGCCATAGGCTGCGCT
Organism: Prosthecobacter fluviatilis; assembly: GCF_055388355.1. Classification (NCBI taxonomy): domain Bacteria; kingdom Pseudomonadati; phylum Verrucomicrobiota; class Verrucomicrobiia; order Verrucomicrobiales; family Verrucomicrobiaceae; genus Prosthecobacter; species Prosthecobacter fluviatilis. Next base: position 6,294,012 of record NZ_AP043782.1, read on the forward strand.
GTGCATGCGCTGACGGAGGATCTGCAGGCGCAGGGGGTGGCGGCGGCGCAGGATGCTGCGCTGGTGGTGGAGTCTGTGCAGCAGGCGGTGGCGGATGCGCGGGATCTCGCCCGGGGCATTTTCCCGGTGCATGTGGACGACTCCGGCTTCTCCGTGGCGCTGAAAGAGCTGGCGGGGAACACGAGCCGGCTGACGGGCGTGGCCATCGTCATCGAGGAAAGTGGCGAGATACAGATCGACAGCCCAAAGGTGGCGATGCACCTCTACCGCATTGCGCAGGAGGCGGTGGCCAATGCGGTGCGGCATGGCGGGGCGCGTGAAATCGTCATCACCATGAGCCGGTGTGGGGATGTACTGGAGATGCGGCTGGAGGACAACGGCACGGGCATGGCGGCGGACAAGGCGGCCATGGGGCGGGGCATGGGCCTGCGCACCATGCGCTACCGCGCGCAGAGTGTGGGGGCCAGCTTTGAGATCATGCCTGGAAAAGCGGGGGGGACGTGTGTGAGGTGCAGACTGAAGCTCTCGCCCCAGAGCGGCGCAGCGGCTTGAGCCGGATCAGCGGCGGACCCACGCGGAGACGAGCTTCTGGACTTCGGCGCTTTTTCGGAAGAAAACGAAGTGATCCTCTCCTGCAAATCGATGGGTGGTGACGTCCAGGCCGCCAGCCTTGAGCGTGTCGGCGTAGTCTGAGACGTACTCCCAAGGCACGCGGTCATCGCTGTCGCCGGAGAGGATGAGGACTGGGCGCGGATGAAGACGTGCGGCGAGCTGCGCAGGGCGGATGCGGCTGTGCAGCACGGCGGAGAGAAAGATGAGTGAGCGAAATTTGGGGCCTGCGGCTGACTCCGCAAGGCAGAGGCCTTTGCCGCCATTGGAGAGCCCCATGAGGTGGATCTGAGCGGGGTCGATGGCGGTGATGCCGAGCTCGTCTGCGAGCTGTGAGAGGAGCCAGATGTAGGCTTTGAAGTTGCCGCCGCTGCCGTGCAGGAAAACGAGTGCGGGGGTGGGCCGGGTGCGGTCCACTTTGGCTGGAATGTAATGGTAGTAATGGCCGTCGCGAAACTGGCCGAGGGTCATTTCGCTGTAAATGGAGGGCAGGGCGGAGCCTGCTGCGGTGAAGTCCGGATCTGCGCCGGCCTGGGCGTAGATGGCGTCTGTCATGGCGGAGAGCTCGCGACGCTGTTTCTGAGTGAAGAGGGGATCAAGAGCCGAAGCGACGGCATAGCCGAGATGGATCTGGTCGATCTCCGGCAGCACGGAGCCGATGGAAAAGCGGTCGTAGTGCCAGCCGCCGTCAGAATAGCGCGAGTGGATGCGCGAAGCCTCGGATGTGCGTGCGTCCGGTGTCTGCCAAAGCACCACGGCCGCCGCGATGCAGGCCGTGACGACGAAGATTTTCCCGAGCCGCATCTGCTGCGTGGAGCCGCGTTTATCCCCGATCCAATACAGCAGCGGCCCCAGACCGAGCAGTCCTGCGGCGGAGCTGAGCAGCGTGCCCTGCCAGGTAATGACACAGCACAGGCCAAAGAGGCTCAGGGGGACGGCGAACAGCGCCAGCATGAGTGCCAGGGATTTCAGAATGACCTGGGGGGAGAGCATGCAAAATCCCTTTCGAAAGGTTCAGGTCTTTGAAATCGAATCAATGATCGCGTCCCAGACCTTGGCGGCTTGTTCTTTGGAAAAGTCCGAGGGCGGGCTGTACGAAAGGTAGATGCAGTTGGTCTCGATGTTGGTGGCGATGTAGGCCGAGTAAAGCAGGCGTCGAGAGCCGTCCTCGAGCTTTTGGTTCAAGGTGGAGGCGATCACGGCATGGCCGCCCACAGTGCGCTTTTTCTGAGCCACCATCTCAAGCCCTGCTGCGGCCAGTTCTGCCTTGAGTCCGTCTTCGTGAGAGAACTTTTTCTGGTCTGCCAGCCAGCCCACATTCAGCGAGATCTTGCCCCAGACGTATCCCGTCTTGGGAAGATCGCCACTCTCCGCCGCAGGCTTGATCTCCTTGGGCAGCATCCAGTAGGTGTAGCTGTCCTCAAGCTCCAGCCCATTCGCGTGGACGTACTCTTTTGGCACGTCCAACTTCAGCGGCAGCGGCTGAAGCTGTCCGGCAAAGAACTCGTCAATGCCGACGGTCTTCATGGGCACATCTGCTGCGTGGAGCGACAGGGTGGTGCTCAGGATAAGAACGCAGGCTCTGAAGAACGAGTTCATATCATATGGAGCCCGGCTCGGATCAATAATACTTCACCAGACCGTCGCGCCACAGGGGCTTGAGCTGATCGACGGGGGAATCGATGAGGGTGGTGCCATTGTGGGAGATGTAGAGGTAGGGGTCGCGGGTGGAGTCGCCGATGATGACGAGGCCGGCGGCTTCGGCGGCGGCGGTGTGCTCGGGGGCGATCTCGATGAGGAGGCGGCCGGGTGTCTCGCCAAAGAGAAGCTCGGCGGTGGTGAGGCCGGAGGCGGCGGGCATCTTGTCGGTGGCGATGCGGAGGCCGGCTTTGCCGCTGAAGGCCATCTCGGCCAGGGCGACGGCGAGGCCGCCTTCGCCGATGTCGTGGGCGCTGAGGATGGCTCCCTGCTTCACGAGGTCGTAGTAGCGACGGTAGGCTGCGAGGCTTTCCACTTCGCAGAAGTCCGGGGCGGCATCGAGACCGGCACCACGGGAGTATTTGGCGAAGATGCTGCCGCGGAGGCCGGCGCTGGCCTTGCCGAGGATGGCGATCTTGCTGCCGACACGGCGCAGGGAAGCGCCGACGACGTGCTTGGCGTCTTCCACGATGCCGAAGCCGCTGACGAGCAGGGTGACGGGGATGGAGACGGGGCCTTCATCGGTCACGAAGTAGTTGTAGAAGCTGTCCTTGCCGGAGACGAAGGGGGTGGCGTAGGCGGTGGCGGTTTTGGCCATGCCCTTGGTGCATTCCACGAGGGCACCGAGCTCGCGCTCGCTGTCGGGGTTGCCCATGCAGAAGTTGTCCAGGATGGCGATGCGGTCGGGGTTGGAGCCCATGGCCACGAGCTGGCGCATGCACTCATCGACGACGGCGCGGCCCATGAGGTTGGGGTCGGTCTTGCCCCACTCAGGGAGGAGGGCGCAGGCCATGGCGACGAGCTGGTTGCTGCCATCCACGCGGATGACGCTGCCGTCCTGCGGCGCATCGCCGGAGGCTCCGGCAAGGGGCTTGAGGACGGTGTTGCCCTGCACCTCGTGGTCGTACTCGCGGATGATGGGCTCGCGGGAGACGATGGCGAAGTCTGAGAGGAGGGTCTTAAGGGTCTCGGTCCAGGATTCCGGACGCACGGGCACGGCGGGCTTGACGGCGGGAAGGGTGCGCCACTTGGCCTTCATCTCACGGCGCGGGGCCTCGTGGAGGGCGGCGACATGGAGATCGCACACGGTCGTGCCGTGGTGAAGGACCTTGAGGCGCTGGGAGCCGTCGGCCTTGGCGAGCACGCAGAGCTCGGTCTGATAAATGTCGGCCAGCTCCTGCATGGCCGGGAGGTCTTTCTCCTCGATGGCGATGACCATGCGCTCCTGGGATTCGCTGATGAAGACCTGCCAGCTTTCGAGGTCGGGGGCCTTGAGGGGGGCGTTTTCCAGCCAGACTTCGCCGCCGGTCTCGCGCAGCATTTCGCCTGCGGCGGAGCTGAAGCCACCGGCACCGCAGTCGGTGACGAACTGGATGAGGCCCTTCTCACGTGCGGCGAGCACGAAGTCGGCGGCCTTCTTTTCCTCGATGGGGTTGCCGATCTGCACGGCGGTCTGGTCTTCCTCGTGGGAGTCGGTGGTGAGCTCTGCGGAGGAGAAGGTGGCGCCCTTGAGGCCGTCCTTGCCGGTGCGGCCGCCTGCGGCGATGAGCAGGTGCCCGGGCTTTACCTCCTTGGCGATGTCCTTGATGGGGATGATGCCGGCGGTGCCGCAGAAGACGAGGGGATTGTAAATGAAGGTGTCGTCAAACTGGATGGCTCCGTTGACGGTGGGGATGCCCATGCGGTTGCCGTAGTCGCGCACGCCGCGCACGACGCCGCGCATGACGCCGAGGGGATGGATGACGTCCTTGGCCTTGATCTGGTCCTGCTCGATGTCGGGCGGGCCGAAGCAGAAGACGTCGATGGAGGCGACGGGCTTGGCGCCTTTGCCAGCGCCGAGGATGTCGCGGATCACACCGCCGAGGCCGGTATTGGCACCGGCGTAGGGCTCGATGGCGCTGGGGTGATTGTGGGTTTCCACCTTGAGGCACACGGCCTTGTCGGCGTCGAGGCGCACGAAGCCGGCATTGTCCTCAAAGGCGCTGAGCACGAAGTCGGGCTTGTTCTTGCAGATCTCCTCGGTGACGGCGCGGATGTAGGTCTTGAAGAGGCCGTCCACGGTTTCCTCCTTGCCGTCGAGCACGTGGGTGATTTTCGCGCCGAAGATGCGGTGCTTGCAGTGCTCGCTCCAGGTCTGGGCGATGACTTCCATCTCGACGTCCGTAGGCTCGCGGCCTTCGTCCTGGTAGATCTTCTGCACGGCCAGCATGTCGGCGCGTGAGAGCGAGAGCTTCATGCGCTTGGAGAGGTCAAGAAGCTGGTCGGCGTTGAGTTCGCGGAGGGGGATGGTGCGGAAAACGGCTTTGGACATGGATGGGAACCCCCTGACTAGGCGAGGAATCGGCCGGGTTCAATGGCGGAGGCTGAGGAAAATGCTGGGTGCAGGCCGGATAGGAGGAGGTGTGAAATGGTTGCTGTTCTTCCGGGCACTGCTTTTAATCGTGGAATCATGGCAACCATCGCAGTACTCGGCACGCTCGACACCAAGGGTCAGGAACACGCATACGTGGCGGAAATCATCCGCGCACGCGGGCACCAGACGCTCTTGATTGACACGGGCAGCGGGGAGGCGCCGCAGGTGAAGCCGGATGTGACGCGGGAGCAGGTGGCGGCGGCGGGCGGGGTGGACCTGGCGGGAATCATGGAACGCCAGGACCGTGGCGAGGCGGTGACAGCGATGGCGGGGGCTGCTGCTGCGTTTTTGTCCGCCCTGGTGGCCAGCGGCAAGGTGCAGGGGGTGATCTCGCTGGGCGGGGGCGGCGGCACGGCCATCGGCACGGCGGCCATGCGGGCGCTGCCGGTGGGCTTTCCGAAGGTAATGGTGTCCACGCTGGCGGCCGGGAATGTGGCGCCGTATGTGGGGACGAAGGACATTGTGATGTTCCCCAGCATCGTGGATGTGAGCGGGATCAACCGCATCTCGCGTGTGCTGCTGGCCCGTGCGGCGGGGGCGATCTGCGGCATGGTGGAAACGACAGTCCCTGCGGGCGAGGACAAACCGCTGATCGCGGCCTCGATGTTTGGGAACACCACCGAGTGTGTGAACAAGGCCAAGCAGATCCTGGAAGATGCGGGCTATGAGGTGCTGGTGTTTCATGCCACAGGCACGGGCGGGAAGATCATGGAGTCGCTGATCGAGAGCGGCATGTTTGCCGGAGTGCTGGACATCACCACCACGGAGTGGGCGGACGAACTGGTGGGCGGCATCCTCGGGGCGGGGAAGACACGGCTGGATGCCGCAGGCAAGGCGGGCATCCCCGCGATCATCACGCCGGGCTGTCTGGACATGGTGAACTTTGGCGAGCGCGCCAGTGTGCCAGCGAAGTTTGAGGGACGCACCTTTTACATCCACAACCCGCAGGTGACGCTGATGCGCACGAACGCCGCCGAATGCGCGGAGCTGGGGCGCATCCTGGCGGAGAAGGCGAACGCCTACAAGGGACCGGTGACGGTGCTGCTGCCGCTGAAGGCGATCAGCATCATCAGCGCGGAGGGCAAACCGTTTCATGATTTCGAGGCGGACATGGCCTTGTTTGCCGCCATCCGTCAAAACCTGCGGCCTGGGATTCCGGTGGTGGAGGTGCTGGACGAAATTAACTCTCCAGTGTTTGCAGCAGCGTGTGCGAATACCCTGCTGGGACAGCTTTCACGGGTCGTGGGCTGATTGCAATTCTGCGCCTGTTATATCATTGCAAGCTTGAATCGGCCGACCACCGTCGCGGCCTCATGTACTTTCCACTTAACTTCCGCTTCAAGCTTCTGACGTTCACGCCGGAGATTGACGTGACCGATGCCTATGGCGGCACGATTTGCCATGTGCGGCAGCAGTTTTTCCGTCTGCGGGAGAAGGTGGATGTGTTCGCGGATGATTCGGAGAGGACCCTGCTGGCGACGATTGAGGCTGACCGCATCATTGACTGGTCGGCGCGCTACACGTTCAGAGCTCCCGATGGGCGGGAGCTGGGCGCGGTGGGCAGGCGGGGGATGAAGTCGCTCTGGAAGGCACATTACGATGTGTTTGCACCGGGTGCGCAGACGCCCACGTTTGTCATTCAGGAGGCGAATCCCTTTGTGAAGATGCTGGACGGGCTGGTGGGTGAGATCCCCATCCTGGGCATTTTCACCGGCTATTTGCTGCACCCGAGCTACATCGCCACGCGTGGGGAGGGAGGCGAGCCGGTGCTGAAGCTGACCAAGAAGCCGGCGCTTTTGGAGGGCCGCTTTGAGCTGACGCAGGAAGGCCCGGCAAACGAGGGGGAGCAACTGGCGCTGCTGCTGTCTTTCCTGATGATGAATCTGCTGGAGAAGCAGAGGGGGTAGCTCATACATTCAGGCATTATGAAATCAGTGCTGCGACTGTTGGTCTTGGTTGGAGGTCAAATCGTGGCCGTCCTGCTGCTGGCCCGTATTGTGCGTTGCAAACCCGATTCATCAGGAGCTGTCAGTGTTCATCTTTGGGCTGCATGCGCTTATGGCCTCCCGGCGCTTCTCGCGTTTTTAGGCTGCCTTCGTTTTGTACATTTGCCACCTGCGGGTTTGCGGGGGCGGATTCTCAGCATCGTTGTGTCACTGCTCTGCGTGTTCGTTGGTTTTGCCGCGAGTCTTGTTGTCCTGCAGCAGAGCGACATGTGGCTCACGGCGCGTTACATCCAACATATGCAGGCTCAGCTTCGGACCGACGCACGTTTCAAGGATGTACGTCTGATCGGTTACAGCAATGACTTCGTCCTGTTTCCCTACATTCCTGTTGGAGGAAGTGTGGCGAGTGAGGAGGACCTTGCTGAACTCAAAAAGAGATTACAGACGTCAAATCCTCCAGCTTATACAGCTGCTGGCAGGCATCTTGTACGGAAGGTGTCGGTCGATCAGTAGTTCCTCGACTTTCACGATTACTTTGGCAGGCGCTCAAGCATCACCGCAGGCAGTTCCACCGTCTTCTGCCTGCTTGATGTGCCGCGGAGGAAGGTGATCTGGCCTTTGGGGCAGTCGAGGGCTTCGGCGAGGAAGCGGATGAGCTCGGTGTTGGCTTTGCCGTCCACGGGCGGGGCGTGCAGTTTGAGGAGGAGGACGGGGCGGCCTTTTTCATCGGCGGTCCATCCGGCGAACTCGGATTTTTTAGCGTTGGGGGTGACGCGGACGGCAAGCTGGGCGCGGTCTGTGGAGATGTTTTCGGAGATGTGCTTTTTCATGGGCTGGCCGGTTTTTGAATGCCGCCATTTTCAATGTGCATGGGGTGGGTCGTCAAATCATGCGGCTTCGAAGAGCTTGCTGCCAGGGTGTTTGCGGAGCGCTGATGGACGGGCGGGCTGACGCCACACCCATCCTGCTATCAGACGAGCTTGAGGCGTTTGCGCATGAGCCACTCGATGGTGAGGAGGAGGATGGCGGCGCTGAACCACCACCAGCTGGACCAGAGGATGGTTTCCTTGGTGATGACCTGCTTGCGGTCAATGCTCTGCAGGAGGCCGGGGAGGTCGGTGGCGGCCTGCTCCTCGCGCAGGAAACGGCCGCCGCTGTTGGTGGCCATGGTTTCGAGGAGGGTGCGGTTCATGGTGAGGGTGGCCCACTCGGGATTTCCGGTGTCGGAGACGTGGAGGGAGAGGCGGGCATCACTGCGCGGGGCGCTGGGGCTTTCCGCGACGGCGATCTCGTAGGTGCCTGCCTTGAGCGGCGGGGTGAGGGCGCGGTAGATGCCCACATGCGTGGGGTCGGCTTCGAGCTGCAGGGTGGCCACCTCGGTGCCTTCATGCAGGAGGTAGGCACGAGGCTGGGCATCGGTGACGATTTCACCTTTGTCATTGCGCACGCGAACGCGGATTTCCGAGGCTTCGCCGGGGGAGTAGCGCAGGCGGTCGGTACCGAGCGAGATTTTTTTCTGATCGATCTGGAAGGGCGGGGCGGCGATCCAGGCACCGAGCTGCATCCAGAGGCGCTGGTGGTAGAGGTCCGCGACCTGGAAGCGCCAGCGCCAGAGCTCATCGGTACCGAGATAAAGCACCGCGCCAGCTCCCACCTGACGGAAGACGATGGCGGGCTGGTCGGCGGTGGCGAGGGTGACGGCGGCGGGGAGAGGCTCGACATTGGAGTGCCAGTTCACCTTGGAAAGCGTGGGCCAGAGGGTGGCATTGGCGCTGGGGCTGTCGCTGAGGCGCAGGGCGTCGAAGCGCTGGCCGTCGGTGGTGAGGGCCAGGCTGGCTGGAGTGATCTTGGTGCTGCGTGAGTTGAACCGGACAGGGATGAGTGGGGCGGTCTTGCCCTGAGCCCAGTCGTGGAGTTTGCCGCGCTGGCCGTCGATCATGATGAGGCCGCCGCCGCGTTTTTCGACGAACTCTATGATCCAGTCGAGACATTCGGGGCTGAGGCGGTTGAGCGAGACTTCGCCGAGGATGATGAGGTCGTAGCTGAGGAGGTCGTCGCGTGTTTTGGGGAAGTTCTTTTGCAGGGTGCCGGCGGCGGCGTTGTCGGCCATGTCATCAAAGATGAGGGTGGCCTGCCAGCGTTCGTCGCGGTCGAAGTGGTTGTGGATGTAGCGAGTCTCCCAGCGCGGGCGGCCGTCCATGATGAGGACCTTGCGCTTCTTTTCCAGGAGGTGGATGGAGAGCTCGCGGGCGTTGTTGGAGCGGGTTTTTTCGAGTGCGGCGCGGTCGCCGCTGGCGGAGATGAGGATGTTGACGTTGCGGAGGGTTTTGTCGCGCTGGCCGGGGGCGGGTGGAGGGAGCTCTGAGACGGGGAAGGTGAAGTCGAAACCTTTTTCGCCTTTGCCAGTGGTGGTGAAGTCCTTTTTCCACAGGACTTTGCCCTGGCTTTCGATGCGCACGCTGGCGGGGATGTCTGAGGGCATGCTGTCATTGACGGTGAGACGGCCCTGAAAGTTTTCCTTGGAGAAGACGGACTCCGGCGCGGTGACGGTGAGGAGGGAGAGGTCTGGAGGAGGCACCTCGGTGCCGAAGCCGATGGCAAAGACGGGAGTGCCCCCGGACTTGAGAGCGGTGCTGAACTCCTCGGGGGAGCCGGAGGAGTTGTGCTGGCCGTCTGAGAGCAGGACGAGCGCGGTGCCTGCGGTGGCGGGGCCGAGCGCGGAGCGGAGAGTCTGGTCGAGATTGGTGATGGGTGCGGTGGCCGGGAGATCGAAGCTGACGGGCATTTCGCCGGAGGTGTCCTTGCCGCCCTGGCGGTACCACCAGAGGCGCTGGGTGTTCATACCACGAAGTGCCACGAGCTCGACGTCCTGGGTTTCCGCGAGTTTTTTGAGCAGCGGGGTGGCTCCTTTGAGCAGGAGATCCTCGGCGCGCTGAAAGCGGGCCTTGGACGTGCCTGCGGCGGCGCCGGGGGCCTCGTCTGTGAGCTGCATGCTGGCGGAGCTGTCCACCGCGATGACGACGCGGCCAAGCTGCCGAAGGGTGGTGACGTGGCGGAGGATGGGGCCGGCCAGAGCGAGCACAAGAATGAAGACCGCGAGCGAGCGCAGGATGGCGGGCACCTGTGCGGCGCGGCTGCCCACATACTTGAGCTCCCGGCGGTAGAGAAACCACATGAGTGCGGCGAGCCCGAACGCGAGCACGAGCACCGGTAGCGGCGGGTAGCCGCCGGTGAAGCGCAGGGTGGTTTCGGTGACGGAGGGCATGCGGTTGGAAGATCAGGCGATGATTGAGACGCGCTGGCGGTCCAGTTCTACGAGGGTGCAGGTCTGCAATGCGGTGGCAATGGCGGGGAGGTGCTGCTCGAACATCTGCCGGGTGTCTTTCAAACCCATGTTTCCGGTGCGAAGCAGCACGAGCTTCCACGGGCGGCCATGCAGGAGGTGCGAGTAGTAAAAGTCGGTGTCCTTGGTGACGACCACCCGCTGTTCAGCCATGGAGACGCTGTTGAGGATGCCATCACGAGAGGCGTTCTGATCCGGGAGATCCAGAGTGTGAATGGCTTCGTGCCCTGCCGCCGCAAAGACACGGCGCAAACCAGGAGGCAGGTGGGCATCGAGCAGAAACTTCATGCCGCGACAAGCTGCCAGCTGCGAAGTTTGAGGGATTGATTGGCGAACTCAATGCAGGCGCGCAGGTCATCGCGTTCCAAATCAGGAAACTCTGCGAGCACTTCTTCAAAAGTATCACCGCTTGAAAGGTACTCCAGCATGGACTCCACCGGATAACGAAGGCCACGAATGACAGGTTTGCCATGGCAGACCTCGGGATCAATGGTGATCCGGGAGAGCAGGGAGTTGGTGGGTGGAGCAGCAGCGTTCATGCTGTTAAATACGATTTTTAGATTGGTGTTTCAATAGGTCGTTAAGCCAGTTTCAGCCCCTGGCGATGTGCTGCTGGAGCAGGACTTCGGCGAAGAGGAGTGCGAGTAGGAGGAGGAGCAGGGGCTGCCAGAGCTCGCTGCCGTGGCGGCGGGTGCGGTCGAGGGCCTGGTAGGCGGGGAGGGTATCAGCGTAGGCGGCGTCGTAGCGCTGGGCGATTTTTTGGATGTCTGCGGGAGGCAGGGCTTTGAGGCTGGACTCGGTGCCGTCGATGTTGAAGGCAAGGAGGGTGGTCTTTTCCGTGCCGACTTTCTGCAACTGGTAGATGCCGGGCTGGGCGATGGGAGGGCTTTGGACGAAGACGGAGTCGCCTTCCTTGGCGGACTTGAGGGTCTGGGTCTGGCCGGTGGGATCGCGCAGGGTGAACTCTGAGCCGAGTTCGGCTTTTTCGAGCGGCAGGCGCAGGGTGGTGCCGACGAGCTGCCAGGCGGGAGCATTGCCGACGGTGGCGAGGTAGGTGGTGAGGCGCTGCATGAGCGGCACGAAGAAGGGCTGCAGCGGGAGATTGCTCCAGGCGGCATTGGCCGTGGTGGCGGCGGCGATGACGCGGCCACGGCCGTGCTTTTTCTCGACCATCAGCGGCACGTTGCGGTCGAGATTGAAGATGCGCTGCACCTGATCTCCCTGCGGGGTGAATTCAAACCAGTGGCGGAACTCGGCGTCCTGCAGGCGGCCGGCACGGGCGTCATTGAAGTAGAGCGCGGCGGGGTGGGTGAAGCGCTGCATGAGGATGCGCGCGGGCAGGGCGTCGGAGTCGGCGCGGGCCTGGCCTTTGATGGCGGCGGGGAAGGGGCCTTCGCCTTTGCGGAAGAAGTCGCGGTTGTACCAAGCGGTGTCGCAGGCGGGGCCGGCGAAGACGAGTAGGCCGCCGCCTTCTTTGACAAATTTGTCGATCTCATTCTGGATGTGGCCGGGGAGCTTCTCCACGTCTGCCATGATGATGACCTCCTGCTGTCGGAGGTCTTCATTGCGCATTTTGCGCAGATCCATTTTCTTGGTGCGGATGAGATCCTTCAGGGTGGCGGCGGCGACGGTGTGGGGCTCCAGGGCGATTTCGAGGAAGTCGGTGGCGCCGCTGAGGGGCTCTTTGCCGGGGCTGCCGTCGATGAGCAGGACGTTGAGCTGATTGCGCACCTGCACGATGGAGTGAAAGGCGTTGTCATCGGCGAAGCTGTCGCCTTCGAGGCGGACGGAGAGGGAGTGGTCGCCGACTTTGTCAAAGTCATGGGTGAAGGAGAGCACGGCCTCGCCTTCGGGAGCGAGGGAGACGCGGGCGGTGCGCAGGCGGGCGCCGTCGGCCTCGAGATGCACCGGAATGTCCTGCCAGGGGCGCTTGCCGTGGTTTTTGATGCGGACTCGCAGGCCGATGGGCTGGGACTCTGCGGCGACGAGTGCGGAGATGTCTGCGCTGGCGATGCTGAGATTTTCCGCGAGATCGCTGCCGATGCGGAAGAAGGTGATCTGGGGGCGGGGCTCCTGCTTGTTGAGGGTTTCGAGAGCGGGAAGTGCGGCACCGTCTGCGACGGCCTTCCAGTCGGCCTCCTGAAAGTCTGAGAGGACGACGACTTCGCGCGCGGCATTGGGGGAGTCCTTCAGCGCGGAAGTGGCGGCCTGAAAGGCGTCATTGGCCGCCAGCGGGCCGGACATGGAGGGGACTTCGCTGAGCTGCTTGGGGACGAGGTCGAGGTCCGTGGTGGCCTGATCGAGGAGCTTGCGAGGGCTGCCGCCGGAGAGGACGACCTGCGCGCTGGAGCCGTCCGGGAGATCGGTGAGCATGGTCTGCAGGTCCTGGCGGGCCTGCTGGATGACGGTGCCGCCGGGCAGGGTGGTCTGCGCCGCGGGCGCGCGCATGGAGAAGGAGTCGTCCAGCATGACGACTAGGGAGGAACTGCCAAGGCCGAGAGAGCGGAGCGCGGTAATGACGGGACGTGCGAGGCAGAGAGCGAGCACGATGGGGATGGAGATGCGGATGATGAGGAGCAGGAGCTGCTCGAGCTTCATTTTGCGCTTCCGCTGGCGGATGACCTCATGCAGCAGGTGCATGGCCCCCCAGCGCACGGTGACGACCTTCCGCTTGTTGAGCAGATGGATGATCAGCGGGATCAGGAAAGCCGCTGCGCCAAAAAGGAGAATGCCGTGAAGGAAACTCATCCGATTGGCGATTGCAGATTGTGAGTGGTGGACTGCTGCGAAACGATCCGGTGGGCGTTTAACCGGGTCGTTATGCGCGCGTCAATTTTGCGGATCAAACGCTGCGAGAAAAAGATCAGAATCAAAAGGGCGGAGTTTATCACCCAAGCGATCAGGTCTCCTTCAAACAAGGGTGACGAATTGGAGAGGAACTGGCAGGCTTTAATTGTGGCAGCCCCGCCGAGAACAATCATGACGAAAAGCAGAACACATCGAATGATGCATCTGATCCACCAAATCTTATGATAGGTGAGAGGCTTCATCGCATTCTCAATGATAAATAATTCCGCAGCGCCGCAGAGTGCGATTCGTCAGTCGGCAGGCTCAAGTAATCGACCTGGTGTTTGCGGAAGCCGTCCTTGAGCTGTTCGGCGAATTTCTGCTGGGCTTCGATGTAGCGGAGGCGGATGGTGGCGGGGTCGAGGAGGAGGAAGTCGTCGTTGTTTTCGAGGTTTTCAAAGCGTGCCCAGTTGCCGAAGGGAAAGTCGATTTCGTCGCGGTCCCAGAGCTGGATGGCGATGATCTCGTGGCCCTGTTTGCGCAGGACACCGATGGAGCGCAGGAGGGCTGCGGGGTCGTCGAAAAAGTCGCTGATGAGGATGACGAGGCCGCGGCGCTTGAGGCGCTGGGCGAGGGACTCGACCACCGGAGCGAGGCTGGTGTCCTTGCCGGGCTCGGTCTTGACCATGGTCTCCAGCAGGAGGTGCAGGTGGGTGATCTTGGTGCGGCAGGGGATGATGTCGCGGACTTTGGAATCGAAGGTGATGAGGCCGACGGCATCCTGCTGGCTCATGAGCAGGTAGGCGAGGGAGGCGGCGAGCTTGCGGGCGTAGTCGAACTTCTGTACGCCTTTCTGGCCGCGGTAGCCCATGCTGCCGCTGGCATCGAGCACGACGGTGGCGCGGAGGTTGGTCTCTTCATCGAACTCGCGGATGTAGAAGCGGTCGGTGCGGCCAAAGATCTTCCAGTCGAGGCGGCGGATTTCATCGCCCTGCACATAGGGGCGGTGCTGGCGGAACTCGACGCTGAAACCCTTGTGCGGGGAGGCGTGCTGGCCGGTGGTGAAGCCCTCCACGACGGTGCGCGCAAAGAGCTGCAGGGCCTGCAGGCTGGTGATGTCTTCGGCGTGGAGGATGTCTGACAGGGAAGCCACTGGGGGGAGGGATTAGGGAGCGGCGGGGGGGGCGTGGAAGAATGACGAATAACGAAATCCGAATGACGAATAAATGACGAAGGGAGAATGACGAAGATCGAGCATGAGGTGCATGATTCGGGCTTCGGGCTTATTTCGTCATTCGGGTTTATTCATTCGGCATTGGCCTGGCCTTAGAGCACTCGCGCTTCGCTCTTCTTGGTCCGCTTCACGAGTTCGGCGATGATCTGGTCAACGGTGATGCCTTCGGCTTCGGCGTGGAAGGTGGGGACGAGGCGGTGGCGCAGGGCGGGGGCGGCGAGGGCTTCGATGTCGTCGGTGGTGACATGGGTGCGGCCCTGGAGGAGGGCGCGGACTTTGCCGGCGAGGACGAGCATCTGGCTGGCACGCGGGCCGGCGCCCCAGCTGAGCATGCTTTTCACATACTCGGAGGCATCAGGCTCGGTGGGGCGGGTGGCGCGGACGAGGTCGAGGACGAAGTCGATGACGTGATCTGGCACGGGGACTTTGCGGGCGAGCTGCTGGGCGGCCTGGAGCTCCTCGGCGGTGATGACGGCTTCGATCTCCTGCGTCTCGCCACCGGTGGTGCGGGCGATGATCTCGCGCTCGTCGTTGCGGGTGGGGTAGTCCACTTTGATGAGGAATAGGAAGCGGTCTTTCTGCGCCTCTGGGAGCGGGTAGGTGCCCTCCTGCTCGATGGGGTTCATGGTGGCGAGCACGAAGAAGGGCTTGGGAAGCTCGTGCGTGACCTGGCCGACGGTGACGTGCTTTTCCTGCATGGCCTCCAGAAGGGCGGCCTGGGTCTTGGGCGGGGTGCGGTTGATTTCGTCTGCGAGAATGATCTGGGAGAAAATGGGGCCCTGCTGGAAGACGAACTTGCGGCGGCCGGTCTCGGCATCCTCCTGAATGATCTCGGTGCCGGTGATGTCTGCGGGCATGAGGTCAGGTGTGAACTGGATGCGGCGGAAGCTGAGGTGCATGGCGTCCGCGAGAGATTTGACGAGGAGGGTCTTAGCCAGGCCGGGCACGCCTTCGAGGAGGCTGTGGCCGCCGGCGGCGATGGCGATGAAGACCTGCTCAATCACGGCCTCCTGCCCGACGATGCGTTTGCCGAGAGCGGCTTTGAGCTTGTTGTAACCGGAAACGAGGGCGGCGGCGGCTGCGGAGTCGGACATGGGGGGGATGACGAATGAAGGCGTGAGAAATCGGCGGCACAAAGCGTCGTGGTGAACACGAGGACGGAGCATGAGTTCTTTCCACTCTTGCAAACAAGGTGGCAAGAAGACAAAATTCTTTCGGCCAGGGGGCTGGCTGAGCCTGAATAGCGGTCGTGGCGGACGAGAAATCTGCAGCTGCGTTTGTGCGCGCTGGGAGATGGTCGGGCTGCCGCCACAACCGTGCTACGAGGGTCAGATCTTGCTGAGGCAGGCGACGGCCATGGCGGCGATGCCTTCCTCACGCCCGACGAAGCCGAGGCGCTCGTTGGTGGTGGCCTTGACGCCGACCTGGTCTGGCTGGATGCCGAGAGCGGTGGCGATGTGCTGCTTCATCGCGGCGGCGTGGGGTTTGACCCTGGGGGCTTCGGCGATGAGGGAGGAGTCCACGTTTTCAATGCGCATGCCTTTTTCTGCGGCGATCTGGGCGCATTTTTCGAGGATCTTGAGGCTGCAGATGCCCTCGATGGAGGGATCGCTGGGCGGGAACCAGTAGCCGATGTCGGGCTCTCCTAGGGCGCCTAGGACGGCGTCTGCGATGGCGTGGCTGAGCACGTCCGCGTCCGAGTGGCCTTTGAGGCCGCGCGAATGCGGGATGGTGACGCCGCCGAGGACGAGAGGGCGGCCTTCTTCAAAGGGATGTACGTCGTAACCGATGCCTGTGCGGACCATGGGGCGGAGATCAGGCGTTGTGGTCGGCGGCTTTCTTCAGACTGGCAAGGACATCGGAGATGGGGAGATCGATGCGCTGGCGGTTGAGGAAGTAGCTGACGTTTTCGTAACCGGCTTCGGTGAGGTGGTTGAGGGCGGTGACGAAGTGTTCGCCCACGCGGTTGGAGCGGTGGGAGTCTGAGCCGACGACGACGGGGATCTTGCGTTCGGCCATCATGCGGAGCATTTCGAGGCCGGGGTTCATCTCGGAGTAGCTCTTGTTGAGGCCGGAGGTGTTGAGCTCCATGGCGATGCCGGTGGCGGCGATGCGGTCAAGAGCGGTGGCGACGGTGTTTTTGACGATGGCAAAGCACCAGGAGTCGGGATGGTAGTTTTTGACGAGGTCCGGGTGTGCCAGGGCGTCGTAGAGGCCGGATTCAGCGGACTTGGCCAGATGGTCGAAGTAGATGCGGCGGAAGTTTTCGATGGTGCCGGTCTCGAACTTGTTGAGGTATTCCTTGGCCTGCCAGTGGACGGCGCCGAGGACGTAGTGGAAGTCGGCACGCTGGTGGAGGCCGGCGATGTATTCCTCACAGCCGGGGAAGAATTCGCTCTCGATGCCGAGGCGGATGTCGAGCTTGCCCTTGTAGGCTTCAGCGGCGCGCTGGACAAGGGCGACGTAGGTTTCGAACTCGCTTTCGGCCATGCGCACGGAGGGCCAGAAGCCGTTGGGCATGGGGCAGTGGCAGGTGAAGATGATGCCTTTGAGGCCGGCCTTGAGGGCCTGCTGGGCATATTCTTCGGGCTCTCCCCAGGCATGTTTGCACAGCGGGGTGTGCATGTGGGAGTCGTAGAAAAGCGCGCCTGACTTGGTGGGGCCAGGAGGGGGCAGCGGGAGCGAGGACAGCACTTTGACCGGAGCGGGCGCAGGTGCAGGAGCCTCTGCGACGACAGCCGGGGCTGCGGGCGTGGGCTCGGGTGCCTTGGCTGCCGGAGCAGGCTTGGCGGGTGCCGGGGCGGGCTTGGCAGGTGCGGGCGGTGCCTTGGCTGCGGCGGCTGGTTTGGCTGGCGCTGCCGGGGCTTCTTTGGCTGCTGGTTTTGCTGGCGCTGCTTTGGTTGCTGGCTTGGCAGGAGCAGGTGCAGGTTTGGCCGCGACGACGGGCTTGGTTTTGGCGGGCGGGGCTTTGGCTGCGGGTTTCTTTACCGCTGGCTTTGGCGCCGGGGCTTTCTTAGCTGCCTTTTTGGGCGCAGGCTTGGGGGCAGGCTTGGGGGCAGGCTTGGGGGCAGGCTTGGGGGCAGGCTTGGGGGCAGGCTTGGGGGCAGGCTTGGGGGCAGGCTTTTTGGGAGCTGCCTTTTTAGGGGCGGGCTTGGGAGCAGGCTTTTTGGCCGGTGCAGTCTTTTTAGGAGCGGCTTTTTTGGGCGCAGGCTTGCTGGCGGGTGCCGGCTTCTTTTTGGTCAGCGTTTTTTTGGCTGGCGCGGGTTTGGCCTTGGACCTGGAGGCTGCGCTGTTTTTGGACTTTGTCGCAGCAGGCCTGGCCTTGCCTTGGGCCGCCTTTTTCGTGTTTCGTGTAGGTTTGCTCACAATCTAGCTCCTGGTTCCGTGCAATATCAGCCATCCTTTGCCTTCGACTTCTGCTATCCGTGCGTTTTTACCGCTGCCCGTAGGGCCTGGAAAACAAAGTCGTAGGGTCAAAGGAACATCTTTCCAGTTTCCGGACTGCAGTTGCTGGAGAAGAGGCTCAAATTTAGGATCTTTACGATCGAAGTAGGCATAAACGACTTCATTTCCGTCGGGATGCTTGATTTCGAGGAGTTCGCTGCCCATCGGTGCGGCCTCGGGGGGGCTGGTCTGGGGCCTGGAGGCGACGACGCGGAAGAGGGTAGGGGAGGTGGGCTGGCTTTTGATGAAGCTGCCCCAGTCGGCCTCGCCATAGCGGACGGAGCTTTCCCAGTCCACCCGGAAGCTGCCGTCTGGCTGCTCTTCGATGATGAGGCTGACGGGGTCGGCATTGGCCAGGACGGCCTGTGCGTAGCCGAGGCGATAGCCCTCTTCCTCGACGGGCAGGACCCAGCCCAGGCTCTTCCACTGAAGGGGAGTGTGGGGGTGGATGCGGTAGTACTGCTGCATCAGGGGGCGGACACGCTGGGGGTCGCGTGAAAAAGCGAGCTGCTGGTCGATGCCGACGGCTTCAAAAAAGCCACGGAGCGCGATCTCGATCCGGGGTCTTTTGCTCTCGATGCCCTCGATGGCGGAGGGGGGCGGGGAGCTGGGAGCCATGAGCTTGAGGGTGCTGGACTGGGAGGTGCCAGAAACTGGGGTCGAGGTGACCTCCGGGATGGTGCCCGCGGGGGTGTTGGGCTTATCGGAGGCTGGGTCGAGGAGGGAGGGCTGCGCCTTGGCATTGCCAGACCAGCGCGGCTGCTGTTCGCTCTCATAAACCGACTGGGCATAGTCAGGATTGACCCGGGCGGACTCCCAGAGCTTGGCCATCACGACCCTGACGACAGTGGCGATCATGATCACCAAAGCCATGCAGCCGAGAATGGTGGCAACAGCATTGATCATGGCCTCCCGCCGCCGGGCTCGGCTACGGCGCGGCGGATCATTGTCGGCGATGCTCGGGTTGGTCATGGCAAACACGCGTTTGGTGGAGCCGAAGGCGGGATTTGAACCCGCGACCCTCGCATTACGAATGCGATGCTCTACCACTGAGCTACTCCGGCGTGAACGTGTGACTGTAAGACGTTTATTATATAAGGGGTGCTAAGACCTTGTCATTTGCTTTCTTTAGCAGGTTGAAAAAATCATGTCTTTATATGAGGAGGGCTGATTCTGGCAAGGTGCAGCTGGTGCTTGAATCTCCGGGAAATCGACTGATCAGTCCTGCATGACCAGCCAGCCCATCACCGCACAGCCCGGGACGCCCTATGGTGAATTCCTTGCCGAGCAGGAGGAAATTCAACGGCTGAAGTGGCTGGCGAGCGAGCGCGAGGGGCACGACATCGGCTTTGAATATGCGCTGAATGACTGGGCGAAGAACCACCGTGCGGAGTGGCGCAGCATGAGGAACCAGATGCTGCGGCAGCAGGACTGAGCTGATTTTTGCCAGGCTGGCGGGCAATATATGGGTGGATGGAGCGTTAAGGCCCGATGATGATCTTCCGTGCCGCCGCCCTCGGGGCGATTCTTTTACTGTCCGCACCGCCGCTGCGTGCTGCGGGGTGCTCCCGTGTGCTGTTCATCATGGCCGATGACCTGAGGCCGGAGCTCGGCTGCTATGGCTCTGTGGCGGTGACGCCGCACCTGGATGCGCTGGCAAAGAGGGGGGTGGTCTTCCGGCGGGCCTACTGCCAGCAGGCGGTGTGCAATCCTTCCCGCTCCTCGATGCTGACGGGGCTGCGCCCGGACAGCCTGGGGCTGTATGTGAACGGCACGCATTTTCGTGAACTGAAGCCGGAGGTAAACACGCTGCCGGGCTGGATGAAGGCGCATGGCTACACCGCACGCTGCGTGGGTAAGATTTTCCACAACTGGCATACCAAGGAGCATGGGGACCCGCGCTCATGGAGTGCACCGGAGTTTTTGCACTATGCCAACCACGGGGATGATGTGCCGCAGGTGAGCGGGGCGCTGCCGCCCAACGAGGCCACCCTCTGCGGGGACCTGCGCCACTACGGCAAGGTGCCACTGTGTGAGTGCCGCGACGTGCCGGATGAGGCCTATTTTGACGGGCGGGTGGCGGCAGAGGCGGTGCGCGTGCTGGGAGAGGTGAAAGACAGGCCGTTTTTCCTGGCGGTCGGGTTCTGGAAGCCGCATGCGCCCTTCAACGCGCCCAAGAAGTACTGGGACATGTATGAGAGGGGCCGGCTGCCGGTGCTGAATCCTGCCAGGCCTGCGGCGGCGCCAGAGATCGCCTTTCACCCGAGCACGGAGATTTTGGGCCCGGTGCAGGGGCAGAAGCAGCCGACGGCCGAGCAGGCGGCTGAGATGAGGCACGGCTACTTTGCCGGAATAAGCTATCTGGATGCGCAGGTGGGGAAGGTGATGGCTGCGCTGGAAAAGCAGGGGCTGCTGGACTCGACGCTGATCGTGTTTTGGGGAGACCACGGCTACCACCTCGGCGAGCACAGCCTGTGGGCCAAGACTTCGAACTTCGAACTGGATGCGCGAGTGCCGCTCATCATCGTGCCGCCGCAGGCCGGGCATGCGGGTGCCAGTACGGACGCGCTGGTGGAAATGGTGGACCTGTTTCCCACGATCACCGCCCTGTGCGGAGTGCCGGATGCCCCCGGTCTGGACGGGGTGAGCCTGGTGCCGGTGCTGGACGACCCCAAGGCCCGGATCAAAGAAGCGGCCTACACGCAGTTTCCACGGCCGGCCTACCCCGACCGGACGCCACGCGGCAGGCCGGAGGTGATGGGGGTGAGCGTGCGCACGCCGATGCTGCGCTACACGGAGTGGCGGGACTTTGACACGGGAAGCGTGGTGGCCAGCGAGCTGTACGACCACAGCAAGGATGAGGCGGAGCTGAGCAATGTGAGCGCCAGCCCGCCTGATGCCGCGGCGCTGGAGCAGGCGCGGCGGCTGCTTTCCCGCCAGTTTCCGCCTGGAAAGCGCTGAGAAGGAAAAAGGAGCATAAAAAACCGCAACTTAATGGTTGCCAAAAGCGGCCAAATTTTGTTAATCATCATTAAGCCACATGAAAAATCGTTTTCTATTCCTAGCCCTTACTATCTGCGCCCTTTCCAGCATCGCCTATGGTGACATCCAGTCTCCTCCCGGCCATCACTTTACGTGGAGCCGGAAACTGAGCCGCGGAGTTGGCAACATTCTGTTTGGCTGGTTTGAATACCCGTCCGTCTGGCGCAAGACGAACGCTTCTGACGGCTCCATTGCCGCAGCCTCTGACATGATCGTCGAAGGCACCAAGCGCACCCTCGTGCGTGCTGGCTACGGTTTGTATGAGATCGCCACCTTCCCGGTGCCGAGCTGGAAGCGCACCTACCGCCCACCGTATCACCACAAGGAAAACGTGGACAGCTGGTGGGGCTACACGGAGTTCGCTCCGGAAGTGGGCTTCCGCTCCGAGATTCCGTATTCCAGCTCCCAGGGCTGGTAAGCGACCCACGGCGTTATCTTTCGAGGCACAGACTGCAAACAGTCTGTGCCTTTTGTTTGCAAAGCATGGCACCTGCTGCCAAGAAAGGAAAGATTTCCCATGCCTGAAGCTCACAAGATCGACATCAAACACGTGGCCAAGCTGGCCCGTCTCACTCTGACCGACGAAGAAGCCAAGCACTACGCAGAGCAGCTGGACGGCATCCTGACCTACATCGACACGCTGACGCGGTATGATCTTGATGGGGTGGAGCCCACTGCGCACGCCATCCCAGTGTACGATGTGCTGCGTGCTGACGAGCCGCGGCCAGGACTCACGCAGGAGCTGGCGCTGGCCAACGCGCCGAAACGCGTGGCCGACCAGATCCAGATCCCGCAGGTGATCGAATAACCGCCGAACTTCCGCCGCAGCCTACCGCCCCCTTTATTTTCCTATGCTCGCCTCCTCCACCATCGCAGCCCTGCGCAAAGGCCTCACTGCGGGTGAAATCACGCCACGAGACATCGTTCTGGATGTCGCCAAATCCATCGAAGCAGGCAATGCGGAGATCGGTGCCTATCTCTCCTGGGACGTCGATGCCGCACTGGCAGAGGCGGAGAAGGCGGACATCACCAAGCCGCTGGGGGGCATCCCCATCGCGGTGAAGGACAACATGAACGTGATGGGGCAGCCCTGCACGTGCGGCTCGCGCATTCTGGCGGAGAATTACACGGCACCGTATGATGCGGGAGCGATCGTGAAAATGCGTGCAGGCGGGGCCATTCCCTTTGGCCGGCTGAACATGGACGAATTTGCCATGGGCTCCAGCACGGAGAACTCGGCGCTGGGCGTCACGCGCAATCCGCGAGATCCCTCGCGCGTGCCGGGCGGCTCCAGCGGGGGCAGTGCGGCGGCGGTGGCGGGAGATCTTGCCATCGCGGCGCTGGGCTCTGACACGGGCGGCTCGATCCGCCAGCCGGCGGCGCTGTGCGGCTGCGTGGGCATCAAGCCCACCTATGGGCGTGTGTCGCGCTACGGGCTGGTGGCGTTTGCCTCTTCGCTGGACCAGATCGGGCCGGTGACGAAGACGGTGGAGGATTCCGCGCTGCTGCTGAACCACCTCTGCGGACATGACGCGCATGATTCCACCTCGCTGAATGTGGAGGTGCCGGATTTTACCGCCACACTGGGGCAGGACATCAAGGGACTGCGCATCGGGCTGCCCAAGGAATATTACATCGACGGGATACACACAGGAGTGTCTGCCAGCGTGCAGGCGGCGATCCGCAAGCTGGAATCTCTGGGGGCGATCATCGAGGAGATCAGCCTCCCGCATACGGAGCTCGGCGTGGCGACGTACTATGTGCTCGCGCCAGCGGAGGCATCTGCAAACCTGGCCCGCTTTGACGGCGTGCGCTACGGGCACCGCAGCAGCAGCGCTGGAAATCTGCTGGAGCAGTACACGCTTTCCCGCTCGGAAGGCTTTGGTCCCGAAGTGAAGCGGCGCATCCTGCTGGGCACCTACATGCTCAGCTCCGGGTACTATGACGCGTACTACATCCGGGCGCAGAAGGCGCGCACGCTGATCCGCAACGACTTCACGGAGGCCTTCAAGAAGGTGGATGTGATCCTTTCCCCCACCAGCCCCACGCCTGCGCACAAGCTGGGTGAGCTCAAAGACAATCCGCTGGCGGCCTATCTGGAAGACGTGTTCACGATCCCCGTGAACCTCGCGGGGCTGCCGGGCATCAGCCTGCCCTGTGGTACGGTGGACGTGGAAGGCAAGGCGCTGCCCGTGGGTCTGCAGATCGTGGGCAAGGCTCTGGATGAGGCCACCGTGCTGCGTGTGGCGCACGCGTATGAGCAGTCGCGCTGATGAACTGCAATAATTGAAGAAAATCTCTTCACAGAGTTTGACAAAAGAGATCACTGGCTTACTCTCACTGCCCGCTGTTTCCAACACGGCGGTTCAAATAAACTTCAACGCACCCGTAGCTCAACGGATTAGAGCATCTGACTACGGATCAGAAGGTTTCAGGTTCGAATCCTGACGGGTGCGCCACTCATCAAAGATGAGTTCAAAAAAGTCCTCTGTTTCTAAAAAGCGTGAGCTTTTGCTCCTGCGGGCTTTGCGATTGACCCTGCATCGAAGGGGACATCATCTGTGCGTTGTGCATGAAAAGGCCGGTGGCTGCGCCGGCGTATGACGCGACTGATGGCTGATCAACGATCTGCTGACGTCATCTCTGCAACACGCGCAGAGCTGGAGCATCGCTGCCCCGCAGATGAGCGTCCCGGCTCAGGGCCGTATTCTGGAGGCTGAGCCATCTCCCAACATCGAACGCGAGCATTACCAAAAGCTTGTTGGCCGCCAGGTCTTGTCGATTTACTTGGGCGAATTGGAGGGACAATTTTTTCCGGTGCTGGTTCTCGGTGACCGTGACCGCGATGGCCAATGAGCCACGATCATGGTACTCTCCGATCCCAAGGGAAATAGCCTGAACGCTAAGATCACGTAGCGGTCGCATGGATGCGGACTCATTCGTCCCGGCTCAGGGACGGCCGGTGAATGAAGCTATTTTTAATATGATTATTATAGATCAAGGAGACAAATGTAGCATCCCATCGGGCAGTAAATTCAGAAAATAAGACCGCAAAAAACCAACGAGAGGTCCATCCCATGAAAACATCATTCCTACTCTCCTGTTTGTTGGCTGCGACACTGGCAAACTCAGGTGCCAGGGCAGACATCCTGCTAGGCGCACCCGGGGTGCCTGCGGGCACACGCATCGCGACCAAGGTGCCGTTCAATATCAGTTACACTCTGCCGAACTCCTACAAGTTCATCTTTTCCGGCATTCAGGCCAAGGGCGACACCCTGGGGGCTCCTGGTGCCTCGGGCACCAATGGCAATGGCGGGCAGTTTCACCTCAAGGCCTCCGTTTCGGGAGACGGCGGTGCTTCGGAGCGTGCAGGGCAGCTCGAGTTCCGTGACATTCAGGACTACAATCTCTCGCCGCTCCAGACGCTCCTTGTTTCCCCCACCGCCGTGTTCAAGGCGACCACCACCCCCATCACCATCACGCTGAACTGGTCGGGCCAGGGGAATGCCCACAAGCCCAACGGGATCTTCAACATCCTGGGTGAATATCAAAAAAGCCCTCCGGTCCCAACGGGGTCGCTCAGCTTTTCCTCGGGGGCCTGGATTCTTGAAGAGAGTCCCAATCCCGAGGGGACAGTGACCATTGTCCGCGAATAACTCCGGATTTTTCCATGAAATCCACCCGTCCATTCCGATCTGCAACACGCTTCGGCGTCGGATGGATGCTCGGCTTCATCGCGATCACGGGCTGCCTGTCGGCCCAGCAGGCGCGGGATGTGGTGAGCGAGGAAGCTCTGCGCAAGCAGGTGGCCGAGGCACCCAGCCTGAAATCTCAGCTCGCCGCGAAAGCCAAGCCGCTCACCAGGCCGGCTCCGGCCATTCAAAGCTCGCTCTGGACAAATTCGATCATCCTTGCGGACGATGAAAAGTTCACCCTCGTTCCCGTGGGCTCCATTCTGCATCTTCCTGCGGAACTGCGGGTCCATGTCGCGGCCTCCCCCAAGGGTGAATTCACCTTCTGGCCTAGCTTTCTCAAACGCAACGCCGCCTGGCTGGCCGCCAGGGAGGTGTCCCTGTCACTTTCACGCGGCAATGCCCAGGAGGCGAAAGCCCTGCTCAAAAGCCTGTCCTATGACAAGCACCTCATTGTAGCCACCTACAAGGGAGGGCCGATCACGATCCTTGAACCAGCACCCACTCATTCGGGTTCCAATCGCGCCTCACCGTGAAACTGAAAATACTACTCTGCCTCGGCTGCTTCAGCACCGCCCTGCTCGGACAGACTTCCGAAGCCTGGGTGCGACAGACCGACCTGACCACCGGTCAGATCTACGACACCCCCTTCACGGGAAGCGGCGGGACTTACACGGCCCCCATGAAGGTCGGCACAAGCGGTTCGCTCTTTGAGCTCTTTGCACGCGGCACCGCCTGGGACAGCAACATCTACCTGCTCGACACCAAGATCATCGGTACCTACAATCCCCAGGTGACCGTCAGCATCACCTCGGAAGACGACTACGTGCGTGGAGATCCGGCGGGATCGCGCTTTGTGAAACGCACCCGTGCCGACCGCCCCTTCACCTTCAACATCCAGGTGCAGGGTCTCGTGGCGGACAGCACCGACATCTCCGAGCACGACGTCTATCTGGGCGTTCAGGGCAAGAATTACGACCCTGCAAACTACTCCTCCTTGAACCAGACCCAGTATTTGATCGAGGAATCCAATCTGGAAAACGGCAGTTACACCTTCGGCCCCCTCTATCATCAGCTCACATCGCCCACGCTGAGCTCAGGCAACGGCGAGCAGACTTTCACCGTCGTTCGTTATGCCTCCTACCAGGTGCCGGACACGATCATCGCCCAGCCGAAAATCGAGATCTGGCCCGTGGCCTCCGCGAGCGTCAGCAACATCACTCCCGGGCAGGTCTTCATCGACCGCATTCCGTCTCTTGTGGTCACGTTCACTCATCTCTACCCCGACTCCCGCACCTACGTGCAGATTTACAAGGGCAACCAGGCGCTGGGAACCGTGGGCAAGATGGTGAACGGGACCGAACTGCGGTTTGGCGGATACTACAATCCGGACCAGACGGACAGCTCCACCAATGTGCCGCAGAGCCTGACGGTGTCTGTCGATGACCTTTCCAACTATGCCTCGGAGGATGGCATTTACACGCTGGAGGTCGTCACCCACACGCCTTTCTTTGGGCGCACGGCCGAGCGACTGTACCACGTCACCTTTGAAGTGGACCGCGTCATCACCTCGCGCGGCCAGATCAGCACCACGGAGCTCTCCAGCCCTGGTACGCCATGAAGCCGCCACGCCGCCAGCGCCTCCGTCCAAACGGAAGTTTGCTGATCGAGGTGTCAGCCGCTCTCGCGCTGACCTCCGCGCTGGCGCTCATCATCATGCGCGCCTCCTTGCTCGCGATTTCGGGCAACCAATGGACCATCATGCAGACCCTGACCGACGCCTATCTCTCACGTGAAAGCGCCCTGGCCAACCGCCTGCCTTTTGCAGATCTCACGGCCTCCCAGTCTGCCTGGCCGGATATCGCGGTTGATCCGGTGCCGGAGCTGACCGTCACCCTGGGCCGCGTCGCCGGCGGTCAGTCGATGCAGGGCACCTTGCGGCGCTTTCGCACAGCCGAGGTCGCCTCCAATACGGAGACTCCGCTCACGGTCTGGCGGCTGCATTCCGTGCTGAGCTATCGCGTCGGCAGCCAGGAATACCTCAAGAGCCGCTCCACCCTGCGTCTCCAATGAAATGGCCGCTCCAGCACTCCCGTCTGAATCCCAGAGGGTTCACCCTCATGGAGATTTCCACCGCTATGGGCCTCATGGTCATGCTCAGCGCTGCCTTGGTGGTCATGCTCCAGCAGCATCTCAGCTTCATGGTCATGGCACGGCGGCAGAACTTCCTCGCTCAGGAGGCTCCGCAGATCGGCAACATCCTGGGCCGGATCTTTCAGCAGGCAGACCACTTCTTCATCTACTCCAGCCATGAAAGCGCGCTCAGCGGCGGCACTCCGGTCATTCAAAATGGCAGTGCTGTGCGGCTGTTTTTCAAAACCGCCGTGCAGACCACCCAGGAGCGCCTGATCGCGGCGGAGACCGGCAGCAGCGGCACGGCCTTGCGGTTCTACACTCCCCAGCCTGACGGCTCCGAAACTTCCTGGCTGATCTGCAAGGGGCTCCAGAGCGCCGCCTTCAATGCCAGCGAAGGCATTCTGACGGTCACGCTCACCGGACCGAATGGCGAAGAAATCACCTACAGCGGAGGCAGCCGATGAACCGACACACGATCAAACGTAACGCAGGCTATATCTCGCTGCCGATCGTGACCGGAATGGCCATCATGTTCACTCTCAGCCTGACGATGCTCTTCAGGGCCACGCTGATGAACCGTGACCAGGCCTCAAAGTCACAGCTGCGCGTGGACTACCGCCAGCGCGAGGAGGCACTCCTGCATGCGCTCGTCGCCTCCTTTCCAGGCAGGGCCATGGATTGCATGAAAGCCGGTTATGCCGAGGGGGCCGACTATGCATGGAGCAACATTTTTGCCGAAGCCGTGGCGCTTTCAGCCTCCTCACAGCGCCTGTCCCCTGACATCCTGCAAAGCCTCAGTCTGGGCGGCAAGCTCAGCGGCGATGTCGGCGACAGCAGCAGCACCACGGTGCAGAGCTGGATCACTTCGCTCACAGGCGAACCCGGGCGCGTGACGCCCGGCACCACCGCTTATTCCGACGTGTTTGCACAGCCCGCCTTCGCGGGAAAAGTGCCGCCGCTGCTGGATCTAAGCGCCGCGTTGCAAACCGCAGACGCCCTGCGCCCGGTCGTCACACCGCTGAAGCATTACCCGACGCAAGTTTCTGGCCTGCTGGCGGATGTGACCGCTTATCCGGTTTACAACCTGATCGCCTACCCCAACATCCGTTTTGGATATGCCGCACCGGGGGAGCCGTTTGTGGCGAAGCGCAACTGGTGGGCCTTCACCGTGAACTACGGCAGCAGCGCCGGCACCGTGGCACGGCATTACGTGCTGTCACTGTATGAAATTCCATCCCAAATGCCGATTGAGGCCTCCACCTTTGCCGCCATTGGCACGCATCAGGACGGCACGGCGTGGAATGTGGATACGGTCAGCATTCAAGGTTCCGTCTATGCTGCGCGCATGAGTGTTGCCGGGGCTTACGGTGCTGCACGGCTTGCCGGTCGCAGCGGCATCGAGATGACCGCCGATCTCGATCTTGGGGGAGTCACCGTGGGCTCTAATTTTGATGCGCTGGGGGAGCGTGAACGTCTCCAGGCCGAACAAGGCACGGACGTGCTGCCCGTCGCTTTGTCGGCCAACTCCGGACGCCTGGCTTTCCTGCCGCTGCCCACGGGTTCCGGCTACCTGCGCCGCAGCCCGCCGGACGCCACTCTGAACGCGTTTGACGATTACACTGCGGGGGCGCAGCGTTGTCGCATCACCGTCGAGGCCACGGAAATGGTCAGCTATGAAGATCAGACACCGACCAGCATTCGCGTGAGTTTCCCCAATTCCTCCGGCGGCACAAGCACGGTGGTGCTCGAGCGCGGCAACAACTGGCCAACCGTCTTCGAACCTGGTGGCGCCGGCATTCCGTTCCAGACCGAGCTGACCAACAGCAACCGCTCCTGCCTTACTTTTTATCCGTCCTTGCTGGATGCATGGCTGCAGTCACAGGGCGCCGGCGGCGTGGCGACGAACAACAGCCTCTACTTCGGCGTGGACCCGTCTCTGGACCCGCTCAACGTCCGTGTCGTCAGCGATCCGCCCGCCTTGGAAGACATGTGCGTCATCATCCGTCAGGGCAAAAATCTCACCAACTACACCGCCGGGCTCAGCATCGTCGCCCCGTTGCGCATCTATGTGGGGGACGACCTGAACTCGACCCCTGCTGCTGCCCCGCCCGCCGGCTCGGGCTTGGCGGCTGGCACGGAGTTTTACCCGCCGCTCTCCATCTACGCCGCTGAACTGCGGGTGGGCACCACCGGCTTCAACCGGCCCATCGAACACCACGGGCAGCTCGGCAGCCTCGCCGCTGGCACTGCCAATGTCTGGCAGCCGCTGGACATGAAGTCAGGCAGTGACGACGCGGTGCATACCGACAGCATCACCGCCGAGCTCAAGCCTTTGCGCAGTCCCGCCGAACTCCCGCCTGTCCATCCCATGAACTGGCTGGTCGTCATCGAAGAGATTCCCCAAGACTGAACTTTTTCATGTGCTCCACCCCCTCCACCAACAA
Source organism: Prosthecobacter fluviatilis (assembly GCF_055388355.1). Taxonomy (NCBI): domain Bacteria; kingdom Pseudomonadati; phylum Verrucomicrobiota; class Verrucomicrobiia; order Verrucomicrobiales; family Verrucomicrobiaceae; genus Prosthecobacter; species Prosthecobacter fluviatilis. Next base: position 6,322,800 of record NZ_AP043782.1, read on the forward strand.
CATCCTCGGCGATCTCGCCACCGCCTACGCCGGACGTGAAATCTCCGACGTCCAGGTGCGCACCGGCGGGCTGATCTATCTTCATACGAATCGAGGACTGGAGGTCGCCGAGAGCTTCGGCATCCAGGATGCAGAAGCCGTGGGCCGGCTGGCGGAGGCGCTCTTCATGCGCCAGTCCGTCGAGATCTGGACCGAGGCAGACGCCATCGGTGGCGCAGAGCGTATGTGGGAGATGGTGCGCAGCCGCCGGGTCATCGACTTCAGCTGTGAAGAAGGCGCGCTTGGATCTCCGGTGCGCATGCGTGTGCAGGTGCATCTCAGCGAGCAAGGCCTGGGTGTCACCTGCCGCTGGCTGCGTGCGAAAATCAATCAGCTCGAAACGCTCGGCATCGACCCGCTCATCTCCGACAGCCTGCGCGAGCTGATGCAGCGCCGCTTTGGCCTCGGGCTCATCACGGGCCCCACCGGCTCGGGTAAGTCCACCACCCTCGCCGCCGTCCTCGACTGGGTGCGGCGCCATTTCCCCAAGCACATCGTCACCATCGAAGACCCGATCGAGTATCGCTACGACGCCATGATGGACGATCCCAACCAGCCAGGTGTGCGGCTTCCGGCCCCATCGCTCGTCACCCAGCAGGAAGTGGGCAGGCACACGCTGTCCTATCAGAGCGGCCTGAAGGAGGTCCTGCGCAAAACGCCCAACATCATCCTCATCGGTGAAATTCGTGACCGTGAAACCATGGAGACCTGCATCGAGGCCGCGCAGACGGGCCACTTCGTGCTCTCCACCCTGCACACCCGGGGTGCGGTGAAGACGATCGACCGTATCCTCGAGTTCTTTCCCAAAGAGCAGCAGTCCGGCATCCTGCACCGGCTCAGCGAGACCCTGACCTTTGTGCTCTCCCAGGGCCTGCTCACCGGGTTCAATGGACGGGTGCTCGTGACCGAATACCTGCAAAACACCAGCGAAGCCGTGGCGGCAGGCATGCGCGCCTATGACGGCAGCGCCACCTCGCTGGCGGATGCCCTCCGCTACAAAGGCAACCTGCGCTGGGACCAAAGCCTCATCAATCTCTACCGCGCCGGCCACATCTCCGAAGACATCTTCAACGCGAACTTGATGGGGTGACGCTCCCAGCCGCCACCCCCGGCGGCAGCACCGGCCGGATCATTTCACGGATGCGCATGAGCAGTTTCGCATGCGCCTCGATCTCCTGGCGGCGCAGCTCCGGCATGCCGCCCCACCAGCCTTCCTCCTCCGCGCTGCTGCGCAGGCGGCGGTAGCGTTCCAGACATTCCTCCAAGGCATGCCATTCACGGCTGACCGCCTTGTCATCACGGCTGGCGTTCCCAGGCTGAAGCTGGTCGTTGAGCAGATTGATCGCGGCGCCCGCACCGGTCAGCGCATCAGACATGCTCCCGCCTTCACGCAGTCCATACGCCATGGCGTTTTGAGAGAGCGCATCGATGGCCGCTCGTGCGGCTTCAGACGACTGGGTGCGGGAGGCGATGTGAAAGTACAGAATCTCATACAACGTCGCATCCCCCGGATCGAGCTGGTAGGCGAAACGCAGCCGCACGTCTGCGGCGGCATACAGATACTGCTGATGGGCATTCGAAAGCGGCACGGTGCTGGAACGCCGCGTGCGGCTCTTTTCGAGGCGGGAGAGCGCATCCACCCCCGCCTGCAGCCATGATGTCTCCCCCGGCGTCTGCGCGGGTGGCACCGGCGCCGGCATGCCTCTGCGGGAAAAACGCCCCGGTGGTGGCGGCGGCGGCGCTGCCCCGGCGCCCGACTTCGCACTCGCAGCCGGCGCGGCACTCTCACCCCCATGCCAGTAGCTGTAGAGCGAGTCGCGTATCAGGCGCGCCGCCAGGCTCCCATACGCGCTGCCTGGCAGCGCAAACGCGGGCGGAGCTGCCGTGGCATGCAAGGCCGTGCGCGAGCAGGACAGCGCATGTCCGCCCCACCAGAGACCGCCTGCGGCAGCCAGCGTCAGGAGCGTGTGCGAAAGAGACATAACCCAGAGATGGAGATGGCGGCACCCTGCAGGCCGAGCGTGCCTGCCGCAGCGGCAAAGTCCGCGAACGGCAGCGGGCCCATTTTAAACACCAGCCGTGGTGTCAGATCGGCCAGATGATAATGCGGCAGCGCCAGCCAGAACGACTGCAGCACTCCCGATTCCGCGCCACCCAGCAGCGGGGCCAGCCACGCAGCGCCAAACAAGCCCAGCAGCAGCAGCCCGGTGGGCACCAAAAACGCAATGACCTCCGCCGTGCGCGTGCCCAGCGCCACCGCCAGCAGGCACAGCGGCGCGGCGCACAGACTGTAGAGCAGGCCATATTGAAACACGAGCATCATCCACATGCGCGCCTCTTCAGGCCGCTTTGGCAAAGTCCACGTCAGACAAAAGACCACCGCGATCAGCACCACCGCCAGCATCCAGACCCAGATCGCCGCGCTGAGCTGCAGACACTGGCTGATGCGCCCCGAGCCTCCGGCATGCAGATGCTCCAGCATGCCCTCGCGCCGCATGCGGTGTCCGAGCGCCGAGGCTTGAAACGGCAGCCAGGTGAACAGCGCCATCCAGGCATAAAACCAGGCCGCCTGCGCACGTGCGGGCTGCAAAATCTGCGGGTTTTCCTCCCACGGCGTCAGCAGCGGCGCGACCCAGACAAACAGGCCGGCTCCCAGCAGCAGCAGCCAGCAGCTGCCACGCCCCATGAGTCCGGCAAAGCTGAGGCGAAACAAAGGCCAGGCGCGCAGGGAGCTCATGATTGCAAAGTGCGGTAGGTTTCCATCCAGGTGCTGCCGCTGCGGCTCGTGGCATGCCGCAACTGCCCCCCGGCAATGGTCAGCAGCGAGTCCGCCTCACGCACGCACTCCAGCTCATGCATGATGACGAGGCGCAGCGTTTGCGTGCCTGCCGTGGCCCAGAGCTGCGTCACCTGCTCGCGCGTTTCGGCATCCAGGCCGGTGAGGGGCTCATCCATGAGCAGCACGCTGGTTTCACTCTGCGCGGCCTTCACCTCGGCCAGTATCAGCAGCACCTTCTGGCGGTTGCCGCGGGAAAGCTTGCCGATGGGCGTGGCCAGATTCAGCCGCAGCGTATCGGCCAGCTTTTCCGCGGCGGCGAGTGATGCGCCCGTGAACCAGGCGCGGAAAAACGTGCGCGGTTTCATCTCGGGGTCGACCCGCAGCTCATCCGCGAAGTAATGCACCTGTGCCGCGGTCGTTACCCGGCCTTGCAATGCCGGAGACAGCCCGGCAAGCGTTCGCAGCAGGGTCGTTTTGCCCGAGCCATTTGGCGCCACTAGCAGGTGCAGCCCCATGCCGGCGCGGATGTCGCCGCCCACTTCCACCAGGCTGCGCTCCGCCCTCTTCCACGGCAGACCGGTGTAGTAGCCGAAGCGGGTTCCGCCGGGGATGTGTAAAAGAGTTTCGGTGGCCATGGGGCAGGAGTACACTTTCACTGCCCGGCATCCCAAAGTCCATCACTTCCGCTCGATGAAGGGTCATAGACGGACGAGCCCAGCAGCAAAAGCGGCGGCATGACGGTGTGATCGACAGTCAGAGGCTCATCATTCAAACTGACCAGGGCTGGCATCGTGGTCCACCCCTGCGGCAGATAGGGTTCCAGCTGATCGGTGGCCACCACGGCAATGTCCGCGGTGGGATGATCGGAGAGATAGGCGCGCTGGGCGGCAAACACCGCCTGGAGTGCCACTGAGGCATCCTTGCCACGCTGCCAGTCGCGCACGGCAGCGATGTTCATGCCTGCAAAGGTGGCCAGCCCCAGCAGCAGTCCGATCACAAGGCTGATCTCGATGAGCGTGAAGCCGCCATTGTGGCGGGCAGGACGGGAATGGAGTTTCATCATGCTTCAGGGGCGGGTTTTGAGGATCTGCGCCACTTCCGACTTGGGAATGATTTTCACGGCCCCCTGACGGACATTGACCATGGCGCTTGGCGCCGCGGCCTCCGCCGTTGCTGCAGGCAGGCTCTTTGTAATCTCCGCAGGCAGCGTGGCGCGGCGGTGAATGTACAACACACGCGCACGGTCCGGATTCGCACCAGCAGCAGCAGCCTGCTGTGACGACACCGGCTTGATCAATGGGGCCGCGGCTTTGACCGGAGCCGCAGCGGCCATGCCAGGGATGGGCCGGGGAACGAGCTTCTGCGGATCAGCCGCCACGACCGCCGTGGAGGCGAGCAGCAGGGAGAAAAACAAGCAGCGTGTTTTCATAAGGGTGGGTTGAGTTCACATGTTGCCCGACTGCATCATGCGCGGCCCCATCAGGAAGATGGGCAGCATGGAGCCGGTGAAGACGAAGCCGATGAGCACCACGGCCATGGCCAGGGTGATGAAATTGATGACCTGGGTGAAATCCGCCATGGTCGCGGCGGTGTCCTCCTCATAGATGTCACGCAGCAGCTCAAGCTGCTGTGGCAGGGAGGCCGAACGCTCGCCGATGCCGATCATGTGGATGACCTGCGGATCCAGATTGGTGTTGCGCTTCAGCGCCTCCGCAAACGGCACACCGGAGGACTCATAGACCTGCGAGGCCTTGATGAAGTCCGGATACATCGGCGTGCCCAGCAGCACCCGCGCGGACAATGCGGAGGCGCGGGCGAGATTGATGCCATTGGCATACAGCATCTGCAGCGTTCCGATGTAGGCGCTCTGGCGCAGGCCCATGACCAGCTTTGTCAGCAGCCGCCAGTGCTTCATGAAGAAGAGCAGCAGCTTCTGCCTGAAGGCCTCCGAGCGAAACAGGGCGGTGATGAAGCTCACCAGCGCGATGACAAAGAAAGGCCACGTGTGCTGCACCACATGGCTCACCGAAAAGATAAACACCGAAATCTGATCCGGCTCCTGGCGCACGCTTTTCAAGGTCTCCTCCACCTGGGACACGACAAATATCTGCGAATAAATGAAGAGGCCGATCTGAAACAGCACCACCAACGACGGCACCAGCAGCGCCGTGCGCAGCTTGCTGGCAAACATGAGCTCAATCTTGATCCGGCGCGCAAGGGAGGAGAACGCATCCCCCAGCTGTCCGGCATCCGCACCGGCCTCGATGATGGTGATGATGGTGCCGTCAAACGTCTGCTCCTTGGCAAAGGCGATGTGGACCGGCATCCCGGATTCAAGCCGGTTGCGGATGTTCATCAGCGACGATTGCAGCTCCGGATCCGGCAGCCCCTGCGAGTAGTAGAGCAGCGCGTCTGCCGTGCTGATGTTCGCCTTCAGCATGGAGGCGAGGCCGCGGAAGAGCTTGATGAGCTCTTTGCGGGGGATGGGCTTCCTGGACTTTTCACTCTTCGGCGTGCCAGCGAGGGACTTGACCAGGGCCACGCGGAAGCCGGGCTTGCTGACGATCAGCGCGGCCTGCTCGCGGTTCGGCGCCTCGCACTCGATCACCTTGGAGATCTCGGGCCGCTTGATGTTGCGGAGAGTGACTTGGAAGGCGTTCATGGCTTAGGTTTCGTAGGTGAGATCGAGCACCTTTTTCAGCGCATCCAGGTCGGTCCTGCCCTCTGCCATCAGCTTCAGGCCATTGTCGCGCAGCGACGGCAGCCCCGACTCCCGGCGCACTTCCTCCTCGAGTTCATAGGGCGTGATCTCCCCCTTGGCCAGCTTGTCCCCGAGCTTCGGAGTGATGGGCAAAATCTCCAGGATCGCGGTACGCCCGGAGTACCCACGTCCAAGACACTCGGCGCAGCCTTCCTTGTGGTGCTTGAACATCGGGCGCTTGGCCCAGGACGCATCGAGATGAAACAGCCGGATCTCACGTTCGGACACACCTTCGATGCTCTCCTTGCAGCTCGGGCACAGCAGCTTGACCAGCCGCTGCGCACAGGCCGCCTTCAGCGTCTGCGCGATCTTCCAGCGCTCCATGCCGAGCTGCTGAAAGCGCTCAATGATCTGCGAAGCGCGGGGTGTATGAATCGTCGTCAGCACCTTGTGGCCCGTGATGGCGGCCTCAATGGCCAGCTCTGCCGACTCACGGTCACGCACCTCCCCCATGAGGATGACATCTGGGTCGGAGCGCATGAAGCTCGCGATCATCGGTTTGAACTCGGTCGAGTCGCGCAGGTCGCAGTGCGTCACGCCGGGAATCTCGTCTTCGACCGGGTTCTCCAGCGTCAGGATGTTGTCCTCCGGGTGGTTCAGCTCCCGCAGCATCGCGTTCAGCGTGGTCGATTTGCCCGAACCGGTGGGGCCGGACATCACGATGATGCCGGAGGGCACCGACATGGCTTTGTCGAGCTCAAACAAGGTCTCCTCATCAAAGGCCAGCGTGCCCATGCCCAGCCGTGCCTCCAGATGCGTCTTGTCCAGCAGACGCATGGTGACGTGATAGCCCCGGTACGTGCGGTGCCGCTCATAGCGCACCCCCACGGCGCGTCCGTAGTAGCTGGCGGTGAAGCGGCCTGAGATGCCCGGACGCTTGCTGCGCTCCTCCGGTGCGAGGCGCATGAGATTAAGCAGAAACGCATCCACCCGGTCACGCAGCTTCACCGGCATTTCGAACCTCACCCCCAGCGCCCCATCAACGCGGAAACAGTACTGGAAGCTGGTCTTTTCCGTCTTGATGTGGATGTCCGAAGCGTGCTGTTTGATCGCATCACTCACCATGCTCGCCACCAGCTGAGCGATCGGCTCATCATACTGGCGCGTGACATCAAAGTCCGGCGCTTCGGTGGAGAACTCCTCCACTTCCACCGCCTCAAGTTCCGCACGGCTTGGGCCCGAGGAGCTGGAGGATCCCTCGATGATGGAGGACACCTCCGAGGCGAGCGTGACCACCTTCAGCACTTCATCCTCCGGGAAACGCGCCGCGCAGTAGTCGTCCGCCCGGTAGTCCCACGGATTTGCGACTGCCAGCAGCACCTGCTGCGCGTTGCGCCGCAGCGGCACGAACATGCCACGTGACATCACCACGGGGTCGCAGTAGCCGACAAACTCCGCGTCCGCCATCTCCCGCACCTGGGGAAAGGCCGGCAGCCCCGCAGCACGGCCGACGGCGCCCAGCATGCGCGTTTTCGACGTGCGGCGCACCAGCGCTTCATCCGACTGGCCTTCCTGACCGCCCGTGGCCGCCCGCAGCTGGCTGATGATCAGCCGCTGGATCGTGTGATTGAACTCGATGCCGAGATTCAGGTTCATGGGGCAAAATGTCGCTGCATGAGCAGCTGCCATGCAGGCAGGTCGGTGAAGAAGCTGAAGACAAACGGAGCATCGCCTTCAGACGTGCGGTTCAGTTCCTGGCTGATCCAGAATGACGCCGCCAGAGCTGAAACAGGATTGAGCGAGGTGACATGAACGATGCTCGTCTCTCCTGCCAGGATCGCAGGACAACCAAGCGCCATGCATACCGGGCGCAGGACCGGACAGTGCTCATACAAGGCCGAGGCCCGGCCTGACAAGGGACCGAAACTCCAGCAGTGCACCCGGTCGTTCAGGCTGTTGCGCAGCAGCCTCTGCATCCGCGCCAGTTCGCCCTCGGCCGTCAGCGCATGCTTTTGCGCCTGGTATTCTGCGGCGAATTCCAGAAAGTCGGGCATGAAGCCGGACGCCGCGGCGAGCTTCTCGCCATAGGCGGCCAGCAAGGGCGCGGATTCACTCTCCGCCAGATAATCCCCCTGCTGGAGGTACATCACCGTGGTTCCGGCGATGCGATCAAGCACCGGACGCATGCTGTTGCGGTCCGTCTTGGCCGGGAGCTGCAGGTTAGGAAGAAGGGCTGACATGAAAAGCTGCGTGATCGATGGCGCTCACGGGGCCGGAGACGGACTCCGGACACCGTCCGCGGTTGATTTACTGGCTGGGGGACTTTTTCGAGAACAGACGCTTGAACCACGAAGGCTTCGGCGCTGGCGGCGGCTCGGCACCCCGGTTTTTGACGTTGGGCAGGTTGTGATACCAAGGAGCAGAGGTCGGCGGCAGTTCCAGGGTGGTGTCCTGAATGTCATCCGGCTGCATGCCGGAGAGCTCACGCACATGCCAGTTCGCCTCAGCCTGGCCTGCACCCGCACGCGAGGCATCATACACACGCGGAGTGATGATGAACACCAGGCTGACCTGTTCGAGCTTCCTGTTGTTCGAGCTGAACAGCTTGCCCACCAGCGGAATGGTGCTCAGCACCGGCACCTTGTTGTTCCCCTCGCTGTTGCTGTAGTCATAGAAGCCGCCAAGAAACAGCGACTGTCCCGCCGGAATGCGGCTGATGGCCTCGACCGTGGACTCGCTCACCCGTGGGAACATGTTGTTGCCACGACCAGCGATGAGCTCGACAATCTTTGCCACCCGCGGACGCAGCTTCATGCGCACCGTGCCATCTGGCAGCAGCGTGGGCGTCACCGACAGCGTGACACCGATCTCGCGGTTCTTTTCCGGCTCTTCGGTCGCGCTCGGATCCTCCTTGTCGATCTTGTAGCGCACCACATCCGTCACGTTCTGGCCCGCCGCAGTGTTGGTGATGTTGGACGTGATGACGGGGAAGCGGTCCACGATGGAAATCAGGCCCTGCTCATTGTCCTCGGTGATGATGCTGGGGCAGGCCTCCTGCGTGACGACGTTCGCATTCACCAGGGCGCGCAGAATGGCCTGCACCTGCGTGTTATCAAACACGAGCCCTCCCCCCTGCTGGTTGATCTGATTGATCGAGTCCACCGGCGCAGACAGGCTGCCGGTGCGCGTCACCGTGCTGACGTCTGGCAGGTTGAAGAGCGCGTTCAGACTCTGGTGCATGGTCAGGCTGGTGCCGGTGTCCCCCAGGGCCCGGCTCCAGTCCACCCCCACCTGGCGGCCCTGGTCGCGCTTGATGCGCAGCACCCGGACGTTGACCAGGATCTGCGGCTTCGCCTTGTCGATCCCTTCCAGCAGCTTGCGCACCCGTTCGAGCTTGATGCTGTTGTCGCTGACGAGCAGCGTGTTCGTTTTCTCTTCAAACTCGATCTGTCCGATGTCGTGCGTGAGCATGGGGCGGATGATGGCCTTCAGCTTCTCAAAGTCGGACTGAACCGCACCCGGGGCTGACTTAGCACCACCACCACCACCGTCCTCATCACTGCTGTCCTGCGCGGCCGGGGCGGATATGCTGCGGTTGAGCGGAGCCCCCCGCAGGTACTTCAGCGTGTAGCTCATCACCTCCACCGGGAGCTTCGCGAGCTGGGCCTCGTTCATGAGCCTGACACTGGAACGCTGCTGGTGCAGCGTGAGACCAAAATTGACCGCCAGCTCCTCCATCTGCTGCAGCGGGTTGTCCGTACGGAGATGCCCGGTGATGCTGAACTGCGGATCGTTCAGTTCATTGTTGTAAAAATACTGCAGGCCGGCGCTGTGCGCGAGGTACTGGAACACCTCGTTGATCGGAGCGTTGTCGATCCAGTATCCGTCGTCCGCATGCTGCGGCGGCTTGGGCAGACTGTTGAAACGCGAGGTGACGTCCACCGTGGCGGCCGGCAGGGGTTGCAGCGTTTGCACCTGCGGCGCTGGCACCTCCGGCACTTGCGGTGCTGGCACTGCCGGCACTTGTGGTGCAGGCACCTCCGGCGCTTGTGGTGCTGGTACCGTCTGCACTTGTGGTGCAGGCACCTCCGGAGCTTGCGGTGCGGGTGCCGCCTGCGCTTGCGGCGCGGGTGCCACCTTCACTTGCGGTGCTGGCCCCGCCTCCTGGGCGGTGAGTGCAAAGCTCGCACCCAGGCTCGCCAGAGAAAAGATCTGCAACATGCATCGGCTCATGGTTTCGTGGGCTTCGTGGATTGTGTGGGCTGTGAAGGTTCCATCGGCGTCATCCGGCCCTCCATCTGGGAGGCGATTTTTTGCAACGGCTCGATGCTGAGATGCGGCAGGATGTCGTGCTTGAGCACGCCTGACTCATCGCGCTGAATATCGCGGAAATGCAGCTGCGTGGCGCCCACTTCCATGACTTGCGCCTGAAAAATCTCCCCCTTGTAGGCCAGCTCGATCACGTCGCCTTCCGCCGCACGGCGGCCGCCGATGAGGAACTCTTTGCGCTGCAGATTCACACCGTTGATCTTCAGCGTCTGCAGCGCCTGGTTCAGTGTGATTTTGGGCGTCGCACGATACACATCCTCGGTAATCACGGGCGCGTCATCCTCGCGGGGAAAGGTGGACAGTCCAAACGGGTCCATGTTGCGCTGACGCACGCCAATTTTTTTCGCCAGCGCCTCGATCTCCTCCGCCTTCGGCAGCAGCTCCGAGCGCGGCAGCCAGCTCGCACTGTCAATTCCGATGAACAACGGCGCGCGTTTGGCCACCGCAGCTTTAGTCTGCGCCAGGGCCTCGGTGGCTCCAAACAGCATGACAATGCACAGGATGTGTCTCATTTCTTCTCCTCCGCCGCCTTCCAGCAGGTATGCGTCATTTCCATCACCAGGAACTCACGCTGGTTCAGCAGTTGGTCGGTCTTGCGGGTGATCTTCAGCTCCTCCAGCACGGCCTGCGGCATGAGCGACTCCACCTGCAGCAGAGCCTCCTGCATCGGCCCCAGCCCCCCTTGAAAACTGCTCTTCACACGGGCCAGATCAGTCTTGACCTGGCGCCCGAGGCGGCCGCGGTCGAGCGGGAAGACCAGTCCGCTGCGCTCCAGTTCGATCTCCTTGTACTTCGGCAGCAGCGCGTCCAAAATTCGGGTGAAGAGATGGCCGGGATCCGCCTTGAGCAGCGCTTTCTGATCCTGAAAAGTCTTGCGCTTGGGCGCCAGCACCTCCTCCAGCTTCTTCATCGCGGCGAGGCGCTGCGTCTGCTCCTTGTAGAGTTCCTCCTTCTCCGCACGCACCGCCCCCAGCTTGCTCACACCGGCGACCACCCCGCCCAGCAGCAGGCAGTTGAACATCGCGGGCATGATCAAGCCGTAACGAAGGATGGGACGGGTATAGGCGCTCATGGGAGGGTTCAGAAGGGTTTGTCCAGCGGCAGGGAAAGAGCGTCCTTGTCCGTCAGGCTCTGGGTGATCGTGGCCTCAAAACTGAACGGAAATGCCAGCGACGGATCACGCGCAAGCTCGCCGGCAGATGCCTGCGGATTGAAGCGTGCGTTGCGCCCCTGGGTCAGTGCGATCGTCATCTGGCGGGTTGGCTCCGGCCGGCATGCCTCATCTCCGGTAACCTCGGCCACCCTTTCAAAAAAGGCGCTCAAACCACGCTGACTGTTCAACGTGCTCAGCAGCTGCAGCGCCTTCGATTTCACCAGCCCCTTGAAGATCCAGGTCCGCTCCATGCCGGTGGATTCGGCTTTGGCACCTTTGCCTCCGGCCATCGGAGCGCGGGACGCCTCAGCATTGTAAACAAAGCTGTCCAGCCTCACCCCCGAATCCTCTGGAAACAGCTGCAGCAGAAACTCGACCGTCACCCAGCCGCGCGAGCGCGGCTGCAGCAGACGGGTCACGATGTCGATCTCCCTTTTCTCTTGCAGCAGCTTGGTATGCTTGTCCTGCGTCAGCTTCATCTGATACGGCGTGAGCTCCCAGGATGGGTGGTTCATCGCGGCAAACAACGACCAGGTGCCGTACCCGCCGGTGCCGATCACGGCAAAGACCAGCAGGTAGATGAACCAGGATGAAAAGCGCAGCACCCGCAGATCACGCAGATCGGGATACAGCTGATCCAGCCTTGCCGTGTCCATGAAGCTCTGCCTCGCCCAGCCTCGCCACAATGAACGGAAGGTCTCCGTCCGCGCCAGCGGCGTGCTCCCGCCGCTCACCTGCTCGACTGCCGCAGTGTCATAGATCAAAAACTCAGGCCGATTCCCCGGCACCTCTTTCAGCGCCGGATGCTCTTCAAGATTCAGCAGCTCAAACTGGATCGGCTGACGGCTGATGGCGTACATCTCCAGCTCCTGCGCGACCGACTGCAGCGCCCGCGCCTGGGTGGAAACGACCAGCACCTTCGGCACCGCCAGCTCTGCGCCCAGCGCCATGTTCCACAGGATGTCCCCAAAGCCCGTCGGCACCTGGGAGCCGCCACGGTGGCTCAGACTCCGCGCCGTGCAGAGTTCGCCCTGGGGACTGATGGCAAAAACGGCGGTAAATTTGTAAAAACTGACCGCCACCAGGCAGCCACCTTCCAAGTTCGATTTCAGCAGCGGCAGCGCCGCCAGCGTTTCCATCGGGGCGCAGGTCACCGCCACGCGCACGGGTATCCGCAAATCCTCTGCGCAGTCCAGCAGCTTCAGCAGGAACGCCTCCCGGGTGCGGGACAGCGACACGGCGGTGCAGCGTGTCTGCCCCGGGGCCGAGCCCCAAAATGGCAGCAGGCGCCAGGTGTTTGCCTCCACCGAAACCTCGCGGTCGGCCAGCACCTCGCGCGGATCATCGACCAAATTGTAGCGCAGGATCTGAAAGTCATCCCCGGCCTCGCTGGTCACTTCTCCCGCTTGGGCGATCTCAGCCAGCCCAAACTCATCTGCGACGTGCAAAATCACCCCAAGGGCCTTCGGCTTCTCCTGAAAGTGAGCCGCAGACATCAGCTCACCGAGGATCTCACCCACCCCTTCTCCGGTCGTCAGATTGGCCAGAGGCAGCGTCGGCCCCGGCCGCCAGCTCTGATGCTGCTTGGAAAACACGGCGGAGCAGACCTCCCGACCGCCATCAAACCACAGATGCCACTGCCACGGCAGTTCCTCCGGCATCCGATACCAGTGGCTGTCCGCGCCCCGGCTCGTCTTTGACGCCACTGTGCGCGCCTGACGGTAAATGTCAGATGCTTTGAGTTCACAGGGATCAGTGATGCTGAGCATGGAACAGACAGGCTGGTGATCGGATGCAGGAGCGCTAACTTGTTTACCAGTCGGTTGTGTCGGTGGCCGCCAGGACGTGAGTCGAGGTCGCTCCGGTGCCTGCAAAATCGCAGTTGCCGTATGGGGTGCCGACCGTGGGGACAGTGCCCAGCCAGGTGTAGGCTCCGCCGGAGGGGCAGACCGGTGCATTCTCCATCAGGAGACCGGCACCAAAGACATCACCCTGTGCCAGAGCCGCTCCGACGTTCAGGTTTTGCATGTTGGCGGCGGATCGCACCGCCTTCTGGACGGCGGCGAGCTGCATCTTGCATTTGGCCTTGTCAGCACCCTGACGGTAGCTGCCCAAGCCTAGGAAAACCACCGCGATCAGTCCCAGGAGGAGAGCGATCACGAGGCTGATTTCAATAAGAGTCATCCCGGAACGGTTGAAGCGTTTTGGGAGACGACGATTTAGAGCGGGCTGTATGTTGATTTTCATTGCTTTAGTGTTGCCAAGGTAGGCAACACTATAATATCCACAAAACATCATTCGATATAATAATAAATGCTTCGCACTTTGACTAATTCTATCTAAATACATACTTAGCCGCATCTACCATAATCAGAGCAAAGTCGCGCCTTTGTTTTCACTGCCCTAAAAGACTGCTAATCAGCCTGTTATTAAATTTTGCCAAACAAGGAAGCCAGCATGAGTATTACAAAAGTCAGCCAGCGCATGTCGGAAAGTATGGATGCCGGTGAAAATGGATACCAGATGCTCGTAATCCGCTAAAACCACCTATCCTAGGTATATTTACTCTCAAGCACCCACCACTTGGGCAATGGCACAAAGCCTATTTTGGCTTCCAAAAGCTTGACCACTTCCAGACGTATTTCATGGGCCTGTGCCCGCTTTGCAGGTTCTTCTCCAACTTAGCCTTGGTCCGCCATTGGCTTCAGAGCAGCAGGCATTCATCCAGCGCTGAGCCTGCTGGTAAACGTTCTGCCGGTGCAGCCCGCAAAACAGCACGGCTTCACTCACCTGCATCCGCACGGCGCGGCAGCTCGCGCGCCTCGCGCAGCGTGGTGTCCACCGGCACCGCCAGCACGCTCCCCAGCACATGGCCCAGCGTGGAGCCGATGAAGAACAGCGGCGTCACCTCACTGCCCTTGAAGCCGCTGGCCAGCGTCACCGAGGTGAAGACCGTCTTCCACAGCCAGCTCAGCGGCTGTGGCTCCGTGTGTTCAAGGCTCTGCCGAGATCTCACGCGGTCTCCGGCATGAAGGTCGGGAAGACGATGCCTTTGGCACCCGCGACGGGTGCGGTGGATTGCGCGACGTGGAGCTCCACGTTGCGCGCGCCCCAGGAGTAAGCGGTGCGCACGAGGGCGGACGCGGCGCAGGGGGCGAGGAAGACGAGCGTCTGACCACGCAGGCCGTCGAGAGCGCGCCAGAGCAAGGCGAGGGCGGTTTCTTCATCGATGGCGACACCCGGACCGATCATGGTGAACGATGGGTGCACGCTCATGGCGAGGAAGCCGTTCACGCTGCCATCTGCGGCCTCGGAAACGAGCACACGCCAGGCACCGACTTCGTTGCGGATGAAAAACGCGAAGTCCTTTTCGCGACGAATGCCCTGCTGAGTTTGCTCGAAGTCGGAGATGCGCGGGACATCGGCCAAAACAGCATCACGCACATGTGCGATGCCTGCAGGCGCGGGGGCGGCCAGGCCGGTTTCGGGAACGGTGATGAGCAAATCTTGATACATGGCCCCGGGGACGAATCCGAGCCGCGTGTAGAGCGAGAAGGAGTCGAGGTTCAGCAGGCTCGAAACAAGCCGTGCGGGCTTGCCAAGGCGTTTCGCCTTGTCCAAGACGAGCGACATCATCTTCTTCGCGATCCCACGCCCCCCAGCATCTGGCGCGGTGGCGACGATACCCACGGAGACATGCGTTTCACGCTCGTGCGAGAAACACACGCCGACGATCTCGCCGCTGGCTGTGCGGGCAGTGACGCATTCGCCGGGATCGAGCGCCTCATAGACGTCCGGAAAGAGGGTGAAGGGCTCGTGGCTCCCGCCAAAGCGTGAGCCCTGGCCGAGGCGGCTCTCATACCAGTGCACCAGCGCCCGGTGCAGAAGGCGGGCGATGGGTTCGCGGTCGGGTGCTGTGAGGGCTGTGAAGTCAATGTGCTCGCTCATGGCCTAGACGATCTCCCAGCCTTTGCGGTATTGTTCTTTGATGAAGGCGTCTGCGGCAGGCAGGCCTTTGGCCTTCATCGCCGCGGCGTCCCACTCGATGGGCTTTTGCGCGCGCAGCGAGAGCACGCCCAGCAGCGCGATCTCCGTGAGGTGGGCCGCGTAGGCAAAGGGGCTCGTCGCGGGCTCGCCGCCTTTGCATGCATCGATCCAGTCGCGATGATGGCCGTTGGAGCGCTTCAGCCGTGGTGCCGGCTTCTGGTATTCCACGCGGCGTTTTTCGGGGAAAAGACGGGGCGGTCCGCCGCCGCCATCGCACTGGATCACTCCTTTTTCGCCGATGAAAAGGCAGCCGCGTTTTGGCAGCGGGAAAGCACCCAGCGCCTCGGGCGTGGGCGGCATCATGCCACCGTCATACCAGGTCATGCGGATCTCCGGCCGCGAGCCGGCAGCGGGGAAGGTGTAATAAATAAGCGCGCCATGCCCAGCGATGTCGCTCGTCATCAATCCGGCTGCGTGAGCCTCGATGCGCGAGGGCACGGGCAGATCAAAGGCGCGCACGGCGGTGTTCATGTCGTGGCAGGCGAAGTCGCCGATGCCCGTGCAGCCAAAGTCCCAGAAATCACGCCAGGCTACAGGGAAGTAGGCGGGATGAAACGGCCGCTCCTGGCGCGGGCCCAGCCACAGGTCCCAGTTCAGGCCCGCAGGCACTGGCGGTGTGTCGGTGGGCTTTCCAGCGAGCGTGGGATTCCAGCGCTTTGCGCCCACCCACACATGAATCTCCTTCACCGCGCCGATGGCACCGTCCTGGATGTACTCGATCGTCTCGCGTGTGCCGAGCGACGAATGGCCCTGGCTGCCGAGCTGGGTGGCCACGCCGGTCTCTGCGGCCACCTTGGCCACGTGGCGTGCCTCCCAGATGTTGTGCGTGAGCGGCTTCTCGCAATAGACGTGCTTCCCGGCCCGCATGGCGACCACCGAGCAGTAGGCGTGCAGATGGTCTGGCGTGGCAATGAGCACGGCGTCGATGCTCTTCTCCTTCTCCAGCATCTCGCGGAAGTCGATGTAGTCCGCGCAGCGGAAGTTCGGTGTCTTGGCGGCGTAGTGTTTCTCGATCTCCGCCTTCACCGGCAGGCGGCCACCCATGCCTTTGAAGTAAAAATTTTCCAGGCTGAACGACTCCGCCGGATCTGCCACGGCGATGATCTGGCAATCGTCAAGCGGCAGGAGATTGCGCACATTGGTGCGGCCCTGCCCGCCGGTGCCGATGATGGCCACGTTCACTTTTTCGCTCGGTGGGACAAAGCGCGGCCCGCCGAGAACATGACGGGGGACGATGTTGAAAGCAGTCACCGCTGCGGCGGTGGTCTTGAGGAAATGTCGGCGGGAGGAGCTCGGAGCGGGATTCATGCGGTGATGCAATACGCCGCCGTGAGTTGCATTCTTCAGACGTGTTGCCGCCGATGACAGATGAAAGGTTTGCAGTGCCGCCGCCGACTTGCATGGATGAACCGCCGCAAGCTCCTCGCCACTCTCGCCGCCATGCCAGCAACCTCGTGGAGTGTGGAGGAAGGTCGTGAGCTGGAAAATCCGTATGCAGCGGTGGATTGGGATACCTGGGAGTGCCTGCACTCGATGTCGCATCAGCATCAGGGGCAGAATGATGCCTCGCGCGATGGCTTCCTTGGCATGGGCTACGGCCATTTTGCCTTCAGCAACTACTACCCCTCCGCGCCCACCTATCCGCTGCCTGCGGAGTATGCCGCGAAGCATCCCCAGCTCATCGCCGCGCCCAATGCGGAGCATCATTCCTACACAGACGCGGGCCTGCATGCCAATGCGCTCGGGAGCCTGCTTGCCACGGGTTACGGCGGTTCGGTGAGCGCTGAAAAATGCGCCTCAACGCCTGTCTCGCACCGCTTTGAAAAACTGAGCGTGTTCGATGCACAAAAGCCCTGGCTGGGCGTTTACCGGCTGGATGTGCGGCTCGCCGCCAAAGATGCCAAAGCCATGGCCACGCTCAGCCTCGATGGCGCGCATGAGTGCGATTTTCGCAATGGCTTCGCGGACAAGGGACCGGTGCATGAGCGCAAACTCCCGTCTGGCAGCCACACGATCTATCTGCGTGCCACGAGGGACAGCATTGATGCCAGGCTCGACTTTGATGCCGCCGCCATGTCCGTGACGCAGTACCGCCTCATGCAGGGCACGAACCGCCCGTGGCGGGATGTCTTCCGTGAGGCCTTCGACAAGCTGCAATACCCCGATGGCGGAGGCATGACGCTGAATCATCCCACCGGAAAGCTGGCGGACTATCTGCCGATGCTGGACTTTGATCCCCGGGTGCTCGGCATTGAGGTGTGGAACCAGCTGACCTCCGGCTTTGGTTCCAGCCGTGGCTTCTATGACGACAGCGGCGCGCCCACTCTGCACTTCTACCAGCTCTGGGATGAGATCCTGCGCACCGGGCGGCGCTGCTGGGGTTTCTTTGTCAAAGACCACAACACTTACGGCCGTGGCCGGAATGTGCTGCTCGTGCCGAAGCTCGACGCCTTGCCGGCTGCCAAACGCGAATCCGCCGCGCTGCGTGCGTATCGCCAGGGAACTTTCTTTGGCTCCGTGGCCTCGCTCGCAGCCAGCGAGGCGGGGGAAGTGGTGGCGCCGTATGATCGCAGCAGCTTTTGCTTCAGCCGCATCGTGGTGCAAAACGACACCCTGCAAGTCGCCGTGGCAGGCAACGACGCCAAACGCCCCAGGCTGCAGATCCGCTTCATCACGGATCAAGGCATCGCCAGCATCGTGGATGGCTCGCAGGCGGAGTTTCCGCTGAAACGAGATGCTAGAGGCCGGCATGAAGCGGCTTTTGTGCGTGTGGAGGCCTGTGCTTATCCGGAGACTCATCAACGCGGCCAGCCACTCACTGCGGACATGCTGCGCGGCATGAGCGTGCATGACATCTCGTTGCTCCATGACCAGAAAGCCCTGCGAGGCCCCGCCTTCGCCAGCACAGCTCCCGCCCTGCGTACGCCCATCCCGATTGTGGACATGATCTTTTCCCAGCCGCTGCGCCGGGTCTAAGTTTTTTTTGGGGAAGCAAAAAATGGCTACTGTGCCGAGGCACGCTCGATGATCCTCGCCACATCTTCCTCCAGCAAAAAGCCCTCTTCGTGGAGTTTCTTCGCCGCGTTCGCGATTCGGGCAAGGTAGGCTTCTCGTGTCGGGTAGCGTTCTTCCAGCGAGAGGCGCGGGTCGCCGGTCTTTTTGCGCTCGGCTTTGGTTTTCGCAAAGGGGAGAAACATGCCGTCCAGCGGCGCGAGCATCGTTTCAGCGCCCGCCTGCGGCGAGCGGAGATTCCAGCCGGTGTAGGTGCCGCGCGGCACGGCCACCTCCGGAAGCACGATGCCGCTTGTTTCATTGCCATCGGCATTCACAGCGGGCAGCAGCGTGCGAAACGGCTTTCCGGCTTTGGGCGGGATGATGTCGGCGATGCCTTCGCTGTGAAAACGCGGCCCGAAATCAAGGCGCGGTGGCTGGTAGGCGTGCGTGGGCAGTTGGCAGCCCGGAATCTTGGGGAACTGCTCCTTCCATGCATCGAAGCTCACCAGCGTGTGATCTTCCATACGCGGATGGCGGCTAGGCGGCGGTGTTTTGCCATGCTTCACCCAATCGACGAGGTGCAGCAGCATGGCCCGCAGGACGGGGCCACGATCATCGAGCGTGTTGCGCGGCTGCTGGCAGATGCCTGGGGTGCCGTCGCTCTTGCCGAGATGCTGCGCCCCGGCCACGAGGTACACGCGCACATCGTCGGGCAGCGTGAGATCGCTTTTCCCTTCCACATCGGTGTGCAGCAGCGAGGCGGCGCGGCTCCAGTACTCGGTGGAGCTTTGCGTGAAAAGCAGGCGCGGCGTGTGGCCGGACTTTCGGGAACGCGCCAGCGAGTCTCCGGATGCGCCCGTGATGGGATCTGTCTGCGGCAGCGGTGCCAGCGGGAAGAATTCGCTGCCGGAAAGATGCCCTTCGTGCTGCGTGCCGAACTCCGTGCTCATGCGGAAGCGATGGTTGAACATGCCCTTTCCGGAGCCCGCGACATGGATCAATGCGCCGTCGAAGACCGCGCGTCCCTGCTCGTCGGTGTTCAGCCCCTCATGCTGGAAGTGATGAATGACCCGGCCCGACTGGGAGATGCCGAACACGCAGGCTTTTTGCACCGCGCCCGCCAGCGGATTTTCCTTCGCTGCCCCGTGACGGAAAAAGGCCACGCAGTCTCGCAATGCGGTGAGGCCGAGCCCGGTCACGCGAGGCTCCTTCGCTGTGTAAACGAGATCGTAGAGCCAGCCGGGGCGCAGACCGGCCTTCACATAAACGTGCGTTGCATCCGGGATTAGCCGGCCCTCCTCCATGCGCCCAAACGCCCACTCGCCATGAGGAATCTCGATGCCTTCTGCATCGCGCTGCGGGCGCATCGTGAGCGTCGCGTCCGTGTTGTCCAGACTCACCGATGGAAACGCCGCGCCGATGCCCCAAGGGCTCCACGAAAAGGCCCGGCTAAAGACTTTTTCCGTGGTGCTGATCTCCAGATGCGCCCGCCCGGTGATCGTCCGGCCGTCCTCGGTGGCCACCGGCAGTCCGCAGAGCAAACGCCGTGTGTCATCGGCCTGCACCTCGCCGTTCCAGCCGCACCACAGCAGGGAAAAGCCGTGCTTCATGAGAAAGCCATGGCCCGCATGCGACTCTGACTTCGGATCATTCGTGCGCTCGCCATCGTTGAAGGTCCAAAGAGCGAGCATGTTGCCGCGATTGTTCACGTCATAGAGCAGCACGCCGTTGCCCTTCGTGGCGTCGGTCGGTTTCAGCAGGAAGAAGTCCGCCCAGCTTTCCACGCGCCCTCCGGCGTTGTGCGGCGCCCGCTGAAGGTCGCTGATGCGTTCATTGGCCGCGTTGCGCGGGTCCGTTTCAAAATACATCCGCCCTTCAAGACGCTCATAGGCACCTGCGGCACCAAAGACCTTGCCCGCTGCAAACGGCGAGCGTCCGGTGATCTCAATACGGGTGACTTCCGCATGAGCCTGGCCGATGAAAAATGCGGCGACGATGATTCGGGAGAAAAAGAGGCTCATCAGAAGGGCAGGGGGGTGTTGGGGGCCACGGAGTCTTTCGGCCAGGGGTTGCCGGCATTGAAGACGAGCATTTCTTCTTCGGTCTCCACCTTGGCAAAGGTCTCGTTGATCTGCTCCTCCTTGGCCCAGGCGCGCAGGCTGTTGAGTCCGAGGTGACGGATGAAAAACGGATAGGCGGCCAGTCGCTTGCTCGGCCCATAGTCGTGCCCCTCCAGTGGGAAATGAGCGTTCACGACCTTGTCTGTGGCTCTGTAAAGGCTGTAGATGTGCTGGATGTAGCGGAACTCCACCTCCGGGGTGTGCTGGGTGTAGTCTGCGCCATTGGAAATGATGAGCTGAGGCCTTGGCGCGGTCATCGCAGCGATCTCGGCGTTGTTCGTCTTGTGGTTCGGCCCCCAATGAATGGGCATGCCGCTTTCACACGGGCAGCCGCCAAAGAAATGCGCGGACACCTGGCAGCTCGGCACCGCCACCGCGATGCGCTCATCCAGGGCGGAAGTGAGGAACGTCTGCGTGGCACCGCCGGAGTTGCCGGTCATGCCGATGCGCTGGGGATCGACCCCTTCGATGGACGAGACGAAATCCAGGGCGCGAATGCAGTTCCACATGATCAAGCGCTGAATCTCAGGCACTTTGCCATGATCCCAGCCCGCTTTTTTTGAGTCGCCATAACCTACCATGTCATAGTGGAACACCACAGCCCCCATGCGGGCCAGCACCGCACAGCGGGTCTGGCGCGATGGAAGGAAACGGCCACCGTGCCCGTGTGCGGACACGATACCGGCATAGGGGGGCTTCATCCCGAGAGGCCGATACAGCGTGCCGGTGATGTAGAAGCCGGGCCAGCTGCGGATGTACACACTCTCCGCCGTGTACCCCTCATAGGTCCGCTTGTTGGAGTACACAGGGTCCAGCGGCGGCTTCTCCGGTGGATTCGCCAGCCGTGCTCCTTCGAGGATGCCGCGACGAATGGTCGCCTTGCGCTTTTCCCAGCTCGCCAGATCGGGGGTGGCTTTTTTAAAGGCCTCCAGCTCGGCGATGGCTTCCGCAGGCGTCTGGGCCTGGCCCATCCGCAGATGCCACCCCTCGGGCAGTGGCTTCTGTCCCTCCTCTCCGAAGAGGGACTTCCCACACCAGCCGGACAGCAGCGCCGCTCCTGACTTGGTGAGCAAAGCACGACGTGTGAATGAAATCGGTGCAGGGGATTGGTTCATGGTGGGCGAGAATTTTCCAAAGCGGCGAGCAGACAAGATCGTGACGGCTGGTCTGACGAGGCATGATTCTACGCGCCTTGTTGGTGGCGCTTATCGTGTCTATTGGAACCGCTGTAGATTGTGGTATCGCTCTCGGAGCAAAAACGCTGACAAAAATCTTGTGGAAGCTGGGTATTAACCCAATGCGCCTTTTTCTGCTCTCTTTGTTCATCGCAACCTCTGCGGCTGTTGCTTCGGCTTCAGATCTTCATGTGGGCGCGGCCACCGTTGACATCACGCCAGACCGCCCCGTGGCGCTGGACGGACAAATGCATGTGCGGATCTCTGAGAAACCCGAAACTCACATCTATGTCACCGCACTGGGACTGGAGTCGCGCGAGGGAGACCGGGTGCTGGATCAGGCCATCATGATTTCCTGCGACATCGTGGCCATCCGCGAGGGGCTCATCAAGCTGGTCCGCGAGAAGGCCAGGGACAAGCTGCCTGGATTTGATCTCAACAAGCTCTTCCTCAATGCCACGCACACTCACACCGCGCCGGTGACGATGAAGGGGGATCGCTACAGCCTGCTCGGCAAGAATGTGATGCTGCCGATGGAATACACCGACTTCCTGGTAGATCGCATCGTGGCGGCTGCGGCGCAAAGCTGGGAGCAGCGCAAGCCCGCCAAAGCAGGCTGGGGCCAGGGACAGGCCGTGATCGCTCAGAACCGCCGTGCGACCTACGCGGATGGAAGCGCGAAAATGTACGGCCCCACCAACGTGCCGGAGTTTCGCGGCATCGAGGGCTATGAGGATCACAACCTCGAAGTGCTGTTCTTCTGGGATCTCAACAACAAGCTCATCGCCACGGCGGTGAACGTTCCATGTCCTTCCCAGGAAGTCGAGGGGCTCAAAGTGATCCACGCCGACTTCTGGGATCCGGTGCGCCGCCAGTTGCGCGAGCGTCATGGCAAGGATCTCCACATCCTGGCCTGGACCGGAGCCGGAGGAGACCAGGTGCCGCGCCCGATGTATGGCAAGGCGGCGGATGAGCGCATGCGCCGTCTCCGCGGCCTCACACGGCTGGAAGAAGTCGCCCGGCGTGTCGTGCGTGGCTGGGAGGAGGCGTATGAAGGTGCCAAACTGGAGCCGGTGACCGGCGCGGTGTTGCAGCACCAGACGAAGAAGATCGACCTGCCCTGGCGCAAGGTGACTGAGAAGGAGCTGGCCGATGCGCAGAAGGCCGTCGAGCAATACAAGGATGATCCCAAGGAGCAGTGGAAGTACCTTTGGAACCAGGGCGTGGTGGACCGCTACGAAGCTGAAAAATCCGGGAAGGCAGGTGTCTTCCAGATGGAGCTGCATGCCCTGCGCCTCGGGGATGTGGCCATCGCCACCAATGAGTTTGAACTCTTCACCGACTACGGCGTGCAGATGAAGGCCCGCAGTCCTGCAGTGCAGACCTTTCTCATTCAGCTGACCGGCTCGGGCGGCTACCTGCCGACACCGCGCGCCGTGGCCGGAGGCAGCTACAGCGCCATCATTCAGAGCAGCCGGGTCGGCCCCGAAGGCGGCCAGGCGCTGGTGGATGAAACCGTGAAAGCCTTCAACGATCTGTGGCCTGCGCCAGAAACCACCAAAGCCGGCAAATGAAGTCGTCAGCCCATCACCTTTCACGGCGGCAGCTCCTCGGCACTGCGCTCTCCGGTGCCGCAGCGCTTTGGAATGAACAGCGACTGCACGCTGCCGATGCCGACCCGCGAGTGCGCGGACCGTTTCCGATTCTCTCGACACCCTTCACGGAAAGCGGCGCGGTGGACTATGAGGTGCTGGCGAATCAGGCACGGTTTGTGGACTGGGGCGGATGCCCTGGCATGATCTGGCCGCAGTCTGGCGACAGCGTGGACCTGCTGACGATGGAGGAGAAACTGCGCGGCATGGAGGTGCTGGCGGAGACCTCGCGCAGCTTCAAGACATCAGCGCTTTGCCTCGGCGTGCAGGGCAGGGACACGGCGGAGATGCTCGTCTATGCGCGCCATGCGGAAAAGCTCGCGCCTGCAGCCATCATCTCGCGTCCGCCAGACTCGGGACGCACAGAGGAGGACCTGCGGCAGTACTGGCGTGCACTGGCAGAGGTGGCGCAGCGCCCCGTCATCTTTCAAACGACAGGCGGCGTGGCTTACAAAGGGCCGGTGCCGTCCGTGAAGCTCATGATCGAGCTGGCAAAGGAGTTTCCACACTTCGGCTACATCAAGGAGGAGGCCGCGCCGATCATTGCCCGCACGCGCGAGTTGTGTGCGGCGAAACCGGTGATCCGCCGCGTCTTCAGCGCCCGGGGAGCTCATGGCTGGCTCTTCGAGTCCCACCTCGGCACCGAGGGCCTCATCACAGAGCGTGCGGTGTATGCGGACGTGCTCACGCGGCTCTGGCAGCTCATGGACAGCGGCCAGGACGCCGACACGGTGCGCGACATCCACGCGAAACTGCTGCTGCTCTTCAACCTCGGCCAGCATCTCCCCGGCGGCGATCTGCGCGGCTTCCAGCTCCATCTGTGGAAGAAGCGCGGTGTGTTCAAAAACATGATCTCACGCCAGTACGGCCCCGGGCGCAGCATTCCGGACAAACCCATCTTTGCCGAGCTGGCGCTCACGGCCGACGAGATCGCGGAGATTGATTTCCGCTTTGAAACCTTGAGGCCGTATTTGAAACCCAATCCACCGCGCTTCGACGCCGCCACCCGATGACCCTGTACATGAGGCTTCTCCTTTTCGTGTCCGTTCTTTGCGGCCTGCACGGCCTTCGTGCCGCTGATGACTTTCATGCCACGGCCTGCGAGGGCGCCTACCCGCGCCATCTCCAGGGCATCTGCACCGATGGCAAGGGCTGCATTTACTGGTGCTGGACCGATGCGCTGGTGAAGACCGACGCCAACGGCCATGTGCTCAAGAAAGTGCCTGTGGCCAATCATCACGGAGATCTCTGCTACCATGACAGCCGCGTCTACGTGGCGACGAACCTCGGAAAGTTCAACCAGCCTGCCGGTGCGGCGGACTCGTGGGTCTATGTCTATGATGCCGACACTCTCGCGAAGCTTGCGAAGCATCGCCTGCCGGAACTGGTGCACGGCGCGGGAGGCATGGAGCATCACGACGGAAAATTCATCGTCATCGGCGGGCTGCCGCCCGGGGTGAACGAAAACTACCTCTACGAATACGACGAAAATTTTCACTTTCAGAAACGCCACGTGCTCGCCAGCGGCTACACGCTCATGGGCATCCAGACGGTGGCCTATGCCAATGGCGCGTGGTGGTTTGGCTGCTATGGCAAGCCTGCGGTGCTGCTGCGGGCGGATGAAAAATTTCAGTTCACCGGCAAATGGGATTTTAACGCCTCCGTTGGAATCGCACCGATCAGCGGCGGCCGCTTTCTCCTGGCCCAAAACACGGTCATCAAAGGCGACGATGGCAAAACCAAGGCCAATGAGGCCCGTGTCGTCATCGCACGCCCCGACGAAAAAGCCGGGCTGATCATCGACAAGCCATGAACGCATTTGCCCCACCATGAAAACCACGCTCCTCTTCTGCCTTGCCCTTTTGCCCATCGTCACGCTGGCGCAGGACAAAGTCTTCAAAGCCGGTGCCGCCACCAGCAACATCACTCCGCCGATCGGCATGACGATCGTGGGCAACTTTGCTCCGCAGCCCATCTCAAAGCAGGTGCACGACGAGCTGCATGTGCGCTGTCTGGCGCTTGATGACGGCAAGACGAAGCTCGTCTTTGCCGTGGCGGACAATCTGCATCTGGCACGTGATGTCTGGGACGAAGCCAGGAAGAAGCTGGAAGCCGACACGGGAATCCCGGCCTCTCACATGATGTTTTCCTCCACCCACACGCACTCAAGTGTGTCGGTCATCAACAACAAAGATGCCGGGTTCGACTACCGCAGCCTCGTCATCTCCCGCGTGGTGGATGGCGTGAAGCGCGCGCTGAACAACCTGGAGCCCGCCCGCATCGCCTGGGGCACGGGCAAACTGCCGCAGTGGGTCGGCAACCGCCGCTGGATTCTGAAGGAAGGCGTCACCAATCCCAATCCGTTTGGCGGACAAGACCGTGCTGTGATGAATCCGAGCAGCATGCTCATTCCGCGCCTGGAAGGCCCCGCCGGCCCGACGAATCCCGAGGTCTATTGCCTCTCCCTGCAGGCCACTGATGGCCGCCAGATCGCACTGATGGCAAACTACTGGCTGCACTATGTCGGCGGCGTTCCACGCGAGGATTTGTCGGCAGATTATTTCGGCGAGTTCTGCCGTCGCATCGAGCAGTCTCTCGGTGCGCCGTGCGTTGGCCTCCTTCCCAACGGTCCCTGCGGTGACGTGAACAGCAACGACTACAGCGGCAAGACGCCCGCGGTGAATTACAAGCCGTATGAAAAGATCAAAGCCGTTGCAGGCGACCTCGCGCAGGAGGTGCTGCGTGTGCACAAAAACCTCAAGCATCAGGACTGGGTGCCGCTTCAGGCAGCCGCCAGCGATCTGGAGCTCGCCGTGCGCCGCCCGACTCCGGAGATGGTCAAGTGGGCCGAAGCTGTGCTCGCCAAGCCGAAAGACGCCGCGCCTGTGCACCGCCTCGAACAACCCTATGCCGAACGTGTGATGGAAGTGAAGAGAGCCAAGCCCGACACGATCCAGGCCTACCTTCAGGCCTTTCGCATCGGCGGTCTCGGCATCACGTCCATTCCTTTTGAGGTCTTCACCGAGACAGGGCTTGAGATCAAAGCAAAGAGCCCCTTCAAAGACACCTTCACCATCGAGCTTGCTTCGGGCAGCAACGGCTATCTCCCCACACCGCGTCAGCACGACCTCGGCGGCTACGAGACCTGGCTCGGCACCAATCGCGTCGAGCGCGAGGCGTCCGTCAAGATCACCGCCAAAGCCCTGGAACTGCTGCAGAGCGTGCATGCCGCGCCATGAAACCCAGCTTACCAACGCCGCGCTGGTGTGCGTTGAACTGCGAATGAACAGAACGTGTTTGATTGGAAAACAACCCGAATGAAGTCCTTCCTTTATGCTCTCCTCATGCTCGTGTGCGGTGCTCTCCCCACCTTCGCGGCGCCACCCATCACCTGCCAGGCCGAGGCAAGCGGGCATCTCCAGGGATTCGATGCCGATGGCTCGTTCATCTACTGGTCGATGTTCACGAATCTCGTGAAGACGGACTTTGCCGGACGCGTGGTTGCCGAGCGGCCTGTCGACCCGCATCACGGCGACTGCTGTGTGCACGACGGCAAAGTCTATGTGGCGACGCAGAACCGCACGAAGGAAAGGCGCGGCGTGTTTATCAATGTCTATTCTTGTGACGACCTGCGGCCAGCGGGAGAGTTTACGATCAACTTTCCCTTTGAGGGCGGGATCGACGGCATCACCTATGCGGACGGTTTCTTCTACGTGGGAGAGGGGAAGCCGAAGGACAGCGTGCAGCCTTTCAACTGGGTGCACAAGTTCACGCCTGAGTTCGTCGCCGTTGATAAGATCAAGGTTCCCGGTCAAACGACGTATGGCATTCAGACCATCACCTTTGCCCACGGATTCTTCTGGCTGGGCACCTACAGCAAGGAGCGAACCTACCAGTGCGCTCCCGACTTCAAACTCGTCACGCACCACGAAGTCGACATCTCTGTCGGTGCCTTTGCCCTGCCGAAAGGCCCCGGCGGTGAGCCACGGCTGATGGTGGCCAGAAACATCAAGAAGGAGAACGGTCTCTGGACGGCGTCGGCTGCTCCGGCGATCCTGAAAGATGGACGGCTCGTGATGGAAAAGTAGGCTCCGCGAGAAATCACGCGCTCGACATCAGCAAGGGCCGCAAACTCTGGCGGGCATGGTTTTACAAACGAGCATCGATTCCTCTTCAACCTCTCCCCCATTCCTCATGCAAACCGAAGCACGCAGCTCTGACCTCCAACTCGGCACCTGGTTGCAGACGGGATCTCCCATTGTTGCCGAGCTCGCTGACCTGAGCGGCTTCGACTGGTTGCTCATCGACCTTGAGCACGGCTGCGGCACGGAGGCGGCGGTGCTTTCACAGATCCAGGTGATCCGCCATGCTGCCGCCATCGTCAGGGTCGGCGCACCGCATCCTGAACTCATCGCGCGTTCGCTGGACTGGGGAGCCGCCGGCATCATGGTGCCGATGGTGTCCACCGCAGAGAAGGCGGCCGCCTGTGTGCGTGCCATGCGCTATCCACCGCATGGTGACCGCGGTCTGGCTGGCATGGTGAGGGCGTATGATTACGGCCTCCATCGCGACATGCCGAAGCCTGTTTTCTATGCGCAGATCGAGACCATCGAAGGCGTGGAAAACGCGCGGGCCATTGCCGCCGTGGAGGGTGTGGATGTGCTCTTCATCGGGCCGATGGATTTGAAACTCCAGCTTCAGTCCTACCCGGAGCGCGCCCGTCACGACTTTGCCGCCTGCCTGCGCGAGGTGGCGTCTGCTGCCCGGGAGGCTGGCAAGGCCTGTGGTCTGCTCTGCCGGCAGACGGATGATTTTTCGGAGCTGCAGGCACTCGGCTTCACCCACCTCGCCATCGAGACGGACATCACGCTCCTGCGTGAGAGCTACCGCAACGTCATTCAACCTCTTCGCGGAAAGAAAGCATGAATCTGAGAGCCCTGATGGTGTTATGCGTCCTGTGGCAGGCCTCAGGCATGGGGCTGCACGCGAATGATGGCAGGCCGGTGCTGCAGCTGGACTTTGGGCAGGAGGAGTCGGCTCCGTTGATCGCAGTGGGCGGCGTGGTGCGGGATCAGGCGGGACCGCGGCCGCCGGAGTTTCCGGACTTTGAGGCGGACAACACGGCCATTCAGCTGCAGGGCAAAGGCTCGCGCTACGAGATCAAGGACACGGGGGCGCAGAGCCCGTTCGATTTCACGAATGGCGACGCCATCACGCTGGAGACGTGGGTCAAGGTGGACAAGATCAGCCCTGGACAGCCGGTGTATCTGATCGGCAAGGGACGCACCAACTCGCCGCATTTCGCGCGCAACAATCAGAACTGGTCGCTGCGGGTCATCGGCGGGAGCGAGGGGCTGGCGCACCTGAGTTTTCTTTTTGCCAGTGCTCCTGCGCCCGGTGGTGGAAACACCTGGCACCTCTGGAATTCGGCGGCGTCCTTTCAGGTCAAAACGGGCTGGCATCATGTGGCGGTGGCGTACGAATTTGGCAGGCCGGAAACGATGCGCGGATGGATCGACGGCGTGGTGACTGATGGAGTCTGGAGCGTGGACGGAGCCACCACGAAGGCACCCGTGGTGGATGATGACGATGTCTGGATCGGCTCATCGCTGGGCGGCAGCGCGGGGAACAGTCTTCAAGGCTTTCTGGATGGTCTGGCCATCCATCGCCGCGCTCTGGGTGATGCGGAGATCGCCAAACATTGCCGGCGCACGGGCGGCCCGCTGGTGGTGCTGCCTGAGAAACCGGCGATGCCAAAGCTGGGGCCAATCGCCGATGGAAAGGTGCTCGTGCAATTTAGTGAAGGGCTCTCCGCCTTCAACCGCTGGCCCGCCAAGGCGGAACTGCCGGCGGAGACGGACCGCTGGATGAGCGATGCGTTTCTGCTGCCGCGTGTGCCGCTGCGCTACGATGACTGGGGCATCCGCTCGGAGTGGAAATCCCCGCTGCTGCTGCGGATGGCGGCGGATGTGGCGCTGCCAGAGGGATCGCGGCGGTTTCTGCTGCGGGCGCGTGCGCTGGCCCGGCTGTGGGTGGATGGCGTGATGGTCGCCGAGACGAAACCAGCCGATGGTAGCACGCCAAACGGACACGATGACGTCACACCGCTGGCGACGCCACCGCTGCCTGGTCTGCGCGTGAAGGACTATCATCATCAGGAGGTGTTTGGCACGGCGAAGCTTCGCGGAGGCAAAGGGCGCATTGTTTTGGAAGTGGTGGTCGGTGGAAAAAACCAGCGCACTGAAACCGGCGAGCTGTGCGTGGCCATCGAGACGGAGGACGGGAAGTCGTTTTCCATTCTCCGAGCTGGCAGCAAGCCCGGTCTGGCATTGACCGATGCAGCGGTGGAGCCTGTGCTGGCGCACATGGAGAAAGCCCTGTCTGATCTGGATGACACTCATCGGCGGACTGCCGCACGCTCGCGCGATGCATTCTGGCAAAAACGCCACGACCTCGCCCGCGAGTGGGTGGCGCAAAATCCCGCGCCTGCTCCCCCCAAGGGCGGTCATCCCATTGATGCCTTCATCGATGCGAAGATCGCCGCCGCCGTTGCATCCAACGCCGCTGCGTCCGGCGACTCGGGCGCTTTTCAAAAAGACATCCTGCCCATCCTCCAGGAAAAGTGCTTCCGCTGCCACGGCGAAAAGGACAAAGGCGGGCTGAAGCTGACCTCGCGAGCAGCGGCATTGCACGGAGGCGATTCGGAGATTCCCTCGATCGTGCCGGGCAAACCGGAGGCCAGCGAGATGATTGTGCGCCTGCGCTCGGAGGACGATTCGCTCGTCATGCCGCCATCGGGCGAACCGCTGGGCAAGGCGCAGATCGAGAAGCTGGAGACGTGGATTCGTGATGGAGCCGTCTGGCCCGCCACGCCGGTTGCACCCGAGAAGCTCGCCAGATCAGCGCTCACCAGCGACGAGGCCTTTCTCCGCCGCATCAGCCTCGATCTGATC
The DNA here is from genome assembly GCF_055388355.1 of Prosthecobacter fluviatilis. NCBI lineage: Bacteria > Pseudomonadati > Verrucomicrobiota > Verrucomicrobiia > Verrucomicrobiales > Verrucomicrobiaceae > Prosthecobacter > Prosthecobacter fluviatilis. Next base: position 6,352,742 of record NZ_AP043782.1, read on the forward strand.
GGCCTGCCGCCCACGGCGGCAGAAGCGCGTGCATTTCTCGCTGACTCCGCGCCCGACAAACGCACGCGCCTGATCGAGCGCCTGCTCTCAGACGCACGCGGCGCGGAGCACCAGATGGCCGACTGGCTCGATGTGCTCGCAGAAAATCCGACGCTGATCAATGCCTCGCTCAACAGCACCGGGCCGTTTCGCTGGTTTCTGCTCGATGCGTTGCGCGACGGCAAGGGGCTCGACCGCATGGTCACGGAGCTGATGATGATGCGTGGGGATGTCGGGCGTGGCGGCAGCGCGGGATTCGGTCTCGCCGGAGAGAATGACGCGCCCTTTGCCGCGAAGGGCCACATCATCGCCTCAGCGTTTCTGGGCATCGAGCTGCAGTGCGCACGCTGCCATGATTCGCCCTACCACAGCACCACGCAGCGCGATCTTTATTCGCTCGCAGCGATGCTCTCGCGCAAGACAGTGACGGTGCCCGCCACGAGCCGTGTGCCCGCCGGTTTCTTCGAGAAGAAGGGCCGCGAATCTCTCATCAAAGTCACGCTCAAGCCCGATGAGCCCGTCAAGCCCGAGTGGCCCTTTGCCACCGCCACGGGCACGGCTGATGGGAGCCGCATCGACCTCCTGATGGACGATCCGAAGGACACGCGGGAGCGTTTTGCCGCACTCGTCACCGCGCCGGAGAACCGGCGCTTTGCGCGTGTCTTTGTGAACCGCACCTGGAAGCGGCTCATGGGCGCAGGCTTTGTCGAGCCCGCCCACGACTGGGAAGGTCGTGATGCCAGCCACCCTGAGCTGCTCGACTGGCTGGCCGCTGATTTTGTCGCCCACGATTATGATCTCCGGCATCTGCTGCGGCTCATCGTGACCTCCTCCGCTTATCAGCGCGAACCCACGTCTGACAACCTCGCCGCGCTGCCAGCCAACGAGCGATTTTTCAGCGCGCCAGGGCGGCGTCGGCTCACGGCGGAGGAGATCGTGGATTCGCTGCACGCCGCTGCTGGAAAGGCCATCGACTCCGAGGAGATCACCTTCGTCCATGATGGCCGTCACGCGCTGGAACGCAGGCAGACACTCGGCGTGCCGCGGCGCGCGTGGATGTTTGCCAGTCTGAACAACGAACGCGACCGCCCGAGCCTGGCCCTGCCTCACGCGCAAACAACGGTGGACGTGCTGGAGGCCTTTGGGTGGAACGGCTCGCGGCAGATGCCCATCTTTGATCGCCCCACGGACCCAAATCTTCTCCAGCCTGGCATCCTCGCGAATGGCACGCTGGTGCAAGCGCTCTCCCGCGCCTCATGGCGCAGCGAGTTGGCCGATCTCGCGATGCAGGCGCAGTCGCCCGAGGCGCTCATCGAGGAAGTCTTCCTGCGCTTCCTCAGCCGCAAGCCGCGTACGGCGGAGCGCGATGCCTTCCTGCCCGCGCTGCGCGAAGGCTTCGCCACGCGGTTCGTACCTGCCGCCGAGCAATCCACGCCCCAAGCCGCCGAACCACTGCCACAGGTGACGTGGCTGAATCACGTGAGTCCCGAAGCCAACTCCATCCAGATCGAAGTCGAAAATCGTGTCCGCCAAGGCCCGCCGCCTGACCCACGACTGCGCAGTGCCTGGCGGGAGATTTACGAAGACCTCGTCTGGAGTCTGATCAATGACCGCGAGTTTGTGTGGAAACCTTGAACATGCTTTTTTGATGAAACGCCGTCACTTCCTCAGCTCCACCGCCTCGCTCGCAGGCGCAGCTGCGTTTTCCCGCCCGCTCATCGCCGCACCGGCGCCTCCGCTCATCCAGGGCAAGGCCGAGCACGTTATCTCCATCTGGCTCGGAGGTGGCATGGCGCAGACGGACACTTTTGATCCCAAGCGGCGCGGCGATCCCAAGGCAAAGAAGGCAGGCTCCTACTATGACTCCATCGACACGGCGGTGCGCGGCGTGCGTGTGTGCGAGCATCTTCGCAGGCTCGCGCCGCTCATGGATCGCGTGACGGCGGTTCGCACCGTACATCACGATGTCATTGATGAACACGCCGCAGCGACCAACCGCATGCACACCGGCCGGCCGATCAGCGGTACGATCAGCTACCCCTCCATCGGCTCGATCATTACCCACCAGCGCGGCCCCGCCTCAGACAAAGCGCCGCCATATGTGCTCATCGGCTATCCGAACGTCACTCGTGGTCCCGGATTCCTCGGTGCGCAGTCCGGGTATCTCTATCTCACGGACACCAGCCGCGGCCCGGCAGGTCTCTCCCGCCCGCCCGATGTCAGCACCGCACGTCAGCAACGCCGGGGGCAGTTCCTCTCCGCGCTGCAAGCCAGCGCACCACCGACCAGCGACCCGAGGCTGAAGAGCTACGATGCCGCCATCGAGCAAAGCCTGAGGTTCAGCGGCCCGGCGTTCAACCGCGTCTTCCAGCTTGATGAAGAGCCCGCTGTGCTGCGCCAGAGTTACGGTGGCGAGTTTGGCCAGCGCTGCCTGCTCAGCCGCAGGCTGGTGGAGCAGGGGGTGCGTTTTGTCGAAGTCTCCCACAACCTGAACTTCCTCAACGGCACCGGCTGGGACGCGCACAATCAGGGCATCTTGAAACAGCACGAGCTGATCAAGGAACTCGACGGCGCCGTCGCCGCGCTCATCACCGATCTCGAAAGCCGGAGGCTGCTCGACAAGACAGTCATCATCATCACCACCGAGTTCGGTCGTCCGCCCGAGTTTGACGGCGGCGGTGGGCGCGGACATCAGGGCAGCGCCTTCTCCTGCGTGCTGGCCGGAGGCGGCCTGCGACACTGCGGAGCCTGGGGCGAGACCGATGACCTCGCCAAAAAGATCGTCACAAATCCCGTCAGCGTGCCCGATTTTTTTGCCACCATCTGCGCCGCCGTCGGTGTGGATTACACCGCCAGCCTCCACGACGGCGACCGCCCCGTGCCGATCACGGATCAGGGCAGTCCGATTGCATCACTGTTCGCTTAGCGGGCACAATCAGCGCGCAAAAGTGAGCCTGCCGCGTGCGCAGGCTGCACTCGGCATGAGTCTTGCGTTTCCTGCTCAACCCCGTCTAATTCCAAAAAACAGCCCAGGTGCACTTTGGGTTTCAATCTGCAGCGCGCTTCCGTGAGGAGAGCGTGCGGACTTTGCAGGAGGGCTTCTGGCTGCTTGCACTCGTTTGGAGCGCTGGCAGGGTGAGGGATGCCGAAGCGTATTGCTATTTTTGGAGGCAGCTTTAATCCCCCCGGGAACCACCATGCTGCCATCGCGGCGCGGCTGGCGCAGGAGTTTGACGAGGTGCGGGTGATCCCGTGCGGACCGCGGCCGGACAAGCCGGTGACGGACGGTGTGCCTTCGGTGTACCGGGCGGCGCTGGCGGACATTGTGTTTGGCGGCCTGGCAAAGGTGACGGTGGACCTTTCGGATTTTGAGCAGGAGACGTTCACACGAAACCATGAGCTGCAGCGGCGCTTTGAGGGCGATGGAGAGCTGTGGCATGTGGTGGGGGCGGATCTGCTGACGGGCGGCGCGCGTGGCGAGTCGCTGATCCAGCGGACGTGGGCGCGGGGGCTGGAGCTGTGGCAGCAGGTGAACTTTGCCGTGCTGAAGAGGCCTGGGTACACGCTGGAAGCGGGGGATCTGCCGCCGCATGCGCGGGTGATCGAGCTGCTGGTGGAGGGCTCGAGCACGGAGATCCGCGAGCACCTGAGCCAGGGGAAGTGTGTGAGGAGTCTGGTGCCGCCGAGGGCGGAGGCCTACCTGGCACGCTATGGCCTGTACCGTGCGCCGGTGCCGGGGAACTGGGCGCGGGGGACGCTGGAGGGGGCGAAGTTTTTCCTGCAGGCGGATGTGGAAAACCCGAGGGTGCAGGAGCTGAGCACGCTGCTGGAGGGCCGGCACGTGGAGGCGCGCGAGGCGGATTTCATCAATGTGATCGGCGGGGACGGGGCGATGCTGCGGAGCATCCGCGAGCACTGGCGCACGCGGCTGCCGTTCTTTGGCATCAATGCAGGCCACCTGGGATTCCTGCTGAATGCGCGGGAGCAGGTGACGGCCAATTCATTTCCTCCGAGCGATGTGATTTTCCGGCAAATGCCGATGCTGTTCCTGGAGTTTGAGGATGAGGAGGGGCGCAGGCACCCGGCGCATGGGTTCAATGACTCGTGGCTGGAGCGTGCGACGAGCCAGTCGGCGTGGCTGGAGATCACGGTGAATCATGTGCGCCGGATTCCGAAGCTGGTGTGCGACGGGGCGCTGGTGGCGACGGCGGCGGGCTCGACGGCGTATGCGCGGAGCATGGGGGCGGCACCGCTGCTGGCGGACACGCCGGCATGGCTGCTGGTGGGCTCGAACGTGCTGCAGCCCGCGCACTGGCGCAGCGCGCTGCTTTCACCGGACACGACGGTGGAGATCCGGAACATCGACCCGAAGCACCGGCCGGTGCAGGCGTATGTGGACGGGCTGAGCATGGGGCGCGTGGTGGCGCTGCATGCGCGGATGTCGCGTGCGGCGGCGGCGGAGCTGGTGTTTTGCGCGAGCCATGACATGGCGGAAAAAATCGCCGCGATCCAGTTTGGCGCATGATCACGGCCTTCCAGAAAGATGAGGCGCTGCTGGCGGACATGGAGGCCGCCACGCTGGACGAGGACACGCTGCATGTGTGGTGGCTGGGGCAGAGCGGATTTCTGGTGCAGTGGGCGGGCGAGAGGCTGCTGTTTGACCCGTACCTTTCAGATTCGCTGACGGAGAAGTATGCGGCCACGGACAAGCCGCATGTGCGGATGACAGAGCGGTGCATCGACCCGCGGCGGCTGACGGGTATCAGCCGGGTGACGGCGAGCCATGTGCACACGGATCATCTGGATGGCGCGACGCTGGTGCCGCTGGCGGAGGCAAACCCGGGCTTCCGGCTGTATCTGCCGCACCCGATCATCCCGGAGGCGCAGAGGCGGCTGGGAGACAGCCCTGTCACCTATTGCGGGATGGGGGACCGGGACGTGTATTTTGAGGGCCGGTGGGAGCTGCGCGGGGTCATCGCCAAGCACAACGAGGTGCTGCGTGACGAGGCCGGGAACTGCCACTGCACGGGTTTTTTGGTGAAATGCGGGCCGTTTACGATCTACCACAGCGGGGACACGCTGTGGCATGATGACATCGTGAAGATGCTGAGGCAGCACGCGTGCGATGTGATGCTGCTGCCGATCAACGGCAACAGGCCGGAGCGGCGGGTGGCTGGAAACCTGAACGGCACGGAGGCGGCGGCGCTGGCCAAGGCGGGTGGCGCGGGCCTGGTGGTGCCGTGCCACTACGAGATGTTTGAGTTCAACACGGAGACGCCGGAGGAGTTTGTGGGCGCTTGCGAGAGGCTGGAACAGCCGTGCCGCGTGATGCGGTGCGGGGAGAGGCTGGAAGTGAGAAGGAGCGCAGCTACGGCAGCCTGCTGATGCGCTGAACTGCCCACCCGTGAAGGCACATGGGCCTTGCGGGGGGAGACATGCCCATCAAGGGCGGGTCTGGGCGGCCGGCTGTCCGCCAGTTGCAATCTGCAGTGTGGCGGCCGCCGGCTGCTGCGGCAGTGCGCGGGCCGCCTCTCTTCTGGCGGGGAATTGTTTGTCGTAGTCCACAATGACTCCACGGGTGCTGCAGACGATGCGTGCGCCGGGGGTGAAATGAGCGGAGGCCGCGCTCCATTCCTTTTTAAAGTCCGGGCAGGAGAGGCCGCCCATGTCGAGGAGGGTATGAAAGGTGCAGGAGGCGCTGAAAGGGGTGTTGCGATTGGCCTCCAGGGAGCTGACCCTTTCAGGGTGTGCCTGGGCGTAGCTCGGGGAGAGCCACATGAGCATGGGAATTTCCACGACCTGCGGGGTCACGGTGCCGTGCATGAATTTGCCAAAGATGGATTTGGAGGTGTTTTCACCGTGGTCTGAGAGGTAGCACAGCCAGGATGAGGCCTGGGTCTGCTTCAGCTCGCCGATGAGGGCATCGAGCAGGACATCAGTGGCGCAGATGGTGTTGTCATAGGCGTTTTGCACGAGCTGGAGGTCCTCTGGGGCCGTCTCCAAGCCGCTGAGCAGGCGCAGCATGGTGTTCATGACGGCCTTGCCGTCTGCCGGGAAGCGGGCCGACTCGGGTGGGTAGCGGGCAGGGTAGGGGCCGTGGCTGCCGATGGTGTGGAGCACCAGCAGCACCTTGGACTCATTGCGGTGCAGGATGTCGTGCACCAGCGGCAGCAGATCGGCGTCATGGGCGGCCCGATAGGCGCCTTTGCCTGCGGCATCGAATTTTCCTCCCAGAAAGACGGCTTCGTCTGCCTCTGCGGAGAAAATGGAGGTGAGGGTGTCAAAGGTGCCATGTTTTTTCTGGGCGGAGAGCCAGTAGATGCGAAAGCCGGCCCTCTTGTAGGCGGAGAGGATGCTGGCCTGACGGGTGGCTTCGAGCACCTGGCCGGGCGGTGTGGCGGTGAGAATGGCCGGGACGGCCATCAGCGTCATCGTGGCTGTGCAGGAGACGTCGCGGAATGAGAGGAGGCCGGGGGTCTTTTCCAGGAGAGGGGTGGTGGGACGGTCGTAGCCATAGAGTCCGAAGCAGCTCTTGGTGGCGCTTTCTCCGATGACGAGCATGTGCACCTGACGGGGGGATTCGTCGAGGAAGCCCGGCTCCTGAGCGATGGGCAGGTGCTCGGCCAGGTCTTTGCGGTCATGGACGCGGGAGCGTATGTCGAAGGCCTCATGAGCACAGCGGAAGGTGGAGTATGGAAAGGTGTTCATGAAGCTCACCCGGAGCTGCGCCATGCAGGCCGAGGGTCCTCCCTGGAGCAGGTCGCCAGCCGGGGGGAGCAGCAGCGCGGCGAGGACCACGGTCCGCCCCCAAGGCCCCAGCCGCAGATCTGCGGGCACCCGTTTGTGCACCGTCCAGACGTAGCAGGCGGCCAGCAGCAGGGTGCCTGCCACGGCGTAGATGATGTAGGCCTGAAAGACTGCGAGTTCTGCCTGGTTGGATTCGATGAGCGCGAGCAGCAAAAAGGTGCTGGGCAGGCTGAGGAGGGCGTAGAGGGAGAGGAGGGTGGCCGGGACCAGCAAGATCAGCGGAGATGCCAGCCAAAGCATGCGGCGGACGCGCACCCCAAAGACGCAGGGGAGCAAGATCAAGGCGAGCCCGAGCAGCCAGAACTTCAGGATAGCCCAGCTAAAAACGGGGACCAGGGCGGCGATGAAGTTGGGCAGATTGATCAAATTGACCGCCAGAAACACCGAAAACCACGCGTGGCCATTTCGCAGCAAGGCATGGCGCAGAGGGGATGATTTGATAAAATCCATATAATTTATAATTTATATATGGGTTTAGTCTTTATCAATCGAATGTTTGTGGATGTGTCCCATTAAGATCCCCAAAATAAAGGCCCGGGCATGAGGTGGAGGGCTGGTGACAAAACGAGGTTTGCCCCGGCCGCTGAGCCGCCTCTTTTGAGCCGTTTCTCTTCCTCTGCAGCTGTGAGGGGACTCGGGGAGGGGCGGTCCATCAGCAACCGCCTATTTGGCGGGTGCGCTGTGGTGCCGCCTGGCGCTGGTGCACGGGCTTACCGTGCCACGGCCTGACCGCTGGCGACCCAGGCGTTGAAGCCGCCTTTGAGGAGCAGGATGTTTTTGAAGCCCATCTGGTGCATCTTGACGGCGATGAACTGGGCCCGGCCACCGATGGCACAGTGGACGATGGTGGGACGGGTTTTGTCGAGCTTGTCCAGGGCGTCGAGGGTTTTCTGGCTGTGGAAGTAGTCGTGGTTCAGGGAGTTGAGGATGTAGCCGCGGGTGTGGCGCTCGTCCTCGGTGCGGACGTCGATGATCTGGGTGTCCGGGTGATCGACGAGCTGGCGGGTGACTTGCTCGGGGGCGATTTCGTGGACTTCTGGCGGCACCACCACGGCGGGGGGAAGTGCGGGGCTGCCTGGGGGCTCGGCGGTGAGGGCTGCTGTGCCGAGGCTGAAGAGCAGGAGCGCTGACAGGAGGCGGGTGTGCATGAGGTGTGGAAATGTACCTCCTACGAGGCGAGTTGGCGAGCAGAAGTCATGTGCACTCGTTGCCCGACGGGCGACCACCCTGGGTGTGATGACTCCAAGGGGGGCTGGCAGTCAGTCTGCAGGTGCTTTTACTGCCCGAATGGAGATGGCCGACTCAGGGAGGTGGCACACCTGTGGCCAGAGTGGCGGTCTTTGCCATGGGCAATGGCTTGTGACTGGCAGCCTGGTGAGAAGAGAATTTTTTGTCATAATCGACGAGGGTGCCGCCGGAGTCGCAGACCATGCGGGGGCCGGGGGCAAAGCGGGGGGAGGCGGCGCTCCACTCCGGTTTGAAGGTGGAGCAGGAGATCCCTCCCATGTCCAGCAGGGTGTGAAAGGTGCAGGCTGCGCTGAAGGGGGTGTCCAGGTGGGATTTCAATCCGGCGACTTTTTCGGCATGGGTCTGCTCATACAAGGGGGAGACCCACATGAGCATGGGCACTTCCACGATCTGCCGGCTCACCATGCCATGCATGAATTTTCCGGTGAGGGACTTGGAGGTGTTCTCCCCGTGGTCGGAAACATAGCACACCCATGAGGAGGCCTGGATTTTCCTGAGGTCATTGATCAGATTGGCGAGCAGGAAGTCCGTGGCACAGATGGTGTTGTCGTAGGAGTTCTGGGCGATTTGGAGATCTTCGGGATCTGTGGAGGTGCCTGAGGCAATGCGAACCAAAGCATTGATGGCGGCTGTTTTTTCCGCAGGGAAGCGTTCCATCTGAGGGGAGTAGCGCACGGGGTAGGGGCCATGGCTGCCGATGGTGTGAAGCAGAAAGAGCACCTTTGGCTCTTTGCGCTTGAGAATGCCACGCACCAAGGGCAGCAGGCTGGCATCTGTGGCGCCTTGGTAGCCACCATTGCCGACGAGGTCGAATGAGCCGCTCTTGAAGACGGACTCGTCTGCGTCGCCAGAAAAGATGGAGGTGACGGTGTCGAAGGTCCCATGCTTTTTCTGTGAAGAGAGCCAGTAAATGCGAAAGCCCGCTTTCTTATAAGCAGAAAGGATGCTGGCCTCGCGGGTGGCTTCCAGCACTTTGCCCGTAGGCGTGGGGGTGAGCAGTGCTGGCACGGCCACGAGGGTGAAAGTGGCGGTGCAGGAGACGTCTCGGAAAGGCATGAGGCCGGGGGTGTTTTCCAGCAGGGGAGTGGTCTGCCGATCATAGCCGTAGAGTCCAAAGCAGCTTTTTGTAGCGCTTTCTCCGATGACCAGCATGTGGACCTGACGCTGCTGCTCATCACGGAATGCCGGTTCCTGGCTGATGGCCAGCTGTTCCGTCACGTTTTTGCGGTTCTCCACCCGGGAGTGCATGTCCAAGGCCTCATAGGCACTGTATATCGTGGAGGAGGGGAATGTGGCGAGGAGGTGCTGCTCGACGCTGGCAACGCTGAATGCGGGGCCTTTCGCGATCAAATCTGACAAGGCTGGGATGAGGAGGGTGAGAACCACCAGGGTCCGTGCAAGCGGTCCCAGGCGGAAGCTGGCTGGGACGCGCTTTTTGACAAACCAGACATAGAAGATGACTAAAAGCAGGCTGAGCGCTCCGGCGTAGAGGGTCTGCCCCTTCAGTGCGGAGAGCTCCGTCTGGTTGGTTTCGAACAAGGCCAGAAACAGGAACGTTGTTGGCAGGTTGTTGATGGTGACGAGGCAGATGAGGCAGGCGGGGACCATCAGCACCAGCGGCAGCGCCAGCCATAGTAAGAGACGGACTCGCAGGCAAAAGACGCAGGGCAGCAAGATCAAAGCCATGCTGAAAGGCAGGAGCTTTGCAGAGGTCCAGGCAAAACTGGGGACGAGGCAGGCGATGAAATTAGGCAGATTGACCAAACTCACGGCCAGAAAGATCGAGATCCAGACCGTGTGATCTCTGAGGACTTCTGTGGTCAGGCAACTTTTTAAGGTTCTTTTAATTTCCATATTAGATAATAAAAACCAAAATTCAGGAGGCGGCAAACTGAATCAGACGGGGCTGTTCTTTCAGTGCAGAAACAGAGCTCAAGTGATGATGCCATGGATGTGCATGAGCATGGCATCAGTGGCGGATGCACTGCGGCACTGTGCCTAGAGTCGTGAGCTGGGTTTTCAGTGAAGTGGGATTTCAGGGCTTCTGACAGCGCTTCACTGAGGGGGGAAGCACGATGCTGACGATGGACTCGACGGTGGCTTGCTAGGGGGGAGGAGGCTGAAGGGTAAAAATGCTGGTGGTCCGTGGGTTTGGAATGAGTGAAAGCGGGAATTTGCCTCTGTGAGGACACTGTCGGCCGTTAACTCCAGTCTCAGAGTAACAGATTCCTTATTTTTGATGCCTTTAATAATTTTCACATGAAAATTGAAGAGGCGGGGCTGTTAAACCGGTTTTTTGACCGCTGCAAAAATTAGGGCGAAATGGCCTTAGCAGGGTGGCTTAACCGGGCTCTCAGAGATGAGATTCCGCAGATACTTTGCCCGTATTCGAAAAAAAGACGAGGTCGTGTTGTAGCGCGCCAAGTAGCGGTTTTAGCTAGGGAAAACGAATTCGGCGATTGAAACAGAGGCTACTAGATTTCCTGCAATTGTAAAAAATATGAAAATAATTATTGAATCTATCTTTGTAATAAACTACAATTTCCATAATTCGAGGCTGAGCAACTCCACAAAGCTGAGCACTTCGAACTAACACCAACAGCCAAAACACACACACAACACACTATGAAGAACATCAAGATCAACCCCTCCCGCAAGGCTGGCTTCAGCCTCGTGGAAATGCTCGTCGTCATCGCCATCATCGGCATCATCGCCGCGATCGCGATCCCGAACATCGGCAACCTGAACGACAGCGCCAAGACCGCCGCCGCCAAGCGCAATGCGCAGACCGTCTCCTCCGTGCTTAACGCCGCCATCGCCGCTGGTGTTGACACCTCGGGCTGGACCACTGCAAACCTGCTCGACAAGGCCCAGACTGGCGTGAGCCCCCTCACGGGTGCCTTCGCCGGCAAGACCTTCACTTCCGGCCCGATCAACGACACGGAAGAGTCTGCTGTGGCCAACTACCTGACCTGGGACGACGACAACAAGCAGGTCAAGTATGATCCAGGCACCTACTAATGCTGGTGCTGACGCGCCCGGCACTGGGGTTTGAACTCAGTTTCGGACGATTCACGTCCGCCGGGGAGGTTGACTCCCCGGCGTTTTTTTTGCAGCAGGGAAACAGGGCGTTGCTGGTTATGACAATGACATTTCGCAGACAGAGAGAGGCAGGATTCAGCTTTGTTGAGGCAATCTTTACGATTGCGATCATCGGCATCATGTCATCGATCGTGGTGGCGGCGATTTCGAATGCCTCACGGGATGCGAGCCGCGTGATGGCGCGGCAGCAGCAGGCGTCTGTGCAGAGTGCGCTGACTGCGTGGGTGATGGCGCAGATGCGCGTGAGCAGCAATTCGGCCCAGTTTCAGAGCCTGGAAAACATTCGTGTGGCCTACAACGCCATGTCCGTCAGCCAGCGATTTGATCAGCTGGTGCCGAAACCAAATTCCTCAGACCCGAACCGGCGCGCCGGTTTTCTAGACCAGACGACGGCGGACCATTTTGCAGATTACACGTCGAACGCCAGCCAGCTGCAGACACTGGCTTTGTACAATTCGCAGCAATACCTGACGCTGCCCGACTGGCAGACGGGTGATTTTCCCCATGTGGACCTGGTCAACATGTAGCGAGGCCGAGTACCCAATTCATTCATGATGAAAGCCCTACTTCCAAAGCTCCGCTTTTCCCTGCGAGGTTTCTCGCTGGTGGAGATGATGGCGTGTGTTTCGATCATCGGCATCATCGCTTTCATGGCGATCCCCTCCGTGACCCGCATGCGGGGTGACAGTGAGCGGAATCTGGCGATTGCGCGCGCGGAGTCGCTGAACCTGGCGCTGGCGAGCTACATCCAGGTGCGCGGGCGCACGCAGGCGGCGCTGGAGTGGACGGCGGCCTCTTCACCGGAGGCGAAGTACCAGCTGCTGAAGTCCTACCTGAGCTTTGCGGAAAGGGACCTGGCCACTTTTCTGCCGTCCGGATACAGCCTGACTTTTCCGCTTTCGATCACGCCCATGACGAAGGCGACGCTGTCCAACCCGACCGGCGCGACCATTTATTACTGACCGACTCTGGCATGACGCCCACCCTACATCGTGGAACACGAGCCTCTTTCCTGCCCGCCGGCAGGGATGGGGGCTTTTCCATGTCTGAGATGGTGATGGTGATCTGCATTCTTTCGGTGCTGGCCGGGATCGCAGTGCATTCTTTCAGCCAGTTCCTGACGGGGGGCAAGGATGCGGTGGCGGAGGCGCGGCAGGAGACGCTGAACCAGGCGCTTTACCGGTTTGCCCAGCAGAACTACGAGCTGCTGTTCACGGCGCAGAGCGGGTCTGTGACGGACGAGATGCTGGTGCTGCGGACGCTGCAATACCGCGATCCGAACAGCAACCGTGCGCAGTCGGGCTCCCCGTATGTGGACCCGAGGTACAACCCGATCTCTTCGAGTGATGCGGACGTGCACCGTCTGCGCTGGACGGGGAGCCTGTTTGAGCTGCTGAAGCCGGGGCAGAGCGGCATGGGGCTGCTGATGAATTTTGAAGGCAGCGATTTCACCACGGCATTTGTCTTTCCGCCGAACTTTCAAATGGCGGGACGCTGATCCTGCCCAGCTAAAAACTCATGGCCGCCACCCTCCAGATCCCGACCAACCCGCTCACACCAAAATCCTTTGGTGCTGCGAGTAATCCGCCAAGCACGATAGTTGAGGCGAGGCAGTCGGCGATCCTGGCGATCCAGTCGATCGAAGGACTGGCGCTGCAGCATGGGATGCTGCCGGTGACGCTGCTGCGTGAGAGCTGCTCTCCGGATGCGGAGAGGCTGATCCGGAAGCTGGGGCGGGTGCCGTACGTGGCGGACCCGTGGCTGCCGGTGAGCACGATCGGGCCGCTGCTGGTGATGGCGCACCACAACCCGCGGGCGGGGGATCTGTGGGGGGTGCCGCACTTTTTTACGATCCGGGTGCTGATCACGCAGGAGCAGTACCAGAACACGCGGAAGGATCTGGTGCAGCGGTTTGGCCAGATGCCGATCTCGCAGTCGAATGCGATGGAGCAGCTGCAGCCGCCGGTGTTTTCTGACCTGGGGCTGGATGGCACCTTCCAGTGGCTGCTGGAGCATTACCCGTATGAGCCTGCCGAGATCACCAAGCTGAAGGGTTTTTACGATGCGCAGAAGGGCAAGGCGGAGTCGCTGGGCATCACGCATTTCAATGTGGTGCAGCGGAACATGGGCATCGCGCTGCAGCATCTGGTGAGCGGGTGCCGCACGCTGGTGTACAGCGCCACGGAGGCGCAGAGGCAGAGCTTTTTCCCGATCCCGCTGCTGGAGCGGCACAATGTGTACCCGCTGTACATCGGCAAGCAGGTGGTGTTTTTGCTGAGCGAGAGCAGCGACTGCTACGCGTTTGAGGACGAGTGGCTGTCCATGGGGAATCCGGCGGTGAAGATCGTGCCGGTGCTGGCGGATCTGGCGAGCATCCGGGAGGCGATCAACCGTGCAGGGGCGACGTTTGACCCGAGCGCGGTGGCCACGATCGAGGGGGCGGCGCTCTCTGTGGCGGATGATGCGAGCGTGGTGGAGATCTCGCCGGAGGACATGGGGCGGATCAATCCGCAGAATCCGAACCATGAGCCGGAGCAGCTGGTGCAGTGGGCGCTGTTTACGGCGATCCGCTGCCGGGCCTCTGACTTGCACCTGGAGAAGTTTTACAGCTTCACGCGGTTCCGTGCGCGCATGGACGGGACGATGAAGACGATCATGACGGCGCCGGAGAGCCAGCTGAACCGCTATGTGGCGCTGCTGAAGAACTATGCGGGGATGAGCCAGAACCGGCAGGAGTGCCAGGACGGGCGCATGGCGCTCTCGATCGGGAGACGGCGGGTGGATGTGCGTGTGGCGGCGGTGCCGACGCGGCGTGAGTTTCAGAAGGTGATCATGCGCTTTCTGGACAAGCAGGACGGGGTGAAGCGCCTGTCGGATTTCAATCTCTCACAGCGCCAGATCGACATCCTGACGCGGACGATGCAGCGTGACCAGGGGCTGGTGCTGGTGACGGGGCCGACGGGCTCCGGCAAAACGACGACGCTGTACGCGCTGCTCAACAGCGTGAACGACGAGAGCGTGAACATTCAGACGATCGAGGACCCGATCGAGTATGAGATCGAGGGCATCAACCAGACGCAGACGAACAATGCGCGGGGGCTGGACTTTGCGAACGGGCTGCGTGCGCTGCTGCGTGCTGACCCGGACATCATCCTGATCGGTGAGTCGCGAGATGCGGAGACGGCGGGCGCGGCGGTGAACGCCTCGCTGACGGGGCATCTGGTGCTGACGACTTTGCATGCGAACGATTCGCTGCGCGCGGTTTCGCGACTGCTGTCGATGGGGGTGGAGAAGTACCTGCTGGCAGACTCCCTGGCGCTGAGCCAGGCGCAGCGTCTGGCGCGGAGGCTGTGCAGCTACTGCAAGCAGCCGATGCAGGCGCCGCAGGATGTGCAGGACCTGCTGGCGAAGCAGGCGGTGATCTCGCAGCCGCTGACGACGCCGATCTACACCGCACGCGGGTGCGACGAGTGCCACGGCACCGGCTATTCGGGACGTGTGGCGCTGATGGAGCTGTGCGAGGTGAACAACGAACTGCGCGACCTGGTGGAGGAAGGCGCGCCGCTGAGCGCGATGCGTGCCGCCGCGTTCAAGAACGGATTCCGCTCGCTCTACCAGGAGGGGCTTCAGCAGGTGATCGGCGGGCATACCTCGCTCGATGAAATCAAATGTCTCAGCTACACCGCCATGTAAGGCGGGAATTTTTTTCACACATACAATATTCCGCGACCATGAACCCGACAACTCAGATCTTGCCCCGTGAATTTGCCTCGCGTGCTGTCGCGCGGGTGCTGATCGTGGATGACGAGCCGCATGTGCTGGCGGTGGGAAAGGCGGTGCTGGAGGCGCATGGCTTTGAAGCTGTGGCGTGCCGCAGCGGCGAGGAGGCGCTGGAGCTGGTGCGTGTGGGGATGGAGGATGGGCAGCGCTTTACGGCGGCTATCCTGGACCTGACGATGCCGGGCGGGGCCTCGGGATTTGAGGTGCTGGAATGGCTGCGTGCGTGTGACCCGCGGCTGCCGGTGATCGCGTGCAGCGGGTACTTCCAGGATGATGTGAAGGATCTGTGCCAGGCGATCGGGTTTGTGGATGTGCTGTACAAGCCGTTCAACCTCGAAAGCCTGTGCCTGGCGGTGCGACGCGCGATGGTGCCGGATCATGACGCGGCGGAGTCGGGCTACTCGGTCTTTAAACCTGCTGTCGTTTCATGAGGTTTCACTTCCAGATAGCGAACCGCTTCACGCTGCTGGGCATGTTTGCCGTGCTGGTGGGTGCGGGTGCGACTGCCGCGGGCTTCATGTGGCAGGAGTTCATCACGCTGCGCTTTGTGCAGAGCTCGTACCTCGGTGCGGTGGCTCTGGCGGGGCAGATGGAGCTGAACCGCCAGGCGCTGAGTGAGAGCGAGATCGCCGGGGTGGCACCGCTGAACTGGGAGAACGAGGCGCGCATGCGCATGCGCCTGCAGACGGTGGAGATACCGCCTGCGCTGCAAAATCTGGGCCTGCAGGTGGAGGTGGTGGCACCACGCCAGGCGAAGGACGGCGGGGCGCCGCCGATGGCGAAATCGCCGCCGATCGTGATTTTGCCCGGGTGCCAGAACTGTGCCATCGAGGAGCCGTCTGCGGCGCACATGGACAGCCTGATCTACAGGGTGATGTCCGGCAGCTCGATGGTGATGGATGACACGAGCGACAGCCAGGACATGGAGATCAACGGCGGGGACCACTGGCTGATCAGCGCCGCGCCGCTGCACTCGCGCAGCGGGTATGTGGCGGGTGCTTTCATCGCACGCCAGCCGCTGGTGCAGCTGAGGCACCTTTTCAATGCGCAGAGGCTTACGGTGCCTGTGCTGGGAGCGTGTGCGGGGCTGGCGCTGGCGGTGTTCAGCTTTTACATGATCGGGCGGCGGATCACGAAGAAGACGCATGCTCTGGTGAGCGCCTTTCGGGCGATGCGTGCGGGCAATCTGAACGTGCGGGTGCCTGCCAGCGGCAACGATGACCTGGACCTGGTGCAGGAGGAGTTTAACACGATGATCACCCACGTGCAGGAGGAGGATCAGCGGAAGCACACGCTGCTGGTGGAGTATGAGGCGGCCAAGAGGCAGGCGGAGACGGCGACTGCGGCGAAGGGGAGCTTTCTGGCGAACATGAGCCACGAGATCCGCACGCCGATGAACGGCATCATCGGCACGACGAGCCTGCTGATCGAGATGGGGCTGGACCCGGAGCAGGAGGAGCTGATCCGGATGATCCGCTCCAGCGGGGAGTCGCTGCTGCACGTGATCAATGACATTCTGGACTTTTCGAAGCTGGAGTCTGCCAAGATGGACATGGAGAAGATGCCGGTGGACATCGAGAAGCTGCTGAGTGAAACGACGGACGTCTTTTCGCACAAGGCGGCGGAGAAAAACATCGAGCTCAACGTCCACATTGATGCGGCGCTGCCGCGCAAGGTGCTGGGGGACTTTCAGCGCATCAAACAGATCCTCGTGAACCTGGTGGGGAATGCGATCAAGTTTACGGAGAAGGGGGAGATTTTGATCCTGGTGCGGCAGGTTTCACGCCAGACGCCGCAGGGGGACAAGACGCTGCTGCATTTCTCCGTGCGTGACACGGGCATCGGCATTCCGCCGGAAAAGATCGGGCAGCTGTTCCAGGCTTTCAACCAGGCGGACACCTCGACGACGCGCAAGTATGGCGGCACGGGGCTGGGGCTGGCGATTTCCAAGAAGCTCATCAAGATGATGCAGGGGGAGATCAGCGTGGTGAGTGAGGAGGGGAAAGGGTCTGACTTCTTCTTTGAGCTGCCGCTGATCGTGGCACCTGATGATGAGTCGCGGGAGGAAGAGCTGGCGTGGCTGGATGTGGTGAGAGGGCGGCCTGTGGCGGTGCACAGCGCGCATCCGACCACTCTGCAGGTGCTGAACCAGGCGCTGATGCAGTGGGGCATGACGGTGAGGCTGCTGAAGGACCGTACGCCCGCTGAGCTGGATGGGGTGATCGAGGAGGCGGGGCTTTTCATTTTCGATGTGACGGGTGTCCGGCATGAGGATGCTGTGCAGATGCTGAATGCGGCGGCGATGCGCGGCACCGCCATCATCACCATCATGCCGATCACCAGTGCGAAGCTGGACCGTGACCGCTACAGTCCGCCTGCGGGCAGCCGGCATACGCGGCTGTCGAAGCCGATCAAGCGCCGTGAACTGCTGAGGTCGATGGCGGAACTCTACCGCATGCCGCGGCGGGTGATCCTGACCCCCGTCGTCACTGCGGCTGCGCCATACGAGGGGCCGGAGGCTGCGCCTGCTCCGGTGCCATCGCCCCATTTGCGCCCGATCACCACGCCTGTGCAGCAGATGCCTGGCCACTACCAGCAGCCCCCGATGCTGACGCCGATGGGGCAACCCTGGGGCCAGCCAATGGGCCAGCCGATGGGCCAGCCGATGGGCCAACCGATGGGCCAACCGATGGGCCAGCCGATGGGCCAACCGATGGGCCAACCGATGGGGCAACCGATGGGTCAACCGATGGGCCAACCGATGGGTCAACCGATGGGTCAACCGATGGGTCAACCGATGGGTCAACCGATGGGTCAACCGATGGGTCAACCGATGGGTCAGCCGACTGGTCAGCCGATGGGGCAGCCAATGAGGGCCACGTTTGAGTCCCCGTCTGTGCTGGAGACGCCAGCTCCTCCACCGCTGTCCATGCAAGGTGCTGCGCGTGCCGCAGCTGGTGGGCATGATATTCACGTCTCGCAAGCCACGAACCGGGCGATTGCCAAAGCTGCCAAAGCTGATGCGGACAACTTTGCCAGCCAGAATCCGGCGAACATCCTGCTGGTCGAAGATCAGCCTCTGAACCAGAAGATTGCCTCGATGCTGCTGCAGCGTCTCGGCTATGTGAGGATGGACATTGCCAATAACGGGGAGGAAGCCGTGAGCATGGTGGGGCAAGGGGGGTACGACATCGTGTTTATGGATCTGCAGATGCCAGTCATGGGGGGCGTGGAGGCGACCCGGCGCATTCGTGGGAACTTCCAGCTCAAGCACCAGCCAGCCATCATCGCGATGACCGGGCATGCGTTGACGGGCGTGAAGGAGGAGTGCCGTGAATGCGGGATGAATGCCTTTCTGACGAAGCCGGTGTCGCTTGATGATTTCCGCCGCGTGATCCCGCCGGCGCTGTCGGTGGAAGCTGCGCAGATCCCGATGAGTTTCTAGCAGGTGAAGCCCAGCGAGTGGCGGGCAGGGGACCCGTCCTGGGGAGCATCCCACAGGTGACACCGACCCGACGATGGGGGCGCTTTTTGGCACCCGAAAACCCTCCCGGGTATTGGGGCGGCCGACAGGCCAGCCGGAACGGATTCGCGTGCGAGATGGGCAGCTGCGAGCAGCCGCGGACGTCGAGCGACAGGGGCTGAGAAGAACCTGATCAGCCCTATGGGGCCGCCTTTGAGAGATATCGGGGATGGCCTCCAAGTCGAAAGGGTGATAACTAAATGCCAGGCATTTAGTTAATTGACTTCGCGCCTTGCAGATTGAAACCCAAAGTGCACCTGGGCTGGTTTTTGGAATTAGATGGGTTTGAGCAGGAAAGGCAAGAGGGAATGAGGTGATTGAAAGCCGAGTGTTTTGCGTGGTCGGAAGTTAAGTTGGTTTTGAGTTTTTCGGTGTTCGGTGATGCGGTTGCTGACAGGCTCTCCCTTGGGGCAGTACTCGCGAATAAGGCCGATGGTGTTTTCCACGGTGCCCTTTTCCCAGGCGTGGTAGGGATGGCAGAAAAAGGGCTCGCCACCTGTAGCTTGAGCTACCGACTTATAACTGGCAAACTCACAGCCGTTGTCATAGGTGATGGAAAGTGTCTGGAAGCGGCGCAAAGCATGGATGATGGCTTTGGAGACAGACGCAGCCTTTTTGTTGGAGACATGGCGTATGAGCGTATAACGCGATTTGCGCTCAACCAAAACCAGCAGTGAGCCGGCCTGTTTACGAGCACCCTCCATCAGGTCCGCCTCCCAGTGTCCGAAGGTGCTGCGGTCACTGAATGCCGTTGGCCTGCAATCGATGGAAGGACGATTGCGCACAGCGGCCCGGCGTGATGAAGAAGCGAAGTAGCGTTTGCCTTTGCGGCGCAGCAGCGTCCTGAGGCCAAGGGTGTGACCTTCGTAAGATCGTATGTGTCGGTAGATGGACTGGGCCGTAAAAGTGTGACCGAATTGATTCGAAAACAAAGAAGCGATCTGTTCCGGACTAAGTTTCAAGATCAGCTTGGCACGAATGAAACGCTTAACATCCAAGGTCAGTTTGGACCGCTTGTGGTTGGCCATTAAACGCCGGTGTTGTGTCATATCATTGGCGATAAAGCAGCAGTACCCAAATCCTGATCGGTTACGCCTGAACTCCCGGTAAATGGTTGTGCGGTGAACCCCCAGAATGGTGGCGATTTTTGTTTTAGAGACTCCCTGCTTGAGCAGTTGTCCAATTGCTCTTCGATGGAAGACGGTGAGATGATGGTAGCGTTTCATACGAGTGAGTAGTTATCAAACGCCCAGGGAGTGATGCACTTCGGCAGTTAATCCGCACCTTACTTGCTCATCTTTTGCTCATGAAAGCCGCCCAAATCTCTGATTCCCAGTCGCTACCGCTTGAAGAGCAGCTTGTCGGAGTGAATGCCAAAACGGGGCTCTTTCCTGGCGCGCGCTCCTGGTCGGGCGGGCGGCTGCGGATTCTGGGCAGGGGGGCGCTGGAGTCCTACTGCTATCATGTCATGTCGCGCACCTGCGGCGGGGAGGTGCTCTTTGACGAGGTGGAGAAGGAGGCGCTGCGGCGTGTGATCTGGCGCATGGCGGAGTTTTCGGGCATCAAGGTGGTGACCTACTGTGTGATGGGCAATCATTTCCACCTGCTGGCCGAGGTGCCGCACCGGCAGACGTGGCTGCAGCGCTTTGAGGGGCCGCAGGGGGAGGCGAGGCTCTTTGAGCACTTGAGCATCCTCTACAGCAAGGCCTACCTGGGCCTGCTGCGCGATGAGCTGGCGGACTTCCGCGCGCGGGGCATGGCGGTGCTGGCGGAGCAGCGGGTGGAGGCGCTGAAGAAGCGTTTTTGCGATCTGTCGCTGTTTGTGAAGGAAATTAAAGAGCGCTTTAGCCGCTGGTTCAACAAGCGGCGTGGGCGCAGGGGGACGCTGTGGATGGATCGTTTCAAAAGTGTGCTGGTGGAGGGCAAGGGGGAGGCGCTGCGGACGATGGCGGCGTACATTGATCTCAATCCGGTGAGAGCGGGGCTGGTGAAGGACCCGAAGGAGTATCGGTGGTGCGGGTATGCGGAGGCGCTGGGAGGGAGCCGTAGGGCGCAGAGAGGGCTGTGCAAGGCGCAGGGGAAGCCGGTGGACGGATGGAGGAGCGCGGGAGCGGCGGAGGCGTATCGGTGCCTGCTGCATGCGGAGGGGCGGGAGGTGAAGGATGCGCAGAATGAGAGGGTGGTGAGGCGCGGGGTGAGCGTGGAGAGAGCACGTGAGGTGCTGGCGGAGAAAGGCAAACTGAGTGCGGCGGAGCTGGTGAGGCTGCGCGTGCGGTATTTCACGGATGGAGTGGTGCTGGGGAGCCGTGAGTTTGTGGAGGGGGTGTTTGATGCACAGAGGGAGTGTTTTGGGCCGAGGCGCAAAAGCGGGGCCCGCCGCATGGCGGAGTGCGCGGAGGCTTTTTACACGCTGCGGCAGCTGAAGGCGGGGGCGGTGGGGTAGATGTGGCGGGTGCGATACTTCACGGATGGAGGGGGCTGAGGCGTCGTTTTACACGCTGCGTCAGTTGCGGCTGCGGTTGCGGCCGCTTGGCTGAGCCGGGGGCTCGGGGCTGGCTGGTGTGCAGTGGGGCTGGTGTGCAGCGTGCGGCGGGAGTTTATGGATGGATGCTTCATCCAGACTGGGGGCATGCGGGGCTTGAACTGAGCTGCCGCCCGCCCAAGGGTGCTCTGAAATGAATGTGACTCGCTGTTGGCTGTATCTGCTCGGGGCCTGCCTGCTGGCGGGCTGCTCTGCCGAAAGCCGGATGAAGATGGATGATCTGTGGCGGAAGGTGGATCCTGCGGGGCACTCGCGCTCACACCGTGAGCGTTACCATCCCTATGAGCGGACGACGGGGCTGCGGATGCCGGGTGGATGAGCAGGGGGCAGCGAATGTGCTGCATGAAGGTGTGGGCGTAGTCTTTATGCCGTTGAACGCTGCCGCATGCCCTGCTCCCCAAGAGCCTGGCTGTTGAAGGTGCTCGATGGGCCGAAACTGATGTCATGCGGGGGCTGCGCGTTTGATGGTGAGCGTGGCCTTGAGCATTGGGCGGGGCGAGATATACCGGTGGAGCGTCGTAGGTTTCGGTGTAGTTTGTCCCCCCTCCAGCATGCCGCCTCCCACTCTTCAACGTCGCCATATCCTGAAAATTGTCGCGCTGACTGTGTTCGGCACGCTGCTGGCGTGGTATCTGAGCGCGCTGCTGAGCTTTGCGGGGAACTCATACGGGTTTAACAACCGGTTCTCAGAGGTGGCGATCCAGCACCACTGGTGGTATCTGGTATGGAGCAACCTGGTGGTGCTGAAGGGCTACCTGCTGGTTGCGGCAGGGTATGTGGTGCTGATTTATCCACTGGTGCGGCTGTGGGGAAAGGTGCGGACTTTTGCGCGCTGGGGCGTCGTGTGGCGCACGCTGCTGTTTGCGGGGCTGCTCTATGGTTTTTTCATCTTCAAATTGATGCTGGAGAAGCCTTACTTCGGCGACTACAGCTACCTGCTGGGCTGGTATGATGCGTTGGGGCGGGTGTGCGGCACGGGGGTGCAAAATGCGGTGCATGCGCTGATCTCCCAGGTGTTTCCTGTGACGGCGCTGGTGGCTGCGGGGGGCTTTTACCTTTTTGAGCTGCGGCGGTGGTTCACGCGCGCCGCACGGCCGCTGCTGTTCAGCTTTGCGACGGTGGCTGGCATGCTGGCGCTGCTGGCGGTGAGCGGCTACGGGGTGAGCCGTGCGCCGGATGCGGAGGAGCTGGCGGGTGGAAAGAAGCGCCCGAAGAACATTGTCATCCTGGGCTCGGACTCGCTGCGCGCGGACCATCTGTCATGCAACGGCTACCACCGGATGACATCGCCGAACATTGATCGCATCGCGGCGCAGGGGGTGAATTTTGAGCGCTGCCTGACCCCGATCGCATCAACGCTGGAGTCGCTGACGAGCATGTTTTCCTCGCAGTACCCGCACACGCACGGGGTGCGGCACATGTTTCCGAGCCGGGCGATGGTGGACCGGGCCAATCAGGAGGCGCCATCGCTGGGCGGCGAGCTGAAGCGGCAGGGCTACGACACGGCGGTGATCGGCGACTGGTGCGCGTGCAGCTTTACTGAGCTGCCGATGGGTTTTGAGAAGATCATTGTCTCGGATTTTGACAACTTCCGGGTGTACATGAGCGAGGTGGTGTTTCTGCATCACCAGATTCTGCCGCTGTTTTTTGACAACCGGGTGGGGCACATGCTGTTTCCAAAGCTGAAGTCGTTTGCGAACTACATGACACCGGAGGTGGTGACGGACCAGGTGATCGACCGGATCAGGCAGCGTGCGGATGACCGGAAGCCTTTCCTGCTGTTTGGCTACTACTCCTGCACGCACCTGCCGTACAAAACGCCGACGCATTATGCGAAGCTGTGGACGGACCCGAAGTATGACGGCCCGCACAAGCATGAACTGGCGCTGAATGTGGACGAGTTCATCGGCGGGACGGACATCAATGAGAAGTGGAGCAAGCTGCCGAAGAAGGAGGTGGAGCAGATCACCGCGCTGTATGACGGCTGCGTGCGCATGTTTGACGACTCGGTGGGCCGGGTGGTGGCGGAGCTGGAGAAGCAGGGGCTGATGGATGACACGATCATCCTCGTCACGGGGGACCATGGGGATGACCTCTTCGAGCCGAACTGCACGTTTGGCCACGGGACGACCTTCAATGGCGGGGATCAGGCAAACCACGTGCCTGCGATCCTGCACGTGCCGGGCCTGAAGGGGCCGCAGAAGCATGCGACGCTGGCGCGCACGCTGGACTTTGCGCCGACGCTGCTGGACCTCGTGGGGGTGCCTGCGCAGCCGCGCTTTGAGGGCACCAGCCTGGCGCCGCTGATCCGGGGAGAGAAAAAAAGCCTGGGGCTGGCCTACTTTGGAGAGACGAGCTATTTGTTCTTCCGGCGCACGATCCCGGGTGAGGAGCCTCTGTTCATCCCGCCGATGGACGAGACGACGTTCATCGACCCGGACTTCGACTTTCACTTTGTGCTGAAGGAGAAGTTTCAGGAGGCGGTGCTGAAGACGAAGGAGCACTGCGTGCGGACGGAGCGCTTCAAGTACGTGCGCACGCCGGGCGTGAAGCACTCGATCGAGCGGCTGTTTGACCTGCGTGCGGACCCGCATTGCGAGCGCGATGTGAAGGGGCGGTACCCGGAGGTGAAGGCGCGGCTCTCCGCCGCCATGGACGAGTGGCTGAGCACGCACAAGCAGAGCACCACGGCTGAGATTTACGGCATCCTGGGTGAGGAGTCTCTGCAGCCTACCGCACCATGAATGCCGCTGATCTGCCGCATCTCGTCATCGGGGCCTGCATGAACGTGCATCGTGCTCTGGGGCCGGGCCTGACGCGGGATGCGTATGAGGAATGCCTTGCCATCGAGCTGCGGGAGCTGGAGTTTGATTTCCAAAGGCAGGTGCCGCTGGAGTTTGCCTACCATGGGCGGCGTGTGCAGACGCAGACGCGGCTGGACTTTGTGGTGGGGGAGTCGCTGCTGCTGCTGGTGCGTGCGCAGGGGGAGATCACGCGGCTGGAGCAGCAGGAGCTGGAGTCGAAGGTGCGGCTGGGAAAGTTTGCCGCAGGACTGCTGGTGAACTTCAACGTGGGGACGCTGCGGAAGGGGATTTACCAGCTCACGGTGAAGAGAAGAAGTGACGCGGGGGAGTGAAAAAGGGAAGGGCTGGATGGGGGAGGGGTGGGCAGGCGGGTATGCCAAGATTGTGCAGGATTGTGAAAAAGTTGTGATATTGGCACGTTTATTCGAACATGAAGAAAGTCTTCGTCCTTCCTCTCCTTGCGTTTGTTTCGCTGTCTTCCGCGAGGGCAGCCGGCCAGCTGGACACTGCGGCTGCCGCTCGGCAGATCGACGCCGTGCTGGCCAAAGACTGGGCGGCCAACAAGCTGAAAGGCAACCCGCAGACGGATGACAACACGTTTGTGCGCCGCATCTACCTGGACATCATCGGGCGCATCCCGACGACGCGTGAGACGGAGGAGTTTCTCAACTCCAAGGACGCGGACAAGCGGGCGAAGCTGATCGACAGGCTGCTGGCCTCGGAGGCGTATGTGCAGCATTTTTTCAACTACTGGGCTGATGTGCTGCGGGTGACCTCCAACGGCAACCAGACGGGGGCCATCACGGGGGCGGCTTATGCAAACTTTGTGAAGGAGAGCCTGCGGAAGAACCAGCCCTACGACCAGTTTGTGCGCGAGATGGTGGCGGCGCAGGGCAAGGCCTGGGACAACGGGGCGATAGGCTACTACATGCGTGACCGCGGGATGCCGCTGGACAACATGGCGAACACGGTGCGCGTGTTTCTGGGCACCCGCATCGAGTGCGCACAGTGCCACAACCACCCCTTTGACAAGTGGACGCAGATGCAGTTTTTCAAAATGGCGGCCTTCACCTACGGGGTGCAGACGCAGGACTACGGCGGCGACACGATGAGCGGTGTGAACGACCTGCTGCGCGAGAAGGAAAATGAGATCCGCGCCTCGATCAAGGAGCCGCAGCGGCCGCAGCGCCCGAACATCAACGGGAAGATGTCCGCGGAGGAGCGGGAGAAGCTGCAGAAGGAATACGCCGCAGCTTACAAGAACTACGAGGCGGAGATGAAGGAGGTGAACAAGAAGCGCGAGGAGGCGCGGCAGAAGCTGCGCAAGGAGCAGCGCGGCTACCAGGAGGCGATGAATGATGTGCGTGACACCATGCGCTACACCTCCGTGAGCCTGCGGGACCGCAAGCCGACGCTGCCGCACGACTACCAGTACAGCGACGCCAAGCCCAAGTCTGCCGTCGAACCCGGCACGATGATGGGTCACGAGTGCATCACTCAGAATGGCGAGACGCCGCTGCAGGCCTATGCGCGCTGGATGACCAGCCCGGAGAATCCGCGCTTCACCACGGTGATCGCAAACCGGCTGTGGAAGCGTGTTTTTGGCCTGGCCCTGATCGAGCCGCTGGACGAGCTGATGGACAACACGGTGCCGATGATCCCTGAGATGGAGAAGCATCTGGAGAAGCTGGTGGTGGACATGAAGTATGACATGAAGGGCGTCCTGCGCGTGCTCTACAACACCAAGGCCTACCAGGCGCAGGTGACACGCGAGGAGCATGCGCCGGGCACGGTGTACCACTTTACCGGGCCGCTGCTGCGCCGCATGAGCGCGGAGCAGATGTGGGACTCGTTTGTGACGCTGATCAATCCGAGCCCGGACATGATCAACCAGACGAACCGTGATGTGATGGAGCAGCGCATCCTGCAGGCCAAGAAGATCGCGGACGGCGTGGAGGCGCTCTCTGCCGAGGAGGCGCTGGCAGGGCTGAAGAAGGCGGCGGACATTTACAGCAGGAACCGCGAGCGCACGGATGCGCAGCAGAAGCTTTTTGCCGAGGCACGCGCCGCCTACAAGGAGGCCCGCGATGCTGCGGACGCCCTGCCGGAAGGCCCTGCCAAGGTGGCCGCCATCGCGAAAGCGGACGAGCTGAAGAAGAAGTCCGACGAGATCCGCACGGAGGTGAACCGCATCCAGAACGAAGGCCGCCGCGTGACGTTTGCGGAGGTCGTGGTTCCCGGAGAAAAGAAGCTCTATGAGAAGGTCACCGGCAAACCCTACCAGATGGTGTCCATGACCAAGAGCAGCGGCGGAGACGCCGGATCTCCGTCCATGATGATGAGCGGTGGCGGGGAAATGATGATGATGGCGAACGGTGCCAAAATGGAAAAGGTGATCATCCCCGGCTATGACCGCAAGGAACTGACGAAGGAGGAGCAGGCGGCGGTGGCGCAGAAGGTGCGCGAGGCCTATGCGGAGGAGGCGGACTACTTTGGCATCACCAACGAGAAGGAGCGCAAGTACTACATCAACAGCCGCGAGCAGATCAGCCGCAACATGCTGCGTGCGGCCGAGCAGGAGAGCCCAGCGCCGCGTGGCCACTACCTGCGTGAGTTTGGCCAGAGCGACCGCGAGACCATCGAAAACGCCAACAGCGACGCGAGCGTGCCGCAGGCGCTGGCGATGATGAACGGGAGCCTGCTGCCGCAGATCACCAGCAAGTACAGCCAGCTGATGCTGACCGTGAACAAGGCCCCGTATCCAGACGACAAGGTGGACGCCGTGTACATGACGCTGCTCTCCCGCAAGCCCTCCGCTGCCGAAAAGGCGGTGTGGCTGAAGGCGCAGGACAGCGGGCTGAGCAGCATGGAGGACCTCGTGTTTTCGCTGCTGAACACGCAGCAGTTTATTTTCATCCAGTAAGACAAGCATCCAACCCACACCCCACGCGCACCTCCCATGAAACAGGAACTTGCCACCAAACTCGTCCGCTCAGGTGAAATCACCCGGCGTGACTTTGCGGCCAAGACAGCCAGCTCCCTCCTGGGAGTCGGTCTGCTGGGCCAGTCGCTGACCAGCAAATCCTTCGCGGCCTTTGAGGGCTCCTCGAAGCTGAAGCAGGCGGCCACGGCCAAGAACGTGATCTACCTCTACATGAGCGGCGGCCAGTCCCACATGGACACCTGGGACCCGAAGGAGGGCGTGGAAACGGCGGGGCCGACGAAGCCGATCAAGACGAGCGCGGACGGTGTGCGCATTTCCGAATATCTGCCGCTGACGGCGCAGCAGATGCACCACGGCACGGTGATCAACTCCCTCTCCTCCACGCAGGGCGCGCATGAGCAGGGGAACTACATGATGCACACGAGCTATGAGATGCGCGGCACGATCCGCCATCCGGCCATGGGCGCGTGGCTGAATGTGTTCCAAGGGGGCGGCAACAGCACGCTGCCGAACTTTGTGTTTGTGGGAAATGACAGCCGCCACCCTGGCGCGGGCTTTTTCCCGGCCGCACAGGCGCCGCTGTTTGTGAGCAATCCGGAGAACGGGCTCAAGAACATCAAAAACGGCAGCCCGGAGGAGAAATTCCAGGCGCGCATGAAGCTGGCAGACGAGCTGGACAAGGACTTCCGCACCACCTTCCCGCACCGCAACGTGAAGGCCTACGCCGACATGTATGACGACGCGATCGCGATGATGAAGTCGGAGGACCTGAAGGCCTTCGACCTCAGCGAAGAGCCCGGCGAGCTGCGTGCCGCGTATGGCAAGGAGGCCTTTGGCCAGGGCTGCCTGCTGGCACGCCGTCTGGTGGAGCGCGGAGTGCGCTTTGTGGAGGTCTCCCTCGGCGGCTGGGACACGCACAACGCCAACTTTGTGGCCGTGCCTGACCGCTGCGAAACGCTGGACAAGGGGCTGGCCACGCTGATTTCCGACCTGCACAACCGCGGCCTTCTGGAGGAAACGCTGGTGGTGGTGACTTCGGAGTTTGGCCGCACGCCGGACATCAACCAGAACGCGGGACGCGACCACTATCCGAAGGCTTTCTCCGGTGTCATGTTTGGCGGTGGCGTCAAAGGCGGCTTCACCTACGGCAAGACGGACAAGGAAGGCCGCGAGGTGGTGGAGAACAAGGTCAAGATCATGGACTTCAACGCCTCCATCGCCTATGCGCTGGGGCTGCCGCTGGACCAGGTGATCTACAGCCCGAGCAAGCGTCCGTTTACCATCGCGGACAAGGGGCAGCCGCTCACGGGAATTTTTGCCTAGAGTCAGTTGTTATTGCAAGGTGTATGAGGACACGCGGCGCTGAGAGGCGCCGCGTGTTTTTTTTGCGTGCCTGCGCATGCAGGCGGCAACAAGCCGTTTGACTGTTGGTTTCCAGGGCGGAGGGGTGGAGGGCATGCAGGTCATGGTCTCACATTTCACCGGCAATCCGAACAGCGGTGCTGTGGCGCAGGCGCTGGCGGAGCAGGGGGCTCTGGCGGCCTTTCATACGACGCTGGTGCTGCCTGCATGGCTGCGGCGTCTGACGGGGGCAGGGGGCCGCCGCACCTTTCCTGAAGTGGTGGAACCTCATATGAAATCGCATGCCTGGCGTGAGGTGCTGAGACTGGCCTGCCGCAGCGTGCCGGCACTGAGAAAGCTGCCGCTGGCTGCGAAGCTTGGCGCGCTGGATCAGGTGGTGAGGTGGTTTGACGGGGAGGTGAGCCGCGCGGTGAGCCGGAGCCATGGGGTGCAGGCGGTGTATGCCTACATGGATGCGGCGGAGCAGACTTTTCTGGCTGCGCGTGCGAGAGGCCTGCGGACGATCTACGAACTGCCCACGCCGTACTGGCGCTTTACCCGGGATGTGGTGAAGGAGGAAGCGGACTTGAGGCCGGACTGGGCGGCGACGCTGCCGGTGCTGGAGGATGGTAGTGAAGCAATGTTGCGGCGAGACCGTGAACTGCAACTGGCGGATGTGGTGGTGGTGCCGAGTGAGCTGGTGCGTGACAGCCTGAAGCTGGCCCCGCCTTTCAAAGCGAAGGTGCATGTGGTGCCGTATGGCTGCCCACCGTCGAATGATCGTCCTGTTTCTGCGGCCGGGCCAAGGGCTCGGCTGCGGGTGCTGTATGTGGGCAGTTTGAATCAGGGCAAAGGGCTGGCGTATCTGGCGGAGGCGATGTCCGGCCTGGAGGGCGTGGCGGAGCTGACGGTGATCGGCTCCCGAACGGCGGACAAGCCCTGCGCGGCGCTGGATGCTTTTTTGGGAGCGCACCGGCATCGCGCCGGGTTGTCTCACGCTGAGGTGCTGGCGGAGATGCAGCAGCATGACGTGCTGGTGCTGCCGACCTTGTATGAAGGGTTGGCGCTGGTGCTGCTGGAGGCCATGGCCTGCGGGCTCACGGTGGTGACCACGCCGCATTCGGGGCTGGAGGGATTGATCCAGGATGGGCAGGAGGGCTTTGTCGTGCCGGTGCGAAGTGCGGAGGCGATTCGTGAGCGGCTGAAGCTGCTGGCGGCGGATGAGGGGATGCTGCTGCGAATGAGGAGCGCGGCCTTGAGCTGGAACCAGGAGCATTCCTGGCAGCGGTTCCGTGAGGACATCAGGCAGGTGGTGCAGGGTGGCTCTTGGTCTTGCTGACGAGTTTCACGCCTTCGATGCGCATCTTTTTGTCGGCGGCTTTGCACATGTCGTAGATGGTGAGGGCGGCGACGGAGACGGCGGTGAGGGCTTCCATCTCGACGCCGGTGGGGGCGACGGTGATGGCGGTGGCGGTGATGTGGACGGCCTTGGGGCGGAGCTCGAAGTCGAGCTGCACTTTGCTCAGCGGGATCTGGTGGCAGAGGGGGATGAGGTACTGCGTCTGCTTGGCGGCCTGGATGCCGGCGATGCGGGCGATGCTAAGGACGTCGCCTTTTTTAACCTGGTTGCTGCGGATGAGATCGAGCGTGGCGGGCTGAAGCGTGATGCGGCCTTCGGCGACGGCTTCACGGCGCAGGGGGGGCTTGGCGGAGACATCGACCATGGCGGCTTCGCCTTTGCGGTTGAGGTGGGTGAGCTGGCTCATGAGAAGCGGATGCTAGGGATGAGGGGAGGCTGGGAAAGTGGTATTTCGCTCTCGATGCGTGAGGGTGCGGTGAGTGAGGTTGGGACTGTGTTCTGTTAGGTCGTTTGGTTTGGACCGGATTCACAGGATGGCGAAATTATGCAGGATTAAGATGTTGGGATTTGAGTGCGTGGACGGATGACGGGTTCGATTGAGCAGGTGTTGGGATTTTGTTCGTACTGCCATCGTGTTAATCCTGTCCAGACTTGCGATGAGAGCTTAAAATATTAAATGCTTTTCATGAATGGCATCTTATGCTTTTTCATATGGAAGCGAACTCACATTGTCAGTGGCTCGAAAAATTCGGGGTTAGCTCCCGCCCGGCATCAGACAGTTTTAGACAATGGATATCTGCACTCTATCCCAAATGGGCTCGTGCTGATGAATTTTGCCGTTGTGTTCCAGTCGCTCAGACTGAGTTAGTCAAAGATGACTGTTATTTTTTGGGCTATGTTTGGCCGGAAGATTGGATGATGGAGCAATCAGAGCAATGGCGGGAGACCAATTGCCTTCCAATAGGAACTCTGCCATCTGGTTCATGGATAGCCATCGACTGTTCTGCCATCGATTCACTCATTCTTGGATGCTTCCCCATGGAACTCTTTTTTGAAACCCCTGATCGCAAGCTTAAGAGAGGGCATTTTGAATCGTTTGATATATCGTATTCAGACTGGCTGCAAAACAGGCATGACGATCCGGAAGACATGAAATACTCGTGAGTTTCAGTGGGTCCATGAACCAATTGTGGCATTCATGACGTCATGAAGGGCAATTCGTTAAAGCTGAGGGCGGTTTTTTGGGGACACCGGAGTTTGGGCTTGAGTGAATGCGTTAGCGTCTTGGAAGCGAGGCGGTGATTGTGTTCTGTTAGGTCGGTTGGTTCGGAGTGGATTCACAAGATGATAGAATGATGCAGAATCAGGGCGCAGGCTGATGGCGGGATGGATTAATTTGATCGCTCGAATTATGTTCATTCTGCATCGTGTTAATCCTGTCCAGACTTGAGCTTGCCGTCAAATGCCGGGCATTGTGTGGATGATTCGCGGAATACGTCTGGAAGATCCGGGATGCTGTGCTCCTCTTCATGAGCGAAATCAATTCAGGAGCCCCGCCATGAATGCCGTCAGCTACTACAAGCATCTGCCCACCGAGGATCCCGAAAGCTTCATCGATGTGAGCGTCGACAAACCCAAGCCGGGGCCTCGTGACCTGCTGGTTCAAGTGCGGGCCATTTCCGTCAATCCTGTGGACACCAAGATTCGCAGGGGCGCCGGTCCGGGCCAGCCTTCCGGCGAACTCAAGATTTTAGGTTGGGACGCTGCGGGTGTGGTCGTGGAGGTTGGTTCCGAAGTGACTTTGTTTGCGCCTGGTGACGAAGTTTACTATGCGGGCTCACTGGAGCGGCCTGGGTCGTATGCGGAGTTTCAGTCCGTGGATGAGCGCATCGTGGGTAGAAAGCCCGCGTCTCTGAGCTTTGCCGATGCGGCGGCACTGCCCCTCACGACTATCACGGCCTGGGAGCTGCTCTTTGACCGCTTTTCTCTTCCCATCACCTCTGCATCGCAGGGAACGCTGCTGATCATTGGCGGGGCCGGAGGCGTGGGTTCCATCGCGATCCAGTTGGCGAAAAAGCTGACCGGGTTGAAGGTCATCGCCACTGCCTCGCGTCCTGAAACCGTCGAGTGGTGTCGCAAAATGGGTGCTGACGAGGTGATTGATCATCGCCAGCCTTTGGGGGCACAGGTGAGGAAGATTGTCCCTGAAGGTGCCAGCCATGTCCTGGCCCTGACCAAGACCGAAGATCACTTCGATGAAATCATCGAAGCGGTGGCTCCAGAAGCAGCCATTGGGTTGATCGAGAATGTGGCCCGGCCTTTGGACATCAATAAGCTGAAACCCAAAAGCCTCTCCCTCCATTGGGAGTTCATGTTCGGCCGCGCCCGGCCTCAGTCGCCCAAAATGAGCGAACAGGGACGCCTGCTCAATCACGTGGCCGAACTCGTGGATGCGGGCAAGATTCGATCCACGGCGGTGAGCCACCTTGGCCTGATCAATGCCGAGAATCTCAAGGCAGCCCATGCGCTCGTTGAGAGCGGCAGGGCGATGGGGAAGGTCGTTCTGGCGGGGTTTTAGCGAGAGCGGTTTAGCTTTTAACCTGGTTGTGGCGGGTGAGATTGAGCGTGGCGGGCTGAAACTGGGTGCGGCCTTCGTGCCTACAATGGATGCCCGATGCCTGGGGCAAGTGAGGTGCGCCACGGCGTCATTTGGAGTGCGGCTGCGGAGCGAGGAACGAGTGAAGCTGCCGCTTTCGAGCGGCTTGTGGCGTGCGTGAGGTGAGTGGGCTGCGCGAGCCGAGGGGCGTCTGCTTTCGATGGGGTTGTGGCGTGCGTGTGTCTGCAGGCCTGCGAAAGCGGTAGCTGCGGTCGTTCCTCCCTTCGCGACCGCACTCCAAATGGGGGTGCGTTCGCGGGGGCTTAACCGCCAATCGCGATCATCTTGCGGTTGGGCTGGTAGTTGTGGCGGAAGTCGTGTTCCTTGGGTTTGCGGGAGACGACGTTCTGGAAGAAGGCGGCGAGTTCGGCGTCGGTGCAGCCGGCGCGGAGGACGGTGCGGAGGTCGAACTCGAGGTAGGAGCCGAGGCAGGGGCGGAGCTTGCCGTCGCAGGTGAGGCGGAGCTTGTTGCAGTTCTCGCAGAAGTGCAGATTGGTCATCGCGCCGATGAAGCCGATCTTCTGGCCGGTGGCGGGCACGCGATGATAGACGGCGGGGCCGTTGGTCTTGAAATCGGGGGATTCAATGAGGGGGCCGGTGGTCTGCTCGACGAGCTTTTTGGCGGTGGCGACGGGGAGGAAGGTGTCGTCGCTGAGCACTTCCTGGGTGCTCACGGGCATGAGCTCGATGAAGCGGAGGAGGGCGTCTTTCTGGCGGGCGAAGTCGATGAGGGCGGGCAGTTCGCGCTCGGTCTGGCCCTTCATGAGGACGCAGTTGAGCTTGATGGACTGGAAGCCTGCGGCACGGGCGGCGTCGATGCCTTCGAGGACGCGGGGGAGGAGATCGCGGCTGGTGGTGCGCTGATAGACGGCGCGGTCGAGGGAGTCGAGGGAGATGTTGGCGGTGCGGACGCCGGCTTTGACGAGGTGCTCGGCGATGGTGATGCCGCCGTCCAGTTTGGCGAGGAGGGTGCCGTTGGTGGAGATGCCGATCTCGTCGATGCCGGGGATGCGTGCGAGCTCGGCGCAGAAGCCGGACACGCCAGGGCGGGTGAGGGGCTCGCCGCCGGTGACACGGATCTTTTTGATGCCGAGGGAGGCGCCGACGCGGACGACGCGGAGGAGTTCCTCATAGCTGAGGGTTTCGTCCTTGGCGAACCAGGTCTGCTCCTCCTCGGGCATGCAGTACCGGCAGCGTTCGTTGCACCGGTCGGTGACGGAAACGCGGAGGTAGGAGATGCGATGGCCGAAGAGGTCTTCCACAGGGAGGGAGTTCTAACCACAGGGTACGCGCGTGCTCAAGCTTGGGTATGAGGTCAAAATCTTGAAAAGGGCGGTGGTGGTGATTCCATGCTCCTTCTGGCATTCCGCTGAAATGACGAATGAGAAAGCCCGAATGACTAAAAAATGACAAATGACCAATGCCGAAGTTCGAGCTTTGGCATTCGAGATTATTTCGTCATTCGGATATACTCATTCGACATTTATTGGGCACCGATGGCATCAGCGTTTCCCTAACCATGCTGCAAAGGCAGCCGCATCGTAAACGTGGTCTCGATGCCGGGGGAGCTGGTGAGCTCGATGGTGCCGCCGTGGGCCTCGACGGCACGGCGGACGATGGAGAGGCCGAGGCCGGTGCCTTTCACCTGGGTGGAGGAGTGGTGCTTGTTCCCACGGTAGAAGCGCTTGAAGACGAAGGGGAGGTCGTGCGCGGGGATGCCGATGCCGTTGTCGCTGACCTTGAGGATGCATTCGTCCTTTTTCCACTCTCCGGAGACGCGGATGACGAGGCCGGGTTTGGAGTTCTCCTTGATGGAGTTTTCGATGAGATTGGTGAAGATCTGGTCCCAGTAGAAGCGGTCGCCGATGAGCAGGCAGTCGCCTTTGGGGAAATCCAGCTCGATGCGGGCGTCCCGTCCTTCGAGCATGGGGGCGAGGTGATCGGCGGCGTCTTCGGCGCAGTCACGCACGTCGAAGGGCTCCTTGTTGAGGGTGCTGCTGGCGTCCTCCAGGCGTGAGATGGCGAGCATGTCCTCGATGATGCGGGCGATGCGTTTGCCGTGCTTTTCCATGACGTCGAGGCTGCGCTTCATGGCGGGGGAGGCCTTGGCGGAGTCTTCCTGCAGCATCTCGATGTAGCCATTGATGAGCGTGAGGGGGGTGCGCAGCTCGTGGGAGGCATTGGCGACGAAGTCCCGGCGGATCTGCTCGGTCATGGCGGACTCGGTGACGTCCTGGAGCATGAGCCAGGCGCCGCCGCCGACGTCTGCGGCGAGGGGGGCGGCCTCGATGATGAAGTAGCGGCCGCCGAGATTGGACCCGGCGCCGACGTCTGAGGGGAGCATCTGGATGCGGCGTGTGGTGTGGCGCTTTTCGGCAATGGACTCCTGCACGAGGACGGAGATCTGGTGGTCGCGCACTTCCTCGATGAGGGGGCGGCCGACGTGGATTTCCTTGCGGTGGAGGAGTTTTTTGAGGGGGGCGTTGGCGTAGCGGATGCGGAGGTGGTCGTCCACGAGGACGAGTCCCTGGCTGATCTCATCGAGCAGGGTCTCAAAGACGCGGCGCTGCTCTGCCTGCTGCTCGGCGTGCTGGCGTGCGAGGGAGACGGCGGCGGCGTGCTCCTGAAGGAGCGCAGAGTCGCGTGCGCGGAGGCCGAGGGTTTTGGAGACCTGCTCCCAGCGCCTGATCCAGTGCTTCTCACGCCGTGCCCAGGCGAGGAGGGTGAAGCCTAGAAGGAGGGCGAGGAAGAAGGAGAGAGAGGTCATGCGGGCTGGTGGGCGGGGAGCTCCGTCTGGAACTGGAAGCCGGTGCCGCGAATGGTGACGATATGTTCGCCTGCTGCACCGAGTTTTTCACGCAGGCGCTTGATGTGGGTGTCGAGGGTGCGGGTGGCGACGTCGCTGTTGTAGCCCCAGACGTCGCGGAGGAGGTCGGCACGGCTGTGGATGGCGGTGTCGTTTTCCATGAGGGTGGTGAGGAGCTTGAACTCGATGGTGGTGAGGTCGAGGGGGGCGCCGTCGAGGAAGAGCTTCATATTTTTGCGGTCGAGCATGAAACGGCCGCGCTGGATTTCGGAGACGTGGGTGACCTTTTTGACGCGGCGGAGGACGGCGGTGATGCGGAGGTAGAGCTCGCGGGGGCTGAAGGGCTTGGTGAGGTAGTCGTCCGCGCCGAGCTCGAGGCCGGCGATCTTGTCTGTGACCTGGCTCTTGGCGGTGAGGATGATGACGGGGATGGAGGCGGTGCGGGTGTCTGCGCGGAGGCGCTTGAAGATCTGGAGGCCGTCCAGGCCGGGGAGCATGAGATCGAGCACAATGATCTCCGGCTGCTGGGCGATGGCGGTGGGCATGACCAGGAGGCCATTGCCTACGCAGATGGGCTCGTGCCCTTCCCGGGTGAGGTGGAGGGAGATGAGTTCCGCGATGTCCGATTCATCCTCGACGATTAGTATCTTGCTCATGGAGTGGCTTTGTGGCGTGGGTGTGCCATCGGCAAACCTATGATGGCAACGAAGGTGTCACATGGCAACATGTCTGACACACTTCACAGAGAACAAGCGTGACGGATTCGTCACGGTGACAAAGTTGGACTGCATTCGTAGATGCGCTTCATCGGGCTTGCAGCTAGCTTTCTTCCCATCATGAGGGTCCTCATCGTCACTGACACGTATCCGCCAGACATCAATGGCGTGGCCCGGACGCTGCACACGCTGGGCGCGGGGCTGGTGAGGCGGGGGCATGTGGTGGAGGTGGTGACGACGGTGGAGTCCCAGGAGGGGCTGCAGCGGCATGTCATGCACTCGCTGCCGCTGCCGGGGTACCCGGGGCTGAGGTTTGGCTTTGCCTCCACACGGCAGATGCTGGAGCTGTTTGACGCCTTCCGGCCGGACGTGCTCTACGTGGCCACGGAGACGCTGATGGGCATCTCCGCGATCCGCGCGGCGGGGAGGCGGGGCATCCCGGTGGTGTCCGGCTTTCACACGAACTTCCAAAACTACCTGGAGGACTACCACCTGCCGGGGCTGGAGACGGTGGCGCAGGGAGTGCTGCGGGCGATCCACAACCACACGGCGCGGACGCTGACGCCCTCTGCGGACACGGCGGCGATGCTGGAGCGCTGGGGCATCCAGAATGTGGGGGTGCTGGGCCGTGGGGTGGACACGGAGATGTTTGACCCCGTTCGCCGGGATGCGGCGCTGCGGCTGAGCTGGGGCGCGGACGAAAGCACGCCGGTGGCGATCTACGTGGGCCGGGTGGCGGCGGAGAAGAATCTGGAGCTGGTGGTGCGGGCGTTTGATGTTTTCAAGGAGGTGCAGCCGAAGGCGCGCATGGTCATCGTGGGCAGCGGGCCGCGGCTGGAGTCTCTGAAGGAGGAGCGGCCGGACTTTCACTATGCAGGGGCGCGGACGGGGGAGGACCTGGCGGCACACTATGCCTCCGGGGATGTGTTTCTGTTTCCCAGCATCACGGAAACATTTGGCAATGTGGTGCTGGAGGCCATGTCCTCCGGGCTGGGGGTGGTGGCGTATGACTACGCGGCACCGAGGCTGCTGATCCGCTCCGGGGAAAACGGGTGGCTGGCGCCATTTGATGATGAGGGGGCCTTTCTGGCGCAGGTACGGGAGGCGGCGGCCCGGTGGCAGGATGAGGGGCTGCGCCTCGCGGCACGGCAGTCAGCGTTTGACCTGGGGTGGGAGCGGGTGATCGAGCAATTTGAGCATGAACTGGCGGCGGTCATGCACGAGATGGAGGAGGTGAAGTGATGTCTGCCGATGATCCAGTGCCAAACCCGGCGACGGGGAAGTTGAAGCTGCGCTTCAAGACGATCTTCATCTCTGACGTGCACCTGGGCATGCCGGACAGCAAGGCGGCGCAGGCCTCCCACTTCCTGCGCAACTGCCTGTGCGAGAAGCTGGTGCTCAATGGCGACATCATCGACGCCTGGCACCTGCGCCGCATGGGCGGGTGGAACAAGGGGCATACCCATTTCATCCGCACGGTGCTGCGCAAGATGGAAAAGGAGAGCACGGAGATCATCTACCTGCGGGGGAACCACGATGATGTGCTGGACCGGTTCATCCCGATCCAGTTTGAGCACTTCATGATCACGGACGAGCACATCCACCACACGCGTGCGGGGGACTACCTGGTGGTGCATGGGGACGGATTTGACGCGGTGAGCACGAACCACGCGTGGCTGGCGCAGCTGGGCGGGCTGGGGTACAATTTCCTGCTGCGCATCAACCGCCTGTACAATGCCTACCGGGGGCTGCGGGGGAAGGAGCCCTTTTCCTTCAGCGCCTGGGTGAAGCAGAAGGTGAAGTCCACCATCGGCGCAGTGGGCAAGTATGAGGAGCAGCTGCAAAACCTGGCCAAGCAGCGCGGGTGCGTGGGCATCATCTGCGGACACATCCACAAGGTGGACAACAAGATGGTGGGCAGCACGCACTACCTGAACTCCGGTGACTGGGTGGAGTCGATGACGGCGATCGTGGAAAACCTTGACGGCAGCTTTGAGATCATCACCTATCCCGAATTCTGCGAACGCACACACCGCGACCCCAAGGGGGCGGTGGCGGAGGCGGAAGAGGAGACACCGGCAAATCCGGAATCTTCTGCAATTCCCATGTAGCGAAACCGTCACAGTGGTACATTCTTAATCATGCACGAACACATCCTCTCCAGCTTCAACCATTCGCTCGACAAGCTGCGTGGCGACGTCCTGGCCATGGCCAGCATGGCGCGCAAGAATCTGGCCAGCGCGATGCGCGGCCTGCTGGAGCGTGACACGGACCTGTGCAATGCGGCGATCGCGGCAGACCAGGACGTGAACGAACTGGAGAAGAGCGTGGACAAGCATGGGATGCAGATCCTGGTGAAATTTCAGCCCACCGCCCATGACCTGCGGCAGGTGATGGGGACGATCCGCGTGGCGAACAATCTGGAGCGCATCGCGGACCAGGCATCCAGCATCGCCAAGCGTGCGCGCATCATCAACAACCTGCCGGAGTTTCCGGAGGTGAAGCTGATCCAGCCGGTGTATTCGCTGTGTGACCGCAACCTGGACCTGAGCCTGCAGGCCTTTCTGAATGCGGACCCCGAGGCGGCGGCGGCGGCACGGCTGCTGGACAAGGAGCTGGATGCGGCTGAGAAGGCGCTGGACCGGCAGATCATCACGGTGATGGAGTCCCAGCACGCGGAGCTGGAGGGGTACATCCACCTGATCTTTGTGGCGCGGTTTCTGGAGCGCGTGGGCGACCACGCCAAGAACATCTGCGAGGACACGATCTTCATCGAGCGTGCGGAGGACATCCGCTTCAGCAAGGACAAGCGCGCTGAAGTGACGGCGGCTGCCACGGCTCCGCAGTGATGTGTGCCCCCGCGTGATGCCCTGCTGGCGGTGACTCGCTCCGAAAGTGGAACCTTTCAGGGGTGCGAGCACGGCTCCCCGCAGGCTTTTTTGCAATGCTTGGGTCGCAGCGTGGCTCGCGGCCGTATCCTTCCTGTGCCGTCTTTTTTCATGTCTTCCTCCTCTTCTCCCATGCTCCAGCTTTCCCGCCCGTACCAAGCCGTCCTCTTTGACATGGACGGCACGCTGCTGGACTCCCGCGCCGCCGTGGAGCGCGTCTGGCACGAATGGGCCGCCGGGCATGGACGTGATGCGGGCCCCGTGCTGGCCGTGTGCCATGGGCGGCGCACCATCGACACCGTGCGTGAGTTTGCCATTCCTGGGGTGGATGAGGAAGCGGAGGCGCGGAAGCTCGAAGCCATGGAGATCGCGGACACCCAGGGCGTCGTCCCCATTGCGGGGGCTGCGGAGCTTCTCGCACGGCTGCCAGCCGGTCGCTTTGCCGTGGTCACCTCCGCCAGTCGTGCGCTGGCCACGGCCCGTCTCAAAGCGGCCGGTCTGCCCATTCCTGCGCTGATGATCAACGCCGAGATGGTGGCACGCGGCAAGCCTGATCCCGAAGGCTACATGAAGGGTGCCGCTCTCTGCGGCACCACGGCGGACCAATGCCTCGTCTTCGAAGACGCCCCCGCAGGCATCGAGGCCGGCCGCCGCGCCGGCAGCGATGTGGTGGCCATCACCGCCGCAAGGCCGTTTCCTTTTGAGGCGGGGTGTCCCGAGGTGCTGGATTACAACCACGTGCGGTTTGAGCTGGCGTAGCGTGGCCAGAGTTGGCGGCGCGGTCTGCTGCCATCAAGGTTTCCTGCTCGCGTCCGCTGGACGCTAAAGCGGAAGCTCCTGGCCCTGAAAGCGGCGGAAAAAGGCATGGCGTCTTTCCTCCTCGGTAGTGGCGTTCGGCAAGCTGCTCCAGACACGTTCAAGCGCGGTTGCCATCATGTCCAGGCCCATCAAAAGCCGTTCCTCCTGAGTCTTGCGCATCATTGCGGTGAAGATCAAAGTGTTAATCTCGGGCGCTGTGTCCTTCACGGCAAAACCCGTGTCAGCATATCTGTCAGGTTCAATGCGGCTGACCATTGGCGTAAATACTCGGTGTCGCAGCCTGTCGCAATCAAGTTTTCGACATCGGCCAGCTGCCGTTCAGACAGAGATTCCCGCGCCCAGTGAAGCTTGGAAAGGATGATGTCTTCCTTGTCTGCCACTCTGAAATGTTCGAATGATTTTCAGCTTCCTCTTCTGCCTGCAGGCGGAAATCTCACGACCAGATAATGTTGATGACACGGGGGAGGATTTGTGAACAATCGTGGGTGATCAAAGATCCAATCCGACCATGAGTGGCACTTCCGAGTTCCCGGCCCTTTCATTCAACTGTCCCCGGCTTTGGGCACAGATGGCGGGGAATGAGAAGACGCGCTTCTGTGATGTGTGCCAGAAGAACGTGCACAACCTTTCGATGATGACTGATGTTGAACGCCGGGAGCTGCTTGCCAGCACAGGCGAAAGTCCGTGCGTGTCCTACTTTAAGTATTTGAATGGCACGCCGATCGATGTGACGGCGCTGCCGGATACGAACCCGCTCAAGAAGATCCTGACGCAGGCGGCGATGGCATCGCTGGGGGCCGTGGCCTTGGGCTCCATCGCGATGAATTCCGTGGCGCTGATGGATGCCATCGGCAAGGATCAGGAAGCTCCGACGAAGGACATGGGTGATCATCGTATCATGATGTCGGCAGGCATGTCTTGTCAGATGCCGCCTGGAGGTGTGCCGGCAGCACCTCTCCGGTATCCTCTGCCAGCAGGACCGGGCGGAGGGCCGCCGCTGGGAGGCTTGTGACAAGTAGCCGGGTCCTTTTTTGAGTGCGCCGAGGTAGCTGCCGCCTCAGAGAGTCTCGCGGCAAACAAAGCTGAACGTCCTGCGGATGCCGGTGGCTGCACAACGGCATTCCAAATGGATTGCATCTCGGAGGAACAAAAAAGGCGCTGTGTTGCCACAGCGCCCTGAGTTGAAACGATGCTGCTGTCAGCTCACGGAATGTTGCCGGGGGTGGAGACGCCTTCTTCGAGTTTCAGCGCCCACTTGATGCCGGCGAGGATCATTTCCTGATAGGTCTCGGCGATCTCGGGGCTGTTTTTGCGGTCCTTGGTGTCGGCTTTCCAGGTGGGGTCCCAGACGTCCTCGCGGTGGCCGAGGGAGTTGTAATAGACACGGCCTGCGCCGAATTCTTTGCACCAGGAGACGGGGTAGTAGCGGCCTTTTTGGGCTTCGACATCCTTGAGGTCGGCGTCCTTCTTGGGGTCTTCGATGTTCTTTTCCTTCCGCTGGGCGGCTTCAGCGCGCAGCTGCTCCAGATTCGGGTGGGTGTTCAGGCCCAGCAGGCCGTGGACCTTGGCCTTTTCGAAGGACTTGATGATGTAGATTTCGTCGAAGACTTTCCAGCCGAGGGGGACGGCCTTGGTGATGGGGTGGGCGGGGTCGTGAACGACGGGCTGGATTTCGACCTGGGATTTGTGGGTTTCGAATTCGCCGCCGAGCATGTCGATGTAACCACGGAAGGGGTGGTAGGTGTCGGAGCCGGAGTGCATGGCGATGAAGGCCTTGCCGCCTTCGATGAGCTTGGTGAAGCCTTCGCGGTCGGGGAGGAGGAGGTCGCCGGTGGTGTTGGCAAAGACGAAGCCGTCGTAGCCCTTGATTTTGTCGAGCGCCATCTTGTCGGCCATGTAGGCGGCGATTTTGTCGGTCCAGATTTTGTTGGCCGCGTTGAATTCAGCGAGGGCTTTGCTGTAGGCGTCCTGCTTGGCCTTGAAGGATTCGTCGGTGTCTTTCTTGGCGTCGCGCTCGGGGGGCCTGCCGGGGTTCTTGGGCTGGCCTTCGGGCTGGTGGACGAAGTCGACGGTGAAGGCACCGGATTTCTGGCCGAGCTCGGCGAGGACTTTCTCGGCGGTCTCGATGGAGGAGTGGCGGAAGCCGGTGGTGACGGTGACGACGAGGAGCTTCTTGGGCTCCGCATGCGCGGAGAGCGAGAGAGCGGCTGCAAGCAGGAGCGTGAGGCGTTTGATCATGGGTGGAAGAGTGCAACGTGGCGTGGCGGGGATCTTTTGCAGGTGGAAAATGCGAGGGATGAAAGTTGGGGCGGGGGTGGTGAGAGAAAACAGGGGGCAGGGTGCGTAACTGGATGGATGAAAACGCTGATCTTCTCCCTCTGCCTGTGTGCCGCCGCCGTGAATGCGCAAACCGCCACGCCGCCTGTGGCGGTGGATGCTGCGAAATACCCGAGCCTGCAGGCGGCGCTGGATGCGGTGCCCGCGAGCGGGGGGCTGGTGACGATACCGCCGGGTAACTATGAGATCACGCAGCCGCTGCAGGTGAAGACGGCGGAGACGCGGATCGTGGGCGGTGGTGCGGCGACGCACATCACCAACAAGAACGCCGAGGGCGCGCCTGCTTTCATCCTGCGCCCGCCGACGCTCGACGCCGACAAAAAGGCGCGCCTGTGGCGGGTGCAGATGGCGGACCTGCGGGTGAGCGGGAATGAGAAGAGCGGAGACGGGATCTTTGCAGAGTGCATCGAGGAGATCTACTTTGAGGGTGTGTCGATCGACCACCACGGAGGGAGCGGCATTCACATGGTGAACTGTGCGGAGGATCCGCGCGTGGCGGACTGCATCATCACGTACAACAAGAAGTACGGGGTGGATATCTTTGGCGGGCACGACATCGTGGTGAACGCGAACCACTTTGAGGAGAACCAGGATGCGCTGCGGTGCAGCGACTCCTTTAACCTGTGCATGAACGGCAACAATGTGGACGACCACCTGGGGAACGGGATCATCATCGAGAACACGTATGGCTCGGTGCTGAGCGGGAACATGATCGAGGAGTGCAACGGAACGGCGGTGATCCTGGACCGCGACTGCTATGGCATCACGCTGAGTGCGAACGTGATCGCGCATCATCTGAAGGGCGGGATTGACCTGCGGGATGCATGCGGGTGTACGCTGAGCGCGAACACCTTTGTGCTGGCGCATGAGTTTTCGGTGCGCGTGGGGAAGGACAGCGAGCGCAACACGATCAGCGGGAACTCCTTCTGCAACACCTACATCGGTGCGGGGCAGGACAAGCGGCCGGCGGAGGCGAAGACGCCGATGGGGACCGATGAAGGCACGGGGGTGCTGGTGGAGGGCGGGGTCAATGGACTGAGCATCAGCGGGAACACGTTTTCCGGACTGTCCACGGCCGGGGTGTGGAGCACCGGGGTGGTGAAAAATGTGCTGGTGACGAGCAATCTCCTTCTGGATTGTGGCCGGAAACTTGCTAAGAAGAGTGCTTGGCTTGTCTTTGCACCAAAGTCTTTGGTGCTGGTGAAAGACAATCTGGATGAAAACT
This sequence comes from Prosthecobacter fluviatilis, assembly GCF_055388355.1. NCBI lineage: Bacteria > Pseudomonadati > Verrucomicrobiota > Verrucomicrobiia > Verrucomicrobiales > Verrucomicrobiaceae > Prosthecobacter > Prosthecobacter fluviatilis. Next base: position 6,395,679 of record NZ_AP043782.1, read on the forward strand.
CACCCTCTGCCCCTTAGGAAAACCCCATGCTGGATGTGCAGCGCAACCGTGGCGCCAAGCACCGTGAAGAAATCGACTTCACGCGCAAGCTCATGTGGGCGCACATGATCGGCGGGGCGGTGGTGATCACGCTGTTTCTGTTTCATGAGGTGTTTTACTGGTTTGCGGGCTCGCTGGTGTGGTACGGGGTGAGCCTGGTGGTGATGTATGGCTTCATGGGCCAGCGGGACTGCTGCCGCTGGCTGCTGGGGCTGATCTTTCTGTCCGGAGCCGGTGCAGGGCTGTACTTTCTGAGCCGGGTGTACCCTGAGAGCGTGCCGCCGCGGGTACCCATCGTGCCGCATGGCCTGATCCCGCTGTGGGTGGGGCTGGCCAATCTGAGCTATTCTGTGGGAGCGATGGTGATGATGGTCAATGCCCGCGTGAGGCGGGCAGGGGAGACGGGGTTTGTGCTGTGGTGAGGGTGCACCTTCATCGCAGATCATCCATCTCGTAGATCGTACGGATTTCGATTTCGCTGGGCTGAGGCATCGGCTTGGGGCAGCGCTTCACCCAGGCAAGGGCTTCGTCCATGTTCTTGACCTCCTAGGGCCAGAAACCGGCGACGAACTCGCGGCTGTGAGGGAAGGGGGGCGTCGAATGCCACGCGCTGCGGATTAACTGCCGAAGTGCATCACTCCCTGGGCGTTTGATAACTACTCACTCGTATGAAACGCTACCATCATCTCACCGTCTTCCATCGAAGAGCAATTGGACAACTGCTCAAGCAGGGAGTCTCTAAAACAAAAATCGCCACCATTCTGGGGGTTCACCGCACAACCATTTACCGGGAGTTCAGGCGTAACCGATCAGGATTTGGGTACTGCTGCTTTATCGCCAATGATATGACACAACACCGGCGTTTAATGGCCAACCACAAGCGGTCCAAACTGACCTTGGATGTTAAGCGTTTCATTCGTGCCAAGCTGATCTTGAAACTTAGTCCGGAACAGATCGCTTCTCTGTTTTCGAATCAATTCGGTCACACTTTTACGGCCCAGTCCATCTACCGACACATACGATCTTACGAAGGTCACACCCTTGGCCTCAGGACGCTGCTGCGCCGCAAAGGCAAACGCTACTTCGCTTCTTCATCACGCCGGGCCGCTGTGCGCAATCGTCCTTCCATCGATTCCAGGCCAACGGCATTCAGTGACCGCAGCACCTTCGGACACTGGGAGGCGGACCTGATGGAGGGTGCTCGTAAACAGGCCGGCTCACTGCTGGTTTTGGTTGAGCGCAAATCGCGTTATACGCTCATACGCCATGTCTCCAACAAAAAGGCTGCGTCTGTCTCCAAAGCCATCATCCATGCTTTGCGCCGCTTCCAGACACTTTCCATCACCTATGACAACGGCTGTGAGTTTGCCAGTTATAAGTCGGTAGCTCAAGCTACAGGTGGCGAGCCCTTTTTCTGCCATCCCTACCACGCCTGGGAAAAGGGCACCGTGGAAAACACCATCGGCCTTATTCGCGAGTACTGCCCCAAGGGAGAGCCTGTCAGCAACCGCATCACCGAACACCGAAAAACTCAAAACCAACTTAACTTCCGACCACGCAAAACACTCGGCTTTCAATCACCTCATTCCCTCTTGCCTTTCCTGCTCAAACCCATCTAATTCCAAAAACCAGCCCAGGTGCACTTTGGGTTTCAATCTGCACCAAGCTGATCTTGCGGATAAAATGCCAGGCATTATTTGGTAACGTCCCGGTTAAGGATTTGGTTCCTAATGGTTTGAGCGCAGTAGTTGAGTGGGAGGCTGGCGCGCGGGAGGGGCAAAAAGCAAGCGCCGAAGACGGGGGCCTCTTCGGCGTTTTGGAAGGTGAGGGGCTAGACGTAAGTTGGTCTTACTTCTTCCGATCCCGTATGGCGCCGGTGGCGTCTGTTTGTAGGCCTGGTGGGGTCGGCTTCCGTGGTTGGGGAGTGCAATAATGCCAAGCATCGTCTTCCTCATCTTCAAGGTCGAGAAGAAACGGCCCAAGTCTATCAACTGCTTACCTCATCCCGCCAGATATTCAAGAAAATTCCCCGTTCGTGGTCCATTACCGTGCCGCCGCGTAATTGTGTTCCATTCGTACCTGACCTCTCAATCAATCTTGGTGTGAATTCAGATTCTTCAACAGAGACAGTACTTGCTTAAATTGCTTTTTGGTTGGGCGGATTGCACGCCTTTTGTTGAGGCTGATTATCGCTTTTTTAAAAGCTTTCTGCATTAGTACAGGATCCAGTAGTTCTTCGGTTGCTAATGGCTTTTTTCGCAACGCGGCCATTCGTTGCATTTCGTGAACTATCTGTTCCTCTGCGATGGCTGCTTTAACTGCCGGATCCACCCCTGGAAGCCCTTGTAGATATAGATTTATATTATCTATAAACACATCAATGTTTTGTTCTTTTCGAAGGAATTGAATCGAAAAGAGATCATTTTGTTTAGAGTCATCTTTTTTGGCGGACTTAACAATTTTCTGAATGGCGGCCTTTATCGTATCATATGCGAGATTGCCAATTATTCCGGATATGGCCGAAACTCCAGCAAAGATTAGTAATTGGTCAAACGGGGGGAGTGAATATCTTGAAGAGGCATTTCCATTAGCTTTATCCCGTTCATACATTTCTCGGTATAGCTGCCCGTACTCCACGCAGTCCGCTCCAAACGAGTATAGAGAATTGTATTGAACTGGATCTTGTTTGGAACCGCATTCGTCGCATACCAAAGTTGTAGAATCTACTTTGTCGATTGCGGCACAAGCCAAGCAAAAACGGTGATTGTCATCCAAGAGCCATATCATCTTCTATTCTATAAGGATGACATGGGTTTGTCCATTGGCGATAAAATGTCAGGCAGTGTTGGGCGCCAGGCATCATTTATGACGTTTCATTGGGGCTAAGCCTGCTTTTTCAGCTTGAGAAGCTCGAGTTTCACTGTGCGCCAAATCCATGTCAGTCGGTTTTGTTTCGGATTACGATAAGCAGCAAAATGGTCAATGATGTATCGGGCCAAGAGCTGCCTTGGGTCATCCATTGAGTAGTCGTAAAACAGGCTGTCGAGTTCCCTAAGTGCTTCTTCATCATCTTGCATCTCGAACGCCTGCCGCACGATTTCATGGTGTTTTTTTGCGCCGATAAGACTGAACCCGTTCAATGCTTCTTGATGCAGCAGCTTGGTGTGTGTGTCGAAGTAGGAGATGAAGCCGCCGCCAAGTACATAGCCCTCCAAATCATGAACTGCATATGCAATGCGCCATGGTTCAGGAAGCAGATACACATAAGGTTCTACATCGGCGCCATATTTGGTTTGGCCACATGCATTGGCAACCGCACTCCAAACGGCTTCACAGAGATCAAAGATGGGCTGCTCTTTGGCTTCTGCCAGATCGAACTTTAAATGAGGATAAACCATTTTAGATGCGGTGTTTCTTTGAGCTGCAAGCCTGACTGTTTTAGACGGTAAGCTTTGATAAACAACAACGCCGAAGAGGGATGCTCTTCGGCGTGTTGATGAGGGGAATTGAGCTGAGTCGAAACTCGCGAAGCTTGCTTACTTCTTCCGGTCCCGGATCGCTCCCGTCTTGAGGCGGAGGCCGTTGAGGCGGATGAAGCCGGTGGCGTCGTCCTGGTTGTAGGCCTTCGTGGGGTCGGCTTCCATGGTGGCAATCTGCGGGTTGTAGAGGCTGAAGACGCTCTTGCGGCCGGCGGGGATGATGTTGCCTTTGTAGAGCTTCACGCGGACGGTGCCGCTGACTTTCTTCTGGCTCTCGGTGACGAGGGCCTGCAGCGCGAGACGCTCGGGGGCGTACCAGAAGCCATTGTACACGAGGGTGGCGTACTTCGGAATGAGGCTGTCACGCAGGTGCATGACTTCGCGGTCCATGGTGAGGCTTTCGATCTGGCGATGAGCGAAGTGCAGGATGCTGCCGCCGGGGGTTTCATACACGCCGCGGCTCTTCATGCCGACGAAGCGGTTTTCCACCATGTCCACGCGGCCGACGCCGTGCTTGCCGCCCAGCTTGTTGAGCATCTTCATGACGCCGAGGGGGGAGAGGAGCTTGCCGTTGACGGCGATGCAGTTGCCCTTTTCGAATTCGAGGATGACGGTCTCGGCCTTGTCCGGGGCGTCTTCGGGGAAGACGGAGAGGGTGTTGAAGTAGCCTTTGTACTTAGGATCGCTGGCGTCAAACCAGGGGTCTTCCAGGATGCCTGCCTCGTAGCTGATGTGCAGGAGGTTGCGGTCCATGGAGAAGGGCTTCTTGGCGCTGGCCTGCACGGGGATCTTCTTCTCTTCGCAGTAGGCGATCATTTCGGCACGGCCGGGAAACTGGGTGCGGAAGCGCTCGTCGCGCCAGGGGGCGATGATTTCGATCTCGGGGGCCAGGGCGGCGGCGGTGAGCTCAAAGCGCACCTGGTCGTTGCCTTTGCCGGTGGCGCCGTGGGCGATGAAGCCGGCCTTTTCGGCCTTGGCGATCTCGACCATGCGCTTGGCGATGAGGGGGCGGGCGATGCTGGTGCCGAGGAAGTACTCGCCTTCGTAGATGGCTCCGGCCTGGATCATCGGGTAGATGAAGTCGGCGGCGAATTCTTCCTGGAGGTCGTCGATGTAGATCTTGGAGGCGCCGGTCTTTTTGGCCTTGGCGTTGAGGCCTTTGAGTTCGTCGTCCTGACCGACGTTGGCGCAGAAGGCGATCACTTCGGCGTTGTAGGTTTCCTTGATCCAGGAGAGAAGGACGGAGGTGTCGAGGCCGCCGGAGTATGCGAGGACGATTTTTTTGCTCATGTTTGCCACTTTTTTGAGAGGGGCGCTGAGAATAGAGGGGATCGAAGGGAGTGTCGAGCCCCGGAGTGAGCCTTTTTTGCGGATTTCAGGGGCGGAAACTGAATAATTTAGGAAAAGTTAAATAACCTAGTTCTTTCTATTGAAATTATAAAACGTATGATTAGACTGCCCTTATTCACAAAAAATACATGGGTCTTCCTACGGGATACAGCATTCAGCCAGATGCTTCTAAAGAAGCAGGTGAGTCGGCTGTCGCTATCAACCGCGCTGCTGCGTGGTTCAGGAGGCGTTGTGCCCGTGGCCAGCGCTCGCTGACGGCTGGATTGTCCCTGTTTGTGATCTCGGCGGTGGCTGCGCTGGCCGCGACGGATTATAGCGATTACAGCCTTTTCAGCAGCGCGAGCAGCACCACGGTGAGCACGATCAGGCTCGGTGCGACGACGGACAGTGAAACGAGCATCACGGCAAATTCACAGGCCACGGGGGACGACATCACGGGCAGCGATGACGAGGATGCCGTGACGCTGCCGGCCAGCCTGGTGACGGGCACGTCCAACAGCATCATCGTGAACGTGACGAACACGAGCGGCTCCACGGTCTATCTGAATGCGTGGATCGACTACAACAAGAACGGGTTGCTCACGGACTCGGGCGAGCAGATCGCGACGAACACGACGATCGCCACGGGCACGTCGAACTCGAACCGTACGGTCACGTTTACGGTGCCTGCCGGGGCGACGCTGGGGAATGTGGGGCTGCGTGTGCGACTGACGTCCAACAGCTCTCCGGGCTCCACCGGGCTGAGTGGGAATGGCGAGGTGGAAGACTACCTGGTGCAGATCTGCCCGTCCATCACCCTGGGGCCTACGACGCTGGGCACGGCGACGGTGGGCACGGCGTATTCGCAGACGATCAGCGCCAGCGGGGGCTCAGGCCCTTACTCCTTCAGTGTGAGCAGCGGGACGCTGCCGGATGGGCTCGCGCTGAGCTCCGACGGGGCGCTGACGGGCACGCCGACCTCCGGGAACAGCCAGACCTTCACGGTGCGCGCGGTGGATGCGAACGGGTGCACGAGCACGCGCAGCTACACGCTGGCGCCGGTGTGCACGAGCTATGTGATCTCTCCGTTTGCGATGGGGTCGTGGGATCTGTCCACGGCGGTGAATGTGACGATGGTGGCGACGGCGACTTCGGGCTCCACAAACGGGCCGCTGACGTGGTCTGTGGCGTCGGGCACGCTGCCTGCGGGGCTCTCCCTGAGCAGCGCCGGGGTGCTGAGCGGGACGACGACGGCGAAGGGGACTTCGAGCTTCACGATCCAGGTGACCGATGCGTACGGCTGCACAGCTTCGGAGTCGTATCTGATGACGGTGGCGTCCGGCACGAGCTACTCCAGCCTGCTGTATGTGAGCTCCGGAAATGGCAGCACGGGCTACCTGGAGACGTATGATGTGTCCACGGGGCAGAAGACGCTGGTGGGGCAGACGAAGGATTCGAGCTCGCGGTACCTCACGGACCTGGCGTGGTCGCCTTCGGGGATATTGTACGGCATCGACTTCAACAACATCTACCAGATCAACCCGAGCACGGGGGCTCTGACGAGGCTGGGGAGCTTTACGACCAGCAACAGCTTCAACGGCCTGGTGTTTGACTCGGCAGGGAAGCCCTACATCAGCAGTGTCAGCGACGGAGACATCTACACTTTCAACCTGTCTGCGCTGAGCACCAGCACGACGACGCCGCTGACGATGGCCTTCACCTCCCCGGCCACGGCGCCGAACGGGCAGGCGCTGAACAGCGCGGGCGACCTGGCGTGGATCGGCAACGAGCTGTACTACACGGCGGCGGGCAGCGGCTTCACGACGTTTTATTTGTACAAGGTGCCGGAAGGAGGCACGGCGACGCAGCTGGTGGGGCAGATCAAAAATCCAAGCGGCACGGCGATCATGGATGTGTTCGGGCTTTCGACCGACGGCTACGGCACGCTGTACGCGCAGGCGGGCACGACGCTGTACAAGGTGGACAAAACCACGGCGGTGGCAACGTCGATGACTTCGAGCATGGCCGCGAATGCGATCTCCGGCGGTGCGATGAGGTATGAGTTCACCCAGGTGCTGGATGACTTTGGCGACTACTCCCTCTTCCCGGTGGCGCGTGATACGGTGTTCAGCTCGCTGCTGATGGGTTCGCTGATCGACTATGACATTCCTGCGGCGTTTAACACGGCGGCAAATGCGGACGATGTTTCGTGGCTGGATGACGAAGACGGTGTGACGCTGCCCGCCAGCGTGGTGCAGGGTGCCACGGGAGTGAGTGTGACCGTGAAGGTCACGAACACCTCCGGTGCGCCGGCTTTCCTGAACGGCTGGGTGGATTTTGGCAACAACGGCTCGCTGACAGACAGCGGCGACCAGATCATCAACAACGTGGTGATTCCCGACGGGACCAACAACGTCAGCGGGACCTACACTTTCAATGTGCCTGCGAGCGCTGCGGTGGGCAGCCTGGGGGCGCGCTTCCGCCTCACGGCCGTGACGAATCCGGGCCCGGCGGGCGCGAGCGGCCCGGGCGAGGTGGAGGACTACCTGCTGAATGTGACGTGCAGCAGCATCACGCTGACGCCGGGCACGCTGCCGACGCCGACGGTGGGCACGGCGTATTCGCAGACGGTGACCGCCAGCGGCGGCAACGGCCCCTACACCTATGCGGTGGCCACCGGGGCGCTGCCTGCGGGACTGACACTGAATGCGAGCACAGGGGTGATCTCCGGCACGGTGACGAGCTCCAGCGCGACGAGCTTCACGCTGCGCGCCACGGATGCGAAGGGCTGCACCGGCACGCTGGCGATCAGCATGACTCCGACGTGCCCTGCGGTGAATGTGGCGCCTGCGACGCTGGACACGCCGAAGGTGGGCACGAGCTTTACCCAGACGCTGAATGCGACGGGCGGCATTTCGCCTTACACATGGTCGCTGACCAGCGGCTCTCTGCCTGCGGGTCTGTCTCTGAGCACGAGCAACGGCACTATCAGCGGCCTGCCCACGAGCTCCGCTGCGGCGACCTTCAGCGCACGCGCCACGGATGCCGCCGGCTGCGCGAAAACGCAGTCCTACACGGTCACGCCTGTGTGCCCGACGATCAGCATCTCCCCCAGCGCGCTGCCTGCGGGCACTGTGGGCAGCGCGTATTCGCAGACCCTGAGCGCCAGCGGCGGCACTGCGGCCTACACTTCCTGGACGGTGACCAGCGGCACACTGCCAGCAGGACTGACGCTGAACGCGAGCACGGGTGTGATCAGCGGCACGCCGACGGCCTCCGCCAGCCCTGCCACCTCCGTGACGGTGCGTGTCAATGACGCCTACGGCTGCCAGGGCACGCAGGTGGTGACGCTGCAAATCTGCCCGCAGATTTCGGTGACGCCCGCGATCCTGCCGACGCCGACGGTGGGCACGGCGTACTCGCAGGCGCTGAGCGCCTCCGGCGGCGCGGCCTCCTACACTTACACGCTGGCCAGCGGCACGCTGCCTGCCTGGGCGACGCTGAGCAGCGCCGGCGTCATCAGCGGCACGCCGAACAGCACCACCCCGGCCACCTTCACGGTGCGGGTGACGGATGCGAACGGCTGCTCCAGCACGCTCTCCTGCACACTGACGCCGGTGTGCCCGACGGTGACGATCACGCCTGCGGCGCTGGCCACGGGTACGGTGGGCAGCTCCTACTCGCAGACACTGAGCGCGACGGGCGGCGTGGCCCCCTACAGCGCATGGACGGTGACGGCGGGCACGCTGCCAGCGGGCCTGACGCTGAACGCGAGCACGGGTGTGATCAGCGGCACGCCGACGGCCTCCGCCAGCCCCGCGACGTCTGTGACGGTGCGTGTGAATGATGCGAACGGCTGCCAGGGCACGCGTGCCATCACGCTGCAGATCTGCCCGGTGATCTCCTTCACGCCGAGCACGCTGCCGACGGCGACGGTGGGCACCTCCTATTCGCAGACGATCACGGCGAGCGGCGGCACCGCGCCCTACACCTACACGCTGGCCAGCGGCACGCTGCCAGGCTGGGCTTCGCTGACCTCCGCAGGTGTGCTGAGCGGCACGCCCACCAGCACGACGACGGCAATCTTTACGCTGCGCGCCACGGATGCGAACGGCTGCGCGGCCACGCTGGCCTACACGCTGACGCCGGTGTGCCCGGCGATCTCGATCACGCCTGCGGCACTGCCAGCGGGGACGGTGGGCACGGCCTACTCACAGACACTCGCGGCGAGCGGGGGCATCGCGCCTTACAGCTCATGGACGGTGACGGGCGGCGCCTTGCCGGCGGGGCTGACGCTGAACGCGAGCACGGGGGTGATCAGCGGTACGCCCACGGCTTCCGCCAGTCCGGCGACGACGGTGACCTTCCGGGTGAGCGATGCCAACGGCTGCCAGGGCACGCAGGCGGTGACGCTGCAGATCTGCCCGGTGATTTCCATCGCGCCCACGACGCCTGCCACGGGCACGGTGGGGGTGGCGTATTCGCAGGCGCTGACGGCCTCCGGCGGCACCTCTGCCTACACGTATGCGGTGGTCAGCGGCTCGCTGCCAGCGGGGCTGACGCTCAATCCTTCGACAGGTGTGGTGAGCGGTACGCCGAGCAGCCAGACGAGCGGCAACGTGACCATCCGCGCCACGGATGCCAACGGCTGCCAGGGGACGCAGGCGATGACGTTTGCGATGGGCTGCCCTGCGATCACCATCACCACGGCCACGCTGCCAGCGGGCACGGTGGGCAGCGCGTATTCGCAGACGCTGAGCGCGAGCGGCGGTTCATCCAACTACACCTGGTCTGTGACGGGCGGCACGCTGCCTGCGGGCCTGACGCTGAGCAGCGGCGGGGTGCTGAGCGGCACGCCGACCACGGGCAATGCGGGCGGCGTGAGCGTGACGCTCTCCGCCACGGACAGTGTGAATGCCTGCGCCGGCACGAAGACCTTCACCCTGCAGATCTGCCCGGTGGTGACGCTCTCCCCCACGACGCTGAATGTCCCGACGGTGGGCACGGCGTATTCCCAGACGCTGACGACCTCCGGCGGTGCGGCCCCCTACACCTACACGCTGGCCAGCGGCTCGTTGCCGACATGGGCGACGCTGAGCAGCGGCGGGGTGATCAGCGGCACGCCGGCGACGACGGCTTCCGCCACCTTCACGGTGAAGACCACGGATGCGAACGGCTGCTCCGGCACCCGCAGCTACACGCTGACGCCTTCCTGCGCGACGATCAGCATCAGCCCGACGACGCTGACGCAGGGGACAGTGGGCACGCTGTATTCGCAGACGCTGGCGGCGAGCGGCGGCACGGCGCCCTACAGCTCATGGACGATCACCAACGGCACGCTGCCAGCGGGCCTGACGCTGAATGCGAGCACGGGTGTGATCAGCGGCACGCCGACGGCGGCTTCGAGCCCGGCCGGCTCCATCACGGTGCGGGTGAATGATGCGAACGGCTGCCAGGGCTCGCAGACGCTGGCGCTGCAGGTGTGCCCGGTGGTCTCGCTGGCCCCCGCGACACTGACCACGCCGACGGTGGGCGTGGCGTATTCACAGACCGTTTCCGCGAGTGGCGGCGCGTCTCCCTACACCTTCACGCTGGCGAGCGGGGCGCTGCCTTCCTGGGCGACTCTGAGCAGCGCGGGTGTCATCACCGGCACGCCGACGAACACGACCACGGCGGCCTTCACGGTGCGCGCGACGGATGCGAACGGCTGCGCCAAAACGCTGGCCTGCACGCTCGCGCCGGTGTGCCCTACGATCGGCATCCTGCCTGCCTCGCTGCCACAGGCGGTGGTGGGCACGGCTTACTCCCAGACGCTGACGGCGAGCGGCGGCACGGCGTCCTACACGTGGGCGCTGACCAGCGGCACGCTGCCAGCGGGGCTGACGCTGAACACCGGCACGGGCGTGATTTCAGGCACGCCGACTGCGGTGAACGCCAGCGGTGCGAGCCTGACGCTGCGCGCGACGGATGCGAACGGCTGCCAGGCCACCGCGACGCTGACGCTGCAGGTCTGCCCGGCCCTCAGTGTGACGCCGACGACGGCGGCGGCAGGTACGGTGGGCACGTTTTACAGCCAGGCGCTGGCCTCCAGCGGCGGCACGGCTCCCTACACCTACACGATCAGCAACGGCACGCTGCCAGCGGGGCTGCTGCTGAGCAGCAGCGGTGTGATCAGCGGCACGCCGACGACGGCGAACGGCACGGGAGCGAGCTTCACAGTGCGCAGCATGGATGCGAACGGCTGCCTGAAGGACCAGGTGATCAGCCTGAAAATCTGCCCGGTGATTTCGCTTTCGCCGATGGTGGCGACGTGGACGGTGGGCACGAGCTCCTCGCAGACGATCAGCGCGACCGGCGGCACAGCGCCGTATGTGCTGGCACTGGCGAGCGGGACGCTGCCGACGGGGGTGACCTTCAACGCGAGCACGGGCGTGCTGAGCGGCACGCCGACGAGCGCCACATCACGCACCTTTGTGATCAGCGCCACGGATGCCAACGGCTGCGTGGGCACGCAGAGCTACACGATCAAGCCTCAGTGCCCGGTGATCAGCGTGAGCCCCGGCACACTCGCGGTGGGCATGGTGGGCAGCGCGTATTCGCAGACGTTCATCTCCGCCGGGGGCACGGCACCTTATTCGTATGCGATCACGGGCGGCTCGATGCCAGCGGGGATGAGCTTCAACTCCACGAGCGGAGCGATCACCGGCACGCCGAGCGTGGCCGGCACGACGACGCTGACGCTGAGGGTGACGGATGCCAACTCATGCCAGACGACGATCACACGCAGCATCATCGTTTCCGCAGCGGTGACCTCCGCCTGCCCGACGCCGCTGAACCAGACCGCGGGCGGTGCCTACCTGGTGACGCGGCTGGGGCGCGATGTGCTGGGCGGTGAAAACAACGGGGTGGGCACCTGCCTTTACAACATGTCTCCCAACGGCCGCTGGGTCACGGGCATCCGCGTGGGCAAGAAGTCCTACGCCTTCCTGCTGAACACGCTCACGGATGTGAACGTGAACGTGCCGCTGCTGGACAGCGCGCATCCGTATGCGATGGGGCGCGATGTGAACGACAGCGGCGACGCGGTGGGCTATGAAAAATGGTCCGCTGGCAGCAAGCTGAGCATCGCGCCATGGTACTACAGCCAGGCAAGCGGCACGACGGTGAGGCTGCTGACGCCGTATGATTCAAACGCGAGCATGAGCGCCATCCCGTGCGCGCTGACGAGCGACAGCGCGTATGCCTTTGGCACGGTGGACGCAGACGGCCCCGGCGGCCCGGTGCTCTCCCAGGGCGGCTACTGGAACCTGAACACCCTTGCGTGGACGGCGATCTCCGGAGTGCGCGAGGTGGTGGACGCTTCTGCAGACGGCACAAAGCTGCTGGTGACGGACAGCAGCGGCGTGGGCAAGGTGCTGAGCGGCAGCCCGGCGGCGGGCTACAGCACGGTGCTGGTGACTTTCAGCGGCGGCTCGCTGAACGCGGGGCGCATCAGTCCAAATGGGCGCTACGTGGGCTCCAGCCAGAAGATCTCCGGGGTGCCGGTGCCGTTTGTGTACGACCTGCAGACGAGCACGCGCACAAACCTGCCGCGCATCCTGCCGCAGGACAGCCTGGGCGGCATCGTGGGGGCGATAAGCGACACGGGCCGTGTGCTGGGCACGCTGTACAGCAGCGCGTCCACGGGCAGCTTTGCGGTGATGTGGGACACGCCTGCGGACCTGTACACGAGGATCTCCGACCTGCTGGTGTCTGACGGGCATGTGGCGCAGGACAGCGCCTACTCCTACTGGAACATCTACAACGGCGGCGACGGCATCTCCGCAGACGGTACCATGATGGGCGTGTTTGGAGACAACCCCTACGGCCAGGAGGACTCGATGGTGTTCCAAAAGGTGGACGTGGCTGACTCTCGGCTCTGCCTGGGAAATGCGGTGTGGGCAGACACGAACCGCAACGGCATCAAGGACTACGGCGAGCCCGGAGCGGAGGGCGCGGTGGTGCACCTCTTCCACCCGGGCGCGGACGGTGTGCGCGGCGGCACGGGAGCGAATGCCGACTATGAAATCGGCACGCCGGTCACGATCACGAGCAGCGGGGTGTACACCTTCAGCGGCATTCCTTCGGGCAGCTACTATGTGCAGGTGGTGCCGCCTGAGTCTCTGCCGGTGACTTCCGGCGTGGTGGTGGCGCTGGACAACGGCGTGGACAATGACAACAACGGCATGCAGCCCGGCGGCCCGGGCACGCCGCTGTACAGCCCGATGATCACGCTGATCCCCGGAACGGAGTCGGTGAATGACGGCGACACGAACACGAACACGGACTTCACGGTGGACTTTGGCCTGAGCGACGGCGTGAGCCTGGGCGACCAAGTGTTTGCCGACATCAACGGCGACGGGATCTTCCAGCCCGCGACGGAGTCCGGGCAGGCAAACATCACGGTGCAGCTGCTGGACGCGGCGACGAACAACGTGCTGCTGACGACGACGACGGACGCGAGCGGCAAGTACTTCTTTGGCGGGCAGGCGCCGGGCACCTACCGGGTGAGCATCCCCACGCCGCCTGCGGCCTACACCTCCGCGACACTGACGGTCTATGAGGACAACGGGGTGGACAATGACAGCAACGGCTCGCAGAACGGCGGCGCCGGCACACCGACGATCAGCCCGGTGATCACGCTGGCGGCGGGCACGGAGCCGGGCTCTGCGGGGAGCACGAGCTTTGAAAACACCATCGACTTCGGCTTCCGCTCCTGCCCGGTGATCACGATGACGCCCACGACGCTGGCCAGCGGCACGGTGGGCAGCGCCTACACGCAGGCGATGAGCGCGAGCGGCAGCAGCGCCACCCCCTACACCTGGAGCACGTCTTCAGGCACATGGCCGGAAGGCCTGAGCCTGAGCAGCTCCGGCAGCATCACCGGTACGCCGACGGTCCCGACGAACGGGGTGAACGGCACAACGGTGACGGTGCGCGCCATGGATGCGACCACGTGCTTCCGGGACCAGGCGCTGAAGATCAAGGTGTGCCCGGTGATCACGGTGAACCCCGCCACGCTGCCTGCGCCGGTGATCGGTGCGCCATATGCGCAGACCATCACGACCACCGGCACCACGGCGATGCCGCTGGTGTTTAGCGCGACGGGCCTGCCAAGCTGGCTGTACCTGAACGCAAGCACGGGGGTGCTCTCCGGCACGCCGACGAACTCCACGGCGGTGACCTTTACGGTGACGGCCACGGACGCCAATCTCTGCTCCGCCTCGCGCACCTACACGCTGCCGCCGGTCTGCCCTGCGGTGACGATCACGCCGTCCGCGCCGCCGGTGGGCACGGTGGGGGTGCCCTACAGCCAGACCTTCAGCGCCTCGCCTACCTCCGGCCTGACGGGGCAGTACTTCTCGGGCACGGCCTTCAAGACGCTGCTGCTCACGCGCCAGGAGTCGGCGATCAACTATGACTGGGCGGCGGGCTCGCCGGATGCCACGGTGCCGGTGGACCAGTTCTCGGTGCGGTGGAGCGGCTTTGTGCGTCCGGCCACGACGGGCACCTACACCTTCCAGAGCACCAGCGACGACGGTGTGCGTGTGTGGGTGAACAACACGCTGGTGATCGACAAATGGATGGACCAGTCCGCGACGAACTACACGGCCACGGTGAACCTGACCGCAGGCGTGGTGGTGCCGATCCGGGTGGAGTATTACGAGGCCGGCGGCAGCGCGGTGATGAAGCTGCTCTGGTCCGGGCCCAACCTAACGCTGCAGCCGGTGACGGGCTGGCTGGACTATGTGTGGGGTGTGACCGGCGGTGTGCTGCCAGCGGGCCTGACGCTGAACGCGACCACGGGTGTGATCAGCGGTACGCCCACAGCGGCGAATGGCGTCGGCATCAGCCTGACCCTGACCGCAACGGATGCCAACGGCTGCGTGGGCTCCCAGGTCTGGCCTGCGCTGCAGATCTGCCCGGCTCTGAGCCTGAGCCCCGCGACGCTGCCACCTGCGACGGTGGGGCAGCTCTACACGCAGACGATTGCGGCCACGGGCGGCACGGCGCCTTACCAGTACACCGTGGTGAGCGGCACGCTGCCGTCCTGGTGCACGCTCAACGCCACGACCGGGAAGCTCTCCGGCACGCCGACGGACAACAGCCCCGGCAGCTTCACGGTGAAAGCCACGGACGCCAACGGCTGCGCGGTGACGCAGATCTACACGCTGGACCCACGCTGCACGATCTTCAGCGTGACGCCGGGCACGCTGCCCAGCGCCACTGCGGGCAGCGCCTACTCGCAGACCCTGACGACCAGCGGCGGCACCGGCCCCTACACCTACACGCTGAGCAGCGGCACGCTGCCTGCGGGCCTGACGCTCTCCAGCGGCGGTGTCATCAGCGGCACGGCCGCCACCGGAGACGGCAGCAAGACGAGCATCACGGTTTCCATCTCGGACTCACAGGGCTGCCTGGGAAGCACGACCTACCAGATCCAGGTATGCCCCGTCATCACCCTGAACCCGGCGACGCTGCCGGCGCCCTACCTGGGCCTGAGCTACACGCAGACGATCACCGCCAGCGGCACCGGGGCCACCCCGCTGACCTGGAGCGGCACGGGCCTGCCCGCATGGCTGAGCATCAACAGCAGCACGGGAGTGCTCAGCGGCACGGCCACGGCGAGCACGCCGGTGACCTTTACGCTGACCGCGACGGATGCTAACGGCTGCAAAGGCACGCGCAGCTACACGCTGACGCCCGTCTGCCCGGTGGTCACGGTGGGCGGCACCACGCCGGCAAACGGCTACCTCGGGCTGAGCTACGGGCAGAGCATCACCGCGAGCGGCGGCACGGCGCCTTACTCCTTTGTACTGGTGAGCGGCAGCCTGCCGCCGGGGCTGAGCCTGGCCAGCAACGGCAGCGTGAGCGGCACGCCGACGACGCTGGGCACCTACACGGTGACGGTGCGCGCGACGGACGCCTACAGCTGCCAGAGCAGCACGACGGCGGTGACTTACAACATCAAGGGCATGGGCCTGGGCAACCAGGTGTGGGTGGACATGAACGACGACGGGCTGAAGGGCGCGGCGGAGAGCGGCGTGCCGAACCTGCCGGTGCAGCTCTGGACGGCGGGGATCAACGGCGTGGTGAACAACGGCAGCGGTGATGATGTGCTGGTGGCCTCAACCACCACAGACGCCGACGGCCTCTACCTCTTCAACAACCTGACGCCCGCGACCTACTACGTGCGCATCCCCACGCCGCCGGTGTTTTACCCGAAGGTGAGCACCAGCCAGGTGAACCTGGACAACGGGGTGAACAATGACAACAACGGCATCCAGGCGGTGTCCGGCATCGCGGTGGTCACGCCGCTGATCACGTTGTACCCGAACACGGAACCCGGAGCAGGGGTGGACGGAGACGACACGGACATCGACAGCACCATCGACATCGGCTTTGCCAATGCGAACCCCTGCCAGATCACAAACCTGATCGACAACCCGAGCTTTGAGTTTCTGGGAACGACGAACGTGACAGGCGCGCCTGCGAGCGTGATGGGGTATGACGGCACGGGCACGGCGTTTGGCAGCGGCATCAACGCCTTCCAGTGGGTGGGCGGCACGAACGGCACCAGCGGTGTCGGCGAGCCGGTGCAGCGCGTGCAGGTCGCCGTGGGCAGCACAGGGTCCAAGGTCTCGTGGATGGAGAGTGTGAAGAGCCGCCATGGCAAGCGCATGGTGATGCTGCAGGGAACGAACTCGGCGGTGAACCTGATGCCTGCGGGCGGCGGCAGCTGGAGCAGCGTGCTGCAGGCGGGCAAGGAGTACGAGCTGAGCGTGTGGGCGGCCAACGCCACCTCCGGCGCGGCGTCCATCCTGTGGAATCTGGGCGCCAACGCGCAGATCTTTCAGATCATCACCGGAGCGACGCCGGGGCTCTACCAGTACTACACGGTGCCGCAGGGTGAAATGAGCGCGACGGCTCCGGGCGTGAGCCAGTGCTGCGGTTACAATGCGGGCACGGTGTCTTACTCGGCCTTTGGCGCCTCGGACTACAACAGCTGGACGGAGGCCACGGCAAACAGCACGCAGCCGCTGTGGCGCCAGTTCACCTACCATTTCCGTGTGGCCAACGGGGCCACGCAGTCGCAGATCGACACGGCGACGCTGGCGCTCTCCGGCGGCAGCAGCACCAACGCCGTGGCGGCGGACCTGGTGTATCTGTGCCAGGTGAACACCACGGCGACGCTGACCATCGGCAACCTAGTGTGGAATGACGCCAACAACAACGGCATCCGCGACACGGGGACGAATCCTGAGATCGGCATCAGCAGCGTGACGGTGGACCTCTTCCGCAGCACCAACGACGTCGCCGGAGATGCGGATGACCTGTGGATCGCCACGACGACGACGAACTCCGCCGGCGCCTACAACTTCACCGGCCTGGCAGACGGCAAGTATGTGGTGCGCGTGACGCCGCCTGCAAACATCCCGGCCACGGGCGGGAACGTCGTGGCGCTGGACAACGGGGTGAACAATGACAACAACGGCAGCCAGCCCGGCGGGCCGGGCACCTACATCTACAGCCCGGTGATCACCCTGGCCAGCGGCACGGAGCCGGTGAACGATGGCGACACGAATCCTGACACGGAGCTGAGCGTGGACTTCGGCCTGTTCTCCGGCATCCAGCTGGGCAACCAGCTCTTCATCGACGCCAACAACGACGGCGTCTTCAGCAGCGCGACTGAGACCGGCGTGGGCGCAGGGGTGAGGGTGGAGCTGCTGGACGGCACGGTGAACACGGTGATCACCAGCACCACGACGAACAGCTCCGGGGTGTACGGCTTCACGGTGTACCAGCCGGCGAGCTACCGCGTGCGCATCCCGACACCGCCTTCGGCCTACCCGCTGGCCTCCGGCGTGGTGAACAGCGCGGACGACGGGCGCGACAATGACAGCAACGGCATCCAGACCGGCGGCATCGGCACGGCGGTGATCAGCCCGGTGATCACGCTGACGGCGGGCGGCGAGCCCGGAAGCACGGGCAACTCGAACACGGAAAACACCATCGACTTCGGCTTCCGCGGCTGCCCGACGATCACCATCAGCCCCGGCACGGTGGCGGTGGCGACGCAGTATGTGGCCTACAATCCGCTGACGCTGACCTCCAGCGGCGGCTCGGGCGGGTATGTGTACGCCATCAGCAGCGGCGCGCTGCCGAGCGGCATGACGATGAACAGCGCGGGTGTGATCAGCGGCACGCCGGGGGCCTCCGCGGCACCGGGCAGCTACAGCTTCACGGTGCGCAGCACGGACAGCCAGGGCTGCTCCGGCACGCAAAACTACACGCTGACGCTGAGCAATGCGGTGGTGACGGTGAACCCAGCCACGCTGCCGGCCGCCACGCAGTATGCGGCCTACACGCAGAATCTGGCGGCCTCGGGCGGCACCTCCCCCTACACCTGGAGCTATGGGCCTTCCGCGCTGAGCGGTGCGGTGGCGTGGTGGCCGGGTGAAAGCGGAGCCACGGAAGTGGTGGCGGGCAACAACGGCGCGCTGATGAACGGCGTGGCCTTCACCACCGGGCTGGTGGGCGGCGCCTTCAGCTTTGACGGGGTGAATGATTACGCGCAGGTGGCGGACCAGTCGGTGATGCGCCCGGCGCAGATCTCCCTGGAGGCCTGGGTGCGCCCTGCGGGAGCGACGCCTGCGGCGGACCAGATCATCCTCGCGAAGACATCAAACGTCACCGCTCCGGCCAACGGCTATGGATTGATCCAGCGCAGCGGCGGCAGCACCGTGCGCTTCTTCATCAATGGCACGAGCTCGGTGGCAGGCACGTCTGAGTTTGTGGATGCGACGCTGGCGGTGGGAAGCTGGAGCCATGTGGTGGCCACGTATGACCTCAGCAACATCCGCATCTACGTCAACGGCGTGCAGATCGCCTCGAAGGCCTTCACCACGGCGGTGAACCATTCCACGCAGGCGCTGGTGATGGGCGGCAGCGCGACGGCGAGCACCTGCTGGAACGGCGCGCTGGATGAGGCGGTGATCTACAACCGGGCGCTGAGCTCTGCGGAGGCGCTGGCCCGCTACAGCATCACCACCAGCGGCAACAACGGCATGCCCGCCGGGCTGACGCTGGACACCACGACCGGCGTGCTGAGCGGCACGCCCACGGCGGTGCCTGCGAGCTATCCCTTCACCGTGCGCGCCACGGACGCCTACAGCGGCATCGGCCTGCGCAGCTACTCGCTGACGGTGGGCTGCCCGGCGCTGAGCATCTCCCCGGCCACGTTTGCCGATGCGCCCGAGTACGCGGCCTACACGGCGGTGACGATGACGGCCACGGGCGGCACGGCTCCGTACCAGTGGGACATCAGCAGCGGGGCGCTGCCCACGGGCATGAGCCTCAGCAGCGCGGGTGTGCTCAGCGGCACGCCGGGCTCCGCACCGGGCACGTACTCCTTCACGGTGCGTGCGCGTGACGCGAACAACTGCGTGAGCACGAAGGCGCTGAGCCTGAAGGTGACCTGCCCGACGATCTCGCTCACACCGGCGACGCTGCCGAATGCGCAGCAGTTTGCCTCCTACTCCGCCGTGCTGCTGGACGGCACGGGCGGCAGCTCTCCCTACACCTTCAGCATCCAGAGCGGCGCGCTGCCCACGGGCATGAGCCTGAGCAGCGCCGGCCTGCTGAGCGGCACGCCGACGGCGACGCCGGGAGACTACACGGTGGTGGTGAAGGGGACGGACAGCGCAAACTGCTCCGGCACGCGCAGCTACACGCTGCGTGTGACCTGCCCGGCGATCGCGCTCGCCCCCACGACGCTGCCAAACGGCCGCCAGTACCAGGCCTACAGCCAGACGCTGACGGCGAGCAACGGCAACAGCCCCTACACCTGGACGGTGGTCAGCGGCGCGCTGCCGACAGGGCTGACGCTGAGCAGCGCGGGCGTGATCAGCGGCACGCCGACGGCGGTGCCGGGCACCTACAGCTTCCGCGTGCAGACGACGGATGCGTTTGGCTGCACAGGCACGCGGGACTACTCCATCCTGTTTGACTGCCCGCTGATCACCATCACGCCGACGACGCTGCCGCAGGCCACGACGACGGTGGCCTACAGCCAGCAGCTCACGGCGACTGGCGGCTCCTCCCCCTACACCTGGACGCTGGCGTCCGGCACGCTGCCTTCCGGCATCACCTTCTCCTCCGCAGGGCTGATCAGCGGCACGACGTCCGCGGTGGGCTCGTTCAATTTCACGGTGCAGGCGAGCGACCTGAACGGCTGCGTGGTGCAGCAGGCGCTGGCGCTGGGGGTGAACTGCGCGGCGATCACGATCTCCCCCTCGTCGCTGCCCACGGCGACGGTGGGCACGGCTTACTCGCAGCAGTTCAGCGCGAGCGGCGGCGTGGGCACGAAGACGTGGACGGTGAAGTCCGGCACGCTGCCAGCGGGCCTGACGCTGAGCACGGCCGGCCTGCTGAGCGGCACGCCCACAGACACGGCGGGCACCTTCAATTTCACGATCCAGGCGATGGATCAGAACAACTGCCCCGGCACCTTTGCCTGCACGCTGACGCTGCAGTGCCCCACGGTCACCATCACGCCGAGCAGCGTGCCGAGCGGTACGGTGGCCACCAGCTACTCCACGACGCTGACGGCCTCCGGCGCCACGGCTCCCTACACCTGGACGCTGCAGTCTGGCAGCAGCCTGCCGCCGGGCCTGGCGCTGAGCACGGCGGGTGTCATCAGCGGCACTCCGACGGCGCCGGGCAGCTACAGCTTTGGGGTGACGGCACGCGGCGCGTATGCCTGCACAGGCACGACGACCATCACCATGACGGTGAACTGCTCCACACTGGCGCTGAGCCCCACGAGCCTGGGCTCGGGCTACCGCGGTCTGTCCTACAGCCAGACGGTGACGGCGAGCGGGGGCATCAGCCCTTACACGTATTCGGTGACGGCGGGCAGCCTGCCACCGGGGGTGACGCTGAACAGCACCACCGGAGCCATCAGCGGCACGCCGACGGCGGCGGGCAGCTACAGCTTTACTGTGCGTGCGGTGGACAGCGCGACGTGCTCCGGCACGCGCGACTACATCGCGGTGATCAATGGTCTCACCCTGGGCAACCTGGTGTGGCAGGACACGGACCAGAGCGGCACCAAGGACGTGGGAGAGCTGGGCATCGGCAGCGTGTCTCTGCAGCTTTTCTCCACGACGGACTCGGTGATCGGCAACGGGGATGATGTGTCCCAGGGCACAACGACGACGGACGGCACGGGGGCGTATGCCTTTACCGGGCTGGCTCCGGGGAAATACTTTGTGAAGATCGCCACGCCGCCCACGGCCTACCCGCTGTCCTCCGGACCGCAGGTGAACCTGGACAACGGGGTGGACAATGACAACAACGGCATCCAGGCCGGCGGCGTGGGCACGGCCATCGTCAGCCCGGTGGTCACACTGGCGGTGGGGCGTGAGCCCGGAGATGTGGCGGGCGGCATCGACGCGGACAACACGGTGGACTTTGCGCTGCGCGCGGTGCCCGCGTCTCTGGCAAACCTGCTGGAGTACGACCTGAACACGAGCAGCGGCGGCCTGCCGGCACCGCCGAGCTTCAAGAACTCCGCCGTGGTGAACGCGGCGAAGATCCAGATCGAGGACGACATGAACGGCCTCACGGACATCAGCGAACCGACGAACAACGGGCCGATCCGCAGCGGTGCGCTCTCCCGCCGCATGCGCGACTGGGACGCGGCGTATGACACGGGCTACAACGCGGTGCCGAGCTCGCTGGTGCAGCGGCCGGACAGCTTGTGGATCCGCTTTGACATGGACCCGACGGCGACGGGGAACATCGGCAACCTGCTGTTTGATGTGTACCGCGTGGGCACGACGGCGCCGGTGCAGGGGAAGGTCTTCCTCTCCTGGCTGGACGGCACGACCATGCGCACGGTGACGACGAACGTCTTCCAGCTTTCCGCCACGGGCTCGTGGTACTCGATGAACCTGGCATGGACGAACTCCATCGGCGGGGCGTCCACGCTGCCGACGGGTGCCGACCTGGCAGGGAAGTCCTTCATGCTGGAAGTCTACCTGTGGGGCGGAGACGGCTCCGGGTACATCGACATCGACAACATCCTGCTGCAGGGCAGCGCGACGACGAACCCGCAGTCGCTGGCGATCGGTGACTTTGTGTGGGCGGACACCAACGGCAACGGCATCAAGAACCCACGCGAGCCGGGCCTGCAAAACGTCACGGTGCAGCTCTACAAGGCCGGTGCGGACAACACGGCCAACACCGGCGATGACACGCTGGCCGCCACGACGACGACGGATGCGAACGGCTACTACCTCTTCAGCGGGCTGACGGCGGGCAACTACTTTGTGAAGCTGCCGACGCCAGACCCGATGTGGCCGACGGCCTCTCCGGGGGTGAACCTGGACAACGGGGTGGACAATGACAGCAACGGCATCCAGCCCGGCGGCTCGGGCACGGCGGTGTCCAGCCCGGTGATCAACCTGGCCCTGGGCAAGGAACCGGGGAACCTGGCCAGCGGCGGCGGCAACCAGGACATGACGGTGGACTTTGGCTTCAGCGCGGCGATGACGATGGGCAACCTGGTGTTCTCCGACCTGAACAACAACGGCCTGCTGGACGCGGGCGAGACGGGAGTGGCCGGTGCGCAGCTGGAGATTTACACCTCCACCGACTCGACGGTGAACAACGGAGATGATGTGAAGGTGGGGACGACCTTTACCACGGGCAGCGACGGCCTCTACAGCTTCACCGGACTGAGCACGGGCAAGTACTACATCAAGCTGACGCCGCCGATCACGCACCCGCGCCGCAGCACGACGAGCAGCAATGCGGACAACGGCATCGACAACGACAGCAACGGCGTGACGCAGTCCGCCACAGGTGCGCCGATCTATTCTCCGATGATCACGCTCTCCGCGCTGACGGAGCCGGGCAACCTGGTGGCGCCGTTTGGCAGCAACGTGGACAACACGATCGACTTCGGCCTGCGGCCGACCTTCTGCCGAATCGGCAACCTGATTTACAAAGACGCGAACAACAACGGCGTGTATGACGCGGGCGAAGGCATCGGCGGGGTGCGTGTGGAGCTGCTGAACAGCGCGGGCTCGTTTGTGGCCAGCACCACCTCCAGCACGACCTCCGGCAAGGTGGGGCAGTACCTCTTCAGCAACGTGGTGCCGGGCTCATACTACGTGCGTGTGCCTGCCTCCGAGTTTGCCACGGGCAAGGCGCTGGTGAACACGGTCTCGATCTTCCCTTCCAGCTCCACGGACAATGATGTGGACGACAACATCGTGGGGAATGACGACGGCATCGACAACGCGCAGCCTGCGGTGAACGGCATCAGCAGCGCGCTGATCTCGCTGACGGACAGCGGCGAGCCGATCAACACGAACGGTGAGAGCGGCGCCTTCAACACCATCGACGACTCCGACGACAACAACGGCAACATGACGATCGACTTCGGCTTCAAGTCGAGCGGGCCGAGCGCGACGGGCTGCTACCACTTCCTGGCGATGGACAGCAACGCGGACGGTGTGCTGAGCGGAGCCACGGAGTGGACGCCGGCGCAGGCGTATGATTTCAGCTACACGCAGGGCGGGGTGGCCACGATGAGCAAGGCGGACGTGATCTATGACGCCGCTCTGAGCCGCCTGAACGTGGACCTGACGTTTGCGCAGATCGGTGCCTCCAAGGTGGACGCGCTGTGGTTCCTCGTCAGCACGGGGGGCAACCCCGCGACGGCGGACCACGCCATCGTGTATGTGGACGGCATCACGCGCAGCAGCCCGGTGGTGACGATCTACAAGTACGACACGACGCTGGGCTACCAGAGCTGGCAGACGGCGGCGAACCTGATGGTGAGCACGGCGGCCGGAAACATCACGGCAGGGGACGTGCTGCTGAACAAGGTGACGGAGGCGGGCAGCAGCGTGCGCTTCCAGTGCGTGATCGATGTGAGCCGCGTGAACAATGCGACGAACTGGAGCGCGATGGGGGTGAACTCCGGGACGTGGGAAGGCATCCAGACGGGCGGCAGCTCGGGCGTCGTGCTGCACATGGTGGATCTGGCGAGCGCACCGACGTATGACAGCAACGGGGCGCTGACGGCCTTCAGCTACACACCGGGAGTGACGGAGGGCTCGTTTGCGACGGATGCCTCCGGGGTGCTCACCATCGCGACGGAGCCGTGCTCGGTCTCGCCCTGGGTGAACGTGGGCAACCTGGTGTGGAATGACGCCAACAGCAACGGCCTGCGCGACAGCGGTGAGCTGGGGATCAGCGGTGCGACGGTGCAGCTCTTCAGCCCGGGTGCGGACAATGCGATCGGCGGCACGGGCGCGAATGCGGACACGCAGGTGGGCGCGAGCGTGCTGAGCAGCAGCGCGGGTGCGTATGCCTTTACGAACCTGGTGCCGGGCAAATACTACGTGCGTGTGACGCCGACGGTGAGCGTGCCGGGAGTGAGCAGCGTGGTGGTGACGCTGGACAATGACGTGGACAATGACAACAACGGCAGCCAGCCTGGCGGCCCGGGCACGTTTGTGTACAGCCCGGTGGTGGACCTGCAGGTGGGCGCGGAGCCGCCGACAGCGGTGGACGGAGACGGCACCAATGGCAACAACACCATCGACTTCGGCCTCTTCACCGGCATCACCGTGGGTGACCTGGTGTGGAATGACACCAACAACAACGGCCTGAAGGACACGACGGAGACCGGCGTGAGCGGTGTGCAGGCGGACCTCATGAGCCCCGGCGCGGACAACGCGGTGGGCGGCACGGGCTCGAATGCGGACACGGTGCTGCAGACGACCTCCACGCTGAGCAGCGGCTCCTACAGCTTCAAGGTTTACACGGGTGGCAACTACTACGTGCGCCTGACGCCGCCCGCCGCCTACTCGCTGGCCAGCAGCGTGGTGGTGACTGCGGACAACGGCGTGAACAATGACAGCAACGGCAGCCAGCCGGGCGGTGCGGGCACGGTGGTCAGCAGCATGGTGTTTGCCCTGACTCCGGGCGGCGAGCCCGGCACCAGCGGCCTGACGAACACGGAAAACACCATCGACTTTGGCCTGCGCTCCTGCCCGACGATGACGCTGACGCCGACGACGCTGGCGAATGCGCTGAAGGGCTCCAGCTATTCGGCCACCTTCAGCGCGGCAGGCGGAAACTCCCCCTACACCTGGAGCGTGGCCACGGGCAGCACGCTGCCGGGCGGGCTGGCGCTCTCCAGTGGCGGGGTGCTGAGCGGCACGCCGACGGCGGCGACCGGGACTTACAGCTTTACCGTGAAGGTGGTGGACGCCTCCGGCTGCTCCGCCACGCAGGCGATGTCTCTGACGGTGGTGTGCCCGACGCTGACGCTCTCGCCGACAGCGCTGGCCTCGGTGGCGCAAAACACGGCCTTCAGCCAGCAGTTCTCCACCACGGGGGGCACGGCGGCCTACACCTACACGAAGGCCTCCGGCACGCTGCCTGCGGGCGCGACGCTCTCCACCGGCGGTCTGCTTTCCGGCACCATCACGGGGGCGCCGGGCACCTACAGTTTTGTCATCCGCTCCACGGATGCGAACGGCTGCTCTCTGGACACCTCCTTCACCTGGGTGGTCACCTGCCCGGCGCTCTCCCTGTCTCCGGGCAGCGTGCCTGCGGCGACGCAGTATGCGGCCTACACGGGGCAGACGCTGACGGCGAGCGGCGGCACCGCCCCGTATGTCTGGAGCTTTACCGGCACGATGCCCACGGGCATGACGCTGAGCAGCGGCGGGGTGCTGAGCGGCACGCCTTCCAGCGCACCGGGCAGCTACAACATCACTGTGACCGCCACGGATGTGAACGGCTGCGCGAAGTCCGGGGTGTATGCCATCACGGTGAACTGCCCGTCCTTCACCATCACCGCGCCGACCTTCCCGAGCGCGTCGAAGAATGTGGTGTACCCGAACCAGCAGCTCAGCGCGAGCGGCGGCACCTCGCCCTACACCTGGACGATCATCTCCGGGGCGCTGCCTGCGGGCATGTCCATGAGCACGGCGGGTCTGATCTCCGGCACGCCGACGGCGGCGCCTGCCACCTACAATTTCACGGTGAAGGCCACGGACAGCGTGAACTGCTCGGCCACGAAGGCGCTGGCGATCACCATCGCCTGCCCGACGCTGACGATCACGCCGGCGACGCTGCCTGCGGGCGTGCAGTATGCGGCCTACAGCCAGACGCTGACAGCGGCGAACGGCACCAGCCCCTACACGTGGAGCCTGGCCTCGGGCGTGCTGCCCACGGGCATGAGCCTGAGCAGCGGCGGGGTGCTGAGCGGCACACCGACGAGCCTGGGCAGCTACACCTTTGTGGTGAGGGCCACGGATGCGGACAACTGCTCCTCCACGCAGTCCTACACCTTCACGGTGAACTATCCGCCGATCTTCATCACGCCGTCCACGCTGGCAAATGCGACACGGCTGGTGCCTTACTTCACGCAGCTCACCGCCACCGGTGGTACGGCGCCTTACACCTTCAGCAAGCTGACGGGCAACCTGCCAGCGGGGCTGTCCATCTCCACGGCGGGCGCGATCTCCGGCACGACCACCGCAGCCCCCGGCACCTACTCCTTCACGGTGCAGGCGCTGGATGTGAACGGCGCACCGGGCACGCAGCCCTACACCATCACCATCCTCTGCCCGACGATGACGATCTCCCCGACGACGCTGAGCAACGGCGTGGTGGGCACGGCCTACTCGGCCTCCCTCACCGTCTCCGGCGGCAGCGCCCCCTACACCTGGAGCGTGGCCAGCGGCACGCTGCCGGCGGGGCTTTCGATGAGCGCGAGCGGCCTGATCTCCGGCACGCCGACGCAGGCGACGACGGCGTCCTTCACGGTGCAGGCGGTGGATTCCTTCAACTGCTCCACCACACGGATCTACACGCTGGCGGTGAACTGCCCGAGCGTGAGCATCACGCCGGCCACGCTGCAGAGCGCGTACTACGGCATCCCCTACAGCCAGCAGCTCACCTCCGGCGGCGGCACGGGACCGTACACGTATGCGGTGATCGCGGGCTCTCCGCCGGCGGGCATCACGGTGTCCAGCAGCGGGCTGATCTCCGGCTCTGCGCAGGTGTATGGCACGGCCAGCTTCACGGTGCGCAGCACGGATGCGAACAACTGCTCCGCCACGCAGTCCTACTCGCTGCTGGTGAAGGGGCTCAGCATCGGTGACACGGTGTATGAGGACAGCAACTTCAACGGCCTGCGCGATGTGGGCGAGGCGGGGCTCAGCGGCATCACGGTGGAGCTGTGGGATCCGGGCGCCGACCACGCGATCGGCGGCAGCGGACCGAACAGCGACCTGATGCTGAGCAGCACGACGACGAACGGCGCGGGCCAGTACAACTTCACGAACCTGCAGCCGGGCACCTTCTTCATGCGCGTGCTGATGCCGTCTGAGCTCAACATCATCGGCGGCAATCCGGTGAACCTGGACAACGGCGTGGACAATGACAACAACGCGGCCTCCCAGCCGGGCGGCCCGGGCACGCCGGTCTTCTCCCCCGTGATCACGCTGACCACCGGCGGGGAGCCGACGGTGGACGACGGAGACGCGGACACGGACTACACCGTGGACTTCGGCCTCTTCCGCGGCATGAACGTGGGCAACCTGGTGTGGCAGGACACGAATGACAACGGAGTGCGCGACAACGGAGAGCCGGGGATCGACGGCGTGGCCGTGGAGCTCTGGAACGTGGGCGCGGACGGCAGCATCGGCGGCACGGATGACGTGCTGCTGAAAACGACGACGACGAGCGCCGGCGGTGCCTACCTCTTCACCTCGGTGCCGCCGCTGAAGGTGTACGTGCGCCTCCCACGGCCGCCTGCGGCGCAGCCGCTCTCCAGCAGCAACACGACCTTTGCCGACAACGGCGTGGACAATGATGACAACGGCCTGCAGCTCAGCGGCGGCGCGGTGAACAGCCCCGTGATCACCCTGACTGCGGCGGACGAGCCCGGCACCGGCGGCGGCACGTACAATGAGACGACGATCGACTTCGGCTTTGTGAATGTGACGCCGAGTGTCTATGTCTCCGCCACGCAGGCGGACAGCATCCAGGCCTTCAACTCCAGCACGGGGCTCTACGCGGGCTCGCTGGTGCCTGCGTTTGGCAACAGCCTGAGCCAGGGCAATGCGGACTACGGCGACGTGCCCTACGGCATGGAGCAGGGCCCGGATGGCAACTGGTATGTGGCACACTACGGCGCCAGCAACCTGCGCAAGATCAGCCCCACCGGTACGGACCTGGGGCTGGCGCTGGACAACAGCGCCACGAGCATGAGCCTGGTGACGCAGTTTGCCATCGGCCCGGACGGCAACTTCTATGTCTTTGATCTGAACGGCGGCCGTGTGGTGCGCTTCCAGGGGCCGAAGGGGCTGAACCCCGGCAAGCCCATCGGCGCCTCCGCTCCCTACACCTTCATCACCCAGGCGGGTGTGGAGGACATGAACTTCGGGCCGGACGGCAACCTCTACCTGGTGGTGCAGACGAGCGACACGCGCGAGGTGCGCCGCTACAGCACCACGACGGGGGAGCTGCTGAACACGATCGTGACGGACACGCAGCTGGTGGCCATGGTGCCGGGCGGCAGCTCCATCGCGCTGATCTCGGGCATCGACATCGAAGGCAGCACGCTCTACGGCATCAACCGCACTGACGGTGAGGTCTTCAAGATCGACCTCAGCACGCCGGCCGCGCCGGGGCTGCCGCAGCTCATCGCCACGCTCTCCAGCGCGGGCAGGGGAGAGGTGGACACGCGTGACGTGGAGTTCAACCCCTCGAACAACCAGATCTACATCACCGGCTACAGCTGGGGCAAGCCGGTCAACGCGGGCACCTACAACACCGGGGCGCTGATCCGTGTGGACATCGCCGGCGCGCCAAACGGCACGGTCAATGTGTTTGAAGTGCCGATCCCGCGGCCGCCGGGTCCGAACTTTGAAATCTGGTCGGGGCCGCGTGACCTGGCGATCGGGCGTCCCTACGCGCCGCTGCCAGACTCGGTGGCCATCGGCTCGCTGGTGTGGAATGACGCCAACGCCAACGGCATCCAGGATGCGGCTGAGCTCGGCATCCCCGGGGTGCGTGTGGAGCTGTGGAGGGATGTGAACGGCGATTCGGCCGACGGTGCGGAATTCCTCGTGGGCTGGACCTACACGGACAACAAGGGCTTCTACTACTTCTCCGGCCAGGCTCCGGGGGTGTACCAGGTGCAGATCCCCGAGTCGAACTTTGTGGATGGCCTGCCGCTGGCGGGCAGCGGGTACAGCAGCCCGATCTCGTCCGTGCTGGATGACCAGATCGACGGTGATGACAGCGGCCGCCAGCCGGGCGGGCCGAAGACGGTGGTGAAGAGTCCGCTGATCACGCTGACACCTGGCGCCGAGCCTGTGGGGAATGGCAGCTCCGGTGCGGAGTTTGCGCCTGGCGGCGAGCTGGACAACTACACGGTGGACGCCAACGGGGACATGACGGTGGACTTCGGCTTTGTGGAGCCGGGCATCATGGGCATCGGCAACCTGGTGTTTGTGGATGACAACGGCAACAACCGCTTTGACGTGGGCGAAGGCCGTGATGGTGTGACCATCGAGCTCTACCGCTGGGGAGACACGGCGGGTGTGACGACGCCGGTGGCCACGGCGGTGACGGCGAACGGCGGTCTCTACCTCTTCAGCAACCTGTGGCAGGGCCAGTACTTCATCCACCTGCCGGCCTACCAGTTTGAGGTCACGGGCAATCTGCGCGGCCTTTACAGCCTGCCTGTCATTGCTGCGGGGGATGACAACACCGGCCAGGATGCGCTGCCTTCCGAAACGCCGTGGATCACTGGCGTGAGCACGGGCATCATCAACCTGATCCGTGACCAGGCGCCGACGGACGACGGCACTGAGACGGGCTTTGACTCCTCGACGGACCTCAATGACATCAACATAGACCTCACGGAGGACATCGGCCTCTTCCGCCCGGTGGCGCTGGGGAACATGGTCTTTGCGGACAACAACTCGAACGGGCACTACGACACGGGCGAGGGCATCCCCGGAGTGAAGGTGGAGATCTACACGGACACGCAGTTCCCCGAGGTGGACAATCCGCTGGACATCACCACGACGGACTCTGCGGGCCGCTACGGCTTCAACTTCCTGCGCCCGGGCAACTACCTGGTGCATGTGCCGTCCTCGCAGTTCCAGGAGGGGGCGCCGCTGTACCAGCGCATCAGCATCCTCGAAGGTCTGGTGGGGGATGACGACGTGGGCGAAGACGGTGTGAATGACGGTCTGCCGACGGACAACGGCGTGTCCTCCCTGGTGATCAGCCTCTACCCTGGCAACGCACCGACGAATGACAGCGGTGAGACGGGCTTTGAGTACACGTCTGACGACCAGAACGACGCGGCGATCGACCTGACGATCGACTTCGGCTTCCAGACACCTGTGGGCGTGGGCAACCTGGTGTTTGTGGACAAGAACAAGAACGGCAAGGCGGACACGGGTGAAGGCGTGGACGGAGTGACGGTGGAGCTCTACCGCAGCAGCCAGACGCCGGGCTTTGGCGTGCCGCTCTTCAGCACGATCACCAGCAGCGGCGGCAAGTACTTCTTCAATGCGCTGCCTGCCGGAGACTATGTGCTGCACATTCCGTATTCGGAGTTTGAGCCCGGGCGTTCGCTCAACGGCCTGACCTCGCTGGCGGGCGTCAGCAGCGCCTCGGCGGCGCTGGATGACGATGTGCCGGGCAGTGAAAACGGCATCGATGACGCCTCTCCGTTCCTCAACGGCATCAGCAGCGCGGTCTTCACGCTGGCGGTGGACACAGAGCCGACGGACGACACGGGCGAGAGCGGCGCGTTCAACGACATCGACTCGTTTGACGACAACAACTTTGACCTGACGATCGACTTCGGCTTTGAATCCAACAACCCGAACGGCGTGGGCGTGGGCAACCTGGTGTTTGCGGACCTCAACGGCAACGGTTTCTATGACGCCGGTGAAGGCGTGGACGGCGTGAAGGTGCAGCTCTTCAACGCGGCTGCGGACGTGCATGCGGCCAATCCGCTGGCCACGATGTACACCAACAACGGCGGCACCTACATGTTCAGCAACCTGGTGGAGGGAGACTACAAGGTCTTCATCCCGGCGTCTGAATTTGCCGCAGGCAAGGCGCTCTATGGCTGGCGCTCGCTGCCGGGAGACGGCGCGGACAACGGCGTGGATGACAACGCCGACGAGAACGGCATCGATGTGGAAGATCCGGCCATGACGGGCGTGGAGTCTGCGGCCTTCAACCTGGCGCCGGGGCAGGAGCCGACGGATTCGCTGGGTGAGTACGGCGGCTATGCCTACATGGACAATGTGAATGACGCGAACACGGACCTGACGTTCGACTTCGGCTTCTTCCGCTCCGTGGCGGTGGGGAACCTGGTGTTCCTGGATGTGAACTACAACAGCCGTGCGGATGCCGGCGAAGGAGTGGGCGGTGTCACGCTGGAGCTGTACAAGGAGGGTGCGTTCATTCCGTTTGATGCGCCGGTGGCCACCACGACCACGAACTCTGACGGCAGCTACCTCTTTGCCGATCTGGCACCGGGCCGCTACTTTGTGCGCGTGCCTTCATGGCAGTTTGACTTTGGCGGGCAGCTCTACGGCTACGCCAGCATCCTGGACACGCAGATCGGGGATGACAACCTGGGTGAGGACGGCCTGGACGACGGCACGCCTGCGATCAACGGCATCCAGACGGCGGTGTTTGAGCTGACACCGACGAATGCGCCGACGGGCAGCCAGGAAGCCGGCTACCAGGGCAGCAGCGACGACATCAATGATGCGTCCACAAACCTCACCATCGACCTCGGCTTTGTGCCGCGCTCGGGCGTGGGCAATGTGATCTTCAACGACCTGAACAACGACGCCCTGTTTGACCCGGCCACGGAGTACGGCATCGACGGCGTCACCGTGGAGCTGTGGTCCGGCAGCGCCAGCGCGACGAAGGCCGTGGGCAGGGCGACGACGTATGGCGGGGGCCAGTACAGCTTCAGCGTGGCGCCGGGCAGCTACTATGTGAAGATCCCTGCCAGCAACTTCCAGGAAGGCGGCGTTCTGGCAAACCTGGTGCCTTCAAAACCCGCTGGCTACGCGCAGCCCACGACCACCGCCGGAGACGATGATGCCGGGCAGGACGGCTACACCACGGGCGGTGTGCTCACGGATGGCGCACGCACGCCGGCCTTTACGCTGGTGCCCAACAATGCGCCGACGGCGGCCACCACGGAGACGGGCTACTACTCCGAGAGCGATGACTTTGACGACGCCAACGAGGACCTGACGGTGGACCTGGGCTTTGCGCCGAAGCCGCTCAGCGTGGGCAACCTGATCTTCCGCGACATGAACTCCAACGGCCGCTACGACAGCCAGGACTTTGGCGTGGCGGGAGTGAAGGTGCGCCTCTTCAAGGTGGGTGACAATCCGGCCACCAGCACGCCGGTGATGGAGACGACCACGAACATCGACGGCAGCTTCCTGCTGAACACGTATGAGGAAGGGCAGTACTTCCTGCAGGTCCCGGCCTCGCAGTTTGCCAGCGGTGCGGCGCTCTACGGCACCAGCCCGGTGTCCGGCTTTGGCGGTGACGACGGCAAGGATGATGATGTGGACGAAAACGGCCTGGACGCCGCCAACCCGGCGAGCACGGGCGTGAACTCCACGGTCTTTGCGCTGGCCTACGGCACGGAGCCGGAGGGCGAGGCGGGCTTCCTCAGCTCGATGGACACCTACAATGACGCAGATGCGGACCTGACGGTGGACATGGGCTTTGCGGGCGGCACGCTGCCGAGCCTGATGAACATCGGCAACCTGGTCTTCAACGACGTGAACAACAACGGCGTGGCGGACGCGGGCGAAGGGGTGCCGGGCGTGTGGATGCTGCTGTATGCAGGCAGCGGCACGGCGGGCTCCACCAGCTACATCCGCAGCACGGTCACAGATTCCAACGGTCGCTACTTCTTCACCAACCTGAGCCCGGGCATTTACACCGTCCATGTGGCTGCGGACAACTTCAAGGCCTCCATCAGCATCAACGGCGGGCCGGTGGGTCCGGGGCCGCTGCACAAGATGATGTCGCTGCGCGGCAGCCAGACCACGACCGGGGACGACAACCTGGGCGAGGACGGCATCGACTCGCAGAACCCCGAGCAGGTGGGCATCACGGCAAGGCCGGTGACGCTGGTGGCGAATGCCGCGCCGACGGGGGCGCAGGAGGGCGGCTTCCAGGGCACGTCGGACGACGCCAATGACGCGAACACGGACCTGACGATCGACTTCGGCTTTGCCACACGCCTGGGCGTGGGGAACCTGGTCTTCCGTGACGCCAACGCGGACGGCAAATACCAGGCGGGCGTGGACACGGGCCTCGCGGGCGTGAATGTGGAGCTGGTGTACAATGACGGCGCGGGCGGCGCGGACACCGCCGTGGTCAGCACCACGACGGATGCCAACGGCGGCTACCTCATGTATGCGCCGCCGGCCGTGTCTCCGCAGAGCTACAAGGTGCGCATCCCTGCCGCGCAGTTTGCCGCGGGCAGTGTGCTCAACTTCCTGGTGCCGAGCACGCTGACGACGAACGGCAATGACGACAATGTGAACCAGAACGCGCAGCCTGCTTCCAGCCCTGAGACCACGGGGGCGGTCACCGCCGGATTCTCCCTGGTGGCGGGCACGCTGCCGACGGATGCCGATGGCCGCGAGGCGGGCTATGACAAGGCCAGCGACAACGCGGACGACGCGAACATCGACCTCACGATCGACCTGGGGCTGAAGGCCAAGGCCATCATGGTGGGCAACCTGGTCTTCCGCGACGCCAACCTGAACGGCACGTATGAGTCGGGCATCGATGTGCCGCTCTCCGGCGTGACGGTGCGGCTCTTCCAGCAGGCGCAGGCGGTGACGGACACGCCGGTGTCCGAGGCTGTGACGGCGGCGGACGGCACCTACCTGCTGTATGCCACCTCTCCGGCGGCCTACTACGTGCATATTCCTGCCAGCATGTTTGCCGCAGGTGCGCCGCTCTATGGAATGACCTCGGTGGCAGGCACGGGCAACGTGCAGCTGACGACCAACGCCGACACGAACAAGGACGACCGCTTTGATGAAAACGGCAGCGACGCCACGCAGCCTGACGCCACCGGCATCTCCTCCGGGCTCATCAACCTGGCCTACGGCACCATGCCGCTGAACAGCAGCGTGACCTCCGCCACGGGTGAAAACGGCTTCCAGGCCTTCATGGACGACGCTGCGGATGACTCGGGCATGATGACGGTGGACTTCGGCTTCCTGGGCGGCACGGGCGCGCCGAATGCGGTGGAGGTGAAGCGCAACCTGGCGACGAACCCGGCCACGACGACGACTGACAGCGCCTCCACCTTCACGGCATGGCAGACGCAGAACAGCCTGGGCGGCCTCAATGGCCCGAACGATGATCCGGATGCGGACGGGCAGGCCAACCTGCTGGAGTACGCGCTGGGCACGGCGGGCGGCAGCGGCCTGGGGGCTGCGCGCTTCACGCTGGTGGACAACACGGTGACGGGCGCGATCGACGCCGTGCTCACACGGCCTGCGGGCACGCATGCGGACCTGCGCTACATCCTGGAAGCCAGCAGCGATCTCAGCACCTGGACGGCGCTGTCCCTCACGCCTGTGACCACGGCCAATGCCGACAAGACCGAAACGCTGCGCTACGGCGGCGTGGAGGCCGCCTTCAACGGTGCGGCGCGCGGCTTCCTGCGCCTGAAGGTGGCGCTGGACGCCAACCTGGACGGCACGCCTGAGGCCACGGCCACCACGGCGGTGCAGGGCTGGGCGCGCATGCCGTTTGCGGCGGGCCGTGCCTCGCTCTCCATGCCGCTGCTGCTGCCTGCCATCTGCACCGGCCAGGTCAGCTCTGTGAGCGACCGCACGGTGGTGCTGAGCCTGGGCAGCGGAGACATCCGCACGGTGCTGCAGAATGGTGTGAGCTACTATGTGGAAGTGCTGAGCGGTGCGCTGAAGGGCCGCACGTATGAGGTGGACGCCGCCGCCTCCGCCACGAGCCTGACTCTGGGCACCAGCGCCGACAGCACTCTGGCGGGTGCGCGCATCAGCCTGCGTCCGCACTGGACGCTGGGTGCGCTGCTGCCGGTGACGAGCCTGCAGCCTGCCGCCACGGCGGACGCGGCAGACCGCGTCATGTTCTTTGACAGCGCCAGCGGCCAGTTCCAGATCGACTGGCTGCAGGCCACGGCCTCCGGTGCGCAGTGGGTGCGGGATGGCGACGCCGCGCTCTCCAACGACGCCGCGCGCATCATCCCGCCGCAGACGGGCATGCTGGTGCAGGTGCGCAGCACGGCAGCCACGCTGACGCTGCTGGGCGAGGTGCGCACGACGGCGCTGGCGCTGCCGCAGACGGCGGGCACCACGCTGCGCGGCACGGGTCTGGCCACGGCGCAGGCTCCGGGCACGCTGCCCTTTGCCGCGGGCTCACGCCTGCGCCTGTGGAGCGGGGACACGGACGCCACCACGGCGGTGTACCAGAACTACCTGCTCAATGCGCAGTCCCAGTGGGTGGATGAGACCACCGGGCTGGAGGTGACGAACCTGCCGCTGCTGGACGCCTTCCGCGCCTTCTTCCTGGTGAAGCCGTAATGAAGGGGAAGCGAAAAGGGACGGGTGAGAAGGGGCTGAAACTTTAATCTCTCGCGCGTTGCTTTTTGCCATCCCGGCGGCATTGCTGCTGTGCATGAGGTCACTCCGGCTGCTTCTCCTTTTTTCTCTCGGCCTTGCCAGCTGCAACACCGTCCAAACCACGGGCAACAACGCCTTTCACTACAGCCGGAGGTTTGTGACGCACGAGATCCCGCGTGCCTCGCGCTTTGTGTGGAACGGGGTCACGGGGCTGTTTGGATCGAATGATGGTTCTTTCTGGTATGCGGATGAGATGACGGGCAGGCCGAGCGTGGTGATCAATCTCAGCGAGCAGATGGTGTACCTCTTCAAGCGCGGGGAGCTGGCGGGGGGCTCGCCCATTTCCTCCGGGGCGGAGGGCTATGACACACGGCCCGGGCATTACCGCGTGATGGAAAAGGACATCGACCACAAGTCGTCCATCTACGGCGACTACGAGGACTACCAGGGCAACGTGATCATGCAGAACATCGACAACCGCAAGGACCCGCGCCCGCCGGGCACGCGGTTTGAGGGGGCCAAGATGTACTACTTCATGCGGATCTACGGCGGCGTGGGGATGCACCAGGGCTACCTGCCGGGCTACGCGGCCTCTCACGGCTGCATCCGCCTGCCGGGGCACATGGCGGAGAAATTTTTCCGGGAGGTGCATGTGGGCACGCCGGTGGAGGTGGTGCCGTAGGTCGGGGCGGCTGCCCAAGTTTCAAGTTGCCGGACGGGTGGGATGATGAGTCTTTGCCATCCACCATGAAGACCTGCCTGTTCATTCTCGCGCTGATGGCGATCGGCGCGTCGGCCCAGTTTACCAAAGACCGGAGCAATCTGCCGGAGCTGGCGCAGACGGCGGGCAGCCGGCTGGCGGTGGACTACGAGAAAAAGTGGCTGGCGTGGTGCGAGCGCGCGTGCATCCAGCCGTTTGTGGCGCGGCTGGGCCAGGGCGCTGAATTGAACGAGCTGGCGCTGAAGGTGGTGCGGCGCGGCATTCCGCTGCTGCGAAATCATGCGGAGCGTGATTTCAGCTACAGCTCTGCAAACCTGGCCAGCGACTGCGCGGAACTGATCAAGCGGGGGATGGATGATCCGCTGGTGTGCTGGCTGCAGTGCTGGGCCATCCATGACAGCACGCGGGACTTCCAGGCATGCACGCAGGCGTTCAAGCGCGGCTACGACCACAGGCTGGCGCAGACGATCCTGCCGGTGGTGCGCTACCTGCTGATCGTGACGTATGAGGACATCCGCCGCGATGCGGGGCAGCGCGGGGGCGACAAGACGTATGACAGGCCGCTGATGGACGCCGCGTGGCTTTCTTTGCAGGATCAGTCGTACCTGGAGGAGGACGAGGAGGTGCTGGCGGAGAATCTGGTGCCGCTGTTTTATGAGGAGGTCTTCACCACGGATGAAAACAAGGTGGCGGAGATCTGCCGCATGCCGCTGAAGTCTGCGTATGCGCGGCTGATGCTGGAGGGGGCCTTTGAGCTGCGCAAGGCATGGCTGGAGCGAGGGCATGACTGGGCCAGCGGGGTGAAACCGGAAGGGTGGGTGGGATTTGAGCAGCACATGAAGCAGGCGGCTGGGAAATTCCGCGCGGCCTGGGAGATGAAGCCGCAGTATCCGCAGCCGGCGACGAACATGCTGGACATCAGCATCGTGGCGCGAAGGGCGGTGGAAGAAGAAAGCGCGGAGTGGTTCAACCGGGCGCTGACGGCGCAGTTTGACTGCCTGCCCGCCTACAGGGCGTGGCTGAACGGCCTGCTGCCGCGCTGGGGCGGGAGCCATGAGAAGATGCTGGACTTTGGCATCATGTGCGCACGCACGCACCGCTATGACACGCAGGTGCCGTATTACTTTTTCAAGATCCTCGCGGATGTGCTGGATGACTCCGGCATGGGGCGCGCGGTGTTCAAGGATGTGGCGGTGAAGGAGACGACGCTGGCGCTCTCCGAGCAGCGGGTGAAGGATGCGCGCAACGAGGAGCAGCGGGAGAACGCGCTGTCCATGCTGGGTATCCATGCCTGGGCCTGTGAAGCGTATGAGTGGGCCACGGAGGTGCTCAAATCGCAGCCGAAGCGGTTCAAGCGGCCTGCCATCCTGGTGATGCTGCCGTTCAAAACGAACGAGCGCGACATCCGCGGCGAGTCGGAGCTGTATGCCCATGATTTGAAGGATGGCTGGGAAAAGGCGCAGTCTGCGTGGAAGGCCAAAAAACTGGAAGAGGCGGCCGGCTTGTATGAAGAGCTGCTGGCGAAGCCGGGCGGGCAGGACAATGACCTGGTGGCCTCACGGCTGGCGACGGTGCGCTTTGAGCAGGAGTTTCAAAAGGGCGGGTGGGTCTCGCTGAACATCGAGCCGCGGCTGCTGTGCTGGCAGATCGACAAGGGGAACTGGTCTGCGACCATGGCAGGCGTGCTCACGAACGTGGGCACGGGGGACTCGGCGTATCTGCTGCACAACGGACGGCTGGGAGATGATTTTCAGATGCGCGGCAAGTTTGAAGTCAAGGGGGCGCGTGCGGAGGCGGGCATGGGGGTCATGCTTGGCTACGGACGCGATGAGGAGTCGGCGCGCTGGGTGAGCTGCGTGCATCAGTTCGAAAAAGTTGGGAGCCGGGTGGAGATGCTGGACGGGAAGTTTGACTCGACGGTGGACGATGCGCTGCTGGGGGACGGTGTGGGGCGTTTTGAAATTGAAATCACCTGCCACGACGGGCGCATCACGTACGCGGTCAACGGCTGCAAGGTGTACAACGACTGCACGGCCTATGACACGCTGGAGCCTTTCCCGCCGCTGAAACGGATGCGCGACGGACGTGTGGGGCTGGGGCATCTGCTCTGCCCCAGCGGAGTGACGACACGCCTGCTGAAGGCGGAGGTACGCCGCCTGCCGGATGATTTCACGCAGCGGCCCGCAGGCGGTCCGCTGCCCGGAGACAGCCAGATGACCGCGCAGCAGCTGCTGGACTATTTGGATGAAACGACGTGGAGCTTCAGCAAGGCGGAGAATGAGCCGGAGATCGCGGAGGTGACGTTCCGCGCCAGTGGCCGCGAGTTCCGCTTTTTCAAAGCGCCGGATGAGAGGCAGCTGCACCGCTTTGTGGTGACGGACGGCCGGACCCTGCGGATGGCGCAGGTGCGCACGCTGATTTTCAATGCTGACCACAGCGGGTTTTTGATTCAAAACTGGCCGGGGAGCGGTGACCAGCGGTACTGCCGCCTGAAGAGCCGCCCGCAGCCGGAGGCCTCGCTGGTGGCGCTGCGCAAGGCGGTGACGAAGGAGGAGGTGGACGCCGCCCGAAAGGCGCGCTGGCAGCACACGCACTGGAAGCGCGGTGACTCCACACTGGAGTTTTTCGAGGACGGACGCTGGCACGAGGACTGGGTGGTGCGCCCGTGGGATGGCAAATGGATGGTGCAGTCCGACGACGAGGCCGTCGTGGTGAAGGGGGACAACGACGTGCAGCATTTCCACATCTCGCAGGACGGGCAGACGCTGAGGCGGTCTGACGGCACGGAGTGGAGTAGAGTCCTGAAATGAGCTGAAGCCGGGGGCGCTTTGTCTCTCCATGCGTTGGCGGGTTCCAAAACGGATTTCCGAATCGCCATGCATTCGCTCCGGCGAGTGTGTGTGGGATGTGTCTGGTGCGCTGCGTTTGTTCCAGACTTGAGATCGCACCGCCAAACTGTCCGACTGTGAGGATGTTCGTACGTCATGGTGTTTGCTGTGCGCTGGCAGACGGGCGGGCTGTCGCCACACCCATCCTACGGCCAGGCAACCGGCAAGCGCTGAGTTGGGGGCGCCCCATCGAATGCCACTCAGCGTGGCTGTCCGGCAATCCGTTTTGGAAATCGCCAGAGCTCGAAACTACTTCCGATCTCCCACGAAAATCGTGTGCGTGCAGCGTTTGGCCTGTGGGTAGGCTTTGGCGGCGACGGTCTCGACTTTGAAGCCTGCTTTGGCGAGGCGTTTGGCAAAGGCGTGGTCGGTGCTGGCGGACCAGAAGGCGACACGGCCGCCGGGCCTGAGGGCGTGGGTGATGGCGGAAAAGCCCTGGGTCTGGTAGAGGCGTGCGTTGCCGTCCTGCACCATGGCGACGGGGCCGTTGTCCACATCGAGCAGGATGGCGTCGTAGTGGCCACCGGGGGCACGTGAGATGACCTGGAAGACATCGCCCACAGTGATCTCGACACGCGGGTCGTCGATCAGGGCGCCGTTGACCTCGCGTAAAAACTCGCGGTTCCAGGCGACGACCTGCGGGAGAAGCTCGGCGACTTGAACATGCGCAGCGGGGCCCATGAGTTCGAGAACACGGCGCAGGGTGAAGCCAAAGCCGAGGCCGCCGATGAGGACGCGGGGTGTGCCGCCATGCAGTTTTGCGCAGGCCAGCTCCGCGAGGACTTTTTCGGACTCGGAGGCATTGGTGCCCATGAGGGGCTGACGGTTCACGCGCAGGTAGAAATGCGAATCGTGCGAATGCAGTGTCAGCTCCGCGCCATCGGGCGTGTGGGAGGTGGCGAGGAGGAGGAAGGGCTTCATCAATCACTGTGAAAGCGGATCATTCGCCTCCTGCGGTCTCCATTTTTTGAATCCATTGGTCAAAACGGCTGCATTCCTGTCGCATCACATCAATGCCAATTTCGATGGCCGCAAGGCTTCCGTAGAGCGGTTTTTCATAACCTGGCATGAGCTTCAGAATGCGCTTGCTGGGAGCGGTCAGAGGGCTGTCGTTGATTTCTTCGGGGGAACCAAAACTGTTTCTGATCAAAGCAAGCTCAGGCTCAAGATGTGGCTCGAAGATGCCAGATGCCAGCCGGGCAGGATCGCTGAAAAGCAGACCTTCAAATTCATACATTTGCACATAAGGTATGAAGCGCTGGATCACGCCGTCGTTCGTTTCTTGGAGGACATGGGATCGCAAAGAACTTTCGATGATTTCAGCTTTCTCTTCATGCGAGCGGCGCTGTGTCGCTTCCTGTTTGCCGACAAAATCAGCATCGAGTCCGTAGAAGTCAAAAAAAGTGGTGCACCATGCCTGTCGATCTCCTAGAAGCCTCAGTTTGATGTCCCGCGTCATGCGCTCAGTCGTCACGAATCCACCCTTGTGTCCCGGTTTGCCAACCAGAGACGCAGCCGGGAAAACTTCACGACGTTCCAGATAAGGTGCCAGGACTTCATTCACAAAGGTTTCCTCGGTCTGTCCTTCGCAGATGATATGGATCCGTTTCATCGCGATGGACGGCCTCCCAGAATATTTTTCTGCCATAGGTCGCCCAAAGAGTATTCCTCTTTCAGCCATTCAGTCAGTTCGTGTTCTTCAACTCTTCGGAGCACGCTGGCCCCTGCTTTTCGATCACAAACGATGATGTCCTTGGGTTCGAATTCATTGAGCAGGGTGACACTCTGAGTCGAGATGATGACCTGCTTCTCTTTGCTGGCGGAGCGGATCAACGCAGCCAGGATTTTGATGGCGTAAGGATGCAGTCCAAGCTCAGGCTCATCGACGATAATCGTTTCCGGTTGGAGTTCAGCAGGCTGAAGAAACACGGTGGTTAGACAGATGAATCTGAGTGTGCCGTCAGACAGATGCAGAGCCTTAAAGGGGATGTCTTCTCCCTTCTCCGACCATTCGAGTTCGATCTGTTCTGTGTTATCCGGACATGGGCGGAGTCGGAAATCACCGAAAAATGGAGCTGCAAGTCGGATCGTTTTAACAATCCGTTCGTAGGCTTCGGAATGTGCCTGTTGCAGATGATTTAGAAAGGCTGCGAGATTTCTGCCGTCAGGCCTGAGCAAACTTTGATCATTCAGCAGATGCCGCTGTTTCACCAAGGCGGTGTCCCCGGTGTCATGAAAGTGATACACACGCCACTGCTTCATCATGGGCACCGTGTACCTATAGATAGGTGTCCTGCTTGCACGTTCCACTTCGGTTTCGAAATGTCCTGATGCAGGCATCCAGTCACCGTGCATGTTCCACCACAAGCTCTCTTCGGCAAACATCATTCGGTTATCCAGTGTGGGCTCCAGGGCGAATTTGTAGCCATTGTTGCCGAAGTATACTTCCGCCTTGAGTTGTTCCGTTTTTTTTCGTCCGAAATGGAGGAAGGATTCCGGGCCGCCGCCTTTGCTGATGAACCTTTGAAGGTTCCCTTCCAGCATTTGTTGGATCAGTTTGAAAAACCCAATGAAGTTGGATTTTCCTGCACCGTTGGGTCCGATGAGTACATTCAGCGCCTCCAATTTCAGATCACACTCCTTCACGGATTTGTAGCCTTGGAGTTTGATTTTGGAAATTTGTCCTTCAGTGCTCATGATGGAATGGGCGCAACAGCTTGTCGCTCCCGCCTGATGCTGGCAAGCAAGGCTTAATTTTTTTGCTTGAACATTGCTGTCTGGTGCGGTGCCGCAATGGCAACACCGGCTGCTTCATCGGCACTTCATTCATTCCACTTTAGCGCTTCGCCTTTGCCGCAATGGCCTTGTAGTAGCTTTCGATGGCGGCGCGGTATTCGGGGGCGGCTTCGCTTCTGGTGGCTTCGGTGAGGTCGTCGGCCATCTTTTGCGGAAGGTGGCCCCAGTCGCCTTTGACGAGGATGGTGCCTTCGCCGAGGACGCCGTCCTGGAGCTGGGTGGCCTGGTTGCCGCCTTCGGCGGAGTTGGCCTGGGAATTTTGACCCTGCTGCTTCTGGTTTTGCGCCTGCTGCTGCCCGGGCTTCTGGCCGGGGGCCTGGCCCTGGTTGCGGGCGTCTGCCATGCTCTGCTGCTGCGCCTGCTGGGCGTTGTTCAGGCTCTGCTGGGCGTTTTGCTGGCCCTGGCCCTGCTGCTGCTGACCTTGCTGCTGCTGGCCGTTTTGGGACTGCTGCTGCTGACCGCTCTGCATGGGGTGGAGCTGGGCGTCTAGCTGATCGAGCGCCTGGGCGAGCATCTGGCCCTGGAGCTGTTCCAGCGGGGAGGCAAGCATGGGTGGGGAGGTTTTGCTGGCGGTGGCTTCGGCGGCTTTCGCGGCCTGGGCGGCGCTGGCCTGGCTCTGCTGCGCGGCCTGGGGATTGGGGACGGGATTCGCCTGGGTGGCCTCGGCCTGCTGGCCTGCCTGCTGGAGCTGGTTGCTGGCCTGCGCGGTCTGCTGCGCAGCCTCCTTGTCTCCAAGGCGCTGCTGATGGCGGGAGACGCGGGCGAGATCATTGGCGGCCTGCTTCTGGGCCATGCCGTTTTGCACGGCCTGCTGGGTTTCCTTGGCGACGGCCTGCTCTGCCTGCTGGGCGGTGGCCTGCGCGTTGTCGGCGAGGGCTTTTTGCATGGCCTGGTTTTTGGGCAGCTCTTTCTCCAGAGCCTCAAGCACGGCCTGGGGATTTTGCGTGGCGTCCTGGGCCATCTCGGCGAGCTGCTTGGCGCGGTCGTAGGCTTCATCGAGCGGCTCCTGCACGCCGAGCTCCTGCTCCATCTGCTGCATGGCGGCCTGCTCGGCTTCGGTGAGCTGCTGGCCGTTTTCCACCTTCTGCATGTTTTGCGCGAGCTGCTCCAGCGCCTGGGCGGTCTGCTGCTGGGCGCTGGCGGCGGACTGCAGGGCCTGGGCCTGCGGCTTGCTCTGCTGTGCCTGGGCGGCCTGCTTCAAATTCTGCGCGATTTGCGGGGTCTTCTGCTGCATCTGCGCGAGGGCGACGTCGGCGGTGCGCGCGAGCTGGGCTTCGG
Source organism: Prosthecobacter fluviatilis (assembly GCF_055388355.1). Classification (NCBI taxonomy): domain Bacteria; kingdom Pseudomonadati; phylum Verrucomicrobiota; class Verrucomicrobiia; order Verrucomicrobiales; family Verrucomicrobiaceae; genus Prosthecobacter; species Prosthecobacter fluviatilis. The sequence goes on from NZ_AP043782.1 coordinate 6,438,985, forward strand.
CCTGCTTGGTGAGGTCGGAGGCGTTCGCCTCCTGGCGAAGGGCGGCCTGGAGAGCGGCCATTTTCTCGGCGTTTTCGGCGGCTTCGGGGCGGAGCTCCTGGGCTTTTTCGGCGACTTCGGCCACGGGCTTTTCAGCCTTGGCGGCGTCGGCGGCGGTCTGGGTCTCCTGCTGGGTTTTCTTGAGGTCTGCGGCGACGCGCTTCATCATCTCGCTGACTTCGGGGGTGAGGGCGGCGAGCTGGGCGCGGGCGGCATCGACCTGCGGCTGGAGCTGGGCGGTGAGTTCATTGGCCTTCTGCTGCGCGTCTGCGGTGGCCTGCTGGGCGGGCTGGGAATTGAGCTGCTGGCCGGGCTGCTGCTGGGCGGCCTCGCGGGCGAGGTTTTTGCTCTGCTCGGCGGCGTTGCGGGAGGTCTCGCTGGCCTGCTGGGCGGCCTGGCGGAGGGTGTTGGCGGCCTGCGGGTCTTTCTGCTGCAGGGCCTCGGCGATGCGGGCGCGGTTGATCTTGTCCGGGAGCTGCTGGAGGGCCTCGGCGGCGGCGCGGGCCTGGGCGGCGGCCTGCGGGAGGTCCTGCTGGTTTTGCGGGCGCATGGCCTCTGCCTGCGCGGCCTCCAGGGCCTGGGCGGCGTCCTGCGCGAGGGCGTCTGCCTCCAGGGCGCGTGCGGCCTGGGAGAGCTGGGCGGCCTGCTCCCTGACGGCGGCCATGGCCTTGGTGGCCTCCGAGGGCGGGGCATTGCTGCGGCGGGCTTTTTCGGCCTCTTCCTGGGTGGGGAGGGGGTGCTTCTGAGCCTCGGCGGTCTGGCGGGCGAGCTCGTCGACGGCGCGGCTGGCGCGGTTCATGTCCAGCGCGGCCTGGGTGTTGGTGGCCTGATTTTGCTCACGCAGCTCGGCCTGGTCCTGGAGCTGTTTGGCGGATTCGGTGAGGAGCTTCTGGGCTCTCTCGGCGGGGGTGAGGCCGTCCTGGTCCACTTTTTTGTTGTGGCGTGGGTCGCGGGTGGCGTTTTCGGCCACGGCGAGGTAGTTCCGGGCCTCTTCGAGCTTGGCGAGGGCGGGGGTGTCCTGGCGGTTGAGGTTTTCGCGGCGCTGCTGGGCCTCATTGGCCGTTTGCTCGGCGATGCCGCGGCTGATGTCTGCGGCCTGCTGGAGGCGGTTGCGGAGATTGTCTGAGGCGCCGTAGAGGTGCTCGGGGCTCTTGGTCTGGTCCGGCTTGTCGAGGCTGCTGGCGAGGTCTGCGGAGGTCTCGGTGAGGCGTTTGTCCACCTCCTGAAGCTGGCCCCGGTTGCGGCCCTTGAGGGTTTCATCGACCTTGGCGAGGTCTTTCTGCAAGGTCTTGGCCTGGGCCATGAGGGCGCGCTGCTGCTCCTGCCATTTGGGGCGCTGGTCGGCGTCGCGATTGGCCTGGAGGGAGGTCTCGGTGAGCATGCGGGACTGGCGCTGGAGCTGCTGGGACTCCTGCGCGGCGATCTTGGCGCTGTCTTCGGCGGCAAAGGCGCGGAGGGCATCGGCCATGACGCTGGCGTGGCTGGCGGCTTCGCTGGCGGCGCGCTTGAGGGGATCGGTGTTTTCGATCTCGGGGGCGTTGAGCTTTTCGAGGGTGGGGAGCTGCTCGCGGCGGAGCTGGGCGAGCTTTTTGCCCAGGAGCTGGGCCTCGGCGGCATCGAGCTGGCTGGGGGCGTCGCGGGCGGCGTCCTTGAGGGCGTTCCAGAGATCTTCGGACTGGGCTTTGACCTGCTCGAGCTTTTCCTGGGCGGCGGCGAGGGCGTTGGCGGCTTCGTCTTTGGCCTTGTCGGGGTCTCTTTCCTTGCGGGCGTTCTTTTCGCTCTTGCGGACTTTGTCGAGCTCCTTGCGCAGCTCGCGGGCCTGCTCGTCGAGGCGCTCGGCCTTCAGGGCGAGGCGGCGCTGGCTTTCGGCCCAGTCGCGCTGGCGGGGATCGACGGTCTGCTCCAGGATGATGACGCGGACGGGCGGGGACTCGGCCTTCTGGCCTTTGAGGTCGGTGGCGATGAGCTTGATGAGGAGGGCGTCTCCGGGCTTCACGCCGAGGGGGGCGAGGGGGAGGAGCGTCTGCACGGGGGCCTCCTTGGCTGCCTTGGCGATCTGGAGGTCGCGCTCGGCCCAGTCGGCACCGTTGATGGCGTGGGCGAGCTTCAGGGCACCGAGGCCGACGTCGTCGGTGGCGAGTCCGGCGAGGCGGACGGCTTCATCTGGCAGGAGCTCGATCTGCTCTGCGGGCTCGGTGATCTGCGCGGTGGGGGGGAGATCGGGGATGGTGGTGATGCGCCAGGGGGTGCTCTCCTCATTGGTGAAGCCGGTTTCTTTGGCCTTCAAGGTGACCTGCCAGGAGCTGTGCGCGACCTGCACGGCGATGTCTGCGGTGAGCAGGCCCTCGGGCGTGGTGGCGGAGGGCAGGGGCTGTTTCTCGGGGAGGTCCGGGTTCAGGACGAAGTCGCTGCTGGAGAGGGGCTGGTTGGCCTTGAGGGTGAGCTTGATGGTGGAGCCGTCGAGGGCTTCGAGGTCGCCCTGGTCGGCGGTGGATTTGGACTGCTGCCAGCCGGAGTAGGCGGGGGGGATGATGGTCTTGGTGAACTCGACGATGCGGGGGCGCGGGCGGGCGCTGAGGGTGCGCCAGGGGCTGATGGCATCGGCGGCATGCACGCGGTAGCGGAGGTCTGTCTGGCCCACGGGAATGACGCCCTCAAAGCGTGCGGTGCCGACGGCGGAGAGTTCCGTTTTGCGGGGCTTGGACCCCTCCACGGCAAACTCCAGGGTGGCCAGCGCGGGCTGCGGGCCTTCGGTTTCGATGATGAGGGGGACCTCCGAACCGATGGGGGCGAGGGCGCTGGCCTGGAGGGGCTCGAGGATGCGGATCTTGACGGAGGCGGGGCGTTCGAGATTCGCGAATGGCAGCGCGGCGCGCGCCATGAAGCCGCCCAGGTGCAGGCCGGGTACGAGGCAGAGCAGGAGGATGACGGCGGCGACTGACCCCAGGGCGATGAACCAGGGGCGCAGCGCGCGGGTGGGCAGGCGGGCGGCCCAGTCGATGCCTTCGAGGGCGGAGGCGACATCTTCCTGGAGCTTTTCCCGGAACTCGACGGAGTCCTTCACGTTCACGCCGCCTTTGGGATCGGCGAGCTCGACGGCGGCGAGCAGGCGCTCGTGCAGAGCAGGCTCAGCAGCCTCGATGAGTCTGGCGGTGCCTTCTTTGCCGCTGGCCTGGGCGATGAAGCGCAAGGCCACGCGCCAGGCGGCGTAGGCAGCGCCGAGGTAAGCTGTTACCGTGAGCCACGGGCGAAGCGCGTCCGGAAGAAACCACGCGCGGTCCAGCAGGGCGATGAGCGCGAAGGCCGCGAGGGCGATGGCGGCGGCGCAGAGCAGGGCGCGGAACTGCAGGAGCTTCTGGCGGCGGCGGCGGAAACGCTCCAGAGCTGCATGCGTGGCGGGACGAAGGGCGAGATTCATGCGTGGAATGGAAGCTTAACGCGCGGGGGAGGGGTGTTCTTTGCGGGGAGAGGGCGATGGATGGGGAGGGTGAAGTGAAAAGGGGTAAGTGAAAGGGAAAAGGGAGGGAACGCCCGGGGAGAATGGAGTCGTGGCGGGAAGGACTGCAAACTGCAAAATGGGAACTGAAAATGGTACATGGGCCGGAGGTGGGAGCGCGGTCACCACGTGGGGATGGGGAGCAGGGGGCGGGCCATGGCGTGGGGATGGAGAAAGGGGGCTTGCAGGGGCGGATTATCGGGAGCGCAGGAGCTTGACCTGCGGCGGCTTTTCCGATTTCATGAAGGGGAATTCGATTCAAATCAGACTGGCTCCACGGGGTGCGTGGCTGGCAGTCAGGCGGTCAAAACCAACCCGATGCCTTTATGAAGCGACAAACCCTGATGGTCCTGATGATGGTGATGCTGTGCGGCGTGGGGAGCTTTGCGGCTGATCCCTTTGAGTTTATTCCGAATCAACGGCCTGCGGGAGAGCCGCTGGCGAAGCTTCCGGGCGGAATCCCGAGCACGGAGGGGAAGGTCACGCTGTTTGCGGATTACGCGCGGGCGGTGAAGGGGCAGGACGTGGATGTTTACCTGATCAACCGCAGCGACCGTGACATCGTGCTGGGCTCGCAGGATGGGGATGTGTATCTGAAGCTGGAGACGCGGAAGGAGGATGGCTCCTGGGTACGGGTGCAGCCGCATGCCTTTAGCTGGTGCGGCAACAGCTATGGCCGCATGAAGGTGAAGAAGGACTGCTTCTGCAAAATCAACGGGCATCAGCCCAAGGAGGGCAAGCCTGCGACGATCCGCTTCCGGCTCTACATGCAGGGCAGACTGGATCTGGCGACCGATGCAGGCGAGGGGTTGGTTTCAGAGAAAGAGGCTGAGCAGGCGGCGACGGATGTGCTGGCGGTGGAAAAGGGATCGTTTGAGTTTGTGCGGGACATTGCCACTGGGGCGCGGACGATCGTGAACACGATGGATCACAACAAGGACATGCAAGAGATTGCCATCATGGCCTTGGGCTCGGGGCGTTTTCCGAAGGAGAAAGTGGAGCCGCTGCTGGATGAGATCGGGCGGAGGTTTCCTGGCAAGCTTGCTGATGTGACCTATGCCCGAAGCCGGCTGATCGAGAAGGATCTGAAAAAATGAAGAGGTGCATCACAGCATGGATCTGCTTTTTCACTCTCCACCTGTCATGCTGCCATGAGTGCTGAAACGGCGAAGGGCATCTGGCTGAGTGTGGAGGAAAAAGAACCATGAACGCGGCTGATCCAGCGCAGCGGCCTGCAGAAGCGGCAGATTCACGCGGGCGGGACTTCTTCTGGCTCGGGGTGTTTGTGCTGCCGCTGTTCTGGTCGTGGTTCACGCTGTCGAAGACACTTGCCCGGGGTGAAGCGTGGGGTGAGGTTTCTGGCGCTTTGCGATCTCTGCCAATCCCGGCCGCCGGCATTCAATGACTGACTGAAATGAAAGCACTTTTTATCACTGCCTTGCACCTGTTCGTTGCTTTTGCCTGCCTGACTGCGGCCGAACCCGTGGTGGTTCCTAATGCGGCCTCGCCCGATGGGAGGTTTGTCATCCGCCTCACTCATGATCGGGCCAAAGAGACCGATCCTCTTCTTGAGGACTCGCCGAACGTCCAGATTGTCGCAAGTGCAGGCAACCGGGTGCTTGTGACGTTTCCGTATGCGGCAGATCCCGAGTCCGACCCCCAACCACTCCGCACTCATATCAGGGCGCACTGGAACGCCGATGGATCGGCGGTGGCCCTGTCGTTCTCCGAGCGGTTTTACACGCATCTCCTTGTTTATCGCCTGCAAGGCACGTTGGAAATGCCGGAGGCCTTCGCCGCGGTCACGCTGCCGGACACGGTTCCTGTGATCGAGGCCATGATCCCGCGCTTCAAAGGGTTTCGGTCACGATGGCACCTGAACTTTCAGGGCTGGCCTGGCCGCAGCACCCTTCAGTTTTCGGCAGGCACGGGCGCACTTATCAAGACTCTCGCAGTAGATGAAGACCCTAATTTCATGGCGGTCTATTCCTTCACCGTGGACATCTCTGACCCCAGGACGCCTGTGATCAAACGAGTGGAACTTGTCACCGAGGATTGAGGCAAATGCTCACGAAGGCGCCCCTTTTTCATGGAGGTGAAGAAAGCGGATCATGATGTGATTCTGGGGCTTGACCCGTTCCCGGTTGAGTGAAAAGGAGGCGCATCTTTTCCCGCCGACGCCATGAGTGATTCCGAGCCTTTGCTGATTTATCCGATCCCGAGTTTGATTTCGATCCTGGTGAGCAGGGAGCAGGAGAAGGGGAGCCCGCTGACGGAGGCGGAGGTGATCGAGATCCGCAATGGCTGCAAGGCGGCGGCGGTGCCGAGGGATGTGGCGGAGAAGATCGATGCGGAGCGCGGGTACAAGGACATCGACCCGCAGCGCTGCTGGGAGGAGTGGCAGGAGGTGCGGAAGAGTTTTTGATGGCATCGCCGTGGTGTTTGGTTGACGGCGGGTTGTGGGGCTGGCGGTAGCACTGACCGACAGACAGGAGCCGGAGCGAAGCGTAGGCAGCCAGCCGAAGGCTGCCCGCAGGGCGAACGGAGTGAGGCAATGTCTGTCGTACTTCCTGAGCTTCGCTTTTGCCGGGCTGCTGTTTTCTGGTAGGCTGCCTGCCGTGAGCATGGATGCCGAGCGGCCATCGTCGAAAGAGTTTCCCTGGAAGTGGGATGATTTCATCCTTCCGCTGCTTCTCTTCATGCCTGCGGGTGATTTTGCGGCGATCTATGGCGGGCAGGCTGCGGCTTTGCGCATCCCGGGTGCTGAGGTCGTGCTAGCCAGTCCGTGGCTCATGCTTGCCAGCGCTTTCTTGATGTCGCTGTTTTTTGCTCGCACGCGACTGGCGCGCTGGAGGCATGGGATCACGGCGCTGCTGGTCCTCATTTGGGTGATGTCTCCAGTTTGGCTGCTGGAAAAGGGCAGTTCAGCCATTCCGCTTTCGCGTGAGCTGACCCAGGAGGAATACGCTGACTTTCGGGAGGCTTTTGAGATTCCGAGTGCGCGCTATTCGGCGACGGGAGAGGGGCATCGTTTGCGTGTGAGGCGTGAGGATGACACGGCGGGGCTGAGGTGGTACCTGAAGCGTCTGGGGGTGCTGGGGGCTGCGGGGCGGTAGGTGATGCGGGCGTCTTGATTGCTCCACTGCCTGCGCGATGGCCCTGCAGGCGGGCCGATGATTTTTTGGAGTGCGGTTGCGGAACGAGGAACGAGTGGAGCTACCGCTTTCGAGTGGCCCAGGGCTTGCGTGAGTTCTGCGAGGTGGGAAAGGCCGGCAATCTCCCGCATCCGGTGGGCTTTGGGTGCTGCTCCCGCCGTCCTGGCCGTCGAAAGCGGTAGCTTCGTTCATTCTTCACTTCGCAACCGCAGTCCAAATGGCGCTGCGTTGCGCCGTGGCTGGTTGTTTGGCGCGGAGTGCCATAGCCGGGGACCAGGATGGTCTCCCTCCTCCGCAGAGGAGTGTCCGAGGGATGATTTTTCCATTGCTGGAATTCATCATGGATGGTCTCCCTCCTCCGCAGAGGAGTGTCCGAGGGATGGTGGGAGGCGTTCTATCGAGAGATGTGGTTATTCTCGTTTTCGAGAATAACATCACTGTCAAAAATCTTACTTTCTGCGGAGTATGATTTGGCATAAATATCATTGAATCTGTCCTGAATCAGAACTCTGAAGTCGGATTAATTGTGGAAAATCCAGAATCGACATCTCTCAACTCTTTGCCGTTCGCTCCGGGCCTGCCTTCCGCAGGGTCGCCGGGGGAGATGATGAACCCGTTTGCGGATGATGTGTGCGGAGGGCCGTTTGGAGTGGCGGAAAACCGCTCGGTGCCGGGGATGAACGGTGACATTTTGGAGCTGCTGACGACGTCGATCGACGAGCGGCAGAGCAGCGCGGGCCGCGCTGGCGGGCAGCCTTTGCTGATGCTGACGGCGCCGCGTGCGGGCTATGGCAAGACGCACCTGCTGGGGCGTCTGGCGGCGGCGGCAAACGGGCAGGTGGTGCTGGTGCCGCTGGCGTTTCGGCTGGAGGACGAGATCGGTCTTTCCGCCGTGGCGGTGCGCGGGCTGGAGGCGATGGCGCGTGCGGAGGCCTCGCGGGCGGGCTGGACGAAGCTGCGAGAGGCCTGTGCGGGTGTGTGCGCGTCGCTGGTGCGGCGGCTGATCGAGAACGGGACGCTGCCATGCGCGAACCCGGAGCAGGCGCTGCGGGTGCTGAGCGGCGACCCTGTGGAGGTGTTTGATGTGAACGGTGGCGCGAGGCTGATCGGCGACTGGGTGCGGCGCTTTGAGGGGCAGCTGCGCAGGCCGATGACGGAGCAGGCGATGAGGCGCGTGCCGGCGATCCCAGCGGCGCTGGAGTCGTGGGTGAATGCGATGCTGAACCACGCGCTGGACGGGGGGCTTTCCCACATGGCGGTGCTGCGCATGCTGGCGGCAGATGAGAGCAACGAGGGGCCGGTGACGTGGCTGCGGCTGCTGGGCCTGTGGCGGCCGGTGGTGCTGCTGGTGGACCACCTGGACGCGTATTACCGGAACCCGGAGGCGGGGCTGAAGATCGCCACGCTGCTGCTGGACATGTCTGAGATGGACGGGGTGAATGTGGTGCTGAGCCTGAACCAGGATGTGTGGCAGGCGACGTTTGGCCACCACCTGCCGAGCGCGATGGAGGACCGGCTGACGGCCTCGCAGATGCTGCTGCGGGGGATCAATGAGACGGAGGCGACGACGCTGCTGGAGCTGAGGCTGCAGCAGGCGGGCATCGCGGCAGAGCTGGGGCGTGAGTTTGCGGTGTTTCTGGATGTGAAGCGCTACTTCATGGGGCGGCCGCTGGGCTCGGTGTCTGCGCGTACGTTTCTGCGCCATGCGGCAAAGCAGTGGGAGTTTTTTCAGCAGACGCCGTCTGCCCCGCCCGCTGTGACGGGGGGCGTCTCTGCCCTGGGGCTGGCTGCGGAGGAGCGGGGGCTGCCGCTGATGGCCGAGGGCGCTGAGGACGAGCGGCCGGGCGAGATTTCGATTTTCGACACGGGCACGGCGGTGCAGATGAAGCTGATGGCGGAGGGGCTGGCGGAGCCGACGCCGGCGCTGCCGCAGGAGGATGAGGCGCCGCTGCTGCCGCCGCCTGCGGGGCTGAACGGGAACGGCATGCACCCGCCGCCTGCGGCCATGGCGAGCGGTGAGGAGGAGGATGCGGCGGAGGAGGCTCCTGCGCAGTTCTCCCCGAGCTCTGCGGGGGCGTTTGAAAATCTGCGTGAGATGCTGGGCAAGCTGAGGCAGCCGAGCACGCCGCCTGCGAAGGCGGAGAGCCAGGGGGCGAAAAATGTGGCGGAGCGTCTGGCGGATGTGCTGGGGGCTGCCGCGGCCTCGAATGCCCAGGCTGCGGTGGCGGAGCTGCCTGCCCCGGCTTTTGCGGCTGCGGCACCGGCCTTTGTGCCGCCGCCAAACCCGGAGCGCGATGCGCTGCTGGGGAGGTATGAGGCGCTGAGGCTGCAGATGGCTGCGGAGGCGGTGTCTCTGCCGCTGGATTTCACGAAGCTGGCGGACCTGATCCGGCTGGCGGGCAAGCGCTTTCCGCTGGTGCGCTTCAGCGAGCATGAGCTGCCGGGCATGACGGGGCGGTATGCGATGTGCTGGTCGCTGCAGGGGCTGGAGGTGGTGTTTGGCCTGGCGAATTTCGCGGACGGCTCCTACTGGCGCACGCTGGCGGGCTTTGCCGCCGGGCGGCTGGCGGAGCTGAGCCAGGACGCGCAGTCCACCGGGCTGGCGGTGCCGCGGCTGAAGGTGACGACTTTCAAGACGGACCGTGAGCAGCAGAGCTGGGCGATCTTGCAGCACAGCACGGCGTTTGGCGAGGAGCTGAAGAAGCACGTGGATGTGATCCACCTGGACTCGCAGAACGTGGCGGCGCTGTATGCGATGCAGCGGATCATCAAGGAGGCGGAAAGCGGCGCGCTGGAGGCCACGCCTGCGCAGGTGATGAGCGTGCTGGCGCGTGAGCTGGACTTTTTCTGGAAGCGTGTGACGCGGGCGGCCTAAACGGAGTTGACGGTGGTTTACGGTTGTTGACGATGGTTGACAGTTGTTTCCTGAACCTGCAGAGCTGGGAAGGACGAAATGTGTGATGGAGAATGGCCGAGATGACTGATGAACAAGGAGAGCTGCCGGTGCTGCCGCTGTTTGCGGAGCGGTCGTGGGCGGTGGCAGGGCAGCTGCAGAGTCTGCAGACGGGGCCTGTGCCCAAGCCGGAGGTGACGGAGGGGCTGGAGCTGTTTCAGGCGCCGCCGCCAGTGGCGGAGGCGGACGGCTACTCAGCGTGGAAGTCCGAGATGGCTGCGGAGAAGGCGGCTGAAGAAGCACGACGGCGCAGCGCGGAGCTGCCGGTGCACGCGGGGGAGGACGGCTTTGCGCGCTGGAAGGGCGAGGCGGAGGCGGCGCGGCTGGCCTTTGAACAACGCTGGGGCGTGCCGCTGGGAAAGCCGGTGCGTGTGCAGCTGCGCGGTGAGCTGCGCGAGCGTGAGGGACTGCTGCGTGTGGCGGAGGAGGCAGCGGCGGCCGGTGCGGGCAGGCCGCTGCGCCTGACGCTGGGCGGGCACGTGTTTGCGGCGGGGGAGATCGAGAGTGTGGTGAGGGTGTGAGGCGGGTGGGGAACATTGAACATTGAACGGTGGGTGGTGGGGAGTGATGGGTGTTGCGGGAGCGTGAGGGATCGGGACGATCCCTCTCCGCCGGAGGGGGATCATCTTGATCCCCGCACAGGGCGTGTGTTTGCGTGATGAACGTGCGTGCTGGGGTGGTGGGGAGTGCGGGGAGTGCTGGGTGTGGCGGGAGCGTGAGGGATCGGGACGATCCCTTTCCGCCGGAGGGGGATCATCTTGATCCCCGCACAGGGCGTGTGTTTGCGCGATGAACGTGCGGGT